>NZ_JAJUOS010000009.1 GCF_021378075.1 Rhodobacter flavimaris | reverse complement strand
GGGGGGGGGGGGGGGGGGGCCGGCCCCCCCCCCCCCCCCCCCCCCCGCGCCTCACCCCCCGGTCATCAGACAGGCAACGTCGAGCATCCGGTTCGAGAAGCCCCATTCATTGTCATACCAACCAAAGATGCGGAGCATTCCGCCCTCGGTCACGCGGGTCTCGGGGCAGGCCATGATCACGCTTTCGCGGCGCGCGCGCAGATCGGTGGAGACCAGCGCCTGATCGGTAGCCCCGATCACGCCCCCCGCCGCCGCCTCGGTGCGAAAGACCGCGTTGACCGCGTCCGCCGTGACCGGCACGCGCGTCATCACCGCCAGATCGACGGCAGAGACGCTGGCTGTCGGCACGCGCACAGCCTGGGCAATGATCCGCCCGGCGAGCGTCGGCAGCACGCCATCCAGCAGCCGCCCCGCAGAGGTCGTCGTGGGCACCATCGACAGCGCCGCCGCGCGCGAGCGCGCGAAATCCGCGGCGGGTGCATCGACCGTCGGCTGCGAGCCGGTATAGCAGTGGATCGTCGTCATCGATCCGGTCACGACCCCCCAACGGTCATCGAGCAACCGGATCAGCGGCGCCAGCGCATTCGTCGTGCAGCTCGCGTTCGAGACGATGCGCTGCGAGCCAAGCCCTTCCTCATTGGCACCAAGCACCACGGTGAACTCGGCCGCTTGCGACGGCCCCGAGATCAGCACGCGGCCCGCCCCCGCGGCCAGACCCTGCCCTGCCACATCCGCCCGATCGGCGCGCCCGGTGCATTCCAGCACAAGATCCACGCCAGCAAGATCGAGCTGCCCCAGATCCTCGACCCGATGCAGCGCGATCCGCTGCCCGTCGATTACAAGCGCCCCCGGTTCCTGCGCGACAGTGCCGCGCCAGGGCCCGAAGACACTGTCATATTCGAAAAGGTAGGCGCACATCTCGGGCGCGGCGATGTCGTTGATTCCCACGACCTCCAGCCCCGGCCAGCGCGCGCCGCCACGCGCACGCTCTTGCATCAGCGCGCGCAGAACCGAGCGCCCGATCCGACCGAACCCGTTGATGAATATGCGCATGACCGACTCCCGCAGCGCCTCCCCGCCCCCTGTTTAGGATGCCGCGCGCGGGGCCGAAAGCCCACGATTGACATGGATACAATCGCGGACGCTCAGACCGGCACCGCAGCGTCAGTTGGAGAATGCGACCCGACAGTCGATCCCCGCAGGCAGCTTGCCTTCGGGGTTGGGCAGCGCCAGACGGACACCGAACGTGTCGCTGGCTGCGTCAAACACGCTATCAACCACGACAATCGTGGCGCTGTATTCGCCGCCGATCGGCTCGGCAGGGAAAACGCTGCCCTTTTGATCGACCGCCAGGTCTGGATAAAGCGTGGTCGGCAGGAACACCTCGACATAGAGAGGGTCAACCTGAGCGACCTCAGCAACCGGGGTCTGGGAATAGACATACTCACCCGGCCCCATCATCCGCGTCGTCACGATACCGTCGATCGGGCTGCGGATCGCACGGCGTCGCAGCTGCGCCTCGACCCGCTCGACATCGAGCTTGGCCAGCCGCTGATCGACCTCGGCGCGGCGCAGTTCGAGCTGCGCGACCTGATATTCGGTTTGCACCTGCTCGATTTGGGCTTCGGGCATGATCTTGCGCTTGCCCATTTCGGTCGCCCGGCCCGACGCGGCCTTCAGCAACTCGACCCGCGACTGTGCAATCTCGATCGGCCCCATGTCCTCGGCCCGCTCGGTCGCATAGGTGAGCGAGGCTTTCTCAGCCTCGGATTCGAGCTGCGCCACCATGTCGCCTGCTTTCACCCGGTCCCCGCGCGACACGAACATCTCCTCGATGATCCCGTCCGAGGCGCTGCCGAGTTGCAAGACCTGGCTGGGGTAGATCACGCAATCGTAGCTTTGCTGTGCAGATGCGGTCTGCGCCCCGAGGGCAAACAGGATGGACAGCGAAATCAGGCGCATGAGGGGCTCCGTTCGTCAGTTGCCGCGGCCGGTGAAAGCCAGCAGGTCTTCGAGACTGTCATCTGCATGAAGCAGGTTCTTGCGGGTCGCGCTGTGGCGCATTTCGGTGGCTTGCTGGGCGATGCGCGTCAAGGCGCCGCCGATCAGGCGCGGCACCCTGCCGGAGCCCGTTTCAAAGAACGCGATCACGCGGGCAAGGCGCGGGCCGTAGAACACGCGCAGCAGATCGTCCTCGAGCGAGACATAGGTCACATGGCTGCCCGGATCGCCCTGTCGTCCGCAACGCCCGTAAAGCTGGCGGTCGATACGGCGCGCATCGTGGCGCCCGGTCGCGATCACATGCAATCCCCCGATGGCGCGCACTGCGTCATCAATGCGGATATCGGTGCCGCGCCCTGCCATGTTGGTGGCGACGGTGATCCGACCGATGCCGCCCGCCTCGGCGATGATATGGGCCTCGTCCGCGTTTTGCCGCGCGTTCAGAACGCGATGCGCCAGGCCAGCTTCCGTCAGGATCCGGCTGACCTCTTCCGAGGCGTGGATCGACTGCGTCCCGATCAGGATCGGTCGCCCGGCCTCATGATGCTCGCCCACGTCTTTCAGCACGGCCCGCCATTTCTGCTCGACCGTCGCGAAATGGTGCTCGCCCAGGTTCACACGGCGCGACTTGCGGTTGGTTGGAATGCGCTTGCTGCGTAGCCGGTAGACCGAGCGCATCTCGCCCGAGACCTCGTGCGCGGTGCCCGTCATGCCCGCCAGCGTCAGGTAGCGCCGGAAAAACCGTTGATACGAGATGCGGATCAGCGTCTCTTGCCGCCCGGTGATCTCGCAGCCCTCCTTGACCTCGATCATCTGGTGCAGGCCGCGCTCCCACGAGCGGTCGGCCATCAGGCGGCCGGTATATTCGTCCACGATCTGCACGCCCGCCTCATCGACGATATAATGCTTGTCGCGGTGATAAAGGTGCAGCGCCGAAAGCGCTTGGCGCGCCAGTTCCTCGCGGTGGATCTCGGCGGCCCACACGCCGCCAAAGCCCTCACTAAGGCGTCTTAGCCGCGCCTTGCCAAGGTCGGTCAGTTGCACGCGCCATTCTTTTTCGCGCAGTTGGTAATCGCGTGGCGCCTCTAGCCTGCGGGCGATGTCCACCGCGCGGCGATAGGTCTGTTCAAGCCCCGAATGGTCGCCCGCGCGGGTGATGATCAGCGGCGTGCGGGCCTCGTCGATCAACACGCTGTCGGCCTCGTCCACGATCGCGTAGCACAGACCGCGCATCAAAAGGCGCTCGCGCCGGGGCGTGGAGCGCGACAGCCCCTCAAGCGCCATGTGCAGTGGGCGCGTTTCGCCCTCAAGTACCAGGCGATCCTTGAGATAATCGAAGGCCACCTGTTTGTTGGTGCAATAGCAGATGTCACACGCATAGGCGGCGCGGCGCGCCTCGGGGCTGAGGCCCTCGACGATGACGCCTACGCTCAGGCCAAGCGCGCGGTACAGCGGCCCCATCCACTCGGCGTCACGCTCGGCAAGGAAATCGTTGACGGTGACAATGTGGACCGGCACGGCCGAAAGCGCCATGACCGCCGCCGGGATCGAGGCGGTCAGAGTCTTGCCCTCGCCCGTGTCCATCTCGACCACGCGACCGTGCAGCATCCCAAGGCCACCCAGAAGCTGCACGTCGAAGGGGCGCATTCCCAGGCTGCGCTCGGCCTGGATGCGCACCAGCGCGAAGGCACGCGCGACCAGATCCTCGCGCAGACCCGCAACCCGCAGCCTTTGCGCGATCTCAACGCGGGCGCGGGCAAATTCCATTTCGGAGAGCGCGCCAAGCGCAGCCTCCTCCTGCCCCACGCGACGCAGGAACCCCGCCCCCGTCGCTGTGCGCACCGAGAAGAGCTGCGACAGCCGTCCAACCCCCGCCGCCATCAGGCGATCAAGCGTGCCTAGCCGCACATCTTCCCGCTCCGGATAAACGGCGGTCAGCAGACCGGGACGCTGGACGAGCTTTTCAGACATCGTACAGCCTCAGGAACAGCTGCCGCAGGGACCGGTAGGCCTGAAAGCCGATCGGCAGGGTGCCATGTGAAAAACGCACGTCAACGCGCCGCCCCAAAAGCGGCAAGGCCGCCTCGGGGTCCATCTCAAGCTCGAACTCGAACACGCGCTTGAGCGTGCGCAGCCCGCGCCCATCGGATGGATCGACCGGCACCGTGCCGCCGCCCGCCATCCCAAGCGCCGGGGTCGGCAAGCTCATGACACCGCCGGGCACCTCGCGCACGAGGGTCGCAGAATACCCCTGGCCGCCATATTCGACGGGCATCACATCGACCCTGCCCGTCGCGTTGCGCACAAGATCGACGTCATCTTGCCCGATCACCACGCGCAGCGCGGCGGTATCTGCCTCGGTCAGGACATAGGCGATCACCTGCCCGCGTTTGGCAAACCGCCCGGCCAGATCCTGCCCGTTCGGGATCACCGCAAGGCCCGCGCGCGGCGCGCGGATCTCCAGCTCATCAAGTTGCTCGACCAACCGGGCGCGATCCTCCTTGGCCGCGTCGATCTCGGCCGAGGTCAGCGCGGCCTGCACAAGGTCGGCCTGCGCGGCCGCAGCGCGCTGAAGCTCCAACCCGGCGATCTGCGCATCGATCACGTCAAGGCGCGCGCGCAGCAGCGGATCGTCGAGTGCGATCAGCACCTGCCCAGGTTCGACTTGGTCGTAAGTTTTCACGGGAACCTTGGCGATGAAGCCGCTGGTTCCGACGCGCACCTGCGCCTGCTCGGACGGCCAGGTGACGCCGCTGACCACGGATCGGTAGGGGGCGGGAATGACGAAAAGGATCAGGAGCAACGCGGCGAAAATGCCGCCGGTGACAAGCACCGCGCGGGGCCGGTTCGAGCCGACCTTGGGACTGGAGGTCAGAAAGGACATGGACTTGCCTATGGGCACAAGGATCTGCGTCGCGATCGCCCAAAGCGCCAGTATCACCCCGATGGCGAAGAACCGGCCAGCGATATAGGTGATGATCGCGAACATGATGAAAAGACGGTAGATGAACGCTGCCAGCCCGTATCCGAGGAACCAGCGTTTCTCTGCGGGCAGCGAGGTGACCGGGTCGGCCTCTTTCATGCCGAAGAGGTATTTCTGCGCCAGATAGCCGTAGTAGCGGTTGGCACGTTGGCCCAGGTTGGGGATCTCGAGCCAGTCCGCAAGGACGTAATAGCCATCGAAGCGCAAGAGCGGGTTGCCGTTGAACAGAAGCGTCGAGACGCCCCCGATCAGCATCACGTTATAGGCTACCGCATGGGTCGCGCCGGTCTCGGCATAAAGCCAGACGAAAAGCGCCAACGATGCCAGGAACAGTTCGACCATGATGCCGATACCGCCGACCAGCATCCGCTGATGCTTGTCGCGCAACGCCGAGGCCGCCGAGGCATCGACATAGGGAACCGGCACCAGAACGAGCAGCATGATGCCGATCTCATGCACCTCACCGCCGTTTTTCTTGACTGCGTAGCCGTGGCCCAACTCGTGGAAGGCCTTGACGACCGGATAGACCAGCCAAAGCACGAAGAGGTTGCGCGGCGTCAGCACCCGGTCGGCGATATTATCCGTAATCGCGCCGAAATTCGCGGCGGCAAGCAGAAAGCCGGTCAGAACCAACAGCACCCAGATCACCCCGAAAGTGCGGCTGAAGAACGGCCGCACATAGGGCATGGTGCGGGTCAGGAAATCGTCTGGATCCCAAAGCGGAATGCGGATCGCCAGCGGCGACCAGATCTTTTGCTTGAGCTGCATCGACTGGTGCCGCTGATAACGACGGAACAGCTCGCGCCCGTCGGGGGGAACGTCGCAGATCAGCGCATCGGCGGCGTGCAACTGCCCCATCAGGCGGATCGCCTCATCCTGGGTGGGCGCGTTCTCACCCAGTTGCTCGTTCGTGGTGTTCCACAGATCGTCCATGGTCCGGCTGCCATCCATTAGCCCCACGAAACGGTAGGCGGAAGGCGAGAGCCGGTGAAACCGCCCGGTCGCGAAATCCTGGATAACGAACCACACCCGCCCACGGTAATCGTGGCGGTGGATCTGCACATGGCGGCGCAGCCGCGGTTTAAGGTCCTTCACCCGATACCATGACGGAGAGAAGAGCGAGGTGGCCATCAGGGCCACCAGGACCAGAAGGCCATACGCACCCAAAGCACGATCCGGCGGGTCCAGATCCAGACAAGGCGATGCTCCTCAACCTCGATCTTGGCCACACCTTCCATACCGGGACGCAGGGCTTCGATCGGGCCTTCGGTGACCGAGGCCTCGACGACGAACTTGTTGGTACCCTCTTCGGCGGTCGAGATCGGCGTGATCCGCTCTACCTGCACCTCAACCGGAGTGTCGGGCAGCGCCGCGAGCACAAGGGCACCCGCTTTGCCAACCTGCATGTCCTTCACGTCGCGCTCATCGACGCGCAACATTACGCGGTAATCGTCAAGCGGAGCGATCTGGAACAGGACATCGCCGCGCTCGATCGGTGCGCCCAAGGCCTGCGTCAGATCGCCAGAGACCACGACGCCATCGAAGGGTGCGCGGATCACGAGGCGCTCGATCTCCTGATCGAGCAGGCTGATCTGGGCGTCGGCCTGTTCGATCTGGCTTTGCAGGATCAGCGCCTTGGCCCGTTCGCGCTTGGCCATCGCCTCGGAGTATTCGCGGCTTTGCTTGACCTTCTGGGTTTCCCATTTCAACCGCTCTAGCCGCAGATCGCGGTCGTCAAGCCGCGCCATGACGTCGTCCGCCTTGACGATGTCGCCCGCGCGCACTTCAGCCTCGGCCAGATAGCCCGCGGTCGGGGCCGAAGCCGCGCGCTGGATACGCCCTTCGACCACCGCATCGGCGGTGACGCGGTACATTCCCTTGGCGAAGATGGCGAAGGCCAGCGCCGCCACGGCGAGGATGGCCGTCAGCTTGAGCGCCGCGTGGTTCGGACCGACCAGCGCCTTGAAAGTATTGACGCTGGCGTCCCAGGCCTTGGCAGGCAGCCAGCGATCCTCGCGCCGCTTGATTGACAGGACCGGCCCGAGCAGGACGCCCGCATATTCGGCCATCTGCACCGCATCCGCGCCGAAGGCCTCACCGGCTGGTCGCTCCAGCAAGAGCGCGCCTATCAGCTTCTTGTCCTCAGTCAGGGGAACGGTGCAGAGCGTCGCGCCGCCCTCAGCCTCGGACAGGGTCGCATGAGCGCGTAGGACGCGCTCTTCACCCCCCTCGGGCGCGGGGTAATTCAGTACCGCTTGCTGGTCGATCGCTTCGTCCATGGCCGCTTCGATCGCGCGCACGAGATTGGAGCGTTTCCCGAAGCTCGCCGAATTCGAAAGCGCCTGAACCCGCACGTGGCGCCCGCGCTGCAGACCGATGGCGACGAGTTCACAGTTGAGCGCCCCGGCCAACTCGGAGACGACCGCCGTCGCGGACTCGGCAAAGCGTTCGTGGTGCAGGCTGGTCGCCAGCAGTTCAACCACCGACGCAAGGCTGTCGCCCGACCCGCTCTGCTTGCGGCGCAGGAAGGCCTCGATCCAGCCGGTCGCCCATTGCAGCCGGTCGATCATCAGATCGACACCCGCGTCGGCCTCCTTGCCTATCAAAATGCCCGCTGCCCCGCGCAGCTGACCATCGACGCGGATCGGCACCGCGACTGCCGCGCCGCCCTCGCCCACCGTCTCGATAACCATGCGATCTGCCCGCAGGGCGTCGTCGATGGCCGTCATCAACTCGCGCTGTGGTTTTGCACGCTCAGGCCAGACTGCGGCAGGTTCGAAACGGCTGCGCCCGATGCCAGCCAGCACCACCAGCCCCTGATCGATGCCACCGCTTTGCCTGGCCAGTGCCGCAAGCCATGCCTGCGCCACCTGTGAGCGGTCGGTGCCGTTTTTCAGTTTGTTAAAGCTCTCTGGATCGAGAAATACCGATCCCGTCGCCTCTATGGACGCTGTCCCTGCCCGGTGCTGCAAAATGTCTCCCTCGGGGCGCAGAGGCGCCTCACCCGTTGACGAAAAATCTTACAAAACTCGAAACGCAAACTCCCTTGACGCCAAGTAAAGGACCGCGTCGCGATTCTGACAAGGAAAAACCCAGTCACTATAATGGATTGGAGGGTGTCGTTACCGGCGCTACTGTTTCCGGTTTTCCGACAATGGCGCGCGCTTCAGGCCAAGCGTCGAGGGATCAGCAACGATCACCAAGGAGGTATCGGGTAGAGTGGTGGCCTCCTGCGGCGCTGTTGTGCCGTCAGTCTTAGTGGTGTCGGACGTGATTACCGCCTCGTCCTCGGCCGTGCCGACAAGTTCAGCGGCCTCCGTCAAGGTCGCGGCCATCCATTCCGCCTCGGCACTGTCATGCTCAAGCCCCAGAACATGCCCGAATTCGTGCTTGAGGGCATCGACAAGGTTCAGCCCCTCGCTACCATCGAGCGACCAGCCATGGCCCGCGCCATCGGCGTCCAGCGTGATCGTGTCGCCCGAGGTGTAACCCAGAAGCGTGCCGTCGAGCGAGGCAATCGAGATCGACACGGCCTCAAGGCGCGCCATATCCTCTTCGTTCAGGCCCAACTCTGCAGCGATCTCGGCCAGCGCCTGCAGGCGCGCTGCATCCAGCAGGGTCTGGTCAAGGAACTCGCCGGTTGTCACCAAGGCAACTTCTTCGGCGTGCAATGCCTCGGCAGCAACGATTGTCAGGGACCAGCTTTCAAGTGTCCCCGTCATCCGCTTGGCGCTATCGACGATCTCCAGCGTCCAGAGTCCGGCCGCATCAAGGTTCTCAAGCGTCGTCAGGTCTCCGATCGGCTGGTAGCTGACCGAATAGGGCGCGGAAGCTCCAACAATCGACAGCGCCGCCTCATCGTCGAAGGTCACGCCATCGAGGGCGGTGCCACCGAGTGCCGCAAAGAGTTTCACCCGCGTCCCGTCGGGGGCGATCAGCGTCACCGTCAAGTCCGAAAGCCGCGCATGCGTCAGCTTGAGCGTCACGTCGATATCTGCGATCACGAAGCTCGTTCCGACCATGATGGCTTGCTTGGTGGTGCTGTTATCGGCGATCGCAACGGGGCCGGCAGAATTGAAGGTATAAGTCTGTATGCCGGTATCGGGCGTGAAATAGGCGGGGTCATCGGTGGCCAGCGCGACATTGTCGAACACGGCAGCGCTGCGCGCCAGCAAGCCCACCGCGCCATCCGTCACCGGCGCGAAGAACGCATAGCCCAGCACATCATGGCCATTGATCTTAAGGCCGATCGATGTGCGAGAGAGGGTTATCTCGAGTTCATAGGCCGTGTCGCCGTTGAAGCTCATGCTGTAGCTTGCGACCTCGACCCAGCCGTCGCGCGGTGTGTAGTGCCCGATCGAGACACGATCATTCGCCGCGTCGATCAGAGCATATTTGAAGCGCCCATCCTCATAGGCGTCAAATACGAAGCCAGCCTGCCCCGCCGTGGTGATATTGGCACCGATCCGCAGCACCGAATTCTGCGAGATCAGCAGATCCGAGAGCGCCACGCCATACGACCCGCCCGCGGAAACCCCAAGCGCACCTCCAGAGACCGTCCAGCCACTGGGCAGAGCAAAACGATTGGCTATTCCATCCGAGAAGTCCTCCATCTCGTCAAAGGTGAAATCGGGCGGCAGCACCTGGACCGCGATATTGTCCAGCTTGGTGACCGAGTTCTGTGCGCCAACGCCCACGTAACCTGCGTTGAGACCATGGGTCACACCGTATTCATCGACGCGCGCCGCGAACGTATGGGTGAAGTATTGCTTGCCGTCGATGACGAGCGTCGCGGTCAGGCCATTGATCGACAGAAGCAGATTGTAGGCGGTATCGGGCTTCACCTGAACGGGCGTCTGCTCCAGCACGATCCAGCCTTCCTCGGTGCGAATACCCATCTCGAACTTGTCGGTCGAGATGTTGATGCCCGCGAACTTGAAGTCAGTCGGTGAGTGGTAGTCAAAGATCAGGTAGGCATTCGACTTGTAGCCCGCGAGGGGTTTGCCGCCAATAATGCTTGCCGTCAGCTCAAAGTAGCTGGGCAGCGCATCCCCGACGTAGAACACCGAGACCGCATCGCCGCCAAGCGTCGTCGGGCTAACGACGAACTGCCCGTTCTGCACCGTCCAGACGCCGCTGTCTGCCGCAAAGCCCTGCGCATCAAGGGCGCCGCCCGTGCCGTTGAAATCGGCCTCGCGCAGCACGTCGCGCTGGCCACCCGGAATATTGCCCGGCTGCGGATCGTCCGGGGCACCCGTCTGATCCTGCCACGCGTCGTCCTTCTGGATCACCAGGCCCAACTCGCCGAAGGGCTCGCCGTTGCGGGCGGCATCGCTGTTATCCTCGTTCACGCGCACAGGCTCGGCACCATCAGCGGCCGACAGATCGTAGAGGTATTCCTGGATCTGCGGCGCCAGGGCGCGCGAGATGGTGAAGGCACCGAAGGGCGCGAAGGGAACGATGAAGCTGTTGAACTCGCCCACCCAGTCGATCAGGCGGTCGCCGCCGGTGTTGCCGATCAGGATGTCGCGGCCAGCACCACCATAGGCGATGTCCTCGTAGGTCGGGTCGGTATCGGGCGTGTCGTTGGCCCCCACGACCGAGCCATCCGCTGCACGGGTGTGATCGTCGTCAGCATCCAGGATGTCATCGCCCCAACCGCCGTAGATGTGATCCTCACCGGTGCCGCCGACCAGCCAGTCGTTGCCGAGATCGCCAAAGATCACGTCGTTGCCGTCGCTATGCACGGTGACCCCGGCATCGTTGTCAAGCGTGCCGACTGCGGTCGTCAGGCCGCCATCGGTCGGATCGAAGGCCGCGATATAAGCCATTCCGCTGCCACCGGCGGCGGCCAGCGTCGTGTAGTCGCCATTCGCGTCGATCACGATCACGTCGCGCGGGAAGACCTCGTCATAGGCCGCGAACTCGCCCGCGTAGAAGGCTTCGTAGCCAAGCGCGTTGCCGTCATTGGTCGGCACATAGTAATCCGAGCGCACAAGCTTGCCGGTCGCAAGCGGGTCGAGCGCATTGGCATCGAATTCAAGATACCAGGCCGCGCTCAGCGCCTCGGCACCCGAGACCAGATCGTCGCCCGCGCCGCCGTGCAGGAAGTCGTCGCCAAGCCCGCCATAGATGATGTCGTCGGCATAGAGCGGATCGGTCAGCGGATCGTCGCTCACGCCCGGCTGCTCGAGCGTCAGGAAGAAGGGCGTCAGATCGGCGGTCTTCTTGAGCTTGCCAAGCTCGTTGATATCGGCCTGCTGGATCTTGCCGGGGGTCGAGATCGTGCTCGGCGAGACCGGAGCCAAGCCGTAAAGCGGCTCGCCCACTGAACGGTCATTGCGCGAGGTCCAGATACGGCCGTCGTCACCCAGCACGCCGTCCTGCCCGGTGCCGCCCGAGATCCAGTCATTGCCCCAGCCGCCGATCAGGTCGTCATCCTGACCCTCGCCGAACAGCACGTCATTGTCGCGCATGCCATAGATCGCGTCGTCGCCACCTTCGCCGTGGATCTCGTCGGCACCGCCATTGTCCTCAAGCGCGACGTCGCCATGACGATCCGGTCCGCCGGTGTGGTAGTCGAGCAGCTCAACCGCGCGCACCACCAGCCAGGCATCGGAATGCTGCGCGCCGCCAACTGTGGTGCCCGAGGCACGCGCTGGATCGAGCGTGTCGTAGTTGAAGCCGAGGAAGGCGGTGCCTTCGCCGACGAGTTTCACGAGACGCAGGATGAGGCCGTTATCGCCCAGGATGACATCGGCATCGAGCGCGTGGGCATTGGCACCCGTCTGGCCATAGCTGTTGCGCGCCAGCGTCGTCTCATCGCCACGGCCGCCAAAGAGCAGGTCTGCGCCATCCGGGCGGAAGGTTTCATCGACGCCGTCAACGGACAGGAGCGCCCGCGTGAAGCCCTCTCCCGTAGCCGAGCCGTCATAGATGTAAAGATCGGAAGAGCCACCGACGATGTCGTCCTGCCCGAGGCCGCCAAAGACGATGTCGTTGCCGCCATTGCCCTCGATGTAGTCGTCGCCATCGCGCATATGCCCGAGCGTCGGGTTCACCGACAGCGTGCCCTCGGCGGTCTCACGGGTGGCAAAGCCTGCATCCGTCGCGTCATAGGCGGCATCATCGGAGAGCAGCCCCCGGAATGCCGCCGAGCCGTCGCCATGGATCGCATCATTCCCCAGCTGGCCGAAGATCACGTCGTCATCGGCACCGCCCGCCAGGTAATCGTCACCGTAGAGCTCGGGGCGGCCCGCTTCTTCGTCATCGACGAGATGGCTCTGGATGCTGTCGCTGTGATCGAAGAGCGCAATCAGGCGCGTTTCGACAAATTCGCCTGCAACGCCGGCCGGGTTCAGCTGCGCGTCGATTCCAGCATTCGAGTTCGTGCCGTCATCGCCATCGGCGTAGAGCATGGTCTTGCCATCCGCGAGCAGGCGGAAGCGCGGGCTGGTCGCGCCATCGGTGCGCAACACGATGCCGTTGTCGCCCACGATCACGTCATTGTCGCTCGCGTTCACGTCGAAGGCCTGCTCGGCGCGCACCAGCCAGCTGCTCAGACCGCCGACGAGGGTAGTCAGGACATGGCCGTTGCCGTCGAT
Organism: Rhodobacter flavimaris; assembly: GCF_021378075.1. Taxonomy (GTDB): domain Bacteria; phylum Pseudomonadota; class Alphaproteobacteria; order Rhodobacterales; family Rhodobacteraceae; genus Rhodobacter; species Rhodobacter flavimaris. The sequence continues at coordinate 174,644 of NZ_JAJUOS010000009.1, read as the reverse complement.
CCGGTCGCTGCCGTCCACGCCGCCCGGACGGTTGTGGCCGCCGATCAGGTCATCATCCCCATTGCCGCCGTAGATCACGTCGCCGCCCTGCTGGCCCATGACGATATCGTTGCCGTCCTCGGCAAAGATCATATCGCGCCCGCCGCCATCGGTTGCGCCGCGCAGGATCGAGTAATAGTCGAACTTGGTCTCGACCTCGGCCAGCGTCAGCGGCAGAAGCTGCGCGTCGATCCCGCCGCCGGCCTGCTTCATGATCCGGCCATGGTCGCCGAACACCAGGTCATTGCCCGCACCGGCAAAGATCGTGTCATTTGCAGTGCCGCCGATGATGAAATCATTGCCCGCGCCGGTCGCGACAAGATCATCGCCGCCGATCATTGTGCCGCCCACGCGGTCCTCAGTCGTTTCGATAAGGTCAAGCGTTGCCGCCGTATCGACTGCGGTCCCATCGAGAAGACGCAGATCCCAGACGATCCGGCCCGTGTCGCCGAGCACGATATTCCCTGCATCGTGCAGCACCGTGCTCGTATCGGTCGCGTGATAGACCTCGCCGATCTTGAGGTTGATCCGGTCGCCGAAGGCGCCGCCCAGGGCGATGTCATGGCCAATGCCCGCCAGGATCACATCGTCGCCGCCAATTTCGGGGGCAGTCGTCTCGATCAGGCCAAGCGTGATCGGCTGGGCGCCCGCGCGCGGCGTATCATCGAGCGAAGCGACGATCCGGCCATTGTCACCCAGAACGATGTTGTCGCCCTGACCCGCATCGACGTAATCGCCCGCGATGGCGGTAACGCCGTCACCCCAATCGACCGAGATCGTCGCCGCCACCGTCGCACGCCCGCGCGAGCGCGTTCCGTCAAGCAGGGTATCGCCGATATATTCGCCATCCTCGCCCGCCAGCGCGATATCGTCGCCCGCGCCGGTCGAGATGCGGTCAGAGCCGCCATAGGTCGCATCGGTCGTCTCGATCAGATCGATATCGGCACGGTTGCCATCGGCGCCGTAGTAGTCGATCCGGCCGCTGTCGCCGATCACGATATCCGCGCCCTCGCCCGTCGTGACGGTATCGCCATTGACCCCGCCCAGCACGATATCGTCGCCACCCAGTGTCGTGATCGTGTCATTGCCGCCGATGGTCGGATCGATGGTGTAGATCAGGGTCGGCGCGACATCGGTGCCGTTATTGACATGATCCGGCCCGCCCGAACCGAGCTTGAGGGCAAATGCATTGCCGTCGACGGTCCGATACTCGATCCGCCCGCGATCGCCAAAGACGATGTCACGGCTCTGACCCGAGGTGATGGTGTCGTTGCCCTGACCACCGAAGATGATCAGCGGCAGCGTCGAGAGCGCCGCATCGACGATATCGTCATCGGCGAATTCGAGGTAATCGCGCGCATCGCCGTATTCCGGATCGTAATTGGCGTCATGCGGACCCTGGGTGTTCAGAACGAAGGCGCCATCCGACCCTGCGAGCAGCGTGACCACGACATTATCGTCGCCAAGGCCGGTGTTCAGCACGGTCAGTTCGCGCCCGCCCGCTATGGTGCGCGCATGGGTGCCGTCGATCTCGATGGCATCATCGCCAAAGCCGGTCCAATAGGTGATGCCGTCAAGGAAGTTGCCATCTGCGGCCGCACCATAGGTGATCGCCGCAGGCACCATCCCGACGATGAAGATCTCGTTGACCGTCGAGAGTTCGTTATCCACGCCCCAAGCATTGGTAGCGGCCAGCGCCTTGGTGCGGCTGTCGGTGATCAGGGCACGGTTCTCAATCGTGCCGTCGCCCTGCACAGTGGCCTCATCCGAGATCATCAGCTTGTGGCGGCCAAGACCGGCCTCGATGTTCAGCATCCCCTGGATGTCGAGCAGGTGGCCGGTGAGGAAGGTGGTGTCTGTGGCCAGACCGATGTCGGCCTCGGAAGACACATAGATCCGCTCATCCCCGTCACCCAGACGCAGGGTGGTATGCGCCGTGGTGCCGCGCACGTTGATCACGTCATTGCCCGCGCCCATGTCGATCACGAGGTAATCGACGTTGTAGTAATCAACACCGTCCATCCGCGTATCAAGCGTGGCCAGATCGGTCTGGACTCCAAGCGGGCCGACGGCACCTTCGGTCAGCACGACCGAGATCCGCTCGCCCGAACGGCTGGTGATCACCAGGATCGAGCCCTCGGCATGGGCGATGATGTTCGGACCCTGCGCATCCATGATCTGCGCAGCCAGAGCCGCGGCCACATCGGCAGCCGCGTCGTTGGCCTGAGCGATATAGGTGAAGATCGAAAGCGCTTCGTCATCCGGGAAGACGCTATCGAAGAGCGGCGTGGCAAGGTCGGTCAGCTCGATCGTCCAGCTGTCACCTTCCTGCGGGTTGGCGATATCGATACGCGCCTCGGTCACCAGGCCTTCGAGTTCGCGGGTATCGACCGCCGCCACCGAGGTCTGTGCCAGCGCGCCCTGGAAGGTCAGATAGATCGTGTCGCCGAAGCGATCGACGGCAAAGTTGTCGGTATAGGGCAGGAACGGCCGCAGGTTGTTCGGGTTCAGGATCGGCTTGAGGATCGCCGCGATTTCCTCGGCGCTCGCATCATAGGCGATGGGATCGGAGATTTGCAGCGACACCACGCCCAGAACGTCGGGCACATAGAAGGCCAGCGTGAAGGTGCCACCCGTCGCCGAGATGGTGATCGCCTGCATCACGTTCAGGCCCGGATCGGTCGTGCCCTTGATCAGTTCGCTCACCTCGACCGAAGCCGAGATTTCGGTCGAGGAGCCCAGACCACCTGCGTCGCCGAGCACGTCGGGCAGATCGACGCCACCGGTCGGGCCGCCGAACTCAACAGTATAGGCATAGCCGCCCGCGACTTCTTCACGGGTCACGACCGCATCGGTGCCGTAGGCCGCAAAGATCGTGTCGATAGCCGTCTTCATCTCGGCGGCGTTCGCGCCGAAAGCAACCTCGACCGACGGCCCGCCATTCAGCGCGAGGGTGAAGCTGCCGCCCGTGCCGCGGGTCTCGATGCGGATACGCTCGGCCAGCGAGGGCATGTCGAGCCCTTCGATGCGGTTGCCACTCAGCACCAGCACGTTGTCATTCAGATCGGCGCTGTCGTCGAGCGTCAGGCGGTCGTTCTCGCCCGTGCCCATATCGACGATCAGAAGACCGGTGATCTGATCGACCACGCCCTGACCCGAGCCGACCGACACCGTGTCGTCGCCCGAACCGGTGCGCAGGATCGTGTGGCCCGAGGTCGTCTTGATGGTGACGACATCATTGCCCGCGGCGGTGTCGATGATGGTCTTGCCGCGATGGGTGCTCTCGACCGTGAAGGTATCGGTGTTGCGGCCAAGGCGGATATCGACCACCTCAAGCCCGGTATAGCTGATCCCGCCCTGCACCAGCACACCGCCGATGTAGGTGTCGCCGCCCATGCCCAGACCCGAGAGATGGTTCTCGGTCAGGGTGCCGGTTTCGATCGCCGGGCTTTCGTTGTTAAAGACGGTCAGCGTATCGATCTGGACGGCTTCGTCCACACGCAGGTTCGGGTTGACCGGCGCATAGGTGAAGAGCGCGCCAATGGTGGCATCGAAATCGTTCGGCAGCGGGTCGGCGATGGTGATCGAGCTGCCCGAGACGACCGGCGCATAGACCGACGAGATGCGCGTGGCCAGCCCCTGCGTCAGCGCGCCGACCGAACCGACCCCGCCAAGCTGCGCGCCCACGCCATTGACCGAGAGCGTCCAGGTCTCGCCAGCCTCTGGCGCCTCAAGCCATTTGAAGGCGGCCAGCGTCCAGGTAATGCCCGGATCGTTGTAAAGATCCTGCACCGGCGCACCGCCGACGATCGCGTCGACGCCGGTGGGCGTGGCGACCGAAATCTCGAAGGCCTCGCCATCGGTGCGGGCAATGCGCAGGCGGGTCTCGCCCAGCAGGTTGACGGTAGCCACGGCGTAGAAGCCGTCGGTACCCGCGTTGATCTCTTCGGCCAGCATCCGCAGGATGACCGAGCGGTATTGCTCGTCCAGCGTCGGCGAGACGGTGTAAGTATGGGTGCCAAGCGTCACCGAATAGGTGCCCGCCACCGCATCGCCTACGAGATCGACGGTCGCGCTCAGCCAGTCGATATCACCCAGATCCGCCTGATCGGGCGTACCGAAGAAGAAGACCTTGCCGCTTTCGACGGCATCGACGCCATTCACCGTCAGGTTCAGCGCCATGCCCGAGGTATTGGCCAGCGACAGGATATCCTGGGACACCGAGGCGATATCCACACGCCCGCTCAGCGTATCGCCAAGGATCGAGGCGATATCGTAGATCGTCGCGGTATCGTTGATGCGCGGATCGAAGCCGGGACGCTCGCCGTAATCGCCATTCACGTGGGTCACGTCGGCGTCGGTGATGGTGGTCGTGCCGTTGTCGGTGACGATGCTGTCGATGGTGCCATCGGGCAGCGGCAGGTTCGTCTCGCCCGGCAGCATGACCGGCACGCGCAGCGACACATCGGTATCCGACTCGCCGCCGATGATCGAGATCGGCCCGCGGATCGAGTTCACGCGGTTGTTGAAGGCACCAAACACCATCGCATCGCCGCCATCGGCAAAGTCGTCGTCGATGGCGATCACCGAGATCGTCTGCGCCACATTCCAGTTGCTGGCGTCGAACTCGACATACTGGCGGGCCGCGATCTGGCCGGATTTCTGCGGCGTAACGGATGCCGAGGCCGCGTAATCCGCTGCCGGGTCATCGAGGTCACGGATCGAGATGGTGCGGCCATCCACGACAATCTCATATTCGCGGGTGCCACCGGCAGCGGTCTTGGCATCGTCAGCCGCGCTGATCTTGCCACCCAGGATGGCCGCGACATTGGAAAGCGACTGCCCGGCGATCACCGTATGGGTGTAGGTCACACCGTCGAAGGTCACCGACCAGACCTCGCCCGCCGTCGGCACGCCGACCATCTCGAACTCAAGCACATTGGCGAAGTTGAAGTCTTGCACGGTGCGGGTGTCGATCACGCCCTGGCTGGCACCAAGAATGCCAACCTCGACGAAGAAGCGTGCAAAGGCCGCGCCCGCCTCGACCGAAATCCGGATCTGGCCATCGGCGGTGACCGTCGCCGCATACCCGGTCAGATCGTCGATCTGATCGGCAAGCTCCTGTGCCACGTCGCCCAGATCGTCGCCCGCCTGAACGGTGTAGCTGATCTGCTGCATGCCGGTGCGCAGCGTCACGTCGTTAAAGAGCGTGATCTGCCAGACCTCACCCTCCACGGCCTCGCCCGCCAGGGTCATGCTCGCCAGCGGTGCTGCGACCTGAACCTGCACCAGCTCATTCTCGCCGAAGTTCGCATCGGCATTGAAGGCTTCCTGCGAATTGTAGGTCCGCGTGGGCAGCGGGGTAACATCGACCGTGACGGTGTTCGAGCCCGTCAGCGCCCCGGTCAGCACGATCACGAAGCTGTCCACGACCTGAATATCGGTGGGCGCACGCTCGGCCAGATCGGTCGACCCGCCGGTCTGGATGATCTGAACCGTCGGCGCGTCGTCATCAAGCACCGTTACATCCAGCGGCGAGGGCGCAAGGTTGTCGCCGTTATGGCCGACGATATAGGCATAGGCCGTGTACTGCTGGGCAAAGCCCGTATCGGTGATATTGGCGCCAAGCGACAGATCCCACTGCGCATCTTCGGGGACGCTGCCCACGGCGGTGAAGGCGATCCGCGCAACCTGCCAATGCGTGTCCGAGCGCTGCGTATCCGCGACCACCTCGGTCGCACCGGCGGTCGCGTCGGCCGAATCCGCGCTCGGCTTGCGCAGCACTTCGATCGAGAAGGCCTCAACGCCCGAATGGCCGTTCGCCCGCGAGATGAAGATCTCGCCCGCGAGGTAGCTCGGCGGGGTCAGGCTTGCCTCATCCGCGACGGCAATCGAGGCAAACTCGTTATTCAGCGTGATGATCGAGAAGCTGTCGGCCCCGCTGAGGGTGATCGCACCGTTCACATCCACAGTGGCGGTAACGCTGGTCAGGGTCGTGATTTTCTCGGCCAGCTTGTCGGAAATTCCCTTGATGCCGCCAAGCTCATCGCCCGAAACAGAAGTATACTCGATCAGCTGACCGTCGATCAGGATCTGCCAGGTGCGCGATCCCTCGGTCGAGCTGTAAACACCGCCAACCGCCGCGGGCAGCAGCGTCGCTTGCAGGTAGCCCGCCGAGGCGGCATAGCCCGTACCCGCGAACTGCGCGACCAGCTTGTTGACGATATCGGCCAGCGTGTCGCCAAACTCGGCGCTCGCCTGAACCGTCAGCCCATCGACCGAGACAACCCAGGTCGCGCCATCCACCAGGTTGCCAGCGGCATCCTTGGTGCCATCGGCGGTCGAGGCCGCGATCTGGAAGGCGGCAACATCAAAGGCGCGGGTGCCGGTGAAGATGATGTCCTGCCCGGCATTATCCGTGCCCTGGACCTCGAAGGCATTGCCCGACAGAGACATGTAGATCGTGCCGTTCGGCGTGAAGGTGTAGCCGTTGCTGAAGGCGTCGGTTTCCAGCTCCATCGCGAAGGAGATGCCCTGCGCGTGCGAGAAGGTCAGCTTGGCTCCGTCGCGCGTGATAGTCGCGGCAGCGCCAACCAGCGACTGCAGCCCCGCGGCGATGCTCGCGGCGCTTTGACCGGCGACCGCATCGTAGCGATAGACCACACCACCCAGTGTCAGCACATAGGTTTCTGCCACGGTCAGATCACCGCGCAGGATCGTCAGGTCGAAGCCGGTGTAAAGCACCTCGGCCGAGCGCTGCTGGCTGATGTCGCGATTGATATTCGCCGCAATCCCGGTGGCGATATCGCCATAGGTCACGCCGAGGAAGGCATCGCGGGTGTCCGCGAAGATGGTGGGCGTGATCCGGGCGTAATGCACGCCCTCGTGCAGAGTGTCGTTCGCCGCCGTCACCACGACGGTCTGCGCGGTATTCCAGTTCGAACCGGAGAATTCGAGATAGCGTGACCCACCGGTGCCGGTCTTGAGGTAGGTGCCCGAAAGGGTCACGTTGCTATCCGCGGCGAAGCCCACCTGGACCGTTCCCGTCGGTGCGCGGCTGAGCATGACCGCAAAGCTGTCATTCTCGGCCAGCGCCAGCGCCTCGGCAACGATCGTCTCGTTCGCCAGATCGATAGCCGAGCTGAGCGTGTGGACCGGGAAGATCAGCAGTTCGGCGACATCGTCATCGATCACATCGACCAGGACGCTCGGCACCGCCAGCCCGTCATAGCCGAGTTCGTCGTCGGCGGTGATGCCTTCGGTGACGGTGTGACGAAGCAGGACGGTCTGGCGACCCTCGGCGATCAGATCGTTGATCGCGGTGACGGTTACGGTCTGGGCCTGATCCCAATTGTCGGGCGTGAAGACCAGCGTCACACCAGCAGACGAGCCGTTGACGCGCACGCCCTTGGCGCCGGCGGCCACATCGCCCTCGGTCCCCAGCGTGGGCGTGATGGTGACATAGACATCCTCGTCCGGGCGGCTCGAGAGCGCGATGGCGTAGGTGTTGATCGTCATCGTCGGGTCGGCGGTGGCGTTCTCGAACACGCGCAGGATGCCCGAGGCATTGAAGAAGACCAGATCGGGCGCGTCGTTATCCTTGATCTGCGAGACGACATCCTCGGCCCAGATGGCCAGGTAGCGCGGATCGGTGCTGCTGACGGTGGTCTGGATCAGGCCGCTGTGACCGTTCAGGCCGTTCGACACCACGGTGATCGCACCGCCCGTGGTCACGCCGTCCAGATCCGAGCCGCCGACATTCACGCTATCCGAGCCGAGGCCGCCGACGATCTCCAGCAGAACACTTTCCGAGGTGCTCTGGATGAAGAAGGTGTCGTTGCCCTGCAGCGCATCGACGACCAGTTTCTCCATCCCCGTGTAGGTGATGTAGAGGCCGCCGCCAAAGACGCCATTCTCGGTGATGACGTAGTCGTCGCCCATCTCGGTGCCGATTACGGTCATCGTATCGAAACCATCGCCGCCGTCGATCCGCACCGGCGCGTTCACCGCATATTCGATGAAGTCAGCGCCCTGCCCGCCGTTGATATTGGTGTAGGGCGCGGCCGGATCGGCCGGATCGACGCGCACGAAGGAGCGGACCTGGAAGGTGTCATCATCGGCATCGCCGAACAGGAACAGCTCGGCCTTGTTGGAATAGACGGTGAAGTTGTCCTGGCCGTCGCCGCCATGCAGCGTGGTGTTGTAGCTCACGCCATTCGACAGGAAGCCGAGTGTGACCTGCGTCGTCTCGTAATAATCGATACCGGTCAGGCCGTTATAGGGGTTGGCCTCATCGCGGGCCGAGGCGAAGAGTTGGCCGATCTGGAAGGTGTCGTCACCGTCGTCGCCGAAGGCTTCGACGCCCGCGAGCGTGTCGTCGAAGACGAAGATATCATCGCCGTCGCGGCCAAAGACGCGCAGATCGGCGTCGATGGCGGTGGTGTACTCGACGCGCTCGACCACGTCGCCCGCGTAACCGCCGTTCTCATCCAGCGGCAGCGCGGCCACAACGCCGATGTCGCGGTCATGGTTGGCGCGGAACAGGAACAGATCCGCATCATTGGTGCCCTTGATCTCGGCGCGGTCGATTCCAGCCGCCGGCAGGCCGCTGTCAAGCAGCCGCACGATCGAGTTGCCCTCACCCGCCAGGCCGATTTCATAAAGATCGCTGCCGCTGCCGCCATCAAGGTCAAGCTCTTGCCCGGCGATGCCGTTCAGGAAGGTCTGCTCGCCCGCAGAGGTGTAATTGACCTGAACGATATCGTTGCCATTGCCCAAGTCGACATAGGTGCGTCCGCTAACCTTTTCGATGGTCAGGACATCGTTGATCGCATCGCCGGTCGGCACCTCGTCGCCAGTGTGCAGACGGGTGACACCCGCATGGGTATCGGCCACATGGAAGACGTTGTTGCCGTCACTCAACTCAAGACGCAGCGCCTCGAAGCCACTGTAGACCACCCCAAGCGTCATGCCGAGGCCGACGATCTCGGTCGCGCTCAGGTAACCGCCCTGATCGGGTGCCGTATCGCCGTTGTCCGACACACGCAGCTTATCGCCAACGCCATCGCCGGCGATCAGCGTGAGATAGCCGAAGAGGATGCCATTCAGCGTGTATTCATTGCCCAGATCAGCGCTGATCACGTCGCCTACGGTCACCTCATCGGCGCCCGCTCCGGTGTCGATCGTGACCGGGCCGTTCATCGTGTAAAGCGTGATGACGTCGGCGCCGTTGCGGGTCTCGATCGTCATCACGTCGCGCATGCCCGTCGAGTCGATCAGCAGCGTGTTCGCGCCGTTACCTTGGTCGACGTTCACGCGCTCGAGCCCGACATAGAGGATGCCTGCGGCCGAGCCGGTGAGGCCGCTCACGAAGACCTCGCCCTCGGGTGCCGCACGCGAGACGAGACCGATCGAGCCCGAGGTCACGCCCGAATTGCCGCTGTCGTCGATGTTGAGCGTATCGGTGCCGCGATCGACCAGCGTCAGGCCGGAATAGGTGTCATAGGCATCCACCCGGATCAATGCGGTGATGCCCGACAGAACGCCGTCGGTGGTGCTTACCAGCGGATCGGGCTGCGCGGTCGAGCCGATGTTGATCACATCGTCGCCGATGCCGGTATTCACATAGACCGGAATATTCGTGGCCGTGATGGCGATGCCGTCGGACCCCGCGCGGGTATCCAGCTCGATCACGCTGATGCCGGTATGGTTGATCGTGACGGCGGCCGCACCGCGCAGCTGGCCCTGCGCCGGGCCGGTCAGCTTCTTGGCCACGATCTGACCGATGCCGACCTGCAAGAAGTCATCGCCGGCCGAGCCGAGGTAAACCAGCTTGTCGGCATCGCTTGCGCCGGTGTCGTTGATCTGAACGGTGAAGGCCGAACCGACCGGCGCCGCGATGATGTAATGCTCCTGATCGCTCGCGCCCTTGTTGTCGAGAATGACATGCCCGTCGAAAGCGCGCACGGCGATGTCGGTAGTGCCCACGCGCACCGAGCCGCCCAGATCATTGACGACAAAGGTATTGTTGACGCCGTTCCCGCCCGTCAGGCGGACCTCTTCGAAGATCCCGTTCAGGTACTCGACCGTCGTCTGACCCGCGCCAAGGCCCGAAGTGCTCCACAGATCGCCGTCGCCCGGCACCATCGCACCCGCCGAGGTGCCCGAGGCATAGGCGGTCGAGCCATCTGCCTGGAACACCTTGCCGACCAGGAAGAGGTTCTCGTAAAGCCCCATATCCTCGCCCGAGAAGGTCTCGATCAGGATGTCGGTCTCGTTGGACTCGTCGGTGTCGAGGAAGGTATCAAGGCCCTCGCCGCCGGTCACGGTGTCCGAGCCCGCGCCGCCATCGATCACGTCGTTGAAGGGCGAACCGATCAGCCGGTCGTTGCCCGCCTCGCCCGCGAGTGTCAGCGCGATCAGGTCGTTGGTCAACGCATGCGCGTCGATCGTGTCGCCCGCACCGCCGCTGGCGACGCGCAGCGTATCGCCCTTCGCGCGCACGGTATCGTCGAAGATCACGCGCACAGAGGAGGGCGTCGTCGCAGTGGACCACACGATGGTCAGCTCGAATTCCTGCGTGGCCGGGGTGCCGGGCGCGAAGGTGAAGCTGTCTGCGCCGCTGGTGCCGTTGATCACGACCGCGTCGGCCGCATTGTCGCTGGCGCCGTCGATCTCGGCCACATCCCGCGCCGGATCGGCGGATTCGACCACCAGATCGTCGTCGATACGCAGTGTTGCCAGCGCGGTATGGGCGAGCGGTTCGATGGTCAGCGTATCGGCCCCGCCCAGCAGGTGGATCGTCAGCGCCTCGACCCCGCTGGCCACAAAACCCGAGCCGTCGGCATCGCGGGCACGCAGCTTGCTGGTATTCGACGGGTCCTCATCAACGGTCACCAGATCGACCTTGGGGGTGCCATAGAGCAGCACGGTATCTCCGGTACCGCCACCGCCATCGATCACCTCGACGCCCGAGGAGGCCAGGTTGCGGAATATCCGGTCGTCGCCGCTGCCACCAAAGATCTGGTTGGCGCCGTCGCGCCCATCGATCTCGTCGTTGTCGTTATCGCCATAGATGATGTCGGCAGCCGAGCCGCCGATCAGGCGGTCATTGCCGTTGCCGCCATGGATCGTGGCGATACCGCTGCCGTTCTGGATGATGACGTCATCACCGCCCAGACCGTAGAGCATGATCGCGACGCCCGAGTAGGACACGATGCGGTCATCCGCCGTCGTGCCCTTGACCACCGAACCGGCAAGGACGCCGTCCCCGATGGTGATCTGATCGCCGAGGTCGCTACTGGAGCTGATCGTGTTGACGAAGACCTGGCCATCACCCTCGTAGGACAGGGTATCGAGACCGTTACCGCCCTCAAAGTAGACCGGCACCGCGACTCCATCGCGCACGACAAGCAGATCGTCACCACTGCCGCCATTACCGCGGATCTCCTGCACATGGGCAAAGATCTGCTCGCGGCCCGAATAGATGACGCGGATCGTCTGGAGGCCATTCACCGCAGGCTCGACCGCCTCGATGATATAGGTCTCGCCGATGGCAGCGTCGCCAACGCCGCGGTCGAGGTTGTTAGCACCCATGTTGAGGACCAGGACACGAGAAGAGTCGGTCCAGTCAGTCAGGGTTCCGTTGATGTTTGCCCCGCTCTGATCGCCCGCCAAGTAGATCGGCCGCGGGAATTCGACATAGCCCACGGTGAAGGACATGCTCACCGAGATCTTGACGAACAGGATCTTCACACTGGCGCTGGCGGAGATGACGATCGGCACGCGGCCGACACCCGTGGCGGTGGCCGAGAAGCTGACCGAGACCGTCGCCCAGCTGATGTCGAAGGCGCGCAGCGACACCGAGGCCGATCCCGAAACCCCCAGTGTGTAGACGTTGTTCACCTTGAGATAATAGACGCGGATCGAGAAGTTGCCGCTCAGCCCGAAGCTGTCGGAGCCCAGCACCAGCCGTCCGCTGAGCGAGAAGTCGAAGAAGCCTTCGGAATTGAACCAGCCGGTCACGCTCATGGTTGCCAGGCCGAAGAAGTCCATGCTGGCAGAGAACGAAACCTCCCAGGCGTTGTTCTGCACGGTGATCGTGAAGGAGGCATCGAACTTGAGGACCTTGAGGAACTCGACCGAGCCAGTCAGAGAGATCTTAAAGCTGTTAGCGGCGATCAGGCGCCCTGCAAGGGTCACGCTGTTGCCCATCGTGTTCAGCATCAGCTTGCCGCTGGCCGCGATGTCGATCACCAGCGCGATATTGGCGTTGATGCTGACATCCAGCAGCAGGGCAAGGCCCAAGAGGTTACCGCTGTTGTCGAAGTAAAGCGCCGCACCGCCAGCCGCGCTCACATTGAGGCCGCCAAGGGTGAACATGACCTCGAACTCGATCACGAACTGGCTTGCCTGCACGGCGATATAGACCCGGCCCGAGGCAGTCGCGAGACCGAGGAAGTTCACCTGCCCCTCGATTTCGAGGCTGAAGCCCGAGGCGACGGTCACGCTTTCGGTATAAAGCTGGTTCTGGGCGTTGGTCTTCTGGATCGAGATCGTGCGCGACGTCGAGAACGTATTGAGCTGGAACGTCGCGGCACCGGTGATCTGCAGCGGCTTGCTGCCCTCGGCGCCCGGTCCGATCCCGAAGTCGAGCGAGATCTCGGCGTAAATCACCAGACCGCCATCCGAGATGACCAGCGCGCCGGTCAGCTGGAACGAGGCGACGCCGATCAGGCGCGCTTGCACATCAAGCGTCGCGATCAGCTCGAAGCTCGGCGCGCCGCGCAACTCGAAGACAAAGGTGCCGGTCAGCTCGATGACGTCCGAGATCACGAGAACACCCGAGACCCGTAGCCGCAGACCGTTCTCGATATCCAGATCGCCCAGGTAGAGGTCGCCAGCCTGTGCAACATTGGTGATGTCGGTGTTGGTGCCGGCGATGACCGCGTCATACTCGGACTGGGTGATGATCGTGCGGACCGTTTGCGTGCCGGTGTAGGAGCTGAACTCGAGCAGGATAGACAGGCCGCCTGCCCCGGCGACGACGCCCGGTATGACCAGCCCACCCACGAGGTTCAGCGTCGCACGCCCCATGACGCCCGCACTGGCGGGGTCGATATCGGCGCTCATGTAGAGCGTGCCCTCGACCGCGCCGAAGTTGGCGATCTGCCCGGAAACCGAACCCTGGATCGTGAACACCGTGCCCGCGACACTGACCTGCACGAAGCCGTTCAGCGTCAGCGTATCGAAGAGCGTGATCGAGCCGCTGATCTGGATGACGAAATAGATATCAGCTTGGCCGGAGGGCTGCTCGTTATCGCCGATATTCGGTGGAGCGCCCCAGATCGTGATGCTGGTCGGCACATCCGACGGCAAGAACGGCACGAGGGCATCGGGCACCTCGAAGACCTGATCCTGCTTGGTCGTATTGAAGACCAGCGAAACCGTCGCCTCGAACCGGAAGATGCTGGATGCGATCGCGCCGAAGCTGCCAGCATTCTGCTCGGCCGACGAGGAACCATCGGCGTCATCGACATCGTTAAGGCTGATATCGACCGACAGGTTGCCGGCGATACCCGGATTCTTGCCCGAGTTGTTGCCGTAGTTGATGATCAGCACACCAAGCGCTCGGCCCTCGATCAGGCCCACGACGTTTACATCGGCAGCGACGAAGACCTCGGTGCTTTCGGCCGAAATCTTGAGGTAGAACGCCCCGGAAAGCGAGGCATAGACCGTGTCGCCCGCGTCGGGGTCGTCACCGGGCGCGGTTAGCTGCATTTCGCCCGCGACGTAGAAGACGACCGAATTGCGGGTCAGTTCGTAGGTCTGATCCTCGGAGTAGAACTTGGCCGTGCCGTTCACACTCTCGATGAAGTAGATCTTGCCGCCGTCCGTCACGCGCCACTGGGTACGAGCCGAGAGGTTCAGCGTCATCTCGACCTGGGCCTCGGCGCTCAGCGTCACGCCGAACTGGGAAAAGGCCGAGATCGTGGCGGCATTAGCGGTCGACTTGGTGTAGAAGGCCGAGGTGCTCAGGCCAAGGGTGCTGGTGTCAACCGTGTCATCCACGCCGCCATCGGTGCGGGTCAGCTGATCGCCCGGAACACCTTCAAGCGAGAGCGTCTCGATCTTGTCCTCACCGGACATGTTGATCATCAGCGTCGCCACGCCCTCGACATGGACGCCGAACTGCTTGAGCGCGGTGAAGTTCGGCTGGATCGTCGCCACGCCCCAGAACTGCGGCAGGCCGCTCGACAGGCCACCCGTCTCCATCACGAAGCGCGCGGCAGCCGAGCCGATATTGCCCAGCTTGTAAACCGTCATCGTGCCCGACGCTTCAAGCGCGAAGCGGAACACGGTCGAGCCGTCGGCCTTGATGTAATCGCCGAAGGTCAATTCGGCCTGGGCACGCAGCTCGATCAGCGGCTCGTCCGCGATCCCGGCCGAGTTCAGCGTGATCGAACCGGTGATGCGGATGAAGAAGACGCGGGTGGTGGCCGGATCGGCGTCCTCGGCCGGGGTGCCGCCGCTTTGCATCTGGTCGATGACACGGAAGCTCTGGGTGCTGGCGCCGCCTTCATTGCCCTGCAGGTCGGCCCAGGACCCGGCATTGAAGGTCACCGTGACCGTGCCGACGTCGAAGCTGCGCGAGACATAGTAGCGGAAGGTGCCATCGCCGAGATCGGTGGGCGTCACGTTCAGCAGGGTGACGCCGGCGGCCCCTGCACCGCCCAGGGTGAACTCGTCCCCGTTGATCGTGGCAGCGTCAATCGCATAGAGCGCGTCGGAGCCGAGCGTTTCGAAGCGGATATCGATGTAGGAGGAGGTATCGGTAGCCTTGACCGAAAGCGTGGTCGGCGCGGCGGCTTGCGATGCAGTTGCGCCATAGGTCCATTGACCCGCGGCATAGGAAAGAGTGAGCGTATCGCCGACAGCGGCATCGGCGGAATCAAATGTTACCGCGTACTCGCCTGGGGGACCGCGCGCGAAGAGGTTGGTGATGGTGATCGAATTGCCATCCACGTCCTTGAGCGTGAAATCCGTCTTGGCGAGCGAGGAGAGCGACAGCGTCTGGCTGGAGCCGAGCGACAGAGCGACATAGGAGAAGTTGCCGTTCTGCCCGTTGATTGCGCCCGAGGTCGCCACCAGGTCTTCGGAGTTGGTGGCGGTGATCGCCTTGATCGTGCCGCCGTCGGTGCCCAGCCAGTCGAAGCTGCCCGAGATGAACTCGACCGAGACATTGTTGTTGAGGTTCGAGCCCGCGAAATCTCCCAGATACCAGATGCGGAAGATCGGGTTGCCGTTGGCATCCTCGCCCATGTAGAACGGGCTCTGGCTGTCGTCTATAGTGATCGTGTAGCCGGTGGCGGTCAGGATTATCTCGGCGCCCTCGTCGGTGACGCTGTCGATATCGATCCCGCTGGCATAATCGGGCAGATCGAAGGTCACGTCGATATAGCCGCGCTCATTGAGCGGCGCCTGCCCCACCGTGCCGCCATTGATCGGATCGACGACACTTGCGCCCAGTTCGACCAGGCTGAAGCTCTGGGTCTTGGCATCGTTCACATAGCTGCCCGACCCGAAGCTGCCCTGGGTATAGCTGACCTCAATCTCACCCGCGGTGAACTTGCCGCTGAGGAAATAGCGCACGGTCAGGCCGTCGCCGACGATCAACGCCGAGGCGACCGTGACCCCGTTCGCACCCGCGCCCGCAAAGCTGATCTCATCGCCGAGTGTCGTGCCAAAGTCGATCTCGTCGCCATAGGTCGGCGTGTAGCGCACGTCGATATAGGCGGTGGACAGCGTGCCCTGAGTGAAGCTGACGGGCCCGGTCGCGCTATCGGCCGTGCCATCGGCGCGCAGCACGGTAGCCTCGCCTTCGTAGGTCGCAATCCGCTCGATCGTGGTGCCAGCGGAATAGGTGCCGATGGTGAAGTAGCGGAAGACGTAGTTGCCGCTGGTCGCGTCGGGGTTCAGCCACTCGGGCGCGATGCTTGCGTCGAAGGCAATGCCACCCGACCCACCGACAAAGACGAACTCCGGCGCGAGGTCGATGATCGAGCCGATATCGAGCGCGCCGCCTGCGGGCCGCTCGAAGCTCAGGTCGACATAGCCGCGGTTGTTGACCGAGCCGAGGCCCGTGCTGCCCTCATCCGTCGGCGAAACCAGATCGCCCTGCGGCCCCGAAACGGTAAAGCCGAGGGTCTGGGCGCGGTTCTTCGCAGTGCCGCCGAAGCTGTTCGCCGCGATCAGAACCGTTGCATCGCCGATCCCGAGCGAGCCATCGGCAAAGACGCGGATCACACCATTCATCTCAAGCAGCTGCGTCACGGTCAGGCCAGCGATGGTGAAATCGCCAATCGCCAGATCGTCCGAGATCGTCTCGCCATAGGCCGCATGCACGGCGATGTCGAAATAGGTCCGCGCCCCCGGCAGCGTGCCGCTCGCATCGACATAGGCAGAACCGTTCCAGGTCTTGATCTTCATATCCGATGCATCGGGCATCGTGTCAGGCAGGAACGAGATGCTGGTGCGGTCGAAGCTCAGCGTGATGTCCTGCGGCAGCAGATCGCCCGTCAGCACAGCCGGGTCGGCCCCGCTCTGAACGGTCAGGACCTGAAGCGAATAAACGAAGGTTACATCGGTCGGGTCGTTCGGATCGTTCTGAAGCAGAGCGGGCTTAGCCCCGTCCGTCAGTTGCACAAGGAAGGTGCCGCCGGTCAGACGGTTCGTCTCGCTTGTCGTAGTGGCAATCGAGAATTCATTCAGCAGATCGAGCACCGACGCCGTGTCGAGCGTGTAACCCGCCGGGATATTGGTGAAGGTGATCTCGACGGTCGATTCCGTGATGCTGATCGAGACATCACCGGTCGCGCTCGTAGCGGTTCCGTTGGCCTCAAGGCCCGGCAGACCCGCGCCGCTATTGCTGGCATAGCGCACCGACCAGCCGTCTTGAACCGGCGTCACCGTCAGATCGGCATAGGTCTTGGTGTTGTCGAACTCGCCCGTCAGCCAATAGCGATAGATCGGCGCGTCATCGGTGCCGCCGACGCGCTCCGGCGCCACGCCGTCGTCGATGCGGATGGTGCCAAGACCGTCGCCCGACAGAACGAACTCTGCCCCGCCATCGGTGATCGAGGCTGCATCGTAAATGAAGCCGGTCGCCAGCGTCGGGAAGGCGATGTCGATGTAGTTGCGCAGTTTCAGCACATTGACGTCGATCGCACCGCCCGCGCCAGGATCGACCATCGTCGCGGTCGCGCCCTCGACCACGATCTCGAAGCCCTCGGTCGCGCCCGCATTGCCCGCCGCATCCACCCAAGCCCCGGTGAACAGGATCGCATAGGTGTTCGGAGCAAAGTCGAAATTGGCGGCCGTGATGTCATACCGGAACTGGGTGATCCCCTCGCGGGTCAGCAGCTCCAGCAGCAACTTCGTCCCCGCAGCATCGTTGATCGGGTCGTAAGTCGGCAGATCGCTAACCGCATCGGCACTGTCGGAGGCGACGACACGCCCCTCGGCATCAAGCTTGAGCGTCTTGAGTTCAGCCTGACCGTCATCATTGATGAACATCAGGACCGGCACCGGCGTGGCCGAAACAGCGATCGCGTTGCCCGCCACCGCCCCGGCAAGCGTCGAAGAATGCAGCGTGAACTCGGCATCCGCATCGAGGATCGCGCCGTAATCAAGCGCCACCCCGCCTGCCGACTTGAAGTTCAGCAGGATCGACTGGTTGTCGTTGGCGACATTCACATCGACGGTATAGCCGTTCTGCGTGGCGCTGTAAGGCGCGCCAAGTTCCGCGGTCGGAGTGACAATCGAGAAGAGCGCGTCAGCGGTCTTTGCGTTCGTTCCGGTGGTCTGGCTGGTGCCATTCGCCCAGGTTCCGGCGACGAATTCAACGGTGTAATCGCCGACCGCCAGCTTGCCGTTATCGAGATCGGAATCGCTCGTGTCGATGAAGTAGCGGATCCGCCCGTCACCCATCGAGATCGCCCCGATGATCGAAATCTCGTCACCCTCGTCGTTCCACAGCTTGAAGGGCGCCACCAGATTGGTCGCGATGGCCGCCAGCGTCTCGGCGGTAATCTCGCCGCCAAGCTCGGCGATGAACTTGATGTCGAGCCAGGGCCCGGCAACGGGCGTGACGGTGGCGGGTGTCGTGTTGTCATCATCGCCGCCAACGGGTGAGTAGACCGTGTCGTTGGTCGAGGTCTCGGCATAATACCAGGACTGGTAGATGAACTCGTAGGTAAAGCCGCCGACCGTGCCACCGATCAGCCAGAAGCGGTAGGTATTGCCCGAGACATGCACTGCTGCCTGCGAGGTATCGAGCACGAGGCTGCCGCCGGTCACCGTGATCTCGGGCGACAGGTCAAGGATCGAGGCCGCGTCGATCGTCGCCCCCGCGATGGTCGGGAAGGTGATATCGACATAGGCACGGTTGTTGAAGTTGCCGATACCAGTGACAGCGCCGTCAGCCGGGCTGGCCAGACGCTGCGTGGGCGTGGCGGATTGCTCCTCAACCACGGCGAATTGCGTGGCCTCGCCCAGGATATCCTTGAAGCCGAATTGCAGCGAGCCCTTGATCTTGAGCAGATCGAGCTGATCGGGAACCTTCACGAGCAGCAGGATCGTGGCCTCGCCCGAGGCGATCTTGGACAGGTTCGCGTAAAGCCGTGCGGACAGCGACAGGTTGTCGGCAGCGAAGTTCAGCTGTCCGATCACCAGGATCTTGCCGTCGGTCGAAATCTTGATCGTGACCTGCCCGTTGAACACCGCTTGGGAGGCGTAAATCGTGTAGATCTTGGCCGAACCGGTGATGATCATGGGCGAGGTGAAGGCCGCCAGGAACCCGCCGCCGATGGCCGAACCACCCTGGATCGCGAGATACTGACGCACGACCTGCGCTTGCACGGAGTCGAGCCAGTCAGCGACCGAGACATTCAGCGGCAGCGCGAAATCCGGGCCCTCAAGCTGGTCGGGGTCGGTGATGTCGGGCAGCGACTTGAAGAAATCCACGCCGCCGGTGAAGTCGTTGATCGCAAGGCCCGAGTTCGGCTCAAGCACGATCCCGCCGGGCACCGAGGCCGAAACGAGGACACCCAGCGGGCCAAGCTCGGACAGGGCAAAGCGGATCGTGAACCCACCCACACCGGCCATCGAGAACCCGGCCTCGACCCCCATGAAGAAGATGCGGTCCTTGACGTGGCTGGTCAGATCGAAGGTCGAAAGCGGCTGATCGTTGTCGCCGATCCGGATGATGCCGCCGATCAGTGCGCCCGTGATCTCGCCGCCGAAGGCCTTGCCACCGACTTTCACACCGAGCGAGTCAATCCCGATGATCGGGAATTGCCCGGCCAGCAACAGGCCGACATCGATGCGAATGCCCTCGACTGTGCCCTCGAAGGTCAGCCCGTCATAGCCCTGCAAACCGGTGATCGCAGCCGACAAGGTCAGGACGAAATCGGACGGGTCGGCCTGGATATCCGGCCACTGGATGCCAATCTCGGTGATCCGGATCGGGAGCCAGCTGGGCCATTTAAAGCTCGCGCCCGTAGCCGAGCCCACGCCAATGAAGACACCAAAGCCCTGCTTCGTCACGAAGGTGCCATCGCCCAGGAAGGCGAACTGGCGCGCCTCGCCCGAGAGCTGGAGCGAGCCGATGCGCAACTCGGCACCGATCGAGGCGAAGCTGATCAGTTCCTCGTCATCGGCCGCACCCGTGTCGAGCTGGAAATCGACCCCCTTGAGCTTGAGCACCGAGCCGATGTTGATCTCGAAGGTGTCAAGCTCGAAGATAAACCCGTCAACCTCGCCATTGGTGAAGGTCAGGCCAGCCTTGATGGCGATGGTGTCGGTCACCGCCTCGCCCGAGACGCGGTCGGTCACCTTGGCATTGACCGCCTTGCCAGGCGCGAAGGTGGCGCCACCCGAACCAATGTAGATCAGGCCGTCGAAGTCCACCTCCTGACCGAAGATCAGCGAGAAGTTCTCAACACCGATCCGAAGGTCGTCGAACTCCAGGATCGAGCCGAACTTGATCTTGCCCGTGCCGCCATCGCTGCGCTCGACCGTCTGCGCGCCCGAACCCGAGGTCGCGCCGGTGCCGGAATAGATCAGCTCGCCCTGGCCGATACGGAAGCCGTTGTCGTAGATCGTCAGGCCGGCGATCTGGCCCAGCCGCGTGATCTGGCCCGCGATGCCAAATTTCGGGAAGGTAACCTTGATCGTGTCGATTTCCACCAGCTTCTGACCTGCGCCGGTCGGGGCCGTCGGATCGGCCCCCGTTGCCGGGTCATAGGCCGGATCGTAGGTGATCAGGATGTTCGAGGCCTCAAGCGTCACGACATTCGGGATGGTCCCGACGATACGGTCGGCCGAGATCGACCACTTGCCGGTCGGCGAGACCAGCGGATCGACTCCGTCGCCCGTAATCAGGTCGAGCACGCGGATGCCGATGTCAAACTTGACCAGCAGGTTGGTGATGGTGATCTGCGTGCCGCCGGTGTTGGTCTGCGTGCCGTTTGCGCCCTGCGTTGCACCACCGAAGGCCAGCGAGGCGCTCTCGGCGCCGATACCGATGGTGATCACCAGCTGGCCATCCTTGAAGCCAAGCTTGCTGATGCCGAGCGTGGGCGACAGGATCGACACCGGACCGATCTTGATCGGCGTCGCGGCCTGACCGGCGGGCAGCTCCTCGACCTTGAAGGTCTGCGAATAGGCCGCCGGCGCGATCGTGCTGGAGCTGGTCGGGGTGTAGCTGTCCACGCCGCCGAAGAAATGCGAGGCGCCTTGCTCGTCGGTGTATTTCCACGCCCCGGCGACGAAGACGACGCGCACATCCCCCACCCCGAAGGCACCGTTCGAGGGCGAGGTCGCCTGCGAGGTCGGCACCTGCACGGTGCTGCTGCTCGAGGTCGTCGCGGCCTTGGCGTAGATGTAGTAGCGGAACGTCGTGTTGTTGATCTTCTTGACGTCGAACTTGTACGCACTGTTGAAGAGCGGGTTGACGTTGGTGGTGCCCGAGCCTTCAAGCCGGATCTCGTCGCCATCGATGGTGGTGTAATCGAGTGCTTCGCCATTGGGCAGCACGAAGCGGACCTCGATATAGCCCTTCGAGTTCAGCATCGACTTGTCGATCACCGCGCCATTAAAGGGCGAGGCCAGTTCGACCGACGGCGCGGCGTCGGGCTCGGTGGTCGCAACCAGCTGGCTGATGTTTGCCGCAGGCGTCGCGCGAACGGTGAAACGTTCGTACTCGGCGGCGCCCTGCGCACCCAAACCGTCGCGCCAGGAATTGGCAAGGAACTGGACCTCATAGGTCACGTTGGCAGGCAGGCTGGCGGGCGTGGTGATCTGGTAGCGGAAGGTCGGCCGCGCCGCGCCTTCGACCGCGGTGCCCGCGCCGTTCACCTGGATGGCGACATTCTCGGACCCGCCGTAATTCGCATAGATGATGAACTCCGGGTCGATATCGGTGATCGATGTCGGGTCGATCCCCATCGGGTAGAGATCGCTCTCGAAGCGGTTCACGTTATTGAAGGTAACGTCGATATAGGTCAGCCCGTCGAGATCGACGATCTGACCATTGAGCGGCGAGGCAAGATCGGCCGTCAGCGGGCGCAGGTTCGTGGTCTGCGTCAACTGCACCGTCTCGCCAAAGAAGGTGTAGCCGGTCACACGCATATCGGCGAGTTGGAAGCCAAGCGCACCACCGAAGCTGAAGCGCGCGGCGCCGGTCAGGCCAAAGCTCTCGCCGCCCGGCGGGGTCACCGTGATCGAGGTTTCCGGTGCATCGACGTCGATCCGGCCATCGGGGGTCTTGGTGAAGATCACATCGAGCGCCGAGATCACCAGCACATCGCCCGTCGCATCGACACCGAAGCTGATATCGACATCACCGCGCACGCGCTCCATCTGCCCCGCGATGAAGGAGATGGCGATCGGATCGGTCCCCGTGTCACCCTCAAGCCGCGGCAGACCGCTGTCGACGACACTGAAGGCAACGCCCGAGTTGTTGATCCAGACCTCGACCGAGCCAGAGATATTCAGCCCGGGCAGGCCAAGCACCTGCACATCGCCCTTGGCATAGACAGCGAACTTGCGATTTGCATCGACGCCGAACTCATAGATGGCGATGACCGTATCGGTGATCAGCAGGCCGACATCGTCATCGGGGTCGTCGAAGTCGCCCTTGTCACCCAGGAAGATCGTGATGTCGCGGCCAACCTTGCCGCTGGTCGCACCCGACGGAAGCGAGGCTGCATCGCTCAGGCTACCCTCGATGGTGAAATAGGGATCGTAGCTGAGCTTGATCTCGGCCAGCGCGATCTGGTTGACGTTGGGCTGACCGCGGAAATCAAGGATATAGGTCGCCTCGCCCACATCCACCGTCTCGTAGATGTCTGTCCGCGCGGTGGTGTTCATGCGGATGATGGCGGTGGCCCCGGCCGAGAAGCCCGCGAGGCTGCCGGTTGCCGTCACCTCGATCTGCGCGGCGATGCCATTCGTCGTTGCGGTGGGGTTCAGCGCGCTCGAATAGAAGATCAGCACGCCCTTGCCGTCCGAGATGGTGAAGGACGCGCCCGAGGCATCCTGATAACCGCCCGTCACATCGGCAAAGGCCAGCGTCATCTGCTTGTTGCCAAGGCTGTCGGTGAACTGCGACAGCATGAGCGAGCCAGCCAACGTAATCTCGGGGTTGGAACCCATCGTGGTCGAGCCAAGATCCACCTTGAACGCGGCGTTCTCCAGCGAGACACGCAGATACTTGCCGCGCGGCAGATCCAGCACATTGCCATTGCCGAAATCGACCAGCATCGCCTGGGGCGCGGTGTTGATTTCCAGCTTTGCCGTGGTCGGGGCGTTCGGATCATCGGAACCGATCTGGTAGGCATTGGTGCCATCGTCGAACGAGATCAAGGGCAGGATGACCGAGAAGCTGCCCGCCATGCCGGTCGGCGTCAGATACAGCAGCGCCGAGCCGCCAAAGGTGTAATCGCCGAATTTCAGGGTGATGTCGGTCAGCGCGATCTTCGAATAGACGGCCCCGGACGCGGCGGTGACCTTTTCGAACAACAGATCGCCAGAGAATACAAAGTCGGCGTCCGATGCGCTGGTGGGCGTGGTGCCCGAGAGATTGACGAGAAGCTGGATCCCCGTCCCCGCCGGATTGCCATAGGCCGAAACCGACAGGAAAGTGCCTTTATACCCCAGCCGCGCAAAGGCTTGCAGCGGGCTGAGTTCTTCCATGGGGGTCGCCTGACCGGGGTCGAGGCCCGTGACCTCTGTAAAGTCGAAGCCCGCGAGGACGGTTTGGGCCCCTGCCCCCTGGGTGCCGGACTTGCCCTGGTTGAGCATCAGTTCGACATTGTTGGCAATGATCGCGACGCCCGGAATACCGGCAAGCGAGACAGAGCCGATCGAGGCATAAAGCGCGGTAAACTTCTCGCCCGCGGCCATAGCCACCTTTGTGACCTTGTTGATCTGGTTCAGCATGGCTAGGCGGAAGCTGAAATCGCTCAGCACCAGGCCCTGCGCGTCCGAAGTATCGGCCAGCGGGGTCACGACCGGATCAGCCCCCGAGGTATCGACTTCGAAATAAGGTCCGCCGGTGCCGACGAAGGCATAGATATGATCCCCCGAGATCTCGATGGCGCCGAAGGTCTTCTCGTTGACGCCGGTGCCGATGGTCAGCTCGGCGCCCTTCTGGAAGGCAACCTGACCGGCCAGGAAGACATATTCCTCGAACCCGATCACGACGAAGCCCGAGGCTGCGAGGATCGCATCGTCCGCATCAAGCGTCACGATATCGTCGGTTTCCGGCCCCACGCGCACATCGAAACCGTTGCCGCCATCGAACGCGCCAAGGTTCAGCGCCTTAGGCGTGCCGGTCAGGTTCTTGCCCTGATTCAGCTCAACCTCAAGACCATAGGCCGACAGGGTGACGCCGTCGATGCCCACCAATTCCACATCGCCACCGGCCTTGAGCGCCATGAACGAGCCGCCGTTGGCTGCATTCGCATCCGCGGCAAGGATGACCGAGCCATCGGCATTGACCGAGCGGAACATCGCCAGTGCAATGTAGGCATCGGTGATCTTCAGCCCGACCAAGTCGTTCTGCGCGTTGAAATCGGCGGTCAGATCGTAGCCCGTGCCGACGAAGATGTTCACGGCCTTCGCACCCACGGTCACCGCGCTCAGCTTGCGTGCCTCACCCGTGGACAGCAACATGTCATAGATCGCGTCCGACTTGGTGAAGGCGAACTTGCCCTGCACGAAGACATATTGGTCGAAGCCGATGGTGATCGTGCCGGATACTTCGAGCGTCGCGACAAGCAGCCCGTCGAAGTTGACGGTCGTTGCGCCGATCTCGATATCCCACGTGCCGCCGGGGCCACCGAAGGCGAAATCAAGCGTGTTATAAGGGATCGGATTGCCGCCATTCGGATCGGGCAACTCGCCCGCGCTGTTCATGATCAGATCGAGCGACCCTTCGACCACCACATTATCCACACCGACCAGCGCGGCCGTGCCGGAGGCCTTCACCACCATCCAGCTGCGCAGCGGGGTTGCGGTGGGGTTCAGCGGGTCAAGCGGCATCTCCTTGACGAGATGCATCCCCATGCTGTCGAGCGAGAGCGCGACGCCGGTCGCCTCCGAGTTCGGATCGACGCTGCGAGCGGTAATCTCATTATTCTCGACCGTCTCGATGATCGTCGGCGTGCCCACCCCGGCAAAGACCACAGCATGGGCGACACCGATCGACAGCACCGAGACGTCGAAGGCGGTGGTGGACCCCACTTCACGGGCGGCAACGTCGTCGGTCTTGGTGATGGTCACATCGCCCTGAATATAGACGAACTCGTCGATCACGATGGTCGCGCTGGCGTAAAGCGCGAAGCCCGACTTGACCATGTCGAGCAGGCCGGTGGTGACGGCCGAGGTATCGTCACCATCGGCCGAGGTCGCGGTCATCACGTCATAGCCAGTCAGGTTGCTGTCGCCATCGGCCCACTCTTTCGAGTCGAGGTTAACCGCCTGGCTCCAGTCGAGCACGCTGATCGCGCCATTCGCATCGGCGGCCTTGTTCATCTCCAGCGACAGCTCATCAAGCGCGAGCGTGATCGGGTCGATGCCGGTCAGGCTGGCACTGGCGATATTCGCCTTGAGACCCGTAAAGCTGCGGGTGTCGGTGGTCGGATTGGCCGCCTTGACCGAAGCCAGAACCAGATCGGCCTGACCGATCGTCACGCCCGGGCCGCCGGGAATGCCGATGAAGAAGTTCGGCGTGAAATCGAGGGGATCGTCAACGCTCGTGCCGATATGCAGCCCGATCCGGGTCAGGCGCGCGTCATTCATATCGGTCGCGATGTTGAACACACCGTCGTGGTTCACATCGACATCGACGATGTCCTGGGCCATCGAGAAGCGCGCACCAATTTGCACAAACCCGAAGGCGTCGAGCGTCAGCCAGCCCTCGACCAGCGTGCGATCCGCCTGAGCATCGAAGGTGACGGTGATGCGTTCGTACTCGGTGGTGTTCTCGTCATCCTGACCGTAAGTGAAGCTCACCGGGGCCGGGGCGTTGTTGGCGGGCTCCAGCGGATCAGGGGTGCCATCGAGGTCAATGAAGTTCCAGTCGAAGGCATTGGTGACCGGCTGACCATTGACCAATTGGGCTGTCGGCTTGGTAGCGTAGTAGTCCAGCGTGAAGCGGTTGACCTCGATGTCCAGTCCCTCGGGCAGGCCCTCCAGCTTGCCCCCCTCGACCGAAGCGATCACCGCCGTCGCCGAGGGCGTGGTCGTCGGCGCAAGCGTGCTGTTGGCCGGGACCGTCGCCTTAACGATTGCCACCGCGATATTGGCCGAGGCGACGCTAAGGCCCACACCGCCGGGTTGGCCAACCAAGAGATTGTTCACCGACAGGCCAATCAGCATCAGGCTAGCGTCTTCAAGGCCCGCCTGCGTGCTGTCCAGCTCGGCCTCGATGGCGTTGAACATCTTGACGTCGAAGGTTGCCTCACCCGAGACGAAGCCGTAGATATCCAGATCCAGCGCACCCGAGATCGAGAGGTCAGTATCCGGCTCGGGCGCAACTGCGTCGACACCCAGATCCTGAACGACCGTGCCCCAATCAAGTTGTTGGTTGTTCACATCGCGCCCGTTCAGGGCAAAGTCGAGCGAGTGGAGTTCAAGCACCAGGCCCTCGGGCAGGCCGCGCGGCGCGACCGAGTCCGCATGGGCGGACAGCGCGGTCCAGCTGCGCGGCGTCGCGCTTGAAAGCGGATCGATCACCTCGGTGACCGAGATCAGGTCAAAATCCACCCCCTCAGCGGCGAAACCAAAGCCCATGTTGGCCACGGCATCGACCCGGTCGAACTCGTCATATTCGAATTCGCCGCCGGACCCGATGAAGACGTAGCCACCGTCGATCGAGAAGGCGAATGCCTTGGTCGAGATGCTCGTACCCGTAGGATCGTCCAGCATCGCGTCACGGATCAGGCCAGACAGACCACCCGCCAGCAGGATCGAGCCTTCGATCTGCAACTCGACATAGGCCGAGAATTCGATCCCGAAGCCCGCGTCAAGCTGCGTGATATCGGCCAGAGCATTGATCTGATCGACGCCGGTTGCGCCCCAATCGAGCTTCTTGGCGTTCACATCCGCGCCGTTCATCGCAAAGTAAAGATCGCTCACCGTTGCCGTCAGCGGCAGGCCCTGAAGCCCGGCTTGCTCGACCCGAAGTGCCATCGCCATCCAGCTACGCGCCGGTGCCGCGGCGACCTCGGTCACCGTCACCAGTTCGAGCGAGGCATTAAGCGCGACAAAACCCATGCCCTGGTTGGGATCGATCGAGCCATTCAGAAGCGCCCCATCAACCCCGGCGAAGAAATCCATCTCGGAAATCGTGAAGACCAGAACCTTGGCCTGCGTCAGGGTGCCGTCAGCGTCGATATCGGTGGCGACGGCCACGTCGGCCAGGAAGCTCTTGATCGAGAACTTGCCCGTCGCCAGCACATAGCCCGCCACGTTCAGCTCGCTGATCGTGCCCGAGACCTCAAGGATCGCAAGCGCGCCCATGCCGTCGGTCGGGTCGCTCAGCGTCAGGTTCAGCAGACCGTCGAGACCGATCCAGTTCATCACCGAGGCCGTCTGCCCGGTCGCCGGATCGACATAACCGAAGTTGCCCGCGACCAGAATATCCGACAGCACCAACGTGAAGCCCGACAGACCCACTGTCCCGACCGAGGTCGAGCTCATCCGGATCGCCGACCAGCTCTGAACGGTGCGGGTCTCGACGACACCGTCGGTCAACGGGTTGTCGGCGGCCTGCGTGACCGAGGCAAACTCGACCGTCACGCCATTGGCATAGATGCCGATGCCCTGGGTCTGATCGACGGCGGTGATCTTGTTATCGACCCGGGTAAAGACCCCGTCCTGACCGGCGAAGAGTACGCCGCCGGTCAGTGCAAAGCTCATGATCGAGGCGCCACCGACCACGATGCCGTTGCCGTCGTCAATGTCGGTCGTCAGGATCTGCCCCGTCATGGTGCCCGCGATGGTGACGAAACCGTCCACCGTAAACTCGACATAGCCGCCAAAGGCGATGTTGAAGGCCGCCCCCATCTCGGTCACGTCGAAGTATTCCGTCGAGGCGAGCGCGTCGATCTGGGCGACAGTGGTCGCACCCCAGTCGATCCGCGCGCCGGTCGCGTCGGCACCGTTGAAGCCGAAATAGAGATCGCGGCCCTGGATCGTCACAGTCGACGGCAAGCCTTGAAGCGTCACGACGCCGACATCAAGCGCGACAGCCGTCCAGCTGCGCGGAGTAATCAGCGTGGCTTCCTTGACGGTGACAAGCTGCACGGAGGCGTCGCCCGCCACAAAGCCCGTACCCTGATCGGGGTCGATGGTTCCGTCAGCCAGAAGCGCGCCATTTACCCCGGCAAAGAGGTTGAGGTGGCTCAGCGACAGGATCAGAATGCCTGCGTCATTAAGCGTCTCGGTGTCGCTGATCTTGACCGAGGTCACGAGGCTCTTGATCGTGAATTCACCCGAGGCAACGATCACGCCTGCAACATTCAGCTCATCAAGCGTGCCCGAAACACCGAAACCTTCGGTCGCATCAAAACCCTCGGTCGCGTCAGCAAGGCCCAGCGTCGTCAGCCCGGGTGCGGCGCCAAGCGCACTCCAGTTCAGCACCGAGCCGTCTGCGGCGGCGAAGTTGCCTTCGACGTTCAGATCGCTGAGTGCCAGCGTGAAGCCGTCGATCCCGCGCAGACCGAGCGAGGCGACCGAAATGCGCACCGCAGTCCAGCCAAGGGCAACCGTCGCATCGTCCCACTGGGTGGCGGCATCGCCATCGTCGGCGGGGTTATCGTCGGTCGCGCGGGCCGCACGGCTGATCTGCGCGAATTCAAGCGCGTCGCCCGCCCCGAACGTCGCATAGATACCGGTGCCCTGATCGAGCAGCCCGATCACCTTGTTGGTCGAAACGTCGCGGTCGAACGCACCGCCAGCGCCCACGAAGATCGACGCGCCGGTGATCTTGAAGCTGGTGATATCCGCGCCGATCAGGCTGATCGCGCCATCGTTGATATCGCCGCGCGAGATCGCCCCCTCGACCGTGCCGGCAACCAGCACGAAGCCGTCGAGGGCCAGATCGAGCGTGCCGCCAAAGGCAATCTTGGTCGTGTTGGTGATCAGCGCAAGGCCGGGGAAGTCACCTGCGTCGACGATCGCGCTCCAATCGAGCGCGGTCGCGTTGAGCGAGGCGGTGTTCATCCGGAAGTAGAGATCCGAGACATTGAGCGCAAATTCGGCAGGCAGACCGCGCATACCGACGTAATCAGCCGCAATCGAAAGCGCGCTCCAGCTGCGCGGAGTTACGGTTCCAACCGCATCCTTGACGATCATCACCTCAAGGCTTGCGCCAGTCGTCAGGAAGCCGGTGCCCTGATCCGCAATCCCGACCGGCACATCGGCAGCATAAGTGAAGGCACCATCGACACCGGCGAAGAAGTTGACCTCGCTCAGCTTGATGCGGGTGACCTGCGCGTTGTTGATCGCGGCTTGGATCTGATCGTTGATCGTCTCGGTCGATGCGCTGAAGTCAAACTTGGCCAGGACGAAGACGTTCGACGCAACACTCAGCGCAAGGCGGCCCGACACCGCAAGCTGGTCGCCCGGCCCAAGATCGCCGAGGGAACTTGCGGCCGTGGCATCGTTGATGCTCGACCAGTCGAGGCGCGGCCCGACACCGCTGGTCGAGTTCGACGCCAGCGCCATCTCGCTGAGGCGAATGGTGACGACGTCGATGCCCTTGACCTCGAGCGCCTGGAGGCTTGCCAGCACACCGGTATATTTGACGCCGGTATTGAGATCGGTGAACAGCCCAAGGGCAAGCGCCCCGCCTGCCGCATAGAAGCCTGCGGCATCACTGGCTAGGACGACGCTCGCCGTTCCCGTGTTGGTATCGGTGCTCAGAGTGGCACCGGTGCCAGCGAAGAACACCACGTCTTCCAGCGTGATATGGGTCAGCTTGCCATTGCCGATATGTGCGAAATCGGGCGCGTCGACCACACCCGCATCGGCACTGGCAGCGACCGCGCGCAGCCCGAATTTGCCAGCCAGCGCAACAAAGCCGCCGACGCCAAGCGTGAGCTTGCCCGAGACTTCAAGCTCGGTCGAAGCGATGATATCGCCAAGCGCGGAAGACACCGCCGCGACATCGACGCTCGACCAATTCAGCTTGGTCGCGGTGCTGGAGCTGTTGAACAGAACCTTGAGGCTGGCGAGAGTGAGCGTGACGCCGGTAACATTGACCAGGCCAAGCGAGCCCAGGGCCGCCGAGACGCCCGTGTAGCGCACATTCGAGCCGTCGGTCGTGGTAAAGAGGGCAATCGCAAAGTCGCCATCCGTAGCCGAGAAGCCGGTCGCGTTGGTCGGATCGATACCACCGACCCCGTCGAAGGCGCCGCCCGAGCCCGCAAACAGGTTGATATCCTGCAGCTCAATAAACAGCACGTCGCCCGTGATTGTGCCACCTTCGGCCGTCGCGCCGCTGGTCTTGAGGACGGTAAAGCTGCCGGTCAGCAGAACGGTGTCCGAAATCGAAAGCTCATCGATGGTGGCGCCGATCAGGAATTGCTCGGTCGCGTCGAAACCGTTGGTGTCATCCGTGATGCTCAACCCAAGGTCGAGACCGGCCCAGTTCATCAGCGATCCGCCGACATCGGCGATATTCGCCTCAACGATGAAATCGCTGACCTTCAGGGTAAAGCCCGGCACACCGCGCACTTCGACCGTGGCGGCCGCCAGCTTGATTGCGCCCCAGCTTGCCTCGACAGCACCGGTCAGCGCGTTGACTTTCTTGACCGATGCAAATTCGAACAGGCTTACAGTCGCGGCAAAGCCCGTTCCGCCGGCGGCAATCCCGGTCACGTCGCCCGTCAGCAAGTCATGGTCAAAGGCCCCGCCCGTGCCCACGAAGATGAAGCCGGAGGTGAGCTTCAAGGTCATCACCTTGGCGTCGGTCACCGCGATGGCGGTCGGCGAGTTGCCGTCATTGATCGAGGTGGTCTCGACCGAAATGTCGATCTGGGCTGCCAGAAGCACGGTGCTCTTGATCGCGAACTCGCCGCGCACCGAGATATCGATACCGTTGAACCCGGGGGCGAAGGTAAAGCCCACCCCGGCCCCGGTGAACTGCGACTGGCTCCAGTCGAGTGCCGCGCTCGAATAGTCCACGTCGAGCTTGTCGATCACGGCAGTGACATCGTCGATGCCCCAAAGCACCGCCCCCGCCGACAACTGAAGACCGGTCACGGTCTGCGCGCCTTCGGCCGTGAACATCGCCAGCGTCATCGAGAGCGAGGGGATCTCGAACCCGGTCGCGTCGGTCAGGTCGAGCGTGGCACCACTGATCACCGCCCCCACGCCCGCGAACAGCCGCGCATTGCTGACCGTCACGACCAGCAGCTTGCCATTCACCGTCGCCGCGTTCTGGTCGGTCACCCCGGTTACATCAGTGCTGACCAGACCGAAGGTGCCCGCGATAAAGACCGAACCATCGACCGTCAGCGTCGCCGAGGCCTCAACCTTGGTGATCGTCGTTGCGAGCGTCAGACCGTAGGACTGCAACGCCGCCTGACCCCAATCAAGCGCGGCGCCGCTCGAGGCGCTGTTGCGCTGGATCGTCAGCGAGGTCACCTCGACGCTCACCCCCGGAATGCCCTTGCCCGCGGCCGACACGGTCACGTCGATCGCAGTGTAGAGGGTCGGCGCCGCCCCGGCGGTCCGAAGGGTGGCGATCTTGCCCGAGAAGCTCGAGACGTAGAAACCGAACGCGTTGGTCGTATCGACGGTCGGGTTCGACAGGTCGGACGTGTCAAAGACTGCACCCGTCCCGGCAAACAGTTGTGCGGACTGGAAGCCAAGCACCATCAAATCGCCGCTTGTCGCGGTCGCCCCGGTCAGCCCGCTGACCTGGGTCTTGGTAAAGCTGAAGCCGCCCGCGATCAGCACCTCGCCACCGATGGCAACGGTGACCTTGCCCGAGATCTGCATCAGCGGCACGGCCGCGCCGGTCGAGGCCCCGCCGATCTCGGAGACAACCACCGCCGAGGTGGGAACGCCCGCGCTCATCTCCTGATCGGTCACCAGGGACAGGTCGGCGTCGCGCAGCGTCGCGGTGACACCGGCGACGTTCACGAGGCCCGCCGCGTCAACGGCGCCCTCGGCCAGCAGCCACTGGTGCCCGGCGTCGTCGCGCACCACACGCAGCGAGAAGGACAGGTTCTCGACCTTGAAGCCGACCGAGGTGGCAGGCTGGCCCGAGGTGAAGAACGCATTCGCCCCGCTGCCCGCGAAGACCGAGCCACTGGTCAGCCCGATGGTAAGCACGCGCAGATCGGTGACCGCCGTCAGATCGCCGCTGTCGGTGTTGCGCAGCACCCCGCTCTGACCCGACAGGTTCGAGAAGGTCAGCGGGTTCGATACCCCGTCCGCCGTCGCCACCGTCAGGAAGTCACCGATCGAAACCTCGAACAGTCCGGCATTGCCATCGAAGCCACCGATCACGAAGCCCGGGCCATCGAAGACGAAGGCATCGGCGGCGG
This sequence comes from Rhodobacter flavimaris, assembly GCF_021378075.1. Taxonomy (GTDB): domain Bacteria; phylum Pseudomonadota; class Alphaproteobacteria; order Rhodobacterales; family Rhodobacteraceae; genus Rhodobacter; species Rhodobacter flavimaris. The sequence continues at coordinate 142,479 of NZ_JAJUOS010000009.1, read as the reverse complement.
TGCCACCCTCAAGCGACTCGACGCCGGTGAAGGTGATGGTCAGGCCACCCCAGCTAAGCGAGCCTGCGTTCAGATCGGTGATCGTCCAGATGGTGTCAGCGTCCGGACCTTGGATGGTGTCCGCGAAACCCGAGCCCGCCGTGATCGAGGTGATCGGGCTACCCGGCGCACCATAGGTCACCCCGCCAACCGTGACGGTGCCATCGGCATTCACGATGTAGGTCAGGTCGCTGTCCGCAGTCCCGTCGAGGACGCCACCCGACTCACTCAGTGCCCCGGCGACGGGGGCAGCGATGGCGGGGGTGAGGTCGGGAAGTCCGACACGCTCACCCGCGGCGAGGGTCGCGTCCATCACGGTCAGGCCGCCGTCGTGGTCGTGGCCGAGCGCGTGGCCGATCTCGTGCAGCAGGACGGTCAGCAGATCGACGCCGCCCGCAGCGGCCCCGTCGCTGGCCACGAGGCGGTCGCCCACCAGACGGTCGAACTCGGTCGCGTCGCCGGGCGTGGTGTCGATGAACCAACCGGCGCCCGCCGCGTCGATGTCGATCTCGATGAGGGTTCCGGTGATCCGGGCAAGCACCCCGTCCTCGAGATCCGTGATCGTCACGGTCAACTCATCGAGGATCGCCGCATCGCCAGCGAGGTCGCCCCACATTCCCAGTGCATGGCGGAAGAGCACATCGAGCTCCTCGGCGGTGAGCTGGGTTGCATCCCCGGACGTCGCGGTGGCGCCATCCAGAAGCAGGTATTCGCTGTCAGGGGTCGGGGGTGCGCGGGCCGGGTCAGAGCCCGTCTCATCGCCGGAATTGTCCGTGTTTTCGGTGCCTTGCGGCGGGTTTCCGGCGGTATCTTGGTATTCAAAAGCGCCCTGCCCGGCGGGAACGCCGGGAATATTTTCATTAATTTCCAATAGGTTAATGATTTCTGCCGGGGGTCCGCGGGCTTCATGCCCCGTCCGATCGGCTTCAGCGGGCACGAAGGGGCTGCGGCCGTTTTGCATGGCCTCGCCACGTTCCCCGAGCACGCTGGAAAGCAATTCTTGCAGCTCTGTCGCAAGGCCCAGATCCCGTTCTTCGCCCGTCTCAGAGACAAGCGCAGCAACCTCGGGGCCCAGTTGATCATCGGCATTTTCGGCCTGCGAATGGGCCTGTTCCGCAACCGGAACGGTCCAGTCTTCGGGCCAGGAAACGCCTTGTTCGGAAGCCTCTGCCAGGTGTTCCTCGGCAGCCAGTTCATCCTCTTCATGTAGGTCTTCGACCATCTGGATGATGGCGGAAAGACCCTCTTGAGGGTCGATCTGGTGCGCCGTCGCGGCTATCCGTGCAAGTTCGCCAAACACCGGGTCCGCCGAAAGCAGGACGCGCGGCTCAAGCGCCTCGATACGGTAGTTTTCTTCGCGATGAAGTTGATCGTAATCGGAACCCGAGGGCTCACCGGGGTCATTTGCGTCGGCATGCTCCGAAACGCGGGAAAGATTCCCGCGCAGGAAGTCTGAGATTTTTGAAATCCCGAAACCCGACAATCAAATAAATGGACTCAGCCGAGTAACGGCAGGTCCACCCCCCTGGTAAGTTTTAAAGCGCGTGGCAGAACGCGCAGCAGCAAGTAATTAGTGATCGTTTAAGCCTGCGGGATCGCAAAAATATTTCAAGAAGATTCACGGATGGCGCCGCAAAAAGGTCATATTTCAAATAAAATCAGCCCTTAAGCGGAAGCATTTCACCTGGGCGTTCGGCTCGAAGCGGGCTGTCAGGACGGGTGAATGCCACGATCTCGCGCTGTGTCGATTCGTCGCAGACCATCAGAACACTGCCCAATCCGCCACTTCGGGAGACAAGAAAGCGCGCCCCTTGCCGGGGAATTTCGCGCCGCTTGGCGGGGCCACTGATCGGCTGTTTTAGGGAGTGATCTGGCGGCCCCTGAAGGATTCGAACCCTCGGCCGTCCGCTTAGAAGGCGGATGCTCTATCCAGCTGAGCTAAGGGGCCGCTGACATCCCTTTTGAGGCATTGGGCGCGCGCGCGCAAGCCCTGCGAACCCTTAGACGCTCAGCGTCATGAAGACCGAATTCGGATCGGGGGCGTAGCCCTCGAAGGGCGCGCATTCCGTGAAACCGGCGGTCAGATAGAGTGCCCGAGCAGCCTCGAACGAGGGCTGCGCACCGGTCTCGAGGCTAAGGCGTGCGTAGCCCGCAGCCTGTGCCTCGGTGATCAGATGCGAGAGCATCATGCGCGCCAAACCGCGCCCGCGCAGCTCCATCAGCACATGCATGGATTTGATCTCGGCATGGCCTGCATCGATGCGTTTGAAGGCGCCCATACCGACGGCGCGCCCCTCTTCGCGCATCACGAAGAAGGCGATGCCGGGGGCGGCCAGCGCGTCGGGGGGCAGCATGTGGATCGACTCTGGCGGGGTGTCAGCATGCATGGCCGCGTGGTGGCGCGCATGCAGCAGGGCCAGATCCTCCTGCACGGGATGTTCGAGAGTGATCGTGATCATGGTCTGTTCCTTGCGTCCGCGCCGGTCCGGCTGGGGGCAGTATTACCCATGTCAAAGGGGCTTGGACAGGGCCGCGCGAAGATGTGACGCGGCGCCAAAAATAGAAACGGCGCCCCGGCAAAAACCGGGGCGCCGCAGTCGTTTTTCAGAGCCTCGCTCAGGCGATATCGAAGCGATCCGCGTTCATCACCTTGGTCCAGGCGGTGACGAAATCGGCCACGAACTTGGCCTGACCGTCGTTCTGGCCATAGACCTCTGACAGGGCGCGCAGCTGCGAGTTCGAGCCGAACACCAGATCGACGCGCGTCGCGGTCCATTTGACCGAACCGGTGGCGCGATCGCGGCCTTCGAACAGATCCTCAGCCTCGGACACGAGCGTCCAGACGGTGCCCATGTCGAGCACGTTGACGAAGAAATCGTTCGTCAGCTGACCGGGCCGCGTGGTGAACACGCCATGCGCGGTGCCGCCGTGGTTGGCGCCAAGCGCCCGCATCCCGCCGACCAGAACCGTCATCTCGGGCGCGGTCAGGGTCAGCAGCTGCGCGCGATCCACCAGCATCTCCTCGGCCGAAACCGAGTAGGATTTCTTCTGGTAATTACGGAAACCATCGGCCTGCGGTTCGAGCACGGCGAAGGACTCGGCATCGGTCTGCTCTTCGGTTGCGTCCATGCGGCCCGGGGTGAAGGGCACCTCGACCGAATGACCGGCAGCCTTGGCGGCGGCCTCGATTGCGGCGCTGCCCCCCAGCACGATCAGATCGGCCAGCGAGACTTGTTTGCCGCCCGAGGCGGTGGCATCGAAGCCCGCCTTGATGTCCTCATAGACCGCCAGCACCTTGGCCAGTTGCTCGGGCTGGTTCGCTTCCCAGTCCTTTTGCGGGGCCAGACGGATGCGGGCGCCATTCGCACCGCCGCGCATGTCCGAGCCGCGGAAGGTCGAGGCCGAGGCCCATGCGGTCGAGACGAGTTCGGCAATGCTCAGGCCCGAGGCCAGGATTTGCCCCTTGAGCACGGCGATATCGTCGGCGTCGATCAGCGCGTGATCCACAGCCGGGATCGGGTCTTGCCAGATCAGGTCTTCGGCCGGAACCTCGGGGCCGAGATACAGAGCCTTCGGCCCCATGTCGCGGTGGGTCAGCTTGAACCATGCACGGGCGAAAGCGTCGGCGAACTCCTCGGGGTTTTCGAGGAAGCGGCGCGAGATCGGCCCATAGATCGGGTCGAAACGCAGCGACAGGTCGGCCGTGGTCATCATCGGGCGATGCTTCTTCGATGGGTCGTGGGCGTCCACGATCATGTCCTCGTCAGCCACGTCCTTGGCCAGCCACTGATGCGCGCCCGCCGGGCTCTTCACCAGTTCCCAGTCGTATTTGAACAGCACCGTCAGGTAGCCCATGTCCCAGGTCGTCGGGTTCGGCTTCCATGCGCCCTCGATTCCGCTCGAGGTGGTGTCGATGCCGACGCCCGAACCAAGCGCGTTCTTCCAGCCCAGGCCCATCTCGGCGATGCCCGCCGCTTCGGGATCGGCGCCGACAAGGCCCGCGTCGCCCGCACCGTGGCACTTGCCGAAGGTGTGGCCGCCAGCGACCAGCGCCACGGTTTCCTCATCGTTCATCGCCATGCGGCCGAAGGTCTCGCGCACATCGCGACCCGAGGCGACCGGGTCGGGGTTGCCGTCCGGGCCTTCCGGGTTCACGTAGATCAGGCCCATCTGCACGGCGGCCAGCGGGTTTTCCAGCTCGCGCTCGCCCGAGTAGCGGCTGTTGGGATTGTCCGAAGGGGCGAGCCATTCGCTCTCGGCGCCCCAGTAGATGTCTTCCTCGGGTTCCCACACGTCGGGACGACCGCCGCCGAAGCCGAAGGTCTTCATGCCCATCGATTCCAGCGCGGCATTGCCCGCCAGGATCATCAGGTCCGACCACGACAGGCTGTTGCCGTATTTCTGCTTGATCGGCCACAACAGGCGGCGCGCCTTGTCGAGGTTGACGTTATCGGGCCACGAGTTGAGCGGCGCGAAACGCTGCGTGCCGGTGCGGCCACCACCACGCCCGTCGGCGGTGCGGTAGGTGCCGGCACTATGCCAGGCCATGCGGATGAAGAGCGGGCCATAGTGGCCCCAGTCGGCCGGCCACCATTCCTGGCTGTCGGTCATCAGCGCGTAGAGATCTTGCTTGACCGCGTTCAGGTCGAGCTTGCCGAAGGCCTCGGCATAGTCGAAATCGGGGCCCATCGGGTTCGACAAGGCCGAATTCTGGTGCAGTACCTTGAGGTTCAGCTGGTTCGGCCACCAGTCCCGGATCGAGCGCGCCTTGAAGGTCACGTTCGGGTTCACCCCGTGAAGAACCGGGCACTTGCCCGATTTCGCGACATCATTTCCGTCCATTATCTTTCTCCCAGAGTAATTCTTGGTGGATGGATTGGGCGACGCGTTCAGCCCGAAGGTTTTCCTCCGGGCCTGCCCGCAGCGCCGTCGAATTCAGATAGGCCCGCACCCAAGGCTGTAATCGCCATTCAGCAGGCGGATCGGTCGCGGCCTGCACAGGGGGCTTGGCATGGGTTGGTTCTCCTCTCAGCTTCGCATCGTTTAGCAACTGCGCATCATAGGAAAAAATCGTATATTTTGATCACTTCCATAAGAAACCCTGATGTTAAAGGTTTGCGAAGGACGTTCGATTTGTCGCGTTTGCAACTCGGGCGCGAAATGGCACCCTCGCCTTGCCCTGGTTCGGGTAACGCCACGGAATTCGGGGATGGAGTTGTTTCCCTCCCCAAATTCAGAGCAATGTGGCAAGGCCCGAAGGGGCGATATGGTGCCGATATGCGTTTTGTTAGATCATTTTTACTGATGGCCGTGCTCATTCCGATTCCTCCGGCGGGGGCCGAAACGCCCCTTGTCGTTGAGACCGTCATAGCACAGGCGCGCGTCACCGCGATGACGGTGGAGCTATCCGGCTCGGTCGAGGCCGCCGAGGCGGTGCCGGTGGGCTTTCGCAGCGGCGGTCGGATCACCGAGATTGCCGCCGATGTGGGCGATCAGGTGTTGCAGGCGCAGATACTGGCGCGGCTGGACGACACGCAGGCGAGGGCCGCCGAGGCCGCCGCCGAGGCGCAGTTCGCCGCCGCCGAGGCGGTGCTGCTTCAGGCCCGGCAGGCGCAGGAGCGCATCACCGCCCTGACCGAGCGTGGGGCCGCGACGCAGGCCGCGCTCGATTCGGCGACGCAAGCGCTGCTAGCAGCCCAATCGGGCTGCGATCAGGCCAAGGCGGCGCTGAACAAGGCACGCCAGGCAAGCCGCGACACCGTCATTCGCGCCCCGGCGGCGGGCATCGTGATCGCGCGCGCCGCCGAGCCCGCGCAGATCGTCGGCGCCACGCAGACCGTTCTGACGATTGCCCGCAACGGCGCCGGAGAGGCCGTTTTCCACGCCCCCGACTTTGCCGAGATCGACGATTTGCTGGGCAAGCATATCCAGCTGCGCATCCTTGACGGCAGTGACCGGCGTCTGGCGGCGACGATCTCGGAGATCTCGCCAATGATCTTCGGACAATCGGGAACCATCATGGTCAAGGCCCGGTTCGACACGCCCGCCTCTGGCGCCAGCCTTGGGGCCGCCGTGGCAAGCGAGGTTTCCTTCGCCCTGCCCGCAACCATCGGTGTCCCCTCGGGCGCGCTGATGCGGGCCGAGGGCGGGCCTGCGGTCTGGGTTGTCAATCCGGCGACCCGGCAGGTGGCGCTTGCACCCGTCAAGATCGACCACTTTACCGATAGCTCGGTCGAGCTGTCAGAAGGGCTGGCGGCGGGTGCCGAGGTCGTGACCTCGGGCGCGCAGCTGCTTTATCCGGGCCGAACTGTCACCAGCGCCGGAGGCAAGCCATGATCCGCCCCCTGCTGCCCCTGATGCTCGCCGCGGCGCTTTGCAGCCCCGTTCTGGCCGATCAGCCGCGCCCGGTCGTGTCGGAGATCCTGACGCGCGAGGCCGTGGCTCTGCGCGCCTATCCCGGCGAGATCGCAGCCAAGGTTGAAACCACGCTGGCCTTCCAGACCGCGGGCCGTATCGCCACCCGCCCGGTCCGGCTGGGAGACCTTGTCGCAACTGGCGACGAGCTGGCGACGCTCGACCAGATCACCCTAGGCGAGGATGTCAGCGCGGCGCGCGCGGCAGTGGACTCGGCGCAGGCCCAGCTCGATTTCGCGCAGCAATCGCTGACCCGCGCGCGCGAGTTGCACGCACGCAACGTGGCCTCGCAGGCTGCACTTGAGGCTGCAACCGCGCAGGCCGAAAGCGCCGAGGGCAGCCTACGCGCGGCGCGCGCCAACCTGACCCGCGCGCTTGACGCCGAACGCTTCGGCACGCTGCGCGCACCCGCCAGCGGTGTCATCACCGCGATCTTTGTCGAACCCGGCGCTGAGGTCTCGGCCGGCACGCCGGTTCTGATGCTGGCAACCGATCAGGGCCGCGAGGCGGTGATCGACGTCCCCGAAGAGGTGGTCGGCCTGCTCAGCCCCGAGGCGCGCTTCGTGATCGCGCCCCGCACGCTTGGCGCGGCCCCGATCGGCGGCACCCTGCGGCTGATCGAGCCGGTCGCGGACAAGAGCATCCGCAACCGCCGCCTGCGCATCACCCTGTCGCCCGAGGCTACTCCGCCACGCCTGGGCACCCTGGTTGACGCCCGGCTGGATCAGCCCGGCACCCCGATCCTGACCCTGCCGGTCGAGGCGCTGCTGGAAACCGGCGACACGGTCTCGGTATGGCGCGTCGCCTCCGGCCGCGTGGCCGAGCGCGTCACCATCACCCCCGGCGCCCGGATCGACAATCGCGTCACCGTGCGCGAAGGGCTGAGCGAGGGCGACGAGATCCTGATCCGGGGCATCCACTCGGTCAGCGAGGGCGAGATTCTGGGAGAGCGCGAGCAATGATGGGCGGCTTCAATCTTTCGGACTGGGCGCTGCGCCACCGCTCGATGGTGTGGTTCATGATCATCGTCTCGCTGGTGGCGGGAACGCTGGCCTATATGAATCTGGGCCGCGAGGAAGACCCGTCCTTCACCATCAAGATCATGACCATCGCGGCTGCCCTGCCCGGCGCCACCGCCGAGGAAACGCGCGAGCAGGTCACCGACCGGATCGAGAAGAAGCTGCAGGAATTGCCGCGGCTGAAGTTCACGCGCTCCGAAACCTTCCCCGGCCAGGCCGTCGTCTATGTCGAACTGCAACCCCAGGTGCGCGGCGAGGAGGTCACCCAGACCTGGCTCAAGGTGCGCAACATGATGAACGACATCCGCGGCGAGTTTCCCGCGGAATTCGGGGGTTTCTCGTTCAACGACGGGTTCGGCGATGTCTATGGCACGATCTATGCGATCACCTCGGACGGGTTCACCCCGCGCGAGCTGAAAGACCGGGTCGAGGATATCCGCTCGGCCGTGCTGACGCTGCGTGACACCGGCAAGGTCGAACTGATCGGCACACAGGACCCGGTGGTGCATGTCGAGTTCTCGGCCCGCAGGCTGGCGGCGCTTGGGCTCGACAAGGCCGTCGTGCTGAACACGCTGGCGGCGCAGAACGCGATCGTGCCTTCGGGGATCATCCGAACGGCCAACGAGATGATCGCCGTGCGCCTGTCGGGGCGTTTCGCCTCGGCCTCCGAGCTGGCGGCGACGCCGCTGCGGGTCAACGACGCGTTCTTTACGCTTGGCGATGTGGCCACGGTCAGCGATGGCTACGAAGACCCGCGCAGCTCGATCTTTCGCTACAATGGGCAGGATGCCATCGGCCTGATCATCGGGATGCGCCAAAGCGCGAACATCCTGGAATTCGGCGCCGATCTTGACGCACTGATGGAGCGCATCCAGCACGAACTACCGGTCGGCATCACGCTGAACAAGGTCGCCGACCAGCCCAAGGTGGTCGAGGAGTCGGTGAACCACTTCCTCAAGGCGCTGGCTGAGGCGGTGGCCATCGTGCTTTTCGTCAGCTTCGTCTCGCTCGGGCTGCGCGCCGGGCTGGTGGTGTCGATGTCGATCCCTCTGGTGCTGGCGATGACCTTCGTCATCCTCGACATGATGGGGGTGACGCTGCAACGCATCTCGCTTGGGGCGCTGATCATCGCGCTTGGCCTGCTGGTGGACGATGCGATGATCGCCATCGAGACGATGATCGCACGGCTGGAACTGGGCGAGAGCCTCGGCAAGGCGGCCTCCTATGCGTGGTCCTCGATCGCCTTCCCGATGCTGTCGGGCACGCTGGTGACGGTGGCGGGGTTCATCCCGATCGGGCTGAACTCAAGCCAGGCGGGCGAATACACGCTGTCACTGTTTTACGTGCTGGCGATCTCGCTTTTGCTGTCGTGGATCGTGGCGGTGCTGTTCGCGCCGCTTCTGGGGGTGACCTTCCTGCCAGCGAAACTCTCGCATCACGCACATCGCGCGGGGCGGCTGCGGCGCGGGTTCCGCGTGGCGCTGCAGGCCGCGATGCACCACAAATGGCTGACCATCGGCGTCACCGTGGCGCTTTTCGGCCTGTCGCTTTTCGGGATGCGCTTTGTCGAGCAGCAGTTCTTCCCCGCCTCTGACCGGCCCGAGCTTCTGGTCGATATCAACCTGCGCCAGAACAGCACGATCGAGCAGACCAGCCGGGCCATGGCCGGGATCGAGGACTGGCTCGCGACCCGCGACGAGGCCGCCTATTGGACGACCTATGTCGGGCGCTCGGCGCCACGCTTCCTGCTGTCGCTTGATGCGCCCACGCCCGCGCCCTTCATGGGGCAGATCGTCATCATGTCGAAGGGGCTGGAAGAGCGGAACGCCCTGCGCGCCGCGCTGAACGAACACGCCGCGCAGATCCCCGGCGTCGATCTTTTCGTCAAGACGCTGGAGCTTGGCCCGCCGGTGGGCAAGCCGGTGCAATTCCGCATCTCGGGCCCGGATCGTGACCTGCTGCTGCGCGAGGCGCGCGGCATCGCCCGGCTAATGGCAACCGACCCGCGCCTGTCGAATATCGCGCTCGATCAGGGCGAGCCTGCCCGCGTGGCCCGCGTGATCCTTGATCAGGAGCGGCTGCGGCAGTTGGGTCTGACGCAAAAGGACGTGGCGCAAGCCCTGCAAACCCTGTTCAGCGGCATCGCCGTGACCGAGTTGCGCAGCGGCAATACGCTGATCGACGTAATCGCCCGCGGAGCCGCGGCGGACCGCAGTTCGATCAACTCGCTGCAATCCTTGCAGATCCCCAGCACGGCGGGCATTCCGATTCCCCTGTTCAGCTTCGCCCGCCTCGAATGGGATATGGAGCCGCCGGTCATCCACCAGCGCGACCGCGTCCCCACGATCACCGTCAAGGCCGCCGTAAGTGGCAACGACCAACCCGCGACAATCGTTGCGCAGCTTGACCCGCAGATCGCCGAAATCACCGCCCGCCTGCCCGCCGGCTACCACATCGAGAAGGGCGGCGTGATCGAGACGAGTTCGGAAAGTCAGGGCCCCATTACCGAGGTCGTGCCGCTGATGGTGCTGATCATGCTGACGCTGGTGATGATCCAGATGCAGAGCTTCCGGCTGATGTTCATCGTTCTGGCGGTTGCACCGCTTGGGCTGGTGGGTGTTGTGGCGGCCTTGCTGCCCGCGGGCGCGCCGCTTGGCTTCGTTGCGATCCTCGGGGTTCTGGCGCTGGTCGGCATCCTGATCCGCAACTCGATCATCCTGATCAACGAGGTGACCGAGCTGCTGGCCAAGGGCAAGACCCATTGGGAGGCGGTGTTCGAAGCCTCGGACAGCCGCGCGCGACCGATCCTGCTGACGGCGGCGGCGGCAAGCCTTGCGCTGATCCCGATCTCGCGCGAGGTGTTCTGGGCGCCGATGGCCTTTGCCATGATGGGCGGCATCATCGCCGGAACGCTGATCACGCTGCTCTTCGCGCCCGCGCTGTATTGCGCGGTGTTCAAGGTGAAGCCCGAGGCAGAGTGCTGACGCCCTCCACGTTCAATTAACCATGGCGATTGCGTCGCCCACATAATTCATCTTAAGGTTGCGCAAAGCGAACTGCTGCGCGGCCCTGAATGACGGATACTCGCCCTACCCCTACCGCCGATGCTGCGCAAAGCTACGATGTTTTGGGCATCCCGATCTCGGTCACCACGCTTGAGACGGCGGCAAGGGCCCTGCGCATCTGGGCCGGCGACCGCGAAGGGCGCTATGTGGGCGTGCGCGAGGTGCCCTCGCTGATGGCGATGCGCGACGATCCGGCGCTGACCCGGATCGCGCGGAGCGCGGCGATGAACCTGCCTGACGGGATGCCGCTGGTGTGGATCGGGCGCCGTCGCGGCCTGGCCGTTGCGCGCAGTTGCGGCCCCGACCTGATGGAAAAGATGCTGAGCGAGGCGCCGCAGGACGGGTTGCGGCACTTCCTTTATGGCGGCAAACCCGGCGTGGCCGAGCGCGTGGCCGAGGAGTTTCGCGCCAGCGCCCCCGGCGCGCGCATCGTCGGCACCTATTGCCCGCCCTTTCGCCCCCTGAGCCCCGAGGAAGACGCCGAGGTCATCCGCCTGATACGCGAAAGCGGTGCCGATATCGTCTGGGTCGGGCTGTCCTCGCCCAAGCAGGACATCTGGATGGCCGAGCATGTCACGGCCCTGCCCGCCACACTGATCGGCGTCGGCGCGGCCTTCGATTTCCACGCCGGCACCGTGCGCCGCGCCCCGCGCTGGATGCAGCGTGCGGGGCTCGAATGGCTTCACCGACTGATCTCCGAGCCGCGCCGGTTGTGGCGCCGCTACCTCATCCTCGCGCCGCGCTTTGTCTGGCTGATCCTGCGCAGCGCAGGGAACAAGATATGATGGCGGCGCTGCGCCGCCCCGCGCCATGGGCGGGTCTTTTGCGCCAAACGCGCGAGGCGCGGTGGACTCTGGTCGGGCAGATCGTCACCAGCGGGGGGAATTTCGCGGCATCGGTCCTGCTGGTGCGCGCCATGGGGCTGGATGGGTTCGGGCGCTACACGCTGTGCTTCATTACGCTGATGATCCTGCGCAACCTGCTGGGGGCGGTGCTGCTGACGCCGCTCGCGCTGGTTGGGCCGAGGCTGCGCGCCACCTCGCTTGTCGCGTTTCGCGGGTTGGTGCTGGCCCTGACGCTTGGCTTTGGCGGCTTCGCGTCGCTGGCGCTTTTCGCCGGGATCATGCTTGTGGCGCGGGCCGAGGGCTATGCCTGGGCGGCGCAGGCCGCACTCCCACTGGCGCTGGCCAACCTGCTTGGCAATCTGGCCGATGCCCTGCGCCGCCACATTCTGGTGTTCGAGCGTGCCCGCGCAGCAGCCGCCATGGACGCCCTGCGCCATGCCACGCAGATCGGCGCGATCGCGCTGCTAGTGCTCTCGGCACATACGGTCACGACGGCCCATGCGCTATGGGCGTTGTGTCTGGGCAACGGCGTGGGCGTGGCCTTGGGCCTTGTGCTGTTCGGGCGCGCGACGCTGCACGCCCGGTTTGCGCGCCATGTCGGCCCGCGGCTCTGGCACCTCGCGCGCTGGATGCTGCCGACGACACTGCTTGAGACCGTGCAGGGCAACGCCCCGCTGCTGATCGCCGGAGCGATCCTGGGCGATGGTGCGCTTGGCCTTCTGCGCGCGCTACAGCAGGTGACGAACCTGCTGGCGCTGCCTTTCAACGCGCTGTCCCAGATCGCGCCCTCAATCGCCACGCGCAGCCATGCGACACTTGGCGCCCACGGTATGCGGCGCGCCCTGCTGCGGGTAACCCTTGGCTTGGTCGGCCTCTTTGCCCTGGCCGTGGCGGCGCTGCTGGCGCTGTGGCCAATGCTGTCCACGCGCTGGATGCAGATTGAGGTGCCGCGCATCTCGGCGGAACTGCTGCTTTACTGCCTGCTCAACCTGATCGTTCTGCTGCGACTGCCGCTTACCAGTTGGAGCCTCGCACTCGGCCGCCCGCAAGCCATCACCCGTGCGACGGCCATCGGCGCGGCCTGTTCGCTCGGCGTGACGCTTGCGCTGTTGCCGCTGCTTGGTGCCGTCGCGGCTGTTCTCGGGCAGATCGCCGGGGCGCTTGGCGCGATGATCGGCACCGCGCTCTCCGCCCAAAGACCCGAGGCCGCACCATGAGGATCATCTGCATCGCGGGCAGCGGGCGCTCGGGCAGCACCGTTCTGGAACAGATGATCGCAGCGCAGGGCGGCATCGCGGTTGGCGAGATGAAGTACCTCTGGTCGCGCGGGCTGATGCGCGGCGAGCTGTGCGCCTGCGGCCGCCCCACGCCCGAATGCCCGTTCTGGGCCGAGGTCATCGTGAGCGCCTTCCCCGACGGGTTGGCCCCCGCGCGGGTCGAGGCCCTGCGCCGACGGGTCGAGCGGCACCGCATCCTTATGCTCCGGCGGCTGATCCGGCTGCCCTCAGCGCGCTATGCGAAAGATCGTGCCGAATACCTGGCCATCCTGCGCCGGATCTACGCGGCGATCACCGCCGTCTCGGGGCGGGATGTCATCATCGACAGCTCGAAAGACCCCGCCCATGTCGATCTGATCCGCGAACTGGCACCCGACGCAACGATCCTGCACCTCATGCGCGACAGCCGCGCCGTCGCGCATTCCTGGGGCCAGCCCAAACGCCGCCCCGAGGTGCATTGGGCCGAGGAATACATGCCCCGGATCGGCGCGCTGCGTGCGGCGCTCGACTGGGTGTTCATCAACCTCGCGACCTCGCGGCTATTCGCCAGAACCCCGGGCTACCAGCTCTTGCGCTACGAGGATCTGGCAGAGGGTCGCGCCTTCGTGCCGTCCGAGGGAAATGCGCTTGTCCACTCCGTCTCGGGCAACCCGCTGCGCTTCGATACGGCGCAAAAGCCCCTCACCCCGGACCGCAGATGGCTGACCGAGTTTCGTGGCACGCGGCGCCTACTGGTCACCTTGCTGACCGCGCCGCTGCTACTGCACTACGGTTATCGGCTGAAGCCCGAAGACAAAGGGCGCGCACCATGACCGTCGCCTGCGCCATCCCCGCGCCCCCGCCGCTGCGCAGCCTCTATCTGTTCGCAGCCTGCCTTGCGGTCTATTTCTGCCTGCCCGAAAACGCCAGCGCGCGCGATCTGATCTATGCCTTCCCGCTGCTTTTCATCGCCGAAAGCTTGGCGAGCGGCCGCGCCGATTTGCATCGGGGTGCTGCATTCATCGGCCTGTGCTTCCTTGCGCTCTGGCTGCCATTGTCCTTGCCCAACGGCAGCGTGGGAGTGCATGAGGCCCTGTTCGTCGCCGCCTCCCTGCTTGTGCTGACGCTGCATTTCGAAACTCCGCATCGGTTCCCGATCGCGCTGTTGATCGCCGGGGGAGGCGTTGCGCTGGTCACCTGGCTGCGCAGCGCGGCGGGCCTGTTTGCCGGATTCGATCTGCTGCGCTCGGCGCAGACGGCGGGGGAAAGCTCGCTCGGGCTGGCCCTGCCGCTTGTGGCGATCCACGCCTGGGCAAGCGGGAGGCGGCGAGTCTTTCTGGTCAGCCTCTTGCTGAGCGTGCTGATGTTCAAGCGCATTGCCCTGCTCGCACTGGCTATCGTGATCGTGCTGGAGGTGCTGCAATCCGGTCGTTTCCCACGCTTGGGCGCGGTTTTACGCGCGGCCCTGATCGCGGCGGTCTTCCTATGCGGCCTGAATTCTACGCTGGTCTATGAACACCTCTCCGCCCTCGCGCAATCGCTCTTCGGCCTATCGCTTTCGCCCGACGAGGTCTCCTCGGGGCGCTATTTCGCGACCTTGCTGTTCCAGGACTGGCTTGGGGCGCATGCGAGCATATTCAGCAGCCTCGTCGGTCACGGGCCGGGGTTTTCGACCCGGTTCCTGACGGAAAGCGCCGATCTGGCGCAAAAGCATTTCCCGCTGCTGCATAACGATATCCTGCGGCTACACAGCGATTACGGATTTGTGGGCCTTGTCGGCGCCTTCTGGGCATTTCAGCGCATGGCGCGCGCAGCACCGGCGGCGCGCGGGATCGCCACCTATACGGCGTTGATCTTCCTGACCGACAATGTGCTGACCTACTTCTATTACTGGGTGATCGCGATCGCCCTGCTGCGGGTGCCGGATGAAGATCCTCGTTCTGCATAACGCCTATCGTCAGCGTGGCGGCGAGGATGCGGTGGTCGAGGCCGAAATCGCCCTGCTGCGCCGCGCGGGGCATGAAGTGCATCTGCACCATGTCTCGAACCAGCAGATCGATGGGGTCGGCGCGCGCTTCGGGGCGCTGGTGCGCGTAGCCCATAACCGCGACGCGGCAAGGCAGGTGGCGGGCCTTGTGCGCGAAACGCAGGCGCAGATCGTGCATGTGCACAATTTCTTCCCGCTCCTGTCGCCTGCCGTGCATGGGGCGGCAAGGCAGGCCGGGGCGGCGGTGGTGCAGACGCTGCACAACTACCGCCTGCTGTGCGCCAATGCGATGTTTCTGAGGGATGGAAAGCCCTGCACCGACTGCCTTGAAGGCAGCCGCACCACCGCCTTGGTGCATCGCTGCTATCGCGGTTCGCTGCCGGGCTCCGCCACACTTATGGCGATGCAACGCGCCACGCGGGGTGACTGGCAAGAACAAATCGACCGCTTCATCGTCCTTACCCGGTTCAGCCGCGAGATTTTCGTCCGGGGCGGGCTGCCAGCCGACCGGCTGTTCGTGAAACCGAACTTCGTGGCGCGCGCGGATATCCCGCCTGCGAACGCGCGCGAGGGCGCGCTATTCGTCGGGCGGCTCTCACCCGAAAAAGGCGTCGCGAGCCTGATCGCCGCGTGGCGATCCATACCGGAGATCCCGCTGACCGTCATCGGCAGCGGACCGCTTGATGCGGCCCTGCGCAGCGCAGCTCCGGGCAATGTCACCTTTATCGGCCCCCTCCCGCGCGACGCGGTGTTGCAACGCATGGCGCAGGCGCGGCTGCTGGTGTTCCCCTCGATCTGGTATGAGGGCTTTCCGATGACGCTGGTCGAGGCGATGGCCGCGGGCTTGCCCATCGTCGCCGCGCGGATCGGAGCGGCCGCCGAGATCGTCACCCCGGAACTCGGTGCCCTGTTCACCCCCGGAGATACGCAAGACCTCGCGAACAAGGTCCGCGAGGTCCACGGGGCCGATCCGGGCCCTCTATCTGCTGCTGCACGGCGGCAGTATGAACTGGCTTATACCGACGACACCAACCTGGCGCTGCTTGAACGCTGCTATGCCGAGGCGCTGGAACGCCGCCGCCGATCAGACGGTCAGGGCCTGAAGCTCGGCACTGCTCAGGCGCTTGGGGAAGAACCGGGCGGCCCGGATCTGGGCGGGGCCTGCGCCAGCCCCCACCCCCGGCACCGCGAAGTCCAGCCGGTTAAGCGCGGGTGACATCGCCCCGCTCACCGTCCCGACGACGCCGCCCGACAGGCACAGCGACATGCCGCTGCCCGACCAGCCAAGCGCAATGGCGACATCGCTGTGGCTTGCGACACTGGCCGCACTGTCGAGCGTCAGACCCGACGCCCCCCCAAGCTGCGCCCGCAGCTTCCCGCCCTCGGTGCGATAGAAATCGAGCGCACTCGCCGCCCCGGAAAGGCGCGCCAGGGGTACCTCGCCCGCGCAACGCAGGCGCGCGCGCAGCAGCAGCGTCCCCTCGCCCGACGAAAGCCATCCGCTGCCCGCCAGTCCCGCCGCATCGGCCGCGCGCGCCGCGACGCTGCCCGTGGTGCCGATGTATCCGCTCGGCGCGGCGGCCTGTTCGACCTGCATCGCGTAAACGATGACGCTCTGGCCCGAAACCGTGCTGTCAGGCCCGAGCCCGAAGGCACTGGCGCTGACCGCGCTGGCCAGCACCATCACGAAACGCAGCAGGTGATAACCGCCCCCCAGCACGAGGTTCTCGATATTCGAGATCGTCGCGCCCGAGGAGGTATTCAGCGTCACCGCGCCCGCCGCGCCAGCCAGCGCGACCGATGTCACCGGATTGGTCGCCCCGCTGTAAAGAATGCCACGGATGCGCCCGGAGGTTCCGGCGCGATACCAGACCGACACCGCATAGGGAACATTGGCCGCGAGATTGCCGGGCGGCGGTTGGATGCGGTGCCAGTTCTGGCCCTCCGAGACGACCTCAAGGCCCGGAAACAGGCCGTGGGCATTCTCGGTCAACTGGGTGCGCTGCGTGCTGCCGATGATCGTCCAACCCGCCGTCGTCGCAACCGATTGCGTCACGAGGTTGCTGCGCGCCGGATCGACAATCAAGCCCTGCCCCAGCCCATCTACAGCGCGCGGGCCAAGCCGCGCCCCGGTGACGGGATGCGCGACCTGCTGCCCGTTTACCGCGTAAAGACCTGCTGGATAGTCAAGCACAAGGGACGGCACCGCCCCGGTGCTCGACAAATAGGGCATCAACCATTTCGGCACGGTCGAGCCGCGCCGCGCCACCGCGCGGGCCGCAAGGGAAAGACCGGGAAAGAGCATCAGACATGCACCATCGCGAAGATGCCGCTGGCCGTGGTGCCCGTGGCCCGTACACGCCGAACCGCGACCGGCAGGATCGACTTATCGGCGACCGAGACGGTGCGCACCGCGCCCGCCAGCGTCACGAAGCTGACCGCGCCCCCGGTTTCCACATAAAGCGCCGAGGCGACATCGCCCAGATCGGCCGCATCCGCGGGGGTCACAGGCACCATGTCCAGCGCGGGGCCATGCAGCGCCGGAGTGCGATTCTCGAAGGGGTTACGCATCGTCGGTTCCTCGATTCTTGATCCATCGGCCCAAGGGCCTTGCGCGACAAATCTTTGAGAAAACCGCTGGATATTCCCTGAACGGAGCGTTCGCTGCCATGCGCCCGACAAAAAACCCTGTCATTTGGCCACGTTGACTATCGCCTGCGCTGGCTGTCTAGCTTGTTACAGGCATGTGCCATCCCGAGGACACGAGATGACCGACACGATCCTGAGACTTGCCGTCGCCCTAGCGATCGGCCTGCTGGTCGGGCTCGAACGCGGCTGGCGCGAGCGCGATCAGCCCGAGGGCAGCCGCACTGCCGGACTGCGCACCTTCGGAATCTTCGGCCTTCTGGGCGGGATCTTCGCCGCCCTCAGCGCGGCGATGGATGCGCCGATCGTTCTGGCCGCCGCCTACCTAGGCTTTGCGCTGCTGTTCGGCGCGTTTCAGTATCACGAGGCCACGCACGAGGACACCTTCAGCGCGACCGGCCTGATGGCGGGCTTGGGTGTCTTCGGGCTGGGGGCGCTGGCGGTTGTGGGCGACTACCAGGTGGCCGCCGCAGCGGGCGCCGCCCTGACCGCCTTGCTGGCCAGCCGCGAATGGTTGCACGCGGTGTTGCGCAAACTGTCCTGGGTCGAGCTGCGCTCCGCCGTCGTGCTGGCGGTAATGACCGTGATCGTGCTGCCGATGCTGCCCAACCGCACGGTCGACCCTTGGGGCGGACTCAATCCGTGGGAGATCTGGTTCTTCACGGTCCTGATCGCGACCATTTCCTTTGCAGGCTATATCGCGGTGCGCATGCTCGGGCCGCGCCGCGGGTTGTTGCTAAGCGGCCTTGCCGGGGCGGTGGTATCCTCCACCGCCGTGACCGTGGCGCTGGCGCGGATGGCGCGCGCGAACCCCTACCCGCGCAGGCTAGCCGGGACCGCAGCACTGGCCGCAACCGTTTCGCTGCTGCGCGTCAGCATCATCGTGGGGTTTCTCGCGCCGCAGGTCGCGGTGCAGATCCTGCCCGGAACGCTTGCCGCGGCGCTGGTGATGGCGGCCCTGGGTGGCTTCGCGCTGTCCCAGAACGGCACGACTTCGGTCGAGCAAGATGACATTCGCAACCCGTTCGAGCTGCGCGCGCTGCTGGCCTTCGCCGGTTTCTTCGCCATTGTCTCGACGGCGAACGCCGCGGTCGTCGGCTGGTTTGGCGAGATGAGCCTGCTGGCCACCTCGGCCCTCTCGGGCATGTTCGACGTCGATGTCGCGGTTCTGGGCGCGGTGCGGCTGAGCGGCGGGCCGATTGCCACCGACCTGATCGCGACTGCGATCCTGATTGCGCTTGGCTCGAACGCCTTCGGAAGGCTGTTTCTGGCCGCCATGGCCGGTCCACGCAAATTCTGGGTGCCACTGGGGGGCGCGACGCTTGCCGCTCTGCTCGCAGGGGGGCTGGCCTATTACGTAATGCTTCGGGTCTGACCCGCGCGACGCGCGCTCAGGACCGGATGGGGGATGTCGCACCAGATGGCAGGCAGCGCCGCGCATAAAAAACACCCCCAA
The DNA here is from genome assembly GCF_021378075.1 of Rhodobacter flavimaris. Classification (GTDB taxonomy): domain Bacteria; phylum Pseudomonadota; class Alphaproteobacteria; order Rhodobacterales; family Rhodobacteraceae; genus Rhodobacter; species Rhodobacter flavimaris. The sequence continues at coordinate 123,752 of NZ_JAJUOS010000009.1, read as the reverse complement.
CCCGCGCACCAGATCAGCGCCGAAAGGCGCAGCCCGTCGGGCAGCAATTCCGGCACAAGACGCAAGGGAACCGACAGCCAGACCAGACCGAACCCGACACGCAACCAGTGCCCGGGCACCAGCCGCCCCGGCACGCGCCGCATATAGGCGCGCGCGGCGACGGCAAAGATCATGCCCCCCATCGCGCCCAAGGCCAGCATATGCAGGTAGCGCCCCAACGAGCCGCCTGCCTCGAACAAAAGCTCGCTTCCCGCCAATGCGAGGCCCGCAGGCAGCCACGCCCAAGCCAGCAGCAAAAGCATCAGATCGCCCTGCCCCGCGACCGCCTGCATCGGCCAGCGCACCATGCGCAGAACTTGCGCGCAGGCGGCCAGTATTGTCGCGACCCCAACAACTTCCGGCGCGACACCCACCGCCGCGAAGACCGGCAAAGCCAGCACCGTCGAGTCGGCAAGGGCATTCACCCAAGACCATTCCCGTCCGCTCTCATCCCCCACACGGGCGCGCAAGAAGGCGGGCAAGATGCGCCCTCCGACCACGGCGATCAGCGCGCCGAAGCCGAAGATCAGCGTTGTTGCGTCGGGTTCGTGACCGCTCAACATTGCCAGTTCTGCGGCAAACAGCGCCAGCGGCATCGAGGCAATGGGCAGGCGCGGCCAGCGCCGCGTGGCCCAAACCGCCTGAACAAGAACCGCCGCAAGCAATACCGGGTAGAGCAACCCGAGCCAGCCCGCGCCCGCTGAATAGCCGATGCGCGCGGCGCACCATGCCGCAACCACGGCCTGCGTCAGCCCCGGCGCGAACCGTCGCCCGGTCCAATGCGAGGCTGCGGTCAGCAAGTAGCCTCCGATTGCCGCGCCACCCATGCCAAACATCAGCTCATGCCGGTGCCATGCGACCGGATCGGCGGGCCAGCCACCCACATTGAGCACCCAGACCATCGGTGCCACGGCGGCCCACAGCGCGGCCAGAGCAAACAAGCTCAGGTGGGGCGCCCGCCAAGGGGCTGACAAGACCGTCATTCTCAGCCCGTCCAGGCGCTCGCCCTTGGCGCCCCAAGCCCAAGCAGATCGACCGCCCTTGCCGCGATCTGGCGCGAAATGTCATCGACGCTTTCGGGCATCAGATACCACGCTGGCACCGGGGGCATCACCACTGCCCCCATCTCGGTCGCCGAGGTCATGTTGCGCAGATGCGCAAGGGTCAGCGGCGCCTCGCGCGCCAGCAGCACAAGCCTGCGCCGTTCCTTCAGCTGAACCGAGGCCGCGCGGGTGAGCAGGTTGTCGTCCAGCCCCTGCGCGATGGCCGCGAGACTGCGCATCGAACAGGGCGCCACGATCATACCGGCAACCGGCGCCGAGCCCGAGGCGATCGACGCGCCGATATCTGCAATCGGGTGATGGCGATCCACAAGGCTACGCAGTTCCTCCTGCGCCTCAGGGCCACATTCGGTGGCCAGCGTGCGCTCGGCCGCCGCGCTGGTCACCAGATCAATTTCAGCGCCAAGCACGCGCAGGTGGCGCGCGACCCAAAGGCCAAGCGCTGCGCCGGACGCGCCCGATATCCCCAGGACAACGCGTAGCGTGCTCATGGCACTCCCTCCGGAAGGTGGCGTGCGAGGATATCCATCGCGGCGGCCTCGTCCTCGGGCGCCATGCGCATCACCGAACCCCAGTCGCGCGCGGTCTCGGGGCCGATCTTGTTCGTTGCGTCGATCCCCATCTTTCCCGCAAGGCCGGGCTGGGGAGACGCGAAGTCGAGGTAATCCATCGGCGTGTCATTCAGGATCATGACATCGCGCGACGGGTCCATCCGCGTGGCCAGCGCCCAGGCGATATCGTCCCAGTTCGAGGGATCGAGATCATCATCCACGACGATGATTGCCTTTGTATAGCTGAACTGCGGCAGCATCCCCCAAAGCGCCATCATGACCCGCCGCGCCTGCCCCGGATAGCGCTTGTCGATGCTGACGACCGCCATGCGATAGGAACAGGCGGCGGGTGGCAACCAAAGATCGCGAATCTCGGGGATCTGGGCACGGATCGTCGGCAGGGCGAGCTTATTGAAGACCTCGCCGATGATCGCGGGTTCGTCCGGCGGGCGGCCGGTATAGGTGGACAGATAAAGCGCATCCTTGCGCCTGGTGACTGCGCTGACCTGCATGACCGGGAAGGGTTCGGCGGCATTATAATAGCCGGTGTGATCGCCAAACGGCCCCTCGGGCGCGGTTTCCGTGGGCGAAACCCAGCCCTCGATCACCATCTCGGCGTCGGCAGGCACCAAAAGCGGAACGGAGCGCGCCGGGGCAAGGCGCGGGCGGGCACCACCCAACACACCGGAAAAGCCAAGCTCCGAGACCGTCTCGGGCAGCGGAAGCGCGGCGGACAGAAGCAGCCCCGGTGCGGCACCAAGAACGATGGCAACGGGCATTGGCTCAGCCGCGCGGGCCCAACCGCGATGATGCGCGGCCCCTCCCCGATGCGCCAGCCAGCGCATGATCAGCCGGTCGCGCCCGATCAACTGAACCCGGTAAACCCCTGCGTTATAGCGCGACACGCTGTCTGCCTCGGTGCCATAGGGGCGCGTCAGCACCACAGGCCATGTGATCAGGGGGCCAGCATCGCCCGGCCAGTGCGTTTGCACGGGCACGGCGCCAAGGTCGATCGCCGCGCCTTCCTCGACGATCTCCTGCACTGCCGGGTGCGAGACCATCTTGGGTCGCGTCGCCAGCGCCGCGCGTAGCATGGGCCAGCGCGAAAGCGCATCGCGCATCCCCTCGGGCGGGGTGGGCGCGCGCAGGGCCGCAAGGAAATTACCCAGATCGGGCAGGCTTTCAACGCCCACCCCAAGCCCCGCAGCAACCCGGTCGGGCGTGCCAAAGAGATTGGTGACCACCGGAATGCCCGAGACCCTCCCATCCGCCAGAACCGGCGTATCGAAGCGCAGCACCGGGCCGCCCCGCTCCAGCGCGGCGCGATGCACGGCGGTCATGCGATGGCGCACCGAAACCGGTTCTGAGATCGTGGCAAGCTGGTTCTCGGAGGCACACCAGTCGAGAAAATCGCGCAGCGTGCGAAAGGGGGGGAGTTCGCGCATCATCTATCCGTTCCTGTTGCAAGCGGCATAGCAGCGCCCCGATGCGGGCAACTTGAGAATGGTCAAGTCGCCCCGAGTCGCGCCGCGCTATCAACGCCCCAGACCGGCCGAGACCGGTGCCAGACCATCAGGACCGCCCCGTGTCGCAGCCCCTCGACGACATCCCCATCTTTCCACGCCTTCCGGCGCGCTTCCTGCGCGTGGCCCCCTTGGCCCCTGTCGCCCTTGCCCTGAACCGGCTCGCGCGCCGCGTTGCGCGCAGTCATCCTTCCATGTTTCGCCGCATGGGCCCCCATGCCCATGCGCGCTTCGAGATCGATCCGACAGACCTACCCTTCGTCATCGTGATCGAGCCACGTGGCGGCGCTCCCCTTGTCGCGCTGTCACGCCAGCCCAAGCCCTGCGATGCACGCATCGCAGGGCCCCTGGCGGCCCTACTGGGAATGGTTCACGGCGCCTATGACGGCGATGCACTGTTCTTCTCGCGCGATCTGACCGTCGAAGGCGATACCTCGGCGGTTCTGGCGTTGCGCAATGCGATCGACGCGGCGGAACTGGATCTGGGTGCGGAACTGGCCGAGGCGCTTGGCCCTGCGTCAGGCTTAGTGCGCAGACTGACCGAATTCGGCGAGCGACGCACCGGCGTTGCCCTCAGCCGACACGAGGAGATCGAGACTTGGTAATGGAAATCGTCTGCCCGGCAGGCACCCCGGCGGCACTGCGCGCGGCGGTCAAGGCAGGGGCGCATACCGTCTATTGCGGCTTTGCCGACGAGACCAACGCCCGCAACTTCCCGGGGCTGAATTTCGACCGCGACGAGATGCGCGACAGCATCGCATTCGCCCATGATCACGGCGCCAAGGTCCTGATCGCCATCAACACCTATCCACGCGCCGGGGACGAGGCACTGTGGCATCGTGCCGTCGCCGATGCCGCGAAATGCCGTGCCGACGCGGTCATTCTGGCCGATATCGGGCTACTGGCCTTCGCGCATCAGAACTTCCCCGAGTTGCGTCGCCATCTTTCGGTGCAGGCCGCCGCCGCGAATGCCGATATCATCAACTTTTACGGCCGCACCTTCGGGGTAAAACGCGTGGTACTGCCGCGCGTCCTGACCGTGCCCGAGATCGCCGCGATCAATGCCGAGACCGAGGTGGAGACCGAGGTTTTCGTCTTCGGCGGCCTGTGCGTCATGGCCGAGGGGCGCTGCTCGCTTTCGTCCTACGCCACGGGCAAGTCGCCCAACATGAACGGCGTCTGCTCGCCCGCAAGCCATGTCGAATACCACGAACAGGGCGGGCAGCTGGATGCGCGTCTTGGCGGCTACACGATCCACCGCGTCGGCAAGGGCGAGCCCGCCCCCTACCCGACCCTGTGCAAGGGCTGCTTTACCGCGGGCAGCAAGACCGGCCACCTGTTTGAAGACCCGGTCAGCCTGAACGCCGAGGCGCTGATGCCGCAGCTCCAGAAAGCCGGCGTCACCGCGCTCAAGATCGAGGGGCGGCAACGCTCGGTGTCCTATGTCTCGCAGGTGGTGCGCAACTTCCGCGCCGCGGTGGACGCGCTCGACGCCGGGCGCGCCATGCCCGAGGGGATGCTGGTGCGCCTGTCCGAAGGCCAGGCCAATACCACCGGCGCCTATCGCAAGACCTGGAGATGACTATGGAACTGACCGTCGGCGCCGTGCAGTATTTCTGGAAGCCGGAGTTCTGGGCGCAGTTTCACGCCGATCTTGTCGATGCCCCGGTAGACCGGGTGGTTTTGGGAGAGTTGGTCTGCTCGAAACGCCTGCCGTTCTACCAGGATCTGATCCCCGAAGCCGCCGCAACGCTTCAAGCTGCGGGCAAAGAGGTCGCGCTGACCAGCCTTGCCCTGATCACCCTGCGGCGCGAGCGCAAGCTGATGGCGGAACTGGCCGAGATGGGCGTCGAGATCGAGATCAACGACCTGACCGCGCTGGCATACCTGCCCGAGGGCACGGCTTTCTCGGTCGGGCCGCTCGTCAATGTCTATAACGAGGGCACGCTGACCTGGCTTGCCGCACGGGGCGCCACGCGGATCAGCCTGCCGCCCGAGCTTCCGCTTGCCTCGATCCGGGTGCTCGCGCAGGCGGGTAAATCGCTTGGGGTCCAGATCGAGGTCTGGGGCCACGGGCGCCTGCCGCTGGCAATCTCGGGGCGCTGCTACCACTCGCGCCTCTACGGGCGGCCCAAGGACAATTGCCAATATGCCTGCGAGGAAGACCCCGATGGCCGGCCGGTCAAGACGCTCGACAAGCAGCCCTTCCTGGCAATCAACGGGGTGCAAACGCTCTCGGACACGCATGCCTGCACGCTGAACCAGATCGAGGCGCTGCGTGACGCAGGTGTCGCAGCCCTGCGGCTCTCGCCCCAGTCGCAGCGATTCGCGGATCTGTGCCGGATTTACCGTGCGATTCTGGAGGGTTCGCTCACACCCGAGGCCGCAATCGCACAGGTTAGCGAACTGACGCCCGAGGTTCGCCTCAGCGACGGCTTCATCGACGGCGCGCGAGGCGTGGCTTGGTCAGCCGAATCGACGGCATAATAAATTCAATAAGTTGCATGAATTTTTGCGCGTGCGGCAATGCGGCGCGCAAATGACTTTGGTCAAGGTGTGACAATCTTCATGTTGGTATCATCCCGGTGAACAAAGCGAGCGCCTTGGGCTCCGAAGCCAACAAAGCAAAGCCATGTCAGCGGTTCTACCCATCCTGCCCCGCCCGACGGAACACGCCGCAGAGTTCATTTCTTCCTCAAAGTCAATTTTGCTTTTTGACGCAGATCAACGGAATCATGCGGACACGATGCTAGGGACATTCCCATGGTTCAGATAGCGTCACCAAATCACCCCGGAGCCCGCAAGCCGATGACCTCCTCGCCTTCCCGGCGCGCGATCCTGCGCGGCAAGGTCAACGAGCGCCCGCACCCGCGCCCGATCGGGGCGCTGGCGCCGATGGCGTTCGAGGATGCCTGCACCCAATGCGGCGACTGCGCGCGCGCCTGCCCCGAAGAGATCATCCTGCGAGATGCCGAGGGCTATCCCGTGCTCGACCCGCGCGCCGGGGCCTGCACCTTCTGCGGCGCCTGCACCGAGGCCTGCGAGACCGGCGCCCTGATCGCGGGGCAGCCCTTCCCGTGGCGCGCCGCCGCCGAACCCAACTGCCTTTCGCTCAACGGTGTGCAATGCCGCGCCTGCGAGGACCAATGCGATTCAAGCGCGATCCGCTTCCGGCTGTTGCCCGGCGGCTCGGCGCAACCGCTGTTCGACGATACCGCCTGCACCGGCTGCGGCGCCTGCGTGGCGCCCTGCCCCGCCGGAGCCATCGCCCTGCACCCCTTCAACCCGACGGAGCCTGCCCAATGCTGAATATTTGCGGATGCCTCGTCCAGACGGCCCCCGACCGGACCGCAAGCGTCATCGAGGCGCTGAACGCGACCGAAGGCAGCGAGGTCCATGCCCATGACAAGGGCCGGATCGTCGTGACCGTCGAGGACACTCAAACACGCCGCGCCTCTGATCTGATCATGGATATGCACCAGATCCCGGGCGTGATCGGCGTGACCCTCACCTACCACCATTTCGAGGCGCTCGAAGACGACGCGCCTGCAACCCTTTCCTGATCCGGGAGACTGACCCATGACGCTCGACACCACGCGCCGCACCTTCCTCAAGGCCACCGCCGCCGCAGCGACCGCTTCGGCAGCCGGCATTCAAATGGCGACCCCGGCGGCCGCCGCTGACAACTCGATCCGTTGGGACAAGGCAGCCTGCCGCTTCTGCGGCACGGGCTGCTCGGTTCTGGTGGGCGTCAAGGATGGCCGCGTCGTCGCCACCCAGGGCGACCCCGAGGCCCCGGTGAACCGCGGCCTGAACTGCATCAAGGGCTATTTCCTGTCCAAGATCATGTACGGCCAGGACCGCCTGACCTCGCCGATGCTGCGCAAGACCAACGGCGTCTATGACAAGAACGGCGAATTCACCCCGGTCTCGTGGGACGAGGCCTTCGACATCATGGCCGAGAAGTGGAAAACCACGCTGAAGGCCAAGGGCCCCGAGGCGATCGGGATGTTCGGCTCGGGCCAATGGACGGTCTGGGAAGGCTATGCCGCCGCCAAGCTGATGAAGGCGGGTTTCCGCTCGAACAACATCGACCCGAACGCGCGTCACTGCATGGCCTCGGCCGTGGCCGGTTTCATGCGCACCTTCGGCATCGACGAGCCGATGGGCTGCTATGACGACCTCGAGCATGCCGACACTTTCGTGCTCTGGGGCTCGAACATGGCCGAGATGCACCCAATCCTGTGGTCGCGCCTCACCGACACCCGCCTGACCAAGCAGGGCTGCCAGGTGCACGTGCTCTCGACCTTCGAGCACCGCTCGTTCGAGTTGGCCGACAATGGCATCATCTTTAAGCCGCAGACCGACCTCGCGATTCTCAACTTCATCGCCAATTACATCATTGAAAACAACGCGGTGAACTGGGACTTCGTGAACAATCACGTCAACTTCGCCAAAACCCAGACGAATATCGGCTACGGCCTGCGCCCGACCCACAAGCTTGAGGAAGGCGTCGATCCGAAGACCACCGGCAAGATGGAGGGGATCGACTTCGAGGCCTACAAGGCGATGGTCGCGGACTACACCCTTGATTACACCGCCGAGCTGTCGGGCGTGCCGAAGGACAAGCTGCTCAAGCTCGCCCAGCAATATGCCGACCCGAACCGCAAGGTGATGTCGCTCTGGACGATGGGCTTCAACCAGCACGCCCGCGGCTCGTGGGTCAACTCGCTGATGTATAACGTGCACCTGCTGGTCGGTAAGATCTCGGAGCCGGGCAACTCGCCCTTCTCGCTGACCGGTCAGCCCTCGGCCTGCGGTACCGCGCGCGAAGTGGGCACCTTCGCCCACCGTCTGCCCGCCGACATGGTGGTGACGAACGAGGATCACCGCAAGCACACCGAGGAAATCTGGGGCCTGCCGGAAGGCACCATCCCCGAAAAGATCGGCGCCCATGCCGTGCTGCAGAACCGCCTGCTGAAAGACGGCAAGATCAACGCCTACTGGGTGCAGTGCACCAACAACATGCAGGCCGCGCCGAACATGAACGAGGAAGGCTGGCCGGGCTATCGCAACCCGGAAAACTTCATCGTCGTGTCCGACCCCTACCCGACCATCACCGCGATGGCCGCCGACCTGATCCTGCCCACCGCCATGTGGGTTGAGAAGGAAGGCGCCTATGGCAACGCCGAGCGCCGCACCCAGTTCTGGCGCCAGCAGGTTGCCGCCCCTGGCGAGGCCAAGTCGGACGTCTGGCAGCTGGTCGAGTTCTCGAAGCGCTTCACCACCGATGAGGTGTGGCCGGCCGAACTGCTCGACAAGAAGCCCGAACTGAAGGGCAAGACGCTGTACGAAGTGCTCTTCACCAACGGCGTCGTGGACAAGTATCCGCTGACCGACACCTACGCGGGCTTCGACAACGACGAATCCAAGGACTTCGGCTTCTACCTGCAAAAGGGCCTGTTCGAGGAATACGCGATCTTCGGGCGCGGCCACGGCCACGACCTTGCGGATTTCGACACCTACCACCAGGCCCGCGGCCTGCGCTGGCCGGTCGTCGGCGGCAAGGAAACGCTCTACCGCTTCCGCGAGGGCTACGACCCCTACGTCAAGGCTGGCGAGGGCGTGAAGTTCTACGGCCAGAAGGACGGCAAGGCCAAGATCATCTTCGCCCCCTACGAACCGCCGGCGGAAAGCCCGGACGAAGAGTTCAACCTGTGGCTCTCGACCGGTCGCGTTCTGGAACACTGGCACTCGGGGTCGATGACCCGCCGCGTGCCGGAACTGCACCGCGCCTTCCCGTCGGCCGTGGTCTTCATGCACCCCGATGACGCCACCGAGCGTGGCCTCAAGCGGGGTCAGGAAGTCCGCGTGAGCACCCGTCGCGGCTCGATCGTAACCCGCGTCGAAACCCGTGGCCGGAACAAGCCGCCGAAAGGCCTCGTGTTCATGCCCTGGTTCGACGAGAGCCAGCTGGTCAACCAGCTCACGCTCGACGCGACCTGCCCGATCTCGAAAGAGACCGACTACAAGAAATGCGCCGTGAAGGTGGAACGGGTCTAACGCCCGTCCCTCCCTAGGAGACAAGTGATGCCCGCCGCCGTCAAAGCCAAACCGATCGACCGCCGTCGCTTCCTGCTGGATGCTGCGCGCGCTGCGGCGGGCTGCGCGGTGGCGGGCACTCTTCTGGGCGCCTATGCCGGACAGGCTCGCGCCCTTCCGGCCGAGGCCCTGCGCCCGCCGGGCGCGCTGCCCGAGGGTGATTTCCTTGCTGCCTGCATCCGCTGCGGGCTATGCGTGCGCGATTGCCCTTATGACACGCTGGCGCTGGCCGAACTGGGCGAAGGCCCGGCCACCGGCACCCCCTTCTTTACCGCCCGCGACATCCCCTGCGAGATGTGCGAGGACATCCCCTGCGTGAAAGCCTGCCCGACGGGCGCGCTCGACCCCGCGCTGGAGGATATCGGCGAGGCCAACATGGGTATCGCGGTTCTGGTGGACCGCGAGAACTGCCTCAACGCGCTCGGCCTGCGTTGCGACGTGTGCTACCGCGTCTGCCCCGTCATCGACGAGGCGATCACGCTAGACCTGACACATAACGAACGCTCGGGCCACCATGCGATGTTCATGCCGACCGTTCATGCCGACTACTGCACCGGCTGCGGCAAATGCGAGAAATCCTGCGTCCTGCCCGAGGCCGCCATCAAGGTGCTGCCCGAACGCTTGGCCCGCGGCCAGTTGGGCGAGCATTACCGCCTCGGCTGGGAAGAAATGCAGGAAAAAGGCGGCCCGGTGGTCGAAGGCATCATCGACCTGCCCGACCGCCTGCCCGGCCCCGGCACCGACAACCTTGCCGCACCGGGTGGTTTTGAGCCCGCCTTCAAGATGCCGGGGGCAAGCCAATGAGCGAGAAAACCAAACTCCCGACCGGTGCCGAAGCCGTTGCCACCAAGGGCTGGCTGGGTGCACATAAATGGCTGCTGCTGCGGCGCCTGTCGCAGGCGTTCTTCTTGGGCATCTTCCTGATCGGCCCTTGGTTCGGGCTATGGATCGTCAAGGGCAACCTTGCCGGCTCGCTGACGCTCGACACCCTGCCGCTGACCGATCCGCTTGTTCTCCTGCAAAGCATCGTCGCGCGGCACTGGCCCGAAATGACCGCGATCCTGGGCGCGCTGATCGTGCTGGCCGCCTATGCGCTGATCGGCGGGCGGGTCTACTGCTCGTGGGTGTGCCCGATCAACCCGGTCACCGATGGTGCGCACTGGCTGCATGAGAAGCTTGGCGTCCAGAAAGGCTGGCAGCCGAAGAAATCGACCCGCTACTGGCTGCTTGCGATGCTGCTGATCGTTTCGGCCGCAACCGGCACCGTCGCCTGGGAGTTCATCAACCCGATCACCATGCTTCAGCGCGGGCTTGTCTTCGGGATGGGCTTTGGCTGGACGCTCGTCCTAGGCGTCTTCCTGTTCGACCTGTTCGTGTCGCGCCGCGGCTGGTGCAGCCACCTCTGCCCGGTCGGCGCCTTCTACGGCCTTGTCGGCAGCAAGGCGCTGCTGCGCGTCTCGGCCACGAACCGCGCGGCATGCGACGATTGCATGGATTGCTTTGCCGTCTGCCCCGAAATGCATGTCATCACCCCCGCCCTGCGCGGCAAGACCGAGGAAACTCCTCTGATCCTGTCGCCCGACTGCACCAATTGCGGTCGATGCATCGACGTCTGCTCGGTCGATGTCTTCCGCTTCACCAACCGCTTCGACAAGGCCCCTGCTCCGGGCCGCGACGAGGCAGCCCGCAAATCCCCGGCACAGCAAACGCGTGCCGCCTGAGATCCTACGGAGACCAAGCCATGAAAAACGCCATTCTCTTCAGCGCCATCGCCGCGGCCTCGCTTGGGCTCGCCGCCAGTTTCGCAGTTGCCCAGTCCGCGGACACGGTGACCTCGCTGCGCGGCGCGCAGCCTGACCAGGACATCGGGCTTGCCCCGGTCTATCATCAGGAAGAAGGCCGCCAGGACCGCAACTATCGCCAGCAGCCGCCGATCATCCCGCACACGATCGACAAGTACCAGATCGACGTGAAGGCCAATGAATGCCTGGCCTGCCACGACTGGAAGAACGCGGCCGAGCGCGGCGCGCCCACCCTGTCGATGACGCACTATGTCAGCCGCGATGGCGTGCAGACCGATGACGTGGCGCCGCGCCGCTGGTTCTGCAACCAGTGCCACGTTCCGCAGGTGAACGCCCCCGAGCTGGTCCAGAACACCTTCCAGGGCTCCGACAACTAAGGCCGAGGCGAGAGGAACAAGACAATGTCCAACAGCAATCCTTCCGCCCGCCCGGGCCTCATCCGGCGCATGTGGCGCTTCTTCTGGAGCCCGACCGGCGCTGTCTCGCTTGGCGTTCTGCTGATCGTGGGCTTCGTCGCGGGCATCCTGTTCTGGGGCGGTTTCCACACCGCGCTGGAAATGACCAACAGCGAGAAGTTCTGCACGACCTGCCACGAGATGCGCGACAACGTCTACGCCGAGTATCAAGGCTCGGTTCACCAGAACAACAGTTCGGGCGTGCGCGCTACCTGCCCCGATTGCCACGTTCCGAAGGACTGGGGTCCGAAGATGATCCGCAAGATCAAAGCCTCGAAAGAACTTTACGGGCACTTCATCACCAAGTCGATCTGGACGCGCGAGAAGTTCGAGGAAAACCGGCTTCATCTTGCCAGCAACGAGTGGGAACGCATGAAGCGCACCGACTCGAAGGAATGCCGCAACTGCCACAGCTTCGAGTTCATGGACTTCACCATGCAGGAAAACCGTGCGGCGTCGAACCACCAGAAGGCGCTCGACGAGGGCAAGACCTGCATCGACTGCCACCAGGGCATCGCGCACGAGCTGCCGGCGGGCTACCTCGACACCTACCGTGACGTCGTCAAGAAGCTGGAGGCCGAAGGCGCCATCCCGCCGCAGACGCCGAACAACGGCAAAGACGTTGCAGCCTATCTCGAAAAGACGAACTGAGGATTTGCAGGCGATGAAACTCGCATCCGTTCTGGCCACGGGCCGGGGTGAGACCAATCGCCTGCTCTCCGACCTCGCAGCCCGCGCCTCGCAGCGCGGGCTGTGTGTCGTCGGGACGGTTCAGGTGAACCACGATCCGACCGACAGCAAACACTGCGACATGGATGTGCGCGTCCTGCCTGACGGCCCAGTGCTGCGCATCTCGCAATCGCTTGGCACGCAGTCGCGCGGGTGCCGCCTTGACCCTTCGGCGCTTGAGCAAGCCGTGCGCCTGACCGAAGGCGCGCTGGAAAGCGGCGCCGATCTGATGATCGTCAACAAGTTCGGCAAGCATGAAGCCGAGGGCCGGGGCTTTCGCGAGTTGATCGGCACCGCGCTGATGCGCGGTATTCCCGTGATCGTCGGCCTGAACGGTCTGAACGCCGAGGCCTTCGCGGAATTCGCGGGCGCCTTCGCAGAACACCTCGACCCGAGCGGCGACGCCATGAACCAATGGCTGGATGACGCCTGCGCCAAAAGCCCCGAGCGCCGCGCGGTTTGATCCGCCGGCGCCCGAAAGCTTATGCTTCTGCCATTACCCCTTCCGGCTGCTTCGCGCCGGTCATGAAGGCAACCGCATCCGACATCGTGTAATCCTTGGGATTGATCACGCAGAGCCGCTTGCCAAGGCGATGCACATGAATGCGGTCGGCCACTTCGAAGACATGCGGCATGTTGTGGCTGATCAGGATGATCGGGATACCGCGCGAGCGCACATCGAGGATCAGATCCAGCACCTTGCGGCTTTCCTTGACGCCAAGCGCGGCGGTCGGTTCGTCAAGGATAATCACCTTCGAACCGAAGGCCGCTGCACGAGCCACGGCGACGCCCTGCCGCTGCCCGCCCGAGAGGGTCTCGACCTTTTGGTCGATGTTCTGAATGGTCATGAGACCCAGCTCATTGAGCTTCTGCCGCGCGAAATCGCGCATCTTCCCATGATCGAGTGCGCGGAACAGCGACCCCGCGATGCCTTCCTTCCGGATCTCGTGGCCGATGAACATATTGTCCACGATCGACAGAGCGGGTGACAGGGCAAGCGTCTGATAAACCGTAGCAATCCCGGCATTCTGGGCTTCGAGCGGCGACGCGAAGGCGACCTCTTGGCCATCCAGGCGAATTTCGCCGGCGTCCGGTTTGATCGCACCCGAAAGGGCCTTGATCAGCGAGGACTTGCCCGCCCCGTTGTCTCCGATAACAGCCAGGATCTCACCGGCCATCAGGTCGAAGTCACAATTGTCCAGCGCGGTGACACGGCCGTAGCGCTTTACCAGTCCGCGGGCCTGAAGGATGGGTTGGGTCATGCCGAAACCTTTCTGATCCACTGGTCGATGGCGACCGCAAGAATGATAAGCCAGCCGATTGCGAAGACCTGCCAGAGCACGTCCACACCTGCCAGGCGCAGACCGGATTGGAAGACGCCCACGATCAGGGCGCCGAACAGCGCGCCAAGGATCGAACCGCGCCCCCCGAAGAGCGAGATCCCCCCGATCACAACAGCGGTAATCGACTGAAGATTGCCGTCATAGAATGCTTGGGGAGAGATGGAGCCAACCCGACCGATCGAGGCCCAGGCCGCGATTGCACAGATCAACCCGGAGAGTGCGTAGACCGAAAGCAGAGTGCGATCCGTTCTGATCCCCGCCAACTCGGCGGCATCCTTGTCGTCGCCCACCGCATAGACATGGCGCCCCCAGGCCGTCTTGTTGAGCATGTACCATAGGACAAGAAAGATCAGCACCATCAGCAACGAGCCGTAGGTCAGTCGCGCCGAGCCGATGGCGATCGTTTCACCGAAAAGCTTGAGCAATGGCGCATTGGCGTCGATATCCTGGCTGCGGATCGACTGCGCGCCTGAAAGCCAAAGGTTCAGAGCATAAAAGATCGACCAGGTCCCGAGCGTCGAGATGAACGGCGGAAGCTTGATCTTGGTGACGAGGAAGCCATTCATCAGCCCTGCACCGGCACCGCCAGCGAACGCTATCAGCAACGCGATGCCCGACGGCACGCCCGAATATACCGCAAGGTTACCCGCGATGACCGCCATCAAGACCATGATGGCAGCGACTGACAGGTCGATACCCGCCGTCAGGATGATCAGCGTCTGCGCGGCGGCAAGAATGCCGATGATCGACACCTGCTGCATGATCAGCGTGAGGTTGAAGGCGGAGAAGAACTTGCCTCCGGCGATCACCCCGAAAGCGGCGATTGAGACCAGAAGGACGATAACCGGCACAAGCGTGGGGTTGCCGTGAAGCAGATGCTGCAAGCGCTCAACCGGGGATTTTGCGCGCGTTTCAAAGCTCGCGACGCGGGTGTCGCTCTTGTCGAGCACCTGCTCGAAATCCTGCCCCTTGCGGGGTGGCTGCGATGTATCGGTCATCGTATCCTCATCAGGTTGTAGAGGAATAGGGGGAAGAGAGGCGACAGTCCGCCCCTCTTCAATTAGGGCGTTAAGGGATTAACCCCAGCACTTCTGCAGCGCTTCTTCCGAGGTGATCGAGGGAATGCCCTCAATCGGCTGATCGGTCACCAGCTCGACGCCGGTGTTGAAGAAGTCCAGACCTTCGGTGTTCTGCGGCTTGGTGCCATCGGCTGCGAATGCCGAGATCGCTTCGATGCCTTTCGACGCCATAAGAAGCGGGAACTGCATAGAGGTTGCGCCGATCACCCCTTCCTTGACGTTCTGAACGCCGGGGCAACCACCATCGACCGAGACGATCAGCGCCTGACTTTCGAGGCCGACGGCCTTGAGCGCCTCATAGGCACCGGCGGCGGCAGGCTCGTTGATCGTGTAGACGACGTTCACGCCCGAATCCTTCTGGAGAAGGTTCTCCATCGCGGTACGACCGCCCTCTTCGTTCCCGTTCGTCACGTCATTGCCGACGATGCGCGGATCGTCCTCGTCGCCGATGTCCTTGGGATCCTTGATGTCCACGCCAAAGCCCTGAAGGAAGCCGTTGTCGCGCAGATAGTCGACCGAGATCTCAGACGCGTTCAGATCGAGCAGAGCGATCTTGGCGGTCGAGGTGTCGCCCATCTTGGCTGCCGCCCATTTGCCGATCAGCTCGCCGGCAAGGAAGTTGTCGGTCGCGAAGGTCGCATCGGCCACATCGGCGGGCTCGAACGGGGTGTCGAGCGCGATAACCAGCGCACCGGCTTCGCGGGCCTTGCCAACGACAGGCGCCAGAGCGCGGCTGTCGGACGGGGTGATCAGAATACCCTTGGCACCAGCCGCAATGCAGCTTTCAACGGCGGCAACCTGGGTTTCGACATCGCCGTCGATCTTGCCAGCATAGGTGTTGAGCGTGATCCCCATCTCGGCGGCCTTCGCCGAAGCACCTTCTTTCATCTTCACGAAGAAGGGGTTGGTGTCAGTCTTGGTGATCAGGCAAGCAGTCGTCCCTTCGGCATAGGCACCACCGGCCATAACGCCAAGCCCAAGCGCGGTTCCAAGCATCAGTTTTTGCATGATGTCCTCCCAAACATCTGTGTCGGCAGCAATCGCCGGAGTGCAGTGAAGAAACTCCGAATCTCGCCTCCTGTCAATAAGTAAATCAACTTGATTTATTAATTAATCGCTGCCACTTTCTTTCTCGGGATAGTCGTGATTAAGGTCGGCACCATGGAAATGGACAAGGTCAGAAGCCTGAGCGGCGGCGTGAATCAAAGCGGAGTGCGCGCCTATAACGAGCGCCTGCTGCTGACGACCTTGCTGCGGCACGGCGCCCTGCCCGGCAGCGACATTGCTCGGCGCACGGGGCTTTCTCCGCAGACGATTTCTGTCATTCTCCGCAAGCTTGAAGGCGACGGGCTCCTCGTTCGCGGCGAAAGCGTCAAGGGCAAGGTCGGAAAGCCTTTTGTGCCAATGGCGATCAATCCTCAGGGCCTGTTTTCCTACGGAATGAAGATTGGTCGACGCAGCGCAGACCTGCTGGTGATGGATTTTCAGGGCAACATCCGAAAGCAGCTGCACACGCGCTATAACTACCCGATGCCGACCGAGGTCTTTTCGTTCCTGCACGAAGGCATTCAGGAAATCGAAGCCGCGATGACGTCTGACGAGGTCAGCCGCATCTGTGGCCTGGGAATCGCCGCGCCTTTCGAAATGTGGAGTTGGCACGAACAGGTCCGCGCGCCCGAGGCCGAGTTCCAGGTCTGGCGCGAAATCAGCTTCGCCGAGGAAGTCGCTCGCTTCTCACAGCTCCCGGTCTTCGTCGTCAACGACGCCACTGCCGCCTGTCGGGCCGAACATATGTTTGGCCGTGGCAAGGAATTCCGCGACTACGCCTATTTCTTTCTGGCGGCCTTCATCGGCGGCGGGGTCGTGCTCAATCACTCGGTCTACGAAGGCTATCAGGGCAATGCTGGGTCGCTCGGATCCCTGCCGAGTCGCCGCGATGACGGAAGCGAGTGCCAACTGCTCGATCGCGCATCGATCCACCTGCTCGAAAGCAGCCTTATCCAAAACGGGATCGACCCGGACAGGCTTTGGCGAGTGCCGCAGGATTGGTCGAGCCTGTCGGAATGGGTAGCCCCCTGGCTTGAGCAGACCGCTGCCGCACTGGCCCATGCCAGCCTGACCACCTGCGCCGTGATCGACTTTGAGGCGATCCTGATCGATGGCGCCCTCCCCCCGGATGTCCGCGAGCGCCTCGTTGCCCGCGTTCGGGAACGCGTGTCCAGACTGGATACGCGGGGCATCATCATCCCCGCGATTGAGGCCGGTATGATTGGCGCCAATGCCCGCGCGATCGGTGCCGCCAGTAGCCCGGTAATCGCGCAATTCCTGCTCGACACCAATGCAGGTCTGGCCGAAGCCTAAGCCCTATTTCATCTCGCGCACGGCGAAGTCGATCAGCGCGCGCACCTTACGCGGCAGGACCGGGCCATCAAGGTAGATCACATTGAGCGGGCGGCGCGGGGTCTCGAAGTCAGGCAGCAATGCCACGAGGCGCCCCTGCGCCAGATCGTCCGCCAGAACGAAATCGGGACAGAACGCGACCCCGCACCCTGCCAGCGCCAGATCGCGCGCGGCACGTGCACTGTTCACGAGAAAGCGCCCCTTGACCTCTACCGGGACAACCTGGGCACCGTCGAGAACCTCCCACCGGGCCGGAAACGCCCGGTTCGTGTCCAGGATGCAGGCGTGCTTGGACAGATCGGCTGGCTCTTCGGGGGCCGCGTTGCGTGCCAGATAGTCGGGAGAGGCGACGATCCGGCTGCGAACCTCAGCCAACTTGCGCGCCCGAAGGGCGGACACTCGCGGCGCGCCGATGCGGAAGGCAAGGTCGATCCCCTCGGTCGCCAGATCGACATAGCGATCGCTTAGCCGCAGGTCGATGATCAGATCGGGATGGGGTTCGGCAAACCGGCGCAGCATATCCTGCAGGAAAACCTCACCGAATGTTACCGGCGCCGAGACCCTCAGGATGCCGCTTAGCCCCCGCCCCTCTTCACCCAGCCCCGCGACCAGATCGTCAAGCTCATCCAGAAGCGCAGGCGCGCGCGACAGCAGATCCTCCCCCGCCGGGGTCAGCCCAACCTTGCGCGTCGTGCGCTGCAACAGCCGCACGCCAAGGCGCTGTTCAAGTTCGGCCACATATTTCGACGTCAGCCGGTTCGACACGCCCAACCGCTCGGCCGCCGCGGTGAACGACCCGGTCTGCGCAGTCGCGACAAAGGCCCTGATCCCTTCGAGCAGATCCATACATTATCCATTGCGAACAAAATGGCGATAGTTATTCGCCATCATCGTCATTTCGTTGTCAAACGCAATAGCGCATCTTCCGGTCATCACGAATGACACCCCCGGCAAGCCGGGACGACACAAAGGAAGAGAAAATGAACATCGCAATCATCGGAACCGGAAACATCGGCGCAGGTCTCGCGCGGGTGCTTGGCAAAACGAAACACGGCGTCGTGGTCGCAGACCGCGAGGGCGGTCAGGCCGCCGCTGACAAGCTCAAGGCCGACGGCGTGAGCGCGCAGGCCGCCGACGTGGCGACCGCCATCAAATCGGCCGAAGTGGTGATCCTGGCCACGCCCTACGGCGCCTCGGCCAAGATCGCGGCGGAAGCGGACCTGAACGGCAAGATCGTCGTCGATCTGTCGAACCCGGTCACCGAGGATTTCTCGGCGCTGCAACTGGGCCATACGACCTCGGCCGCCGAGGAAATCGCCCGCCTCGCGCCCGGCGCGAAAGTGGTCAAGGCCTTCAACACGGTCTTCGCGCAGCATTACGCAGGCGATCTGAAGATCGGCGACGCGCCGATCCAGACCTTCGTCGCCAGCGACGATGCCGAGGCCAAAGCGACCGTCACCACCCTCGCGACCGATGCAGGCTTTGAGGTCCGCGACGCGGGCGGCCTGAGCAATGCCCGCTACCTCGAACCGCTCGGCTATATGAACATCCAGTTCGGCTACATGCTCGGTCAAGGCACCGGCATCGCTCCGAAATGGGTCGGCTAATTCAGGACAGGAAACAGACCAATGATCGACCTCAAGCTTGCCCCCTACGCCGCACTGCTGCTGCGTGTCACCACCGGCGCCCTTTTCCTTTACCACGGGCTTGTGAAGCTCTTCGTCTTCACCCCCGCGGGAACCGCTGGCTACTTTGAATCCATCGGCCTTCCCGGCGCACTTGGCTATCTGACCATGCTTGCCGAGATCGGCGGCGGCCTTGCGCTGATCCTTGGGATCGCGGCGCGCTACGTCTCGGCCGCGCTGGTGCCGGTGCTGCTTGGTGCGGCCTTCGTCGCCCACTTCGGCAATGGCTTTGGCTGGAGCAACCCGGGCGGCGGCTGGGAATACCCCGCGATGTGGGCGCTGGTTCAGGCTGCGCTTGCCCTTCTGGGGGATGGCCCTTACGCCCTTTACCAGCTGCGCCGCCGCTGAGACAATACGCCCGCCGCATCCCCTGCGGCGGGCCTACCGCCAGGAGGAACAGAAGATGAGCGTTGCACAGAAACTTCAGGCCCTGAAAGACAGCCTCAAGGCCTCGGACCGGATGCCGGTCGTCTTTCTTGGCCACGGCAGCCCGATGAACGCGATCGAGGATAACGATTACGCCCGCAGTTGGGCCGCCCTCGGTCGCAGCCTGCCCCGCCCGCAGGCGATCCTTGTCGTCTCGGCGCATTGGATGACCCACGGCACGACACTGGTCGATGTCTCGGCCATGCCGCGCACGATCCACGATTTCTACGGCTTCCCGCCCGAGCTTTACGCCCAGAGCTACCCGGCCGAGGGCAGCCCGGAAGTGGCAAAAGAGGTGATCTCGCTACTGGCCAGCCACCATGCCGAGGGCGATGACCGCTGGGGCCTTGATCACGGCGCCTGGTCGGTGCTGACCTGGCTTTACCCCGAGGCCGACGTGTCGGTATTCCAGCTGTCGATCGACATGACCAAGGACATGGATTGGCATCTCTCGATCGGCAAGACCCTGTCCGAACTGCGCAACCGGGGCGTTTTGATCCTGGGCTCGGGCAACGTGGTGCATAACCTGCGCACCATGCGATGGGGCGGTTCGCCCTATGACTGGGCGCAGGAGTTCGACAGCCATTTCGCCACTCGCCTTGGTGAGCGTGACATGGCCGCGCTGGCTGACCGTCAGGGCCTTGGCCCGCTGTTGCAGATGGCGCATCCGTCGCTCGATCACTACCTGCCCGCGCTGACGATCGCGGGGGCATCGGACGACCGTGACCAGTTGATCTTCATGAACGAAAGCATCGATATCGCCTCGGTCTCGATGCGCAGCTTCGTGTTCTACTGAGCAACCGGCAGGCGGCGCTTACAGCCCAAGCGCCGCCTCGACCGCCGCGATCTGCGCCGGGATATCCAGCGCGACCTCGCTGGTGTTTTGCAGGCGGCGGTCCTCCAGCGTCTCGGCCGCATGGCGCGAGGACCAATCCATGATCACCGCATCGCGCAGATGCAGCAGCGCGGCCAGCTGCGGCAGGTGCAGGCGCACCATCGCCGTCAGCCATTTGCTGACCGCCCAGTTCGGGTGGGCAAGCTCGATGGCGAAGCTGTCCAGTAGCGGCACGATATCGGCGGCGCGATAGAGCGTTTCATCCGTGACCCAACGGTTCGTCGTGAACAGCCGAAGCGGACGCCCGTAGCCATCCACGCTGATCGCGCCGATATGGATGAAGCGCGCCGCCTCGTCCTCGGGAATCACCGCGCCCGAGAAGGCCCAGGGCTTCAGCCCCGGCGCCAGCCCGGCAGGCCGCACGAACAGATGGAAATGGCCATTCTCGCCATCGGCCATCTCTTCGGGCGTGTGCGAGTGGTAGAAGTAATGGCTATGGGTCTCGCTGTCGAAGATGTCGCCCTTGGGATACCGCTCCCATATGACGAAATCGCCCTGCCCGCGCAGCACCTCGGAAATGACGCTCATGCCCGATTTCTGCAACGCGTGCTCGCATTCCAGAACGGTCGCGGCGGCGTCATGCATGTCCTCAAGGCGCTCGACCGGCAGTGCGGTCAGGTCCAGCGGCGTCAGTCGCCGCGACAGCGGCTTGTCGGGGGTTGCTCGGTGATCCGCCATGACTCCTCCCGTGTCGGGCCGCGCCGGTGGCGCGACCCCATGTGCATGGCGCTGACCGCTCAGAGCGGCGGCAGGCCAAGCTGTTCGCGCACCGCCGGCTCGCGGCTGGTCTTGAGGCCGATGGCACGGCCCTCTTCCACCGCAACCTCGGCCGGAACGCCTTTCGAGGCCCGATACAGCGCCCACATCGCGCCCACGCGGTTGGCAGATTCGCAATGCACGAGCATCGGGTAGTTCTCCGGATTTTCGACGATCGCGGCGAATTCGGCAACCTGTTCGGCGGTCGGGGCCGTGGTCGGCACCTGGATACCGATGAAGGTCATGCCCGCCTTCTCGATCATCGGCTGCTCGGCGTCGGCGCCCTCTTCCGAGGTATTCAGGCTGACGACGGTCTTGAAGCCCATCCCGGCCAGCATCCCGATCCCCGAAGGGTCGATCAGGCCGCCCGTGCCCACATAGGGCGTGGCGCGCAGGTAGTTCGCGACGATATTGGGCATCTCGTTGCCATAGACCGCCTGCGGATACTTGGTCGTCGTATCATAGGGGCCCGAGGGCATCGCTGCGGCCTCGGCCGAGGTGGCCGGGGCCGGAGCGGCGGCGGGCGCGCAGGGGTTCGCGGGCTTCATCGCCGGGGCGCAGGGGTTGGCGGGCGCCATCGCGGGGGCACAGGGGTTGGTGCCCTGCGCGCGGCTCATGGCCGGAACGGCGGAACCGACGGCCAGCGCGGCCACCGGCACCAGCGCTGCGCGAAGCAGGCTCTTGCGGGTCTTGGTCTTCATGAACGATCTCCTCCCTTGGATCTTCAGATTTTCATCGCGTGGCCCGAGGCCGACAGGGGCTCTTCCCCTGCCGGGGTGCAGACCTCTTCAGCGGTCAGCGGGCCGCCACGCGCGCGTTCAAGCAGCGAGCCGACGGCGAACCCGGCCAGCGCAAGCACGCCAAGGATCACCAGCACCGCCCATTCGGGAATGCCCAGCAGGTCCGGCAGGCGCTGCGCGTCGGGGCCTTTGGCGGCGAAGTAGAAATTCTGCAGCGGCTCATAGACGAAGGCGAAGGCGGTGGTGCCGCCGATCATGCCGATGGTGAAAACCACCGCGTCGATCCGACCCGACGAGATCCCGACCAGCGAGGTGCCGGGGCAATAGCCGCCAAGCGCAAAGCCGCCACCGATCAGCAGACCGCCCACCAGGATCGCCCAGAAGAAGAGCGTGGGCACATAGACCGCGTTCTCGGCGATGATCCCGCCCGACCGCAGCAGGTAAAGCCCCACCGCGCAGACCAAAACGGCGGTGAACATCACCTTGAACACCGCGAAATCGCGCAGAGAGAACTGCGCCGTCAGCTTGCGCGGGCTGCCAAACCCCGCCCCCTCAAGCGCATAACCGAAGAGCACGCCCGAAATCAGGCCGCTTGCGATGCCGTAGTCATAAAGCGGAAAGCTCATTGCCAGGCCCTCCGGAAGACAGCGCTGACAAGAAAGCCTGCCGCGAAGAAGCCGATTAGGAAGACAAAGCCCGCGACCGCAAGCGTTGCGCCCCCCGAGAGGCCGAGGCCGCTGGTGCAGCCGCGCGCAAGCCGTGCGCCAAAGCCCACAAGCACGCCGCCGATCAGGGCATAGATCAGACGTTCGCCGCGCCCGATGCTCGGGCCGCGCTCTACCTGAACACTGATGCGCCCGGCGTTACGACTGCCCAGATAGGCGCCGATCAGAACGCCAATCGCTTCCCAAGTGATCCAGGACGCGAGCGGCTTGCCCGCCTGGATGAAGGGCCCGAAATAGGCGTTGGTCGCGGTCGCCTCGGGGGCGACCCATGCGCTGGTCTGGGCGGCGAAACGGGTGATGAAGCCCGACGCCCCCAGCCCGTTTCCAGTAATGACGAATGTCAGCAGCAGGGCCAGGCCCAGTGCGACACCCGCAGCGACGGGCGACCAGAATGGCTGTGGTTTCTCGATCATGTGCCTCCCCCTCACACACTTTCATATTCGAATTCAATGATATTAGTGTTTCGGGAAAGATCAATGCCTTTGACGGCGGCGCGCGCGGCACAACGAAAAAGGCCCGCGCAAACGCGCGGGCCTTTCTGGTCATTTTCCGAAGTGCTTTAGGCAACGCGAAGGCGCTTTTCCACCGCCCGCAACCCCGCCGTCAGCAGAAGCGCCAGCAACGCATAGAGAACCGCGCTATACATGTAGGTCTCGAGCGAGTAGCCGCGCGCAAAAACCGAACGCGTCTGCCCCATCAGGTCCATGACCGTAATCGTCGAAACCAGCGCCGAGCCTTTCATCAGCAAGATCAACTCGTTCCCATAGGCGGGCCAGGCAACCCGGAAGGCCTGTGGCAACAGGATCCGGCGCATCGCCATTCCGCGCGACATCCCGCAGCTGAGCGCCGCCTCCAGCTGCCCCGGAGGCAGCGTCCCGATCCCGCCGCGCAGGATCTCGGCGATATAGGCCGAGGTGTTGATGGTCAGCACCGCAAGCCCGACAGCCCAGCCGGATTTGAAGAAGGGCCACAGGATGCCCAGCTTCTCCGGCCCGAGGCTGCCAAGCCCGTAATAGACGATCCAGAGCTGCACGAGCAGCGGCGTGCCCCGGAAGATGTAAGACCAGGCCCAAGCGCCCACGCGCAGCGCGCGCTGCCGCGACACGCGCGCCACTGCCACCAGCGTGCCGATGCTCAGCCCAAGCGCAGAGGACAGCAGCAGCAGTTCTAGCGTCACGAGGAAGCCGTCGATGTAGCGCGGGCAGTAGGTGGCAAACCCCTCGGGCGTCACACCCTGCGCAGCATAGCAAACCCCGTCCGAGATCGCGTATTTCAGATCCTGATACAGGCTCATCGTGCCATCCCCCGGTTCGCCCGCGCCTCGAAGGACGCACGCAACTTGTCCGAAATCGCCGTCAGAACGAGGTAAAGCGCCCCCGCCGCCAGCAGGAACATCAGCGGCTGGCGCGTGACCTCGCCCGCGACCTTGGCGACGCGCAGCAGCTCGTCGATGGCCAGAACGGCGGCCAGCGAGGTATCCTTGAGCATCACGAGCCACAGGTTCCCCAAGCCCGGCAGCGCGATGCGCCACAGTTGCGGCAGGCGGATGCGGTAGAAGATCTGCCAGCGGCTGAGGCCGACCGAGTGGCCCGCCTCGATCTGGCCATTGGGCACGGCAAGCCAGGCGCCGCGGATCACCTCGCAGCCATAGGCCGCGAAGATAGCCGACAGGCCACCCACAGCGGCGGCGAACTTGGGCACCTCGATGCCGCCCTCAAGGCCCAAGAGCGCCGCACCGGCGGCAACCGCCTTTTCGGTTCCGAAGAAGGCCAGAAGCAGGATCAGGAACTCGGGCACGCCGCGGATGAACAGCGTATAGCCCTGTGCCAGCCAGCGCAGCGGCGCGAAGCGCGACAGCTTGGCCAGTGCCAGAACCATCCCGAAGGTCAGGCCAATGGCCAGCGAGACCACGGCCAGTTGCACCGTCAGGGCCGCGCCGCGCAACAGATCGTCGCCCCAGCCCTCGGCGCCGAAACCCAAGAGTTCCATTATCTTGCCTCCCCCGGAAAGCGGCGGGCCGCGCGGGCCCGCACGCATTCGGCCTTAGTGGATGTCGGTGCCGAAATAGCCGGTCGAGATCTGACCATAGGTGCCGTCGGCCACGATGCCCTCCAGCGCCACGTTCAGCGCGTCGCGCAGCTCGGCGTCATCCTTACGCACGGCGATGCCGATCTGATCGCCGATGTCGATGCGGTCACCGACGACTTCGAAATCGGGGTGATCCTTGAGCCAGTCGAGCGCCGGGAAGTAATCCGACACGATGCTATCGATGCGACCAGCCTCAAGGTCGGTGAACGATGCCGTCAGCGTGTCATAGAGGCGCAGATCGCCGCGCGCGCCGACCTGTTCTTCGGCCCAGGACGACGAGATCGAGGCGCGCTGCGCACCCACCGCCTGCTGTGCGATACCGTCAACCGTCAGCCCCGAGCCCTTCTTGGCCAGCAGCACAAGGTAGTTGCTGTAATAGGGGTTGGTGAAATCGACGGTCTGCTTGCGCTCTTCGGTGATCGACATCGAGGCGACGATCGCGTCGTATTTGTCGTTCACGAGGCCCGGGATAATCCCATCCCAGTCCATCGCGATGATCTCGCATTCGCGCTCCATCTTGGCGCAGAGCGCCTTGGCGATGTCGATGTCGAAGCCCACGACCTCGCCATTGGCGTTGATCTCCGAGAAGGGCGGGAAGGCGCCCTCGGTGGCGATGCGCAGCGTTTCGGCAGCGACGGGCGACGCGGCCAGCAGGGCCAGCGCGATAAGGGTCTTTTTCATTGGATTCTCCCTGGGTATTCCGGTCAGAGGACCTTGTTCAGAAACTGTTTGCAGGCGGCGGTTTGCGGATCGCCAAAGATCTGCTCGGGCGCGCCGCGCTCGCCGACCTTGCCTTTTTCGAGGAAGACGACCTCGGTCGAGACCTCGCGGGCAAAGCCCATCTCATGCGTCACGACCATCATCGTGCGCCCTTCCGAGGCCAGATCGCGCATCACCGCCAGAACCTCGCCCACCATTTCGGGGTCGAGGGCCGAGGTCGGCTCGTCGAAAAGAATGATCTCGGGGTCGAGCGCCAAAGTACGCGCGATCGCCACGCGCTGCTGCTGGCCGCCCGAAAGCTGGCTGGGGTAGTTGTCGACCTTGGCCGACAGGCCCACGCGGTCCAGCAGGTCCTTGGCGCGCTCGATGGCCTCGGCGCGGGCCATGCCACGCACGCGGATCGGCGCCTCGATGACGTTTTGCAGCACGGTCATGTGGGACCACAGGTTGAACTGCTGGAACACCATGCCCAGATGGGTGCGGATCTCGCGCAGCTCGCGTTCCGAGGTCACACGGCGCTCGCCCCGCGACGGGTCCGGATCAGACAGCGGCATGCGCTTGCCATGCACAAAGACCTCGCCGCGCGTCGGGATCTCAAGCAGGTTGAGGCAGCGCAGGAAGGTCGATTTACCCGACCCCGAGGCCCCGATCAGCGAGATCACGTCATGCGTGCGCGCAGTCAGGCTGATGCCCTTGAGCACCTCGAGATTGCCGTAGGATTTGTGCAGATCGCGCACGTCGATGATGGCATCGGCGCTCATCTAGTCTCCCTTTCCCGTTGGGCGCCTCTCCCCCCGAGAAGCGCGTCAAGGTCATCCCTTTGGGCAGCGCCCAAAAACACTTGCCAATTCGCGCATCATGAAGATCGTTCTGATCGAAGTGATCAATTCGATGCGCGAACGGCGTAGATTCCACCTGTGGTGGCGCGTGCGCGGCGATCAGGCCGCGCGCATCACCATGCCGAACAGGTCACGCGGATCGTCCGGGTCGGCCAGCATGTCGAGCGGCGCGAAATAGTCGGTGCCCTTGATGCGGTCATGGACGTATCGCAGTGCCGAGAAATCCTCGATCGCGAAGCCCACCGAGTCGAAGAGCGTGATCTGCTTTGCGTCGCGACGCGCGGGCAGCTCGCCACGCATTACCTGCCAGAGCTCGATCACCGGGTGGTCTTCCGGCAGCTGCTGAATCTCGCCCTCGATGCGGGTCTGCGGCGGGTATTCCACGAAGATGTCCGAGCGCAGCAGGATGTCCTTGTGCAGTTCGGTCTTGCCGGGGCAGTCGCCGCCAATGGCGTTGATATGGACACCGGCGCCGACCATGTTGTCGGTGAGGATCGTCGCATACTGCTTGTCGGCGGTGCAGGTGGTGATCACCTGCGCACCCTCGACCGCCTCGTTACCCGAGGCGCATTTCACCACCTCGAAGCCCTGCGCAATCAGGTTGCGCGCGGCCTTTTCGGTGGCGGCCGGATCGATATCATACAGCCGCAGCCGGTTGATGCCGCAGATCGCGCGGAAGGCCAGCGCCTGGAATTCGCATTGCGCACCGTTGCCGATCATCGCCATGACCTCGGCGCCCTTCGGCGCAAGGTATTTGCCGACCAGCGCCGAGGTCGCCGCCGTGCGCAGCGCGGTCAGCACCGTCATCTCGGTGAACAGGATCGGGTATCCGTTGGCCACCGACGAGAGCACGCCGAAAGCGGTCACGGTCTGATAGCCTTCGCGCATGTTCTTCGGGTGGCCGTTGACGTATTTGAACCCGTAGTTCTCGCTGTCGGCGGTCGGCATCAGCTCGATCACGCCGTCTTGCGAATGCGAGGCCACGCGCGGCGTCTTGTCGAATTCAGGCCAGCGCTTGAAGTCTTCCTCGATATAGCCGGCAAGCTCGGCCATGAAGCGCTCGGGCCCGGTGGCGTTCACAAGGCGCATCATGTTCTCGACGGAAACGAAGGGCACATAGGCCAGGTGCGAAGGGGTCGGTTTCATCAGTAGCTCCGGGTCATGCGGTCAAGAACGCGGCGGCCGAACAGGCTGGCCGTCAGGTCGCACATCAGTTTCGCGGTGCGGCCGCGTTCATCGAGGAAGGGGTTGAGTTCGACGAGGTCGAGCGAGGTCACGAGACCCGAGTCGCACAGCGTCTCCATGATCAGATGCGCCTCGCGGAAGGTGGCGCCGCCCGGCACGGTCGTGCCCACGGCGGGCGCGATGTCGGGATCAAGGAAATCGACGTCGAAGCTGAGGTGCAGCATCCCGTTGGCGGCGCGGACGCGTTCAAGGAAAGCGCGCAGAGGCGGCAGAACGCCGGTCTCGTCTATGGCGCGCATGTCGTGCACCTCGATCCCGCTGCGCAAGATCAACTCGTGTTCAGCCGGATCGACCGAGCGGATGCCCATCATGCAGATGTTGCGCGGATCAACGGCGTGGCTGAGCGGCGGGTAGGTCTCGAAGCCCGGCTCGCCGGTAAAATAGGCCACGGGCGTGCCATGCAGGTTGCCGCTTTCGGTGGTGGCCAGCGTGTGCAGATCCGGGTGCGCATCAAGCCACAGGATGAACAGCGGGCGCCCCTGCCCCGCCGCATGGCGCGCAAGCCCCGCGACCGTGCCCGCGGCCATCGAGTGATCGCCGCCCATGAAGATCGGGAAGTCATGGTCGCGCGCGGCGTCAAAGGCGGCGCTGGCCAGAACCTCAATCCAGGCGCGGGTTTCGGCCAGGTCGTGAATGGCGGCGTTGGTGTGGCTCATCGCTTGTTGCGGGGCGATCGACAGATCCCCCAGATCGCGCACACTCCAGCCCAGATCGGCCAGAGTTTTGCCCAAGCCTGCGGTGCGCAGGCTGGCCGGTCCCATCAGGCACCCCGGCTGCGACGCGCCCGTCTGGATCGGCGCGCCGAGAATCGAACAGCTACGGCTCATCTTGTTCTCCCTTATGACGAACAAGAAAGCGTGAAACCGATGCCGAATCTGATTGCTAAATTGCCCTAATTGACGTCTATTCTGCGCAAATTGAATACCGCGCAGGACAAGACGCACAATGAGCACGCCCCTCTCCGCCACCGACCGCGCGATTATCGCCGCGCTGCGCAACGATGCGCGCATGTCGATCACCGAACTGGCGCACCGTGTCAGCATCTCGCGCACCACCGCCAAGGCCCGACTTGAGGCGCTTGTGCGCGAAGGCCGCATCCGCCGTTTCACCGTCGAGACCGACACCGACGTCGAGGGTGAGGTCCGCGCGATTACCATGGTCGAGTTGCAAGGCAAGATGTCGCGCAACGTGATCCGCACCCTGACCCGCATCCCGGAGGTGGCGACCGTCTATGCCACGAACGGCGCCTGGGATCTGGTGGTCGAGATCAAGACCGACAGCCTGGTCAATTTCGACCGCGTCCTGCGCGAGATACGCGAGGTGCCGGGCGTGCTGAATAGCGAAAGCTGCCTGCTGCTTGCCCATGTCACGAACTAAGCCGCCCCAGTTGCGAAACCCCAGAGGCCACGCATGAAGCTTTTGCTGATCCACACCGGGGGCACCATCGGCATGGTGCCGGGCGCGCAAGGCCTGACGCCCCAGTCGGGGCTGGTCGAAGCCGCGATTGCAGCGCGTCTGTCCGAAGATGTTCACCTGACCAGCCATGTCTTCGCCCCCCTGCTCGACAGTGCCAATGTCGGCCCTGCCGACTGGAACCGGATGCTCGACCAGATCGACGCGCACCCCGAGATGCCGGTGATCGTGACGCATGGCACGGATACAATGTCCTTCACCGGCGCGGCGCTGTCGCGGGCGCTGGCCGGATCGGGTCGGCGCGTGGTGCTCTGCGGCTCAATGGTGCCGCTGGCGCAGGGCGGCGATGCCGAGGGCAATCTCGACCTTGCGCTGCGTTCGGTGCTTTTGCCGGGCGAAGGCGTGCATCTGGCGTTTTCCGGCCGGGTGCTCTCGGCCGCGGGGCTGATCAAGCATGACAGCCACGCATCTGACAGTTTCCGCAGCCAGCCGCAGGCGCCCTTGCACCTGCCAGCACGGCGGCGCTTTGGCGCGGAGCGTCTGGCGATCCTCAGCCTCTCGCCCGGGCTTCCGGTCGAGGCCCTGCGCGCGGCGCTGAACGCGCTGGACGGGGCGGTGCTGCGGGTGTTCGGGGCGGGCACGGCGATGAACGATCCTGTGTTGATGCAGACGCTGGCGGATGCGGTGCGGGCGGGCAAGCGTATCCGCGCGGTCAGCCAGTGCGAAGCGGGCGGGCTTGCCCCCGGCGCCTATGCCGCAGGCGCGCCCCTCTGGGCGGCGGGGGTCGAGAACGGCGGCGCCGAAACGCCCGAAGCCGCCCTGATCGAGCTGTGGCTGAATTGAAAAAGGGGGCCGAGGCCCCCTTTCCTATCGGATCATCGCCTCGATTTCCTCGGCCGTGCCATAGCCCATCTTGACGGCGGTTTCGACGACCTGCGCGCCCTCGGCCAGCGCGATCTTGGCGACCTTGGCGGCCTTGCTGTAGCCGATATGCGGCACGAGCATCGTCGCCAGCACCAGCGAGTTCTCCAGCGCGCCCTCGCATTGGCTGACGTTGGCCTCGATCCCCTTCACGCAACGCTCTGCCAGCGTGTCCATCGCATGCATCAGGATGCGCATGCTTTGCAGCACGTTGAGCACGATCACCGGCTCGAAAGCGTTCAGCTGAAGCTGCCCGGCCTCGGCGGCCATGGTCACGGTCAGGTCGTTGCCGATCACCTGGAAAGCCACCTGGTTCACCACCTCGGGGATCACCGGGTTGACCTTGCCCGGCATGATCGACGATCCCGCCTGCACCGCCGGCAGCCGGATCTCCATGAAGCCCGAGCGGGGGCCCGACGACAGCAGCCGCAAGTCGTTGCAGATCTTGGAAAGTTTCACCGAGATGCGTTTGAGCACGCCCGAGAAGGTGACATAGGCGCCAGTGTCCGAGGAGGCCTCGATCAGGTCGGTGGCCAGTTTCGCCTCCAGCCCCGACACGCGGGCCAATTCGCGCACGGCAGCCTCGGCATAGCCCTCAGGGGTGTTGACGCGCGTCCCGATGGCGGTGCCGCCCAGGTTGACCTCCAGCAGAAGATGCGAGAGGCGCCCGATTATCTCGACATCCTCAAGGATCGTCGCGGCGAAGCCCGCGAATTCCTGGCCAAGCGTCATCGGCACCGCATCCTGCAACTGGGTGCGGCCGATCTTGCGGATATCGGCGAAGGCCTCGGCACGTTCCTTGAAGGCCTCGGCCAGCCGCAGTTGGGCCGCGCGGAAATCATCGCATTGCGATACGATCGCTAGGCGCATGGCCGTGGGATAGACGTCATTGGTCGATTGCGAGCGGTTCACATCGTCGTTCGGGTGCAGGTGGTCATACTCGCCCGGCGCATGGCCCATCCGCATCAGGCCAAGGTTCGCAATCACCTCATTGGCGTTCATGTTGGTCGAGGTGCCCGCGCCCCCTTGGATCATGTCCACCCGGAAGGCATCGTGGTAGCGGCCCGCGACGATATCGGCGCAGACCTCTTCGATCACCCGTGCCTTTTCGCCCGAAAGCACGCCAAGCGAGCGGTTCGCCCGTGCGGCGGCGGTCTTGACCCAGGCCAATGCCCGGATGAATTCGGGAAAGAGGTTCAGCTTCATCCCCGAGATCGGGAAATTGTCGATCGCCCGCTGCGTGTGAATGCCCCACAGGCAGGTGCTTGGCAGGTGGATCTGGCCGAGGTTGTCCTCTTCGATACGCATCGCGTGATGCATGTTTTTCTCCTGTATCGCGCTGCACGATGCAGCTTGCCGACACAAAAGCGTCACGCGGGCGCGCAAGTCCAATGCGGATGTCGCATGGCCCATGCAGGGCTTGCATCAGCCCTGCGAGACCGAGGCGCAAAGGGCCTCCCACACCGCCTCGATCTTGGGGCCAAGCGGGTGACGCGGGCGGAAGGCGCAGATATCAAGCTCCATCGCCCAGTCCTTTTCATCGACCGGTGCGATCTGCTCGGCGCTGGCTGCGTCCACCGTGCTTTGCGGCAGCCAGCCGACGCCGTAGCCCGCCACGATCACCTCTTTGAGGACGTCCGACATATCGCATTGCACCGTGACCTTGTAGCTCGGGCGGTGCGGCGCGCGTTCCAGAACATGCTCGAAAAGCCGCGCGAAATAGGCCCGCTGCGAATAGGCGATCAGCGGGAAGGGCTGCCCCGGCGTGCCCGGAAAGCCGAAGCGTTCGCGCGCCGCCGCATCGCGCGTGGCATAGGGCAGAAACCGGTCGCGGCGCAGGGCAAGGCGTTCGTGGCTGGAAAGCGCCTCATGCGTGGGCAGCGCGGGCGCGTCATGCGCGAAGAGGATATCGGCATCACCCGCCAGATAGCGCGCGGTCACCTCGCTTGTGGTGCCGACGATGACCGAAAACGAGGTCTTGGTGCGCGGCCCGATCACCCCCAGAATGCGCTTGAACTCGGACCGGGCCAGCACGTTGGGCATGGCCAGACGGATCTGGCTCATGGCGTCGAACTGGCTCCCGCGGATCGAGGCGCGCGTCTCCAGCAGCCGCTCGACCGAGACCTGCGCGGTTTCGCGAAACTGCTCGCCCGCCTCGGTCAGGCGTACGGGTTGCGAGCCCTTCACGATCAGCCCCGTCCCCAACCAGTTTTCGAGCGACTGGATGCGGCGCGAAAACGCGGCCTGGCTGACATTTCGGAACTCGGCCGCGCGGGTAAAGTTGCGCAGCTCGGCAAGGGCGAGAAAATCTTCGAGCCAACCGATATCCATGGATGCCCCTTGGAGCCTGTTCTGGCGCCTATCCTAGCAAGTCGCGGCCACGGCGACAAAGAAAGACGCACCCCGCCAGGCGGGCGGGATGCGTGCCGTCGCTGTTATCACTCGGCGACGCAATCGGCGAAGTAATGCACCAGCCCGTCAGGCCCGACCTCTTGCACAAGGCCGTGGATATCCGTCTCGAAGCCCGGGCATTCGCGCGCGAATTCGCGGTTGAACTTGAGGTATTCGACGATCTTCTTGTTGAAGACCTCACCCGGAATAAGCAGCGGGATCCCCGGCGGATAGGGCGTCACGAGGCTGGTGGTGATGCGCCCTTCCAACTCGTCGATCGGCACGCGCTGCGTGGTGCGGCGCGCGATATGCGAGAATGCATCGCTTGGCTTCATCGCGGGGGTGTGGTCGCTCAGGTAGATGTCGGTGGACAGGATCGCCACGTCATACTTGGCATAAAGCGTGTGGACGTGATCGCACAGATCGCGCAGGCCCATCTGCTCATAGCGTTTCTGGCTTGCGCAGAACTCGGGCATGACGCGCCACATCGGCTGGTTCTTGGCGTGGTCGTCCTTGAACTGCTGCAACGCCGCCAGAAGCGTGTTCCAGCGGCCCTTGGTGATGCCGATGGTGAACATGATGAAGAAGCTGTAAAGCCCGGTCTTCTCGACCACGACGCCATGCTCTGCCAGGTATTTGGTGACGATCGAGGCCGGGATGCCGGTCGGCTCGAACCGCCCGTCGAGGTTGAGACCGGGCGTGATGATCGTGGCCTTGATCGGGTCGAGCATGTTGAAGCCGGGCGCCATGTCGCCAAAGCCGTGCCAGCTGTCCTCACCATCGGCCAGTTGAACGCCGTCCTCGTCGGTTCGACGCAGAACCCAGTCCTTGTTGCGTCCTATGCCTTCCTCTTCCAGCGCCTCGGGGCCCCAGACCTGGAACCACCAGTCGTCCTCGCCGAATTCCTCATCGACCTTGCGCATCGCACGGCGGAAGTCGAGCGCCTCAAGGATGCTTTCCTCAACCAGCGCGGTGCCGCCCGGCGGCTCCATCATCGCGGCGGCCACGTCGCAGCTGGCGATGATCGAATATTGCGGGCTTGTCGAGGTGTGCATCAGGTAGGATTCGTTGAACAGATGCCGGTCGAGCTTGGTGTCCTGGCTGTCCTGCACCAGAACGTGGCTGGCCTGGCTGATCCCCGCCAGCAGCTTGTGGATCGACTGCGTCGCGTAGGTCACCGAATGCTTGGTACGCCCGCGCTTGCGGCCCATCGCGTGATAGGTGCCGTAGAACGGGTGGAAGGCCGCGTGGGGTAGCCATGCCTCGTCGAAATGCAGGTTCTCGACATAACCGTCGAGCATCCCCTTGATGACCTCGGTGTTGTAAAGCACCCCGTCATAGGTCGATTGCGTCAGCGTCATGATGCGCGGCTTGACCGTTTCGGCGTCGTAGCCTTCCAGCAGCGGGTTGGCGCGGATCTTGGCCTTGATCGACTCGATCTCGAACTCGGCATGCGGGATCGGGCCGATGATGCCGTAATGGTTGCGCGTCGGGCGCAGGAAGACCGGGATCGCGCCGGTCATGATGATCGAATGCAGGATCGACTTGTGGCAGTTGCGGTCCACCACGACCACATCGCCGGGCGCGACCGTGTGGTGCCAAACCATCTTGTTCGAGGTCGAGGTGCCATTCGTCACGAAGAAGCAGTGATCGGCATTGAAGATCCGCGCGGCGTTACGCTCGGACGCGCCGATGGCGCCGTTATGGTCCAGCAACTGGCCGAGTTCCTCGACCGCGTTGCACACATCGGCGCGCAGCATGTTCTCGCCGTAGAACTGGTGATACATCTGGCCGATCGGGCTTTTCAGGAAGGCCACGCCCCCCGAATGCCCCGGGCAGTGCCAAGAATAGGAGCCATCCTCGGCGTAATCCAGAAGCGCGCGGAAGAACGGCGGCTGGATGCCTTCCAGATAGCCCTTCGCCTCGCGGATGATGTGCTTGGCGACGAAGTCGGGCGTATCCTCGAACATGTGGATGAAGCCGTGCAACTCGCGCAGGATGTCGTTGGGCAGGTGCCGCGCGGTCTTGGTTTCGCCATGCACATAGATCGGCACATCGGCGTTCTTCCAGCGCACTTCCTCGATGAAGTCGCGCAGGCGGATGATCGCGGGGTCAAGCTCGGGGCCCGGGGTGAACTCCTCGTCATCGACCGAAAGCACGAAGGCCGAGGCGCGGGACTGCTGCTGCGCGAATTGCGAAAGGTCACCGTAGCTGGTCACCCCCAGCACTTCGAACCCTTCGTTCTCGATGGCTTCCGCCAGAGCGCGAATACCCAGACCGGACGAGTTTTCCGAACGGAAGTCCTCGTCGATGATGACGATGGGAAAGCGAAATTTCATGGGAGTCTCCTATCCGGAAAACAGCGGTCGGGAAAGTCAAAGTACGGTGACACGTTCCAGCCCCCCTCGTTTCCGGCCGCCGCGGCGCGGAAATTGGACCTGTTTCTTTCCTGTACCGGGGGTGTCGTCAAGGCCCTTGAAACATAGGCGCCCGCATCCCTCGTGCAACTGCGTCAAATGTGCAGTCGGCGCGAAGGGGCGGCGCCCTGCGGGCGGATCAGCCACGCGGAACGGTCAGGGGTTTGCGATTGCGCAGATGCCGCTCGGCCAGCTTGCGCCCGTGGCGCGACCCAATCACCGGATGGGCAAAGGGGCGGATTTCATCTTCGAGATCGGGGAAAATCTCGCGGATCTCGCGCAGCGCGGCTCTGCCGGCGGTCTTCAGGAACTGCGGCCCGAGATAGAGCGACTCCGTCTCGGCTCCGTTCGAGATCAGGATTTCATGCGCATCGAGCAGGATGTGAAAATACTCGACCTCATCGAGGTCCTCGACGATGGCGACGCCGGGATACCCAAGAAGATGCTTGGCAGGCACCAGAACCTGGTCAGCCTCGAACATGCGCTGCGCGATGGGCGAGCGGACAAGCACCCGGTGCTGAGGCGAAACGATGAGATCCTCGGAGGGAATACCCGGCCCCAAGGCACCCGCCGAGATGCGGATCGGCCGCAGGTGCGGACGCTCGCGCAGCTCGCGCGTCAGGCGACGAGACCCGATCCAGCGGATCTCCTCCACGCTCCCGGCGGCAGTCAGAACCTCATCGCCGATGCGCAAATCTTCGACCAGACGACGCCCGCCTGGAACGTCGATCCAGGTGCCGCGTGCGAAGCAGGGCATATTCGGATCAAGCGTCTGCGGATAGACCGGAACAAAATCGCTGACCATATCGTCGAGCAACCCGGTGTCACCCGCATCGATCGGATAGGTCGTGTAGAGATAGCCATCCGATTTACCCAGTGACGGCTCGGGGTTGTAGAGGCTGTCGCTCGTGTTATCGCCACGAAACTTCGTGCCGCTCGCACCGGTCGCATCTTCCCATTCGTCGGGCGAAATCTTGCCGTCGCCGTCAACATCGATGATGATCAGGTCGTAGCCCGAAGGATCGCTCGGCGCGACGGTATCGAACCAAACGACGATCAGCTCGGAATCCGCCCGCGCTGCTCCGGTCGCTTCAGAAACCCACGTGCGATACCACTCGTATTCAGCCAATCGTGCACCCCTGTCTTCGGCCTAACAATTTTGCCTTGCTGGCCCAAGTCCTAGCGGCGGCGGCGGCACACAATCAAGAAGTTTGTCCCATGACTCAGGGCACACGCAGGATGAGGCACCAATTTAAATGGGCGGCCACGTGGGCCACCCGAAAATTTAGAGCGAATGTGACAAGATATCGACACGGAGAGCAGCCGGTGGGAAGCATCCTCTCGCCCGCCACTCAAACGACGACAGCTTCTCCATGTGCTCAGAACGCCATCTTCAGCGCGACCTGCACTGCGTGGTTCTCGTAATCGTCGCCGAACGAGCCGACATAGCCGCCCTGGATACGCGCGCCCTTGCCATTCGAGACCGGCAGCGAGGACGAGAAGCCAACAGCCACGTCGACCCAGTCCTGATCGAAACCATCGACCGGCACCACGCCGCCCGGCAGGCCGACAAAGCCCGACCGGATCAGTTGATCGTCGCCCGAGGCGCTGTTGTAGGACAGGCTCGCGGTCAGGCGGCTGTCCGAGGCGTTAAGGCGATAGTCCCCCTTCACCCCAAGCGAAGCCACCGTCACGTCGCCCGACTGATCGCCGATCGCAAGGTTCCAGGCGTCGGCGCCGGTTTCGGTGAAGCCGTCGACCTTCTGGTGGTAATACTCGATCCCGGCCATCGGGCCCCACCGCAGGGCACCGCGCTCGAACATGTAATCGGCCTTGATCGCCGCGAAGATCTGCGAGCCATCGGTCTCGCCCTTCGCCGTCAGGTCCATGACGTTGCGCGCGGTGTCGAAGGACAGATCCTGATAGCCCAGAATCGCCTGGACGGTGCCGCCCTCGCCAAAGGCCTTGCGGCCGAAGAGCGCGAGGGAATAGCCCTTGGCGTCGATCTCGCCGCGGTCGTTATAGGCGTCGCTCGTGGCGCTGGCCGCGCCGATCATGACGCCCACCGACAGGGTCGGGTCGATCATGCGCTCGACACCGCCGTTCACGCCGAAGCTGTCCACGTCGTAGCCGATGCCGTTCGCGGTGCTTTCATAGCTTGCGGCTTGGCCCTGGAGGCTGACGAAACCATAGGTGTCGGCGCCCAGCATCCAGCCGTTCGGCAGCCCCTTCGAGGACAGAACCGCCCCGTCCGAGCCGCTTTCGGCGCCAAGCCCGTCGAACGCCAGAACCTGCGCGCGGCCCATCTCGAAGCCAAGCCCGCTGAAGGCGGAGAGGAAGCTGAAACCCGTGCGCTCCAGCGCCTCGGCCTGCTCGGGTGCGTCCAGAGCGAGGATCGCGGCGATGGCGGACTGGTATTCCTCGGCATTGCCTAGATCGAAATAGGGCACGTTGGCCGCCGCATCGAGTTGCGCCGCCGTAACGAATTGATAGTCGCTTTGGGTTTCCTGCACGATATCGGCAAAGATCGGCGTCAGGCGCAACGTCACCTCATTGCCTGCAACATCACCAAGGTCGATCATGAAGTTGAGGTTGAGGTTGCGAAGATCCTCGATGATATCGACCTCGAAGAGCGCGTTGCCCTCCATCAGCGCCACGACCTCTTCGGGCAGCGCACCGCCCGGCGTATAGGCCAGAGCCTCGACGCTCACGCCAAGGCTATCGGCCAGCGCGGCAAGACGCAGGTCCAGATCGCCCTGTTCCAGCCCGAGGTTGCCATAAAGCCAGGCGCCTTCGGACAGGTTATGCCAGGCGACCAGAACGGGTTCGTCGGATTCGATCTCGGTGCCGGTGACATCCCAGAAATAGGCATCGGGCACCATGCTGTTATCAAGCAGCGCATCGCCGAAATAGGTCGTGTGCGTGGCGTTCGACAGCGCGCTGAGGTTCAGCGCCGGGTTGACCGTTTCGACCGTCATGTCGGCGCCCGAGGCATCGAAGAAGCCGATACCGGTGCCTTCCTGACCACCGTCGCCAAACAACCCGTCGGGCAGGTTCGCATAAGGGTTGAAGTCAGGATCGAAGAGCGCGGCGGTCGCCGGATCGCTCGGATCTATCGCCACGAAATCCGCGCCCGTTCCGGTGCCGAACTCGATGGTGAAACCGGTGATCCGCGCGCCGGTCAGGTTCGAGGTCTTGCCGTAAAGGAAATACTCGGTGATGCCCTCGCTCGGCTGGGTGCTCAGTCGAATGTCCATGCCATCCTTGCCGGTCAGGCGCGTCTTGATGCGCTTGCCCGCCCCCTGTTGGGCGGTGCAGAGGATGTCGGGGTTGTTCGCCATCAGGCAGTTGCCGACGCCGCTCGGGTTTTGGGTGTTGTCGTAATCGGCGTTGGGTTCCAGCGTGACCGCCTTCAGCCCCGGCTCAAGCACGCCCTCGGCGGGATCGGCGAAGATATAGCCGTCGCCGGTCACCTCGATCACGGGCAGATCGTCGAAGGTGCCCGACCAAAGCGGTGCCGGAAGAATGGAAAAAAGCGCGATCGGTGCCACCGTCGCAAACATGGCTCTGCTAGCTCTGCTCACAGCATGCTCCCTACAGGAATGTCGGATTGCCTTGTCGTAAGACGCATGACCCGATCGGCCCCTGTAGGCAGCCGACGCCCCCCGATACGGCGAGGCTACGCGCGGCAACACACCTCTAACCCTCTGGCGACAGCAGAGGGAGGGCGCAGTTCGCGCGGGTTCAATTACTACAAAGCACTGATACGAGACGAACTTATCTTACGCGCCTGCCGCGACGCAACCCTTGAATTCACGAAATCGTATGTGTTGATACAATTTTTCCGTGCACCGTTGCTGCCACCGAGTCAGAAGCGCTCGAAAACAGGGCAGGAACGACCTTCGGCGTTTCCAACGCAAAGGCGGCCATTATCCCGGTGTTAACGATTAATCTCGAAAACTCTCCCCCCAAACAGAGGTGCGTTCCGGCGCGACCGCTGATAGAAAAGCGCCAGACGAACCCGAGGGATGCAAAGCGCCGCCATGACCAAGAACCTCACCCATCTGCAACGCCTCGAAGCCGAGAGCATCCACATCCTGCGCGAAGTGGTGGCCGAGGCCGAGAACCCCGTCATGCTTTACAGCGTGGGCAAGGACAGCGCGGTGATGCTGCATCTGGCGAAGAAGGCCTTCTACCCGGCCCCGCCGCCCTTCCCGCTGCTTCACGTCGATACGACCTGGAAGTTCCGTGACATGTATGCGCTGCGCGACCGTGCGGCCAAGGCGGCTGGCATGGAGTTGCTGGTCTATCAAAACCCCGAGGCGGTGGCGAAGGGCATCAACCCGTTCGACCACGGCTCGCTGCACACGGACATGTGGAAGACCGAAGGGTTGAAGCAGGCGCTTGATCATTACGGTTTCGACGTGGCCTTCGGCGGCGCCCGCCGTGACGAGGAAAAGAGCCGTGCCAAGGAGCGCGTGTTCTCGTTCCGCTCGGCCAATCACCGTTGGGATCCGAAAAACCAGCGCCCCGAGCTTTGGCGGCTTTACAACGCGCGCAAGGCCAAGGGCGAAAGCGTGCGCGTTTTCCCGATCTCGAACTGGACCGAGCTGGACATCTGGCAATACATCCACCTCGAAGGGATCGAGATCGTGCC
Organism: Rhodobacter flavimaris; assembly: GCF_021378075.1. Classification (GTDB taxonomy): domain Bacteria; phylum Pseudomonadota; class Alphaproteobacteria; order Rhodobacterales; family Rhodobacteraceae; genus Rhodobacter; species Rhodobacter flavimaris. The sequence continues at coordinate 84,750 of NZ_JAJUOS010000009.1, read as the reverse complement.
GCTCTATTTCTCGGCCCCGCGTCCGACCGTGGTGCGCGACGGGCTGATCCTGATGGTCGATGATGAACGCTTCCCGCTGCGCGAAGGCGAAGAACCCGTGATGCGCTCGGTCCGCTTCCGCACGCTTGGCTGCTACCCGCTGACCGGCGCCGTCGAAAGCGAGGCGCAGACGCTGCCCGAGGTCATTCAGGAGATGCTCCTGACCACCACATCCGAGCGCCAGGGACGCGCGATCGACCACGATCAGGCCGCGTCGATGGAGAAGAAGAAACAGGAAGGCTATTTCTGAGCCCCTCCCCCCATCCGGCCCCGGCCGCTTGCGAGAAGACACGACCATGACCGACACCGTTTACAAGACCGACGCGCTGATCGCCCAGGATATCGACGCCTATCTTGAGGCGCACCAGCACAAGACCATGCTGCGCTTCATCACCTGCGGCTCGGTCGATGACGGCAAATCGACGCTGATCGGGCGGCTGCTTTACGACAGCAAGATGATCTTCGAGGACCAGCTGGCGGCGCTTGAGGCCGACAGCAAGCGCGTGGGCACGCAGGGGCAAGAGATCGACTTTGCGCTGCTGGTGGATGGCCTCGCGGCCGAGCGCGAACAGGGCATCACCATCGACGTGGCCTATCGCTTCTTCGCGACCGAAAAGCGCAAGTTCATCGTCGCCGACACCCCCGGCCACGAACAATACACCCGCAACATGGTGACCGGCGCCTCGACCGCCGATCTGGCCGTGATCCTGATCGATGCCCGCAAGGGCGTGCTGACGCAGACCCGCCGCCACAGCTACCTGGTGCATCAGCTCGGCATCCGCAACATTGTGCTCGCGGTCAACAAGATGGACCTCGTGGGCTACGATCAGGCGACCTTTGACGCCATCGTCGCCGACTACCGCGCCTTTGCCACCAGCATCGGGATCGAAGATTTCGTGGCCATGCCGATCTCGGGCTTCAAAGGCGACAACATCACCGCGCTCAGCGAGAACACCCCGTGGTACACCGGCCCCGCGCTACTCCCGCATCTTGAAACGGTCGAGCTGGACGCAACCTCGGATCAGGCGCGCCCCTTCCGTATGCCGGTGCAATGGGTCAACCGCCCCAATCTCGACTTCCGCGGCTTCGCGGGGCTGATCGCCAGCGGCTCGGTCCGCCTGGGCGACGAGGTGCGCGTGCTGCCCTCGGGGAAGACCTCGACGGTCGCGCGGATTGTCAGCCTCGGCGGGGACCGCGACGAGGCCGTTGCGGGCGAATCCGTCACCATCACGCTTGCCGATGAGATCGACTGCTCGCGCGGGCAGGTGATCGTCGCCGCCAAGGAGCCGCTTGAGGTCGCCGACCAGTTCGAGGCCACCGTGGTCTGGATGGATGAGACCGAGATGGTTCCGGGCCGCGCCTATTGGCTCAAGATCGGCACGCAGACCGTCTCGGCGACGGTGCAGCACCCGAAATTCCAGATCAACGTCAACACGATGGAGCATCTGGCCGCGAAAACGCTGGATCTGAACGCGATCGGCGTGGCGAATATCACGACCGACCGCGCCATCCCCTTCGCGCCCTATGCCGAAAACCGCGACCTAGGCGGCTTCATCCTGATCGACAAGATGACCAACCACACGGTCGCCGCCGGGATGATCCACTTCGCGCTGCGCCGCGCGCAGAACATCCATTGGCAGGCAACCGATCTGGGCCGCGACCATCACGCCGGGATGAAGAACCAAAAGCCCGCCGTGCTCTGGATGACCGGCCTTTCTGGCTCGGGCAAGTCCACCATCGCGAACATCGTCGAGAAGAAGCTCGCGCGGATGAACCGCCACACCTTCCTGCTTGACGGCGACAACGTGCGCCACGGGCTGAACAAGGATCTGGGCTTCACCGACGCCGACCGGGTCGAGAACATCCGCCGCGTGGGCGAGGTGGCCAAGCTGATGACCGACGCGGGCCTGATCGTGATCACCGCCTTCATCTCACCCTTCCGGGCCGAGCGCGACATGGTGCGCGCGATGATGCAGCCGGGCGAATTCGTCGAGGTCTTCATCGACACGCCGCTGTCCGTGGCCGAAGGGCGCGACGTGAAGGGGCTTTACGCCAAGGCTCGCTCGGGTGCGCTCAAGAACTTCACCGGGATCGACTCGCCCTACGAGGCGCCTGACAGCCCCGAGATCCGCATCGACACCACGCAGATGACGCCCGAAGAGGCGGCCGATCTGATCATCGCCAAGCTGATCCCCTAAGGGACGAAGCGGCGGGGCCCCGGCCCCGCCCTTTTCACTCCAAGGGCCTTGCTCAATTTCGCCAAACACGTAAAGGTTGTATTAACGCAACCGAGGGATGTGATGGCAAAGACAGCCCTGATCACCGGAATCACCGGACAGGACGGCTCCTATCTGGCCGAGTTCCTGCTGGCCAAGGGCTACGAGGTGCACGGCCTCAAGCGCCGCGCCTCGTCGTTCAACACGCAGCGTATCGACCATATCTACCAGGACCCGCATGAGGATGCGCCCCGCCTGCACCTGCATTACGGCGATCTGACCGACAGTTCCAACCTGACCCGCATCCTGGCGGCGGTGGCGCCTGACGAGGTCTATAATCTCGGCGCGCAAAGCCATGTCGCGGTCAGCTTCGAGGCACCCGAATACACCGCCGATGTGGATGCCATGGGCACGCTGCGCCTGCTTGAGGCGATCCGGTTTCTGGGGCTGGAGCGCAAGACGCGCTTTTATCAGGCCTCGACCTCCGAGCTTTACGGGCAGGTCCAGCAAAGCCCACAGAGTGAGGCGACGCCCTTCCACCCGCGCTCGCCCTATGCCGTGGCCAAGCTTTACGCCTATTGGATCACGGTGAACTACCGCGAAGCTTACGGGCTGTTTGCCTGCAACGGCATCCTTTTCAACCACGAATCCCCGCGACGGGGCGAGACTTTCGTGACCCGCAAGATCACGCGCGGGCTGGCGAATATCGCTCAGGGGATCGAGGATTGCCTCTTCATGGGCAATATCGACGCCCGGCGCGACTGGGGCCACGCGCGCGACTATGTGCAGGCGCAATGGCTGATGCTGCAACAGGATGCGCCCGAGGATTTCGTGATCGCGACCGGGCAGCAGCATTCCGTGCGCGACTTCATCCGCTGGTCGGCCGCCGAACTGGGCGTGACGCTGCGCTTTGAGGGCGATGGCGTGGACGAGGTCGCGATCATCGAGCGCGTGACCAGCAACATGGCCCCGGCGCTGCGGCCCGGCGATGTGGTGATGCGCATCGACCCGCGTTACTTCCGCCCCGCCGAGGTCGAGACCCTGCTCGGCGATGCCTCGAAAGCCCGCGACAAGCTTGGTTGGAGACCAGAGGTCTCGGTCCGGCAGATGTGCGCGGAAATGGTGGCCGAGGATCTGCGCGCGGCTCGGCGTCAGCGCCTGCTGATGGAGAACGGCCTTGGGCTGCCGGTCTCGATTGCAAGCTGAGGCCGGGATGCGGATTTTCCTTGCGGGTCATCGGGGCATGGTGGGAAGCGCAATTTTGCGGCGACTGTCAGCCAACGGGGCCAGTGTCATCACCTGCGATCGCGCAGCGCTCGACCTGACCGATCAGGCAGCTGTGCGCGGCTTCATGCAGTCCGAACGCCCCGATCAGGTCATCTTGGCCGCCGCGCGGGTCGGCGGAATTCATGCCAACGCCACCTGCCCGGCGGAGTTCCTCTATGAAAACCTGATGATCGAGGCCAATGTCATCCATCAGGCCCATGCGGCGGGGGTGAGACGGCTTTTGTTCCTCGGGTCATCCTGCATCTACCCGCGCGCGGCTGCGCAGCCCATGTCCGAGGAGGCGCTGCTGACGGGCACGCTCGAACCCACGAACGAGCCCTATGCCATCGCGAAAATCGCCGGGATCAAGCTCTGCGAAAGCTACAATCGGCAGCACGGCACCGATTACCGCGCGCTGATGCCCACCAATCTTTACGGACCGGGCGACAACTTCCACCCCGAGAAGAGCCATGTCCTGCCCGCCCTGCTGCGCCGCTTCCATCAGGCTGTGCGGCGCGGTGAGGATGAGGTCACCATCTGGGGCAGTGGCACCCCCCTGCGCGAGTTCCTGCATGTCGACGATCTGGCCGAGGCCGCCCTGTTCGCGATAGCGCTACCGGCCGAGGTCTGGCGCGCACAGACACAGGCGATGTGCAGCCATGTCAATGTCGGCACGGGGTCCGAGATCAGCATCGCGGAACTGGCGCGGATGATCGCGGGGGTCACCGGTTTCGCGGGCCGGATCGCCTTCGATCCAGCGCGCCCTGATGGCACGCCACGCAAGCTGCTGGATGTCAGCCGCCTTACTGGGATGGGATGGCGCGCCCGCATCGCCCTGCCCGATGGCCTTGCGCAAACCTACCGCTGGTATCGCGACAACCAACACTCCCTGCGACAGTCCTGACGCCGAACAGCCGTCTTGCACCCGCGCGGACGCTCGGGTCATATTGCCCGACCGCGACACGATAGGACCGCCCATGACCGAGATGACCACATTCGCCGAAGAGCTTCTGGCCGCCTACCGCGCTGGCACCCGGGTTGCGCCGCAAGGGGCGCTACCGACCTCGGCGGCGCAGGCCTATGCTGTGCAATCACATCTGCTGGCTGCGCTTGGTCCGGCGGGCGGCTTCAAGGTGGGCCTGAAACCCGACGCGCCACCGATCATGGCACCGATCATGGCCGCGCGCTGCCAACCCTCGGGCAGCCGCTACCCGGTCTCGGATCGTATCGGGGTCGAGCTTGAGGTCGGCTGGAAGATCATCGCCCCACTGCCCGATCCCGCGCAGCCCGACTACCTGCGCGCGGTGGCCGCCTGCATCGTCCCCCTGCCGGTGATCGAGCTGGTCGATACGCGCATCACCGGTCCGGCGGCGGCGGACCCGCTGGTGAAACTCGCGGATTTCCAGATCAATTCCGGGCTGATCCTTGGCACCCCGCTGACCGATTGGGACGGCAACGACTTCACCCGCCTGACCGGCCAGATGCAGGCGGGTGAACAGGTTTTGCTTGATGGCGCGACCGAGGTTCCCGGTGGCTCGGCCCTTGGCACCTTGCACGCCCTGCACCGCGCGATCGGCGATCATTGCGGCGGGCTGCAACCCGGCCAAGTCGTCATCACCGGCACGATCCACCCGCTCACCTATGTCGCCGGCGACATCGAGGTTCGGGGCGAGATTACGGGCCTCGGGGCTGTTTCTGTCAACCTCGAGACCCTGCCCGCCTAAGCGGTTCAGCCCATCTGAAAACCGGGCGTCGAGAGCGAGATCGACTGCTCTTCCGCGTCCATGTCATCGACGATCCCGTCGAACAGGGGCGTGGTCATGTAGCGCTCGCCGGTGTCGGGCAACATCGCCAGGATGACCGAGCCGGGCGCCGCGCGCTCGGCCACCTGCATCGCGACGGCAAAGCTCGACCCGCCGGAAATCCCGGTCAGGATACCTTCCTGCGCCGCCAGCTTGCGTGCCCATGCCACGCCATCGCCCCCTGCGACCGGGATCAGCTCGTCATAGCCGCCGTTGTCCAGCGCCTCTTGCAGCACGAGCGGGATGAAATCCGGGGTCCAGCCCTGAATCGGGTGCGGCTCGAACGCGGGGTGGCTGACCGCGGGCGAGCCATCCGCGCCGCGCTCTTGCGCGATATCGCTGGCCACCAGGGCTGCGTTGGCAGGCTCGGACAACACGATCTTGGTTTCAGGGCGCTCGCGCCGCAGTACGCGGGCAAGGCCCGTCACCGTGCCGCCGGTGCCATAGCCGGTGACCACGTAATCGAGCCGATCACCCGCGAAATCGGCGATGATCTCACGCGCGGTGGTGCTTTCGTGGATATCGGCATTGGCGTCGGTCTCGAACTGCCGCGCGAGGAACCAGCCATGCTGCTCGGCCAGTTCAGCGGCCTTGCGATACATGCCGGTGCCCTTTTGCGCGCGCGGGGTCAGGATCACCTTCGCCCCCAGCATCCGCATCAGCTTGCGCCGCTCAATCGAGAAGCTGTCGGCCATGGTCACCACAAGCGGATAGCCCTTCTGCGCGCAGACCATCGCAAGACCGATCCCGGTATTGCCGCTGGTGGCCTCGACCACCGTCTGGCCGGGCTTGAGCGTGCCCGAGCGTTCGGCCGCCTCGATGATGTTCAGCGCAAGGCGATCCTTGACCGAACTGGCCGGGTTGAAGAACTCGGCCTTCACATACATGCGCACGCCTTCGGGCGCGAGGTTGTTGATGCGAATGACGGGCGTATCCCCGACCGCATCCAGAATGCTGTCATAAAGCCGCCCGCGCCCGTGCGTCGTGCGAATACCCTGTTCGGCCATTGTGCAGTCCCCCTGTGCTGTTCCGACCGTGAAATGCGTGGGCAAAGTGTAGCGCACCAAGCCCCCTGCGGTATCAGGAAACGCGCCTAACCGGCCTATAAAGACAGGTTTTCCGTCCATGAGCGCCCGCGCGAACCGATCGCCCAAACGCACGCTTTCGGGTGGACAAATCGTCCATGCGACCCTGCGTCACTTCCGCAGCCTGTGGACAGCACGCGCCGAGCGCGCTTTTCTGGGGGCGGAGGAGGCAGGCCCGGGCTCGGGCCTCGCAGGGGAGGAAATCATGCTGTCGGCCAAAGGCAGTTATGCCGCCACGCGCGCGGCGTTCCAGTGGGACGTTCCCGCGCGCTACAATATCGGCACCGATGTCTGCGACCGTTGGGCCGCGACCGAGCCTGACCGCGTCGCGCTGATCGAGGTTGAGGATGACGGCTACGGCGCGGTGCATAAGACCACCTATGCCGAATTGCGCGACGCATCGAACCGCTTTGCCAATGTGCTGCGCGGTCTCGGGTTAGACGCGGGCGGGGGCGAGGCCGGCGACCGGGTGGCGATCTTGCTGCCTCAGCGGCGCGAAACTGCCGTCGCACATATCGCGGCCTTCAAGGCGGGCTGTGTGTCGCTGCCGCTTTTCACTCTCTTTGGCCCCGATGCTTTGCTGCACCGGCTGCGCGACAGTGGCGCGCGGGTTCTGGTGACAGACCGCGCGAGCCTGCCGCTGATCCAGGGTATCCGCGACGCGCTGCCCGAGTTGCAGACGATCTTCACCGTCGATGGCGCCACGGCGGACACACCGGATTTCGCGGCGGCCCGCGCCAGTGCCTCGCCTGCGTTCACCCCGGTGGACAGTGCCGCCGAAAGCGCAGCCATCCTGATCTATACCTCGGGAACGACAGGCAACCCGAAAGGCGCACTTCATGCGCATCGGGTGTTGCTGGGCCACCTGCCGGGGGTCGAGATGAGCCACGACTTCCTGCCCCAACCCGGCGACCGGATCTGGACTCCGGCGGACTGGGCTTGGATCGGCGGGTTGCTCGATGTGCTTCTGCCCGCGCTGCATCACGGCGTGCCGGTGGTCGCCTGCCGTTTTCGCAAATTCTCGGCCAGGGCGGCGGTGGACCTGATCCGGCGGCTCGATATCCGCAACGCCTTCCTGCCGCCCACCGCGCTCAAGATGATGAAGGCCGACCCGGACAGCCTGAGTTGGGGCATCACAATGCGCTCGGTCGCAAGCGGCGGCGAGCCTCTTGGCAGCCAGTTGCTTGAGTGGGGCCGCGCGGCGCTTGGCGTCACGATCAACGAGTTTTACGGCCAGACCGAGTGCAACATGGTCGTCTCAAGTTGCGCGGCGCTTGCCCCTCCGGCGGCGGGCGTCATGGGCTGGCCCGTTCCCGGCCACGAGGTCGATGTCATCGACGACAAGACCGGGCAGCGCCTTCCCCCCGGCACAGAGGGGGCGGTCGCCATCCTTGCGCCAGATCCGGTGATGTTCCTTGGATACTGGCGCCAACCCACTGCGACGGAAGCGAAGTTCGTGACCGGCCCCGAAGGGCGCTGGCTTGTGACCGGCGACCGGGGCGAGCGTTGCGACGACGGGCGGCTGCGCTTCAAGGGACGTGACGACGATATCATCTCGACCGGCGGCTATCGCGTCGGCCCGGCCGAGATCGAGGATTGCCTGATCGCCCACCCGGCCGTTGCCATGGCGGGCGTGGTCGGCCAACCCGACGCCCTGCGCGGCGAGATCGTGGCCGCGTTCATCACTCTGCGCCCTGGGTTCGAACCCACAGACGCGCTGCGAGCCGAAATCGCCGCGCATGTCCGCGACCGACTGGCCGCTTACGAATACCCGCGCGCGATCTACTTCACCGCCGATCTGCCGGTCACGACCACGGGCAAGATCATCCGCAACGCCTTGCGCCAACGCCTGATCGAGGGGCAATCCGCATGACCGACCACCCCGTTCTGTTCGAAACCGATGGCGCCATCGCGACCATCACGCTTAACCGCCCGGACCGGCGCAATGCGATCAATGCCGATCTAAGCACCGCCCTCGCCGAGGCCATCGCCCGGTTCGAAAGTGACCCAGCCCTGCGCGTCGCCATTCTGAACGGCGCCGGAAAGGTGTTTTGCGCGGGCATGGATCTGGCCGCTTTCGGCGCCGGTCAGGTCGATGAGGTGCTCTTTCGCGACGGCGGCTTTTGCGGGCTGACCGAGGCGAAGCGCAGCAAACCCCTGATTGCGGCAGTCCATGGCGCGGCGGTGGCGGGCGGGTTCGAACTCGCACTTGGCTGTGATCTGATCGTGGCCGAGGACGGTTGCCGCTTCGGCCTCCCCGAGGTGATCCGCGGCCTTGTTGCCGGCGCGGGCGGCGCGCTGCGTCTTGCCAGCCTGATCCCCCCGGCGCGGGCGCGCGAGATCCTGCTGACGGGGCGGCTGTTCGACACCGATGAGGCGTGGGAGATGGGCCTGCTCAGCCGCCGCGCCCCGGCGGGCGAGGGCTTGGCCGCTGCCCGCGCGCTGGCACACCAGATCAACGGCAATGCCCCGGCAGCGGTGCACGAAACCCTGCGGCTGAGCCGCGCGACCGACACCGCGCCGGTTGCCGATCTCTGGACCGAGAACGCCGATACCCTGCGCCGCATCATGGCCAGCGCCGATGCCGCCGAGGGCGCCCGCGCCTTTCTGGAGCGCCGCGATCCGGTCTGGACAGGCCGCTGAGAAGGAACGGCGCCAGGGAACCGATGGCCCCCTGGCGCCTTCAGAGAAGAGAGACACTCTGCCAGAACGTGGTTACGGCGTGCTCAGCCCCACACCGATGATCTTGGTGGCGCCGTTGCGCTGGACGATCAGCTCGTAGGACGGCTGACCAAGACGGCTGTAGCCTTCGAGGACACCGGACAGGTCCGAGGCGCGCTCGATCCGGTGGCCGGACTGACGCTCGGACAGCAGGATATCGCCCTCGATCAGACCGCTGGACTCCTTGGCCGCGCTGACGCGCACGCGCCATGTATCGCGGTCGGGCTCCTGCACGACATCGAAGCTGCCCATGCTGACCTCACGCGAGACCTGAACCGGCAGCACGGCTTCTGTCGTGGTGCCAAAGAGCGGGTTCGTGACCTCGACCGGAAGGCCGGCAGAGGCTGGATCGGATTGCGCAAAGTAGCTGGCCGCAAGCGCCGCGACGCCGTTTGGATCGCCGCCGACGGGGCTACCACCGACCGCCGCAAGAACCGTGCCCGCAGGATAGGGGCTGTTCTCGCCGCCGGTGAAGACGACGGCAGGCTTGCCCGCAGCATCGGCCCCCTGCGTCAGGGCAAGCTCGACGTCGATACGCCAGCCACCCTGCCCCGCCTCCGGTGCGGCCACGGCAGCCTTCGCCGGAGCGAAAACCTCGGCCGGGGAGACGGGCGCCGCAACAGGGGCGGTTGCCGGAGCCGCCGTCGCGGTCTCCACCGGCGCGGCTTCCAAGGTGGCGGGTGCCACGGCAGCAGGTTGCGCCACGACCGTCTCGGTTGCCGACGGCTCGCCACCTTTGTTCGCAACGACATAATAGCCACCCGCTGCACCAATCGCGATCGCTGCGGCGGCAAGGATCATTCCGAGGTTCGACTTGCCCCCAGCCTTCGGGCGCAGGGCCGAAATATCGTCGGGGCCGGCGCTGACCAGCGGCGGCAGCACCTCGGCCCCCGCGCGCTTGGCACGGGTATTGGCGTCGGCGGGTGCTGGGTCATACAACGCGGTCGCAGTGCGTTCGACTTGGCGCGTCGCGGGCTTGGTCACGGGGCGCGCGGGGGCGCAGGCCGCTTTTTGCGCGGGCGCACCGGTCGGCCGGGTCACCGGCTTGCAGGCCTGCCCCGGACGCTCGGTTGTGCGGGCACCGGCGGGCACCGCCGGGCGAGTCGGCACTGGAATGCGCGGCTGGCTTGTCGGATTGCGCGCCGCCGGGGCCGAGTTCGCCTCTTGCCCAACGACATGCAGATGCGGCTTGCGCGCGTTCACCGGCTGGCCGTCGGCATCATAGGTCGTCTGCATCAGTTCGAGCAACTCCGAGGCGCGCTGCGGCCGATCGGCGGGGGCAAGCGCCATGGCCTTGTCGATGGCGCGCAGGAAGCCCTCGGGGAAGCCGCGAACCGCGCCGGTCAGGGGCGCAAGCGGGTCGGCCTGGTCATTTTGCTGCGCGACCATACGACGCTGCGCATCTACCGGAACTTGCCCGGTCACAAGCGTGTAAAGCGTTGCGCCAAATGAATAAATGTCGCTCGCGGCCGAATGCGTCTCGCCCGGCTGGTAGAACTCGGGCGGTGAAAACCCGTCCTTCACCGCGAAGATCGACTGCGCCAGGGCCGCATCCACGTTACGCGCGGCACCGAAGTCGATCAGCACAGGCGTGTCGTCCTTCGACACGATGATATTGTCGGGCGCGATGTCCCGGTGCAGCACACCGTGGCGATGCACATAATCCAGCGCGCCGACCAGTTGCCGGGCCAGATCCATGATCCGGCGCGGCGTCAGGTAGCCGGATTTCTCATCGACATGGGTCGTCAGATCGACGCCATCGACATATTCCAGCGCCATGTAGGCGGTGTCGTTCTCTTCGAAGAAATGCAGCACCGGCACAACGTTTTCATGCTTGAGCTTGGCAAGCTGGCGCGCCTCGCCCACGAAATTGTGGATCAGCTTCTCGAAATCATCCTCGTGCGAGCGGGTCTGCGGGCGCACCTGCTTGGAGCGGCGCAGACACACGCTTGCGGGGAAGCATTCCTTGAGGACCACCTTGCGGCCGATCTGGTCGCCCGCAAGGTAGGTCAGCCCGAAACCACCCGACCCAAGATGATCGGTAATCGCATAGGTGCCGTTCAGAAGCGTCGTCCCGACAGGCAGGAAATCATCAGCGGGTTCAAGGCTTTCAGCGTAGTTCATTGGTCTCCCCCCTCTCCGAGGCAAACGCTCATTCTTCGTTCAACGTCTTCATCACATCAAAGATATTCGGGCCGTCGGTCTCGGCTTTCGGGGCGCCTTCCAGCACCTCGGCCACCAGGGACGCGCGTTCCCAATGCGGAACTTCGACGTCAAAGCTGAACTCGGACCATTTCGGGTGGTGCCCAGGGCCGCTGCGCAGAACTTGTTCGTTCGCCTTGATCTCGCGCAGGAAGTTCCCGATCTTTTCGCGATCGTCGAGGCCGAGGCGCGGGCCTTCCTCGATGGCGAAAACGACGTCAACGGCAAGGCTCTGGGTCAGCTTGTCCGACACCAGCGCCGGGTAGTCATCGCCGGTGAACTCGGCCGGGCGATAGATCGCGCCAAGCTCCTCGGTCAGCGGCACTTCCAGCAGACGCAGGCCGTCTTCGGGCTTGAGGCTGCGCAGGAAGCCGTTCGGCTTGCCGTAGAGCATGAACACCGCATCGAGTTCGCCGCGCTTGAGCGCCTGGATGCTGTCAGTCATCGGCAGTTCGACTGCGCGAGGGCTGACCTTGAGCGCACGCATCACCAGCCGCGAAGTCAGCGAGGTGCCCGAGCCGGTCTCGCCAATGGCGACGTTGCGGCCCGACAGGTCATAGACCGTGTCCAAGGTGCTTTCTTCGCGCACCAGCACGTGCAATTCGCTGGTGAAGGCGCGGGCGATGAATTTCACGTCCTTCAGGCGTTCGTCATCGGGGTGACGCAGGCGCTCGGAAATCAGCACATCCGAGTTGATCACCGCGACATCGGCGAAGCGGAAGTTCATCAGGTCGCGCAGGTTCTTCTGGCTGCCCGTCGAGAGATACTGCACCACACGCAGCTTCGAACGGCCGTCAAGGGTGCGGGCGATCTGGTCGCCGATCTGCACCGCCGTGCCGACCGAGCTTTCCGAGATCAGGCCGAGCCGCCCCGCGTTCGCATCGCGCACCGCCGCGCCCTGTGCGTTGACCGGAGTGACGCCGCTCGAGGCCATCATCAATCCCACGCAGGCCGACCGGACAAACTTGGAGAAAGTAAGTTTCATTGTCTGAGGTCCTTATCTATGTCGGATGCCACGCATCAATTGGACGGGCGCGTGACGGCGTTGCGGAAGTATTCGAACTGGGTCCAGCCATCGACTTTCGCGGTCAGGTCGATCTCACGCCATTTCGGGTGACGCGGCGGCTGCCCCAGACGCGGAACCGTTGCCAGGAAGGCGTCGGTGAACCGCGTGAGGTTCTGGTAGCGCGCGCTCGACGGCGGGAACTTGTTGTAGACGGCGAGGATGGTGGGCACCGAGATCGTCTCGACGAACTTGTCGTCCACAAGGTCGGGATAAGTCTCGGCCGAGATTTCGGCGGGGTTGTAGATGCCCTTGAAAGCGTCCGAATAACCCACGTTGGCCAGCTTCAGCGCGTCTTCCTGCAGGATCTGAGTCAGGATCGGCGAGGGCGCCGGGCCGACGTAGAACATCCCGTCGATCTCGCCCCGCTTGAGCGCGTCGATGCTCGCTTCGGTCGAGAGGAACACGGCATTGACCTTGACGCCGAGCATCCGCAGCACGAGGCGCGAGGTCAGCGCGGTATCGCTGGTGGTGGTGCCGACAGATATCCGCTTGCCGTTCATGTCCTGCAACGAGTCCGCGCCACCATCCTTGCGCACGATCAGGTGCAGTTCGCTGTCGAACACCTTGGCAAGGTAGGCCAGACGGGCCAGCGCCGGGTGGTTCGGCTCGGTGAACTGAAGGTTCGCCATCTGGTCGGCGTTGACGAAGCCAAGGTCCACGCCGCGCAGATAAAGCAGATCGTCGATCGTCTGACGCGAGCTTTTGCCCAGCATCGTTCGAACCTCGGTGCCCGACCAACCGTTCAGCGCCTGGCCAAGTTCCTCACCCAGCGTCGCGAACGAGCTGCCGTATTCGCCTGCCATGATGCCGATCGACGGCAGTTCCTCTTCGGCCTTCGCGGTTCCGCTCAGTGCGGCGGTTACCGCGAGGGCTGCAAACATTCCTTTAAAGAAGTGACGCATGTTCCTGCCCTCAGTTCGTGTTGCCGATGGCCATCCGCGAGAGATAGCCGAGCGGATCGTGACCGTCGTATTCCACCCCGTCGATGAAGTCGGACGTGGGCGCACGGTAGCCATCGGTGCCAGCCGGGATCTCGTCCTCAGCCAGATGGCCTTCAGAGATCAGCGCCTTGGCGGCTTCCATATAGATGTCGGGGCGATAGGTCGCCTTGGCGACGTCGTGATACCACTCGGCCGGTTTGGCCTCGGTGATCTGACCCCAGCGGCGCATCTGGGTCAGGTACCAGATCGCGTCCGAGTAGTAGGGATAGGTCGCGTAATTCGCGAAGAAGGTGTTGAATTCCGGGATGATACGCTTGTCGCCGGGTTCAAATTCGAAAGTGCCGGTCATCGAGTTGATGATCACGTTGGCATCGGCTCCGACATATTCGGGGCGCGCCAGCATGTCGGCAGCCTCGGGGCGGTTGAAGGTGCCGCCGTCATCAAGCCATTTCGCCGCGCGGATCATCGCCTTGACGACAGCCACGGTGGTTTTGGGGTTGGCGGTGATGAATTCCTCGGTCATGCCGAAGACTTTCTCGGGGTTGTTGTTCCAGATCTGGTGGTCCGAGATCACCGGAACGCCCACGCCGCGGAACAGCGCTTCCTGGTTCCAGGGCTCACCCACGCAGTAGCCCGCGATCGCACCCGAAGCCATCGTCTCGGGCATCTTCGGCGGCGGGGTCACCGAAAGTTCCACATCGGCATTCTCGGTGCCACCGGTGATGCCAGCCAGATCCTCAGCCTTGTACATGCCGGGGTTCAGACCGCCCGCCGCCAGCCAGTAGCGCAGTTCGTAGTTATGGGTCGAGACCGGGTAAACCATGCCCATCTGCAAGGGCTTGCCCTCGGCCTTCATCTTGGCCGCCACATCCTTGAGGACCGAGGCCGAAATCGGATGCTTCGGGCGGCCATAATCGTCGCGCGGCACAATATCGGCGATCTGCGCCCAGAGGTCGTTCGACACGGTGATGCCGTTGCCGTTCAGATCCATCGACAGGGGCGTTACGAAATTCGCCTGCACGCCGATCCCGATGCGGCCCGCCAGCGGTTGACCCGCCAGCATGTGCGAGCCGTCAAGCGAGCCATCCGCGACGCCCTCGGACACGGCGGTCCAGTTCGGCATCGCCTTGAGCGTGACGTTCAGGCCCTCGTCGGCGAAATAGCCGTTCTCCAGCGCAACGGCGAGCGGCGCCATGTCCGTCAGCTTGATGAAGCCGAAGACGAGTTCCGGCTTTTCGACGTCGGCGGCCATCGCAGAAGATGCAAGCGGCATGACAACCGTAAGGAGAGTTGAGAAGAAACCAGATTTCATCCGTGTAACCTTCGAGATTGAGTCAAATCGGCTGGCGCACAGGGCTAACCACTAGCGTCTTGTTAACCGCGACAATCTGGTCAAATTGGGGCGTGACCGTGGAGGATTTGGCCAATCTTCTGGCGCAAAGGTGACGCCACAGGCGCTTAAAGGCTCCGCGCCACCGCCTAAGTCGCACCCGGGGCAAGCATGAAAACGCTATTGCTCGGAACGCCGCATGCCTTTGAAGGGTATATTAGGTCGCAACGAGCGCTAATTACTTTTTCGTTTATTATCATTGCATTACGAATAGTTTCTGATTGTGCTCAGGACGAGAGCATTGCTATTCTGACCATGTGCATGGGCTCGTCAGGAAACACGACCCAAATGATCGGCAACTAGTGCGCGCGGCGACACAGATTCGCCAAAGGTGTCCGATTCTCGCCCAGAAAATAGCTTCAGCTGCGCTGAATGTTTTTTATCCATTGGTTCAATTACGGCTGCTGCCACGCGAAGCCGAACGGGCGCCCAAACCTAGCCAAAAGGATATATGGCGCAGAGATTCAGGCTAGCTTACGCAAGGTTACGCTAAAAAATATAGTGTTATTAACCTGTTATGAAGCGAAGGTGGCATGGGCGATAAGTGTCGCCCCGAGTGTAACAATTAGAAGACGAAACGACCGTGAACCTCTCCAAGTTTACCGACTATGCGCTGCGGCTCTGCCTCTACCTTGTGGCGAACCAGGACAAGATTGTCCCGGTTTCGGAAATTGCTGATGCGCATCAACTGCCGCAGAGCAGCCTGCTGAAGGTCGTGCAGCGTCTTGTTGAGGGCGAATTTCTGCTTAGCGCGCGCGGCCGCACCGGCGGGGTTCAGCTTTCTCGCAGCGCGACCGAGATCCGAATCGGTGACCTTGTGCAGTTCATGGAGGGCGATACGGAGATGGTGGACTGCACAGGCTGCCTGTTGCAGGGGTCGTGCGGGCTGACGAAAACGCTGCGCGAGGCCAAGCGCGACTTCTACAAAAGCCTCAATCGCTCCAGCCTCGCGGACGCGGCGCTCTCGCATCCGCGCACGCTTGCGTTGCTGCTGGCGGCCAGCCCGAAAGGCTGAGGCCGCTCAGCCGCCCCGGATCGCGCGGATATTCGCGCCATAGGGCGACGGATCATCGACCGAACCGCCCCGGAAGACCGCCGATCCGGCCACCAGAACATCGGCGCCTGCCGCCGCGACAAGCGGCGCGGTGGTGGCATCCACCCCGCCATCGACCTCGATATGGATCGGGCGATCCCCGATCATCTCGCGCAGCCGTGCGATCTGACCGACCTGCGAGGGAATGAACCTCTGCCCGCCGAAACCTGGGTTCACCGTCATCACGCATACCAGATCGCACAGATCCAGCAGTGGCGCTGCAACTTCGACGGAAGTGCCGGGGTTAAGCGCAAGCCCTGCCTTCATCCCTGCCCCGCGGATCGCTTGCAGCGTGCGGTGAATATGCGGCCCGGCCTCGAAATGCGCGGTCAGGATATCGGCCCCCGCATCGGCATAGGCGTCGATATAGGGATCGACCGGGGCGATCATCAGATGCACATCCATCACCGTGCGCACATGGCGGCGCAACGCCTTGACTATGGGCGGGCCGAAGGTGAGGTTCGGCACGAAATGCCCATCCATCACGTCGATATGGATCCAGTCGGCGCCCGCGGCCTCGACCGCGCGGACCTCGCGCCCGAAATCGGCGAAATCTGCGGCCAGAATCGAAGGGGCGATCTTCAGCGAGCGATCGAAGCTCATGGCATCCTCCGTCATTCTGCCGCCTCTGCGCGGCGTGCGCGGTCAACATCCAGCCCGCCGCGGAACACGCGGCTTGTGCGCAGGTCGGCCTCGGTCAGTGTGGACAGATCTGCGGCCGTCAGCGGCCCCTTGGCCTTGGAGAACAAACGGTTCGCCTGACGCAACCGCGCGCGGTCAAGCGCATTGCGGATCGAGCGGGCATTGGCGAAATGCGGCTGGCCACGGCGCAGCGCGATATATTCCTCCATCGCCGCGCGGGCGGCCGGGTCGAAGGTGTAGTTCTGCTGGCCAAGCATGATGTCGGCAATTCTCAGTAACTCGGGATCGCTATAGTCGGGAAACTCGATGTGATGCGCGATGCGCGAGCGGAAACCGGGGTTCGACTCAAAGAAGCGATCCATCCGGTCGGCATAGCCCGCCAGGATCACCACCAGATCGTCGCGGTTGTTCTCCATGACCTGAAGCAGGATCTCGATGGCTTCCTGACCGTAGTCGCGCTCGTTCTCGGGGCGGTAGAGGTAATAGGCCTCGTCGATGAACAGCACCCCACCCATCGCTTTCTTGAGCACTTCCTTGGTCTTGGGCGCGGTATGGCCGATGTATTGCCCGACCAGATCATCACGCGTGACCGTCACCAGATGCCCCTTGCGCACATAGCCCAGCTTGCGCAGCAGCTCGGCCATCTTGAGCGCGACGGTCGTCTTGCCGGTGCCGGGGTTACCGGTAAAGCTCATGTGCAGGGTCGGCGTTTCGCTGGCCAGCCCCAGTTCGCGCCGGGCCTTGTCCACCAGCAACAGCGCCGCCGTCTCGCGGATGCGCTGCTTGACCGGGGCAAGGCCGATCATCTCTCGGTCCAGCTCTTCCAGAACCTCGCGCACACCGCTTTCCTCGTAGGCGGCGGCAAGGTCCACGGTCGCGGGGCGGGTCTGGGCGTCTTCGGTCATAGCGAGTCCCTTTGGGTGGCATGGGCGGCCCGAGATGCCCTCGGGCCGCATATGGGTCAGGCGTAGCGCTGGCCTTCGGGTTCGCGCACCGCGTAGCTTTCGATCGTGTAGCGCACCACGCGGCCCTCGCCCTCTTGCCGCACGACGCGGAAGCCCGGCTCGGTCTTGGGGCGGTTGACGATGAAGCTCATGCGGATCGACTCCCAGCCCGGGCTGGCGTCGAAGGCGATGACGCGGATGTATTTCCCGCCATGCAGCTTGCGGCACTCGTTGACCTCATAGACCACGGCGGCGGCGTCGGGGTTGTCGAACATCGGGTGGCCCCACATCTCCCAGTAGGTATTGCGGGGATGCGGGTCGTCGGTGAACTCGACCGAGACGGCCCATCCCTTGTCGATGGCATATTGGGCCTGAACGCGGATATCCTCGTCCGTCAGATCCGGCAGGTAGCTGAACTGTCCTTGCGTAAGACGCATGTCTTTTCTCCTTTTCCCAATCGGTTACATCGACACGCCGGGCGTCGGCGCAAAGTCCGGCGCGTCGGTCGAGGCATAGTCGAAGCTGACGTTCTTCCAGGTATCGAGGGCCTGCTTGAGCGGCGTGCAGGTCTTGGCGGCATCGCGCAGGATGTCCTCGCCCTCGTTCCAGATGTCGCGTCCGGCGTTGCGGGCGTAAAGCATCGCCTCCAGTGCGACGCGGTTGGCAGTGGCGCCCGCCGCGATGCCGTGCGGGTGGCCGATGGTGCCACCACCGAATTGCAGCACGACATCCTCGCCCAGGTAGGTCAGCAGCTGGTGCATCTGGCCCGCGTGAATGCCGCCCGAGGCCACTGGCATCATCTTGTTGAGCGAGGCCCAGTCCTGGTCGAAGAAGATGCCGTTCTCCAGCGCCATCGGGTTATATTCCTCGCGGAAGATGTCGTAGTAACCCTTGGTGGTGGCCGGGTCGCCCTCGAGCTTGCCGACAACGGTGCCCGCGTGCAGGTGGTCAACGCCAGCAAGGCGCATCCACTTGGCGATGACGCGGAAGCTGACGCCATGGCTGCGCTGGCGCGTGTAGGTCGAGTGCCCCGCGCGGTGCAGGTGCAGGATCATGTCGTTGTCGCGCGCCCATTTGGCCATCGACTGGATCGCCGTGTAGCCGATCACCAGGTCGATCATGATGATGACCGAGCCAAGCGACTTGGCGAATTCGGCGCGGGCATACATCTCTTCCATCGTGCCGGCGGTGACGTTCAGGTAGGTGCCCTTCACCTCGCCAGTCGCGGCCGAGGCGCGGTTGACGGCCTCCATGCAGTAGAGGAACCGGTCGCGCCAGTGCATGAAGGGCTGCGAGTTGATGTTCTCGTCATCCTTGGTGAAGTCGAGCCCGCCCTTGAGCGCCTCGTAGACCACACGGCCATAGTTGCGCCCCGACAGGCCCAGCTTGGGCTTCACGGTCGCGCCCAGAAGCGGGCGGCCGTAGCAGTTCAGGCGCTCGCGCTCGACCACGATGCCGGTCGCGGGGCCCTGGAAGGTCTTCACATAGGCAACTGGCAGGCGCATGTCCTCAAGGCGCAGCGCCTTGAGCGGCTTGAAGCCGAAGACGTTGCCGATGATCGAGGCGGTCAGGTTCGCGATCGAGCCGCCCTCGAACAGGTCGAGGTCATAGGCGATATAGGCAAAGAACTCGCCGGGCGAATTCGGCACCGGGTCCACGCGATAAGCCTTGGCGCGGTATTTCTCGCAGGCGGTCAGGCGGTCGGTCCAGACCACCGTCCAGGTCGCGGTCGAGCTTTCGCCCGCGACGGCAGCGGCGGCCTCGACCGGGTCGACCCCATCTTGCGGCGTGATGCGGAACAGCGCGATCACGTCGGTATCCTTGGGCGTGTAGTCAGGCTCCCAATAGCCCATCTGGGCGTATTTCATGACGCCGGCCGAGTAGCGCTTGGCTCCGGTGACGGTCTTGGCTTCGGACATGTCGTTCATCTGGGTTCTCCTCCCATTGGTGTTTCAGGCGGCGCGCGCGGCCGCGATCCGGGGATCGAGCGCGCCCGAGGCGTAGCGTTTGGCCATTTCGTCCAGCGATACCGGTTTGATCTTTCCGGCTTGCCCGGCTGTGCCGAAGCGCTCGAACCGGTCGCGGCAGAGGGCTTCGAGTTCCTTCATCGCCGGGATCAGGAACTTGCGCGGGTCGAACTCGCGCGGCTTTTCGGTGGCGACCTTGCGGAACTGGCCGGTCATCGCCATGCGGCAGTCGGTGTCGATATTGACCTTGCGCACCCCCATGCGGATGCCGCGTTCAATCTCTTCCACCGGAACGCCATAGGTCTGGGGCATCTCGCCGCCATAGCCGTTGATCAGGTCTTGCAATTCCTGCGGCACCGAAGAGGAGCCATGCATGACCAGATGCGTGTCGGGCAGCTTTTCGTGGATCGCGGCGATGGTCTTCATCGACAGGATCTCGCCATCGGGCTTGCGCGAGAATTTGTAGGCCCCGTGCGAGGTGCCGCAGGCAATTGCCAGCGCATCGCATTTCGTGGCCATCACGAAATCCACGGCCTGATCGGGATCGGTCAGCAGTTGATCGTGGCTCAGCTTGCCTTCCGCGCCCGAGCCATCCTCGGCCGCAGCCTCGCCGGTCTCAAGGCTGCCCAGAACACCCAGCTCGCCTTCGACCGACGCGCCCACGGCATGGGCGGCCTGCGTCACGCGGCGGGTGATGGCGACGTTGTAGTCATAGCTCGCCGGGGTTTTCATATCCTCTTCGAGCGAGCCATCCATCATCACGCTGGTAAAGCCGTGGCGAATGGCCGAGAGGCAGGTGGCCTCGTTATTGCCGTGGTCCTGGTGAAGGACGACGGGGATATCGGGATAGGTCTCGGCCAGCGCCTGCACCATGTGGCGCAGCATGATATCGCCCGCATACGAGCGCGCACCGCGGCTGGCCTGCAAGATCACGGGCGCGTCGCAGGCAGCAGCCGCGGCCATGATCGCCAGCCCCTGCTCCATGTTATTGATGTTGAACGCCGGGACGCCGTAGCCCTGCTCGGCGGCGTGATCCAGAAGTTGGCGCAAGGTAATCAGTGCCATCGTGTCCTCCCTCAGGCAGCACATTCGGCGGCGTGAAGTGCCGCGATACCGGGAAGCTCCCTGCCCTCGAGCCATTCGAGGAAGGCGCCCCCGGCGGTGGAGACGTAGGTGAAATCCTGGGCCACCCCGGCCGCGTTCAGCGCGGCGACGGTATCGCCTCCGCCCGCGACCGAGACGGCTCGGCCCGCGCGGGTCTGCTCGGCGGCCTTTTGGGCCAGCGCGACGGTGGCCGCGTCGAAGGGCTGCATCTCGAAGGCGCCAAGCGGGCCGTTCCACAGGATCGTGCGGCAGCCCTCCAGCACGGCTGCGAACTCGGCCACGGCCTCGGGGCCGGCATCGAGGATCATCGCATCCTGTGGGCAGGCATCGGCGGGCACCACCTCATGGGCGGCTTGCGCCTTGAATTCGCGGGCGACCACCACATCGCGTGGCAGGTGCAGGCGGCAGCCATGCGCCCGGGCGAGAGCTTCGATCTCCCTGACGGTCTCGACCTGGTCGGCCTCGTGAAGCGACCGGCCCATGGCCGCCCCAGAAGCGAAAAGAAACGTATTGGCCATGCCCCCGCCGATGATGACGTGATCGAGCTTGCGCACGAGGTTCTTGAGCACGGCGATCTTCGAGGACACCTTGGCGCCCCCCACGATGGCGACGGCGGGCTTTTGCGGCGCCTCAAGGGCCGCCGACAACGCGTCGATCTCTTCGACCAGCAGCGGCCCGGCATAGGCCGGAAGCAGGCGCGCCAGCGCATCGGTCGAGGCATGGGCGCGATGCGCGCAGGAAAAGGCGTCGTTGACGTAGAGATCCCCCAGCTTGGCCAGTTCGGCGGCGAAGGCGGGGTCGTTATCCGTCTCGCCCCCGTTATAGCGCAGGTTCTCGCACAGCAGCGCCTCGCCCTCGCGCAGGGCATTCGACAGGATCACCGCCGAGTTGTCCGCGCAGACATCCGAAAAGCGCACCTCGACCCCAAGCGCGCGGCTGAGCGCCGGGCGCAGCTTGTCCACCGAATAGGCCGGGTTCATCTCGCTGCGCTTGGGGCGGCCGAAATGGGTCAGAATGACCAGCCGCGCGCCCCGCGCCAACAGCGGGCGCATCCCTGCAGCGAAGCGGTCTATGCGCGTGGTGTCGGTGACGCGCCCGTTCTCGACCGGCACGTTCAGATCGGCCCGCACCAGCACGCGCTTGCCGCGTAGATCGGCCTGGAGGATCGAGGGAAGCGCCATCAGTTCAGCCTCCCCATCGCCACGGCGGTATCGGCCATGCGGTTGGAGAAACCCCACTCGTTGTCATACCAGCTCAGGATACGCACGAGGCGGCGATCCATGACCTTGGTCTGGTCCATGTGGAAGATCGACGAGCGGCTGTCATGGTTGAAATCCATGCTGACATTGGCCGCCTCGGTATAGCCAAGCACGCCTTTCAGCGGCCCGTCGGCAGCGGCGCGGATGGCCGCGTTCACCTCTTCGATCGTGGTGTCGCGGGAGGCCTCGAACAGCAGATCGACGACCGAGACATTGGGCGTCGGCACCCGGATCGCCACCCCGTCAAGCTTGCCGTTCAGCTCGGGCAGCACAAGACCCACGGCCTTGGCGGCCCCGGTCGAGGTCGGGATCATCGACTGACCTGCGGCGCGGGCGCGGTAGAGATCCTTGTGCATCGTGTCCAGCGTGGGCTGATCGCCCGTGTAGCTGTGGATCGTGGTCATGAAGCCCTTGTTGATGCCTATTGCATCATTGAGCGCCTTGGCCACGGGCGAGAGGCAATTCGTGGTGCAGGACGCGTTCGAGACGATGCGGTCCTCATGCGTCAGGCTGCGGTGGTTCACCCCGAAGACGATGGTCTTGTCGGCACCACTTGCAGGGGCCGATACCAGCACCCGGCGCGATCCGTTCTCAAGATGCAGCGCGGCCTTGTCGCGGTCGGTGAAGATGCCGGTGCATTCCAACGCCACATCGACGCCCTGCCAGGGCAGCTCACGCGGGTCGCGCAGGGCGGTAACCTTGATCGGGCCGCGCCCGACATCCATCATGTCGCCCTCGACGGTGATCTCGCCAGGAAAGCGGCCATGCACACTGTCGAAGCGCAGCAGATGCGCGTTGGTCTCGACCGGGCCCAGATCGTTGATGGCGACGACCTCGATATCGTCGCGCCCCGACTCCGAGATCGCGCGCAGGACGTTGCGCCCGATGCGGCCAAAGCCGTTGATGGCAACTGTAACGGTCATGCCAGTTCCTCTTGCTTGCGGTTGTTTGCGATGGCCCGTTCCGCCGCCTCTGCGACGGCCTCGGGCGTGATGCCGAAATGTTCGTAAAGCTGCGCCGCCGGGGCCGAGGCACCAAAGCCCGCCATGCCGACAAAGGCGTCATTGCGTTCGAGGAAGAGATCCCAGCCCTGACGGATCGCGGCCTCGATGCCCACGCGCGGGGCAGAGCCGCGCACCCGCAGCCGGTAGGCGGGGCCCTGCTCAGCGAAAAGCTCGAAACAGGGGGCCGAGACGACGGCGGCGCGGAGGCCGCGCTCTTCCAGCAGGCGGGCAGCGGCAACGGCGATCTGCACTTCAGACCCGGTAGCGATCAGCGTCACGTCGCGCCCCTCGACCGGGTCGCGCAGCAGATAGGCGCCGCGCGCGGTCAGGTTTTCGTCGATATGGCGGCCCCGGATCATCGGCAGGTTCTGGCGCGACAGGATCAGCGCATTCGGTCGGCCCTCGGCGGTGACGGCGATCTGCCAGGCCTCGGCGGCCTCGACCGCATCCGCCGGACGGATCACGTTCAGGTTCGGCATCGCCCGCAGCGAGGCCAGATGCTCGACCGGCTGATGGGTCGGCCCGTCTTCGCCCAGCCCGATGCTGTCATGCGTCAGCACATAGGTGACCTGCACACCCATCAGCGCCGAAAGCCGGATCGCCCCGCGGGCGTAATCGGCAAAGGCGAGGAAGGTGCCGCCATAGGGGCGCAAGCCGCCGTGCAGCGCGATCCCATTCATCGCGGCGGCCATGCCGTGCTCGCGGATACCGTAATGGACATAGCGCCCGCCGAAATCGCCGGGGCGGACCGAGGTCATCCCCTTGCTGCGGGTATTGTTCGAGCCGGTCAGATCTGCCGAACCGCCAACGGTATTGGCCAGCGTCTCATTGAGCACCTCCAGCGCCATTTCACTGGACTTGCGGGTGGCGACGTTGGGCGCGCTCTGGATCAGGCTGTGCTTGTAGGCGCCGATGGCGGCGTCCAGCGCACGGGCATCGGGGGCGGTGTGGAAGGCCGTGAATTCGTCGCGCAGGGGCGACTTGGCCAGACGCGAAGCCCATTGGGCATGCGCCTCGCGGCCCCGCTCGGCAACGGCGCGCCATTCGGCATAGACCGTCTCGGGGATCTCGAACGGGGCGCTTGTCCAGCCAAGCGCCTCGCGCGCCGCCGCGATCTCGGACGCGCCGAGGGGGGCGCCGTGCACGTCGTGGCTACCCTGCTTGGTCGGCGCGCCGTAGCCGATCACCGTGCGGCAGGCGATCAGGCTGGGGCGCGCGTCGGCGCGGGCGGCCTCGATCGCGGCGGCGATTTCCTCGGCCGCGTGGCCATCGACACGCTGCACATGCCAGCCGCTTGCCGCGAAGCGGGCAAGCTGGTCAGTCGAGGTCGAAAGCTCGGTCCCACCGTCGATGGTGATGCCGTTGTCGTCCCACAGCACGATCAGCCGGCCGAGGCCCAGATGCCCGGCCATGTCGATCGCCTCATGGCTGATCCCCTCCATCAGGCAGCCATCGCCCGCCATGACATAGGTGAAATGGTCCACCAGCTCGTCGCCAAAGCGCGCATTCAGCATCCGCTCGGCCAGAGCCATGCCAGTTGCGGTCGCGATCCCCTGCCCCAGCGGCCCGGTCGTGACCTCGATCCCGGCAGCGTGGCCGTATTCGGGGTGGCCCGCCGTGCGGCTGCCGAACTGCCGGAAGGCGCGCAACTGACCCATCGGCATATCGGCATAGCCCAGCAGGTGATGCACCGCATAAAGCAACATCGAACCATGCCCCGCCGACAGCACGAAGCGGTCGCGATCCGCCCAACCGGGCGCCGAGGGGTCGAGCTTGACGAACCGCTTGAACAATACCGCAGCAACATCGGCCATGCCCATGGGCATCCCCGGATGGCCCGATTTCGCGGCCTCCACCGCATCCATCGTCAGCGCGCGGATGGCATTGGCCATCATCGTCTCGGCAGGGGTCGAAAGCTGGGCGATCTGGTTCATGGCTGTCTCCTCAGGCGCGCCGCGCGTCATTGACGAGGCGGTGGATCATCGGCGTGAAGATCAGCTGCATGGCGAGGTCGAGCTTGCCGCCGGGGATCACGATGGAATTGGCGCGGCTCATCCAGCTGCCCTGGATCATCGAGGTCAGGTAGGGAAAGTCGATGCCGCGCGGGTTCTTGAAGCGGATCACGACAAGGCTTTCATCCGCCGTCGGGATCCAGCGCGCGATGAACGGGTTCGAGGTATCGACGACCGGCACGCGCTGAAAATTCACATCCGTTTCCGTGAATTGCGGGCAGATGCAGTGCACATAGGCGTGCATCCGGCGCAGGATCGTGTCGGTCACGGCCTCGGTCGTGTAACCCCGGCTGGCCTTGTCGCGGTGGATCTTCTGGATCCATTCGAGGTTGATGACCGGCACGACCCCGATCTTGAGATCGGCATGGGCGGCGATGTTTACCTCGTCATTGACCACGGCGCCATGCAGACCCTCGTAGAACAGCAGGTCCGAGCCATCCTCGAACGCCTCCCATTCGGTGAACTTGCCCGGCGCCGTGCCCCAGCGTTCTGCCTCGCGGTCGTCATGAACGTAGTGGCGCGTCTCGCCCCGGCCCGTCTCGCCATAGGTGCGGAAAACCTCTTCAAGCTTGGCCAGTTCGTTGGCCTCGTAGGAGAAGTGGCTGAAGGTCGCCTCGCCGGCAGCAGTGCGGGCCTCCAGCTCGGCCTTCATCGCGGCGCGGTCGTAGCGGTGGAAGGCGTCGCCCTCGATGGAAACCGCCTTGATCCCCTCGCGGCGAAAGATCTGGTCGAAGGTCGATTTGACCGTCGTGGTGCCAGCCCCCGACGAGCCGGTCACCGAGATGACAGGGTGTTTCTTGCTCACTTTATTGATCCTCAGACTCGGAAAAGGCTGCGTTCAGAGAAGAGCGCCGATGTCTCGGCGGGGGGCAGATCGTGGTAGACGGTGACCCGGTCCATCTGGGCGGGCGACCCGAAGATCAGCGGCATACGCTCGTGCAGGTCCTCGACACGCTGATCCATGATGGCCAGCAACCCGTCGCTGGCCTTGCCCCCGGCCTGTTCGATGACAAAGGCGATGGGGGCGCATTCGTAAAGCATCCGCAGACGGCCGCGCGTATAGCCGCGCCGCGCGTCACCGGGGTACAGGAACAACCCGCCACGGGTCAGGATGCGGTGCGTTTCGGCCACCAGAGAGGCGATCCAGCGCATGTTGTAGTTGCGCGCATGCGGCCCCTCTTCGCCCGCCAGACAGTCGTCGATATAGGCGCGGATCGGCATCGGCCAGTGGCGGTAGTTCGAGGCGTTGATGGCGAACTCGCCCGACTGCTCGGGCAGGCGCAGGTGGTCTTGCGCCAGCTCGAAGACCTGCGTTTCGGGGTCGAGCGTGTAGTAACGCACGCCTTGCCCGAAGGTGACGATCAGCGAGGTCTGCGGCCCGTAGATGATGTAGCCCGCCGCGATCTGGTCGCGGGCGCGGCGCAGAAAGCTGGCCTCGGCGCCCCCAGAGGCCTCGTAGATCGAAAAGATCGTGCCGATCGAGACATTGACGTCGATGTTGGACGAGCCATCGAGCGGGTCGATGGCCAGCGCAAGATGACCCGTGGGGTCAAGCTCGACGATCTCCTCGCGTTCCTCCGAGGCGAAGTAGCGCACGCCCGTCCCGGTCAGCGCCGTGGCGAAGGCGGTATCGGCCAGCACATCCAGCGCCTTTTGCCCGTCGCCGCCGGTATTGGTGCCCACATCGCGCCCAAGAGAGGCACCAAGCGGGCCGCGGGCAATCTGCCGCGAAAGGCTGCGCCCGACCGAGCAGAGCGCGCTGATCGCGGGCAGCAATGCGGCGGGAATTCCCTCGGGGGAAATCGGCGCAACCGTCGAACCCATGGCTTCCTCCCAAGCTGTTTTCGGCGTTTCGTTGAGCAGACGCTTGCATGGGGTTTTGTTTTATGAAATTTAAAAGAAAGGAAATCATATTAAATAAAATCTAATGCTAGACCCTGACCGTATAAAGCTTAGCCAGTTGCGCGCCCTTGTGGCGGTGGTTTCGGATGGCTCAATCACCGGGGCGGCCGAGCAGCTGAACCTGACCGCACCAGCCATCCATACCCAGTTGAAATTGCTGGAAGATACCGTCGGAACGGCGCTACTCAACCGCAACCGCGGACAGGCGATGACGCTGACCGAGGCGGGGCAGGTTCTGTTCGACGCCGCCGCGCGGATCGAGGGGGAGCTGACGCGCGCCCTGCGCGACATTGTCGCAGTCCAGGAGGGGCACGAGGGCCGCGTCCACCTGGGAGTCGTGTCGACCGGCAAGTATTTCGCGCCGGGAATCGTTGCCGCGATGCGCAAGTGCTGCCCCGGCATTGACGTGCGCCTGTCGATCGGCAACCGGCAAGAGATCATCCACGCGCTCGACACGCGCACCCTGCACCTGGCGATCATGGGGCGGCCGCCGCGCACGCCCTCGGTCATCGCCGAACGGCTGGGCAACCACCCGCATGTCATCATCGCCGCGCCGGACCACCCGCTGGCTGGGATCGGTGAGGTGCCCGACGCGGCCCTGCTGCGCGAAACCTTCATCATGCGCGAGGAAGGCTCGGGCACGCGTATTCTGGCGAACCGTTACCTTGACCGGATCGGCAGCGGTCAGAGCTATGCCAGCATCGTCATGGACAGCAACGAGACGATCAAGCAGGCGGTGATTGCGGGCCTAGGGATCGCGCTGATTTCAGAGCACACCGTGATCGAGGAGTTGCGCAGCCGCAGGCTTGTGCGCCTGCCCGCCAAGGGCCTGCCGCTTATCCGCGAATGGTACATCCTGCACACCAGCGACACCCCCCTGACCCCGGCTGCCGCCCGCATTCAAGATAAGATCCTCGCCATGAAAGGCTCTTACCTGCCGCATCTGGACTGAATGCCGTTCAGGCAAGCGCCCGCGCCGCCAGATATGCCAGCCCGAACAGGATCGGCTGATGCACCAGGTAGATCGCAAGGCTGTGCCGCCCCGGCCAAGCCAGCCAGCGCAGGCTCTCGCCCCGCCCACGCAGCCACTGCCACAGGCCCACGGCATCTGCCGCCTTGGCCAGCGCCAGGCCAAGCAGGAACGGCCCGGCCCAGGGGAAGACCGGCTCGTAATCCATCGAGGGCGGGTGCTGCGCGCCAAGTCCGAGCCAGACCAGCGCCAGATGGTCGAACGCCCCGCCAATGACGTAGTATGGCACCGCAAAGAACACCGCCGCACCGAGCAGGCTCACGACCGAGGGCAGGCGCAGGAATGCCAGCCCGATGAGGCTGCTGACGGCAATCGAGTGCAGGATACCGAAATAGACGAACCGAACCGGGTCGGAGACGTAGGTGGCCAGCGACACGCCCGCCGCCGCCAGCGCCAGAACCCCAAGGCGGCGCAGATAGGCCCGCGCCCGGAACTGATGTCCATGCGCCAGATAAAGGCTGACCCCGGCGATGAACACAAAGCTGCCCGCCACCGTGCGCGCGAAATAGGACCAGAAGCCTGTCGTCGCGATGCCCGCCGGAAGCACTCCGAACCATGTCAGGTCATAGACCGAATGGTAGATCACCATCCCCACCAGCGCGAAGCTTCGCGCCAGATCAAGGGCATGGATACGTGCGGTCTGGGATTGAGGGGTGCTCATGCGGCACTCACGTCTGGCCATCTTTGGCCCGGCTTTAGCATGGCGCGGGAGCCTTGGCCGCGAAAATCGCCCGCCTCACGCAATCGCTACGGTTTATAAGCACGGCGCGACAATTCGCGGGGAGCAACAGCGCACGCCCATGCCAGGATGACCCCGTCCTGCATCGGAGGAATGTCATGAAGCTCAAGATCGCCACCCTGCTGTGCGCCCTGCTTGTCGCCGCCAGCAGCGTGCAGGCGCAAGACCAGATCCGCAAGGAAAGCGTGGCCTTCCCAGCGGGCCAGACCGGAACGCGGCTGTGCGGCGCGATCACCGGGTATGATGCGGTCTCTTACATGATCGGTGCGGAAGCCGGGCAGCGCATGGTGCTTGGCCTCAAGGCCTCCAACAACCAGACCTATTTCGCCGTCTTCGGCCCCGGTCAGGCGCCGGGGGGCGAGGGCCTTGCCGCCAGCGACCTGACCGGCCCGATGGTGCCCGAGATCAACCGTTTCGACGCGGCCTTGGACACCTCCGGCTTTTACCAGATTCTGGTCTACCAGATGCGCAACGCCGCGCGGCAGGGGCTGACCTCGTCCTATACGCTTGATATCGCCGTGACCGGCACGACCGGAGCGATTATCGACGGCGACTTTGCCGACGGGCTGGCAGGCGGGCCGGACTACTACGCCGTGCGCACTGCAACGCCGGGCGGCTCCCTGAATATCCGTGAAAGTGCCAGCGCGGGCGCCCCAGTTCTTGGACAGGCGGCGAACGGGGCGCAGCTGCGCAACCTCGGCTGCCGGATGGCCGAGGGGCGGCGCTGGTGCCGCGTCGCACCCCTGTCCGAGCCCGGACTGGAAGGCTGGGCCGCGGGTGAGTTCCTAATCGAGGGCAGCGGCCCGGCCGAGCCCGACATGACACCCCTACCCGCTGAACAGGATGCCCTCATGCCCGGCACCGCCTTCCACGCGACCGGGCCGCTTCCCTGCCAGCGTGACGGTATGGTTGTCGATTGCACCTTTGGCGTGACCCGTGCGGGCAATGGCAACGGGCTTGTGGTGATTTCCTGGCCTGATGGCACCCTTCGGGAGGTGACGTTCGAGGGCGGCGCACCCGTCTCGTCGAACGCCGAAACGCCCATGATCGCGACGCATGAGGGCGATACCACCGTCCTTACGATCGGGGCCGAGCGTTACGACATTCCCGATGCGGTAATCTGGGGCGGCTGAGCGCCGCACGAACGGGTCGCGACTCGCGCAGCGGACGGGCATATCCGGCGCGCAAGCTTTCCACAGCGCGTAGCGGCACCCCCTCGTGCACAAGAACGCGCTGAACTTCATCAGCGCGACGTCCAACTGATCGAAAATTGTGCAGCACACACTTTTTCGCAGGGGCAGCATTTTGCTGCAGTTGCACGATTCATTTTTATGTATGAAATGAAAGGCGAACGGGTCCGGCAACGGTGTCGGCCCAACTGATAGCCCGAAAGGGCCCGCAGCAACGGCGCTGCATCTTTTCCCCAACCCGGCCGGTTCCCGGCCCTGGCGAAGATGGAGTGCCACATGTCCAAACAGCGACTCGTCATCATTGGTAACGGTATGGCCCCCGGCCGTATGCTCGAGCATCTCTTCGAGGTGAGCGACGCCTTCGAGGTGACGATTTTCAACGCAGAGCCCCGCGTGAACTACGACCGCATCATGCTGTCGCCGGTCCTGTCGGGTGAGAAAACCTACACCGACATCATCATTCACGGCGAAGGCTGGTACGAAGAGCGCGGCATCACCCTGCACAAGGGCGAGAAGATCGTGCAGATCGACCGCGACGAGCGCAAGGTCGTCTCGGACAAGGGAACGGTCGCGCAATATGACCGCCTGGTGATCGCCACCGGCTCGTCGCCCTTCATCATCCCGGTGCCCGGCTCCGACCTGCCCGGCGTTCTGGCCTATCGCGATCTCGACGATACCGAGGGCATGATTGCCGCCTCGGCAAAAGGCGGGCGTGCCGTTGTCATCGGCGGCGGCCTTCTGGGCCTTGAAGCTGCCGCTGGCCTGAAGCTGCGCGGCATGGAGGTGACTGTCATCCACCTGATGCCGACGCTGATGGAGCGCCAGCTGGACACCGCCGCAGGCTACCTGCTCCAACGCGAGCTTGAAGGCCGCGGCATCGAGGTTCTCTGCCAGGCCAACACCAAGCGCATCATCGGCACCGACCGGGTCGAGGGCGTGGAGCTGGCCGATGGCCGCATCATCGACGCCTCGCTGGTCGTGATGGCCGTGGGCATTCGCCCGAACGTCAAGCTGGCGCAAGAGGCGGGGCTGGCCGTCAACCGCGGCATCGTGACCGATGCGACCATGCGCACCTCGGACCACTCGATTTACTCGGTGGGCGAATGCGTCGAAGTGGGCGGGATGGTCTATGGTCTCGTCGCGCCCCTCTACCGCATGGCCAAGGTTGCCGCCGAGCATCTGGCCGGCCCGTCGAAGGCCGAGTTCGTCCATGCCGAGACGCCGACCAAGCTCAAGGTCACCGGCGTGAACCTCTACTCGGTGGGCGATTTTGCCGAAGGCCCCGACCGCGAGGATATCGTGCTGCGCGATGCCGCGCGCGGCAGCTACAAGCGCGTAATCCTCAAGGATAACAAGATCATCGGCGCCGTTCTTTATGGCGATGTCGCCGATGGCGGCTGGTATAACGAGATGCTGAAATCCGGCGAGGATGTCGAAGGGATGCGCGAGACGCTGATCTTCGGTCAGGCCTATCAGGGTGGCGCCAGTGCCGACCCGCTGGCCGCCGTCGCCAGCCTGCCCGACGACGCCGAGATCTGCGGCTGCAACGGCATCACCAAGGGTCAGATCATGGCCGCGATCCGTGACAAGGGCCTGACGTCGCTGGCCGAGGTGCGCGCGCATACCAAGGCCTCGGCCTCCTGCGGCACCTGCACCGGCCTTGTCGAGAATGTAATGGGCCTGACGCTTGGCGACACTTTCGTCATCCCGCAGGCTGCTGGCATGTGCCCCTGCACCACGCATGGCCATGGCGAGGTGCGTCGCCTGATCCGCGCCAAGGAGCTGAAATCCATCCCCGCCGTGATGCAGGAGCTGGAGTGGTCCACCCCCGAGGGCTGCGCCAAGTGCCGCCCCGCGCTGAACTACTACCTCGTGTGCGACTGGCCGGGTGAATACACGGATGACCAGCAATCGCGCTTCATCAACGAGCGTGTCCACGCCAACATCCAGAAAGACGGCACCTATTCGGTCGTGCCGCGCATGTTCGGCGGCCTGACCACCGCCGATGAGCTGCGCGCCATCGCCGATGTGGCCGATCGCTACAGCATCCCCACGATCAAGGTCACCGGAGGCCAGCGCATCGACCTTCTGGGCGTGAAGAAGGAAGACCTGATCCCGGTGTGGAAGGATCTCAACGACGCCGGGATGATCTCGGGCGCGGCCTATTCCAAGGGTCTGCGCACCGTCAAGACCTGCGTGGGCAAGGATTTCTGCCGCTTCGGCACGCAGGACTCGATGGGCCTGGGCGTCAAGCTTGAGAAGTTCCTTTGGGGCTCGTGGTCGCCCGCCAAGCTGAAGCTTGCAGTCACCGGCTGCCCGCGCAACTGCGCCGAGGCGACCTGCAAGGACATCGGCGTGATCTGCGTCGATAGCGGCTACGAGATCGTCTACGGCGGCGCGGCGGGCCTGCATATCCAGGGCACCACCAAGCTTGGCAACGTCAAGACCGAGGACGAGGTGATCGAGGTGATCGGCGCCATGACCCAGATGTATCGCGAGCAGGGCTTCTACCTGGAGCGCATCTACAAATGGGCCGAGCGCGTGGGATACGACCACATCAAGGACGTGATCCTGAACGACCTCGAGGCGCGCAAGACCTATTACGACCGCTTCGTCTATTCGCAGCAATTCGCACAGGTCGACCCCTGGGCCGAGCGCGTCGCGGGCGCCGAAGCGCATGAATTCAGCAACATGGCAGAAATCAAACTGGAGGCCGCGGAATGAACGCCCCCCTCAGAAACTGGGTCGAGATCGGCTCGATCAACGACATTCCGCGTCAGGGCGCGCGTTGCGTGAAGAACGGCGAGATGACCATCGCGGTTTTCCGCACCTCGGACGACCGGGTGTTCGCACTCGAAGACAAATGCCCGCACAAGAACGGGCCTCTAAGCCAGGGAATCGTGCATGACGGATGCGTCACCTGCCCCCTGCACAACTGGGTGATCTCGCTCGAAACCGGGGCCGCACAGGGCGCCGATGAAGGCCAGACCGCCTCCTTCCCCGTCAAACTCGACGGTCAGACCGTACTGCTAGGTCTCTAACCTCCTCAAAAACAAAGGGACAGAATATGGCTTACGTCCAACCTGCCGAATTTGCCGCCAAGATGATCGAGGCCGGTGAATCCAAAGTTCTCATGTCCACCAAGGACACGCTGATCCGCGCCTACATGGCGGGCGCGATCCTGGCGCTGGCTGCGGCCTTCGCCGTCACCATCACCGTCAACACCGGCAACCCGCTGGTGGGTGCGCTGCTCTTCCCGGTGGGTTTCTGCATGCTCTACCTGATGGGCTTCGACCTGCTGACGGGTGTTTTCACCCTTGCACCGCTGGCGGTGATCGCCAAGCGTCCGGGCATCACCTGGGGCGGCGTTATGCGCAACTGGGGCCTCGTCTTCGTGGGCAACTTCGCCGGGGCACTGACTACCGCCGTGTTCATGGCAATCGTCTTCACCATGGGGTTCACGACCGAACCAAATGCTGTCGGCCAGAAGATCGGCGTCATCGGTGAATCGCGCACCGTTGGCTATGCTGCTGCCGGCATGGGCGGGATGTTGACCGTCTTCATCCGCGCCGTGATGTGCAACTGGATGGTCTCGACCGGCGTTGTCGCCGCGATGATGTCCACCTCGGTGTCGGGCAAGGTCATCGCGATGTGGATGCCGATCCTGGTGTTCTTCTACATGGGCTTCGAGCATTCGATCGTGAACATGTTCCTGTTCCCCTCGGGCATTATGCTCGGCGGCAACTTCACCTGGTTCGAATACTTTGCCTACAACGAGATCCCCGTCGTGATCGGCAACCTCGTGGGCGGCCTGACCTTCGTGGGCGGCATGATCTACTCGACCCACTACAAGACCTCGCCTAAGCGCAAGGTCGGCGCTGTCGGCCAGCCGGCGGAGTGATTGAAACCGGGGCCCCGCCGCAAGGCGGGGCCTTCTGGCTTGAAGGTCGGGTGACGTGCCTAGAGATACGCAATCTTCCGAAACGCTGAAAGTTTCCATCGGGCAGGCCTCGAGCGCCGGCCGCAAGGATGTGAACCAGGACTTCCACGGCGCCCTCGTTCCTGACGGGCGCGTTTTGCATCTCAAGGGGATCGCCGTCGCGCTGGCCGATGGCATCTCGACCTCGCAGGTCAGCCAGATCGCCGCCGAAACGGCCGTGAAGTCGCTGCTGAGCGATTACTACTGCACCCCGGACGCCTGGACGGTGAAAACCTCGGCTTCGCGGGTGATCGCGGCGACCAATAGCTGGCTGAGTGCGCAGGGCAGCTATGCCGGGGCCGAGGATGCGGACCGGGGCTATGTCTGCACGCTTGCCGCGCTGATCCTCAAGGCGCGCAGCGCGCATCTGTTTCATGTCGGCGACAGCCGGATCTGGCGCATTTCCGGCGCGTCCATCGAGCCGCTGACCGTTGACCACCGCGCGACCCTGGGGACTGGCACCGTTCTGGCCCGCGCCATGGGCGCGACACCCGAGGTCGAGATCGACTACCGGACCGAGCCGCTCTCGGCAGGCGATGTCTTCCTGCTGACCACCGATGGCGTGCACGAATACTGGCAGCCGCGCCGCGTGACCGAGATCATCGCCGACGCCTCCGATCTTGACGCGGCCGCACGCCAAATCGTTGACGCCGCGCTGGAGGCTGGCAGCGACGACAACCTGACCGTCCAGATCGTGCGCATCGACGTCCTGCCCGAGGGCGAGGACAGCTTTGCCACCGAGGCGCGCCGCCTGCCGATCCCGCCCCTGCCCCGCGTGGGCGGCACACTCGACGGGTTCGAGATCCTGCGCGAGGTGCACGGCAATCACCGCTCTTACATCTACCTCGCGCGGGCGTCTGACGGGCGCAAGGTCGCGCTCAAGATCCCGTCCTCGGACCTGAAGGACGATGACGAGGCGCTGCGCCGCTTCCTGATGGAGGAATGGATCGCGCGCCGGATCGACAGCCCGCATGTGATGGGCGCGCCGGATCTCTCCGAGGCCCGCAGCGGCCTCTACATCGTCACGGACTTCATCGAGGGCCAGACCCTGCGCCAGTGGATGCAGGACAACCCCAACCCAGGCTTCGAACAGGTGCGCGACATCGTCGAGCAGATCGCCAAGGGCCTGCGCGCGTTTCACCGCCGCGAGATGCTGCATCAGGATCTGCGCCCCGAAAACGTGATGATCGACGCGGCGGGCGTGGTGCGGCTGATCGACCTTGGCTCGGCCTATGTCGCAGGCGTGCAGGAGGCCGCGCCCGAGCGCGAGGAGGACGGCATCCTTGGCACCTGCCAATACACCGCGCCGGAATATTTCTCGAACGAGTCTGTCAGCTGGCGCTCGGATCTCTTCTCGCTCGGGGTGATCGCCTATGAGATGCTGACGGGCTACCTGCCCTATGGCGCGCAGGTCTCGCGCATCCGCACGCCGCGCGACCGTATGCGCCTGAGCTATCGCCGCGCGCAGGATGACGCGCACCCGATGCCCGAGTGGCTGGACGAGGCACTCGCGCGCGCGGTCCACCCCGACCCGGCCAAGCGCCACGATGCGCTGTCGGAATTCACCGCGAACCTGCGCGCGCCCTCGGTGTCCTATATCGCCAAGCACCAGCGCCCGCTGCTTGAGCGCAACCCCGAACGCTTCTGGAAGGCGACCTCGGCGCTGCTGGCGGTGCTGTGCATCGTGCTGGCGGGCATCGCCTTCAGCTGACCTATAACCACCAACAGGAAGGAAGACGACCATGATGACCAAAGACGATGTCGCCCTGATGATCCTTGAGGCCAAGCGCACCACCGGCCTGACCTGGGAAGAGATCGCCGACAAGATCGGCATGTCGCCGGTGTTCACCCATTCGGCCTGCGTCGGCATGAACGCCTTCCCGCCCGCCAAGGCCGACGAGCTGGTCAAGCTGCTCGCCCTGCCGCAGGAGGCCGCGCTGGTCCTGTCCGAAAGCCCAACCAAGAACTTCGCCCAGACCGTGCCGACCGACCCCTGCATCTATCGCTTCTACGAGATCGTCGGGGTCTATGGCCCGACGCTCAAGGCGCTGATCCAAGAGAAGTTCGGCGACGGCATCATGTCTGCTATCGACTTCGACATGACAGTCACCCGCGTCCCCAACCCCAAGGGCGACCGCGTGAAGGTCGAGATGAGCGGCAAATACCTTCAGTATAGTGCCTGGTAAGGTCGCTTAGCCCGCCAGCAGCGAGCACACCCGGCGCACGCAAAGCGCGTAGCCCTCGACACCGAAGCCCGCCATCACCCCGTCCGCGCGCAGCGAGACATAGGAGTGGTGGCGGAAGCTTTCGCGCTTGTGCACGTTCGAGATGTGGCACTCGAAGACTGGCCCTTCGAAGGCATTCAGCGCATCGAGAATGGCCACCGAGGTATGGGTATAGGCGCCAGGGTTGATCACGATGGCACAGGCCTCTTCGCGCGCGCGGTGGATCAGCTCTACCAAACCGCCTTCGTAATTCGACTGGAACAGCTGAACCTCGAAGCCCTTCTCGGCCGCGACGGCGGCGCAGTTGCGCTCGACATCCTCCAGCGTGTCATGGCCATAGATCTCGGGCTGCCGCTTGCCGAGCAGGTTCAGGTTCGGTCCGTTCAGAATGAAAATCGGCTTGCGGCTCATGGGGTTCTCTCCGGTCGTGCTGCGCCTGCCCTTGTTAGCCCAGCATTCGCGCTGTGGCGAGTGTTTCCACCCCCAGAGCAAAAAGCGCGCCAGGCGGCGCGCTTTGCTTCAGAAGCCCTGAGACGGGAAAGGCTGGCTCAGTGCGTCCAGTTCGCGCGGCGGTCCGAGGCGAAGTTTTCACCATAGCCACGAACGCGGACGTTGGCGGCGCGCTTGTGCGGCTCGGTCACGGTGTATTCCAGCCCCTGCTCCTTGGCATAGGCCTCGGCGGCCTCGCGGCTTTCGAACTTGAGGCGCACCTGCGACTGCGTATCGTCCGAGCTGGTCCAACCCATCAGCGGGTCGATATCGCGCGCCGTCGCCGGAGCGAAGTCCAGATACCAGATCTTGGTCTTGGCTTGGCCAGACTGCATGGCGTTGCGGGCCGGCTGATAGATACGCGCGCGCATGGCTTACCTCCTCGGATGCTTGGCCTTTCTTAGCCAAACCGGCCAAAAGCGCAAGCCCTTTGGGCGGTTTGGCGCCCTCAATCGCACCCGATTGCCGCGCTGCAGCCACCGCAGACCTTGCAAGAGAACAAAAATAGATCAAATTAGGCAGGCCCCGGAGGTTTTGCCATGCCGCACAACAATTCCAACATGCCGATGCACCGCCCCGACGTGCTGACCCGCCCCAAGCTTGAGGGCGCCAAGCGCTTTGTAATGAAGACCGAATTCGCCCCGGCGGGCGACCAGCCCACCGCGATTGCGGAACTGGCGGGTGGTGTTCTGGGGGGCGAGCATGACCAGGTTCTGCTTGGCGCCACGGGCACGGGCAAGACCTTCACCATGGCCAAGGTGATCGAGGAAACGCAGCGCCCCGCCATCATCCTGGCACCGAACAAGACGCTGGCCGCGCAATTATACGGGGAATTCAAGGGCTTCTTCCCAGACAACGCGGTCGAATACTTCGTTTCCTACTACGACTATTACCAGCCCGAGGCCTATGTCCCGCGCTCGGACACCTATATCGAGAAGGAATCGCAGATCAACGAGCAGATCGACCGGATGCGCCACTCGGCCACCCGCGCGCTTCTGGAGCGGGACGATGTGATCATCGTGGCCTCGGTCAGTTGCATCTACGGTATCGGCTCCGTCGAGACCTACTCGGCGATGACGCAGGACCTGACGGTGGGCGACCTGATCGACCAGCGCAAGTTTCTGTCCGATCTGGTCGCGCAGCAATACAAGCGCCTCGACGCCGCCTTCCAGCGCGGCTCGTTCCGGGTCAAGGGCGATACCGTTGACCTGTGGCCCGCCCACCTCGAAGACCGCGCCTGGCGCTTCAGCTTCTTCGGGGAAGAGCTTGAATCTATTATTGAGTTCGACCCGCTGACCGGGCAGAAAACCGATAACTTCAAGCAGATCCGCATCTACGCCAACAGCCACTACGTGACGCCGCGCCCGACACTTCAGCAGGCGATCAAACATATCAAAGTTGAACTGGCACAGCGCCTCAAGCAATTCAACGACGAGGGCAAGCTGCTGGAAGCGCAGCGGCTGGAGCAACGCACAAACTTCGACCTGGAAATGCTTGAAGCGACGGGCGTTTGCAACGGGATCGAGAATTACTCGCGCTACCTGACCGGCCGCGCGCCCGGTGAGCCGCCGCCGACCCTGTTCGAGTTCATCCCTGACAACGCCATCGTTTTCGCCGACGAATCGCACGTCACCGTGCCGCAGATCGGCGGCATGTATCGCGGCGACTACCGGCGCAAGTTCACGCTGGCCGAGCATGGCTTCCGCCTGCCCTCCTGCATGGACAACCGCCCATTGAAGTTCGAGGAATGGGATGCGATGCGCCCGCAATCGGTCTTTGTGTCCGCCACCCCGGCCGCGTGGGAGATGGAGCAGGCAGGCGGCGTCTTCGCCGAACAGGTGATCCGCCCCACCGGCCTTCTCGATCCGGTGGTCGAGATCCGCCCGGTCGAGACCCAGGTCGATGATGTCCTTGATGAAATCCGCATAGTGGCGGCACGCGGGATGCGCACGCTGGTCACCACGCTGACCAAACGCATGGCCGAGGATCTTACAGAATACCTACATGAACAGGGCGTCCGCGTGCGCTACATGCACTCGGATATTGACACAATCGAACGTATCGAGATTCTGCGCGACCTGCGCCTTGGCGCCTTCGACGTGCTCGTGGGCATCAACCTGCTGCGCGAGGGGCTCGATATTCCCGAATGCGGATTGGTCGCGATTCTCGATGCCGACAAGGAAGGTTTCCTGCGCTCGGAAACTTCGCTGATCCAGACCATCGGCCGCGCCGCGCGAAATGCCGAAGGGCGGGTGATCATGTATGCCGACCGGATCACCGGCAGCATGCAGCGCGCGATGGACGAGACAGACCGCCGCCGCGCCAAGCAGATCGCCTATAACGAGGAGCACGGCATCACGCCCCAAACCGTGCGCAAGAACGTCGAGGACGTGCTCGCGGGACTCTGGCAGGGCGACACCGACATGTCGCGCGTCACCGCCACCATCGAAAAGCCCATGCTCGGCGCCAACCTTGCCGCCCATATCGACGGCCTGCGTGAGACCATGCGCAAAGCCGCCGAGAACCTCGAATTCGAGGAAGCCGCCCGCCTGCGCGATGAGATCAAGCGCCTCGAAGCCGTCGATCTGGCCGTGCATGACGACCCCATGGCCCGCAAATCCGCCGTCGAAGAGGCTGCCGAGGCCGCGATCAAGGTCAAGGGCCGCTCGACCGCAGGCCGTCCCGGGCAACGCGGAGGGGTGAAGAGAAGGAAGGGGCGCTAGCCGCCATCTGTGCGACCGGCTCTACCAATTCCAGCCGACCATCCCGGAAGCTGCCGCGAATGAAGCGCCCATATTCGCCGACCATGGGGTATTGGCCGGCCCAGTCTCGATAGCGATCATTCGTGACAACGACCGCAGAGAGCTTGGTAGCCGCATCAAGGATCAGCGGATCGGCGGGCGTTCCTTTCGGCGCAACGTAAACCTGCCTCACCGGCACTCCGAGCGCCACGGAGAACTGATACTCCCCAATATAGCGTCCCTCGACCAGGTAACCGGCATTCGCATCGAACCAGATCACCGGAGAGCAACCCCGCGCCTGAAGTTCCTGCACGACCTGCCGCACCGCGCTCAGATCGGGCGCTTCATTGCGCCAATAGAGAATGTTGGAACCATCGAGAACGGCGTAACGAGGCTGCGGCCGGCTTCTCGACCGCAGCAACAGGTAAACGACACCTAGGATCAGGACCAGCAGACCGACTGCAAGACTATCTGCTGATACCATTTACCACTCCACTCAGTTCTTCGTGTCAGTCACCGTCAGCCCAAGCATCCGCCAGACCTGCATACCGCCGCGATAGTAATAGATTTTCCCGGCAGGGAAACCGGCCTCGATCATGCGGCGGGCGGCGGTGGGGGATTGGCCGCACCAGGGGCCGTTGCAATAGAGCGCGGCGGATTTCACGCCCTCGACCGAGCAGTCGAACCCGTCGAAATCAGGCTCGCAGCCCAGTTCCCCCAAGCGGTCGCCAGCTTCGGTATAGGGCACGTTGATCGCGCCGGGGATGGCGCCGCCTTCGAAATCGGGGCGCACGCGGCCGTCGATCACCACGACGTTCGGATCTTGCAGGAATTGCAGCATTTCCAATTCGCCGATCGGGGTCACACCAGGCGCCGGGATCATCGGCTGAAGGCAGAAATTCGGACAGGGCCGCGAGGTGCGCGCCCATTCGCCGCTCAGCTCATTGGCGTTGTCCTGAATGCGCGAGATCTCTACCGGGCCAGACTCGGTCTCGACGGTCACGCTCATCATGTCGGGGGTAATGCCCACTGGGGCATTCTCGGCCAAAGCCGGGGCCGCAAAGGCCAGAACAGAAACAAGACCCAAAGCAATGCGCATTACATCCTCCCTGATTGTAATGGGCGGAGCGTAACATGCAGATTATTGAATATCTATAGTGATCGTTCAGTCCGTCAGCTCGGCCAGCAGGGCCAGAACTTCGGCATGCGCCGGGCCCTTGCGCGCGGCCTCAAGGGCGCCAAGCCCCTGCCCGAGCGTCTCAGCATAGACCACGCGATGCGCTAGGACCGCGTCGAGCAGATCGGCCTCAAGCTGTTCTGCGGATTCGCGGACCTCGGCATCCAGCCGGGTGCCGCGCTTGACGCGGTTCAGGACAACCTTGGGTCGCTTGTTCTCGCGCCGCGCAAGGTCGAGCACGCCTTCGGTGGCCCACAGGTCCACGTGGCTGGCGGCCACCGGAACGAGGATAACGTCGGCCTCGCGCAGCGCGGGGCGCAGGTCGCTGTCCACCTTGGGCGGCGTGTCGATGATCACCACGTCCACGCTGCGTTTAAGCTTTTCAACCTCGTAGCTGACGCCCCAGGCCGAGGAAGTCGAGAATTCCAGCCCCGGCTCGCCCAGCACGTCGCGGCGCGCCATGAACCAGCGCCCGAGCGAGCCCTGCGGATCGGTGTCGAGCAACGCCACACTCAGGCCCCGCTGCAGGAAGCCGACCGCCAGGTTCACCGCCAGCGTCGTCTTGCCCGCGCCGCCCTTTTGCTGCGCAACCGTAATAACCAGTCCAGACATCCCCACCTCCTATGCCGCAGCGCAGCATAGAGTGAGTCGTCAAGGAATGCACGTTCTTTGGCGTCAATAGGCGCCGAAGACCTCATACATCACGGGTTCGAAGCTGCGGCACAGCGTGGCGATGTGCCGGTTGCGCGTGATCATCTCGGGCGAGCGCAGCATGGCCTGATAATCGCCGCGCTTTTCCCACTTGGAATAGGTCGCGATGCGGGTATGTGCGTCGTTCATGTGAACCCCGGCGCCGATGAAGCCCGGCTGGTGGCGGATGCAATGCTCATAGGCATCTGTCAGCGCCTCCATCAGCTCGATCGCGGTGGCGGGCGTCATCTCGAACGTGCAAATGACGGTCTGTCCGGTGAAATCCTTGGTGATCTCGGTCATGGCGGGTCCTCCTGCCCTCATGCTTGCACAGGGGGGCGGAAAAATCACCCGTTTTCAAGGGCCTCAGAGCGCGGCACGAGCGCGCGTCACCACCGCAAAGACCACTGGTTCGTCAGAGCGCGCCCGGCGCGAATGGCGCCCGCTCTTCCGGCGCCCCTACTGGCGCCCAAAATTTCAGCATTCATGACAGGGAAGTAACGGAAATGTTGCAAGCCACGAGTTTTCAAGCAAGTCTTGCCCGGTCGGTCAAACTTTGACGACCAATGAGCGCCCGCGTCGCAAGACTGTCACAGAAGGCGCCTAGCTGCTAGTCGGCGCCCATTCCGGGCCCGAGAGATCCGATTGACGGGGAGAGATCCGAAATGACGACGAAACCGATGCACTGGCTGGTAGGGGCCGCAGCACTTCTGGCATCGACCGCGCTGGTCCATGCCGAGGACATGGCCGCGCTCGAAGCCGCCGCCAAGGCGGAAGGCATGCTGACCACGATCGCGCTGCCGCACAGCTGGTGCGGCTACGGCGACGTGATCGCCGGCTTCAAGGCCAAGTATCCCGAAATCAGCGTGAACGAACTGAACCCGGATGCGGGTTCGGCTGACGAGCTTGAGGCGATCCGCGCCAACAAGGGCAACACCGGCCCGCAGGCGCCCGACGTGATCGACGTGGGCCTGGCTTTCGGCCCGCAATCGAAGGAAGAAGGGCTGATCCAGCCCTACAAGGTCTCGACCTGGGACGAGATCCCGGACAGCGCGAAAGACCCGGATGGCTACTGGTATGCCGACTACTACGGCGTGATGTCGTTCATGGTGAACAAGGACCTCGTGGACAACACGCCTACCGACTGGGCCGACCTGCTCAAGCCGGAATATGCGGGTCAGGTGGCGCTTGCGGGTGACCCGCGCGCCTCGAACCAGGCGATTCTCGCGGTGCTGGCGGCCGGCATGGCCAATGGCGGCGCGGCTGGCAA
Organism: Rhodobacter flavimaris; assembly: GCF_021378075.1. Classification (GTDB taxonomy): domain Bacteria; phylum Pseudomonadota; class Alphaproteobacteria; order Rhodobacterales; family Rhodobacteraceae; genus Rhodobacter; species Rhodobacter flavimaris. The sequence goes on along the minus strand of NZ_JAJUOS010000009.1, from coordinate 42,565 downwards.
GGAAGCGGGCGAGAAGGGTCTTGAGTACTTCAAGTCCATGAACGAGGCGGGCAACTTCGTCCCGGTCATCGGCAAGGCCGGCACGCTCGCGCAGGGCGCGACTCCGATCGTGGTGATGTGGGACTATAACGCGCTGGCCGCGCGCGACACGCTGGCGGGCAACCCGCCGGTCGAGGTCGTCGTGCCGAAAACCGGCGTTCTCGCCGGCGTCTATGTCCAGGCGATCTCGGCCCACGCGCCCCATCCGAACGCAGCCAAGCTGTGGATGGAGTACCTCTATTCGGACGAAGGCCAGAACCTCTGGCTCAAGGGCTACTGCCACCCGGCGCGCTTCAATGCGATGGCCGCTGCTGGCAAGATCCCGCAAGAGCTGATGGACGCCCTGCCCCCGGCCGAATCCTATGAGGCCGCCTACTTCCCGACCATCGAGGAACAGGGCGCCAACAAAGAGGCCGTTGTCGGTGGCTGGGATGCCGTCGTCGGCGCCAACGTCCAGTAAACGCGATCTTTCGTGATACAATGCCGCCTCCGGTTTTTAACCGGGGGCGGCTCCTGCGCCCCTTGGGGCCAAGACCAAGCGGAGAAAGCGTGAGCGAGACGCAATTGCCCCCACCGCGCCGGCGGATCAATCTGAACTGGCTGGGCCTTGTGCCCTTTGCGTTGTTCGTTGGATTGTTCCTGATCGCGCCGACGATGAAGATCGTGATCGGCGCCTTTCAGCGCGCCGACGGCTCCTTTACGTTCGAGAATATCGCGGGCCTCTTCACCCCTTCGATCATCGCCAGCTACTGGATCTCGATCAAGATCTCGGTCGCCTCCTCGGCGATCGGCTGCCTTGTCGGCTTCCTGATGGCGTCCGCGATGGTGCTGGGCGGGCTGCCCAACACGATCCGCTCGCCGCTGATGACGTTCTCGGGCGTCGCTTCGAACTTCGCGGGCGTTCCGCTGGCCTTTGCCTTCCTCGCCACGCTCGGGCCGCTTGGCCTTGTGACGATGTTCCTCAAGACGCAGTTCGGCATCAATCTGCGCGCCATGGGGTTCAACATCCTCAGCTTCTGGGGTCTGACGATTACCTATCTGTTCTTCCAGATCCCGCTGATGATCCTGATCATCACCCCCGCGCTTGACGGGCTGAAGCGCGAGTGGCGCGAGGCCGCCTCGTGCCTTGGCGCGACGGGTACGCAATACTGGCGCATGGTCGCGCTGCCGATCCTGTTCCCGACGATCCTGGGCACCTTCGCGCTTCTGTTCGCCAACGCTTTCGGCGCCGTCGCCACCGCCATCGCACTGACGGGTTCCAGCCTGAACATCGTGCCGATCATGCTGTTCGCGCAGATCCGCGGCGACGTTCTGGGCAACCCGCATCTGGGCTATGCCATGGCCTTCGGCATGATCCTCGTGACCGGCATCGCCAACGTGATCTACATCTGGCTGCGGATGCGCTCCGAGAGGTGGCTGAAATGAAGAAAGCCGCCGCCTGGGCCATCCTTTTCCTCGGGGTCACCTATTTCGTCCTGCCGCTGATCGGCATGGTCGAGTTCTCGCTGTCGATGCGCCGGGGAGTCTACTCCTTCGACGCCTACGCCAAGGTGCTGGCCGATCCGCAATTCCGCCAGACCTTCTCCTATTCGGTGTTCATGGCGCTGCTGACCATCGTCTTTGGCATGTTCCTTGTCGTTCCCACGGCCTTCTGGGTGCGCCTCAAGATGCCGCGCATGCGCCCGGTGGTCGAATTCGTGACCCTGCTGCCGCTGGTAATCCCGGCGATCGTCGTGGTCTTCGGCTATATCCGGCTGTTCAACACCTCCAGCTGGCTGCCGATGACGGGCTCTACGTTTGGCACCAACATGCTCTTGATGTTCGGCTACGCCACGCTCTCGCTGCCCTACATGTATCGCGCCGTGGACACCGGCCTGCGCACCATCGACGTGGCAACCCTGACCGAGGCCGCCCAGTCCCTTGGCGCGGGCTGGTTCACGGTGCTCGCGCGCGTCATCCTGCCCAATGTGCTGGTCGCGGTGCTCTCGGGCGCGTTTGTCACCTTCGCCATCGTCATGGGCGAATTCACCATGGCCGCGCTCCTGAACCGCCCCGCCTTCGGCCCCTATCTTCAGCTGATGGGCGCCAACAAGGCCTATGAGCCCTTCGCGCTGGCGACCATCGCCTTCGTGATCACTTGGGCCTGCATGGGCCTGATCCAACTTGTCACCCGCTTCTCGAAACATACCAAGGCTGCCCGATGAGCTTTCTGACTATCTCCCATCTGGAAAAGAGCTTCGGCCCGAACCGCGTGGTGAAAGACTTCAACCTCTCGGTCGAACAGGGCGAGTTCATTTCGCTCCTCGGCCCATCCGGCTGCGGCAAGACCACGGTCCTGCGCATGGTCGCAGGGTTTGAGACCCCCTCGGCCGGCCAGATCACCATCGACGGCGCGGACGTGGTGCGCCTGCGCCCGAACCAGCGCAATATCGGCATGGTGTTCCAGGCCTATGCGCTCTTCCCCAACCTGACGGTCGCGCAGAACGTGGGCTTCGGCCTCAAGGTCAAGGGCGCGCCTGCCCGCGAGATCGCCTCGCGGGTCGAGGAAATGCTCGCCCTCATCGGCCTGCCCGAGCTTGGCAACCGCTACCCGTTCCAGCTTTCGGGCGGACAGCAACAGCGCGTGGCGCTTGCCCGCGCCCTCGCGCCCAAACCACAAGTCCTTCTGCTCGACGAGCCGCTCTCGGCGCTCGACGCCAAGGTCCGCGTCAGCCTGCGCAACGAGATTCGCACGATCCAGCGTGAGCTTGGTATCACCACGATCTTCGTCACCCATGACCAAGAAGAGGCGCTCTCAATGTCCGACCGCGTGGTCGTGATGCACCAGGGCATCGCCGATCAGGTCGGCACCCCGTTCGAGATCTACAACCGCCCCGCCACTCGATTTGTTGCGGGCTTCGTCGGCACGCTGAACACGCTCGAGGCCAAAGTCCTCGACGCCAGCACCGGACGCGTCGATGTCGCCGGAACCGAGATCCTCCTGCACCGGGCACTGACCGGAAAAACCGCAACCCTCGGCCTGCGCCCCGAAATGGTCGCCTTGGGCCAGGGCGCGCATGACACCGGGCTGCAAGGCACGATCACCGATGTCGATTTCCTCGGCTCGGTGATCCGCCTGCGCGCCGATGTCGGTGGCCAAAGCATCGCCTTCGACACATTCAACACCACCCACACGACGCCCCCGCGCCTCGGCGAAAAGGTCGTCCTCGGCCTCAACGCTTCCGACCTGCTGGTGATCGGAGACTGACCCGCCGTTTCTTCTTGGCGAAAATACCTCGGGGGTGAGAGCCGCAAGGCCCGAGGGGGCAGCGCCCCCTACCCCTTGCGCCCCCGGAAAAAGCGTGCCCGCGCATAAAGCTCCTCAAGCCGCTTCATCCGCGCGGCGGTCTGCTCCCAGGTCAGCGACTGCACCGCCGCCATCAGGGTCTCGACCAGAACCTGGATCGCCACCGTCGAGTCCCAAGCCGAGGGCACCTCAACCTGCGCCGAAAGCCGATAGCGTGCATGGGTCGCGGCGGGGCTAACCCAAGGGTCGGTGATCAGCACCACCTCGGCCCCCTGCTCGGCTGCCATTTCGACCAATTGCAGCACGTTGTTTTCATAGCGGCGAATATCGAAGGCCAAAAGCACATCGCCGCGACGCATCTCGATCAGCGCAGGCGGCCAAGCGTTCGAGACCGGCGCAAGCAATTCCACCTCTGGCCGGATCACCTTCATATGGGTCACGAAATACTCGGCCATCGCCATGGTAATCCGTCCGCCCGTGGCAAAGACCTTGCGATTGGGGTCCGCCAGAAGCCGCGCGATCGCGTCGAACTCGGCATGGTCGATCTGCTTCAGCGTCGCTTGCAGATTGCTCAGCACCGCATCGGCAAAACGGTTGAGGATATGCGCCTCGGGCGCCGCCTCGGCCCAGCGGTCATGCTTGGCCAGCGGGCTTTCCAGCCGCGCCTCCAGCTCCTCCTTCACGGCAGCCTGCAAGCCGGGATAGCCGCCGAATCCCATTTTCTGCGCCAGCCGCACCACGGTCGGTGAACTCACCTCGGCCGCCTTGGCCAGTTGGGTAACCGACCCAAGCAGCGCCACCGGATAATGGCGCAAGATATGGCTGGCCAATTGCTTTTCGGCGCGGGTCATCGCCTCGATCCCGCCGCGCAACTGCTCTTCGATGGTCTGCGTCACTGCTGCCAAATTGGGCAATCCCCCTGTGATGGGCCGACTCGGCTTTAGAACAGATTGTAACAGAAATTAGATTTTTGAAATGATATTGACAGAACCCGCCCATGCGAGAGAGCCTGACCGAAAGATAAAAAGAGAATCGACAGGGAAATGACCGATCAGATCACGGATATCGCCGTATCTATCGAAGGGCCGGATTCCTCCGGCCGCTTCGTGGTGGTGTGCGAACATGCGTCCAACGCCTTCCCGGCGCCTTGGGGCGACCTTGGGCTGAGCGCCGCGCAGCGCGAGGCCCATATCGCCTGGGATCCGGGTGCGCTCGGGCTGGCGCGGGGGCTGGCGGCGCGGTTGAACGCGGTTTTGGTGCATGCCAACAGCTCGCGCCTGATCTATGATCTCAACCGCCCCCCGCATTCCGCAGGCGCCATGCCCGCGCGCTCGGAAATTCACGACATTCCCGGGAACCGCAACATCGCCCCGTCGGAGCGCCTGACGCGGACCGAGGCGCTCTATGTGCCCTTCCACGCCGCGCTGCGCGCCCAGATCGCGCGCAAGCTGGCCCTGGGCCACGCGCCGGTGATGATCACCGTGCATAGCTTCACCCCCGTCTTCAACGGCAAGGCCCGCGCCGTCGAACTGGGCGTGATTCATGACGCCGACCCCGCGCTGGCCTTGGCCTTCCACGCCGAGGCCTGTGCCGCGACCCAGATGGATGCCCGCCTGAATGAGCCCTATTCGGCGGCGGATGAGGTGACCCACACGCTCGCCCTGCAAGCAACCCCCATGGGCATTCCGAATGTCATGATCGAGTTGCGCAACGACCTGATCGCCACCCCTGCCCAGCAAGACGCCATGGCCGAGCGCCTCGCCCCGCTGCTGCTGGCGGCGGTCGCCAAGATCGAGGAGACGCGCTGATGCCCGGCTGGTGCCACGCCTATGTCCGCTTCGTCGAGGGCCTGAACCGCCGCATCGGGCGTTTCGCCATGTATCTGCTCTATGTGATGATGGCGATCATGCTGTGGTCCTCGGTGACGAAGATCATGCATGTGCCCGCGCTCTGGACGCTCGAGATGGCACAGTTCACGCTGGTCGCCTATTACATGCTCGGCGCGCCCTACTCGTTCCAGCTTGATACCAACGTGCGCATGGACCTGATCTACGCGCGCTTCACCACCAAGGGGCAGGCGCTGTGGGACGTGTTCACCGTCTTCGTGCTGATGTTCTACCTTGGCGTCATGCTTTGGGGGGCGTTCGACTCCACCGTCTACTCCTTCTCGGTGAACGAGCGAAACCCGACGGCCTGGCGCCCGCCGCTCTGGCCGATCAAATCCATCATCACAATCAGCTTCGCGCTGATGCTGCTGCAAGCCGGGGTCCATCTGATCCGCGACATAGCGACCGTCCGCGGGGAGAAAATCTGATGGATCACAACACGATCGCCCTTCTGATGTTCTCGACCATGCTGCTGATGATGCTGACCGGGCAGCGGGTCTTTGGTGCCATCGGCTTTGTCGCCGTGGCCGCCGCGCTGATGCTCTGGGGGCCGGGCGGCACGGACATGGGCTTTGCCGCCGTCATGAAGCTGATGAAGTGGACGCCGCTGCTGACGCTGCCGATGTTCGTCTTCATGGGCTATGTCATGTCGGAAAGCCGGTTGGCCGATGACCTCTACCGGATGTTCCACGTCTGGTTCGGCCCGGTGCCGGGCGGGCTTGCCATCGGGACGATCCTTCTGATGGTGATGATCTCGGTGATGAACGGTCTGTCGGTCGCTGGCATGGCCATCGGCGCCACCATCGCACTGCCCGAGCTGATGCGGCGCGGCTATGACAAGCTAATGGTGTCGGGCGTGATCCAGGCGGGGTCGAGCCTTGGCATCCTGATCCCGCCCTCGGTCGTGCTGGTGCTGTTTTCGCTGATCGCGCGCCAGCCGGTGTCGAACCTGTGGCTGGCGGGTGTGATCCCGGGCCTGCTGATGGCGGTGCTGTTCATCCTCTACATCCTGATCCGCACCAAGCTGAACCCGGCCCTCGCCCCGCCGATGCCTGCCGAAGAGCTTGCCTCGGTCACCCGCGCCGAGAAGTTCCGCCTGCTGCGCGCCGGCCTGTTGCCGGTGTTCATCTTCGTGGCGATGATGATCCCCTTCCTCAACGGTTGGGCCAGCCTGACCGAGGCCTCGGTCATCGGTGCGCTGGCCGCCGTTCTGGCCGCCATCGCCAAGCGCCGCTTCACCTGGACGGTATTCGAGACCGCGACGCGCCAGACGCTGGCGATCACCGTGATGTTCATGCTGATCATCACTGCCGCCCTGTCTTTCGGCGCAGTCTTCGACGGGCTTGGCGCGGGCCGCGCGATCAACGACTTCTTCCTCAACAGCCTCGGGCTTGAACCCTGGCAGATCCTGGTGCTGATGCAGGTCAGCTTTCTGGTGATGGGGATGTTCCTCGACGACACCGCCATGCTGGTCATCGTGGCGCCCGTCTATGTCAGCCTTGCCAAGACCCTGGGCTTCGATCTGGTCTGGTACGGCGTGCTTTACACGATCACCTGTCAGATTGCCTATCTCACGCCGCCCTTCGGGTATAACCTGTTCCTGATGAAGGCGATGGCGCCGCCCGAGTTCACGCTGCCCGTCATCTACCGCTCGGTCGCGCCCTTCGTGCTCGTGATGCTGCTGACACTGATCCTCGTGATGATCTTCCCTGAACTTGCGCTTTGGCTACCGCGCGAGGTTCTGGGCCGCTGATGATAACGAACGACCCCGAAACGGGGCGCTGAACCAACAAGGAGAGAGAAATGACGACGACAAGACGTAAGTTCCTCACGACCGGTGCGGTGGGTGCTGCCGCGGCGGGCCTCGCGGCTCCAGCACGCGCGCAAAGCACGATCAAGTGGCGCCTTCAGACCTATGCCGGTCCGGCGCTGGCCGAAGAGGTGGTGAAACCCGCCATCGACGCGTTCAACGCCATCGCCAACGGCCAGATGGAGATCGAGCTTTACACCTCGGACCAGCTGGTGCCCACGTCGGAGCTGTTCCGCGCCATGCAGAACGGCACGATCGACGCCGTGCAGTCGGATGACGACAGCATGGCCTCGCCGACCGAGGTGACCGTGTTCGGCGGCTACTTCCCCTTCGCGCTGCGCTACTCGCTTGACGTGCCCGCGCTGTTCAATACCTGGGGCCTCGACGAGATCTGGAAGGAAGAATACGCCAAGGTGGGCATCAAGCACATCTCGGCCGGGTCGTGGGATCCGTGCAACTTCAACATGAAAGAGCCGATCAACTCGCTCGCGGACCTGAACGGCAAGCGCGTCTTCACCTTCCCGACGGCGGGCCGGTTCCTCGCGCAGTTCGGCGTCGTGCCGGTCACCCTGCCCTGGGAAGATGTCGAGGTCGCGCTGCAAACCGGCGAGCTTGACGGCCTGGCCTGGTCGGGCATCACCGAGGATTACACCTCGGGCTGGTCGAAGGTTGCGCCCTATTTCCTCGTGAACAACATCTCGGGCGCGTGGATCGGGCATTTCTTCGCCAACATGGATCGCTGGAACGAGATTCCGCCGCATCTGCAACAGCTGATGACGACCTGCTTCGAGCAGTCGCACTACCGCCGCCAGTGGTGGTACTGGGCCGGCGAGGCCAAGCTGCGCGTCGAAGGGCCGGACATGAAGCTGACCAGCCTGCCCGACGAGGACTATGCCAAGCTCGAAGAAGCCGCGCACAAGTTCTGGGACGAGATCGCCGCCGAAAGCCCGCTCAAGGCGAAGGTTGTCGAAATTATCCGCAAGTATAACGATACCATGGTCAAGGCTGGCGCACCCTATCGCTACAGCTGATCCGGTCGGGGCCACGCGCCCCGCCACGCACTACCCGAGCCCCGCCCGCAAGAAGGCGGGGCCGTCCACAGGAGGAAAGAATGCCCGCCAACCTCTCGCTTGAGGCTCTGAAATCCGCCGTAGCTTCCGGCGACATCGACACCGTGATAGTGTGCATCTGCGACATGCAGGGCCGCCTGCAGGGCAAGCGCTTCCACGCACAGCACTTCCTCGAAAGCGCAGTGGAGGAAACCCACTGCTGCAACTACCTGCTGGCCACCGATATGGAGATGGTCACCGTTCCGGGCTATGAGGCCTCGTCCTGGTCGCGCGGCTATGGCGATTACATCATGAAGCCCGATCTGGCCACGCTGCGCCTGATCCCCTGGGCCGATGGCACGGCGCTGGTGATGGCCGATCTTTACGATCACCACACGCATGAGCTTGTCCCCCACGCCCCGCGCACCATCCTGAAAAAGCAGGTCGAACGCGCCCGCGCGATGGGATTTGAGCCGATGATGGCGACCGAACTTGAGTTCTTCCTGTTCGAGGAAAGCTTTGCCGAACTGTTCGACAACGGCTACCCCACCCCCACCCCCATGGCACGCTACAACGTCGATTACTCGATCATGGGCTCGACCCGCGACGAGCCGATCATGCGCGCGATCCGCAACGGCCTTTACGGTGCGGGCATCCCGATCGAATGCTCGAAAGGCGAGGCCGACGCCGGTCAGGAAGAGGTCAACGCCAAGTATTCCGACGCCATCGATACCGCTGACATGCACAGTCTGATCAAGCTGGGCACCAAGCAGATCGCGCAGGACTACGGCGCGAGTGTCACCTTCATGGCGAAATACGATGACAAGCGCGCGGGCTCGTCGAGCCATATCCACCAGTCGCTCTGGCAGGGTGGCGCCAATATCTTCTACGACGCGGACGCGGCCTATGGCATGTCGGACACGATGCGCCACTACCTTGCCGGGCAGCTGGCCTATACGCGCGACATCGCCGTGTTCCTCGCGCCCTATATCAACAGCTACAAGCGTTTCTGCGTCGGCATGTTCGCGCCCACCAAGGCGGTCTGGTCGCTGGATAACCGCACCGCGGGCTACCGGATCTGCGGCGAAAGCACCAAGTCGGTGCGCGTCGAATGCCGGATCGGCGGGGCCGACCTGAACCCCTATCTGGCCTGCGCGGCGCTGCTGGCGGCGGGGCTTGAGGGGATCGAGCGCAAGCTGGAACCCGGCGCGCCGATCTCGGGCGATCTCTATCTCAACGACACCGCGCCGCAGGTGCCGCGCTCGCTGCTTGAGGCGGCCGAGGCGCTCAATGGATCGGAATTCCTGCGCAAGGCTTTCGGCGATGACGTTGTGTCACACTACCATCGCGCCGCGCGTTGGGAGATCGAAGAGGCAATGCGCGTGGTGACCGATTGGGAACGCACGCGCGGGTTTGAGCGGGCCTGAGGCCCGGAAAATGGCGGCGCCCGGCCACTCGGGCGCAACGAACGCGGCCCCTCGGGGCGCAAGGAAGGTCGATATGACGAAGATGATCCAATGCATCTCGCCCGTGGACGGGCAGGTCTATGCGGAAAGGCCGGCGCTGAGCCTGTCCGAGGCGCAGATGGTCGCCGAGCGCGCCCGCGCGGCGCAGGCCGAATGGGCCGCGCGCCCGCTCGAAGAGCGCATCGCGCTGGTCAAGGCCGGTGTCGCCAAGCTCAGCGAGATGAAAGAGCAAATCGTCGAGGAACTGGCCTGGCAGATGGGCCGCCCGACGCGCTATGGTGGCGAATTCGGCGGCGTGAACGACCGCACCGAATACATGTCCTCGATCGCGGCGGAGTCGCTGGCGCCGATGGTGGTGGAAGACAGCAACCGCTTCCTGCGCCAGATCGCGCGTGAGCCGGTCGGCGTGGTCTTCATCATCGCGCCCTGGAACTACCCTTACCTCACGACGATCAACACGCTGGCCCCGGCGCTGATCGCGGGCAACACGGTCGTGCTGAAACACGCCTCGCAAACCCTTCTGGTGGGCGAGCGTCTGGCCGAGGCCTTCCACGCGGCGGGCATCCCCGAGGACGTGTTCCAGAACGTCTACCTGACCCATGACGTGACCGAGGCACTGATCCAGTCGCGCGCCTTCGGATTCATCAACTTCACCGGCTCGGTCGGTGGCGGCGCCGCGATCGAACGCGCGGCGGCAGGCACCTTCACCGGGCTAGGGCTTGAGCTTGGCGGCAAGGATCCGGGCTATGTGATGGACGACGCCGACCTCGACGCCGCCGTGGACAGCCTGATGGATGGCGCGATGTATAACGCGGGCCAGTGCTGCTGCGGGATCGAGCGGATCTATGTCCACGAAAGCCTCTATGACGCCTTCGTCGAAAAGGCCGTCGCTTGGGTGAAGAACCTCAAGCTTGGCAACCCCTTCGACGCCTCCACCACCATCGGCCCGATGGCGAACAAGCGTTTTGCCCACACCGTGCGCGAACAGATCGCCGAGGCCGTGGCCGAGGGCGCAACCGCGCTGATCGACCCCGCGCTCTTCCCTGAGGATGACGGCGGCGCCTATCTGGCCCCGCAGATTCTGGTCAACGTGAACCACGAGATGCGCGTGATGCGCGAGGAAAGCTTTGGCCCCGTGGTCGGCATCATGTCGGTGTCTAACGACGCCGAGGCGATCGCCGCGATGAACGACAGCCCCTATGGGCTGACCTGCTCGCTCTGGACCTCGGACCCCGAGCGCGCGGCCGAAGTCGGCGCACATGTGCAGACCGGCACGGTCTTCATGAACCGCTGTGACTACCTTGACCCGGCGCTGTGCTGGACGGGCTGCAAGGACACGGGCCGGGGCGGTTCGCTCTCGGTTCTCGGTTTCTACTCGGTCACCCGGCCGAAATCCTACCATCTCAAGAAGGTGACGAAATGACCGCCCCGACCGTCAACTGGTCCTACCCCACCGCCATCAAGTTCGGCCCCGGCCGTATCAAGGAACTGGCCGATCACTGCAAGGCCGTGGGGATCAAGAAGCCCCTTCTGGTGACCGACAAGGCACTGGCGGGCCTGCCGATCACCGCGGGCGCGCTGGATGTGCTGGAGGCCGCAGGCCTTGGCCGCGCGCTCTTCTCCGAGGTCGATCCGAACCCGAACGAGAAGAACATGACCGACGGCATCGCCGTTTACAAAGCGGGCGGCCATGACGGCGTGATCTGCTTTGGCGGTGGCTCGGCGCTGGATCTGGGCAAGATGATCGCGCTGATGGCCGGTCAGGCGGCCTCGCTCGGCGTCTGGGATCTGGAGGACATCGGCGACTGGTGGACCCGTGCCGATGCCACGAAGATCGCGCCGATCATCGCCGTGCCGACCACGGCGGGAACGGGCTCCGAGGTCGGGCGCGCGGGCGTTCTGACCAACTCGGACACGCATAAGAAGAAGATCATCTTCCACCCCAAGCTCATGCCCGCCGTCACGATCTGCGACCCCGAGCTGACCGTGGGGATGCCCGCCTTCATCACCGCCGGCACCGGGATGGACGCGCTGGCCCATTGCCTTGAGGCCTATTGCTCGCCCTTCTACCACCCGATGAGCCAGGGCATCGCCCTGGAAGGGATGCGGCTGGTGTTTGAAAACCTGCCCAAGGCCTACAAGAACCCGACCGACCTTGAGGCCCGCGCCAATATGATGTCGGCGGCGGCGATGGGGGCTGTTGCCTTCCAGAAGGGGCTTGGCGCGATCCACTCGCTCTCGCACCCCGTTGGCGCGGTCTATGGCACCCACCACGGCACCACCAATGCCGTCGTGATGCCGATGGTGCTTGATTACAACCGCGCGGCCATTGAAAGCCGGATCAAGGCTGCCGCCGCCTATCTGGGCATCGAGGGCGGCTTCGACGGCTTCCGCGCCCGCGTGATGGAGCTGCGCAGCGAGCTTGGCATCCCCGAGAACCTCTCGGCCATGGGCGTGAAGCCCGAAGACCTCGACATGCTAACCGAGATGGCGCTGGAGGACCCCTCCTGCGGCGGCAACCCGATCGAAATGACGCGCGAGAACACCCGCGCCCTCTTCGACAGCTGCATGTAAAGCATCGGTCCGGGGCGCACATTCCCGCGCCCCGGCCCTACAGGAAGGCCCCCTTGCGCCGCCTTCCGCAATTTCTTGCGAAAAAAGTGTCGCTTCGCGCCCATAGTGGCGCCTGAATCGTGTGCTTCCTCTCGCGTTGAGCGCGCGTGCGCGATAAACAGGGGAAAATCCTGGAGGGACACGTGGCGCACAAAGTCTCGAAAATTGCTCAGATCAGCACGCTCGCCCTGATCGCGGGCAGCCTGCCCATGGCATTCGAAAGCCCGGCACATGCCGAACCCACCATCGGCTGGAGCCTTGGCACCTACGGCGCCCCCGGCCTGATCGACATGCCGACCGCCGAGGTCAACAAGGACGGTGAGCTGGTCGCCTCGGTCTATGGCTATGGCAAGAGCGGGCGCGGCAATTTCAGCTTCCAGATCGCCCCGCAGCTGACCGCCGTTCTGCGCGTCTCGAACGAGGATGGCTTGGCCGACGATGGCGGCGCGCTGCGCGATCGCAGCTTCGATCTGCACTGGCAGGTGCTGAGCGAGGAAGGGATGCGCCCGGCACTGGCCATCGGCCTGCGTGACCTGATGGGCGGCGGCATTCACGGCTCGGAATACATCGTCGCGACCAAGACGCTGAACCCCTCGCTGCGCGGCACCGTGGGCCTCGGCTGGGGCCGTCTGGGTTCGGAAGGCAGCTTTGGCGGCGGCACGCGCCCGGTGACCGACCCCACGGGCGGCCTGAACACCGAGGCCTGGTTCCGTGGCCCGGCCGCGGTTTTCGCGGGCCTTGCCTGGCAGGCCAACGACAAGCTGACGCTGAAGGCCGAATACAGCTCGGACGCCTACGAGGCCGAGACCGCCGCGGCCGGGTTCGACCGCAAGTCCTCGCTGAATTTCGGCGCGGATTACAAGATCAACAGCATGGTGAAGCTGTCGGGTTACTACCTCGCCGGGTCCGAGGTCGGGCTGCAACTGACCGTCGCGCTCGATCCGCGTCACCCGCCGGCGCCTTCGGGGCTAGAGAAGGCGCCGCTGCCGGTGCGCCCGCGCCCCAACCCCGCCGCCGACCCGGATGGCTGGTCGGGCGCCTGGACCGCCGACCCCACCGCGCAACCCGCGATCCAGACCGCCGTTGCTGATGCGCTGCGCAAGGACGGGCAGATCCTCGACTCGATGCAGCTGTCCGCCGACAGCGTGAACGTCCGCGTGCGCAACCAGATCTACGCGGCCCCACCGCAGGCCATCGGCCATACCGCCCGCGTCCTGACGCGCGCCCTGCCCCCCTCGGTCGAGACGATCACCGTCACGCAGATCTCCAACGGGATGCCGACCTCGTCGGTCACCTTCCGCCGGTCCGACCTTGAGCGCCTCGAAAACACCCAGGCGGGCGAGATCCTTGCCGCGGCACAGATTGGCGAGGCCGAAACCGCAGGCGCCTATGTGCCCACCGAGGGCCTCTACCCGCGCCTGCAATTCGGCCTGCGCCCCTATGCCGAATTCTCGACCTATGAAAAAGACGCCGATCTATACGCCGACATGGGCGTTCAGCTCAGCGCGCGTTACGAGATCATGCCGGGCCTGATCCTGTCGGGCGCAGTCAACCAAAAGGTCTTTGGCAACCTCGACGAGCAGACCAAGGTCTCGACCTCGACCGTGCCGCATGTGCGCTCGGATATCGCCGAGTATCAGAAGCATGGCGATCTGGCGCTGCAACGCCTGACGCTGGCCTGGTATGGCCGCCCCGCCGAGAACCTCTACAGCCGCGTCACCGTCGGCTATCTCGAGCAGATGTATGGCGGTGTCTCGGGCGAGATCCTCTGGAAGCCCGTGGACAGCCGTCTGGCCCTGGGCGGCGAGCTGAACTGGGTCAAGCAGCGCGACTATGACCAGCGCTTCGAGTTCCTCGATTACGACACGCTTTCGGGGCACCTGTCGGCCTATTACGACTTCGGTTCCGGCGTGACCGGCTCGGTCGATGTCGGCCGCTACCTGGCCGAGGACTGGGGCGCGACCTTCTCGGTCGATCGCGAACTGGCGAACGGCTGGAGCGTGGGAGCCTTCGCGACCGTCACCGACATGAGCTCGGACGAGTTCGGCCCCGGTGCCTTCGACAAGGGCGTCAAGCTGCGCATCCCGCTGTCCTGGGCGACTGGCAAACCCTCGCTTGCGACCTTCACGCCCACGATCCGCCCCTATGTCGGCGATGGCGGCGCGCGCGTCGATGTCGACGGCCGCCTCTATGAATCCGTGCGCAAGACCCATATGGGCGCCCTGTATCAGGACTGGGGGAGATTCTGGCGATGAGCCGCTCCCTGCTGGCGGCCCTGGCCGCCGCTGTCGCGCTTGGCGCCTGCACCAGCGATACCGCCGGGGTGTCGCCGGGCGGCACGCTGAAGGCGGGCCTTGCGCGCGTCATGCCGGGCAGCCGCTCTGCCCCAACCGCTCCGCCGAGCCCCGAGGTGCTGGCACAGGCCGCGCTCTCCTCGGTCAAGGGGCCGGTTATGCTGGCGACCTTCGAGGCCTCGGGCGCCACGATGGTCTTCGGCATGGTTGGCGAGAATGGCGCAATGCGCAGCTACAACAGCCCCGATCAGCGCGGCATCGTGCTGCGGAACGGACTGCTGGCCGCGACGCGCGGCTTTGGCCAGGATCTGATGTCGGCCAGCACCGAGGGCGTCGCCCAACTGGTCACCGCGCACAGCGCAGGCACCGCCGAGCGGGTGCAACGCTATCTCGATGGCGATGGCACCGAGCGCCCCGTACCGATGCGCTGCACTGTCACGATCGGGCAGCCGGTCAGCCAGACGCTCTCGGGAATCGCCTATAGCGGCGTGCAGGTGGCCGAGCATTGCGAGGGCTCGGGCGCGGTGGTCGATAACGGATATCTGGTGAGTGCCGAGGGCCGCGTGCTTGTCTCGCGCCAATGGGCGGGCCCGGGCCTGGGCTATCTGGTCATCCAGTCCCTGCGCAACTGATCACGCAGGACCACGCTCCTGCGAACATCGCACACCACAAAATAAAAAGATCGGAAAGCTTGCGCTTTCCGATCTTTCTAATTCAACCGAAGTCGAAATTAGTCGTTCGCGGCAACCGCGATGCCGACGATCAGCAGGGCCGGGATCAGCCAAGCAGCGTTCGACGACGACGAACCTTCGACGACGACCGGTTCGGCTTCCACGACCGGAGCGGTGTAGCCGCCAGCAAAAGCGGTCGAAGCCGACAGGCCGAGGGCCAGAGCGATGGTAGCGATTTTTTTCATAGTAATCTCCGTAATTACCGTTGACAGCCGCCACTCTGGCAGCATCGCAGCGAGAGTCTCACATGCGCGGGGGATTGCAAAGGGGTAATTTGGAACCTGTCGCATCAGCCACAGCCAAGTGTTGCAGTTTAGCAAGAGCACCCGCAACCATGGGCTCTAAAGGGTTCAAATCTTGTTCAGTATGCCACTCTGCGGCTGGAATTCCTATCTGATTTCGTGCATTTGCACCCTTTGCCGCGTTGACATCCTGCTTCGCCGAAACAACGCTTCGGCCAAAGCAAGCCTGAGGAGAGAACCATGAAGATTGCCATGATCGGCACCGGCTATGTCGGCCTTGTCTCGGGTGTGTGCTTCTCGGATTTCGGTCATGAGGTGATCTGCGTGGACAAGGATCCGCGCAAGATCGAAATGCTCGAACGCGGCGAGATCCCGATCTACGAACCGGGCCTGGATACGCTTCTGGCCAAGAACGTCGCGGCGGGGCGGCTGTCGTTCACCGGCGATCTGAAGGCCGCTGTAAATGGCGCCGATGCAGTTTTCATTGCCGTGGGCACCCCCACCCGGCGCGGCGATGGCCATGCCGACCTGACCTATGTGATGGCCGCCGCCGAAGAGATCGCCGAGGCGATGACTGCCTACACGGTCGTGGTGACGAAATCTACCGTCCCGGTCGGCACCAACAAGGCCGTTCATGACGTCATCAGCCGCGTCCGGCCCGGCTTCGCCTTCGACGTCGCCTCGAACCCCGAGTTCCTGCGCGAAGGAGCGGCAATCGACGATTTCATGCGCCCCGACCGTGTCGTCGTCGGCGTGACCTCGGAACAGGCCCGCCGCGTGATGGGCGAGATCTACCGCCCCCTCTTCCTGCGCGAGTTCCCGATTCTCTACACCGATCTGGAAACGGCCGAGATGATCAAATACGCGGCCAACGCCTTCCTGGCGACCAAGATCACCTTCATCAACGAGATCGCGCGCCTGTGCGAAAAAGTCGGCGCCGATGTAAAGCAGGTCTCGCGCGGGATGGGCCTTGATAACCGGATCGGCAACAAGTTCCTGCATGCCGGGCCGGGCTATGGCGGCTCGTGCTTCCCCAAGGATACGCAGGCGCTGGCGCGCATGGGGCAGGACCACGCGGCCCCCATGCAGATCGTCGAAACGGTCATCAAGGTCAATGACGAGGTCAAGCGCCGCATGATCGAAAAGATCGTCGATCTGTGCGACGGCTCGGTCAACGGCAAGACCATCGCGGTGCTGGGTGTGACGTTCAAGCCCAACACCGACGACATGCGTGACGCGCCCTCGCTGACCATCGTTCCGGCGCTGGTCGGGGCCGGGGCGAATGTCCGCGCCGTGGACCCCCAGGGCGAGCGTGAAGGCGCCCACCTGCTGCCGCATGTTCATTGGCTGAGCGACGCCTACGGCGCCGCGACTGGCGCCGATTGCGTCGTCATCCTGACCGAGTGGAACGAGTTCCGCGCGCTTGATCTGCAAAAGCTGGCAGCCAGCATGGTCGAGCCGCGCATGGCCGACCTGCGCAATATCTACAACGCGCAGGACGCCAAGGCGGCGGGCTTTGCGGCTTACACCAGCGTGGGGCGCTAAACCGCTTCAGCCCGTCCGCCGCAGGGGCAGCGACAGTGCGAACAGCACCGCCGCGCTAGCGACGATCGAGGGGCCGGCGGGCGTGTCATAGCCAAGCGACACCCAAAGCCCGCACAGGACCGACACAGCGCCAATCCCGGTGGCAAGGGCCGCCATCCCCTCCGGCCCGCGCGCGAACTGGCGCGCGGTGGCGGCCGGGACGATCAGCAAGGCCGCGATCAGCAGCGCGCCCACGATCTTGATCGACACGGCAACCGTGAGCGCCAGCGCCAGCGTTAGCGCAAGACGCTCAAGTCGCGGATTGAGGCCCGAGGCCTGCGCCAGTTCCTCATTCACCGTTGCTGTCAGCAGCCCCTGCCAACGCCAGGCCAGCAGCCCCGCAACGGCCAGCGCGCCCGCCCAGATCACCCCCAGATCGCCCCGGCTGACCGCCAGGATATCGCCAAACAGGAAGGCCGAAAGGTCCACCCGCAGCCCCGAGAAAAACGAGGCGGCGACAAGGCCAAAGGCCAGCGCAGAATGCGCCAGAACGCCAAGGATCGTATCGCTCGCGTGCCCCCTGCCCGACAGCATGGCCACCGTGATCGCCATGGCAAGCGCCACGAACAGCGTGCCGATATAGACCGGCAGCCCGAGTCCGAAGCTGATCGCGACGCCCAGAATCGCCGCATGTGCCGTCGCATCGCCGAAATAGGCCATCCGGCGCCAGACGACGAAGGCCCCGAGCGGGCCGGTCGCCAGCGTCAACCCGAGTCCGGCAAGCGCAGCACGGATCAGAAAATCGTCAAGCATGATCGTGCTCGCAGTCGTGGTTATGGGGGTGTGCGGCATGCGGGTGGCTGTGGTCGTGACCATGCCCCTCGTCATGATCGTGATCATGATCGTGGACGTGCTGGTAGAGCGCGAAGGCGCCACCGGTTCCCAGACCGAACAGCGCCCGATACTCGGGCGCGGCCGAAACGACGCGCGGCGCTCCCTCACAGCAGACATGGCCGTTGAGGCAGATCACCCGGTCCGAGGCCGACATCACCACGTGCAGATCGTGGCTGACCATCAGCACGGCGCAGCCGGTCTCGCGGCGGACCTCCTCGATCAGCTTGTAGAAACCTGCGGTGCCGGGTTGGTCGAGGCCCTGCGTCGGCTCGTCGAGGATCAGGATCTGCGGCTTGGCCAGCAAGGCGCGCGCCAGCAGCACGCGCTGGAACTGCCCGCCCGAAAGGCCCGCCAGGGGGCGTTGCTCGATCCCGGCAACGCCGGTGCGGGCCAGCGCCTCGGCGGCCTGCGCGTCGCTCACCCGGCGCGGCAGCGACAGGAAGCGGCGCACCGTCATCGGCAGGCTCGCATCGATATGCAGCTTTTGCGGGACGTAGCCGATAACCAACCCAGCAGCTCGGCTGACGCGGCCGCTGGCGGCGGGCTCTAGCCCGATCAGCGCACGGATCAGGGTGGATTTGCCCGAGCCATTGGGGCCGACGACCGTCACGATCTCACCCGGCACAATGCGGAAATCGACATGGGCAAGCACCGTCGTCTCGCCATGGCGTACGCCGAGATTGCTGGCCTCGATCAGTGCGTTACCGCTCATTCTTGATGTTCCGCGCAGGTCGGGCAAAGGCCGAGCGCTTCGATATTCGCGCGCTCGATGGCAAAGCCGAGATCCTGCGCCACGCTGTCAAGCGCCGCGCGCACGGGGCCCGCAGCAGCCTCGGCCACGGCGTCGCATTCGCGGCAGATCAGGAACACCGGCGCGTGCTCCTCTCCCGGATGCATGCAGGCGGCAAAGGCGTTCAGACGACGCACACGATGCGCCAGACCATGCTCGACCAGAAACTCCAGCGCGCGATAGGCGACGGGGGGCTGGTTGCCGAACCCCTCGGCTGCAAGCCGGTCCAGCACCTCATAGGCGCCCATGGCACGATGTGCCTCAAGCAGGATCTCAAGCGTCCGCTTGCGAACGGGGGTCAAGCGCAGCCCTTGCCGCGCGGCCTCGGCCTCTGCGCGCGCAAGAGTATCGCCTGCGCAATGGCTGTGGTCATGCGCCGCAAAGGCGCGCGCTTCGGGCAAAGCTTCAGTCATGTTATTCTATCACATTCCACTTGACGCGTTATGCTATAACATACATACATTATCGCCGAACCACAAGCAGGAGACCCGCGATGCGCGCATTCATTCTTGGACTTTCCCTCACCGCCCTGCCCGGCCTGGCGCTGGCCGAGGCGCCGCGCGTGGTAACCGATATCCCGGCGGTGCATTCGCTGGTCTCGCAGGTCATGGGCGAGATCGCGGCACCCGAGGTGCTTCTGGATCGCGGCGCCGATGCGCATAACTACCAGATGCGCCCCTCGCAGGCCCGCGCGCTGCAAGAGGCCGATCTGGTCGTCTGGGTCGGTCCCGAGATGACGCCCTGGCTGGCCCGCGCGATCGACGGCATGGCGAGCGGTGCCGAGCTGGAACTGCTCGACGCACCGCAAACCTTCCGGCGTGAGTTCGAGGAGGAGGGGCATGACCACGACCACCCGGCCCCCGAGGCAAATGCCGAGGGTCACGACCACGAGGGCATCGACCCCCATGCCTGGCTTGATCCGTCCAATGCCCGCGCATGGCTGGACCTGATCGCCGCGCGGCTGGCCGAAATCGACCCCGAGAACGCGGCAACCTACGCGGCGAATGCTGCGGCGTCCCAGGCGCGCATCGACCGGATGGAGGCTGACATTTCCACGCAATTGCAAGGCGTTGCAGGCCGTCCTTTCGTCGCCGCGCATGATGCTTACGGCTATTTCGCGGGGCATTTCGGGCTAAGCAACGCAGGATCGGTCGCGATGGGCGATGCGGCGGAACCGGGTGCCGCGCATCTCGCCGAGTTGCGCGCCCACATCACCGAGGATGGCATCGTCTGCGTGTTCCCCGAGGCGCAGCATGACCCGCGCCTGATCGAGCGGCTGATCGAGGGTACACCGGCCCGCCTTGGCGCGGCGCTCGATCCCTCGGGCTCAAGCCTCACATATGGCCCCGATCTGTATTATGGCCTGATGCGTGACCTGGCGGGCAATATTGCCGGATGCCTGGGCACGCAGTGACTTGCGCCCCACACCCTTGCATGCTTTCTGACGGCTAAGGGGGGTGCCAAGGTGGATACGAACTGGCTGGCAATCGTCGAGGAACCAGGTCTGAACCGGGCGCTTCGCATCGAGACCTCGGGCGCCATCTCTGACGCGCGCGCGATCGAAAAGACCGACTGGGCGGGTGCTGCGGTGACCGCCCGCATCTACGCCCCGCCCCGCCCCCTGCCCGCCCCGCCTTTGCCCGAGGGGCCTGTCAGCGAGGTTCCGGGGCTTGCGCAGGCATCGCCCCCGGTCAGCGTCCACCCCGCCGAGGCGCTGCGCCTTTCCGGGCTTCTGGCCGCGCAGCCGCAGTTCGATGGCGTCGTTTGGCTCTGCGGGCAATCGAGCCTTTGGGCGCATCTCAGCGCAGGCGAGGTTGTCAGCATCAGCCGTCTTGCCTCGGCGCGGCTTCTCCTCGCCCTGAATGAACCCCTCAGCGCCCCCGAGGGCCCCGCCTTCGACCGCGCATTGGACGACTGCCGCAGCCGACCCGAACGGATGTTGCGCTACCTCGATGGCGCGGCGGAGCCGGGCGCTGCCGCCGGAGCAATCCTCGGGGCCGAGCTTGCCGCCGCCAAGCCCTGGTGGCTTGGCCAGCGCGTCATCACCCTCGACAGCGCAGCCGCGCCCGGTTGGGGCGCGACCTGCGCCAGCGCTTTGGCCGCACAGGGTGGCGAGGTTATTACCGGCGACGGCGAAGCCGCCCTGATCGCCGGGCTGCAACGCGCATGGAGCGGAAAATGAGCGCGGATATTCGCGATTTCGGAAAGCTGGCAAACGGGCGCGTCATTCGCGTGATTACGCTGCGAGCGGGCGAGCTAACCGCGCGCGTCCTGACATTGGGGGCGACACTCCAGGATCTGCGGCTGGCGGGGACACCCTGGCCACTGGTGCTCGGGTCGGACCTGCCCGGCGCCTATGCGGGCCGGTTGAGCTGGTGCGGCGCGGTCGTGGGGCCCGTTGCAAACCGGATCGGCGGGGCGCAGGCGCGGATCGCGGATCAGGACTACCGCTTCCCCCCGAACGATGGCGAGAACCTGCTGCATTCCGGTGACGATGGCGTCTCGGGACTTATCTGGGACATCGCCGAGGCCACCGGCGACGCGGTTACGCTGCAATGCGATCTCGCGCATGGCTTCGGCGGTTTTCCCGGCGCCCGCGTGATCCGCGCGACCTACCGCATCGCGCCCCCTGCGACGCTGGAGATCACGCTGACCGCGCAATCGGACCGCGAGACGCTGGTGAACCTTGCGCATCACCCCTACTGGAACCTCGACGGCACCGGCACGACCTCGGGCCACAGTCTGAGCGTCGCAGCCGACCGAATCCTGCCCACCGCTGACGGCCTGCCACTTGCACCGGTCCCAGTCGAGGGCACCCCCTACGATCTGCGCCGCGCGCAGCCGCTGCCCGACCTGCCACCGCTGGACCACAACTACTGCCTAGACGCGTCGGACAACTTGCGCCCGGTTGCCCGGTTGACGGGGGAGCGTGGTGTGACGCTTGTGCTGGAAACGGATGCGCCAGGGTTGCAGGTCTATGACGGGCGGGCGCTGGACTCGGCCCCCTATCCGGGTCTGACGGGACAGCCCTACAAGGCCCATGCCGGTATCGCGCTTGAGCCGCAGCTTTGGCCCGATGCCCCGAACCACCCGGATTTTCCGTCGATTGTCCTGCCTGCCGGTCAGCAATGGCGCCAGGAAACGCGCTACACCCTAAGCCGCGCCTGAGGCGGGCGCGGCCCCGAGGGGCTCTTCGTGCATCATGTCCTCTATGAACAGGCTCAGCAGCTGACCCCGCCCGTTCACCCCGGCCTTGCGATAGATCGCTGCGGTCTGCGCCTTCACCGTGCCCTCGGACGTGGTGCGTAACCGCGCGATATCGGTCGTACTCAGCCCCTTGATGGCGAACAGGGCCACCTCGCGCTCGGCAGGGGTCAGGCCCCATTCGCCAAAGCGTTCCTCGAGCAATTCATTGAAGGCCGTCGCGGCTCGGCGCAGCCGCTCGCGGGCCTGACGCGATTCCCGCAAGGCGCGCAGGATCAGAACGCCGCCCAGGCCCAAGCCCAACAGCAACCCAAGCGCGGCTGAAATTTCAAGGATCTCGCGGCTTTCCCAGCTGAGCGGCGGCACATAAATGCCAAGCACCGACAAGATGATGTCGGAGACGAAAAACAGCGCACAGATTCCCTGTAACGCAAAAACTGCGACAAGGACGGCCAGTCGCATCATGCGCGGTTGGCCCGTCCCCACGCGCAATCCTCAATCGTCATCGTCACTCCCCCCGCTGCTGTCGTCGCTGCTGTCATCGTCGTCATCGTCGTCATTCGACCCGGACCCGGAATTGTCGTCCGGGTCATCGTCGTCCTTGTCGTCGTCATCCGAACTGCCCGAGCTTCCCGAGCCCGAGGAACCGGACGAGCCGGATGAGGAAGAGCTATCGCTCCCCCACCCAAAGCCGCTCCCCACCTTTACAGTCAGATCGCGCAAGATCTCGCCCGTGCGGGGGTCGAAGACGATCTCGCGCTTGAAGCCGCCGCGCATTCCGATCACGCGCATACGGCCCAAAAGTGTGCGGCTGACGCGGATATCCTTGTAGCCCGCGGCCTTCAACTCGGCCGAGAACTGGTCGGCAAGCCCCGCGCCCAAGACCGGCGCGGCCGTTACCAGCAGCGTGATCGCCGCCGCCCCGTATTTCAGTAGCTCGCGTCTGTGCATTTCCGTGTCACACGCCTCATAACGCGTCACGGTCGCGCCCCGAGCATCCGGGGCACGACCTTTCAGTGTATCAAACCCGTCTTTTCAATCAGGCGAAAGCCTCAATCGTCGTCCGAGTCGTCGCTGTCGTCGTCATCCGAGTCATCGCTGTCGTCGTCCGAGTCATCGCTGTCGTCATCATCCGAGTCGTCGTCATCATCGTCGTGGTCGTCGTCGTGATCATCATCGTCATCATGGCCGTCGTGATCATCATCATCGTCTTCCTCGTCGTCATCAAGGAAGTCGCCCTCGCGATCACGGATACTCACGCCCTGGGTCATGTCTTCGCCCGCACGTACCCGCTCCTGCTCTTGCTTGAGGATCTCACCGGTCGTGGAATCGTAGATGACCTCGATCTTGCCGACGCTGCCATAGGCCTCGACCTTGACCTGGGTCGTGCCGCGGACGATCTCGATCTTTGTGAAGCCCTTCGAGGTCAGGTCATCGATGATCGACTGGGTGTCAATTGCTGCAAATGCCGAACCAGCCATGAACATGGCGGCGGCGACAGACAGGATGAAAGTGCGTTTCATTGTGGGTCTCCCGTTATGCGGCGGAACCAATTGCCGTCGAGGGGATTACACCACGCAATTTCGGCGGGCGATATAGGGCTGAGGGTATAAACCGGCCCTTTAACCCCCTGCGATAGGGGCATAAACCAGAGTTTATGCGGAAAATTCAAAGAAAAAGGCCCGGCAGTGCCGGGCCTTTGGATCTGTTGTGGCTCAGATCTTCATATCAAAGCCGAGGTGCTTCGCGACCGTGAAGATGTCCTTGTCGCCGCGCCCCGAGAGGTTCACCACGATGATGTGGTCCTTGGGCAGCGTCGGCGCCAGCTTGGTCACATGCGCCAGCGCGTGCGAGGGCTCAAGCGCGGGGATGATCCCTTCGGTCGCACACAGCAGCTGGAACGCGGCCAGCGCCTCCTGATCTGTGACCGAGACATATTCCGCGCGGCCGATATCGTGCAGCCAGGCGTGTTCGGGGCCAATACCGGGATAGTCGAGACCGGCCGAGATCGAGTGGCCTTCAAGGATCTGACCGTCCTCGTCCTGCAACAGGTAAGTGCGGTTGCCGTGCAGCACGCCCGGGCGCCCGCCGGTAAGCGAGGCGCAATGCTCCATCCGCTCATCCACGCCGTGGCCGCCCGCCTCGACGCCGATGACGCGCACCGACTTGTCGTCGAGGAACGGGTAGAACAGGCCCATGGCGTTCGAGCCACCACCAATCGCCGCGATCACGGTGTCGGGCAGACGCCCCTCGCCTTCCTGCTCTTCGAGCTGCCAGCGGGTTTCCTTGCCGATGATCGCCTGGAAGTCGCGCACCATGGCCGGATAGGGGTGCGGGCCCGCGACGGTACCGATGCAGTAGAAGGTGTCGCGCACATTGGTCACCCAATCGCGCAGCGCGTCGTTCATCGCGTCCTTCAGCGTGCCGCGACCCGAGGTGACCGGCACGACCTCCGCGCCCAGAAGGCGCATCCGGAAGACGTTGGGCGCCTGACGCTCGACATCGGTCGCGCCCATATAGACGATGCATTTCAGGCCAAAGCGCGCGCAGACGGTGGCGGTTGCCACGCCGTGCTGGCCCGCGCCGGTCTCGGCGATGATCCGGGTCTTGCCCATACGGCGCGCCAGCAGGATCTGGCCAAGCACGTTGTTGATCTTATGCGCACCGGTGTGGTTCAGATCCTCGCGCTTGAGGTAGATCTTGGCGCCGCCAAGCTCCTCGGTCAGGCGGGGCGCGTAATACAGCGCCGAGGGGCGGCCGACGTAATGCTTCCACAGATCGTCCATCTCGGCCCAGAAGGTCGGGTCGGTCTTGGCGTACTCATACTGCGCCTCAAGCTCGAGGATCAGCGGCATCAGCGTTTCCGACACGAAACGCCCGCCAAAAATGCCGAAACGCCCGTTTTCATCGGGGCCGGTCATGTAGCTGTTAGGAAGGTCCTCGGCCATCGTCTCACCTCGCGCAAAGTCATCAAAGCGACTTAGCGCGATTGCCCCTGCGGGTAAAGGACCGGCCCCGCATGGCGCGACAAATATCGCGGCCTCAGCCCGGCTGCACCGCCGCGATGAAGGCCCGGATCAAGGCTTCGTCCTTCTCGCCCGGCGCGCGCTCGACGCCCGAGGAAACATCGACCTGCTTCGCTCCGGTCAGGCGGATTGCTTCGGCGACGTTGCCAGGCGTCAACCCGCCAGCCAGCATCCAGGGTTTGGCCCATTCGCGCCCGGCGATCAGGCGCCAGTCGAACGAAAGCCCGTTGCCCCCTGGCAAAACCGCGTCCTTGGGCGCCTTGGCATCGACGAGGATCTGATCCGCCACCGCCTCATAGGCTGGGATTGCGGCCAGATCGGCGGCCTCGGCCACGCCCACGGCCTTCATCACCGGCAGCCCGCTGCGGGCCCGGATCTCGGCCACACGGGCGGGGCTTTCCTTGCCATGAAGTTGCAGCATGTCGAGCGGAACCTCGGCCAGGATCGCGCCGATCTCGGCGTCGGTCGCATCGACCAGAAGCGCCACCTTGGCGACGCCAATCGGCGCCTCCAGCGCCAGATCCCGCGCCTGCGCGATCGAGACATTGCGCGGGCTTTTGGGGAAGAACACGAAGCCCAGATAGGCGGCTCCCGCGTCGGCGGCGGCGCGCACATGCTCGGGCCGGGTCAGGCCACAGATTTTGACGCGAACCCCGCCGGGGCGTCCGCGATTGACTGCAATCGTCACCATATCAGCGCGCCGGCTTTTCCAGCAGGGCCAGAACGTCGTCCTGCGGGCCTTGCGTCTTCTCGCGCAGGCGATCCACTTCACCCTCGAGATAGGCCGCCTTGCGCGTGGCCTTCACCGCGGTCGAGCGGATACGGTATTCGCGCATCCATTCCCAGACGAACCCCACCAGCAGCCCCAGCAGAATGCCCGCGAAGATCACCAGGAACAGCGGCACCTGCATACCCCAGGTCAGGCCCAGAAACTCGCCCGCCTCGGGCGGCAACAGGCGCAGGGTCACCACCTCGCGGTTGGCCAGCGCCAGCACGATCAGAACCAGCGCCAGAGAGGCGAGAAACAGCAGGCGCAAAATGCGGAACATGATTTATTCCTCGTCCCCGTTCAGACGGTCACGCAGCAGCTTACCGGTTTTGAAGAACGGCACGTGTTTTTCATCGACATCCACCGAATCCCCGGTGCGCGGGTTGCGCCCGGTGCGGGCGTCGCGCCGCTTCACCGAAAAGGCGCCGAAGCCGCGCAACTCGACACGGTCGCCGCGCGCCATAGCCTCGATGATCTCATCGAAAATCGTGTTTACGATCTTCTCGACGTCGCGCTGAAAGAGATGCGGGTTCTCTTCGGCGATCTTTGCGATCAGTTCCGAGCGGATCATTCTGTTGTTCCCCCCACGGGCTTCCCGGTTCGTGCCGGGTTGATTAATCTATGAGACTATAAGGTCAAATTTCGACAGCACAAACAGCAAAGGCTTGGAATAGCACCCGATTTGCAGCTTCCTGCCTGTATGAAAAGCATAGCCCCCCCCGCGCCCGAGGGGAAATGCCCAATGATCGGGCAGCCAAACTGACCTTAATCCGAATCGCCAAATGAATGCGGCCCCGCCCGAAGGCGAGGCCGCGCAAGCCAGTCAGGGCAAGGATTACTCCTTGTTGCCCTTCAGAGCGGCGCCGAGGATGTCGCCGAGCGAAGCGCCCGAGTCCGACGAGCCGTACTGTTCCACGGCTTCTTTCTCTTCGGCGATTTCGCGGGCCTTGATCGACACGCCCAGCTTGCGGGTCTTGCTGTCCACGTTCACGACGCGCACGTCGACGTGGTCACCAACCTGGAAGCGCTCGGGGCGCTGGTCGGCGCGGTCACGGGCCAGATCCGAACGGCGGATGAAGGACTTCATGCCGTTGTACTCGACCTCGATGCCACCATCTTCGATCGCGGTGACGGTCACGGTGATGACCGAGCCACGCTTCACGCCGTCAACGGCGTCCGAGAAGGTGTCGGCGTCCAGAGCCTTGATCGAGAGCGAGATACGCTCTTTTTCGATGTCCACTTCGGTGACAGCGGCCTTGACCATGTCGCCCTTGCGGTAGTTCTGGATCGCGTCTTCGCCGCGCTGTTCCCACGACAGATCCGAGAGGTGGACCATGCCGTCGATGTCGTTGTCGAGGCCGACGAACAGACCGAATTCGGTGATGTTCTTGACTTCGCCTTCGATGACGGTGCCGACCGGGTGCGTTTCAGCGAACACTTCCCACGGGTTGCGCATGCACTGCTTGAGGCCGAGCGAAACGCGACGCTTCGCGGTGTCGATCTCGAGCACCATGACGTCAACCTCTTGCGAGGTCGAAACGATCTTGCCGGGGTGAACGTTCTTCTTGGTCCACGACATTTCCGAAACGTGCACCAGACCTTCGACACCGGCTTCCAGCTCGACGAACGCGCCGTAGTCGGTGATGTTGGTCACGCGGCCCTTGTGGACCGAACCGATCGGGAACTTCGACTCGACCGAATCCCACGGATCGTTCTGGAGCTGCTTCATGCCCAGCGAGATGCGGTGGGTGTCCTTGTTGATCTTGACGACCTGGACCTTGACGGTCTCGCCGATCGACAGGATCTCGGACGGGTGGTTCACGCGGCGCCACGCCATGTCGGTGACGTGCAGCAGACCGTCAACGCCGCCGAGGTCAACGAACGCACCGTATTCGGTGATGTTCTTGACGACGCCATCGACCACCTGGCCTTCCGAGAGGTTGCCGATGACTTCGGCGCGCTGCTCGGCGCGGGACTCTTCGAGGATCGCGCGGCGCGAGACAACGATGTTGCCACGGCGACGGTCCATCTTGAGGATCTGGAACGGCTGCTTGAGACCCATGAGCGGGCCGGCATCGCGCACCGGACGGACATCGACCTGCGAGCCCGGCAGGAAGGCAACGGCGCCGCCGAGGTCGACGGTGAAGCCACCCTTGACGCGACCGAAGATGGCGCCTTCGACGCGCTCTTCCGAAGCGTAGGCTTTTTCCAGGCGATCCCAGGCTTCTTCGCGGCGAGCTTTCTCGCGCGAGATGACGGCTTCGCCACGGGCGTTTTCAACGCGGTCGAGGTACACTTCCACTTCGTCGCCGACGGCGATCGAGGGGGCCTCACCCGGGTTGGCGAATTCTTTCAGATCAACGCGGCCTTCCATCTTGTAGCCGACGTCGATGATGGCCTGGCCCGCCTCGATGGCGATGACCTTGCCGCGGACAACCGAACCTTCGTTCGGGGTGTCGATCTCGAGGCTCTCGCTCAGGAGGGCTTCGAATTCTTCCATGGTTGCTTTAGCGCACATGCGTCTGAGTTTCCTTTACATGGGTTTTCTGGCCATGCGGTTGGCTCCGCCGGTCTTTTGTGAAGACGCCCAAGCGGCCCGCGGAACGATCCGGGGCCTCTGGACCGCGCCGATATAGGCCCGAATCCCCCATGCAGCAAGCCATAATTGCCCCGCCGCGCCTTGTTTTGCTGTGCTTTGCCCGTGCCGGTCAGTCGCAGATACGGCTGCGCAGCGTGTATTCCGGCGCGGTGAAGGGGTCTTCTTGCGGATCGGGCGGACTGCCCCCCTGCGGGTCGAACGGCTCGGGGTTCAGCGCGAAACGCTGGCATAGCGCGATGGGCTTGGTGCTGACATCGCCCAGATCGCGCAGATCGACGACATTGCCCTGCTTGCGGCCCACGCCCTCGACCCCGAAGCGCAGCGGCGGATCAAGCACGAAGCGCCGGGTCCGCTCACCGAACAGCGCCTGCTCGCCCTGCCACTCGATCCCGGCGGCGAATTGCAGGCTGTAGCTGCCGGGCGGAACAAGCACCCGGAAGAACTCCCCGCCCCGGATATAGGCGCCCAGAACATCCTGCCCGTTGGCCAGGTCGCGCAGCACCAGAAGATAATCGCCTCCGGGCGCCGTCTTCACCACCAGCGGAAAGGTCCGCGGAAGGTCCGTTTCGCTCCAAAGCAGCCCCTGTGGGCGCGCCTCCTCGGCCTGTATCGCGACAGGCGACAGGGCAAGGGCAACCATAAGGGCGATGAGACGCGTCATGATGCTGATATGGTGCGGCCCCTCGGGGCATCAATAGGCGCAGACGGCAATCAAGCCGTCAGGCCAAGCCGTTCAGCATCGAAGCCGGCCTCGGCAAAGATCGCCAGCACCTTGCGATCCAGTTCCGGATCGTCGAGCCACAGGCACTGCGTGCCGAAATACCAATGGATGAACCGCTCATAGGGCCGCGCCGTCGCCAGCGCACGTGTCAGCGCGGGGACGAAATCCTCGGGGTTGCGCACGATTTCGACCATCTGCGAGAAATCGCTTTGACCGAAGAGGATGGCGGGCTTGCCATGCAAGAACCCCTCCATCGCCGCGCCGGAATTGACCGAGACGGTGACCGAGGCCGCGGCCAGAATGTCGTGCACATTGGCAAGGCTTTCGATCAGCGACAGACCATCGGCCCGCAATGCGGCGATCAGCACGCGCCCGTCCTCGACGAAAAGCGGGTGCGGTTTGACGACGACGGGCCGCCCCCCTGCCCCGGCAGCCACCACGCGCAGCATCGTGTCGGCGTCCAGATAGGCCTGCCCGGCGACATAGGGCGCGGGGCCTTGCAAGAAGACGGCAATCGCGCCGTCTGGGATCGTCTGCACCGCGCGCGGCTGGTTGTAGCGCGAGATCCGCGGCAGCACGAAACGCGCGCGCAGTGCATCGTAGTAGAGCTGCGCGTCGCCCGAAGGGACCGCCTCGGGGTCGAACACCCGGTCGCGGATACGCGAATGCGCCAGCACGCCCTCGGGGTCGAGATGCCAGAACTTGTCGAGATAGGCGGTGGCGGCGGCCAATTGGCCGGGGCCGGGGATTTGCGCGTTGTCGATCACATGCAGATCGCCATCGGGCTCACGCGTCCAGCGCGGCGGGCCGAAACCGACCGTGCCACCACGCCGGACGATCAGGTCGTGAATGCGGCTATAAAGCGAGGGCACGCGCGCTTCGCGCACCTGGGCCTCGAGGCGTGGGGTCAAGTTCAGGATGACGCGCGCCGGGCTCATGCCCGGGCGGCCTCGATCGCCGCCACGGCGCGGGCAACGGCCTCGTCGATGCTGAGTTCGGAGGTGTCGAGGATCAGCGCGTCTGTCGCAGGCCGCAGCGGCGCGTCGGCGCGGTTCATGTCGCGGTCGTCACGCTCTTTCACCTCGGCCAGAACAGCCTCGTAGGGTTGATCCGCCGCCTCGCCGCCCAGTTCGAGCCAGCGGCGGCGCGCCCGCACCTCGGCACTGGCGGTGACGAACAGCTTCACCTCGGCCTCGGGGCAGATCACCGTGCCGATGTCGCGCCCGTCCAGAACCGCGCCACCATCCTGACGGGCAAAGCGGCGCTGGAATTCGACCAGGGCCGCGCGCACCTCGGGGATGGCCGCGACCTTGGAAGCCGCCTGCCCCGCCGCCAGCGTGCGCAAATCATCCCGCGCCAGATCGTCGGTGCTCAGGCTGTTCGCCGCCGCAATCGCTTCGGCCCCGTCGCCGACCTTGGCACCCACCGCACGGTACAGCAGCCCGGTATCGAGATGGGCAAAGCCGAAGCGCGCGGCCACGGCCTTGCTGATCGTGCCCTTGCCCGCCGCCGCAGGCCCGTCGATGGCCACGGTAAAGGCCATGGCTCAGGCCCGCTCGATCTGGGCGCCAAGCCCGCGCATCAGATCCTCGAACACCGGGAACGAGGTTGCGATGGGCGAGCCGTCATCGACCGAGATCGGCTGCTGTGCGGCAAGGCCAAGCACGAGGAAGCTCATGGCAATCCGGTGGTCGATATGGGTGGCGCAGGTCGCCCCGCCCGGCACATTGCCCGCGCCAAGGCCGTGAACGATCAGCGTATCCTGGTCTTCCTCGATCGACACGCCGCAGGCCTCAAGCCCGCGCGCCATCGCGTCGATCCGGTCGGATTCCTTCACGCGCAGCTCCTTGACGCCGCGCATCACGGTGGTGCCGGAGGCGCAAGCCGCCACGACCGACAGCACCGGGTATTCGTCAATCATCGAGGCCGCGCGCTCAGGCGGCACCTCGATGCCCTTGAGGGACGAGTAACGCACGCGCAGGTCAGCCACCGGCTCGCCCCCCTCTTCGCGCGGGTTTTCAAAGGCGATGTCGGCGCCCATCTCGACCAGCGTGGTAAAGAGGCCGTTGCGGGTCGGGTTCTGGCTCACGCCGGGCACGAAAATCTCGGAGCCCGGCACGATCAGCGCGGCGCAGACCGGGAAAGCGGCCGAGCTTGGGTCGCGCGGAACGGCCACGGTCTGGCCGGTCAACTCGGGCTGACCCTGAAGGGTGATGACGCGGCCCTCGGGCGTTTCCTCGACGCTGATCTCGGCGCCAAAGCCGCGCAGCATCCGCTCGGTATGGTCGCGGGTCGCCTCTTTCTCGATCACGACGGTCTGGCCGGGGGCATTCAGACCCGCCAGAAGCACCGCCGATTTCACCTGGGCCGAGGGCATCGGCACGGTGTAGGTCACCGGCACCGGATCGGGGGCGCCGACGATGGTCATCGGCAGACGGCCACCGCGACGGCCATAGGACTGCGCACCAAAGAGCGCGATCGGATCGGTGACCCGGCCCATCGGACGCTTGCGCAGGCTGGCGTCGCCGGTGAAGGTCGCGGTGATCGGCGAGGTCGCCATGCAGCCCATGATCAGGCGCACACCAGTACCCGAGTTGCCACAGTCGATGACCTGCTCGGGCTCGGCGAAACCGCCAACGCCCACGCCCTCGACCGTCCAGGCGCCGGGGCCATGCTGGGTGACCGTCGCACCGAAAGCGCGCATCGCCTTGGCCGTGTCCAGAACGTCCTGACCTTCCAGCAGCCCGGTGATCTCGGTCTTGCCAATAGACAGCGCGCCAAGGATCAGCGCGCGATGCGAGATCGACTTGTCGCCCGGCACCTCGGCCACGCCTTTCAGCGCCGCGCTCTTGCGCGCAATCATCGGAACAGGATCGCCATGGCCGGACATGCTTGCCTCCCTCGTCTGGTCGGCCCCTGTTAGCGCATGTGCGGGCGGGCCGGAAGCCCTGACGGACTTCAGGGTTTGCGGAAGGTGGCGTAATCGGGCGTGCGGCCCTCGCGCAGGGCCTTCTGCTCGTAACGGGTCGAGATCCAGTCGCCCCATGCCGTGCCGGAATGGGCGGTCAGTTCGAAGCCGGCCTTCGGCGCTTCGCGCAGCGCCTGGGTCATGTAGCTGGGGATGTCGGTGGCCACGCGGAACTCGGCGCCCTGTTGCAGGCAACGCACCAGCGGCACGAGGTGATCTTGGGTCACAAACCGGCGGCGGTGGTGGCGGCGCTTGGGCCAGGGATCGGGGTAGTTCAGGAAGGCCTTGGCGATCGAGCCCTCGGGCAGCACATCCATCAGGTCGCGCGCATCGCCCGGATGCACGGCGATATTGGTCACGCCGGCCTCGCGGATCTTGCCCAAGAGCATGGCGACCCCGTTGATGAAAGGCTCGCAGCCGATGATGTTCACCTGCGGGTAGCGCGCGCACATATGCACCAGATGCTCGCCCCCGCCAAAGCCGACCTCGAGCCAGATCGGGTTGTCATTGCCGAAGATCGAGGCGGGGTCGATGATTTCGCGCTCGGGGTTGTCCTCGCGGGTGATGCCGCGGGGGGTGAGCGAGTCGAGATCCTCGGACAGGTAGGTCTTCTGGCTCGGGCGCATGGTCTTGCCGGCGCGGCGGCCATAGAAATTGCGCCACTCGGGGCGCGCGGCCTCGGGCTCGGGGGTTTCGGGGGTCTGGGTTTCATCGCTCATGGGGCGGGCCTCTAGCGCCCCGATGCGCGCAAGGTCAAGCCCTCAGCCCTTCTGGATCAGGAAAAGCCCCAGCCCCATGAAGCCGATGCCCGCCGCACGCAGGGCGGTAATGGGGCGGACCATGGCGCCGAATAGCCCGAACTGGTCGATCATCGCGGCGGAAATCATCTGCCCGAGCAGCACGAAGAAGACCGCGTTGCCGACGCCGAACTTGGGCGCGACGAAGGTAACCGAGAGGACATAGAAACACACCAGCAGCCCCGCGATGAACAGATGGCGCGGCTGCGCGGGCACGTGGGTGAAGGCCGAGGGGCCGTGGCTGACCAGCATAACGATCACCGCGCCGCAGAGCGCCACGCAAAACAGCACCACTGCCGCAACGACCGGCGAGCCGATGCGCGTGCCAAGCTGCGCGTTCAGCGCCGCAAGGACCGGAATGCCGATCCCCGCCGCCAGCATGATCGCCGCATAGCGAAACCCGTCGCCCATGAATGCCTCCCTCTCTCCCGGGGGGCAGGCTGCAACGCATCGCCCCGGCGTGCAAGGCCGGGGTTGTGCGGGGCACAATCTTAGCCGCGGCCTCGATAGGGAGCGACGCCCTGATCGGGGATCCAGGCGCCCTCGGGTGGGGTGCCGGTCTGCCAGAAGACATCAATAGGGATGCCGCCGCGCGGATACCAATAGGCGCCGATGCGCAGCCATTTCGGGCTGAGCAGATCGACGAGGCGCTTGGCAATCTCGACCGAGCAGGTCTCGTGGAAGGCGCCATGGTTGCGGAACGCGCCGAGGAAGAGCTTGAGCGACTTCGATTCCACCAGCCAGTCGGTCGGGATGTAGTCGATCACGATATGGGCGAAGTCGGGCTGGCCGGTCATCGGGCAAAGCGAGGTGAACTCGGGCGCGGTGAAGCGCACACAGTAATCGGCGCCGGGATGCGAGGCGGGCACGCGTTCGAGCACCGCCTCTTCGGGCGATTGTGGGGCGGAGACGTTCTGACCGAGTTGGGTCAGGCCGGTGACATCGGTTTTTTCCATCGGGGCCTCGGTTCGGGTTGCGGGGGCGTCAGGGGGCTGTCTGCCCCCTCTGGCCTTCGGCCATTCACCCCCGAGGATATTTGCGCCACGTTGAATGGCATAGTTGCATAAAAAGGGGAGCCCGAAGGCTCCCCTGGTGTTGCGCGCCTGTGACGTCAGGTCAGAGGGCGTTTTTCAGCGCCTCGGTCAGGTCGATTTTTTCCCAGCTGAAGCCGCCGTCGGCCTCGGGGGCGCGGCCGAAATGGCCGTATGCCGCCGTGCGCGCGTAGATCGGCTTGCACAGGTCGAGATGGGTGCGGATGCCCTTGGGGGTCAGATCCATGCATTGCGCGACGATGCGCTCGATTTCCTCGTCCGAGACCGCGCCGGTGCCGTAGGTGTCGGCATAGATCGAGAGCGGCTTGGCCACGCCGATAGCGTAGGAGACCTGGATGAGGCATTTCTGCGCGAGACCCGCGGCGACCACGTTCTTGGCCAGGTAGCGCGCAGCATAGGCTGCCGAGCGGTCGACCTTGGTCGGGTCCTTGCCCGAGAAGGCGCCGCCGCCATGGGGGGCGGCACCGCCATAGGTATCCACGATGATCTTGCGGCCAGTCAGGCCCGC
Source organism: Rhodobacter flavimaris (assembly GCF_021378075.1). Taxonomy (GTDB): domain Bacteria; phylum Pseudomonadota; class Alphaproteobacteria; order Rhodobacterales; family Rhodobacteraceae; genus Rhodobacter; species Rhodobacter flavimaris. The sequence continues at coordinate 8,297 of NZ_JAJUOS010000009.1, read as the reverse complement.
ATCGCCATCGGGACCGCCGATCACGAAGGTGCCGGTAGGGTTGACCCACCATTCAGTCGCCTCGGTGATCCAGCCTTCGGGGAGCACTTCGCGGATATAGGGCTCGACGATCTGGCGAATATCGTCCGACGTCTGGGATTCGTATTTGTGCTGGGTCGAGAGCACGATCGAGGTGACCCCGACCGGCTTGCCGTTTTCGTAGCGCACCGAGAGCTGCGACTTGGCATCGGGGCCAAGCGTGGGTTCGGCGCCCGATTTGCGAGCCTCGGCCAGGCGGCGCAGGATCGCATGGGCATACTGGATCGGCGCGGGCATGAGTTCGGGCGTCTCGTCGGTGGCGTAACCGAACATGATGCCCTGGTCCCCGGCCCCGTCCTTGTCCACGCCCTGGCTGATATGGGCCGATTGCGGGTGCAGGTAATTGGCGAATTGCAGCGTCGCCCAGTGGAACTTGTCCTGCTCGTAGCCGATATCCTTCACGCAGTCGCGGGCGATGCCGTCGATCTTGCTCATGAACTCGGCCAGGCGTGCCTTGTCCGACAGGCCAACCTCCCCGCCGACAACCACCTGATTGGTGGTGGCGAAGGTCTCGCAGGCGACGCGGGCGTTGGGCTCTTCGGCGAGGAAAGCGTCGAGGATCGCGTCGGAGATGCGGTCGCAGACCTTGTCGGGGTGACCTTCCGAGACCGACTCGGAGGTGAACACATAATTTTGTCGTGCCATGGGGAAGTGCTCCATTGATATAACCCCGCCACGCCAGGAAGCCGTTGTGACGGTTCGATGCGACTGCCTAGACCCGCTGCGCGCCGGGGTCAACGCGGTATCTTTGTCGCAGGCGGTAAATAATGATTGAAAGCGTCAGGATCAGGGCGAGGATCGGCGCATCGCCAAACCGCGCGTAGGGCGTAGGCGCAAGGGCAGCCGGGAGCGGCACATCAAGCACGCCCTCGCGCCCCATGCCAAGCGTTGCCAGCACGCGACCCTTCGCGTCGATCATCCCCGAAACGCCGGTATTGGCCGCGCGTGCGAGCGGCAGGCCGAACTCGATCGCGCGCAGCCGGGCCTGCGCGAAATGCTGCCACGGCCCCGAGAGATCGCCGAACCAAGCGTCATTCGTGATCTGCAACAGCCAATCCGGGCGGGTCGGTGCGCGGCGGATATCCTGCGGAAAGACGGCCTCGTAGCAGATCAGCGGCTGCGCAAGGCCAAGGCGGCCCAGATCGAGCACCTGCACCGAGGGGCCAGCCGAATAACCGTTGCCCTCTTGAGCGGCAAAGGCGGCGATCCCGAAGCGCGCGAAAAGATCGCCAAAGGGGATGTACTCGCCAAAGGGCACTAGGTGCACCTTGTCATAGACCTGCGTGACCTGCGCTTCGGGGTCGATCACGGCGAGGCTGTTGAAGTAGCGCCGCCCCTCGGCGCGCTGCACACCAATCGCAACCGGCACGCCCGAGGCCGCCTCGGCGATCATCTCAAGCCCGTCGCCCGGGCGCTCCAGCAGGAAAGGAACGGCGGTTTCGGGCCAGATGATCAGGTCGGGGCGCGGCTGGCCCTGTTCGGGCGGCGTCGCGGTCAGCGCCAGATGGCGCAGGAAGAACTCCATCCGGTATTCGGGCAGCCATTTGAGGTGCTGCGGCGCATTGGGTTGGACAAGGCGCAGGGTCACGGGCTCGGCCCGCGCGGGATCGGGCGTGGCCAGCCGTTGCGCCCCACCCCACCAGAGCACGCCCAGAAGCGCGGCGGCGATGCCGATGCGCGCAACCTGCGGCTTGCGCCCCGCAACAGGCAGCGCCGCCAGTGCGGCGGTGATCAAGCTTAGCCCTAGGGGGCCGATATAGGCCGCTGCTTGGGCGACCGGCATGTCAATCCAGATATGGCCCAGAAGCACCCAGGGGAAACCGGTGAAGACGTAAGACCGCAGCGCATCCCCCGCGACCAGCCCGAGCGCCGCGCCAAGCGCCCGCAATGCCGGACCGGCGCCGAGTCGGGCGCCAAGCCCAACCGACAGCGCCCAGAACACCCCCATCCCCGCCGCCATCAGGACAAGGGCGAACGGCGCCATCCAGCCGTATCGGTCAGCCTCGACGAAGAAGGGTTCGACGATCCAAAACATCGCAGCAAGTGCGTAGCCGAAGCCTGCGGCAAAGCCGATCCAGCCGGAGCTGACCGAGCGCACCGCCAGATAGATCAGCGCACTCAGCGCGGGCAAAGCCGCGAACCACCAGTAAAGAGGGGCCTGCCCTGCCGCGACACCCGCGCCCAGAAGCGCCGCAAGGCCCAGCTGTCGCCAGCCGGGCCGCTTGGGCGGCAGCAGGAAACGCGGCAGGCGCATGATCACTCGGCCGGGGCCACGCCCGGCAGGCGCACGCGCAGCCGTTTGATGCGGCGCGGGTCGGCATCGACGATCTCGTATTCGATACCGTTCTCGCCCACGACGACCTCGCCCCGCGCGGGCACGCGGCCGATCTGCATGAAGACAAGCCCGCCCATCGAGTCGATATCCTGATCCTCGCCGGGGTCGGCGAGGGTCAAGCCGATCTCGGCCTCGAAATCCTTCAGCGGAGCGCGCGCCTGCACCAGCCACTGGCCGGGCTTCTCCAGCTTCCAGTAGCCGTCCTCGGCCTCGTCATGCTCATCCTCGATCTCGCCGATGACCTGTTCGATGAGGTCTTCAAGCGTCACCAGCCCGTCCACCCCGCCATATTCGTCGATCACCAATGCCATGTGGATGCGCTGCACCTGCATCTTTTGCAAAAGCACCCCGATCGGCATCGAGGGCGGCACGTAAAGCAACGGCCGCAACAGCTTGCGCAACGAGAAGCGCCCACCCGAGGCGCCGAAGCCGTATTCCAGAGCAAGGTCTTTCAGGTGGATCAGCCCCAGCGGCGTGTCGAGCGTGTCCTTGAACACCGGCAGGCGCGAATAGCCCTGCGCGCGGAACACCTCGACCAGCTCATCGCGGGCAATGGTGACCGGAACGGCAACGATCTCGACCTTGGGAATGGCAACATCGCCCACCCGCATCCGGCGCAGGTTACCCATGCCGGGCAAGACCGCAGGCGTGACCGGAACGTCCATGGGCGTCGGTTCAGCCTCAGAGCTGGAAAATACTTCGAATATGCGTCCCAGAAATCCGCGCGACGGCGGTTCTGTACTACTATCGCCCGCGTCAGATTCTGACACGGACGCGTTGGCGGAGGCTCCTCCGTCAGCGACTTGTCCCATCGGTCCTTTCCAAACAACCGGCCAAGATGGCGGCCTTACTCTCCATATGGGTTGAGAATCCCCATCCGATCAAGCACCCGCACCTCGATTTCTTCCATAAGGGCGGCATCGCCTTCGCGAATGTGATCGAAACCCAGCAGGTGAAGCGTTCCATGCACCAGCAGATGCAGCACATGGTCGCGCAGCGCCTTGCCCTGATCGCCCGCCTCGCGCACGCAAGTCTCGTAGGCGATGGCGATATCGCCCAAACCTTCGGGGATGCCGGACGCGAACGGCTCGGGCAGGTCGGGTTCGCCCCCGTCATCCTCGGCCGCGCGTTCGTCCGACGGCCAGCTGAGCACGTTGGTCGGGCTGGCCTTACCTCGGAAATCGGCGTTCAGCACGGCGATGCGGGCATCGTCGCAGCCCAGAAGGCTGATTTCGAAATCCTCGGGGTCCAGGCCACGGTCCGCCAGAACGGCCCGCGCTGCATGTTCGGCCAGCGCTGGAAGGTCAATCTCCTCCCAGCGCGGGTCTTCGATCAGAATGTCAACCAGCGGCTCCAACATCGTCGCGGTCATAGGCGTCAATGATGCGCGCCACAAGGGGGTGACGCACCACGTCCGAGGCAGTGAAGTAGTTGAACGAGATGCCCTTGACCCCATCGAGAATCCGCTCGGCATCCTGCAGACCCGAGGCCACGCCGCGCGGCAGGTCGATCTGGCTGCGGTCGCCCGTGATCACCATGCGCGAGCCCTGCCCCAGGCGGGTCAGGAACATCTTCATCTGCATGGTCGTTGCGTTCTGCGCCTCGTCAAGCACCACGAAGGCGTTCGAAAGGGTGCGGCCGCGCATGAAGGCCAGCGGCGCGATCTCGATGCGCTTTTCCTCCATCAGCTTTTGCATCTGCTTGCCGGGAAGGAAGTCGTTCAGCGCGTCATAGAGCGGCTGCATGTAGGGATCGACCTTCTCCTTCATGTCGCCGGGCAGGAAGCCCAGACGCTCGCCCGCCTCGACGGCAGGGCGCGACAGGATGATCTTGTCGACATGGCCGCCGATCAGCATGGTCACGCCCACGGCAACCGCCAGATAGGTCTTGCCGGTGCCCGCGGGGCCGATGCCGAAGGCCAGCTCATTCTCGAACAGCGCCTTCACATAGGCTTTCTGCGCCTCGGTTCGCGGCTCCACCTGTTTCTTGCGGGTGCGGATCTCGTATTTGCCGGCGGCGAACATCTCGAGCTGCTCGTCCATCGTCACGCCGGCATGACCGAAATCGCCCATGCGGATCGTCGCGTCGATTTCACCGGCGTCGATTGGACGCCCGGCCTCGAGCTTCTGATAGAGCTGGTTCAGCACTCCGGCGGCCTGCTCCTGCGCCTCTGGCGTTCCGACGATGGCAAGCTGGTTGCCGCGCCGCAGGATATGCACCGAAAGCTTGTGTTCGATCTGGGCGAGGTTGCGGTCAAATTCTCCGCACAGGTCGATCAACAGCCGGTTGTCAGGGAACTCAAGAAGCGTCTCGTGTGCATCCTGAGAGCGAGGCGGGGGTGTGATCGCGCTGAAGCCCAAGAACGTCTCCCTGTCCGAGGTTGGTAAAGATATGGTGCCCCCAACCCCTGAGTCACGCAAGCATTGGTTTTGTCGGGCCGCGCGGAATCCGCAGATTTCACGAAGCTGCAACAAAACAGGCGCCCTGACGAAGCCCTGGGCGGGCATGCCCAATATTTAGGCGACGCGCGCACGATTTTAAGGCGTCGCCCCGATTCTTTTCGCGCGGAAGTCAGTCTGCCAGCAACTCGCCCGCCAGCGAGTTCGGCCCCGACGCCGTGATCCGCACGCGGCGCAGCGCGCCCGGTGCCAGCCCCTCGGCCTTGACGTGGACAGCGTGCAGATAGTCCGACTTGCCGACCCACTGGCCTTCCAGCCGCCCGGGTTTTTCGAACAGTACGCCCACGTCGCGCCCGACCATCGCCTGCTGCGCCGCGCGCTGTTGTTCGGTGATCAGCGCCTGGATCTCTTGCAGCCGCGCGTCGGCCACATCCGAGGGCACCCCCTCGCGCCCCGCGGCGGGGGTGCCGGGGCGCGGCGAATACTTGAACGAGAAGGCCATGCCGTAGCCGATCTCGCGGATCAGATCGAGGCTCGCGCGGTGATCCTCGTCGCTCTCGCCGGGGAAGCCCGCGATGAAATCCGAAGACATCATCATGTCGGGGCGGGCCGCGCGGATGCGTTCGACCAGACGAATGTAGTCCTCGGCGGTGTGCTTTCGGTTCATCAGCTTGAGGATCCGGTCCGAGCCAGACTGCACCGGCAGATGCAGATAGGGCATCAGCTTGGGCTCTTCTCCATGCGCTGCGATCAGATCGTCGGTCATGTCATTGGGGTGCGAGGTCGTGTAGCGGATGCGCTCCAACCCATCGATCCGCGCCAGCGCCCGCACCAGCTTGCCCAGGCCCCAGTCGCCGTCCGGCCCCTCGCCATGGTAGCCGTTGACGTTCTGGCCGAGCAGCGTGATCTCGCGCACGCCCTTGCTCACCAGTTTCTGGGCTTCGGTCAGGATGCGCGAAACAGGGCGGCTGATCTCGGCGCCGCGGGTATAGGGCACCACGCAGAAGGCGCAGAACTTGTCGCAGCCCTCCTGCACCGTCAGGAACGCGGTCGGGCGCGCGCTCAGCGGACGCTCGGGCAGCAGGTCGAACTTGTCCTCGGTCGGGAATTCGGTGTCGACGGGCTTTTCGCCCCGGTCGGTCGCGGCGACCATGTCGGGCAGCCGGTGGTAATTCTGCGAGCCCACGACCAGATCGACCAGCGGCATCCGGCGCATGATCTCTTCGCCCTCGGCCTGCGCGACGCAGCCCGCCACTCCGATCTTCAGATCCGGCTTGGCCTCCTTGAACGGGCGCAGGCGGCCAAGGTCTGAATAGACCTTCTCGGCGGCTTTCTCGCGAATGTGGCAGGTATTGAGCAGCACCATATCCGCCTCGGCCGGATCGTCGGTCAGCACATAGCCCTTGGTGCCCATGGCCTCGGCCATGCGCTCGCTGTCATAGACGTTCATCTGACAGCCATAGGTCTTGATATGCAGCTTCTTCGGCGTATCCGACATGAGGCCCTCCGGGCTAAAACAGATGCGCCCTTTAGCCAAAACCCGCGCGCGCCGCAACCTTTCCACGCTTGCAATCGGGGCACTCATGGTCAATCTGGGCGCCAAAAGGGGCAGGCATGAACCACGCATCGCTCGCGGCATTTCTGGAACGGGACAGGGCGGCACTGGCCAGGGGGCCGGTCGCCATCATCGTGGTCGAAGACCCGGTCGAGGTGGAAAGCACGCTCAACCACCACATCGGGCTTGGCTTTCGCACCCTCATCGCCTTCATGCCGGACGGGCTTGAACTACCGGCCACGCTGGCCGATCAGGTCCACCGCATCCCCTGCGCGTCCCGCGGCCCCGAGGCCCTGCCCGGCCTGATCAACCCGCTGCTCGCCGCCGCCCCCGAGGGGACGTGGTTCTATTACGGCTTCAACGCCGAATACCTCTTTTACCCGTTCAGCGAGACCCGCAACGTGCGCGAGTTGCTGGCCTTCCATACCGAGGAACGCCGCGACGCGATGCTGTGCTACGCGATCGACCTTTACGCCCCCGATCTGGGCACGCACCCGAACGGCGTGGATCGTGAAGGCGCGATGCTCGACCGCTCGGGCTATTACGCGCTGGCGCGCCAGGACCCGGCAAACCACTACCACCCGAAAGACCGCCAGCTCGATTTCTTCGGCGGGCTGCGCTGGCGCTTTGACGAGCACATCCCGCAGAACCGGCGCAAGATCGACCGCATCGCGCTGTTTCGCTCCCGCAAGGGGTTGGAGCTGCGCCCAAACCACACGTTCAACGACGAGGAATACAACACCTTCGCCTGCCCCTGGCACCATAACCTGACGGCGGCCGTGATGTCCTTCCGGGTCGCCAAGGCGCTGAAATACAACCCGGGCTCCAGCTTCGAGGTTCAGAATTTCTCCTGGCACAATTCGGTTCGGTTCGACTGGTCGAGCCAGCAGTTGATGGACCTCGGCCTGATCGAACCCGGCCAGTGGTTCTAAGCAGCAAAGCATAGCTCTCCCAATTGCAACTCGCGCATCTGCCAGCAGCAGAATCAAAATATATTCCGATAAAAGTAATCAGACTTTACAAACCTGATTTTTTAACTCAGGTTATGCGCATCGCCAGTCACCCCGACGAGCCCCCATCCCTAGGAGACCGGACATGAAGACCTTGTCGCTTCCGGGCCCCGTTCCGCGGGCCGCAACGCAATCCACCGATTACCCGAGCTTTTCCCTGCGCGACCTCGTGCAGGCGCTCTGCAGCGGGCTTACCCCGTCGGCGGACGGGCTGGAGATGATGCTGGACCGTATCGAGAGGATGCCATGACCATTTCGCAAGACTTCACCACGGCCACCCTGGCCAATGCCCTGCCCATCCACGATGCGACGACGCTGACACGCGGAGGAAATCAAGCCCATATCCTTCTGAACGGGCAGGTCTACACGCTGCGCATCACGCGGGCTGGCAAGCTGATCCTGACGAAATGATCCGGCGCCATCTACGGCGCTGATCTGGGCCGGCCCGCCGGCCCTATTCATTTTCAGGATTTCTGGAGCGGGCGGCGGGCGACCTGAGGTGAAATCGAACCGAGCCACGCCGCCACTTTTTCTTTCCATATCAATAACTTACATCCGCGCGGCTTTCCGGTGATTTTTTCCCGTGTGTGCCTGACGTGTTGTCATTGTGTGCTAACGCTAATGGATTTGCGTTGCCTCGCCAAGCGTGTTGTTTCTGGCTCTAGTGCTTCGAGTGTGCCAAGAAATTCCCACGAAACTCACAGATAGCATTAGGTGGCTCTATTGGATCACGTTCAAATCCGCTTTTTCGATAGCATCGTGACGCCGTGGCGTGATCTAATGGACCTTGTCGCTAGGGTCCAGACTCATTGAGTTTCATAGCCAGAACAAGACGGTTGCAGCGAGCATGATCGTGGAGAAGAAGGTTTCCGGGCACCGGTCGTATCGGGTCGCCACGCGCCGCCAATCCTTCAACCGCC
>NZ_JAJUOS010000044.1 GCF_021378075.1 Rhodobacter flavimaris | reverse complement strand
GGGTGTCTGATTAGTATTTAGCCTTACCGGGTGGTCCCGGCAGATTCAGACAGGGTTTCACGTGCCCCGCCCTACTCAGGATACATCTATGAGATTTTATGATTTCGTATACAGGAATATCACCTTCTATGTTGAAGCTTTCCAACTTCTTCTACTATCATAAAATTTTGTAACTCAATGTAAGATGTCCTACAACCCCTTTTTACAGGTTTGGGCTCTTTCGCTTTCGCTCGCCACTACTGACGAAATCATTATTTATTTTCTTTTCCTGTTGCTACTAAGATGTTTCAATTCGCAACGTGTCTCGCTAATTTGACTATGGATTCATCAAAATGCAACTGAGGTTTGCTCAGTTAGGTTACCCCATTCGGAAATCTCCGTATCATAGTTTATTTCCAACTCCACGAAGCTTATCGCAGGTAATCGCGTCCTTCATCGACTTTCAGACCCAAGGCATCCACCAAA
>NZ_JAJUOS010000008.1 GCF_021378075.1 Rhodobacter flavimaris | reverse complement strand
GTCCCGTTGCAGCGTCTGCCGCGTCGGTGAGGGGCTATTTACGGATCACCGCCAAACTCCGCAAGGCCCTTTTTCAAAAATCTCAAACTTTTCTCACTCAATCACTCAAATCCCCTTGTTTCGTTGGCCCAACACAGCTCAACAAAATCTCACCCCAATCCCCACCTCGCACGCGCAGAAAGAATCTTGCGTGAAGGGCACCAATGACGAAACGCGGCGGGGCCGCTGCGACGAATCCCCGCGATGCGCGGGCACCGGGTCAGCCAAAGCTCGCGCGCGGCGCCCTGCTGTGCATACTATCCCTGAGCGAAACTGGAGAATGGCGGCGGGATGACCGTTTCGTACGGGCAAACGGGTTTGCGATTGATCATGGCGGGGCTGATCGCGGGGTGTGTCTCGGCCTGCTCTCTTGGGCCCGGCATCTATAGCAAGAGCGTTTCCCTCGCGCGGATGGATACCGACACCACCTGGCTTGCGCGGCGGGCCGAGGCGATGGGCAATCCGCACGATGGGCGTTCGGGCGTTTATCTGATGCGCGACGGGGCCGAGGCGCTTGCGCTGCGCCTCGTTCTGTCCGAGCGCGCTGAGAAGACGATCGACGCGCAGTATTACCTGCTGCATGACGATGTCGCAGGTCATCTCTTCCTGTGGAAGCTGCTCGAGGCAGCAGAGCGCGGGGTGCGGGTGCGCCTGTTGCTCGACGATATCGACATGGCGGGCTACGACCCGGTGACGGCCGCGCTGGATGTGCATCCCAATATCGAGATCCGGCTGTTCAACCCATTCTGGCGCACGGCCCCCATGGCCGTCGTGGCCGCGCTCGATTTTCCGCGGGTCAACCGGCGTATGCATAACAAGTCGATGACCTTCGACAACACCGTCACCATCCTGGGCGGGCGCAACATCGGGGCCGAGTATTTCGCCGCCCGCGGCGACAGCAATTACGACGACCTGGATATCCTTGCCGCAGGCCCCGCCGCGCGCGAGGTCTCGTCGTCGTTCGATACTTATTGGAACAGCCCCTATGCGGTGCCTTCCGAGGTCGTGATCAAGGGGCATCGCGATGCGGCCTCGGTCTCGGGCAACCGCGCGCACTTGCAAGATCTGTCGCGCGAGGCGCAGGCAAGCCCCTATGGCGCGGCGCTGCGCCACGAGATTCGCGATGCCTTGGGTAGTAACAGCCTCAGGCTGCACTGGGTTCCGGCGCGCATCTTTGCCGATGCGCCGGACAAGGCCAATGGCGGGGCCGACAGCGCAACCTTTCTGAGCGCGGCACTTGAGCCCTATGTCATCTCGGCGCAGTCCGAGCTTTACATCGTCTCGGCCTATTTCGTGCCGCGTCGGCGCGGGGTCGAGATGCTGGCCGGGATGGAGGCGCGCGGTGTCGATATCACGGTTCTGACCAACTCGATGGATTCGACCGACGTTCTGGCAGTTTACGGGCATTACGCATTATCGCGTCGGGCGCTGATCGAGGCCGGGGTGGATCTGTGGGAGCTGCGCGCCAACACCGCGCGCGAGGATCGCAAGCGCCCGGGGCTGGAGAAATCCCTGTCGGGCCTGCATTCGAAGGCCTTTGCGGTGGATGGCAGGCACCTTTTTATCGGTTCGTTCAACTGGGATCCGCGCTCGGTCCATATCAACACCGAGATGGGGCTGATGATCGACTCGCCCGAGTTGACCCAAGAAGTGCTGCGCGTCTTCAGGCGCGACCTGCCCCAGCGGGCCTACAAACTCACCGCGGATGAGCGCGGCAAGCTGAACTGGCTGTCGCGGCGCGCAGACGGGGTGACGCTGCTCCACCTGTGGGAGCCTTACGACTCGGTCTTGCGGGCGTTCATGTCTGGGGTCTATGGCTTCCTGCCGATCGGCAAGCAGCTCTGAACGGCAAGGGCGGGCCTTGCGGTTCGTCTGCACTACTTGGAGGAAGTGGTGCCGGTGAAGGGACTCGAACCCCCGACCCCATCATTACGAATGACGTGCTCTACCAGCTGAGCTACACCGGCCTGGTGGCGGGCGGATAGCACGCCGCTCGGCCGATGTGTAGCCCTAATTTTCATCTAGTCGTCGGCTTGCCCTTCGCGTTTGCGAATATCGTCAGGCGTGACGATCAGATCGGCGTCGATGATGGATTCGACCGGGCCGTCGTGCTCGGTCTCTGCCTCATGCGCGGGCTGACCCACGATCAGCGGCAGCATGTCAGCGCCATGCGGCATCGGAACGTCGGCCTGTACCGGCTCGCGCCAGCTCAGCGTGTCGAAGCCACCGCAATTGTCGCACACCGGCGTCCACTCGGCCTGAATGTTGTGACACTTGTCACAGCACCACTGCGGGCCGCGCGGCGCGGTCAGCGCACGCGTCAGCCAGCCGCGCACGACCGCATCGTCGGCACCCTCGCCACGCTCGATCGCCGCCATGATGGTCAGGCATCGTGCGGTCGGATGGGTCTCGATCAGATCGCCAAGCGCACGGCGGGCACCGGGGAAATCCTCGGCAGCGATGTTCAGCTCGGCGCGCAGCAGACGGGTTTCCGGGTGATCCGGCCGCAGGCTAAGCAGCTTTTCGAACCGCTTGAGGCGCGCATCGGCGGCCTCATCCGGCGCCATCTCGGCATAGACCGCGGCGAGATCGGGATGCGGCTGCGCCTCCCACGCTTTCAGGATCACGCGCCCCGCAGCCTTGGTGTTGCCCTTGGCGATATAGGCGCGCGCGGCCATCGCGGCGGCGGGAATCAGGTCGGGCGAGGATTTGTTCGCGGCAATCGCGGCCTCGCGCGCCTCGATGCTGGCACCCTCATCCAGCACGCCCTTGGCCTCTTGCAGCGCCAGAACCGCATCGCGGCGGCGGTGCACATCCTTGGGCAACTGGCCCTGGCGCACCTTGGATTGCAGGGTCGAGCGCGCACCCGCCCAATCGCCCTTGGCGGTTTGCAGGCTGAGCAGGGTATCTTGTACCTCCTGATGCTTGGGCTTGAGGGCATAGGCCTTCTCGGCCAGCTTGAGCGCGGTATCGGTATCGCCCTCGGACAGCTTTTGCTTCATCAGCCCGCGCACGCCGACGAACCGGGTGCGGTCATCCGAGAGCAGGCGCTTGTAAACCTCGGTTGCCTTCTTGCTGTCGCCCGCCACCTCGGCGGCCTGAGCGGTAAGAAGGTTGGTCAGCTCGGGGCGACGCAGGAAACGCTCGGCCCGCGCGGCATTGGACAGCGCAAGACGCCCCTCGCCCGAGGCCACGGCCAGCATCCCCTCGGCCAGCGCCTCATATCCCTTGCGCTCGCGGTTGCGGTCGAAATAGCGGCTGATCGCGGTTTCATCGCCGTTGAGAAAACGCAGGAACGCCACCAGCAGGCCGACGACGCGGATCACCACCCAGACCAGCACAAAGGCCAGAAGCGCGACGATCACCGCCTGAAGCGGCCCGAGGGTGAATTCCATCCCCATAAGGACGATGCGCACGCCTTCGCCACTGTCGGCCAGATGCGTGGCGCCCAGCGTCAGCGCCGCGACGAGGATCAGGAAAAGGGCGATTTTGATGAATGACCAGATCATGAGCGCCCCCTCAGTTGACCGATTGCGACAGTGCCGTCAGCGCCTCAAGCGCGGCGACGCGGGCCTGCGCCTGCGCCAGCCAGTCGCCCAGCGCGGCCTGACCCGAAGGCGGCAGGCTGCCCAGCTCGGCCACGGCTGTAGCTATATCGCCCTGATCGACCGCGCCCTGCGCGCGCGACAGGATCGCATCGGGATCATCGCCCTCGCGCGCATCAAGCGAGCGCGCGCCGACCTGCGCCATCAGGAAGGCGCCCACGCGGCCGGTCAGCGTATCGCCTGCAGCCTCCTTGCGTGCCACGGCCAGCGCATCGCGCGCGGCCTGCGGGAAACCGGCCTGCAATTGTGTAATGGTCGGGACCGTCACCTTAAGCGCATCGGGCGCGGTAACGCCCGCGGCCTCAAGCTCGGCCACAGCGGGCACCAGCGAGGCGCCGCTGTCGATGGCGGTCGCGACGCGGGCCATGGCGGCCTGCACCATCATGCGGCGCGCCGAAGCCTCGGATTCGCCGCGCAGACGGGCGGCCTCTTCCTCGGCCTGCAAGATACGCTCCTGCGCGACCGCGACGGCTGCGGCGATCTGCTCCTGCGCGGCGGCATCGCCGGTGCTGCGCTGGTCCATCTGACCGCGCAGCGCCTGAACCTCGGCCCGCAGCTCATCAAGCGCGGCGGGCGGCACGGCATCGGCCGCCGGGCCGGATTCGAGCGCAACAATCCGCGCCTCAAGCGCGGCCTGAGCCTCGGATGCCGTGCGGGCAGCCGCCGTCGCCTGGTCGAGCGCGGCCTGAACCCCCGACATATCGGCTACCGGCGCGGGCGCTGCACGAAGAGCTGCCAGCTCGGCCGCCAGCGCGTCGCTGCGCGCCGCCTGATCGGCAAGCGCGGCACTCAGGCCAGCCGCATCAAGCTCGGCCTTGGGTTGGAGTGAGAGGCTCTCCAGAACGGAACTAGGCAGGCTCGGCAGAACGAAAAGCGTCGCCCCCACACCGATGGCGGCGGCCGCAACGCCACCCAGCAGCAGCGGCAGGAAACCACCGCCCTGTTTCGGCGCCTCGGTGGGTGCAGGCGGGGCGGGCGGCGGCAGAACATCGCGGGCCGCCTCGGGCTCGGCGGGCTCTTCGACAGCGTCTTCGGGCTCAGAGGTTTGCGCAACCTCTTCCGGCGTGGCCTCGTCGATGACCTCGGCCTCCGGCGCGGGGGCCTCATGCTCATCCCTCGCGGGCGTGATCAGAACGAAGGGCGTATCCTTCCCCTGCTCCGCATCCGCGATCTCGGGGTTTTGCGTCTTTTCGTCCGCCACGGCCAATCCCTCCTCAAACCTGTGGGCTTCGGGTAGCCCCGCCCCACCATAACAATCTATGAGCGCCCCGCCAGCGTCTCAAGCGCCATTGCCTGAGCCAATAAGCCGCGCCAGAGCCTCAAGAATCCCCTCGGCATCCGGCGAAGGCGCGATTTCCAGCCGATCGGGGCCGATTTCCGCGCAAGCCTCGGCCACCGAGGGGCTGATCGCGGCAATGGCCAGCCCGCGCAGACCAAGCCCCGCCAATAGCCGCGCGGATTTCGGCGAAAAAACAGGCGCCAGAATCACCCCTGCCCCGCGCAGAAGCGCCAGCGAGTCGGGCTCGATCGGGCGCGCCTCTTGCCGATAGACCACGGCCTCAAGCGTCTCAAACCCCGCGGTGCTCAGGATATCGGCGACGGCCACCGCCACTTCGGCGCCTCGGGCGTGCAACAACCGCCCCTCCTGGTGGTGCCTGGCGATCATCGGCATCAGGGTCCGCGCATCGCCGGGGCCCTCGATCACCTCGAACCCGGCCTTACGCGCCACATCCGCCGTCCGCGCACCGACGCAATAGGCCCGCCGGCCCTGCGCAGGCGACAGCGCGACCAGCGGCGCCACCGCGTTTTGCGAGGTAAAAATCAGCGCCTGCGCCTCGGGGATCGGGGGCGCCAGCGCCACGATCTCCATCAGGGGCGCGATCACCACATTGAAATCCGGGCCGAAGCGATCATGAAACTGCATCGCAAAACGGCGCGAGGCCGCCTCGGGGCGGGTCAGCAGCAGAACTGGAAACGTCTTGCTTTGCGCTGTCACGGGCAGCCCCGGGATTGTGCGATCAATGCCCCGGTGTTACCTGCGAAGGAACACAGGCGCAACCGGAGCGGCATGAAACAGCATCTCACCTTTCTTGGGCTCGAGTCGAGTTGCGACGACACGGCGGCTGCCGTCGTGCGCGTCGGGCCTGATGGTGCGCAGATCCTGTCCTCGGTCGTTGCGGGCCAAACCGAGCTGCACGCCCCCTTTGGTGGGGTCGTCCCCGAGATTGCCGCGCGCGCCCATGCCGAGAAGCTTGATCTTTGTGTCGAAGAGGCACTGACCGAGTCCGGGCTGGCCTTGCGCGATCTGGACGGTATCGCCGTGACCGCCGGGCCGGGGCTGATCGGCGGCGTCATGTCGGGGGTGATGTGCGCCAAGGGACTGGCGGCGGGCAGCGGCTTGCCGCTGATCGGCGTGAACCACCTTGCGGGCCACGCGCTGACGCCGCGCCTGACCGACGATCTGGCCTTCCCCTACCTGATGCTTCTGGTTTCGGGCGGGCATTGCCAGTTCCTGATCGCCCATGGCCCCGAGGAATTCTCGCGGCTTGGCGGCACTATTGACGACGCGCCCGGCGAGGCTTTTGACAAGACCGCCAAGCTTCTGGGCCTGCCGCAACCCGGCGGCCCGGTGGTCGAGGCCGAGGCGGCGCAGGGCGACCCAAAGGCCTTCGCCTTCCCGCGCCCGCTGCTTGATCGCCCCGGCTGCGATATGTCTTTCTCGGGGCTCAAGACCGCCCTTCTGCGCGCCCGCGATGCGGTGGTGGCCGAGCATGGCGGATTGCCCAGACAGGTGCGGCGCGATCTCTGCGCCTCGTTCCAGGCGGCCGTGCGCGATACGCTGGCCGAGAAATCGCGCCGCGCGCTGGCGCAATACCTGGCCCTCAACCCGGCACAGCCCTGCTTTGCCGTCGCCGGGGGCGTGGCCGCCAACAAGGCCATTCGCGCCGCGCTAGAGACTGTTTCGTCCGAGATGGGCGTAGCGTTCACCGCGCCCCCGCTGCGCCTGTGCACCGACAACGCCGCGATGATCGCCTTCGCGGGGATCGAGCGTTTCCGCACCGGCGCGCAAGACGGCATGGACCTGACTGCGCGGCCGCGCTGGCCGCTCGATCAAAGCGCCCCGGCCCTGCTTGGCTCGGGCAAGAAAGGAGCGAAGGCGTGACGGTATCGGTTCTGGGCGCAGGCGCATTCGGCACGGCCCTGGCAGTGACGCTGGCGCAAAACGGGCCTGTCACGCTATGGGCGCGCGACGCCGATCAGGCCGCGCTGATGCAAGAGACGCGCCGGAACGAGCGCCGCCTGCCCGGCGCGAACCTGCCCCGGAATGTAACGGCGACCGCCGACCTGAACCTGGCAACCGGGGCCGAGACGATCCTGCTTGCGATGCCGATGCAGCAGATGCGCGGCTTTCTGACAGCCCATGCGGATCTGTTGCAGGGCAAGACGCTCGTCGCCTGCTCGAAGGGGATCGACCTTGAAAGCGGTCAGGGGCCGACCGCGCTGATCGCCGCCGCCTGCCCCTCGGCCCGTGCGGCGATCCTGACCGGCCCGAGCTTCGCCGCCGATATCGCACGCGGCCTTCCCACCGCCCTGACGCTTGCCTGCGCCGAGGAGGCCGAAGCGCTGCAACGCGAACTTTCCACCCCCACCTTGCGGCTTTACCGCACCACCGACACCACCGGGGCGGAACTGGGCGGCGCGCTGAAGAACGTCATCGCCATCGCCGCCGGTGTGGTCATCGGCGCGGGTCTGGGCGACTCAGCGCGCGCGGCGCTGATGACGCGTGGCTTCGCCGAGATGAGCCGCATCGCCACCGCCATGGGCGCGCGGGCCGAGACACTCTCGGGCCTGTCGGGCTTTGGTGATCTGGTGCTGACCTGCACCTCGGTCCAGTCGCGCAACTTCCGCTTTGGCCGCGCGCTTGGCGCGGGCGAGGAATTCGACAGCTCGATCACCGTCGAAGGAGTCGCCACCGCCCAAGCAGTCTCTACTCTGGCGCAAAAGCATATCATCGACATGCCCATCGCGACCATGATCACCGCCCTGGCCGACCGCCAGATCACTGTTTCCCAAGCCGTTCAGGCGCTGCTCTCGCGCCCGCTGAAAGAGGAGTAACCCATGCTGTATGCCGTCATCTGCCGCGACAAGCCCGGCCACCTGCAAACCCGCCTCGACACCCGCGCGGCGCATCTTGCCTATATCGAGGCGACCGGCATCGTGAAGATGGCGGGTCCGTTCCTGGAGGAGGGGCAGATGTGCGGCTCGCTGGTGATCCTCGAGACCGACAGCCTTGAGGCCGCGCAGACCTGGGCCGCAGGCGATCCCTATGCCGCCGCGGGCCTGTTCGAAAGCGTCACCGTTACCGAATGGAAGAAGGTGATCGGCTGATGGCATATTGGCTGTTCAAATCCGAGCCGAACAAGTTTTCCTGGGACGAACTGGTCGCCAAGGGCGACGCGGGCGAGGAATGGGACGGCGTGCGCAACTACCTGGCGCGCAACAACATGCGCGCCATGAAGGTCGGCGATCGCGGGTTTTTCTACCATTCGAACATCGGCAAGGAAGTCGTCGGCATCGCAGAGGTCTGCGCCGAGTCGCACCTCGATTCGACCTCGGATGATCCGCGGTGGGATTGCGTGGATATCAAGGCGGTAAAGCCTCTGGCGCGCCCGGTCACTCTGGCTGCGGTGAAGAACGACCCGCGTCTTGCGAAGATGTCGCTGGTTACCTGCATGCGTTTGTCGGTTCAGCCGGTGACCGAGGAAGAATGGAAGATCGTCTGCGAACTGGGCGGCATAGCGCCCTGACCCTGAAACGTCGAAGGGCCCCGGCAACCCCTTACCAGGACCCTTCGCCACCCCCAGGCGCACCCCTGCGCACCACTGGTGAAACTGAATAAGGACCTGGCCATCCTGGCCGGTAAGCCCTGTTTAGAGGCATCGGCGATTCGAGACAATCGGCGCATGCCGACAATATACTTCAAATTCAATATGTTAGTATTATCGTGGCGTTAATGTTTGAGGTTTGCCCCCACCCGCAAAGGCACTAAGTTGCGCTTATGAAGCAGATCGTTATCGCCGCACATGGATCGCCCTCGGACCCCGCCCCGCAGCAAGCGGCGTTGGAGGATCTTGCGCAACGAGTCGGCGCGCTTTGCCCCGGTGATACGGTGCGCGCGGCGACGCTTGCCTCTCCCGGCGCGCTTGAGGCGGCCTTCGAGGGGCTCACCGACCCGGTCGTCTATCCTTTCTTCATGGCCGAAGGCTGGTTCACCCGGCGCGAGCTGCCCCGCCGACTGGCCAAGGCCGGGCTGACCGCGCGCCACATGCGCCCCTTCGGCCTTGATCCGCATCTGCCCGCCCTGATCGCCCGGACCTGCCTCGAAGCCGCGCTTTCCGCCGGAATAGAGCCTGAATCGGCCGATCTGATCCTTGTCGGACACGGCTCGAAGGTGGCGCATCGCTCCAAGGATTCGACCTACGCAATGGCCGAGACCCTGCGCCGCAGCCTGCCCTTCTGGCGAATTCGCGTGGCGCTGATCGAAGAGCCGCCCTTCCTGAACGATATTGCCGCGCAATCGCTGAACGGGCTATGCCTGCCGTTCTTCGCCCTGCGCGCGGGTCATGTAGAGAATGACATCCCCGAGGCGCTGGAAGAGGCGGCTTTCAACGGCCCGCTCCTGCCCGCGATCGGCGAACATCCGCAGGTTCCGGCGCTGATTGCCGCCGCCATCGCGCGGGAATGACAGGCCGCAGCGGCCTGTCATGTAAGTGTCACACTACTTTTGCATAAGCGTCACGCGAAGCTCTTACGAGGGGCGCCGAGGCCACGAACGGCCCAGTCAAGAATTCAGGAGTGATCCATGAAAACCGCGAAGTTCACCGTTTCGGCCCTGGCGATCATCGCCGCCTCGGCTTCGGGCGCCTATGCCCGCGACCAGATCCAGTCGGCCGGTTCCTCGACCGTGCTGCCCTACGCCACCATCGTCGCCGAAGCCTTCGGTGAGAACTTCGACTTCCCGACCCCCGTCGTCGAATCGGGCGGTTCGGGCGCTGGCCGCAAGAAGCTGTGCGAAGGCGTGGGCGAGAACACCATCGACATCGCCAACTCGTCGTCGCGCATCAAGCAGTCGGACATCGACACCTGCGCCGCCAACGGCGTGGCCGAGATCATGGAAGTCCGCATCGGTTATGACGGCATCGTCTTCGCCTCGGACATCAACGGCGCCGAATTCGCTTTCACCCCGGCGGACTGGTACAACGCGCTGGCCGCCGAAGTCGTCAAGGACGGCGCGCTGGTTGCCAACGCCAACAAGACCTGGGCCGACGCGAACGCCGCCCTGCCCGCGCAGGACATCCTGGCCTTCATCCCGGGCACCAAGCACGGCACCCGTGAAGTATTCGACGTGAAAGTGCTCGAAGCTGGCTGCAAGGCCACCGGCGCGCTCGAAGCCTTCACCGCTGCCGCTGGCGGCGACGAGAAGGAAGGCGCCAAGAAGTGCCTCAACCTGCGCACCGACGGCGCCTCGGTCGATATCGACGGCGACTACACCGAGACCCTCTCGCGCATCGACGCCAACAAGAACGCGATCGGCGTGTTCGGCCTGTCGTTCTACCAGAACAACACCGACAAGCTGAAAGTGGCGACCATGGACGGCGTTGTCCCCTCGGTCGACTCGATCGCCTCGGGTGACTACCCGGTGTCGCGTCCGCTCTACTTCTACGTCAAGAAAGCGCACCTGGGCGTTATCCCCGGCCTGAAGGAATACATCGAGTTCTTCGTGTCGGACGATATGGCTGGCCCGGAAGGCCCGCTGGCCGAATACGGTCTGGTTTCGGACCCGGAGCTGGCTGCGACCCAAGCGATGGTCGCCGCCGAGACCCCGATGGGTCCGCTGAACTGATCTGACGGGTGGCGCCTTCGGGCGCCACCTTCCTCCTTCCAGGAGCCTGAAATGAGCCTTGGCATTCTGTCGCTGATCGTAGCCGTGCTGGCCGCCACCGGATTTTTCCTAGGGCGGCGTTTTGCTCTCGCCAAGGTGGCGGGTGACGCCCGTCGTCTGCATTCGCTGCCCGGATATTACGGGCAGACCGTCTTTCTCTTCTCCGCCGTTCCTGCCTTTCTGGTGCTGGGCCTGTGGCTGCTGATCCAGCCGCTCGTCGTCGAGAACCACGTTGCCGGCATGATCACCCCCGCGGATATCCCCGAAGGGTCGAGCGTCAGCCTCGTGATGTCCGATGTGCGCCGCATCGCCGAGGGGATTGAGCGCGTCGTGTCGGAAGGCCGCATGACCGAGGCCGAACTGGCCGCCCATGACGATATCCGCGGCGAGCTTGCCAGCGCGGGCGTGGCTCTTGGCAATGACGTGCGCCCCGCGGTGGTCGAGGCTGCGCGCAGCTATCGCGACATGTCCGCGACCGGCTCGCTCGCGATGAGCGTTCTGGTGCTGGCGCTGGCGCTGGCGGGCATGGCCTTCGCGCTGCGCCGCATTTCGCCCGAGTTCCGCGCCCGCAACGTGACGGAAACTTTCGTGCGCTACCTGCTGATCGCCGCCTCGACCGTCGCGATTCTGACCACGATCGGCATCGTTCTGTCGCTGGTCTTCGAGACGGTGCATTTCTTCCGCCTCTACCCGGCCAGCAAGTTCTTCTTCAACACCGTCTGGAACCCGCAGTTCCGTGGCGGCTCGGATCTGGGGATCTGGCCGCTGCTCTGGGGCACGATGTATGTCTCGGTGATCGCGCTGCTGGTCTCGGTGCCCGTGGGTATCTTCGCCGCGATCTATCTTGCTGAATATGCGTCGAAAAAGGTCCGCGCCGTCGCCAAGCCGCTGATCGAGATCCTCGCCGGTATCCCGACCATCGTGTATGGCCTTTTCGCGCTGATCACCGTGGGCCCGATCTTGCGTGATTTCTTCGCGCAACCGCTCGGGCTTGGCAGTTCGTCAAGCTCGGTGATGACCGCGGGCCTCGTGATGGGGATCATGCTGATCCCCTTCGTCAGCTCGCTGTCGGACGACATCATCAACGCCGTGCCGCAATCGCTGCGCGATGGCTCCTATGGCCTTGGCGCGACGCAGTCGGAAACCGTGAAACAGGTGATCCTGCCCGCCGCCCTTCCGGGTATCGTCGGCGCGATCCTTCTGGCCGCCTCGCGCGCCATCGGCGAGACGATGATCGTGGTTCTGGGCGCGGGCGCCGCGGCGAAGATGTCACTCAACCCGTTCGACGCGATGACCACCGTGACTGTCAAGATCGTCAGCCAGCTGACCGGCGATACCGAGTTCGCCTCGCCCGAGACGCTGGTGGCCTTCGCGCTTGGTCTGACGCTGTTCGTCTTCACGCTGGGGCTCAATATCCTCGCGCTCTACATCGTGCGCAAATACCGGGAGCAATACGAATGACCGCCGAATCGACCAATACCGGCTTGTCGCTCTACAAAACCGATGCGCGCACCAAGCGGCGCAACGCGGCCGAGAAACGCTTCCGGATCTATGGCATGCTGGCCGTGGGCTTTGGCGTGCTGGCGCTGATCGTGCTGCTGACTTCGGTTCTGGGCACGGGCGCGGGTTCGTTCCGCCAGACCTTCCTGACGATGCCGGTGGCGCTTGATGCCGCGGCCCTCGACAAGAAGGGCAATCGCGACCCGGCCGAGATGGCCAAGGTCACCACCATTGGCTACCAGAAGATCCTCGAAAAGGCGCTGATCGCCGAGCTGACCGAGCAAAAGCTGATCCCCGAGGGCATGAGCACCAAGGACATCGGTGGACTGATCTCGAAAGAGGCGCCGGCGCAGCTGCGCAACAAGGTGCTCGCCAATCCCGATCTGGTGGGTCAGACGATCAGCTTCCGCGCGCTGGCGAACGGCCGCATCGACGGCTATTTCAAGGGCCGCGTGACGATGGAGAGCGCCGCACTCGACAGCAACGTCAGCCCCGCGCAGCTTGAGCTGGTCGACAAGATGCGCGGCGCGAACCTGTTGGGCCTAGGGTTCAACTGGGGCTTCGTCTTTGATCCTGACGCGTCGGAACTACGCCCCGAGGCTGCCGGCCTCGGCGTTGCGATCCTCGGCTCGCTCTACATGATGATTATCGTTCTGGTGCTGTCTCTGCCGCTTGGCGTGGCCGCCTCGATCTACCTTGAGGAATTCGCACCGACGAACCGCTGGACCGATCTGATCGAGGTCAATATTGCCAATCTGGCGGCCGTGCCGTCGATCGTCTTTGGTATTCTCGGCCTCGCGGTGTTCATCAATTTCGCGAACATGCCGCAGTCTTCGCCGCTCGTGGGCGGGCTGGTGCTTACGTTGATGACGCTGCCCACAATCATCATCGCGACCCGCGCCGCCCTTAAGGCCGTGCCGCCCTCGATCAAGGACGCAGCACTTGGTGTCGGTGCCTCGAAAACGCAGACCGTCTTCCACCATGTTCTGCCGCTTGCCATGCCGGGTATTCTGACGGGCACCATCATCGGTCTGGCCCAGGCACTGGGCGAAACCGCCCCGCTGCTGCTTATCGGCATGGTGGCCTTCGTGCGCGACTATCCCGGGGCGCCGCCGGAAGGCTTCCTCGACCCTGCCTCGGCGCTTCCGGTGCAGGTCTACAACTTTACCCAACGCGCCGATCCGGCCTTTATCGAACGCGCCTCCGGGGCCATCATCGTACTGCTCGTATTCCTGCTGACGATGAACATTCTGGCAATCATTCTGCGCCGCCGTTTCGAACGGCGCTGGTAGGGAACACGGACATGAACGACATGACACTGACGGAGAGAGCCTTGGAGGCCACTGAAATCAAGTTCGCCGCCCGCGACGTGCAGGTCTATTACGGCACCTCCCACGCGATCAAGGACGTTAACATCGACATTCTCGACAAGACCGTGACGGCTTTCATCGGCCCCTCGGGCTGCGGGAAATCGACCTTCCTGCGCTGCCTGAACCGGATGAACGACACGATCGACATCTGCCGCGTCGAGGGGGACATCCTGCTTGATGGCGAGGATATCTACGACAAGAAGGTCGATCCGGTGCAGCTGCGCGCCAAGGTCGGCATGGTGTTCCAGAAGCCCAACCCCTTCCCCAAGTCGATCTACGACAACGTGGCCTATGGCCCGAAGATCCACGGCCTGACCCGCAACAAGGCGGAGTTGGACGAGGTGGTGGAATCGAGCCTGCGCAAGGCCGCGCTCTGGAACGAGGTCAAGGACCGTCTCGACTCGCCCGGCACCGGGCTTTCGGGCGGCCAGCAGCAGCGCCTGTGCATCGCCCGCGCAGTGGCAACCTCGCCCGAGGTTCTCTTGATGGACGAACCCTGCTCGGCGCTCGACCCGATCGCCACGGCCCAGGTCGAGGAACTGATCGACGAGCTGCGCGAGAATTTCTCGGTCGTGATCGTGACGCACTCGATGCAACAGGCCGCGCGCGTCAGCCAGCGCACCGCCTTCTTCCACCTCGGCAACCTGGTGGAATTTGGCGACACCACGCAGATCTTCACCAACCCGAAAGATCCGCGCACCGAAAGCTACATCACCGGCCGGATCGGCTGACGGGAGATGACGATGAGCCAACATATTCTTTCCGCCTTCGACCGCGATCTCGAGTCGATCCAGGCCACCGTCGTCAAGATGGGCGGCATGGTCGAAGCCCAAATCCTTGATGCCGCGACCGCGCTTGAAACCCGTGACGAGGAACTGGCCGAAGCCGTGCGCCTGCGCGACAAGGCCGTCGATGAGCTCGAGGAACGCATTAACGAAGATGCCGCGCGTCTGATCGCATTGCGCGCACCGACCGCAAGCGACCTGCGCGTGGCGCTGACCGTCATCAAGATCGCCGGCAACCTTGAGCGCGTCGGCGACCACGCCAAGAACAACGCCAAGCGCGCCAAGGTGCTGATGGCGGTGCCCGCGATCAGCGGCTCAACCGGTGCGATTCGACGCATGGCGCAGGCCGTCGAAGCGATGCTCAAGGATGCGATCGACAGCTATATCCAGCGCGACGCTGCCCTTGCCGCCGACGTGCGCGCCCGGGACATCGAGGTGGATCAGATGTATAACGCGCTGTTCCGCGAATTCCTGACCTACATGCTGGAAGATCCGCGCAACATCACCGCCTGCATGCACCTGCACTTCATCGCCAAGAACATCGAGCGCATGGGCGACCACGCCACTGCCATCGCCGAACAGGTGATCTACCTGGTCACCGGCGAGATGCCCGAGGAATCGCGCCCGAAAGCCGGAAGCGTGAGCGACTTCAACGTGGCGGAGGGCTGATCCATGAGCCCCGCCCAACAGCCCTGCGTGCTGGTGGTCGAGGACGAATCGGCCCAGCGTGAGGTTTTACAATACAACCTCGAGGCCGAAGGCTTCCGCGTCGCCATGGCGGTGAACGGGGACGAGGCGCTTTTGATGGTGCGCGAGGAAAAGCCCGACCTGATCGTTCTGGACTGGATGCTGCCCAATGTCAGCGGCATCGAGATCTGCCGGCGCGTCAAGGCCAACCCCGAAACGCGCGCGATTCCGATCATCATGCTCTCGGCCCGCTCGGAAGAGTCGGATCGGGTGCGCGGCCTCGAAACCGGGGCGGATGATTATGTCGTCAAACCTTACTCTGTGGTCGAGTTGATGGCGCGTTTGCGCACTCAGCTACGTCGAACGCGACCGGCCACGATGGGCGAAAGGCTGCAATTCGAGGATATTTTGCTCGATGCGGGCGAACATCGGGTGTTTCGTGACGGACAGCAGTTGAAACTCGGCCCGACCGAGTTCCGCTTGCTGTCCACATTGATGGAAAAACCGGGTCGTGTCTGGACGCGCGATCAACTGCTCGATCGGGTCTGGGGCCGCGATATCTATGTCGATACCCGCACGATCGACGTTCATGTCGGTCGGTTGCGCAAGGCGCTGATGGCTTTTGGTGGCTCCGATCCGGTGCGCACCGTGCGCGGAACGGGCTATTCGCTCGGCTGAGCGGCCAGAAATGCGTTGACCTGATCGCGGGCAGGAATGGCATCGGCTGTTCCTGCCTGTGTCACTTTTAGCGCCGCCGCCCCGGCCGCAAGGCGCATCGCGGCGGCGGGTGACAGCCCCTCGGCCAGTCCGGCGACCAGATAGCCCGCAAACGTATCCCCGGCAGCCGTGGTATCGACCGGCGTGACAGGAAAAGCGGGCACGCGCACCTCAACCCCCGCGCCCAGATCGTGCCAGACCGCACCGCGCGAACCGAGTGTGACCAGAACATGCGGCACAGGCAGATCGGCCAGCGTCACGCCCAGCGCCGAGCAAAGCTGTCCGGCCTCGACCTCATTGAGGATCAAGAGAGAGACATAGCGCATCACCGCCTGCGCGGCTTCGGCCTCGAACGGGGCGGCGGAATAGACCACAAACAGACCCTGTTCCTGCGCAAAACGGGCGGCTTCGACCTGAGCCGAGGTTTCGTTTTGCAAGATCAGCGAGTCCTCGGGGCCAGCGCCCGTCATCGCGCGGCGCACATCTTCGCCCGCAATCGCACAGTTCGCACCGGGATAAAGAACGATGGCGTTCTCGCCCGCCTCATCGACCTGAATGATCGCATGGCCCGAAGGCTCGGGCAGTTCCAAAACCGCACTGCAATCCACGCCCAGATCGGCAAGTCGCACAGCCATCCAGCGACCATCGGCACCCACGGCACCTACATGGCGCACCTCGGCCCCGGCCCGCGCGGCGGCAACGGATTGATTCGCCCCCTTGCCGCCCAGGCCCAGCGCATAGGACTGCGCGGCCAGCGTCTCGCCCGGCTGGGGCAGATGCGCCAGCCGATAGAAATGATCCGCGTTGATTGAGCCGAGATTGTAGATCGCCATGGCGCCCCCCGTTGCTGTCGCAACTATCCACAGGGCGGCGGGGGCGGTAAAGCCCCCGGCAATCTGTTACTTCGCCTGACCCAGACGGCAGGCCGCGATGGCCGCCATGTTCAGGATGTCGTTCACCGTCGACACGGTCGAGCAGATCTGCAGCGGCGCCGGAACGCCCGTCAGGATCGGGCCGATCACGGTTGCCCCGCCCATTTCCTGCATCAGCTTGACCGAGATTGAGGCCGAGTGCCGCGCCGGAACGACCAGCACGTTGGCCGGACCCGACAGGCGGCAGAACGGATATTGCGCCATGGCCTCGGGGTTGAGCGCCACATCGACCGCCATTTCGCCATCGTATTCGAAATCCGCCCCGCGCGCGTCCAAGATCCGCGGCGCCTCATGCATTTTCGAGGCGCGCTCGGACACCGGATAGCCGAAGGTCGAGAACGAAACGAAGGCCACGCGCGGCTCAAGCCCCAGCGCACGGGCAACCTGCGCGCCACGGGTGGCGATGTCGGCCAAATCGTGCTCGTTCGGCCATTCGTGCACCAGCGTATCGCCGATCAGCACAATGCGCCCCTTGCTAAGCAGTGCCGTAATCCCCACCGCGCCGTCCGAGGGCTTGGCGTCGAAGACCTTGTTGATCAGTTCAAGCACATGGGCCGACTTGCGGGTCACCCCGGTGATCATCCCGTCGCCATGGCCATGCGCCAGCATCAGCGCGGCAAAGACGTGCCGGTCGCGCATCGCCAGTTTATGCGCATCGTGCCGGTCAAAGCCGCGGCGCTGCAGGCGCTTGTACAGGAATTCCTTGTAGGTCTCGATGTGCTTCGAGTTGGCCGAGTTGACGATGGTCAGCTCGCGATAGGCATCGCCCAGACCGGCGGCCTCAAGCTTTTCGCGCACGTCATGCTCGCGTCCGACCACCAGCGCACGGCCCATGCCACCGCGCTGATAGGCAACTGCGGCACGCAGCACGCGCGGATCGTCACCCTCGGCAAAGATCATCTTGGCCTGCGCCTGACGCGCGCGGGCGTGGATGCCTTGCAGGATCGAGGCGGTCGGGTCCATCCGCGCCTTGAGGCTATGGGTATAGCCGTCCATGTCGATGATCGGGCGCCGCGCAACGCCGGTATCCATCCCGGCCCGCGCCACCGCCGGCGGGATCACATGGATCAGGCGCGGGTCGAAGGGCGTCGGGATGATGTAGTCGCGGCCAAAGCTGAGCTTGCGGCCATAAGCCATGGCGACCTCGTCGGGCACGTCCTCGCGCGCCAGATCGGCCAGCGCACGGGCACAGGCGATCTTCATTTCGTCATTGATCGCGCGGGCGTGGATGTCGAGCGCACCACGGAACAGATAGGGGAAGCCCAGGACGTTGTTCACCTGGTTCGGGTAATCAGAGCGGCCGGTGGCGACAATCGCATCCTCGCGCACCTCATGCGCCTCTTCGGGGGTGATCTCGGGGTCCGGGTTGGCCATGGCGAAAATGACCGGGTTATCGGCCATCGAGGCGACCATCTCCTGCGTCACCGCCCCCTTGGCCGAAACGCCCAGGAACACGTCGGCGCCCACCATCGCCTCTTCCAGCGTGCGCGCCTCGGTATTGGCGGCATGGGCCGATTTCCACTGATTCATACCCTCGGTGCGGCCCTGATAGATCACGCCCTTGGTGTCGCACATGATGCAATTGTCATGCCGCGCGCCCATCGCCTTGATCAGCTCAAGACAGGCGATGCCCGCTGCGCCCGCGCCGTTCAGAACGATCTTGCAGTCCTCGATCTTCTTGCCCGAGATTTCGAGCGCGTTGATCAGGCCTGCCGCGCAGATCACGGCGGTGCCGTGCTGGTCGTCATGGAACACCGGAATGTCCATGATTTCCTTCAGGCGCTGCTCGATGATGAAGCATTCGGGCGCCTTGATGTCCTCAAGGTTGATGCCGCCGAAGGTCGGGCCCATCAGACGGACGGCCTGGATGATCTCATCCGGGTCCTCGGTATCCAGTTCGATGTCGATCGCGTTCACGTCGGCGAAGCGCTTGAAGAGAACCGCCTTGCCCTCCATCACCGGTTTCGAGGCCAGCGCGCCCAAATTGCCAAGCCCGAGGATCGCCGTGCCGTTCGACACGACCGCCACCATGTTGCCCTTGACGGTATAATCATAGGCGGTCTCGGGGCGCTCGGCGATGGCCTGAACCGGAACCGCAACGCCGGGGCTGTAGGCCAGACTCAGATCCCGCTGAGTGGTCATCGGCTTCGAAGCCGTGATGTCGTATTTCCCCGGGCGCGGATCGAGGTGATAAGCCAGCGCCTCTTCGGGCGTGATACGGTTCTTGGTGGACATTGGGCCAATCCTCCTGCAGGCCCGCCTCTCTTAGCGATTTGCCCTCGGCGTCTCAATGGATTTGCAGAGGTTTTCGCCGTTTTGTAGGGTCTGGCGAAAGGCAGGGGGAAGAATGTCCGAGCAAACCGTCACGCCCATGATGGCGCAGTATCTCTCGATCCGCGAGGCGAACCCCGGCGCGCTTCTGTTTTACCGGATGGGCGATTTCTACGAGATGTTCTTCGACGATGCCGTCGCGGCGGCCGCGGCGCTTGATATCGCGCTGACCAAACGCGGGATGCATCTGGGCGAAGAGATCCCGATGTGCGGCGTGCCGGTGCACGCGGCCGAGGGCTATCTGCTGACGCTGATCCGCAAGGGCTTTCGCGTGGCCATCGCCGAGCAGCTCGAAGATCCGGCCGAGGCGAAGAAGCGCGGTTCGAAATCCGTGGTCAAGCGCGACGTGGTGCGGCTGGTCACCCCCGGCACGCTGACCGAGGAAAGCCTGCTCGAAGCCCGCCGCCACAACTTCCTCGCCGCCTGGGCCGAGGTGCGCGATGAGGGCGCGCTGGCCTGGGTGGATATCTCGACCGGCGATTTCCGCGTCATGCCCTGCCCGCTAACGCGCCTTGGCCCCGAACTTGCCCGGCTTAGCCCGCGCGAGGTTCTGGTCAGCGACGTCAAAGAGGCCGATTGCGCCGAAATCGTCTCTGATTTGCGCGCCTCGATGACCCCGCTGGCGCGCTCAAGCTTTGACAGCCAGGGCGCCGAAAAGCGGCTGTGTGATCTATTCGCAGTGGGCTCGCTTGAGGCCTTCGGTACCTTTACCCGCGCCGAAGTTTCCGCCATGGGCGCGATTGTCGATTACCTCGACCTGACGCAACGCGGAAAACTGCCGCTGCTGCGCCGCCCCGTGCGCGAGGATGCCGGGCGCCTGATGCAGATCGACGCCGCCACCCGGCGCAACCTTGAACTGACGCAAGCCCTTTCGGGCGGGCGCGAGGGATCGCTTTTGACGACCATTGACCGCACTCTCACCGCAGGCGGCGCGCGTCTGTTGGAACGTCGCATCTCCGCCCCCTCGCGCGACCTCGATCAGATCCACGCGCGCCACGCTTCGATCTCTTTTCTGCTGGAACAGGGTCGATTTGCGCAGGATCTGCGTGCCGATCTGCGCCGCTGCCCCGATATGGACCGCGCGCTTTCGCGCCTGGCCATGGATCGCGGCGGCCCGCGCGACATGGCCGCCATCCGCAATGGCCTCGGTCAGGCGCTGACGCTAGCCGAACGGCTTGAAAACTCCGAAGCCCCCGCGCTTTTGCGCGATGCGGCCAGCGCGCTGGTCGGACATGACGACCTCGTGGCACTGCTTGACGCCGCGCTGGTGGCCGAGCCGCCCCTGCTTGCCCGCGACGGCGGCTTTATCGCGCCGGGCTATGACGACGAACTCGACCAGACCCGGCAGTTGCGCGACGAAGGCCGCAGCGTCGTCGCCCGGATGCAAGCGCAATACAGCGACGAGGCTGGCATCCCGAGCCTCAAGATCAAGCACAACAACGTTCTGGGCTATTTCATCGAGGTCACCTCGACCCATGCAGAGAAGATGCTGGCCCCGCCGCTCAACGAAAGCTTCATCCACCGCCAGACCACGGCGAACCAGGTGCGCTTCACGACCGTCGCGCTAAGCGAGCTGGAAACCCGCATCCTGAACGCCGGGAACCACGCGCTCGAGATCGAAAAGCGGCTCTATGACAGCCTGAAAGGCGCCATTCTTGCCCATTCCGGCCCGATCGGCGAGGCCTCCCGCGCGCTGGCCGAGATTGACCTTGCTACCGCCTTCGCCGACCTCGCGGCGGGTGAAGGCTGGGTCGAACCCACGGTAGACAACTCCCGCGCCTTCGAGATCGAGGGCGGCCGCCACCCGGTTGTCGAGGCCTCGCTCAAACGTGGGGGCGAGCCCTTCATCGCCAACGATTGCGGCCTGACCAGCGGTGACACCCCGGCGATCTGGCTGCTCACCGGCCCGAACATGGCGGGTAAATCGACCTTCCTGCGGCAAAACGCGATCATCGCGCTTCTGGCCCAGGCGGGCAGCTTCGTGCCCGCGCGCCGCGCCCATATCGGCCTTGTCAGCCAGCTCTTCAGCCGCGTCGGCGCCGCCGATGACCTCGCCCGCGGCCGCTCGACCTTCATGGTCGAAATGGTCGAAACCGCCGCCATCCTCAATCAGGCCGATGATCGCGCGCTGGTCATCCTCGACGAGATCGGCCGCGGAACCGCCACCTATGACGGCCTCTCGATCGCCTGGGCGGTGATGGAGCATTTGCACGGCGTGAACCGCTGCCGCGCCCTCTTCGCCACCCATTACCACGAAATGACGGCGCTTTCCGCCAAACTGCACGGCGTCGAAAACGCCACCGTCACCGTCAAGGAATGGGAGGGCGAGGTCATCTTCCTGCATGAGGTCCGCAAGGGCGCCGCCGACCGCTCCTACGGCGTTCAGGTCGCGCGCCTCGCGGGTCTGCCGGATTCGGTCGTCGCCCGCGCCCGTGTGGTGCTCGATGCGCTGGAAAAAGGCGAACGCGAAGGCGGCGCGAAGAAACAGATGATGATCGACGATCTGCCGCTTTTCTCGGCCGCAACCCCGCCGCCCGCGCCCGCCAAAGGCCCCTCACCGGTCGAAGAACGCCTCCGCGCGCTCCACCCGGATGAGATGACCCCGCGCGAGGCCATGGACGCGCTCTACGCGCTCCGCGCCCTGCTCAAGGACTGATTTCTTCTTGGGATAAATACCTTGCGGGGGTCCGGGGGCGCAAAGCCCCCGGCCTCTCCATCAGCTCTTCGGCATCGAGGAAACGCCAACCTTGGCCGGGCGCAGCAGGCGATCATGCAGCTGGAAGCCGTCATCCATCACCTGGATGATATCGCCAGCAACGGTCCCCGGCACGGGCGCCTCGAACATCGCCTCGTGCAGCAGCGGGTCGAACTTGTCGCCGACCTTGGGCGAAATCGCCTTGATCCCGTGACGGCCGAACACGTTCAGAAGCTCGCGCTGCGTCAGTTCGACGCCCTCGATCAGCGGCCCGGCCTGCGCACGCAGCTCATCCGTCGCCGCTTCAAGCGCGCGCTTGAGCGCATCGAACACCGGCAGCATGTCACGCGCGAGCTTCGAGCCGCCATAATTCTCGGCCTCGCGGCGGTCACGATCCGCCCGCTTGCGCGAGTTTTCCGCATCGGCCAACGCGCGCATGAAGCGGTCGCGCATCTCGTCGCGCTCGGCCCGCAGCGCTTCCAACTCGTCCACGGCCTCGTCGAGAACATCCTCGAACGTTTCCTCGACCTGCGCCTGATCCTCGGCCATTTCGTCTTTCTTCTCGCTCATGCGTCTCATCCTTTGCCCCGGCCGGACAGCATCCGCCCGACCAGTTGCGCTGTATAATCCACGATCGGCACGATCCGCCCGTAATTGAGCCGCGTGGGTCCGATGACCCCTACCGCGCCGATGATCTTTCGATCCGCGTTCATATAGGGAGAGACGACCAAAGAGGAACCCGAAAGTGAAAAAAGCTTGTTCTCGGAACCGATAAAAATACGCACACCATCGCCGGTTTCAGCCAGATCGAGGAACTCCGCGATGTCGCGCTTGCGCTCAAGGTCGTCAAACAGGCTGCGCACGCGCTCCAGGTCGAGCTCATCCCCCAGCAGGTTCGCGCGCCCGCGCACGATCAGCCGCTCGTAGGATTCGCCCTTGTTTTCCCATTGCGCCAGTCCCGCCTCGACCAGATCGGCGGCCAGCCGGTCCAACTCTTGTCGGCGCAAGGCGATCTGCCGCGTGATATGCTCGCGCAGCTCGGACAGAGTGCGCCCCTCGGCCATGGCATTAAGGAAATTCGCGGCCTCCCGCATCGAGGAGGGCGTTTGCCCCATCGGCGGGGTGAAAACCCGGTTCTCGACCTGCCCGTCGGCAAAGACCAGAACCACCAGCGCCCGATCCGCGCCAAGCGCGACGAACTCGATATGCCGGATCGGCGCCTCGTGCTTGGGTGTCAGCACAAGGCTTGCGCCATGGGTAATCCCTGAAAGCGCGGACCCCACGCGGTCCAACAGCGTGCCCACATCGGCATCGCCACCCACCGTCGCCTCGATCGCCGCGCGATCTGACGCCGCAGGCTCGCTAATCTCCATCAGCCCATCGACAAACATCCGCAGCCCCATCTGCGTCGGGATGCGCCCGGCCGAGACATGCGGGCTGCCCAGAAGGCCGAGATACTCGAGATCCTGCATCACGTTGCGGATCGTCGCCGCCGAGAGCTTCTCGCTCATGGTGCGGGTCAGGCTGCGCGAGCCGACCGGATCGCCGGTTTCCAGATAGCTTTCGACCACGCGGCGAAACACCTCGCGCGAGCGGTCGTTCAACTCGGTCAGGATTTGCGTCTGTTCGGTCATCTGCGGGCTCATAGGTGCAGAGTAAAGGCTGCCAGCGGGGCCGCGTCAATCACGCCTTCGGGGCTTGCATCGCGAGGCCGGGGGCCTCAAATGGGACAAAACACACGAAAGGACCGATCATGCGCCCCTCCGGACGGAATTTAAGCGAAATGCGCCCGATTTCAATCGAGACCGGCGTGACGAAACATGCCGAAGGGTCGTGCCTGATCAAGGTGGGCGACACGCATGTTCTGTGCACCGCCACGATCGAGGATCGCGCGCCGTCGTTCCTCAAGGGGTCTGGCCTTGGCTGGGTCACCGCCGAATACGGGATGCTGCCGCGCGCCACCAATTCGCGCAACCGGCGCGAGGCGGCAGCTGGCAAGCAATCGGGCCGCACCCAGGAAATCCAGCGCCTAATCGGGCGCTCGCTGCGCGCGGGCGTTGACCGCGTGGCATTTGGCGAGCGTCAGATTGTCGTTGATTGCGATGTGATTCAGGCCGATGGCGGCACGCGCTGCGCCTCGATCACCGGGGGTTGGGTTGCGCTGCGCCTTGCGGTGAACAAGCTTCTAAAGGCCGGGCTGATCACTTCGGACCCGCTGGTCGACCACGTCGCGGCGGTGTCCTGCGGGATTTACGCCGGTCAGGCCGTCTGCGATCTGGATTACGCCGAGGACAGCGAGGCGGGCACCGATGGCAACTTCATCATGACCGGATCGCGCAAGCTGATCGAGGTGCAGATGTCGGCCGAGGGCGCCACCTTCTCGCGCGATCAGATGAACCAGCTGATGGATCTGGCTGAGGCAGGGATCGACGCGCTGGTCGCCGCGCAAAAGGCCGCCGTGGCATGAGAAAGTTCACCGACCGCAAGCTGCTGGTGGCGACGCATAACAAGGGCAAGCTCGACGAGATGCGCGCCCTGTTGGCGCCCTATGGCATCGAGGTCGTCGGCGCGGGTGAGATGAACCTGCCCGAACCCGCCGAGACCGAGACGACATTCGTCGGCAATGCCCGGATCAAGGCCCATGCCGCCGCTAAGGCCACCGGCCTGCCCGCGCTTTCCGACGACAGCGGGATTGAGGTCGATGCGCTGGATGGTGCGCCCGGCGTTTTTACCGCCGATTGGGCTGAAACCCCGAACGGGCGCGATTTCGTGCGGGCGATGACGCGCACCTGGGCCGAGTGCGAGGCAAAATCCGCGCCCCTTCCGCGCACGGCACGCTTCCGCTCGACCCTCGTTCTGGCCTGGCCCGATGGTCATGACGAGGTCTTCGAGGGCAAGGCCGAGGGCCAACTGGTCTGGCCGATGCGCGGCCAGCAGGGCCATGGCTACGACCCGATGTTCCAGCCCGAGGGCCATGACATCACCTTTGCCGAGATGGACCCGGCGAAGAAAAACGAAATCAGCCACCGCGCTGACGCTTTCCGCAAACTTATTACCTGTTTCGAGGTCTGACATGAGCCAACGCAAGAACATCTCGGGCGGATCGCCCTATGAGCCGAAACTCGGCTATTCCCGCGCGGTGGTTCAGGGCGACTGGTGCTTTGTCGCCGGCACCACCGGCGTGGATCCGGTCACCAAGACCTTCCCCGACAGCGTGCTCGATCAGGCGCGCAACACGCTCGCCACGATCAAATCGGTGCTTGAGGGCGCAGGTTTCTCGCTCAATGACGTGGTGCGCGCCACCTACATCATCACCGACGGCGCCTATATGGAAGAAATCATCCCCGCGCTTTCGGAGACCTTCGGCGAGATCCGCCCCGCCGCCACGATGATGATCGCGGGGCTGGTGAATCCGGCGATGAAGATCGAAATCGAAGTCACGGCGTTCAAGGGATGACCGAAGACTGGCGCAACGGCGGGTTTGGGCTGTACCTGCACTGGCCGTTTTGCGCCTCGAAGTGTCCCTATTGCGATTTCAATAGCCATGTGGCCGCTGAAATCGACCAAAACCGCTGGAACAGAGCCTTTTTGGCCGAGATCGAGCGCGCCGGGGCGCAGACCGGGGACCGGGTGTTGAACTCGGTCTTTTTCGGCGGCGGCACGCCGTCGCTGATGGAGCCGCAGCTGGTCTCGGACATCCTCGACAAGGTGCGCGCGACCTGGCGGCTGGCCAATGATGTCGAGATCACGCTGGAGGCCAACCCCACCAGCATCGAATCCGGCCGCTTTAGCGCCTATGCCGAAGCCGGGGTCAATCGCGTCTCAATGGGAATGCAGGCGCTCAATGACGACGATCTGCGGCGGCTTGGGCGGATGCACAGCGTGGCCGAGGGGCGCGCCGCCTTCGATATCGCCCGCAAGCACTTCAACCGCGTGAGTTTCGACCTGATCTATGCCCGCCAGGATCAAGATCTGCCCGCGTGGGAGGCCGAACTGCGCGAGGCGCTGGCTATGGCGGTCGATCACTTCTCGATCTACCAACTGACGATCGAGGATGGCACGGCCTTCGGGCTGCGCCATGCCGCCGGAAAGCTGCGCGGCCTGCCCGATGACGACAAGGCCGCCGATATGTATCTGCGCACGCAGGAGATTTGCGAGGCGGCCGGACTGCCCGCCTATGAAGTGTCGAACCACGCTCGCCACGGCGCGGAAAGCCGTCACAACCTGATTTACTGGCGCTACGGCGATTATGTCGGCATCGGTCCCGGCGCGCATGGCCGCCTGACGCTGGACGGCCAGCGCCACGCAACCGATACCGAGAAAATGCCCGCCCGCTGGCTCTCGCTGGTCGAAGAGCACGGCTCGGGCGAGACCCTGCGCGAGGCGCTGCCTTTCGACGAACAGGCGATCGAGTTTCTGCTGTTCGGCCTGCGCCTTGCCGAAGGGATCGACCCCGCGCGCTATCGCGCCTTGAGCGGGCAGGATCTGGATGCGGCGAAGCTGGCCGCGCTGCAAGAAATCGGCATGATTACGCTGGAACAGGGTCGAATTCTGGTCACCAAGGAAGGCCGCGCCGTGCTGAACGCCGTTATACGGGAGCTGATGCCCTGATGCGTGTGCTCTGGCTCATCGGGGGGTCGATCAGCTTGGGGCTGGGGCTGCTGGGGGTATTCCTGCCATTGCTGCCTACGGTTCCCTTCGTCCTGCTTGCGGCCTTCTGCTTTGCGCGATCCTCTGAGAGGCTGCATGACTGGATGCTCGAACACCCGAAATTCGGCCCCGCCATCGCGGATTGGCGCGATCGGGGGGCGATTTCGGCGCGTGGCAAATGGGCCGCGACGATCTCGATCATCGCGAGCCTCATCCTGGCGGTAATCCTGGACTTTCCGGTGAAGGTTCTGGCGGTTCAGGCCGTCGCCCTCGCGGGCGTCAGCCTGTTCATCTGGACCCGCCCGAACAGCTAGGCCTTAGCGCAGCGCGCTGAGAAGCTGGCAGATCTGGTCCAGCTCATCTAGATCCCGGTATTGGATCGAGAGCTGACCGCCCTCCTCTCCCTTGTGGTCGATATTGACCCGCATACCAAGTGTTGCGGAGAGATCCGATTCCAGCGCCCGCGTATCGGCGTCCTTCTCGGGCGCCCGCTTGACCGAGCCGCCACCCGAGGAACGGCCGGGGTTCGGCGCATCCTGCTTGGCAAGGCGCTCGACCTCGCGCACGGACAGGCCCCTTTCGACCGCCTCACGCGCCAGTTTGACCGGATCGGGCGCGGTGATCATCGCGCGCGCATGGCCCGCGGTCAGGCGGCCTTCGCGCAGCATTCCTTGCACCTCGTCGGGCAGTTGCAGCAGACGCAGCAGGTTCGCGATATGGCTGCGGCTTTTCGAAAGCGCCTCGGCCACCTTCTCTTGCGTATGGCCGAAGCGGTCCATCAGCTGACGATAGCCAAGCGCCTCTTCCAGCGGATTCAGATCGGCGCGCTGGATGTTCTCGATGATCGCGACCTCGAGAACCTCGGTATCGTCGAGTTCGCGAACAACCACCGGCAGCTCGTGCACCTGGGCCATCTGCGCCGCGCGCCAGCGACGTTCGCCGGCGATAATCTCGTAAGAGCCGGGCTTGCGCGGATGCGGGCGCACCAGAAGCGGCTGAATCACGCCTTTTTCACGGATCGAGGCGGCCAGTTCCTCCAGCGCCTCGGGCGAGAAATCGCGACGCGGCTGATCGGGGTTCGGCTCGATCTTCTCGACCGGGATCACATTCTCGGCCCGACGCGGCGCGGCCTCGGGTTCGGAGCGCGTCAGGTTCACATCGGCCATCAGCGCAGACAGCCCGCGGCCCAGTCCCCGGCGTTCGATTTTCTTGTCGCTCATATCCTCACCCCTTCTTGTCTGCCGCAAGGTGACGCGCGATCAGCTCATTCGCAAGGGCGCGATAGGCCTCGGACCCGCGCGAGGCGGTGTCGTATTGCAGCACCGGCAGCGCGTAGGACGGTGCTTCGGACACCCGAACATTGCGCGGAATCATCGTGCGGAACACGATTTCGCCCAAGGTCGCGCGGGCATCTGCCTCAACCTGTTGCGACAGGTTGTTGCGAACATCATACATCGTGAGGACAACGCCCTCGATCCGCAGCACGCGATTGGCGCTTTGCCGCACCTCGCGGATCGTCAGCATCAGCTGCGAAAGCCCTTCCAGCGCGAAGAATTCCGCCTGAAGCGGAACCAGCACCGAATGCGCGGCGACCATCGCGTTGACCGTCAGCAGGCTGAGCGAGGGCGGGCAGTCGATCAGCACGTAATCAAAGGCAAAGGCGTCGATATCCGGCTGGCGCAGCGCGTCGTGCAGCAGAAAGCTGCGCTTCTCAAGCGACACAAGCTCCATATCCGCCGAAGACAGATCGCTATTCGCCGGACTGATCCACAGCCCCGCGACGGCGGTTGGCAGGATCACATCCTTGAGCCGCGCATCGTCAAGCAGCAGATCATAGGTGCTGTGTTTGCGATCCTCAGGCTCAATCCCAAGCCCGGTCGAGGCGTTCCCCTGCGGGTCAAGATCGACCAGCAGCACGCGAAACCCCTGCTCGGCAAGGGCGGCGGCTAGGTTGATGGTCGTGGTGGTCTTGCCAACGCCCCCCTTCTGGTTCGCGACGGCAATGATTTTCGGCCCTGGCGGACGGGTCGGATCAGACACGCTGAACTCCTGTGATCTCGAGAATCGCGGCTTCGGGATCGGTCATGCTCGGATGGGTTTTGAGGGAAATGGACCAGCTTTTCCGGGCCTCGGCAAGCTCATCGCGCCACTTCGCGCCCTTCGGAAAAAAAGCGGTGCCGGAAGGCCGCAGGTGGCGTTCGGCAAAGCCCAAAAGCGCGTCAAGCGAGGCCAGGGCGCGGGCACTCAGGAAATCTGCGTCGAGGGGATCAACCTCTTCGATTCGCTTCGCAATGATCTGGGTGTTCAGCCCCAGATCGCGCGAAACCGTGGCGAGAAAAGCCGATTTGCGCCGGTCGCTTTCGACGAGCGTCACGGTCAGATCCGGCGCCAGCTCGGCCGCAATCGCGGCAATCACCAGCCCCGGAAAGCCGCCGCCGCTGCCCAGATCAACCCAATGCCCGGCGTGGGGCGCAGCCAGCGCGAAAACCTGCGCGGAATCGAGGAAATGCCGCTCCCACACCTGCGCGAGCGTTTGCGCGGAAACCAGATTGATCGCCGGATT
Organism: Rhodobacter flavimaris; assembly: GCF_021378075.1. Taxonomy (GTDB): domain Bacteria; phylum Pseudomonadota; class Alphaproteobacteria; order Rhodobacterales; family Rhodobacteraceae; genus Rhodobacter; species Rhodobacter flavimaris. The sequence continues at coordinate 165,196 of NZ_JAJUOS010000008.1, read as the reverse complement.
CCACTTCTTCAGCAGCGCCTCATAGGCGTTCAGGCGGTCGAATGTTTCACGTGAAACATCGAGCACCGCGGCAAGCCGGGCTTCCTTCGGATCGCTCATGCGGTCTTCATCCGCCTGATTTGCCGCAGCTTGGCGAGGATCAGGGTCAGCGCGGCCGGGGTCACGCTATCGACGCGGGCGGCCTGCCCGAGCGTCTGCGGGCGGGCGCGCGACAGTTTCAGTTTGAGTTCGTTCGACAGGCCCGGCATGGATGCGTAATCGAAATCCGCCGGGATCTCCCAGTTTTCGTCGCGCTTCATCGCCTCGACGTCCCGTTCTTGCCGCGCCACATAATTCGCATAGAGCGCGTCCTTGGCAAGCTGGGCCGAGATCTCGGGGGCGAGTCCGTCAAGCTCGGGGAAGATCGACGCAAGATCGGGCAAGGCGATATCCGGGAATGAGAGCAACGTGAACACGCTGCGCCGCGCCCCGTCCTGATTGAGCGCAAAGCCACGCGCGGCGGCCTCGCGCGGGGTCAAGGTCAGCGATTCCATCAGGTCACGACCCGAGGCCAGCTGCTCCATTTTGCTCTCGAAGGCCGCCTGACGGGTTTCACCCACACAGCCCAGATCGAGACCAAAGCCGGTCAGGCGCTGGTCGGCATTGTCCGCCCGCAGCGACAAGCGGAATTCGGCGCGCGAGGTGAACATACGGTAGGGCTCGGTCACGCCGCGCGTCGTCAGATCGTCGATCATCACGCCGATATAGCTGTTGGTGCGGCTGAATTGCACGGGTTCCTGCCCTGCCGCCACCCGCGCGGCGTTCAGGCCTGCGACCAAGCCTTGCGCCGCCGCCTCTTCATAGCCAGTCGTGCCGTTGATCTGCCCCGCCAGGAACAGGCCCGGCTGGCTCCGCAACTCCAGACTTTGCGTCAAAGAGCGCGGATCGACGTAATCATATTCGATCGCGTATCCGGGCTGGAGGATCTTCACATCCTCCAGAGCGTAGATCGAGTGGACATAATCCTCCTGCACATCGACGGGCAGCGAGGTGGAGATTCCGTTCGGATAGACGGTGTGATCGTCCAGCCCCTCGGGTTCGAGAAAAATCTGGTGCGAGGTCTTGTCGGCAAACCGCACGATCTTGTCCTCGATCGAGGGGCAGTAGCGCGGCCCCACCCCCTCGATATGCCCGCCATACATGGCCGAGCGCGAAAGGTTGTCGCGGATGATCTGGTGCGTTTTCTCGTTCGTATGGGTGATCCCGCACGATATCTGTCGCACGAAGGGCGCGCGATGCAGGAAGGAGAACAACTCGGGCTCGTCATCGCCCGGCTGCATGTCTAGCAGTTCCCATTTGATCGTGCGGCCATCCAGACGCGGCGGCGTTCCGGTTTTCAGACGCCCGGTCTCGATCCCCAGATCGCGCAGGTTGTCGGCGAGCGAGATCGAGGGCTTGTCGCCCATCCGCCCGCCGGGTTGCTTTTGGTCGCCAATATGGATCAGCCCGCGCAGGAAGGTGCCGGTCGTCAGCACCACCGCTTTCGCCGGCAGTTCGGAGCCATCCGCCAGGCGCACACCTGTAATCCGGCCGCCCGTGGTCATGAAGCTCGCGGCCTCACCCTCGATCACATCAAGGTTCGGCTGCTCGGCCGTGAGGCCTTGCATCGCCAGACGATAAAGCTTGCGGTCGGCCTGCGTGCGTGGGCCCTGCACTGCCGGGCCCTTACGACGGTTCAAAAGGCGGAATTGGATGCCCGCCATATCCGCCGCGCGGCCCATGACGCCATCCATCGCATCGATCTCGCGCACCAGATGGCCCTTGCCCAGACCGCCGATCGCCGGGTTGCACGACATCACGCCAATCGCATCGGCGCGCAGCGTCACCAGCGCGGTGCGCGCACCCATGCGGGCCGCGGCATGCGCGGCCTCGGTTCCGGCGTGACCGCCCCCGACAACGATGACGTCAAAATGTTTCACGTGAAACACTCCTACTTGCCGATGCAAAAGCTGGCGAAGATCTCGTCAAGCAGGTGTTCTACATCCACCCGCCCCAACAGCGATTCGAGCGCCCGTGCCGCCTGCCGCAATCCTTCGGCCGCAAGCTCGGCCCGCTCGCCCCCGCGCAATACCTCATCTTGCGCTGATTCCAAAGCCCCAATAGCGCGGATCAGCGCATCACGATGGCGTTCCCGCGACATGACGCCCGCACCGCTCGCGCGCTCCGAAAGCCGCGCGGTGATTTCGGCGATCAACCGATCCAGCCCCTGCCCGGTCTTGCCCGAGATCGACAGCCCCTCCACCGGGTGCAGATCAGCCTTGCCATGCACGATCAGATCGCCGTCCTGCGGCTGGATCAGCGGAATCTCATCCTGATCGAGCAGGAAGATCCGCAGGTCGCATTGCCCGGCGCGGTCCAGCGCGCGGCGCACGCCGATGGCCTCAACGACATCGTCGGTTTCGCGCAGCCCGGCGGTATCGAGCAGCGTTACCGCCAGCCCGGCCAGGTCCATACGCACCTCGATCACATCGCGCGTCGTGCCCGCGATTTCCGAGGTGATCGCCGCCTCGCGCCCGGCCAGCGCGTTGAGCAGCGTGGACTTGCCCGCGTTCGGATTGCCGACGATGGCAACCTCGAACCCCTCGCGGATGCGTTCGGCCGCAGACAGCCGCGCCAGCTCGCGGCGAATATCCTGTGCTACGCCCCCAATCAGGTCGAGCACTTCGGGCGATACATCGACCGGCACCTCTTCATCGGCAAAGTCGATGGTCGCCTCGATCAGCGCCGCGGCGCGCACCAGCTTCGATCGCCATTGATCGACAACCTGCCCCACGGCCCCCGACAGAACCCGCAGCGCCTGCTTGCGCTGCGCCTCGGTCTCGGCGTCGATCAGATCGGCAAGCCCTTCGACCTGCGCCAGATCCAGCCGCCCGTTTTCCAGCGCGCGGCGGGTGAATTCACCAGGCTCGGCCAGGCGCAGCCCGTCGATCCGGCCAAGCGCCTGCAACACCGCCGCGACCGTGGCAATGGCGCCGTGTATATGCAGTTCGGCCACGTCCTCGCCGGTAAAGCTCGCGCCAGCCTGGAAGCACAGCACAACCGCCTCGTCGAGGTCTTCCGCCCCCAGCCGCAACCGCCGCAGCCCCGCCACGCGCGGCTCTGGCAGGTTGCCCGCCAGCGCCTCGGCCGCCACCCAGGCGCGCGGGCCCGAAATACGAATGACGGCCACCCCCGCCTTTCCGCGGGCGGTGGCCAGAGCAAAGATCGTGTCCATGAGCCCCTCCGGGCGTCAGCCGTTCATCGACTCGAAGAATTCGCCGTTGGTCTTGGTCTGCTTGAGCTTCGAGATCAGGAACTCGATCGCATCCGTGGTGCCCATCGGGTTGAGGATGCGGCGCAGCAGGTAGGTCTTTTGCAGATCCTTCTGATCGACCAGCAGGTCTTCCTTCCGGGTGCCGGACTTGAGAATGTCCATCGCCGGGAAGACGCGCTTGTCGGCCACCTTGCGGTCGAGCACAATCTCCGAGTTACCCGTGCCCTTGAATTCTTCGAAGATCACCTCGTCCATGCGCGAGCCGGTGTCGATCAGCGCGGTGGCGATGATGGTGAGCGATCCGCCCTCTTCGATATTGCGCGCCGCGCCGAAGAAGCGCTTGGGGCGTTGCAGAGCGTTGGCATCCACACCACCGGTCAGAACCTTGCCCGAGCTCGGCACGACGGTGTTATAGGCACGACCAAGTCTTGTGATCGAGTCAAGAAGGATCACAACATCTCGTTTATGCTCGACCAGACGCTTGGCTTTTTCGATGACCATCTCGGCCACAGCCACGTGGCGCGTCGCCGGTTCGTCGAAGGTGGACGAGATCACCTCCCCCTTCACCGAGCGCTGCATGTCGGTGACTTCCTCGGGGCGTTCGTCGATCAGCAGAACGATCAGGTAGCACTCAGGGTGGTTCTTCTCGATCGAGTGGGCGATGTTTTGCAGCAGCACCGTCTTACCGGTGCGCGGCGGCGCCACGATCAGCGAACGCTGGCCCTTCCCGATCGGGGCCACCAGGTCGATGATCCGGGCCGAGCGATCCTTGATCGTCGGATCCTCGATCTCCATCTTCAGACGCTCGTCCGGATAAAGCGGTGTCAGGTTGTCGAAGGCGACCTTGTGGCGCGCGCGCTCGGGGTCTTCGAAGTTGATCCGCTCGACGCCAGTCAGGGCGAAGTAACGCTCATTCTCGCCGGGGGCGCGGATGATACCTTCGACCGTGTCGCCGGTGCGCAGGCTGAAATGGCGGATCATTTCGGGCGAGACATAGATGTCATCGGGGCCGGGCAGGTAGTTCGCCTCGGGCGAGCGCAGGAAACCGAAGCCGTCCTGAAGCACCTCAAGCACGCCATCGCCGCCGATCACGATGTCGTCCTCGGCATGCTCCTTGAGGATCGAGAACATCATCTCGCCCTTGCGCATGGTCGAGGCGTTTTCAATCTCCCATTCCTCGGCCATGGCCAGCAGGTCCTTCGGGCTCTTGGCCTTCAGGTCAGAGAGGTTCAAGCGTTCAGTGCTCATGGGGAATCCCACCTTGTAACGGTGCCAGCACCGGCAGGGCCGGCGCGCATATCAGAGAAATATTCCGAAGAACCGATCGGCCGGACGGCCGGGGCTTGCCCCGCATTTACGCGCTCGGGGCTGTTGAGTCAACGAATGCTCAGAATTTCACGATCACCGAGATGACAATGACCACCATGAACAGCGTCGGAATCTCGTTCATCATGCGGTATTGGCGGCCGGTCAGCGTGTTCGTGCCAACGGCCAGCGCCTTGCGCTGACGCGCGCACCACATATGGAACCAGGTCATGCCCAGGATCGAGGCGGCCTTAGTCCAGGGCCAGACGCTGCCCCAATCGACGATCCCCGGTGTGAAGACCAGCATCAGCCCAAACAGCCAGCTCGCGATCAGCGAGGGGTTCATGATCGCCTTGAGCAGCAGCCGCTCCTGGTGCTGGAACAGAAGGTCCATGTCCGAGTCCCGCACCACACCCTGCTTTTTCAGCCCCTCGACGTGATAGACGTAAAGCCGCGGCAGGTAGAACAGGCCAGCCATCCAGGCGAGCACGGACATCATGTGAAAGCTCTTCACCCAAAGATAGTAGTCAGACAGGATGTCGGTCATGGGTCCCTCGCTTGCCGCAGGCTACTTCTAAATAAGATTCTTTATAAAAGAAAAGATGATGATGGATGTAGGCCCTGTGGGTGATGTGGATTACTGGGTTCTTCAACACTTATCCATAGTCTGGACAGATCTTCCGCCTATCAAAGCAGATTCTGTGGAAATCCCAGAAAATTATAATAAGAACAGTTTGTTACTGGATCTCTGGCGGTTGATATCTTTGCGCATAGCATGCGGTCAGTCTGTGGGCTGTGCAAAAATCCCACATTTTCCGCGAAGCCGGTCCCACAGGTGGAGAATTCGCGCCCTTCCTTGACAAAAGCCCCCGTGATTGGGGAGGAAATGAAACACACAATTGCGCCCACAGCCTTTCCCAAAGGCTTCTCCCGAGTTTTATCCACATGAGCCTGTCGCTGATCCTTGCCTCGCAATCCGCCATCCGCGCGCAGCTGTTGCGCAACGCGGGGCTCGTGGTGGAAACCCGCCCTGCCCGGATCGACGAAGAGATGATCCGCCATGCCCTAGAGGCCGAGGGCGCCACGCCCCGCGATCTGGCCGATACCTTGGCTGAGATGAAGGCTGCCAAGGTATCGGCCGCCAATCCGGGTGTGCTGACACTGGGGGCCGACCAGGTGCTGGAGTTGAAGGGCCGCATATTCGCGAAACCCGAAAGCCCCGAGGAAGCGGTCGAGCAGCTGCGCGATCTCTCGGGGCGCACGCATCGGCTGCTCTCGGCGCTGGTGGCGATGCGCGATGGCCGCCCGCTTTGGCGTCATGTGGCCGAGGTACGGCTGACCATGCATCCGCTGTCCGACGACTTCATCGCCGATTATGTCGCCCGCAACTGGGACAGCATCCGCCATGCGGTCGGCTGCTATAAGCTTGAAGAGGAAGGCGTGCGGCTTTTCTCGGGCCTAGAAGGCGACTACTTTGCCGTCCTAGGCCTGCCCCTGATCGAATTCCTGAACTGGCTGCGCGCCCGAGGAGAGCTGACGACATGACCGATCATCCCCGTATTCCCCTAGCCGGAGTGATCGGATCACCCATCGCCCATTCGCGCTCGCCCGCGCTGCATGGGTACTGGCTGAAGCATTACGGCATCAAGGGACATTACATCCCGATGGATGTCGCCGCCGAAGATCTGGAGACCGTGCTGCGCACCCTGCCCAAGGCGGGCTTTGTCGGTTGCAACGTGACCATCCCACATAAAGAGGCCGCGCTGGCGATTGCCGATGTTGTCTCGGACCGCGCGGCGTTGATCGGGGCGGCGAATACGCTGATCTTCCGCCCCGATGGCAAGATCCATGCGGACAATACCGACGGTTACGGCTTTATCGCCAATCTGCGCGATGGTGCGCCGGGCTGGCAGCCGGGCGCGGGCCCCGCGGCCGTGATCGGTGCGGGTGGCGCGGCGCGTGCCATCGTCGCCTCGCTCCTCGAGGTCGGCTGCCCCGAGGTGCGCATTGCCAACCGCACCCGCGCCAGGGCCGAGAACCTGCGCACCGAATTTGGCGCCCGCGTCGTCGTCTATGACTGGGTGCAGGCGGGAAATATGCTCGAAGGCGCGGCGACCGTGGTGAATACCTCGTCGCTTGGCATGGACGGCAAGGCCGATTTCCGCGTGCCGCTCGATGCGCTTTCGCCCACCGCAGTGGTTACCGATATCGTTTACACCCCGCTCCGCACGCGTCTTCTGCAAGAGGCCGAGGCGATAGGCTGTGTGACGGTCGATGGGCTTGGGATGCTGCTGCATCAGGCCGTGCCGGGGTTTGAGCGCTGGTTCGGCCGCCGCCCGGAGGTCACGCAGGATCTGCGCGACGCGGTCCTGAGCGCATGAGCCGCCCTTTCCTTCTGGGTCTGACCGGCTCCATCGGTATGGGCAAATCCACGACCGCGCAGATGTTTGCTGCGGAAGGCGTGCCGGTCTGGGATGCCGATGCCACAGTGCATGCGCTTTACGCCCCGGGTGGCGCGGCGGTGGCCCCGATTGCGGCGGCCTTTCCCGGTGTCATTGTCGCGGGCGCGGTCGATCGCGCCCGGCTGCGCGAGGTGTTGCAGGCTGATAAGCAGGCGCTGACCCGGCTGGAATCCATAGTTCACCCGCTGACCACGGCCTCGCGTCAGGCCTTCATCGCAGATCACGCCGATGCCGATCTGATCCTGCTCGATATTCCCCTGATGTATGAAACCGGCGCCGATGCGGCCTGCGATGCGGTGCTGGTGGTCTCGGCCCCGCCCGAGGTGCAGCGCGCCCGCGTTCTGGCGCGTGGACAGATGAGCGAAGAGCAACTGGCGATGATCCTGTCGCGCCAGATGCCCGATGCCGAGAAACGTGCACGCGCCGATCATGTGATCGAGACCCTGACGCTTGATCAGACCCGCGATGCTGTGCGACACCTGATTGCACAGATCAGGGGCCGCCATGCGTGAGATTGTTCTCGATACCGAAACAACGGGTTTCGAGCCCTCGGAAGGGCATCGGATCGTCGAGATCGGCGCGCTCGAGCTGTTCAACCACGTCCCAACCGGGCGCACCTATCACCAATATATCAACCCCGAACGCGCCATGCCGAAAGAGGCCTTCGAGGTTCACGGCCTTGGCGACGACTTTCTGCGCGACAAGCCCAAGTTCGCGCAGATCGCGAAGGATTTTCTGGATTTCATCGGCCCGGATTCGAAGCTGGTCATTCATAACGCCGCCTTCGACATGAAGTTCCTCAACGCCGAACTTAGCTGGGTGAAGAAGCCGTTGATCGCCAATGATCGCGCGCTCGACACGCTGATGATCGCACGGCGCAAATTTCCGGGCTCGCCCGCCTCGCTCGATGCGCTGTGCCGCCGCTTCGGGATCGACAACTCGGCGCGCACGCTGCACGGCGCGCTTCTCGACAGTGAAATCCTGGCCGAGGTGTATCTGGAACTGATCGGTGGCCGCCAGCCGGGGTTTGGCCTGTCGATCGAGGCCTCGGATGGCCAAGGACGGGGTGCAGCCGAGCAATGGCGCCCCCACGCCCGCCCCGCTCCCCTGCCCCCGCGCATCACCGAGGCCGAGGCCGAGGCGCACGCCGCCTTCGTCGCCAAGCTGGGCGATAGCGCGATCTGGAAGCGATTTGCCTGACCCAAGGGCCGCATTTTGCAATAAATGCGTTACAAAGGGCATTTTTCCCATTTAACCCCAACGCCATTGCCCTTACATGCAACTCCGTTCTCGGTTTTGGGGGAGGATACCCATGCTGGACTTTGCTGCGATGCGCGCGACGCTGGCCGAGGCCTATGACCTCGCGCCCTCGATGGCGCTGGCCGAAGAGATGCGCGACATCCATGCCAAGATGGATCGCGTGGTTCCGCTGGTCGATTTCGCCCGCTACGCCCCCTATATCCGCGCGATCAATCGCCTGAAGGCCGAAAAGAACGCGGTCATTCTGGCGCATAACTACATGACGCCCGAGATTTACCACGGCGTGGCCGATGTGGTTGGCGACAGCCTGCAACTGGCGATCGAGGCGACCAAGGTCGAGGCCGAAACCATCGTGCAATGCGGTGTGCATTTCATGGCCGAGACCTCGAAGATCCTGAACCCGGCCAAGCGTGTGCTGATCCCCGACATGGCGGCGGGCTGCTCGCTGGCCGAGTCGATCACCGCCGAGGGCATTGCCTCGATGCGCGCGCAATATCCCGGCGCGCCGGTTGTGAGCTACGTCAACACCACCGCCGAAGTGAAGGCCGCCTCGGACATCTGCTGCACCTCGTCGAATGCCGCGCAGATCGTGGCCGCGATGGACAGCGACGTGGTCATCATGACGCCCGACCAGTATCTGGCGCAGAACGTCGCCAAGCAGGTGCCGCAGAAGAAGGTCGTCTGGTGGGCCGGTTCGTGCATCGTGCATGAACAATACACAGCCGAGGACATCACCGAATTCCGCAAGTGGAACCCCGACACCCGTGTGATCGCGCATCCCGAATGCCCGCCCTCGGTCGTCAGCGTTTCGGATTTCTCGGGCTCGACCTCGGGGATCATCGACTATGTCGAGCGTGAAAAGCCGCAAAAGGCGATGCTGGTCACCGAATGCTCGATGGCCTCGAACATCGCGGACGCCCTGCCCGAGGTCGATTTTGTCGGCCCCTGCAACATGTGCCCCTACATGAAGAAGATCACGCTCGAAAAGATCCTCTGGTCGCTGCACAGCGGTCAGTCCGAGGTTTTTGTTGACCCCGAGATCGCCGCCAAGGCGCGCATCGCGGTCGAGCGGATGATCGAGCTGTCGCGGAAAATCGCCAAGTGACCACCATTCAGACTCAACGCGTCATCATCGTCGGCGCGGGTCTGGGCGCGCTTTATGCGGCGCTGAAACTTGCGCCGCGCCCGGTTCTGGTGATCTCGCCGGAAACGCTGGGTGAAGGCGCATCGTCGGCCTGGGCGCAGGGTGGCGTTGCCGCGGCGATGGCTGCAGGCGACACGCCCGAGGCCCATGCGCTGGATACCGAATATGCCGGCGCTGGCACCGTCGATGCCGCGGTGGCGCGTCTGGTCACCGCCGAGGCGCGGCGCCATATCCTCGACCTGACCGATCTGGGCACGCCCTTCGACCGCGATGCATCGGGCGGCTATGTCATGTCGCGCGAGGCCGCGCATTCAACCGCGCGCGTCGTGCGCGTCAAGGGTGATCAGGCCGGGCGCGAGATCATGCAGACCCTGATCGCCGAGGTTCGCCAGACCCCCTCCGTCCAGGTGGCAGAGGGCGTCATCGCCTCGGGGCTTGAGGTCGAGGGCGGCAAGGTCACCGGCGTCTGGGTTGAGCGCGCGCATGAACCCTCGGGTCGCACGCTGGTGCGGGCTCCGGCGGTTTTGCTGGCGGGCGGCGGTTCCGGCGGGCTTTTTGCAGTCACCACCAACCCGCCGCGCATTCGCGGGCAGGTCATCGGTATGGCGGCGCGCGCAGGCGCCCGGATTGGTGACCCGGAGTTCATGCAATTCCACCCCACCGCTATCGCCACCGGCGAAGACCCCGCGCCCCTGGCGACCGAGGCGCTGCGCGGCGAAGGCGCGATCCTGATCAACAACCGCGGCGAGCGCTTCATGCTGGCCGTGCATGAGCTGGCCGAACTCGCGCCGCGCGACATCGTGGCCCGTGCCGTTTACCTCGAACGTCAGGCCGGGCGCGAGCCTGCGCTCGATACCCGCGCGGTTCTGGGCGAAGAGGTTCTGACCCGCTTCCCCGCCGTGGCCGAGGCCTGTAAACGCGCTGGAATAGACCCTGTTTCGCAGCCGATCCCGGTGGCCGCTGCTGCGCATTACCACATGGGCGGCGTTGATACCGACCACGAGGGGCGCGCGTCGCTGGGTAACCTCTGGGTCTGCGGCGAGGCGTCCTCGACCGGGCTGCATGGCGCGAACCGTCTGGCCTCGAACGGGCTGCTGGAGGCGCTGGTCTATGCCCGGATCTGCGCGCTTGGCATCGACAAGGCGCTTGGCACGCCCTCCCCCGCCGATCTGGTGACGCTGAATTTCCCACCGGGTGCCGAGGCGATTGACGAGGCCGCCGTTGCGCGCCTGCGTCATGCGATGACCGATGGCGTGGGTGTCGTGCGCGACGCTTCAGGTCTGACCGGCACCCTGCGCGTGATCGCCGGGATCGAGGCCGTGGCGACCTCGGAATCCATGCGCAACATGACCGCGACCGCCACGCTTATTGCCGCCGCGGCGCTCAAGCGCCGTGAAAGCCGGGGCGGTCATTACCGCTCGGACTATCCGCAGGCCGATCCGGCGCAGGCCGAACGCACCCATATGACCCTTGCCGAGGCGCTGGAGATCCGCACCCGCGCGCTGGAGGAAACATGACCGCGACGCTTCCCGATTTCATCCTCGAACCGCTGGTCCGTGCGGCGCTGACCGAAGACCTGACGCCGATGGGCGACGTGACGACCCGCTCGGTGATCCCGGCGGGCACTCGCTATGCCGCGCGGCTGAATGCGCGCGAGGCGGGTGTGGTCTCGGGGATGCAGATCGCGGCGATTGCCTTCCGCCTTGTCGATCCCACGTTGAAGGTCGAGACGCTGGTTGCCGATGGCCAGCCCTGCACGCCGGGCCAGACTTTGATGACGATCGAGGGCGATGCGGGTTCGATCCTGATGGGTGAGCGCGTCGCGCTGAACTTCGCGGGCCGCCTGACCGGCATCGCCACGATGACGGCGGCGTTCGTTTTGCAAACCAAGGGCACCAAGGCCCGCGTGACCTGTACCCGCAAGACGACGCCGGGCCTGCGCGTTGTCGAAAAGATGGCCGTGGCGCATGGCGGCGGCTCGAACCACCGTTTCGGCCTGTCGGACGCGATCCTGATCAAGGACAACCACGTTGCCGCCGCTGGCGGCATCCGCGCGGTGCTTGAGGCCGCCCGCGCCGCGCGCAGCCACATGATGCGCATCGAGCTGGAAGTGGATAGCCTAGCCCAACTTGAAGAGGCGCTGGAGGTCGGCGGCGCCGATGTGATCTTGCTCGACAATATGGACACCCCCACCCTGCACAAGGCCGTTGCGATCAACGCGGGCCGCGTGGTGCTGGAGGCCTCGGGCAACATGCGCCTAGAACGCATCACCGAGGTGGCCGCGACCGGGGTGGATTACATCTCGTCGGGGGCGCTGACGCATTCGGCGCGCACGCTCGACCTCGGGCTGGATTTCTAGGCGAAGAAGTCGCGGAACTCGGTAAAGACCGCCTCATAGACCGCGCGTTTGAAGGGCACGATGCCCTCGATCACCTCGGTATGGGGCCTCCACGACCAGACCGCGAATTCGGGGTGCTCGGTCGCGATGTTGACCTGGCTGTCATCGCCGAGAAAGCGGAACAGGTACCATTTCTGTTTCTGCCCGCGATAACGGCCCTTCCAGATATTGCCCACCAGATCGGCGGGCAGGTCATAGGTGATCCAGTCCTGCGTCTTGGCAAGCTTCTCGACCAGATCGGGGCGCACGCCGGTTTCTTCCCACAGCTCGCGCAGCGCGGCCTCTTTGGGCTTTTCGCCCTCGTCGATCCCGCCCTGTGGCATCTGCCAGGCAGGCACGGGGCTATCAATCCGCTGACCCGTGAACACGAGCCCCTGCGGGTTGACCAGCACCACCCCCACATTCTTGCGATAGGGAAGTGCGGCGATCTGTTCGGGCGTCATCAGGATAATCCGTGGCAAGAAGAAAGGGGGCCTCAAGGCCCCCCGGGTATCAGTTCGCGGGCGCGGCCGGCGCCGCGGGGGCCATCGCCGACAGTCCCTTGAGGATGTCGATGGCATAGGCCAGCTGGTAATCCTCAAGCCGCAGCTTGGCGGCCTCTTCGGCTTTCTTCAGCTCTTCCTCGGCCTGGCGCTTTTCATCCTCGGTCATCGAGTCATTCGACAGTACGCCGCGCAGATCCGCCTCGGAGCGCGGGGTGGCCTTGTCCTCTTCGCCCTCGACGGCGGGCTGCGGCGCGGGCTGTTCCACGACGATATCGGGCGCAATCCCGAGCGCCTGAATCGAGCGACCCGAGGGCGTGTAGTAGCGCGCCGTGGTCAGGCGCATCGCGCCCTCACCCTGGATCGGGATCACGGTCTGGACCGAGCCCTTGCCGAAGCTTTTCGTGCCGACAACGATGGCGCGGCGGTGATCTTGCAGCGCACCGGTGACAATCTCGGACGCCGAGGCCGAGCCGCCGTTGATCAGCACGACCATCGGCTTGCCCTGCGCCAGATCGCCCGGAGTCGCGTTGAAACGCTCGCTCTCCTCGGCCCGGCGGCCGCGGGTCGAGACGATCTCGCCAGCATTCAGGAACGCATCGGAAACTGAGATCGCCTGCGTGAGCAGCCCGCCCGGGTTGTTGCGCAGGTCGACGACGAAGCCGTTGACCTTGTCGATACCGCCCGCCTCCTCGACCGATTTCTTGAGATTCTCCTCAAGGTTCGAGAAGGTCTGGTCGTTGAAAGTGGTGATGCGCAGCACAACGGTGGTGCCCTCGACCCGGCTCTTGACGGCGGTCAGCTTGATCGTGTCGCGGGTGATGGCGACGTCGAACGGCTCGGGCGTGCCTTCGCGCACGACGGTGATGGTGATCTCGCTGCCGACCGGGCCGCGCATCTTGTCGACCGCCTGATCGAGCGTCAGCCCCAGAACGCTTTCGCCATCCACATGGGTGATGAAATCGCCGGCCTGGATACCGGCCGCCGCAGCAGGCGTGCCGTCGATCGGCGAGACGACCTTGACGAAGCCCTCTTCCTGCGTGACCTCGATCCCAAGACCGCCGAACGAGCCGCGCGTCTGCACCTTCATGTCGGTGTAGTCATCGGGCGGCAGGTAGCTCGAATGCGGATCGAGCGAGCTGAGCATGCCGTTGATAGCGGCCTCAATCAGCTTCTTGTCGTCCACCTGTTCGACATAGTCCTGGCGGATGCGCTCGAAGATGTCGCCGAACAGGTCGAGCTGCTCATAGACGGACACCGGCTTGGCCGCTTCCTGGGCCAGAAGAGGCGCTGCAATCTGCGTCGAGATCAGCGCCCCGGCAACGGTGCCGCCAATTGCGGCCATCACGAACTTCTTCATTCTCAACCCTTGATCCTACTGGTCTTTGGTCTGTGCGAACCACGCGGCGGGGTCCACGGGCGCATCGCCCTCTCTCAATTCCAAGTAAAGCGTCTCCGTCCGTCCTGCGCCACCGCCATCTTGCGCCGCCTGAACGAATTCCGCCCCGAATTCCTGCGCGCCCGGCTCGGCGCCCCCCATCAACCCGATAGGAGAGCCGCGCCCAAGCACATCGCCGGTCTCACCATAGACGGTGCCAAGCCCGGCCAGAACCAGAAGATAGCCCTCGGCGGGCTCGACGATCATCACATTTCCGTAGTCCAGGAGCGGACCGCGGTAGCGGATCGTCGCAGGCCAGGGCGATGTGACCAGTGCAGCGGGGGCGGTGGCGATCAAAAGACCGGGGCGGCGGATGCCTGCGGCGTCGGCCTCGTTGAACTTGCGCAGCACCGATCCCATGACCGGCAGGGGTAGCGTTCCCCTGGCGCTGGAGAAATCTTCAAGCGGCGGGCCGATGTCGTAATCAAGGCCGGTCAGGCCGGTGGCAAAGCCCTCCAGCGTATCGGCGCTTTCCACAAGCAGGCGCAGATCTTCGGGGTCTTCGAGGTAGCGCCCCGGCAGGGCGCTGCGCTGCGCGATTGCCTCGCTCAGCGCCGTGCGCGCCGCCTGGACCGAGGCAAGCCCGCCTTCCAGCACCTCGGCCGCGTTCTTTTGCAAGGCGCGCAGCGTGGCGATTTCTTCCAGCTCGCCGCGCATCGCCTCGGCTTCGGCCTGCAACGCCGGGGTCACCGCCCCCAACACCATGCCCGAGCGCGCCGAGCCGAGCGGCCCCGTGGGGTGCAGCAGCAAGAGCGGCCCTTCGGATTGCTCCATCGTGCTCATCACACCCAAGAGTCGTCCGATCTGGTCGCGTTGCGCGTCGAAGCCCGCCTTGATCTCGCGCTCGCGGATCACGGCGCGGCGCAACCCGTCGCGCAGCGATCCGAGGCCACGCTCATAGGCGGCCAGCGTTTCGGTCAGCGTGGCGATGCGGTCGGCCTTGGTCTGCGCCTCGTCCAATGCGGTGATCGAGGCGCGCAGATCCTCGGCGGCCTGCAACGCGCTGTCGGCGGCAGGGCTGGCCAGCGCCGCCGAGGCGCTGAGCATCCAGGCAAGAAGCGTGGCGCGCATCACCGCCCGATCAGCGACTTGCCGGTCATCTCGGGCGGCACGGGCAGCTGCATGAGATCGAGCAGCGTCGGCGCCAGATCGGCCAGACGCCCCTTGTGCAGCGTGGCGCCAGCCGGGCCGCCGACCAGCGCCACCGGAACCGGGTTGATGGTATGCGCGGTGTGCGGGCCGCCGGTCACCGGGTCGATCATGGTCTCGCAATTCCCGTGGTCGGCGGTGATGATCATCGCGCCCCCGGCTTTTTCCAGCGCGGCCACCACGCGACCCAGATCGCGGTCGATCTCTTCGCAGGCGGCGATAGCGGCGGGCAGGCTACCGGTATGGCCGACCATGTCGGGGTTGGCATAGTTCACCACGATCAGGTCATAGCCCTTCTCGATCGCCTCGACGAATTTGTCGGTGACTTCGGGCGCGCTCATCTCGGGTTGCAGATCGTAGGTGGCGACCTTCGGCGACTTCGGCATGAAGCGGTCCTCGCCCTCCCACGGCGCTTCCTTGCCGCCGTTCAGGAAGAAGGTCACATGCGGGTATTTCTCGGTCTCGGCCAGGTGGAACTGCGTCAGCCCCTGTTTCGAGACCCACTCGCCCAAAGTGTTGACGATGTCGCGCTTGGGATAGGCCGTGTCCATGTATTTGCTGTGATCGACCGAATACTCGACCATACCCAGCAGCGCCGACCATTTCGGCCGCGCTGAGGTGTCAAGCTCGGCAAAGCCCGGCTCGGCCAGCGCACGCAGGATCTCGCGCGCGCGGTCGGCACGGAAGTTCAGGCAGAAGAAGCCGTCATTGTCGGCGGTGCCGGTGTAGCCCGCGATCACGGTGGGCTTGATGAATTCGTCCATCTCGCTTTTGGCATAGGATTGCGCGACGGCCTCGGCCGGCGTGGCCGCATGCAGCCCCTCGGCCTTGACCATGGCGTCATAGGCAAGGCCCACGCGTTCCCACCGGTTGTCGCGGTCCATCGCCCAATAGCGACCGATCACCGTGCCGACGGTGCAGCCTTCGGGTAGACGCGCCACGAAATCGTCGATGAAGCGCGCGGCACTGTCGGGGGCCACGTCACGCCCGTCGGTGATTGCATGAACGACGACCGGCACGCCCGCCCCGGCCAGTGCCTTGCACGCGGCCAGGGTGTGCTCGATATGGCCATGCACACCGCCGTCCGAGATCACACCCATCAGATGCGCGCGGCCCCCGGCGGCTTTCACCGTCGCGGTGAATTTCAGGATCGCCTCATTCTTGAAAAACGAGTCATCCTCGATCGCAAGGTCGATCTGGCCCAGATCCATCGCCACCACGCGGCCCGCGCCGATATTGGTGTGCCCGACTTCCGAGTTGCCCATCTGCCCGGTCGGCAGGCCGACATCGGGGCCATGCGTGATCAGCGTGGCCTTCGGGCAGGTCGCGAAGGCGCGGTCGAGGTTTGGGGTGTTGGCTTGCGCAGGGGCGTTGCCTTCGATCTCGGCGCGCTCGCCCCAGCCATCGAGAATGCACAGCACGACAGGTTTCGGACGGGTCATCGGGGCCTCCTGTAGGGTTCGCGCCCTTTTACGCGCCCGCAGCGCCACGGGCAACCGCGACGCTCTACCCTCGCCAAGGCGTGAGCGGATGGATCTGCGGGGCGTCCTGCTTCGGTCGTGGCGCGCTTACTTGGTGCGGAACGCCGAAACCACCTGACATTTGAAGCCGCCCCGGCTGCGGTTGGCCTTGATGAGCGCATCGGGGTAGAGCCGCATCCGGTTCGGGTCCTTTGTTGCAGTGTCGCATTCTTTCAGTGCGCGCTCGCGGGCGACGGCCTCGGTCTGCTGGTTCCACACCAAGCCCCACGCGCCTACGTGATTGATCGCAACCGCCACAAATGTCTCGTGCTTGGATGACTTGAGTGCTTTCGCGATTTCCTTGCTCAGCGACATCGAGATGGTGCCCGAGAGCGGTATATTCGCGACAGCTCCACCCGTGGGCGTGGCGGAAGCGTAAAGAGTGCAGCTTTTCGCGGCGTCGGGCGGCGAGACCATGCGGCACCCCGCGATGCCCTGAGCCTGCGCATCCTCAAGCGAATGCTCATCCGTCATGGTGTAGAATGTATCGCTGCGCGTGTTCACCACGAAGGCGGAGTAGAACACGTTGTTGCGCCGCTTGAACTCTGCGAAGCGGTCCTTTTGCTTCGGTTGCAGCGCGTAATCGGAATGAATCGCGATCTTGGCTTTTCCGTATACCTCATTTGCGTCAGCAGAGGCTGGCGCGGAGGCGATCAGTGCAGAACAGATGATTAAAAACATAGCCGAGCGCAGCATTCGCGTTCTCCTTTCAGATAAGGACGACACGTCAACTAGGCTTCAGGCTACGCCAGTTTGCCAGATGGGGCAATTCTTCACGATGCCGCAGTCATGCGACTGCGTCGCGCGCTAGCTGGCCAAACAAAAAAGCCGCCCAAGCTATTCGCTTGAGCGGCTTTTTTGTTTGGTGCCCAGGAGAGGACTCGAACCTCCACGCCTTGCGGCACACGGACCTGAACCGTGCGCGTCTACCAATTCCGCCACCTGGGCCGGTGTCGTGAGGGGCGATGTATCCGGGGGCGCAGGCACTGTCAACGGGGGTTTGAAAGATTTTCTTCGCATCCGTCTGCGACCCGGCCTTTGGCCTTGTTTGACAAGGGCCTTGGCGCTAATCAGGGGACAACTTTTTTCAATTGAAAGGCCAAAGCCGATGTCGAAGCTGGTCACGATCTATGGCGGTTCCGGATTCCTCGGGCGTTACATCGCCCGGCGCATGGCAAAGGACGGCTGGCGCGTGCGCGTTGCGGTGCGCCGCCCGAACGAGGCGCTCTTCGTGAAGCCCTACGGTGCCGTTGGTCAGGTCGAGCCGGTTCTGTGCAATATCCGCGACCACGTCAGTGTGCGCGAAGCGATGCGCGGCGCGGATGCGGTGATCAACTGTGTCGGTATCCTCGTGAACGAAGGCCCGAACCGTTTCGACGCGGTGCAGGCCGATGGTGCCGGGCTGATCGCGCGGATCGCCGCGAAAGAAGGCGTCAAGTCGCTGGTGCATGTTTCGGCTATCGGCGCGGATGCGGAATCGGAAAGCAACTACGCGCGCACCAAGGCGCTTGGTGAGGCCGAGGTGGTCAAGCATTTCCCGAGCGCGATGATCCTGCGCCCCTCGATCCTGTTCGGGACCGAGGACGGCTTCTTCAACAAGTTCGCGGCCATGGCCAAGTTCGGCCCGGTGCTGCCGGTCGCCGGTGGCGACACGCGCTTCCAGCCGGTCTGGGTCGATGACGTGGCACAAGCGGCGGTGATCGGCGCCGAGGGCAAGGCCACCGGCATCTACGAACTCGGCGGTCCCGATGTGGATACGTTCAAGGGCCTGATGGGCCGGATGCTTGCGGTGATCAACCGCCGCCGCCTCGTGGTCAGCCTGCCCGTCTTCGTCGCCAAGATCATCGCTGGCGCCTTCGACGTGCTTCAGGGAGTGACGCTTGGCCTCGTGACCAACCGGATCCTGACGCTCGACCAGCTGAAGAACCTGCAAAAGGACAATGTGGTTTCGGAAGGCGCCAAGACCTTTGCGGATCTGGGCATCAAGCCGACGCCGGTCGGCGCCGTGCTGCCTGACTACCTGTGGCGCTTCCGTCCGCATGGACAGTATGACGCCATCCAGGCCTCTGCGAAGAACATGCGCAAGACCTCGTAATGAGCGACACGATCATTGCGGGCCTGCTTGGCCTGCTTGAGGGGCTGACCGAGTTCATACCCGTTTCCTCGACCGGCCATATTCTCTTGGCCGGTCATTTTCTTGGCTTCAACTCGTCGGGCAAGACCTTCGAGGTACTGATCCAGCTGGGCGCGATTCTGGCGATCGTCGGCGTCTATGCAGGACGGCTGATCCATGTCTTCGCCTCCGCCCCGCATGATCCGGCCGCGCGCCGCTTCATCCTTTCGGTGCTGATTGCATTTCTACCCGCGGTGATCGTCGGCGTTGCCGCGCATGACATCATCAAGAAAGTGCTGTTCGAGACGCCGATCCTGATCGCCTCGATGCTGGTGCTGGGCGGCGTGATCCTGCTTTGGGTTGACCGGCTGAACCTGCCCGAGCGTGAGACGGACGCAATGCACCTGTCCCCCGCCATGGCGTTCAAGATCGGCCTGTTCCAGTGCCTTGCGATGATTCCGGGCGTCTCGCGTTCGGGCTCGACCATTGTCGGCGCGATGTTGATGGGCGTGTCCAAGCGCGCCGCGGCCGAGTTCAGCTTTTTCCTGTCGATGCCGACCATGGCGGGCGCTTTCGCCTATGATCTTTACAAGAGCCGCGATCTGCTCAACGCTAATGACATCGACCTGATCGCGATTGGCTTCGTTGCGGCCTTCATCTCGGGGGTCTTTGTTGTGCGGGGCCTCTTGGATTTCGTCGGGCGGCATGGTTACGCGGCTTTCGGCTGGTGGCGAATCATCGTCGGAACCGCTGCTCTGGCGTTTATTTACGTGGGTTATTGAGTGTTAGGTATCACGTGTTGACCTAATTTCGGGTATTGCGACCGCCTGTCGCGACCATCGGCTGCATTTTTATGCCATTTAAGACAGTATTGCTGACTTTTATTTTCCACAGACCCGGTGTAACCATGCGCACCCGATCCATTCGAAGGGAGGCACGGCCATGGCAAAGGAACGCATGCTCAAGTTCGTCCATACGGCGAAGGAGATGCCCGAGAAGCGTGACGCAAGTGTGCGCTCCCACGACTTCAACGAGATTTACCGCGAGTTCGCCGACGCGAAAGCGACCGAGCAGGCCTCGCGCTGCTCGCAATGTGGCGTGCCCTATTGTCACACGCACTGCCCGCTGCACAACAACATCCCCGACTGGCTGCGCCTGACCGCCGCGGGCCGTCTGCAAGAGGCCTATGAGATCAGCCAGGCCACCAACACCTTCCCCGAGATCTGCGGCCGCATCTGCCCGCAGGACCGCCTGTGCGAAGGTAACTGCGTGATCGAGCAATCGGGCCATGGCACCGTCACCATCGGCGCTATCGAGAAGTATATCACCGACACCGCCTGGGACATGGGCTGGGTGAAACCCGTTAAGCCCGCGACCGAGCGCGCGGAATCGGTGGGCATCATCGGCGCGGGTCCGGGCGGCCTGGCCGCCGCCGACGCGCTGCGCCGCGCGGGTCTGCAAGTCACCGTCTATGACCGCTACGACCGCGCGGGCGGCCTGCTGACCTACGGCATCCCCGGCTTCAAGCTGGAAAAAGACATCGTCATGCAGCGCGTCGATCAGCTTGCGCAGGGCGGCGTCGAATTCGTGCTGAACTGCAACGTCGGCGAGGACCTCAGCTTTGACGCGATCCGCGGCAAGCATGACGCCATCGTCATCGCTACCGGCGTCTACAAGACCCGCGATCTGACCGATCCGGGCGCAGATGCCGACGGTATCGTGCGCGCGATCGACTACCTGACCGTGTCGAACAAGCTTAGCTTCGGTGACGATGTGCCGGAATTCACCGATGGCACTTATAATGCCGAGGGCAAGAACGTCGTCGTAATCGGCGGTGGCGACACCGCGATGGATTGCGTGCGCACTGCGATCCGTCAGGGCGCCAAGTCGGTCAAGTGTCTCTACCGCCGCGACCGCGCCAACATGCCCGGCTCGCAGCGCGAAGTGCAGAACGCCGAGGAAGAAGGCGTCGAGTTCGTCTGGATGGCCGCGCCCAAGGGGTTCTCGGGCAATCCGGTCGCCTCGGTCACCGTGCAGCGCATGAAGCTGGGCGCGCCGGATGCTTCGGGCCGCCAGTCGCCCGAGCCGATCGAGGGCGGCATCTACGAAGAGCCCGCCGATCTGGTGATCAAGGCGCTTGGCTTCGAGCCCGAGAACCTGCCCAAGCTTTGGGGCGTGGACGGGCTGGAAGTGACCCGTTGGGGCACCGTCAAGGCGTCCTTCGGCACGCATATGACCAGCCTGCCGGGCGTTTTCGCGGTGGGCGACATCGTGCGCGGCGCAAGCCTTGTGGTTTGGGCGATCCGTGACGGGCGCGAGGCGGCTGAGGCGGTCGTCAAGTTCATCGACGGCGCGGCGGCAGTCGCGGCCGAGTGATTAGGGCGCATCGGCGGGGGAACCCTCTTGCCGATGCGGATCAGAGGTCCGGCGGACTTCATCGGGTCAGCACGGCTGACCCAACAGGCTTCGAAAGGGTAACTGCGGTGATCGCAAGAGCGGCAATTCTGGCAACGGTCGGGGGGCTTTTCGCCGTCCTGCCCGCGGCTGCCACCTCGTTCACGCCGCCGCCCGGCTGCGATCTGGAAATGACCGTGCAACTGCACGATTGCCAGGTCGCGAACCATTACCGCTGCGAGGCCGACCCTGCCGGCTATCGCAACATCGCCTTTGCTGATGGCTCGGGCGTGTTCTTCATCTCCAAGCTCGACGACGAGACCCGCTGGATGCTGAGCTACAGCACCGAAACCGGCGAGATTGACCGGCTGGACGAAGCAGGCTCGGTCGATCATGCCTCGTTCAGCGCGCTGCTGGCCGAGGGACGCGACGATTACGACTTCGTCACGCGCAACAACTTCGGCGAGGTGCGCCGCAACGTGGGCTTCGACCGGCTTACCGGCGAAAGCGTAACCATCGACGGCGTCGCGCTGGAGCGTTGCGAGTTCGACATGACCGTCGAGGACGAGGCGGGAAACTTCCTCGCCCACCGCAAGGGCCGGCAACTGATCAGCCGCGAGTTGCGCCTGTTCTTTTCGGATACCGAGCAATTCGAGAACGTCTTTGGCGACAAGGCCTCGACCTTGATGACCCCCGTGAGTTTCGCCTTTCCCGGCGACGAGGGTTTTGGTGAGACCCGCCCGAAATATGATTGCGACATGCTGATGACCGGCGCGTCGCCCCTGAATGACCGACCCACTCTCTGAGGAGGCACTGACATGACGAAATACGATGAAGCCTGGGTTGCCGCCGAGGAAGCCAAGCGCAAGTGGATGGACGAGAACTCGCTGTTCAAGCTGGACGACGAGAAGGCATCGTGCGGCGTGGGTCTTGTGGTCTCGCTGGACGGCAAGGCCTCGCGCAAGGTTGTCGAGAACGGCATCGAGGCGCTGAAGGCGATCTGGCACCGTGGCGCGGTGGATGCCGATGGCAAGACCGGCGACGGCGCGGGCATCCATGTGCAAATCCCGGTTCCCTTCTTCTATGACCAGATCCGCCGCACCGGCCACGAGCCGGACATGCAAAAGCGCGTGGCCGTGGGCCAGATCTTCCTGCCGCGCACCGATTTCGGCGCGCAGGAGCGCTGCCGCACGATCGTGGAATCCGAAGTTCTGCGGATGGGCCACTACATCTACGGCTGGCGCCACGTTCCGGTGAACACCGAAGTGCTGGGCGACAAGGCCAACGCCACCCGTCCCGAGATCGAGCAGATCCTGATCCGCTGCGAGAAGGACATCGACGACGAGCAGTTCGAGCGCGAGCTTTACGTCATCCGCCGCCGCATCGAGAAAGCGGCGATCGCGGCGCAGATCGCGGGCCTCTATCTCTGCTCGCTGTCGACGCGCTCGATCATCTACAAGGGCATGATGCTGGCCGAGCAGGTCGCGGAGTTCTACCCCGACCTCAAGGACGACCGCTTCGAGTCGGCCTTCGCGATCTATCACCAGCGCTACTCGACGAACACCTTCCCGCAGTGGTGGCTGGCGCAGCCTTTCCGCATGCTTGCCCATAACGGCGAGATCAACACGATCAAGGGCAACATCAACTGGATGAAGAGCCACGAGATCCGCATGGCCTCGGGCACCTTCGGCGACGCCGCCGAGGACATCAAGCCGATCATCCCGGCTGGCGCCTCGGACTCGGGCGCGCTGGACGCGGTGTTCGAAGTCATGGTGCGTTCGGGCCGCTCGGCGCCGATGACCAAGACGATGCTGGTCCCCGAGGCCTGGTCGAAAGCCACGACCGACATGCCCAAGGCCTGGCAGGACATGTATGCCTATTGCAACTCTGTCATGGAGCCGTGGGACGGCCCGGCCGCGCTGGCAATGACCGATGGCCGCTGGGTCTGCGGCGGTCTTGACCGCAATGGCCTGCGCCCGATGCGCTATGTCGTGACTGGCGACGGTATGCTGATCGCGGGTTCCGAGGTCGGCATGGTGCCGATCGACGAAATGGGTGTGCGCGAAAAAGGCGCGCTCGGGCCGGGTCAGATGATCGCGGTCGATATGCGCGAGGGCAAGCTCTACCACGACAAGGACATCAAGGACCGCCTGGCCAACAGCCAACCCTTCGGCGAATGGGTCGAGAAGGTGGTGGACCTGAACGCGCTGATGCGCGACGTGCCGGAAAAGGCGCTGTTCTCGGGTGCCGAGCTGCGCAAGCGCCAGATCGCGGCGGGCTACTCGGTCGAGGAGCTGGAACAGATCCTTGCGCCGATGGCCGAGGACGGCAAGGAAGCCATCGCCTCGATGGGCGACGACACGCCGCCGGCGGTTCTGTCCAAGCAATACCGCCCGCTGTCGCATTTCTTCCGCCAGAACTTCAGCCAGGTCACCAACCCGCCGATCGACTCGTTGCGCGAAAGCCGCGTGATGTCGCTCAAGACGCGGTTCGGCAACCTCAAGAACGTGCTCGACGAAGACAGCAGCCAGACCGAGATCCTCAGCCTCGAAAGCCCGTTCATCGCGAACGCCGAATATGAACAGATGTTCAAGCAGTTCGGTGATTCCGTGGCGATCATCGACTGCACCTTCCCGGCCAATGCCGATCAGGAAGCCCTGCGCGAGGGGCTGGAGCGTATCCGCGCCGAGGCCGAGGATGCGGTGCGTTCGGGCGCACTGCATATCGTGCTGACCGATGAGCATCAGGGCGCCGACAGGGTCGCCATGCCGATGATCCTTGCGACCTCGGCGGTGCATTCGTGGCTGACCCGCAAGGGCCTGCGCACCTTCACCTCGATCAACGTGCGCTCGGCCGAGTGCATCGACAGCCACTATTTCGCGGTTCTGATCGGTTCGGGCGCGACGACGGTCAACGCCTACCTGGCGCAGGACTCAATCGCCGACCGGATCGAGCGCGGCCTGCTGGAAGGCAGCCTCGTGGACAACATGCGCCGCTATCGCGATGCGATCGACGCGGGTCTGCTGAAGATCATGTCAAAGATGGGCATCTCGATCATCTCGTCCTATCGCGGCGGTCTGAACTTTGAAGCCGTGGGCCTGTCGCGCGCCATGGTGGCCGAGTATTTCCCCGGCATGCATTCGCGCATCTCGGGCATCGGTCTGCACGGCATCCAGCACAAGCTGGAAGAGGTGCACACCAAGGGCTGGAAGGGCGGCCAGGACGTCATGCCGATCGGCGGCTTCTACAAGGCCCGCCGCACGGGTGAAAAGCACGCCTGGGAAGCGCAGACGATGCACCTGCTGCAATCGGCCTGTGATCGCGCCTCCTACGACCTGTGGAAGCAGTATTCGGCGATGATGCGGGCCAACCCGCCGATCCATATCCGTGACCTGCTGGACATCAAGACGCTCGGCAAGCCGGTTCCGATCGAGGAAGTGGAATCGATCACCTCGATCCGCAAGCGCTTCGTCACCCCGGGCATGTCGCTGGGCGCGCTGTCGCCCGAGGCGCACAAACTGCTCAACGTTGCCATGAACCGCATCGGCGCCAAGTCCGACTCGGGCGAGGGTGGCGAGGATCCGGCGCATTTCGTGCCGGAGCCGAACGGCGACAATCCGAGCGCAAAGATCAAGCAGGTGGCCTCGGGCCGTTTCGGCGTGACCGCCGAATACCTCAACCACTGCGAAGAGCTTGAGATCAAGGTGGCCCAAGGCGCAAAACCGGGCGAGGGCGGCCAGCTGCCGGGCATGAAGGTCACCGACCTGATCGCGCGTCTGCGCCACTCGACCAAGGGTGTGACGCTGATCTCGCCGCCGCCGCACCACGACATCTACTCGATCGAAGACCTTGCGCAGCTGATCTACGACCTCAAGCAGATCAACCCGCGCTGCAAGGTGACGGTCAAGCTGGTGGCCTCGTCGGGCGTCGGCACGATCGCGGCGGGCGTGGCCAAGGCGAAGGCCGATATCATCCTGATCTCGGGCCACAACGGCGGCACGGGTGCC
The DNA here is from genome assembly GCF_021378075.1 of Rhodobacter flavimaris. Classification (GTDB taxonomy): domain Bacteria; phylum Pseudomonadota; class Alphaproteobacteria; order Rhodobacterales; family Rhodobacteraceae; genus Rhodobacter; species Rhodobacter flavimaris. Next base: position 140,232 of record NZ_JAJUOS010000008.1, on the reverse strand, counting down.
TCGCCGGCGACCTCGATCAAATACGCGGGTCTGCCATGGGAGATGGGCCTGACCGAGGCGCATCAGGTTCTGGCGATGAACAAGCTGCGTGACCGCGTCACGCTGCGCACCGACGGCGGTCTGCGGACCGGCCGCGACATCGTCATGGCCGCGATGATGGGCGCCGAGGAATACGGCATCGGCACCGCCGCGCTGATCGCGATGGGCTGCATCATGGTGCGTCAGTGCCAGTCGAACACCTGCCCGGTGGGCGTCTGCACCCAAGATCCGGCGCTGCGCGCCAAGTTCACCGGCACGGCGGACAAGGTCGTGAACCTGATCACCTTCTATGCCCAGGAAGTGCGCGAGATCCTGGCCTCGATCGGTGCCCGTTCGATGGACGAGATCATCGGCCGCGCTGACCTGCTGACGCAGGTCAGCCGTGGCTCGGCCTTCCTCGACGACCTCGACCTGAACCCGCTGTTGATCACCGTCGATGGCTGGGACAAGATCGTCTACGACCGCTCGAAGCCGCGCAACTATGTGCCTGATACCCTTGATGCCGAGATCATCAAGGACGGTCACCGCTTCTTCGAAGATGGCGAGAAGATGCAGCTGTCCTATGCGGTCCGCAACACGCTGCGCACCATCGGGACGCGCGCCTCGAGCCACATCGTCAAGAACTTCGGGATGCGCAACGCGCTGCAACCCGACCACCTGACGGTGAAGTTGACCGGCTCGTGCGGGCAGTCGTTGGGGGCCTTCGCGGCGCCAGGCCTCAAGATCGAGGTGTCGGGTGACGCGAACGACTACGTCGGCAAGGGTCTGTCGGGCGGCACCATCGTGGTGCGTCCGCCGATGGCCTCGCCGCTCGTGGCCAGCGAGAACACGATCATCGGCAACACCGTGCTTTACGGTGCGACCGACGGTCACCTGTTCGCGGCGGGCCGCGCGGGCGAACGTTTCGGTGTGCGCAACTCGGGCGCCAAGGTTGTGGTCGAGGGCTGCGGCTCGAACGGCTGTGAATACATGACCGGCGGTATCGCGGTGATCCTGGGCCGCATCGGGGCGAACTTCGGTGCGGGCATGACCGGCGGCATGGCTTACCTCTATGACCCGGACGGGCTGGCCGAGGATTACATGAACCTCGAAAGCCTCGTGACCTGCGCGGTCAGCCACCCGCATTGGGAAGCCCAGCTGAAGGGCCTGATCGAGCGCCACGCCAAGGAGACCGGCTCGCGCAAGGCCAGCGACATCCTGCAAAACTGGGAGGCCGAGCGCGCCAACTTCCTGCAGGTCTGCCCGAAGGAGATGCTGGTGCATCTGCCCTTCCCGCTGAGCGACGAGCCGCAGGCGATGCCGGCCGAGTAAGCACAGGCACGCAGTCAGAATGCAAAAGGGCGGGGCAGATTGCCTCGCCCTTTTCATCTCGGGACGTCGGCAAACGGCCCGTTTCGGACAAGATCGGCGGTGGCGCGCCTTGTGCGCAGCGACCGGCTTGACCAGCAGGGGCCAGCCGTGACTTATGGCGGCATGGCGCAGAAGAAAACCACCACAGGCAAGACGAAACGCAAACCGCGCGGGCAGCAAACCCAGAACCGGGCGCTGTTTGGCTGGCTATTCAAATGGGCGGCGCGAATCGGTCTGGGCTTCATCGCGGCGATGCTGGCGCTGGTGGTGCTTTATTCCTTCATCAACCCGCCCACGACGATCACCATCTGGTCCGAGGCGCGCCGCCTTGGCGGGGTCGATCGGCAATGGACCCCGATCGAGGAAATCGCTCCGGTCATGGCGCGCTCGGTCGTTGCGGCCGAAGACGCGAACTTCTGCGAACACTGGGGCTTTGACATGCGCGCCATCCGTCAGGCGATAGACGAGGGCTCGGGGCGCGGCGCCTCGACGCTGAGCCAGCAGGTGGTGAAGAACGTGTTCCTGTGGCAGGGCCGCAGCTGGCTGCGCAAGGCGATGGAGGCCGCGCTGACCCCGGTGGTCGAGGCGGTCTGGACCAAGCGGCGTATCCTTGAGGTCTATCTGAACGTGGCCGAATTCGATGAGGGTGTCTTTGGCGTCAACGCGGCGGCCTTCCGCTATTTCCGCACGACGCCCGACCGGCTCACCCCGCGCCAGGCGGCGCTACTGGCCGCCGTGCTGCCCGATCCCAAGGATCGCTCGGCCTCGAAACCCTCGTCCTTCGTGTCGCGCCGCGCGCGCTCGATCGAGGATGGCGCGCAGACCATCCGCGTGGATGGCCGCGCCATGTGTTTCGAGGACGACTGAGGCGATCAGTTGCGGGCGTAGACATCCTCGTATCGGATGATGTCATCTTCCCCCAGATAGGTGCCGGTCTGCACCTCGATCAGTACCATCGGCACCTTGCCGGGGTTGCGCATCCGGTGCACCGCGCCAAGCGGGATATAGACGGACTGGTTCTCGCTGATCAGGCGGGTGGTGTCGTCGATGGTTACCTCGGCGGTGCCCTCGACCACGATCCAGTGCTCCGAGCGGTGAAAGTGGCTTTGCAGGCTGAGCGCGGCGCCCGGATGCACGACGATACGCTTGACCTGGAAGCGCCCGCCGGTCGCGAGGCTTTCGAACCAGCCCCAGGGGCGATAGTCGCGCGGCAATTGCGTGGCCTGCTTGGCGCCGCGCGCCTTGAGGGCGGCGACGGCATCTTTCACATCCTGCGCGCGGTCCTTGGCGGCGACCAGAACCGCGTCCTGCATCGCCACGGCGATGATGTTTTCCAGCCCTATGCCCACAAGCTCGACCCCCTCGGCCTCGGAGCGCAACAGGCTGTCGGCGCAATCGATGGCGGTTGCGTGGTCCGAGCAGACAACGCCCCGCGCATCCGGCCCGCTTTCGCGCCAGACCGCATCCCATCCGCCAAGGTCCGACCACGCGCCGCTAAAGGGCACAACGCTGAGGTTCTGGGCCTTTTCCATCACCGCATAGTCGATCGAGATATCGCGCGCCTTGCCCCAAGCCTCGGGCGCGAGCCGCACAAAGCCCAGATCGCTGCGCGCCTGCGTGACCGACTGGCGCACGGGTTCCAGCAGTTCCGGCGCATGGGCTTCGAAGGCAGCCAGAATATCCGTCACGCGGAACAGGAAGATGCCCGCGTTCCAAAGGTAGTCGCCTGCGGCTAGCATCCGCTCGGCATTCGCCAGATCGGGTTTCTCGACGAAATTGCGTAGCGCGATGGGCTGGCCCGAGCTGTCGCGCTGTGCGCCCAGATGCAGATAGCCGTAACCCGTCTCGGGGCGGGTGGGCGCGATGCCGAAAGTGACCAGATCGCCGCGCGCGACAGCCGAAAGACCCGCCCCGACCGAGGCAAGGAAGGCCGCGGTATCGGGGATCAGGTGATCCGAAGGCGCCACAAGCATGACCGCCTCGGGGTCCGTCTGCGCGAGATAAAGGGCAGCGGCCAGCACGGCGGGGGCGGTATTGCGGCCCTCGGGCTCGATCAGGATCGGGCCGGGGTCGATCCCGGCCTCGGTCAGTTGCTCGGCCACGATGAAGCGAAAATCGTTGTTGGTGATCGTCAGCGGCGCGGCAAAACTAAGCCCGCCCATGGGTTGCGAGACCCTTCGCGCCGAGGCCTGAAACAGGCTTTCCTCACCGATGAGCGCGGCAAACTGCTTGGGGTAGGATTTGCGCGACAGGGGCCAAAGCCGGGTGCCGGAACCACCGCAAAGAAGGCAGGGCGTGATCTTCATTCTATAATCCGTTCGAAACCTTGCCCTCAGCTATACAACCTGACCCGCGGCTGTGCAGCCCTTCGCACCATCGCTGCGTGCATTATTCCGGGGATCGGTGGATCAGAGCCGACCGAGCATTGCCGCAAGCCAAAGCGCCGCAGTGCTTGCACGCGACTGACGATACAGCCCGAGCCGCCAAAGCGCACCCGGCCGTCGCCAAAGCGGTGAGCGCCGCACATCCGTAAAACCGGACAAAAGCGCACGGTTCTCGGGCGTCAGGCGATGCGCCGAGGCGTTCAGAGCGGCGACATTCACGCTGTTCCACTGCCGATAGTGTCCCGCGAATAACTGCCCAATACGGTGCAGCTTCGCCCCCGCGCCGTCATTCGCGCCGATCTCATTGCCGGAGTGCTGACGGTAGAGCAGGGCGGGGCGATCGTCATGCACCATCCGAGCGCCCGCGCCGGACAGAAGCTGATAGATCCACCAGTCATGCATGACGATCCGGGCCGCCTCGGGCGCGGCGGCGTTGGCCAGACGGGCGCCCGCAGGGTTGAGAAGAATGGTGTTTCCCGCCGCCACATTCTGCACCAGGGCATTGCGAAACCCCAGCGGGCGCTGGCATGGCAAGGAAATCCGGCGGTGCTCCAGCCGCTCATCGGTGATCCAGGTGCGGCTGCAATAAAGCGCGGGGCCCGCGATGCCCTCCAGCGCCGCGATCCCGCGCGCAAGTCGGTCGGGCAGCCAGACATCATCCTGATCGGCAAAGGCCAGCCAGCTTTTCGCGGGCACATGGCCCTGCATTCGGCGCACCAGCGACAGGAAGTTCGCGCCCGCCCCCTGGCGCGGTCCATCAAGACAGATCACGCGGTGCCCCCGCAGCGCGAAGCCCGAGATGACCCCAGATGAGCCATCGCGCGATCCGTCATCGCTGACGAGCAGCGTCCAATTGGTATGCTCTTGCCCGGCGATGCTGTCGAGTTGCGCGGGCAGGTGCCGTGCGCCGTTGCGCACCGCCATCAGGATCGCGACATGCGGCGCGCTCATCGCGGCCTCACATCATCTGGGTCGTCAGGCTGCTCAGATACCGGCCGTAATCGTTCTTGTCGAAACGCGCCGCGCGCTCCAACAGGCCGAGGTCATCGACCCAGCCCTGCGTATGGGCGATCTCTTCGAGGCAACCAACCTGCTGGCCCTGCCGCTGTTGCAGGGTGCGCACGAAATTGCCGGCGTCGAGCAGGCTGTGATGCGTCCCGGTGTCGAGCCAGGCATAGCCGCGGCCCATCAGCTCGACGTTCAGGCGTCCCTCGCGCAGGTAGCCTTCAAGCAGGGTGACAATCTCCAACTCGCCGCGCGGAGAGGGGCGCACCTCGCGCGCGCGCAGCGGCGCGTCGCCATCGAGGAAATAGAGCCCGGTGACCGCATAGGGCGAGGGCGGCTGCGCCGGTTTCTCGATCAGCGCGGTGGCCTGACCCGCGGCGTCGAAAGCCACGACGCCATAGCGCTCGGGGTCGGCGACGCGGTAGCCGAAGACCGTGCCGCCATCCTGACGCAGGCTGACCCGGTACAGCAATTCCTGCAAGCCGTGGCCGAAGAAGATATTATCCCCCAGCACCAGCGCCGAGGGCGCGCCGTCGAGGAAGTCCTCGGCCAGCAGATAGGCCTGCGCCAAGCCTTCGGGGCGCGGCTGGACGATATATTCGAGGCTGAGCCCCCACTGGCTGCCATCGCCGAGCGTGCGGCGGAACTGTTCCTGATCCTGCGGGGTGGTGATCACCGCGATCTCGCGAATACCCGCCAGCATCAGCGCCGAGAGCGGGTAGTAGATCATCGGCTTGTCATAGACCGGCAGGAGCTGTTTCGAGATGCCGATGGTGATCGGGTAGAGTCGCGTCCCCGATCCACCGGCGAGGATGATGCCTTTGCGCTTGGTCATGCGGGGTCTCCGATCTGCGGAATGATGCGGGAAAGGGCGGCGCGCCAGTCAGGCCGGGCAAGGCCGAAGGCGGCAAGCCCGGAACAGTCGAGCCGCGAATTGGCGGGGCGGCGCGCGGGGGTAGGATAGGCGCTGGTCGGGATATCGGCCACGCGGCAGGGCAGGGCGGCCTCATCCATGATGGCGCGGGCGAACTCGGCCCAGCTGACATCGGGGGCGCCGCTCAGGTGGTAAGTGCCCGAGCGCGCGGGATCGTGGATCAGCGTATGGGCGATCGTCAGGCAGGCAGCGGCGATGGCATCGGCGGGGGTGGGGCCGCCGATCTGATCGGCCACGACGCTTACGCCGTCACGCCCACGTCCGAGCCGCAGCATGGTGCGTAGGAAATTCGTGCCATGGGCCGAGAACACCCAAGAGGTGCGCAGGATCGCGTGGCAGCCGTTGGCGGCGCGCACAGCCTCTTCGCCCGCCAATTTTGATCGCCCATAGGCGCCGAGCGGCGCGGTGGCGGCCTCGGGCGCGAAGGGATCGCAGCCGGTACCGTCGAAGACGTAATCCGAGGAGATATGCACGAAGGGGATATCCAGCGCCGCGCAGGCCCGCGCCATGGCGCCCGGTGCCATCGCGTTGACGCAGGTGGCGATATCTTCGCTCTGCTCTGCCAGATCGACGGCGGTCCAGGCGGCGGCGTTGATAACGGCGACGGGCCGGATTGCGCGAATGGCGGCGGCGCAGGCGGCGGGATCGGTCAAGTCGGCCTCCTCCCGGCCCAGAAACCGCGCAGCGGGGGACAGCAGGCGCAACTCGCGCGCGACCTGCCCGGTCCTGCCGAACACAAGGATCATGCCACCACCCCCAGACGCTGGCCGACACCGCGGCGGGTTTGCAGTGCGCGCCACCAGGCTTCGTGCGTCAGATACCAGTCCACGGTACGCGCAAGCCCCTCTTCGACGCTGACCGAGGGACGCCAGCCCAACTCGGTCCGGATGCGCGTGGGGTCGATGGCGTAGCGTGCGTCATGGCCGGGCCGGTCGGCGACAAAGGTGATCTGCTCGGCATAGGGCGTTGCGCGGGGGCGGCGATCATCGAGGATTTTGCAGAGCGTCTGGACCAGATCGAGGTTCGTGCGCTCATTCTCGCCGCCGATATTGTAGCTGCGGCCGGGGCGGCCCTGTTCAAGCACCAGCAAGAGCGCCTCGGCGTGATCCTCGACATAAAGCCAGTCGCGGATCTGCGCGCCGGTGCCATAGATCGGCAACGGCTTGCCCGCCAAGGCGTTGAGGATCACCACTGGGATCAGCTTTTCGGGGAAGTGGAACGGCCCGTAATTGTTCGAGCAGTTGGTCAGCAGCACCGGCAGGCCGTAGGTTTCGTGCCAGGCGTGGACGAGGTGATCCGACGCGGCCTTGGACGCCGCATAGGGTGAGCGCGGATCGTAAGGTCTATCTTCGGTGAATTTCACCGCCGGGTCGGGCGGGAGCGAGCCGAAGACCTCATCGGTCGAGACATGGTGAAAGCGGAAATGCGCGGGGCGGCCAGACCGTTCCCAATAGCTGCGGGCGGCTTGCAGCAGGATCATCGTGCCGGTGACATTCGTGTCGATGAACACGCCCGGCTCGTCGATAGAGCGATCCACATGGCTTTCGGCGGCAAGGTGCAGCACGGCATCAGGGGTATGGCGGCGAAAGATCGCCTCAAGCGCCGCGGGGTCGCGGATGTCGGCATGCTCGAACGCATAGCGCGGGCTTTGCGCGACCGAGGCGAGGTTGTCGAGGCAGGCGGCATAGGTCAGCGCGTCGAGATTGACCACTGAGTGGCCCCGCGCGATGGCAAGCCGCACCACTGCCGAGCCGATGAACCCCGCACCACCGGTAACAAGGATCTTCATGCTGCGACCTCCAGGTAGCTGAATGGGGATTTCGCGTCGCGCAGAAGGGGCGCAGCGGCATCCTTGCCCGACAGGATCGCCTGTGCCGGGTCGATACCCCAGTCGATGCCGATCTCGGGGTCGTCGAAGCGCACCGCGCCATCACATTCGGGCGCGTAGAAGTCCGAGCATTTGTAGATGATCTCGGTCCCCGGTTCGCGGGTAACAAAGCCATGCAGGAAGCCCGCCGGGATCAGCAGCTGGCGGCCATTCGCGGCGCTCAGCTCGGCCCCGAACCACTGGCCGAAGCTCGGGCTGCCACGGCGGAAATCCACGGCCACATCGAAAAGCCGCCCGCGCCCGCAGCGCACCAGCTTGGCCTGCGCATGGGGCGGCGCCTGATAATGCAGCCCGCGCACCGTGCCGACCTGCGCCGAGACGGAATGATTGTCCTGCACGAAGTCGATGTTCACCCCCGCCTCGGCCAGCCGCCGCCGGTTCCAGCTTTCCGAGAAATAGCCCCGCGCATCGCCATGGCGCGCGGGCGTAAGCATCAAGACACCGGGGAGGCACGTCGTTTCGATCTGCATGGCCGGGTTCCGTTCTGGAATCAGTTACGTTCCCGGCCAGTTCAGTCGATCGAGCCTAAGATAAGCTTAACGTAAACGGCCCGAGCGCGCGGTTAGCGGCGGCTCAACCACAGCGCGGAATGATCGCGGCCAACGTCATTCCAGAGCGACAGGATTGCCATGACCGATACCTCCGCCATTCTCGGCCTGCCCTATATCATGCCCTCGCAGGCGCAAAAGCACGTCACCCATAACGAGGCGCTGCGCCATCTCGATGTCATTGTGCAGCTTGCGGTCGTGGCGTTCGACGCAACCACGCCGCCCGCTGTGCCAGTGGGTGGCACTGTTCATGCGCTGGGCTCCGGTGCGACTGGGGCCTGGGCGGGACAGGCGGCGGGCAAGCTTGCGGCCTATCTGGACGGGGTGTGGAATTTCTTCGCGCCGCAGGATGGCTGGATTGCGGCGGCGGGGGAGGATGTGCGCGCCTATGCGGGCGGTGAGTGGGTGCGTGTGGGCGCGACGCAGATGCTCGAGGGGCTCGGGATCGGTACGACTTCGGATGCGACGAACCGCCTCTCGGTCGCCGCAGACGCGACGCTGCTGAGCCACGCTGGCGCGGGGCATCGGCTCAAGCTCAACAAGACTGGGGACACGGAGACGTGCAGCCTGCTCTTCCAGAGCAACTGGGCGGGTCACGCCGAGATGGGGCTGGTAGGCGATACCGACTTTGCGATCAAGACCAGCGCGGACGGGGTGAGTTTCACCCCCGCGCTGCGCCTTGATGCGGCAAGCGGGATCGCCTCGGGCGCGGCTGTGCAATCGGGACGCACCGACGCGACGGAGGGGCGGCTGATGGCGGTAGGGGCGTTCGGCCTTGGCGCTATCGCCGCCCCGGGCGTGGCCGATATCGACGCGACCGACCTGCCCGCCGGGTTCTATGGCGTCAGCCAGAGCGCGACCGGCGCCTTCCCGGCGGGGCTGCCCGCGGGCACCGGCGCGGTGATGGAGATCCTGCGCTACAGCACCGATTTCGCGCGTCAGATCCTGCGGCCTGCCTTTGCCGCAGGCGCTGTGTGGGAGCGCCTTCTGATCAACGGGGCCTGGGGCGCCTGGCGGCAGGTGGGGTTGCCTGCGATGCTGGGCACGGTCTCGCAATCGGGGGGCGTTCCCACCGGGGCGGTGGTCGAGCGTGGCTCGAATACCAATGGCGAGTATGTCCGTTGGGCCGATGGCACGCAGATCTGCACGCGCACGGTGACGGGGGTGGCGGTCAGCACGGCGGCGGGGGTGCTTTGGACCTCGGGCTCGCAAAGCGCCAGTTTCGCCATGCCCTTCGCGGCGACGCCGGTCGGCAGCGGCTCGGTGACCAGTGCGGCGACGGCCTGGGTCAATGCCCGCGCGACCTCGACCACGCAATGGGGGTTTGCGGCTTTCGCCACGGGGTCTTTGACCGGCCAGAGCGTCACCCTGATGGCGACCGGCCGCTGGTTCTGACGAAATCGCATCACCGAACCGCCCCGCCATCGCGCGGGGCGGTTGCCTTTTTGCCCCGCTATGCCCAAGTTGCAGCCAAGCGCCGGACGCCCGGCCAGCCGCAAGGAGCAGAGCATGACCGAGCCGAAAATCGTCACCGTGGGCAATATAGCCATTGGCGGACAGGAGCCGATCGCGCTCATCACTGGGCCGTGCCAGCTGGAAAGCCTCGACCACGCGCGGATGATGGCGGAGAAGATCGCCGAGGCCTGCGCACCGACCGGCACGAAGTTCATCTTCAAGGCCAGCTATGACAAGGCCAACCGTTCCTCGATCAAGACGCAGCGCGGGCTGGGGATGGACGCTGGCCTGACGATCCTGTCGAAGATCCGCGACGAGTTTGGCTGCCCGATCCTGACCGATGTGCATGACGCCGCGCAATGCGCCCCCGCGGGCGAGGTCTGCGACGTGCTGCAAATCCCCGCCTTCCTGTGCCGCCAGACCGATCTACTGCTGGCCGCGGGCGAAACCGGGCGCGCGATCAACGTCAAGAAGGGCCAGTTCCTTGCGCCCTGGGACATGGCCAATGTGGCGGAAAAGATCGCCTCGACCGGGAACCAGAACATCATGCTGTGCGATCGGGGCACCTCCTTTGGCTACAACACGCTGGTCACCGATTTCCGCGGCCTGCCGATTATGGCGCAGACCGGCTACCCGGTCGTGTTCGACGCCACCCATTCGGTGCAGCAGCCGGGCGGGCAGGGCATGACCTCGGGCGGGCAGCGCGAGTTCGCGCCGGTGCTGGCGCGCGCGGCCTGCGCGGTCGGCGTTTCGGCGCTTTTCATCGAGACGCATGAAGACCCGGACAACGCGCCCTCGGACGGGCCGAACATGATCCCGGTCGATCAGATGGCAGGCCTGATCAAGACGCTGCGCGCCTTCGACGCGCTGCAAAAGGGTATCTGATCAGCCAAGCCGCGCGCGCAGTTTCGCAAGATAGCACTGCAGCAGGTGCGCGGCCTCGGCCTCGGTCGCGGCCTCGGTATAGCAGCGGAACTCGGGCGCATTGCCGGAGGGCCGCAGATGCACGATGGCGCCGCCCTCGAAGCGCACCCGCAGCCCGTCGGTCAGATCGAGCGATGTCTCGGCGCCGTATTCGGTGAAGAACCCGGCCCGCGCTGCGGCGCTGTCACGCAGATCGGCGATGAAGCGGGCCGAGACCTCGGGCTCGATCCCGGCGATGCGGTCCGACGCGGTGAAACGCACGGGCAACGCCGCTACCAGATCGGCCACCGGTCGCTGTGCGCTGCGCGCCGCCGCCAGCACCGCGACGATCGGCAAGAGGCAGTCGCGTGTCAGCAGCGGCGCGATGACACCCGCCGGGCCCCGCGCGGCGAAGCCCAGAAGAAAGCCGCCGTTTGCTTCATAGCCGCAAACATGTGCGGCGGGGTCGGTAGCCAGGATCTCCTCCATCGCCGCGATCACATAGGGCGAGCCGATGCGGGTGCGCGCGATCTGTGCGAACTCGGGCATCGTGTCGATCATGGTGTTTGACGAAACCGGCGTGCAGATCACATCCGCCCCAAGTGCCCGCGCCGTCAGAGCGCCCAGCACATCGCCCGGCACGACCTTGCCCGTGGCGTCGCACAGCATCGGCCGGTCGGCATCGCCATCGGTCGAGACCAGCGCGTCGAGCCGGTTCTGCGCGCACCACTCCGCCAGACGCGCGCGGGTGCCCGCGTCCACCGCCTCGGTATCGACGGGGATGAAGATGTCCGAGCGCGCCAGGGCGACAACCTCGGCCCCCATGGCGCGCAGTGCCCCGCCCAGAAGATCGCGTGCGACCGAGCTGTGCTCATAAACCCCCACGCGCAGGCCGCTCAGCGCCTTCGTCCCAAAGGCCTCGGTATAGCGGCGCTGGTAGGCCGCACCCGCCTGACCGCCGGATATGCGTGTGCCGCCGCCGGGGCCGGGTGCCGCGCCTAATGCCGACAGGATGCGTGCCTCGTCGTCTTTGGTAATCTCGCCTGCCGGGGTGTAGAACTTCAGCCCGTTGCGGTCGGCGGGGATATGGCTGCCGGTAACCATGATCGCCGCATGGCCCGCACCCATCGCCGCCAGCGCCAGCGCGGGCGTCGGCAGCGCGCCGCAATCAATCGCGGTCAGACCCGATTGCACGATGGCGCGCATGATCTCCTCCGCGATTGCGGGCGAGGAGGGGCGCAGATCCCAGCCCACATGCACCGCCCCGCCATGCGCGCAGCTTGCCAGAAAGGCGCGCGTGTAATCGGCCACCAGATCGGGCGTCAGCTCGGTCACAAGGCCGCGCAGGCCGGAGGTGCCAAATTTGGGCGGCATGGTCGTGGACTCCCAAGTCTTGATCGCGGCGACTATGCGACAGCGGGGCGGGGGGCGCAATCGGGCGGGCGGATCTACAAAACACGGTTCACGCAATCTTAAGAGGTCGCGCCCTAGCCTCACGCTACCCCAACGAGCGACCGGCCCCATGACCCCATTCATTTACATCACCCTCGCCGTATTTCGGCCCGACCCCGGCTATCTTGAGGCGCAATTGCAATCTCTTGTGGCGCAGGAAGGGGTCGAAACCCATCTTGTCGCGGTGATCGCGGATCGGGTTTCGGGGCCGCTGGTGGCGCGTCTTTGCGCCGATCTGGACCTTGGCCTGACACTGGTCAGCACTGACCGTAATCTCGATTCGGTGCGCGCCTTTGAGGCCGGGCTTGCCCGCGCGCTGGCCCTGTCGGAAGAGCAAAACCGCCCCGACGCGCTGTTCGCGCTGAGCGATCAGGACGACATCTGGCACCCTGACCGGCTGGCGCGCGGCGTTGCTGCCCTGGGCGACAGCCCCGCAATGCTCGCGCATAGCGACGCGCGCCTTGTCGATGCACAGGGCGCGGTGATCCACCCCTCGATGTTCGCCTATGAGCGGCGCGACCGGCGCCCCGGCCTGCGCGGGCTGCTCTATCGTAACACGATCACAGGCATGACCGTGCTGATGCGCCGCGCAGTGCTTGAGATCGCGCTGCCCTTCCCGGCGCAGGCGGGCATCCATTTCTACCATGACCTCTGGCTTGGACTGGTGGCCGAGGCTGCGGGCGGCGTGGTGCTGATCGACGCGCCGCTGGTTGATTACCGCCAGCACGGCGCCAATACCGTCGGCGCCGTCTCGCGCGAGCCCTGGCGCCTGCCGCGCTTCGACAAGGTCTGGCTGCGCCGCCGTGCGACCAGCTACGCGCTGGCGCGCTATTTGGCCAACAGCACCTATCTGCGCATGGCCGAGGCCGTGGCCAGCGGGCGACTGGTCGATGGTTCGGCGCGGATCGCACCGATCCGCCCCTACCTGCGGCGGTTGCGCGGTGCGGGCAGCTTTGCCGCCGATGCGTTGCGGCTGACGCTGCGCGGTCAACTCACGCGCGCCCGCATCGCCGGCAGCTTTGCCGTGGTCCATTTCGGGCGCGCCGTCTGGGCGCTGCACCGCACCCTTGACGAGGGGCTCAACCCCGCGCTGGCCCGGTTTGATGAGCGGCTCTATTCCCTCTCGCCCGGCGTTGCACCCCGCGCGGTCGAGCCTGCACCGGCCCCCCCCACGCATCCGCTGAAAAGCTACCGCGAGCTGATCGACCTGCGTAAATCGGCACGCTGGACCCCGGCCTTCGAGGCACCCTGCCCGGCCATCGTGGTCCTCGTGCCCACCCTCAACCCGACCGAGATATTCGCCGGGATCGTCACCGCCCTCGACATCGCAATCGGCCTGGCCGAGCGCGGGCTGACCGTGCGCCTTGTTGCCACCGACCTGCCGATGGCGGCGCCCGCGGCCTCGCGCGCATTCGTGCTGAACCGGATGAGTGCGGCAGGTCAGGCCTCGGGCGCGGCCGAGCGGATCTCGCTGCATTGCGGGGTGCAAAGCGCATCCCTGCCGCTGCATCGCGAAGATCGCTTTCTGGCGACGGCCTGGTGGACGGCCCATGTCGCGGACCGGCTGATCCGCCAGCATGGCTTTCACCACGACCGGTTTCACTACCTGATCCAGGATTTTGAGCCTAATTTCTACGCTTGGGGGCCTGAATATGCCGACGCGCTGGCAAGCTACGGGCTGAACTTCGCCCCGATCTTCAACACGACGCTCTTGCGCGACTATTTCCACCAGGAGGGCTTCGGTTTTGCCGGTCGGCAGACGCTCGCCTTCCACCCTGCCATCGACATCGACCGCTACAGCTGGGGGCAGCGCCGCATGGCGACGGGGCCGCGCAGGCTGGCGCTTTACGGCCGGCCCGAGGTGCCGCGCAACATGTTCGCGACGGGGCTCGAGGTCATCGCCCGCTTTATCGAGGCCGAGAACCTTCAGCCCGGGCAGATCGAGTTGGTCTCGGTCGGGCTCAAGCATGGGAACGTCAATATGCCCAACGGGCTGCGGCTGATCAGCCTCGGCAAGCTGCCCTATGAGGATTATCCGCAGTTCCTGCTCGATACCGATGTCGGGTTGTCACTGATGTATTCCCCGCACCCCAGCCATCCGCCGATCGAGATGGCGGCCTCGGGCGTGCGCGTGGTGACGAACAGCTTCGGGCCGAAAGATCTGGCCAGGCTTAGCCCCGCGATCCTTTCCGCCGCGCCCGAGGTTCCCGCGTTAAGCGCCGCACTTTCGCGCGCTTGGCACTGCGCCCCGGTAAGCGCGCAGGAACGACAGATCGCGCTTGGCGGCCTTGGCCTGTCACCCGAGGCGATGATCGACGCATTGGCGGCCGAGCTTGGCGCCCGGCTGCCGCAACACGAACGGATGGTTTCATGAAACGCCAGATATTGCTCCATGTCGGATCGCCCAAATGTGGCTCGACCTACCTGCAACAGGTGATGCTGAAGAACCGCGCGGCGCTGCTGGATCAGGGCGTCCACTACCCAAAGCCGCCCGGCAACCACCCCGGCAATGCGGCGGATCTGAAGGATATCGACGCCGCCCGCCTGAACGCGCTGTTCGAGGGGCAGACCCATACCGTGGTGCTGAGCCATGAAGACCTTTACGCTCTGCCGCAGCATGGCAAGGCGCTGGCGGATCTGGTGCGGCGTGAGGGGATATCGGTTCAGGTCATCGCCTTCCTGCGCCCGTTCAGCGAGTTCATGTTCGGCGATTACTCGCAGTTCATGAAGCAGCATTTCGAACCTTGGCTGAGCACGCGCAACCCCTATGACGGGCTCGATTTCGATGCGTTCACCTGCCGCCGTGCCGCGATGATTAAGCCTGCCGTCTACCTGCGGGGCTGGGCGCGATTGTTCCCCGAAGCCCCGCTTGTCATCGCAAGCCATCGCGCTATCCGGGCAACTTTCGAGAGGCTTCTGGGCGCCGAACCCGGCATCGACTGGGAGGTGAACCGCAACCTCACCAACCCCTCGCTGCGGATGGAGGATTGCGATGCGATTGCCGAGGCGATGCGCGACCCGCGGGTCGGCCCGTCCGAGATCCGGGCAATGCTGCGCGCGTCATTCCATCGTGTGGCCGAGAGCGACGCCGGAAAATCGCAGGCGCGGATCGAGATGGCCGAGAAAGCCTTTGCCCCCCAGAACGCCGCACTTCTGCGCGGCTTTGGCTACGACAACCGCAGGGCCTAGTCCTCGGTTTCGGCGGTGTTCATCAGGCGCTGATGGTGGGCGATGGCGGCCTCCACATCCTCATGGAAGTGGAGCCTGCCGTCCTCCAGCACGCAGCCATGATCGCACAGGCGCCGAACCTGCCCCATGGCGTGCGACACGACGATGGCGGCGCTGTCTTGCAGGCGGGCCTCGAACAGGGCCTCGCTTTTGGCCTTGAAGGCGGCGTCGCCCACAGCTGTGACCTCATCGACAAGGTAGGTGTCGAAGCGGATGCCCATCGAGGCACCGAAGGCCAAGCGCGAGCGCATCCCCGAGGAATATTCCCGCACGGGCTGGTGGAAATGCGCGCCAAGCTCGGCAAAGTCGGCGACGAAATCGACCAGCTCGTCAGTATCGACTCCGTAGACCCGGGCGATGAAGCGCACGTTCTGCACGCCGGTCAGATCGGGATGGAAGCTGCCCGCGAAACCCACCGGCCAGGATACCGAGCCGCGCCGCAGCACCCGCCCTGCATCGGGGTCGAGCGCGCCCGAGATCATCCGCAGAAGCGTCGACTTCCCCGCCCCGTTGCGACCAAGAATTGCAACGGCCCGGCGCGGCGGGAAGATCGCGGAAATGTCCAGCGCGACGATCTTGCGCCCTGACCGGGTGCGAAAGCTCTTCGACAGGCCGCGCAACTCGATCATCGCCGGTCCCGCAGCGCGTAATAGGCCATGGCCAGGATCGACCAGCCGAGCATCAGCGCCCCCGCCACCGCCGCAAGCAAGACGAAACGGCGCGGATATTCTGCGGTCTCGGCCAGGGTCGGCGGGACATGGCTGGCAAGGTAACGGGTCTTACGCTGCGCCTCGGCCAGTGCAGCGTCATAGGCCGCAAGCGCCGCCAGATAGCTTTGCTCGGCGAATTGCAGATCGACGGACAGCGATTCATATTCCCCCACCAGCTCGGGGAAGGCCTGCGGATCGCTGGCCTCGGCGCGGCCGAACTGGCTACGCTCGGCCGCCAGACGCTCGCGGATCACAGCCGCTTTCTGACGCGCCTGAACCACGCGCACATCCTGCGCCGAGGTGTTTTCAAGCAGCAGGTCCAGCTCGATCAGCGCGGCGGCAAGCTGCTCCTGAAGCGTGTTGAGCAACCCCGCTCGGCCCTGCGCATCGCTCGCCGGATCGACAATCTGGGTGCGGCTGCGGAATGCCGTGAGCGCGGTGCGCGCCGCCTTAAGCCGCGCAATCGCCTTGTCGCGATCCTCGCGCGCGTTGCGGATCGTATCCTCGCGCGCGATGGCCGAGAGGCGATTGATCAGCGCGCTGCTCTCCTCATAGATCGCGTTGGCGATGGCCTGGGCAGAGGCGGGATCGAAGGCCTCGACCCGCAGTTCGATCAGACCGGTTGCGCTGTCGTGATAGACATGGACCTGCCGCTGCCAATGGGCCGTGAGCGCCTCGATCCGCCGATCCGCGCCAAGGCTGAAAACCGGATCGTCGGGCCGGGTGAAGGCCGCCGCCAGATCGACACGCCGATCCACTGCGCGCACAAGCGCGGGGCTTTGGATATAGTCTTGCAGGATATCGCCGTCCTGCGGGCCCGAACTGCCCAGCTCGGTCAGCCCGCCGAGGATCTGCACGGCGGTGCCGACCTCATGCTTGCGGACCGAGAAGGCAACGTTGCTGGCGAACTGATCGCGCGCCACGGCAAAGAGATAGGCGGCCCAGAGGCAGGCCGGGATCACGACGCATAGCGCGAAGGTGCCGATTAGCCCGACATGGCGGCGGCGCAGGCGCGCGGGCCCCGCCGCGGGGCGGATCTGCGCCACGCTTCGCGGGGCTTCGAGCGGGATTCTGGCGCTTTGCATGGCGGGGCACCCTTTGTTGCGGGACATCCATATTCCCGCAGCTTGGGCCGGTTGCGCTTAATGTGACGTTAAGCGCAGCGGGATATGCAGGGCGCATGACCGTCGCGCCCTTTCCACCTCGCCCCGCCCAACCGCCCAGCCGCCGTGGCGCCGGGCGCGCCATCGCGGCGCTGATCCTGCGCGAGATGAGCACGAGCTACGGGCGCTCGGCCCTAGGTTATCTCTGGGCGCTGCTTGAACCCGTTGCGGGCATCATGCTGATGGCCTTCCTGTTCTCGCTTGTGTTCAGCGCGCCGCCGCTTGGGACGAATTTCGCGCTGTTCTATGCCTCGGGGATCCTTCCGTTCCTTGCCTACCTGGAGATCAGCCAGAAGGTCGCGGTATCGCTGCGCTTCTCGCGCGCGCTGCTGACCTATCCGGGGGTGACATTTCTTGATGCGGTGCTGGCGCGCTTTGCGATCAACGCGGTCACGATGGTGACGGTGGCGCTGGTGATCTACGGGCTGCTTTTTTCGATCTACCGGATCAATGTGATGCTCGACCTGCCCGCCATCGCGCTCGGCTTTGCGCTGTGCTTTGCGCTGGCCCTAGGGGTTGGCACGCTGAACTGCTACCTGCTGACCGCCTTCCCGCTGTGGGAGCGCGCCTGGGCCGTGCTGAACCGGCCGCTGTTCATCGTCTCTTGCGTGTTCTTCGTTTACGATTCGGTGCCCGAGCCCTATCGCGGCTGGCTGTGGTGGAACCCGCTTGTGCATGTCATCGGCCAGACCCGCAAAGGGTTCTATGCGGGCTATGAGGGCGCCTATCTCTCGCCTCTTTACGTGCTGACGGTTTCGGCGATCTGCTTTGCGGCGGGGCTGATCGCGCTGCGCCGCTACCACCGCGATATCGCGCCGTTCTGAGCCGCTCAGATGAAGATGAAGTCCGAGGCGTCGAGGTCTTCGATCCAGAAATGCTCCAAAAAGATCGACTGGCCCGCGTAGGAAATCTCGACCCCGCCGTCATGGGCCGCGATATCGAGCGCGTCGAACCTAGAGCCGCCGACCGGGGTTACGCCCATCAGGCGGATCTTGTCATAACCATCCGCGAAATCGGTGATCACATCGGTTTCGCCCGCGAAATACTCGTTGAAGACGAAGGTATCGAGGCCCGGCCCGCCGGTGATCCGGTCATTGCCCTTGCCGGAGTTGATCGTGTCGCTGCCGGTGCCGCCGTCGATCAGGTCGTTGCCATAGCCCCCGGCGATGAAATCCTTGCCCGCGCCGCCTAGAAGAGTGTCATCGGCCTCGCCGCCGCCAAGGCTGTCGTCGCCATCCCCGCCGATCAGAATATCGCGCCCTGGCCCTCCGCCAAGGTTGTCATTGCCGGGCCCGCCATCGACCCGGTCGGCGCCGTAGCTGCCAGCGATCACGTCATTGCCCTCGCCACCATAGCATTCGTCGTCGCCGGGGCCGCCGCTCATGTTGTCATGGCCGCCCTCGCCGTAAAGCAGGTCATTGTGCGGCCCGCCGCCAAGCGTGTCGTTCCCCTCGCCACCGTAAAGCACGTCGTCGCCATCGCCTCCGCCCAGATCGTCATTGCCCAACTCGCCATAGAGCACGTCATTGCCTTCGGCTGCGGCGATCGTGTCATCGCCGTCGCCGCCATAAAGCCAGTCGTCGCCGTCGCGCCCCAGAAGCGAGTCATCCCCCGCATGGCCGTAGATTGTGTCGTTGCCGCCGTCGCCATCCAGGAAGTCATTCGACGAACTGCCCGAGATCAGATCGGCCAGATCGTCGCCCACGATGATCAGCGGCGCGCTTCCGTTGACGGGCGGCGGTGGGTCGGGTTCCGCCGGGGGGAGCGTTCCGCTTTGCAGCGGACCCACGGTAACGGTGACATGCGTGCCGCCCGTCACGATCAGCTGCGCGATATCGGATTGCGTCAGCGGCTGGCCCGAGGCGCTGCGCAGGATTAGGGTTTCCGCCCCAAAGGTCAGAATGCCGCCATCGCTGGTCGGCACGAACTGCGCCTGGCTGGCCGAGTAGAACCCGCTCCACCCCGACAGGTCGATCCGGTCGAGACCCGGCGCGATATCGGTGATCGTGTCGCTTTTCCCGTCGGCGCGCAGCACGAAGATATCGCGCCCCGCCCCGCCCGAGAGCACCTCGGACCCCGCGCCATCGCTCAGGATATCGTCGCCCGCGGTGCCGGCCAGGCTGGTGCCCATGGCCTGTGCGACGATGCCGAAGCCGGACAGATCGACACTATAGCTGCCCAAACCCGCCTCGGCCGAGGCCGTGGTGAAGATGCGCAGCGTGTCGCCCTCGATCAACGCGGCAAGCGCGCTGACATTGTCGAGCACCGCTGCGCCGGTGTCGGCCAGCGTGCCCAGATGCACGAGCCGCCCCCATCCGGTCAGCGCGAACAGGCTAAGTCCGTCATCGCTGCCCGCCACCACCACGAAGGCATGGTTGCCATCCGAGACAACCGCCATCTGCGTCAGGCCCGCGAACCTTGTGCCCAGATCGTCGATCACATGGTCGGTCACGCTGAGCGCGCCGCCCTCCCCAACCGCCATCACGGTCAGCGAGGATGACCCCGCCGCGCCCACCACCAGATAGGCGCCCTGCGTCAGCTGCGCTCCGCCAAGCGCCGTGACGGTGTCGAGCGGCACGGAATCGAGCTTGCCGAGGCTCGACACGGCATTCAGCGTGCCACCCGCGCCAAGGGCATAACCGGTCACGCCATCCTCGGTCGCCGAGCCTACGAAGACATAGCTTTGGCCGCCCACGCTCAGCCAGGCCATATCCGCGATCGCTCCGGCATGGGTTTCGGGCGTGTCGGCGATGGTCTGCACCGGGGTCAGCACCCCGTTGGCCCAGGTGAACACGGTCAGGCCCGCGCCGCTTGCGGGCGCTGCCACCAGATAGTTCTGCCCGCCCGAGTTGACCCCCAGAAGCGACACCGCCGTGATCTGCGAGGGCGCAAGCGACAGATAACCGGCCTGCGCGCTTTGATTGCCGATCAGGGTGCTGGCAAAGGCCGCCTCGATCTCGGCCACCGACAGGCTGCCCGCGCGGCCCGCGACGGTGGCGGCCAGCCGAGTTTCGGTCAGGTGGTAGCGCTCCAGCAATAGGCTGGGTGAGCCGGTCGCGCCGATGCCGAAGATATAGCTGGCGCCGAAGCCGTAATCGGCCACGGTGATCTGCCCGTCCGCGCTGAGCAGGATCGAGGCCGTCGGTGACGGCAGGCTGAGCCCGCCCCCGTAGATCGTCCCGGTGAAAACCAGATCCGACGCCATGCGCCCACTCCTGCCAGCAAGAACTCTCTGGCCGCGAGTGTCACCGATAGCGGTTTCGCAAGTGTTGATAAGCCAGGGTCAGGGCCGGATTTGCCGCTCAGACCCGGTGATAGGGTGTGCCCGCCACGATCTGCCCGGCGCGGTAAAGCTGTTCGGCCAGCATCACGCGCACCAGCATATGCGGCCAGACCATCCGCCCGAAGCTGAGCGACCAGTCGGCGCGGGCGCGCAGCGCGGGTGCGATGCCATCCGCCCCGCCGATCACGAAGCTCACGTCGCGCGCCTGATCGCGCCAACCCGCAAGACGCTCTGCGAATTCGGGGGAGGAGACCAGATCGCCGCGCTCGTCGAGCGTGACCAGAACCGACCCCGCCGGGATCGCACGATCCAGCAACGCGGCCTCGGCCTCCATGCCGAGGTTCTTCTTGTCCTCGACCTCAATGATCGAGGCCTGCCCGAGCCCAAACGCCCGGCCGGCCTTGCCGAACCGTTCCAGATAGTCGGAAATGAGCTCCAGCTCGGGGCTCTTGCGCAGTCGGCCGACCGCGCAGATCGTCACTTTCATTCAGACGCGCCCGCCAGCCGGCATCCACATCTTCTCGAGCTGATAGAACTCGCGCACTTCGGGGCGGAACACATGGACGATCACGTCCTGCGTGTCGATCAGCACCCAGTCGCCCTGATCCTTGCCCTCGATCTTGCACTGACGGCCGAACTCGTCCTTGAGACGCTCGGTCAGTTTCTCGGCGATGGCGCCGACCTGACGCGAGCTGCGCCCCGAGCAGATGACCATGTAATCGGCAATCGACGAGCGACCGCGCAGGTCGATCGTGACGATATCCTCGGCCTTGTCATCTTCGAGGGAGGAAAGGACGCGCGCCAGAAGCTGGTCGCTCGTCACTTCGGCACCTGCCAGCTTGGCCGTCATGAGTGCCACCTTTGCGCCGGAACTGCCGGACGCGACAGATAAATGAGACAGGACATAGTCCTCCAGAGGTTCAAGCGCCGCCTTTGCCCCGGCGCCGGGCATAATAAAAACGTAACATCGGCGGGGCCAAATCTCAACTTCCGGCCTGCGGATTTTCGCCGCTGGCCGTTACGTCGAGCCTGGACCCACCGAGTACCCGCACTTCGCGCTGCGGGAAGGGGATAGAGATTCCGTTCGCGTGGAACGCATCCCAGAGCGCCAGATACACGGCTCCGCGCACGTTGGTAAGCCCCTCGACGGGGTCTTCGATCCAGAATCTGAGCACATAATCGACAGAACTCTCACCAAATCCGGTGATATGGCACACGGCGGGGCGCGATTTCAGCACCCGCGGCACCGATTGCGCGGCACTGACCGCCAAGGCGCGCACCTCGTGCGGGTCGTCGTGATAGGAGGTGCCGAAGGTCAGGTCGATCCGCACGAACTCGTCGGAATGGGACCAGTTGACCACCTGGCCGGTGATCAGATCCTCGTTCGGGATCAGGTATTCCTTGCCGTCGCGGGTGACGACCGAAACATAGCGCGCGCCAAGCGAATTGATCCAGCCGAAGGTCTCGCCCAGGCTGATCACATCGCCCGGCTTGATCGACTTGTCGAGCAGGATGATCACCCCCGACACGAGGTTCGATACGACCTTCTGCAAACCAAATCCAAGGCCCACGCCGATGGCGCCTGACAGAACCGCCAGCCCGGTCAGGTCGAACCCCACAGATTTCAGGCCGATGAAGAAGGCCGCGCCGTAAAAGACGACCTGCATCACCTTGATCACCAGTTCGGCCATCGAAGGCGAGATATCCTCGTTCCCGCGAATGCGCGCCGTGGCCCGCCCGGTGACGATCCGCGCCCCGGCAATCAGCAATGCGGTCAGCGCCAGCGCCTTGAGCACCGCCAGCGCTGAAAGGCGGAAGCCGCCCAGGTCGATCGCCGCGCCGTCAAGGATACTTGCCGCCTCGTCGGCAAAGCCAAGGTAGTGCAGCGTGACATAGATCCATGCGCCCCATGTCACGATGCGCCGCAGAAAACGGTTGTTGATCAGGCGTGTGATCAGCCCGACCACGAGCCAGGCCGTGACCAGCGTCGCGGCCAGATCGACAAGGAACCGGCGCGAGTAGAAGCTGCTCATCTCGCTGAGCACGAAGACCGATATCCAGGCCAGCACGACAAAGATCATCCCGCGGATCCGCTTGCGAAGCAGAATGGCCGCTCGCATCTGGCGCGTGCTCAGCTCATGCTGGCGGGCCCAATCGTCGACTTTGGGTGCAAGCCACATCCGGCCGAGATGGGCAATGCCCAGACACCCCAGAATGATCGCGAATTGCCACAGCCGGGAGGGCAGGACCATCGACCGAAAGAATATCTCTATCTGGGCCCAGATCGACTGGATCGCCTTGAGTGTCTCGGGGTCTATTAAATCCACGCGGTCCTCCCTGAAACCACGATACAGGCAAATCAATTCCCGCCAACACGGTTTCTTTCATTGCCAGACTCGCTTTGGGCGCTTATTTAGCGGCGCATGAGCCGAATTATCGACATGGATGACCGCGCCCGCCTGCGCGAGCGCTTCTACGGCGAAAGCCGTTCCATCCTCGCCCGACTTTGATGTCGGCGCGGGGGCGCGATCATGTGCCCCTGTCGCCTGCGGTCGCCCCTTGCCGGCACGGCCGCCTGCCCTGACCAATTCACAGCCATCGAAAGAGAGAGCCATGTCCGCTCCCAAAACGCTCTATGACAAGATCTGGGACGCCCACGTCGTTTCCCAGGACGAAGACGGCACCTGCCTGCTGTATATTGACCGCCACCTGGTCCACGAAGTGACCTCGCCCCAGGCCTTTGAAGGCCTGCGCATGGCGGGCCGCCCGGTGCGCGCCCCGGAAAAGACCATCGCCGTGCCGGACCACAACGTCCCGACCACGCTCGACCGCGTCTCGGGCGTGATCGCCAACGAGGAAAGCCGCATCCAGGTCGAGGCGCTCGACAAGAACGCCAAGGACTTCGGGATCAACTACTACCCGGTGAACGACATCCGTCAGGGCATCGTGCACATCGTCGGCCCCGAGCAGGGCTGGACGCTGCCGGGCATGACCGTCGTTTGCGGTGATAGCCACACGGCCACTCACGGCGCCTTCGGTGCGCTTGCGCACGGCATCGGCACCTCGGAGGTCGAGCACGTTCTGGCGACGCAGACGCTGATCCAGAAGAAATCGAAGAACATGAAGGTCGAGATCACCGGCAAGCTCAAGCCCGGCGTGACCGCCAAGGACATCACGCTGGCCGTCATCGGCCACACCGGCACCGCCGGCGGCACTGGCTATGTCATCGAATATTGCGGTGAAGCGATCCGCGAGCTGTCGATGGAAGGCCGCATGACCGTGTGCAACATGGCGATCGAAGGCGGCGCCCGCGCCGGTCTGATCGCCCCGGACGAAAAGACCTTCGAATATGTCAAAGGCCGTCCGCACGCCCCGAAAGGCGCGCAATACGAGGCCGCGCTGAACTGGTGGAAGACCCTCTTCACCGATGAGGGCGCGCATTTCGACAAGGTCGTCACCATCCGCGCCGAAGACATCGAGCCGGTCGTGACCTGGGGCACCTCGCCCGAGGACGTGCTGCCGATCTCGGCCGTCGTTCCGGCGGCGGAAAGCTTCACTGGCGGCAAGGTCGAGGCGGCCAAGCGCTCGCTCGATTACATGGGCCTCGAGCCCGGCCAGAAGCTGACCGACATCAAGATCGACGTGGTCTTCATTGGTTCCTGCACCAACGGCCGGATCGAGGATCTGCGCGCCGCCGCCGAGGTGGTGAAGGGCAAGAAGCTCGCCAACGGCGTGCGCGCCATGGTCGTGCCGGGCTCGGGCCTTGTGCGTCATCAGGCCGAGGAAGAGGGTCTGGACCAGATCTTCACCGAGGCCGGTTTTGAATGGCGCATGGCGGGCTGCTCGATGTGCCTCGCGATGAACCCCGACCAGCTGGCCGAGTACGAGCGCTGCGCCTCGACCTCGAACCGCAACTTCGAGGGCCGTCAGGGCTACAAGGGTCGCACCCACCTGATGAGCCCCGCCATGGCCGCCGCCGCCGCGATCACCGGTCACCTGACCGATGTGCGCGAGCTGATGGCCGAAGAAGAGATCGCCTGAGGAGCCGCGACGATGGAAAAGTTTCAAAAAGTGACCGGCATCGCGGCGCCCATGCCGCTGGTGAACATCGACACCGACATGATCATCCCGAAGGTCTTCCTCAAGACGATCAAGCGGTCGGGCCTCGGCGTGAACCTGTTCGACGAGATGCGCTATGACCGCAAGGGCAACGAACTGCCGGACTTCGTGCTGAACAAGCCGCAATACCGCGAAGCCTCGATCCTGGTCGCGGGCGATAACTTCGGCTGTGGTTCGTCGCGCGAGCATGCCCCCTGGGCGCTGGCCGATTTCGGCATCAAGGTGATCGTCTCGACCTCGTTCGCAGACATCTTCTTCAACAACTGCTTCAAGAACGGCATGCTGCCGATCGTGCTGCCGCAAGAGCAGGTCGATCTGCTGATGAAGGACGCGGAAAAGGGTGCCAACGCGCGCATGACCGTCGATCTGGAGAACCAGCAGATCACCACCTCGGATGGCGTCACCATCCCGTTCGAAGTGGATGCGTTCAAGAAGCACTGCCTGCTGAACGGTCTCGACGACATCGGCCTGACTCTCGAGAAGGTTTCGGCCATCGACACGTTCGAGGCACAGTCGGCGCAATCGCGTCCCTGGGTCTGAGCCAGCTAGTGGCCTTAAGCCACTGATATACAAGATATTGGGCCGCCCTCTGGGCGGCCTTATTTTTGCACCATTCTTGGTGCAAAGCGGCACCAGTTACCTGGTGATTTGGTTTAAATTTGCGAGGATGGTGATTGAAAGATTGCCTGCCAATCTGGAATTGGGCAAAATGATGGCAAGAATGAGGCAGTCCGCCATAATCCGGCGGGAACAACATGGGACAAGGGGCCGGCATCGTATCGGAACCGTCCGTGGTGAGGGGTTGGAGCGGTGATTTCACGCATTGCAGGGGCGTTGCTGCGCGCAGTTCTCGTGGGTTTGGTCATTGTGACCCCCGCGCTTCTGCTTCCTGCCGTCTCGCGTGATACTGTCCAGATCGTGGCCCTCGTGTCGCTTTTCGCGGCGATGTTCATCCTGTTCGAATATGCCTCGGTCTATCCCGGCCTGGTCGAGTTTCGCGACGCGCCGCCCTTCAACCGCATCCGGTTTCTGGCGCTTGCGGGGATCATCATCACCCAGTCGCTGATCATCCTTGACCGGTTCGAACCCTCGACCCTGACCCAGTTCGTCGATGTGGTCAGTGCAAGCCTCGCCGCCAAGCTCGACTTTCCCTATAGCCCGGTGCGCATTCTCGTGCTGATGCTGCCGCGCGGCACCGACCCCGAGCATGTCGATCTGCTGCGCACGGTGGGTGGGATCAGCTACCTGATCTCGATCACCACGCTGGGCCTCTTTATCCTTGTGATGCGACTGGCGGGCTGGCCCAACGCGCGGGGCGGCTTCAACGTCTGGGTCAACCTGCCCACCTTCGATCCGACCGTGGGCGGTGATGTGGTCGAGCAGCTGCGCCGCGACAGCTGGGCCAATATCGCGCTGGGCTTCCTGCTGCCCTTCATCATTCCCGCGATCCTCAAGGCGATCTCGACGACCTTCGAGCCGATCTTGCTGGAAACGCCGCAAACCATGATCTGGACGGTGACGGCATGGTCCTTCCTTCCGACAAGCCTGTTCATGCGCGGCCTCGCCATGGGGCGGATCGCCGACATGATCGAGGAGAAGCGCCGTCTCGCGGTTGGCTCGGGTTATCTGGCGGCCTGATCGCTGCGGCGCTGGCCGGGCCT
The DNA here is from genome assembly GCF_021378075.1 of Rhodobacter flavimaris. Lineage (GTDB taxonomy): Bacteria > Pseudomonadota > Alphaproteobacteria > Rhodobacterales > Rhodobacteraceae > Rhodobacter > Rhodobacter flavimaris. The sequence goes on along the minus strand of NZ_JAJUOS010000008.1, from coordinate 114,110 downwards.
GCGGCCTCTGAAACGCTGCGCATCGCCACTTGGACGCCCGATCTGACCCGCAAGGGGCCGGGCCTGCTGCTGCGCGACATCGAGGATGGCAAGGATGCGCAGATCGCCGCCGCCATCGCGGTGATTGCCGAGACTGACCCCGATATCTTGCTGCTCACGGGCTTTGACTGGGATTACGACGGCGCCGCGCTGCGCGCCTTTGCCTATCGGCTGGCCTATCCGTATCGCTTCGCCGCGCGGCCCAATAGCGGTATGGCCAGCGGTCTTGATCTGGATGGCGACGGCAAAACGGGCGGCGTGGGCGACGCGCAGGGCTTTGGCCGTTTTTCGGGCGAGGGCGGCCTCGCGCTGCTTTCCCGCTACCCGATTGAGGCCGGCGTGGCGCAGGATTTCTCGGGTTTTCTGTGGCGCGATCTGCCGGGAAACCTGATCGAGGGCGCCGGGCTCTCACCCGAGGCGATGGCTGTGCAGCGTCTCTCTTCAACCGCGCATTGGGATCTGCCACTGCGCGTGGGCGGCCAAAGCCTGCACCTGCTGGCCTGGGCCGCGACGCCGCCGGTTTTCGACGGCCCCGAGGATCGCAATGGCCGCCGCAACCATGACGAGGCCGCCTTCTGGTTGCGCTATCTTGACGGCGATCTGCCGATGACCCCGCCCGAGGGGTCTTTCGTGCTGCTCGGCGACGCAAACCTCGACCCGGTGGATGGCGAGGGCCGACCGGACGCGTTGCGCGCGCTGCTGGCTCATCTGCGCCTGCAAGACCCGCGCCCCGCCAGCGTTGGCGCGGCCATGGCGCCACAGACCGGGCGCAATGCGCAACACGGGGGCGAGGCGGCGCTCGACACCGCCGACTGGGACGACGCGCGGATCGGCAATATGCGGGTGGATTACGTGCTGCCCTCGCGCGATCTGACGGTGCTGGACGCGGGCACCTTCTGGCCCGCCCCCGAGGCGCCGATGGCGCACACAGCCGCCACCGCCTCGCGCCATGCCCTTGTCTGGGTGGATATTTCGCTCCCCTGACGCGCAATGCCAAGGCTTGGCTTGACCCGAGGGCGGGCATTGGATAGGCCGCTTCCAACCAATAGACGTTGGAGAAAACGAATGGCCAACCCTTCCATCCTCATCCTCGCCGGCGACGGTATCGGCCCTGAAGTCATGGCCGAGGTGAAAAAGATCATCAGCTGGTACGGCGACAAGCGCGGCCTCGTTTTCGACGTGAGCGAAGACCTGGTCGGCGGCGCGGCCTATGACGTGCATGGCAAGCCGCTGGCGGACGAGACCATGGCCAGGGCGCAAGAGGTGGACGCGGTTCTGCTGGGCGCCGTGGGCGGCCCGAAATACGACAACCTCGACTTCTCGGTGAAGCCCGAGCGCGGCCTGCTGCGCCTGCGCAAGGAGATGGACCTGTTCTCGAACCTGCGCCCGGCGCAGTGCTTCGACGCGCTGGCCGATTTCTCGTCGCTCAAGAAAGACGTGGTCGCTGGCCTCGACATCATGATCGTGCGGGAACTGACCTCGGGCGTCTATTTCGGCATGCCGCGCGGGATCTTCGAAGAGAATGGCGAGCGCGTGGGCATCAACACGCAGCGCTACACCGAGAGCGAGATCGAGCGCGTCGCGCGTTCGGCGTTCGAGCTGGCCAAGCGCCGCGGTAACAAGGTCTGCTCGATGGAGAAGGCCAACGTGATGGAATCGGGCATCCTGTGGCGCGAAGTCGTCCAGCGCGTCCATGACGAGGAATACCCCGAGGTCGAACTGTCGCATATGTATGCCGACAACGGCGCGATGCAGCTGGTGCGCTGGCCCAAGCAGTTCGACGTCATCGTGACCGACAACCTCTTTGGCGACATCCTCTCGGATTGCGCGGCGATGCTGACCGGCTCGCTCGGGATGCTGCCCTCGGCCTCGCTCGGCGCGCCGATGGAGAACGGCCGCCCGAAAGCGATGTACGAGCCCGTCCACGGCTCGGCCCCCGATATCGCGGGTCAGGGCAAGGCCAACCCGATCGCCTGTATCCTCAGCTTCGCCATGGCGCTGCGTTACAGCTTCGATCAGGGCGATGAGGCGACCCGTCTCGAGAAGGCAATCGAGAAGGTTCTGGCCGATGGCGTGCGCACCGCGGACCTGATGGGCCCCGAAGGCGGCACCCCGGTTTCGACCGTCGAGATGGGCGCCAAGATCATCGAAGCGCTCGACGCAAGCCTCTGATCACGGGCTGACAGATTTGGAACGGCGCGGGGAAATCCGCGCCGTTCTTCATTAAGCGCTTGTCACGCGACCCGCGATCCGTTTATGCGAGCGCTAACAGGAGGGTTGCGATGCACGCTGGCAGATCCAACGGCAAGGGAGCGGTGCTCGCCCTTTTGGCGATGGCGATCTACGCGACGCATGACGCCGTGGTGAAAACACTGGGCGAGAGATACTCGGCCGTTCAGATCGTGTTCTTCGCCGCGCTGCTCAGCTTTCCGATCCTTTCGCTCATCCTGCTTAACGACAAGCGCGAGGGTCATCTGCGCCCGATCCATCCCTGGTGGGTTCTGGTGCGCGCGGTTTGCACCGTCATTACCGGGGTCAGCGCGTTTTACGCCTTCTCGCATCTGCCGCTGGCGCAGGTTTACCCGATCCTGTTCGCGATGCCGTTGTTGATCACCGTGCTTGCGATCCCGGTTCTGGGCGAAAAGGTGGGCCTGCATCGCTGGGCGGCGGTCATCATCGGCCTGATCGGGGTGTTGATCGTCGTGCGTCCGGGGCAGGCCGAATTGGGCCTTGGCCATATCGCGGCACTGACCGCTGCGCTTTGCGGCTCGGTCGCCGCAATCATCATCCGCAAGATCGGCCATGAGGAACGCTCGGTCGTGCTGCTGCTCTCTCCGCTTCTGGGCAACTTCCTGGCCATGGGGGCGGCGCTGCCGCTGGTCTGGGTGCCGCTGGAGCTGCGCGATCTGGGGCTTCTGGCAGTGGTTGCCCTGTTTGGCCTGACCGGGGCCTTCCTGCAAATTCTGGCCTACCGCGAAGGTGAGGCCGCGATCGTCGCGCCCATGCAATATTCCCAGATCGTCTGGGCGGTGGTCTACGGCTGGTTCTTCTTTGACGAGGGGATCGACGGGCCGACGATGCTTGGCGCCGGCGTGGTCATCGCCTCGGGCACCTATATCGTCTGGCGCGAAAGCACCGCGAACGTGTCGCAAAACCGGCCCGTACTGGAAACGCGGGGCCGCACGGAAACCGTGACAACGCCGCGCTCGTCGCTGTTGCAGCGCGCGCTGAACCTGACGGGCCGCAGCGGCACAAGGTAACGGAAAAGACGCAGAATCCCCCTTGCAAATGCCGGACGGAGTCGGTAACTCGCCTCCACACGGTCGGAGCGTAGCGCAGCCTGGTAGCGCACCTGCTTCGGGAGCAGGGGGTCGGAGGTTCGAATCCTCTCGCTCCGACCAATTTTCCCGATTTCCCTAGCATCTGTTAGCGCCTTTCTCGCGCACACGCCGCCCATCGCGATATCGGCTGCCAAGCATGATGATCTGTCGCGGGCCATTCACCACTGCGATGCGGTCGCGGCTAACCCGGCAATACCGCCCAAATCGTTGACAGAGCGCGCCTGCGTGCCCGACAAGGGCCAAGGCAATAAATGGATGGCCGTGCGGCTTGGCGCGTGACATCTGAAGGAGCGCGGCATCATGATCAGAGATGGAAGCTCGGCGATGACCCCTGCACGCAAGCTCCGGCCGTCGAAGAAACGCGAGGCGACGGCGCAGCAGACGCATGAACGTATCCGCGCCGGGGCGTGGCAGTCCTTTGTGCAATACGGGCTAGAGGGCGCGACGGTGTCGGCCATCGTCAGGGCCAGCGGCATCTCGACCGGCACGTTCTACAATTACTACGGAACCAAGGAGGCGGTGTTCGACCGTATCCTTGAGGATCTGACGCAGGATATCAGGACGATCTCTGCCGAGGCGCGGGCGCGAGCGGACGATCTGGAAACCATGCTGCGGCTGTCCTATGCCGCGCTGCTTGACTACATCCTGGGGCTGGACGGCGCGCGCGCTTTCATCGCGATGAATCAGCACCACATCCGCAGCAGGCTTTACGGTGCAAGCGGGTCGGAAGGCATCGTTCAGGATCTTCGGGGCGATATCGCACGCGGGATGCCGGGACATGCGCTGTCCTCCTCCGAGACCGACCTGATCGCGCGGCTTATCATCTCGAACGGAATCGAGGCGGTGTTGCTACTGGGCGATGATGCCGAAACTGATACAGCCAAGGTCGCGGATCTTGTGACCGGATTGCTTATCGGCGGGATCCACGGAATGCGCGCAGAATAAACTTGACGACATCCTCAAGTTTTATACCTTCCTGAACGAAGCGGCTTGAACGGCGGTCGGGCTTTCGTGCCGCGCGGGCATGCGGCCTGAAGATGGTGGGGGGAACGACCGCGTGCAGGACGAGCTGACGGAAGCATTTGCCAGCCTGCGCGCAGCATCGCGGCGTGACCGGATTCCGGATGCGGAAACGCGCAAGCGCCGGCTTTCCGCGCTAAAACGCCTTGTGATCGAGAGCCGGGACGAGATCGCCGCCGCGATCGACGCGGATTTTGGCGGACGCGCGCGCGCCGAGACCGAGTTGATGGAGATCGTGCCGCTGCTGACCGCGCTCCGCCACGCCTCGCGTTCGCTTCGCCGCTGGATGCGCGATGAGCGGCGTCCGGTCGCGCTGACCTTCCAGCCCTCGCGCGCTTGGGTGCGGCATGAACCGCTTGGCGTCATCGGCATCCTCTCGCCCTGGAACTATCCGCTGCTGCTTGCTCTGGGGCCGCTGGTGGATGCGCTTGCGGCGGGCAATCGCGCGCTAATCAAACCCTCGGAACTGTCGCCCGAGTTCTCAAGGCTGCTGGCGCGGCTGGTGTCCGCGCATTTCCAGCCGGACGAGGTGGCGGTTGTCACCGGCGGGGTCGAGGTCGCGCAGGCTTTCGCGGCCCTGCCATTCGATCATCTGTTCTTCACCGGCTCGACCGAGGTCGGGCGCAAGGTGATGGCGGCGGCGGCGCCCAATTTGACCCCGGTCACGCTGGAACTGGGAGGAAAATCGCCCGCGATTATCGCGCCGGATTACCCGCTGGAGAAAGCTGTGCGCTCGCTTTTGCTGGGCAAGTTCACGAATGCCGGACAGACCTGTATCGCCCCCGATTACGTGCTGGCCCCTGCCGAAAAGGCCGAGGCGCTGGCCCGCGAAATTCTCGCCTCGGTGCAGAGGGCCTATCCTGACCCGCAGACTGATGCGCAATTCACCAATGTCATCACCGCACGCCACCGCGAGCGCCTTGTTGCCGCGATTGATGCCGCGCGCGACGCGGGCGCGACTATTCTCCAGGTCGGCGGTGCCGGGCAAAACGGCAAGGTGCCGCCGACGGTGGTGCTGAATGCGCCCGAGGGCTCGTTGCTGCTAACCGAGGAGATCTTCGGGCCGGTCCTGCCCATCATCGCCTATCGCGATCTGGACGAGGCGCTGGCGTTCATCAATGCGCGCTCGCGGCCGCTGGCGCTGTATGCCTTTACGAATGACAGGGCGGCGCGGGCAAAGATCCTTGATGGCGCGATCTCCGGCGGGGTGACGCTGAATGGCACGCTGCTGCATATCGCGCAGGACGGGCTGCCCTTCGGCGGTGTCGGCGACAGCGGCATGGGCGCCTATCACGGGCGCGACGGGTTCCGCCGGTTCAGCCACGCCCGCGCGGTCTACAAGCCGGGCTTCCTGAACGCCTTCGAACATATGGGGCCGCCCTTCGGGAGGCTGGCCGACCTGGCGATTAGATTTCTGGGGCGCTGAAGACCTTTGGGGAGGGGAACATGACGCAGATTAGCGGCAGCACCGCGCTTGTCACCGGTGGCGCGTCTGGGATCGGGCTGCTGATGGGCGAGATGCTTCTTCAGAAGGGCCTCGCGAAGCTGATCGTCTGGGACGTCAGCGCCGCGAATATCGAAACTGCACGGGCGAGGTTGGGCGACAAGGCCAGCTTTGCACAGGTCGATGTAACGGATACCGCTGTGGTTCTTGAGGCCGTGGCGGCGCTCGACCATTCCGTCGATATCCTCGTCAACAATGCCGGGATCATCGTCGGCAAGCCTTTCGCCGATCACACCCATGCCGAGATCGACCGCACCATGGCGGTAAACAGCGCCGCGCTGATGCATCTGGCGCGCGCCCTTCTGCCGGCCATGATCGCGCAGGGGCGCGGGCATATCGTCAACATCGCCTCGGCGGCGGGAATGGTGGCGAACCCCAATATGTCGGTCTATTGCGCCAGCAAATGGGCGGTCATCGGCTGGTCGGATTCCCTGCGCCTTGAGATGGAGGCCGCCCGCACCGGCGTGAAGGTCACCACCGTCACGCCCTACTACATCGACACGGGCATGTTCCACGGCGTGACCTCGCCGATCATCCCGATCCTCAAGCCCGAGCCCACCGCCGCAAAGATCATCCGCGCGATTGAGCGCAATCGCATCCTGTTGCGGATGCCGGGTCTGGTGTACACGCTGCCGCTGGTTCGCGGGCTTTTGCCCACGCGCCTCTTTGACCTCGTGGTCGGCAGGTTCATGGGGATCTACGCAAGCATGAAGGGTTTCAAGGGCCGCGGCGCCTGAGCCCGCGCGTGCAGAAAAACACAGTGCCGCCGGAAACGGCCCGATCGATGCTGTGAAATGCCCCGCCCGCGCCGTGGCCCCTTGATCCTGCCGGGGGGGAGGGCCTATCTCGGGGGAATGGGCGATCACTTGCCCCAAGATGGAAGGATTAGGCCTATGCGTAACGCGGCACTGGTGCTTGGGGTGATCGGCGGGCTGATCGCGATGATCGTCGGCTTCTTCGGCTACGGCTACACCGAGGTTGTGGAGAAGCACGCCGAGGTGGGCGAGATGTTCGGTCAGGTCGACAATGCCCAGCTGATCCGGATTACGAGCTTCTTTGCGCCCCTTGCCGCGATTGCCGGTGGCGCGATGGCCAAGATCCGCGCGCTTTGGGGTGGCATCCTGATGCTGGTCGCGGGCGCGCTGATGTATAACGCCTTCGGTTTTGGCGTCTTCACCATGTTCCCGATCGGGTTCTGCATCGTCGGCGGCATCCTGGCGCTGGCGGCAGGCAAGCCCGACGAACCCAAGGCGCATTTCTGACCGCAATCATCCACGATGGGGCGGGATCGGCCATGAGTGTTTCGCCCTACCAGGCGCAGGGATTTTACGAAAAGGCGCTGGCCGAGGGCCGGCACCGCGATATCGTCGGCGGCCGGTGGGAGGAAACGGGCCGCGCGCAGATGGCGATCCTGCAAGAGGCGGGGTTGCTGCCGCATCACCACCTGCTGGATATCGGCGCAGGCTCGCTGCGGCTTGGATGCAAGGCGGTGCCCTATCTGGAGCCGGGCCATTACTGGGCCACCGACCCCTCGCGCGAGATGATGCTGGCAGGCCATGCGGCCGAGCTGGCCGACCCCGCGCGGTTGAGCAAGTCGCATCTGGTGCGCGACGATGCGTTCCAGTTTCCCAAGATCCCAGACACGATCACCCATGCCATCGCTTTCGCAGTCTTCCCGCACCTGCCCATGGCCTATCTGCGCCGCGCGCTGACCAACCTGCACCGCTTCCCGGCGCTGGAGCGCTTCCTGTTCACCGTCTTCCTCGCCCCCGATGCCGAGACCGCGGCGCGCCCCTATCGCCAGCCCGACGGGGTGGTGACGCATGATCTGCGCGCGCCCTACCATGTGCTGGAAAGCGATGTGGCGCATATCGCCACGACCACGGGCTGGGCCGTGAGGCGCCATGACACGATGCTGCCGCGCGGGCAGATCCTGTTCACCGCGACGCCGATCCAGGGCTAGGCGGCGGAAACCGCCTCGCGCGGGGAGTTTGCGAAGATCCCCGACCGCAGCCAAGTGCTGACAGTGCGGATCAGCACCGGGTCGCCATCCATCATCAGGTCGCCCTCGCGCAGCGCGTCGCGGTAGCTGCGATCACCCATCCAGATATCCGACAGCGTCCGCACCGTGCAGTTGAAATAGACATCGACATCGCGGCCCGGGTCTTTCAGGCAGACCTCGCTTGTCTCGGGCTTGACCACCAACCACCAGTCGCGCTGCTCGCTCAGATCGGTGAAGCGGAACTTGATGACGGTTTCCTGGCCCTTGATCTTCTCGCGGTCGATGCTGCGCTCAAGATACAGCATGAGTAACTCGGCGTCGAAATCCTGATCGAGGATCGTGTTCTTGGCCCAGATGATCCCCCATTCGCCAAGCGCGAACAGCACGGGCATCAGCGCCTCGCAGGCCTCGGAGGGGAAGTATTCGAACCCCTTCTGCCCCGGAATGCGGCGCCGGATGATCATGTTCTGCTCTTCGAGCTGCTTGAGGCGTTTGGTAAGCAGCGCGGGCGAGATATCGCCCAGACCCCGCTGCAAGGTGTTGAACCGGCGCCCGCCCATCAGCACTTCGCGCAGGATCAAGATGTTCCAACGCTCTCCCAAAATCTCGGCGGCCTTCGAGATCGGACAAAACTGGTTGTAGTTCATTCTCTCCCCCTGTTCGGTGCGCGTTTCGGAGCGAACTTCACAAACTGTAGCACGTTTCTGCGATTTCTGTAGCGGGTTGCTTCCGGCGCTGAAGTATCTCGGCGCGAGGCCCTGTGGCATTCCTTGTTCAACGGCGAACGGAACACCCGCCGCCACAAGGGAGAGACCGAAATGACCAAACACCTGAACCAGCTGATCCGCGCCGTCCTGCCGCGCCAGATCGCCGCGATGATCCCCGTGAGCGTCGCCCAACCCCGCGCCCAGGCACGTGTGCACGACGAGATGCCCCGTTGGGACGCCCCCGCCCATTGGCGCCGCTAACCCCGGATCAGGAGAGATACAATGAGCCTGCAATCGCCCATCCCGCCCGTCGCCCCGAGTTCCGAGCTTGTCGATTTCTGGAACCAGATCCTCGCGCCGAAGTTCGTGCGTTTCCGTCATGTCCTGGTCGGTGGCCTTTCGCGCCACTCCGAGGCCGTCTTCCCCGCGCTGAACTTGCCCGCCGGTGGCCGTGTGCTCGATGTCGGCTGCGGCTTTGGCGACACCGCGATACAGCTTGCCCGAACCGCCCGCGAGGTTGTCGGCGTGGATTGCTGCGAGGCCTTCCTCGACTGCGCCCGCGACGAGGTTCGCCGTGCCCGCGCCGACAATGTCCGCTTCATCGCGGGGGATGTGGAGCGCGGCCTGAACGAAGGGCTGTTCGATTTCGTCTTCTCGCGCTTCGGCACGATGTTCTTCGCCAATCCGGTAGCCGGTCTGCGGGCGATGCGCGCCTGCCTCGCCCCCGGCGGGACGCTGGCGCATATCGTCTGGCGTGCGCGGGCCGATAACCCCTGGCTGATTGAGGCGCGCGATATCGTCCGCCAGTTCCTGCCCGCCCCCGACGCGGATGCGGCCACCTGCGGCCCCGGCCCCTTCTCTATGGCCGATGAAGAGACCACCCGCGCGCAGATGCAAGCCGCCGGGTTTCGCGACATCGAGTTCCAGCGGATCGACGCGAAGGTTCTGGTGGGGCGCGATATTGCCGATGCCGTTGCCTTCCAACTGGCCATCGGCCCGGCGGGCGAGATCTTTCGCGCCGCGGGCGCCCTGGCCGAGGAACGCCGCCCCCAGATCGAAGCTGCGCTAGCCGCGCATTTCCGCTCGGTTGTGGAGCGCAACGGCGGGCTGTGGATGGACAGCTCTTCGTGGCTGATCACCGCGCGATGACATTCCGGCCCATTCCGGGCCCGAACCGATGCACCGACCGCATCACCCAACCCTGAACCAACCCTTGAAAGGAACGACCATGACCTACGCAGATCCCAAACTCGTCAACAACGGCGTCAACACCGAGGCCCTGATCGGCGCGCGCGGCGCGTTCGAGCAGATGCCCGCCGCCGCCAGCTTTACCTTCCGCAGCGCCTGCGACTGGATCGAGGGCACCTACAGCCGCAACGTGATCGGCGGCTTCTTCGGCCTCGGCGAGGAACAGAAGCGCCGCCGCACCTTCTCGATCGAATCCGATCACCCGGCGGTCTTTGCCGCGGCTGACCGCGCGCCGACCCCGCCCGAGATCGTGCTTGCCGCGCTTGCCAGCTGCCTGACCGGCGGTCTGGCCGCCGTGGCCCAGCATCGCGGCATCCAGCTGCGCTCCGCCCGGGCCATTGTCGAGGGCGATATCGACGTGCAGGGCATCCTCGGGATGGACCCCGAGATCCGCAACGGCTTTTCGGCCATTCGCGTCACGTTCGAGATCGACGCCGACGCAACCGAGGCCGAGATCGCGGCGCTGGTGGCGCAATCGCAAAAGCGCTCGGCCGTGTTCGACATCCTCACCAACCCGACGCTGGTCGAAGTCAGCGTCGCGTGACCCGAAACCTCCGAAAGGATAGTGCCATGAAACAGATCGACACCCTTGTCATCGGCGCCGGTCAGGCTGGTCTGGCCATGAGCCACTGCCTTTCGGAGCGCTCGGTTCCCCATGTGCTGATCGAACGCGGCGATGTCGCGAATTCCTGGCGGCACGAGCGTTGGGACAGCCTGCGCCTGCTGACCCCGAACTGGCAAAGCCGCCTGCCCGACTTCGCCTATCGCGGCGCCGACCCGGACGGGTTCATGACCATGCCCGAGGTCGTCAGTTTCCTTGAAAGCTACGCGACGCATTGTGCCGCCACGGTCGAGGCCCGCACCACGGTGACCTCGGTCACGCAAGAGGGCGCGCGCTATCGTGTGGCAACCGATCGGGGCGAGTGGGGCTGCCGTAACCTTATTCTGGCCAGCGGCGCCTGCAACCGCCCGAACCTGCCCGCGTGGGCGCATGAATTGCCGGGCGAGATCACCCAGATCAGCCCGCTTCAGTATCGCTCCCCCGAGCTACTTCCCCCCGGCGGGGTTCTGGTGGTGGGCGCCTCGGCCAGCGGTGTCCAGATCGCGGCCGAGCTGCGCGCCGCCGGACGGCCGGTCACGCTGAGCGCCGGGCACCATGTGCGGATGCCGCGCCATTACCGAGCGCGCGATATCCAGTGGTGGCTTGAGCACAGCGGCCTTCTGGGCATGACCACGCAGGAGGTGGACGATCTCGCCCGCGCCCGTGCCGTGCCCTCGCTGCAACTGGTCGGCAATAGCCGGGCGCGGTTTCTGGACCTCAACGCGCTACAGGCGCAGGGCGTCGAGATCGTCGGCCGTCTTGCTGCGCATCGTGGAGGGCAGGTTCTGTTCTCGGGCGGGCTGGCCAATGCGGCGGCGCTCTCGGACCTCAAGATGAACCGTGCGCTGGACGAGTTCGACGCATGGGCCGCGCGCTCGGGTCTGCCGGGCCTGCCGCTGCCCGAGCGGTTCGCGCCGACGCAGGTGCCCGCGCGGCCGCGCCTGTCGCTTGATCTGCCGGGCGCTGTTTCAACCATCGTTTGGGCAACCGGATTCCGGCCCGATTTCAGCTGGCTTCACCTGCCCGTTTTCGACCGCAAGGGGCGTCTGGCCCATGACAACGGGATCGTGGCGCCCGGCCTTTACGTGCTTGGGCTGCCCTTCCTGCGGACGCGCAAATCCGCGCTGATCGACGGGGTGGGGGCCGACGCGATGGCGCTGGCCGACCACCTCCTGCACGCCAATGGCCGCAAGGCCGCCTGAAAAGAAAGGGAAAACCATGAGCGATCTGACAATCGACACTCGTGACGAACGTATCCGCGAAGCGCAAACCGCCGTAATCGCGCGCATGTCCGCCGATCTGGCCGCCGCGCGTAGCACCATTGTCACCTCGGGCCGGGTTGAGGAGGGGCTGGCCTGCAACGTCGGGCAGGGCAAGTTCCGCGCGACCCTTGATCTGGGGCCGGGCATGGGCGGCGACGCGGCAGGGCCGTCGCCCGGCTTTCACGCCCGCGCGGCCATCGTGGGATGCGTCGCCATCGCGATCAAGATGCTCGCCGCGCGCGAGGGTGTGCGGCTGGAAGCCGTCGATGTGGTGATCGAGACCGATTTCGACGATGCCGCACTGATGGGTCTTGGCACCGGCTCGGCCGCCCCGGTCGAGACCCGCATCGCTATCGCCGTGCAGTCCCCCGCCAGCCCGGAGATCGTGCAGCAAATCGTCGACCGCGCGCTTGCCGCCGACCCGTGGTTCCTGGCGCTGCGCGATCCGCAGATCGTGAAGACCTCGCTGAGCGTTCAGCGCGCGTAGTAGCATCTACGAAGCTGGCCTGCGATGGGGCGCAGGCCAACATTAGGTCGTTACCGACCGAGTGCGATCCAGGTCGTCTTCAGCTCGGCATATTTGTCCAGCGCATGAAGCGACTTGTCGCGGCCGATGCCCGATTGCTTGAAGCCGCCGAAGGGCACGGTCATGTCGTCACAATCGTAGCAGTTCACATAGACCAGACCCGCCCGGATCCCGCGCGAGACGTGATGCGCGGTGCTCAGATCGTCGGTCCAGACCGCCGAGGCGAGGCCGTAGCAGCTGTCATTGGCAACCTTGATTGCCTCATCGACCGAATCCACCGGGATGACCGAAAGCATCGGCCCGAAGATTTCCTGCTGGGCCACGCGCATCTCGTTGCGGACATTGTCGAAGATCGTGGGCGCGACATAGCAGCCGCCGGTCTCGGCGCGCTCGCGCGTGCCGCCAAGTCGCAGATCGGCGCCGTCCTCGCGGGCGGTCTCGACAAAACCCAGCACGCGCTCGGTATGTCGGTGATCGACCAGCGCGCCCATCGTGGTGGCGGGGTCGAGCGGATCGCCCGGCACGAACTCGGCGGCGGTCTTGGCCAGCACCTCGACCACCTCGTCATGCACGGCGCGTTCGACGATAAGGCGGCTTGGGCAGGTGCACATCTCACCCTGGTTGAAGAAGGCCGACCGCGCCGAGGTTTGCGCCGCATGCGTGGTGTCTCGGTAGCTCTTGAGGATGATGTTGGGGCTTTTGCCGCCCAGTTCCAGCCCGATCTTCTTGAGGTTCGATTGCGCGGCATATTCCATGAAATACTTGCCGACCTGGGTTGAGCCGGTGAAGAACAGCCCGTCGATATCCATGTGCAGGCCAAGCGCGCGGCCGACCTCGGGGCCGAGGCCGGTGACCACGTTGAACACGCCCGGCGGCACGCCGGCCTCAAGCGCCAGTTCCCCCAGCCGCAGCGCGGTGAGCGAGCTTTGCTCGGCCGGTTTCAGCACTACCGAGTTGCCCATGGCAAGCGCGGGCGCGACCTTCCAGGCGGCCATCAGCATCGGGAAGTTCCACGGCACTACGGCAGCGACGACGCCGAGCGGTTCCTTGGTCACCAGCGCCAGCGTGTTGGCGGCAGTCGGCGCGACCTCGTCATAGATCTTGTCGATCGCCTCGCCATACCAGTCGAAGCAGTTCGAGGTGGCGCGCACGTCGATCGAGGTGCTGTCCGCGATCGGCTTGCCCATGTCGAGCGTCTCAAGCAGCGCCAGCTCGTCGCGATGGGAGCGAATCAGATCGGCAAGGCGGCACAGCACGGCCTTGCGCTCGGCCGGGGCGCGGCCCGACCAGACGCCCGCCTCGAAGGCGCGGCGCGCCGAGGCCACGGCAAGATCGACATCCTGCGCGCCCATCAGCGCCACATTGGTCAACAGGCGGCCGTCGATCGGGCTGATCGAGGCGAAGGTTTCCTCCGAAAGCGATGCGACGCGCTTGCCGTCGATCAGGCCGCGGCCGTCGATCTGAAGGGATGCGGCGCGGTTGTGCCAGTCTTCGCGGGTCATAAGGGGCGTCCGTTTGCTTGAAAGAGATATAGCTTATAAGCAAATGATATCACATTTTGTCAAACGGAATTCGAAATCTTCCCGCTGACGGCCGAAAGCCTGCCACGGATTCGCGCCCTAGGCGGTGTGAGACGGCTTAGCTGACGATATCGGTCTGCAGGTTGCGCAGCATCTGGCGGCCCGAGCGGATCGATCCGTCGCGGATGTCGCTCTCGATGGCGGCGCAAAGCGCGATCACGTCACGCGCGCGCATGGCGGCCAGCATCTCCTTGTGGCGGTCCACCACGTTGATCGAGTCGATGTTCTCGATCACCTGCCGCTGGAAGGGGCCAAGCTGCAACCAGATGCTCTCGATCAGGGGCATCACCGCCTGATCGGGGTTGAGGCAATAAAGCCGCTTGTGAAAGTCCTGGTTCATCCGGGTCAGCGCATCAAGATCGCGTTGCGCGATTGCACTGTCCATCTGATCGTCAAGTTCGCGAAGGTTTTCAATAACGATATCAGAGATATAAGGCATTGCCCGCTCGGCCGCGTGGATCTCAAGCGCGATGCGCAGCTGCACCAGTTCCTCGAACCTGCCAAGCGTCATCTCGGGGACGCGCAGGCGCCGGTTGCCCAGAACCTCGATCGCGTTCTCGGTGCTCAGCCGTCGCACGGCCTCGCGAATGGGGGTGGGGCTTAGCTGGAATTGCTCTGCCAGACCGCGAAAGGTCAGCGCCGTTCCGGGTTTCAGCGCCCCCACCATCACCGCGTTGCGCAGCCGGTAATAGGCATAGTCCTGGGTCGTCATACCGTCGGCGCGGGGAATTTCAGGCAGCGGGCAATGGTTCATGGGGCGGTGGCTCGGACGCTTTGTTTGGCTGTCCCTAGCATGGCTTTGTTTCGCAGTTGACTCAAGGGTAGAAATCTATCACAACAGTCCAAACGATATCACAAAATGCTCAGGGAGCCTTATCATGCAGACCGTGGACGCGACAGCCTGGCTGGCCGAACGCCCGGAAATCGAGACGATCTTTGCCTGTATCTGCGACCTCAACGGGGTCATGCGGGGCAAGCGCGTCCCCGCCGATCAGGCAGAGAAGATCGTCAGTGGCGGCCTACGGATGCCGCTTTCGCTTCTGGGGATGGATATCTGGGGCGAGGACATCGAGGGCAACGAGCTGGTCTGGGATACCGGCGATGCCGATGGCCTGTGTGACTTTACCGGCCGCGCGCTGAGCCCGGTTGACTGGACCTCGCGCCCCGCGGCCTTCGCGCAACTCTGGATGCGGCAGGAAAACGGTGAGCCCTTCACCGGCGATCCGCGTCGTGCACTGGACATGGTGGTCGAGCGGTTCAAGGCGATCGGGTTGACCCCGGTCGTGGCGACCGAGCTGGAATTCTACGTCGTCGATCCCTCGGGCCGCACGCCGCAGCCGCCATGCTCGCCGGTGACCGGCAAGCGTCTGGATTCGGATGGCGCGCTCTCGCTTGATGAGCTTCAGCATTTCGACGCCTTCCTGAACGAGGTCTATGACGCCTGCGCCGCGCAGGGCATTCCGGCGGACGCGGCCATCTCGGAAAACGGCGCAGGCCAGTTCGAGATAAACCTGCTGCATGTCGATGATCCGCTGAAGGCCGCCGACGACGCCGTGCTGTTCAAGCGCCTTGTGCGGGGCATTGCCCGCAAGCACGGTTTCGCCGCGACATTCATGGCCAAGCCCTATGGCGATCGCGCCGGGTCGGGGATGCACGTCCACTTCTCGCTGGTCGATGACGAGGGCCGCAACGTCTTTGACAACGGTGGTGATGAAGGCACCGAGTTGCTGTGTCACGCCGTGGCCGGTTTGATCCGCACCATGCAGGAAAACACGCTGGTCTTCGCGCCGCATGAGAACTCGTTCCGGCGCCTGCTGCCGGGCTCGCATGCGCCGTCCTCGGTCGCCTGGGGCTACGAGAACCGCACTGTCGCGATCCGCATTCCGGGCGGCAGCCCGAAGGCGCGCCGGATCGAGCATCGCGTCGCTGGCGCCGATGCTAACCCCTATCTCGTGCTTGCCTCGATCCTGGGTGGCGCGCTGCTGGGCATCGAAGGCCAGTGGGAACCGCCGGCGCCGATCCTTGGTGACGCTTACTCGCAGACGCTCGAAACCCTGCCGCCCGACTGGGCCTCGGCCATCGAGGCTTTCGACAAGGGCCCGCATATCGAGCAGATCTACTCGAAGCGCCTCAAGCGCATGTTCATCCAGTGCAAGCTGCAGGAACTGCGCCGCTTCACCCGCCATGTAACCGATTTCGAATATCACTCCTATCTGGAGGCCGTGTGATGAACGCGATGACCACCATGACCAAGCACCCCTATGCGGGCACCGGCGCGCATACCGGCAGCTACTATGCGGCCTCGGCCAACCCCGCACCGTTGCGCCCGGCGCTTCAGGGCATCCATGAAACCGATATCTGCGTCGTCGGCGCGGGCTATTCGGGGCTCTCGACCGCGCTGCACCTGCTTGAAAAGGGCTACAAGGTCACCGTGATCGAGGGCGCGCGGATCGGCTGGGGCGCCTCGGGGCGCAATGGCGGGCAGATCGTCAACGGGCTGAACGCCAGCCTCGACACGATCGAGCGCCGCTATGGCAAGGATACCTCGACCTTCGTCGCGGGGCTCGTGACCGAGGGCGGCGATATCATCCGCGAGCGCATCGCCACCTATGACATCAAGTGCGACCTCAAACACGGCAACGTCTTCGCGGGCCTGACCGCCAAGCATGTGCGCGAACTGGAAGACCGCTGGAAGCTCTGGCGCTCTTACGGCATCGAAAGCCAGGAGATGCTGAGCGCCGAGCAGATGCGTGAGCATGTGAACTCGGACATCTACGCGGGCGGGATGATCGACCATAAGGGCGGCCATATCCATCCGCTGAATCTCGCCCTGGGCGAGGCTGCGGCGATCGAGAAGCTGGGCGGCACGATCTTCGAGATGTCGCCGGTGACCTCGGTCGAGACCGAAGGCCCCCGCCCCTCGGTGAAGACCGCAAGCGGCAAGATCGTCTGCAAGACGCTGGTGCTGTGCGGCAATGCCTACCTTGGTCATGTCGTGCCGACGCTGGAATGGCGCGTCATGCCGGTCTCGACGCAGGTGATGGCGACGAAGCCGCTTGGCGATAAACTGGCGCGTGAGCTGATGCCCTCGGATGTCTGCATCGAGGACGTGCGCTATATCCTCGACTACTACCGCTTCTCGGCTGACAATCGCCTGCTGTTCGGCGGCGGCACAGTCTATGGCGGGGCCGATCCCAAGGACATCAAGGCGAAGCTCTGGAAGAACCTCAACAAGGTCTTCCCGCAACTGGCCGGGACCGAGATCGACTATGCCTGGTCGGGCAATTTCGCGCTGTCGTTCTCGCGCGTGCCGCAGATGGGGCGGATCGGCCAGAACACCTATTTCGCACATGGCTACTCGGGTCATGGCGTTACCGGCTCGCACACCTTCGGGCGCATCCTGTCCGAGGCGATCAACGGCGATCTGACGCGGTTCGACACCTTCGCCAAGCTGCCGTGGATACCGTTCCCCGGCGGGCGGATGTTCCGCGTGCCTTACTCGGTCATCGGCTCGTGGTGGTATGCCGCGCGCGATCGTCTGGGCATCTGAGCCGCAGCGTTTTCACAGGGAGATCACGAAATGAAAAACCTCATGGCCGCTGGCGTGGCCATGCTTGCTTCGGCAGGCGTGGCGGCAGCAGAAGAAGCCGTTCTGAACATCTACAACTGGTCGGACTATATCGCGGAAGACACGATCGCGAATTTCGAGGCCGAGACCGGGATCAAGGTCAACTATGACGTCTTCGACAGCAACGAGGTCGTCGAGGCCAAGATGCTGACCGGCTCGACCAATTACGACATCGTCGTGCCCTCGCTCGAGTTCATGGCGCGTCAGGCACAGGCGGGCGTGTTTCAGGAAATCGACCGCGCGCAGATCGCCAATTACGGCAATCTCGATCCCAAGGTGCTGGAGATCATCGCCGCCAACGATCCGGGCAATGCCTATGGCGTGCCCTACATGATGTACACCGTCGGTCTGGGCTATAACCGCGACAAGGTGGCCGAGCGTCTTGGCTCGGAAGAGATCGACAGCTGGTCGGCGCTTTTCGACCCTGCGCAGGCAGAAAAGCTGCAAGATTGCGGGATCGCCCTGCTCGACTCGCCCTCCGAGATCACGGCGGCGGCGCTGAACTACCTTGGCCTCGATCCGACCTCGGAAAAAGCCGAAGACCTCGAGGCCGCGACCGAGCTGATGAAGGGCGTGCGCCCGTTCATCCGTTATTTCCACTCGTCGCAATACATCAACGATCTGGCGAATGGCGACATCTGCCTTGCCGTCGGTTACTCGGGCGACATCCTGCAAGCACGTGACCGCGCCGACGAAGCCGGGCAGGGCGTGCGCGTGGCCTACGAGATCCCGAAAGAGGGCGCTCTGGTGGGCTTCGACATGCTGGTGATCCCCTCGGATGCGCCGCATCCGGAGAACGCACACAAGTTCGTCGATTATTTCCTGCGCCCCGAGGTTTCGGCCGCGATCACCAACTACGTCTACTACGCCAACGCCAACCAGAAGGCGACCGAGCTGGTGGACGAGGCGGTCCGCAACGACCCCGGCATCTACCCGGCGCCCGAGGTCATGGCCAAGATGTACTCGGCCAAGCCGCACAGCCAGCGCTACGACCGTTCGCTGACCCGCGCCTGGACCTCGCTCAAGACCGGACAATGATCGGATCGGCCACCCCCGCCGTGGGGTGGCCTTTGCATTTCTGACAGGGAAAGAAAATGACCGAAGCAACCTCGGCCCGCGCGCTCAAGCCGTGGGAGGATCCGAATGCCAAGCCGTTCTTGCAGATCCGCAACGTCACCAAGAAGTTCGGCGCTTTCACGGCGGTGAACGATGTCTCGCTCGACATCTACCAGGGCGAGTTGTTCTGCCTTCTGGGCGGGTCGGGCTGCGGCAAGTCCACGCTGCTGCGGATGCTGGCGGGGTTCGAGATGCCGACCTCGGGCCAGATCCTGATCGACGGCGAGGATATGTCGGGCGTGCCGCCGCACAAGCGCGACACCAACATGATGTTCCAGTCCTATGCGCTCTTCCCGCATATGAGCGTCGAGAAGAACATCGCCTATGGCCTCAAGCGTGACGGCGTGCCGCGCGCCGAGATCGCGACCCGAGTGACCGAGATGCTCTCGCTCGTGCAGCTTGACGGGCTGGCCGCGCGCAAGCCGCACCAGCTTTCGGGCGGTCAACGTCAGCGCGTGGCGCTGGCGCGCTCACTGATCAAGCGCCCGAAGCTCTTGATGCTCGACGAGCCGCTCGGTGCGCTCGACAAGAAGCTGCGCGAGGAAACGCAGCGCGAGCTGATCAAGATTCAGGAAACGCTCGGCGTGACCTTCGTCGTGGTGACCCATGACCAGGAAGAGGCGATGACCCTGTCATCGCGCCTGGGTGTGATGACCGCCGGGCAGATCGTGCAGATCGGCACGCCGCATGACGTCTATGAATATCCCAACACGCGCTTTGTCGCGGATTTCATCGGCTCGGTGAATATCTTCGAGGGCAAGATCGCCGAGGATGCCGACGATCATGTGGTGATCCACTCGGGCGACACCGACAGCGATATCCTTGTTTCGCACGGGATCAGCGGCGTCAAAGGCCAGTCGGTCGCCGTGGCGCTGCGCCCCGAGAAGATCGCGATCGAACGCGCCCTGCCCGAGAGCCTGGCCAACCGGCTAGCGGCCACGGTGGATGACGTGTCCTACATGGGCAACCTGTCTGTTTTCCACGTCACCCTGCCGACCGGCAAGCAGGTCAAGGTCAGCCAGACGAACCGCCGCCGCTCGGATGACGATGCGATCCGCGCGGGCGAGGCGGTGCAGATCGGATGGGACGGCGCGGCAAGCGTCGTGGTGACGGCATGACACCGCGCGCGTTGCTGGAATGGGTCGGCGCGAAGGGGCGGGCCTTCGTGGTCGCGGCGCCCTTGGCGTGGCTTACGCTGTTCTTTCTGCTGCCCTTCGTGGTGCTGGCCAAGATCTCACTGTCGGAATCGGCCATCGCGCGCCCGCCCTATCTGCCGATCTGGGAATGGGCCGAGGGCGTGCTGAACGTCTCGCTTAACTTCGGCAATTACCTCTTCCTGGCCGAAGACCCGCTTTACCTGATGGCCTATCTCGGCTCGCTCAAGATCGCGGCGGCCGCGACGGTGATCACGCTTCTGATCGGTTACCCGATGGCCTATGTCATCGCGCGCGCGCCGCAGCATCGCCGGAATATCCTGCTGATGCTGGTCGTGCTGCCGTTCTGGACCTCGTTCCTGCTGCGCGTCTATGCGTGGATCGGCATTCTCAAGGGCAATGGCGTGATCAACAACGTGCTGATGTCGATGGGCGTGATCGACGAGCCGCTGGTGCTGCTGCAAACCGATTTCGCGGTCTATCTGGGCATCGTCTACAGCTACCTGCCCTTCATGATCCTGCCGCTTTACGCCACGCTGGTGAAGCTGGATGAGGCGCTCTTGGAGGCCTCGGCCGATCTGGGTGCGCGGCCCTTCGTGACCTTCCTCAATGTGACGCTGCCCTTGTCGGTGCCGGGGATCATCGCGGGTTCGCTTCTGGTCTTCATCCCGGCGGTGGGCGAGTTCGTCATCCCCGCGCTGCTTGGCGGACCTGACACGCTGATGATCGGCTCGGTGCTGTGGAACGAGTTCTTCTCGAACCGTGACTGGCCGGTGGCCTCGGCTGTGGCGATTGTCATGCTGGTGGTGCTGGTGATGCCGATCGCGATCTTGCAACGCACCCAGTCGGGCAAAGAGGAGGCAAACTGATGCGTCGCTCATTCAGCCTTCGCATGACGGCCTTCCTGGGGTTCGTCTTCCTCTACGCGCCGATCCTGTCGCTGATCATCTTCAGCTTCAACGCATCCAAGCTGGTGACGGTCTGGGGCGGCTTCTCGACCAAGTGGTATGCCGCGCTGCTACAAGATCAGCAGATCCTCGACGCCGCCTGGGTCAGCCTCAAGGTAGCGCTGATGTCGGCCACCATTGCGACGGTGATCGGCACGCTGGCCTCCTACGCGCTGGCCCGGTTCGGCCGTTTCCCGGCGCGCATGATGTTGAGCGGGGCGGTGACTGCGCCGCTGGTGATGCCCGAGGTGATCATCGGCCTGTCGCTGCTGCTGCTGTTTGTGGCGCTGGAATCGCTGGTCGGCTGGCCCGCCGGGCGTGGGGTGGACACCATCGTGATTGCCCATGCCACCTTTGGCGCGGCCTATGCGACCGTGGTGCTCGGCTCGCGGATGGGTTCGCTCGACCGTTCGATCGAGGAAGCCGCGCAGGATCTGGGCGCGCGCCCGATCCGGGTCTTCTTCGACGTGACGCTGCCCGCACTGGCGCCCGCGCTGATTTCGGCTTGGCTTCTGGTCTTCACGATCAGCCTTGATGACCTTGTCGTGGCCAGCTTCGTGACGGGGCCGGGGGCGTCGACCCTGCCGATGGTGATCTTCTCGAAAGTGCGTCTTGGGGTCAGCCCCGAGGTGAACGCGCTGGCGACGCTGATCATCGTGTCGATCTCGGCGGTGATCCTGGTCGCCGCCTGGCAGATGCAGAAAAGCGAAGCCCAATCGCATTGACCTGACCGGAGCGGGCAGCCGCTCCGGCCCATTCGGAGACATCATGAAGATCGGTATTCTACAGACCGGCCGCTCGCCCGATGAGCTGCGCGAGCAGTTCGGCGATTATGACAGCTTCTTTCACCGCCTTCTGGCGGGGCACGGGTTTGAGTTTCAAACCTGGCCCGTGCTTGACGGCGTGCTGCCGAGCGACCCTGACGAGGCCGACGGCTGGCTGATCACCGGTTCGCGCTTTGGCGTCTATGAAGACCACGACTGGATTGCACCGCTTGAGGCCTTCATCCGCTATTGCTTCGTCAAGGCGGTGCCGATGGTTGGCATCTGTTTCGGCCACCAGATCATTGCGCAGGCGATGGGCGGCCGGGTCGAGAAGTTCGACGGTGGCTGGGCGGTGGGTGCCGTGGATTACGCGACCGAGGAGGGCGCGTGCGACAGCCTGCTCGCCTGGCATCAAGATCAGGTGACGGTGAAGCCCCGCGCCGCGCGGGTCATCGCTTCGAATGCCTTTTGCGAGAACGCGGCGCTGGCCTATGGCGATCAGGCGCTGACCTTCCAGCCGCATCCCGAATTCACCCCCGAGTTCACCCGCGCCCTGATCGAGGCGCGGCGTGCGATCCTGCCCGCCGATGTCGCGGATCGGGCGCTGAACGGTCTGGGCGGGGTGCTTTCCTCGGACCAATACGCGCAGACGATTGCCGAGTTCTTCCTGCGGAGCCGGGCGCAGGCCTGTGGCACAATGTCCGAAACACAGGGCGTCGCTTGATTTAATCAATCGTTTGATTATGATTGGGGCATGACAGATCATGGCCAATCAACCCCTCGCCCCGATGGCACCGCGCTCGCCCTGATCGAGGCGGGCGTGGCCCTGTTTGGCCGTCAGGGCTTCGCCGCGACCTCAACGCGCGAGATCGCTGCAAAGGCGGGCGCCAATGTCGCCTCCATCGCCTATTACTTCGGTGGCAAGAACGGCCTGCGCGAGGCCTGCGCGCGCGAATTCGTTTACCGCGTTGGTGGCGTCGTGGCCGATCAGCCCGAACTGCCCGATCTCACCGCACAGCAGGCAGCCGAGGTATTGCGCCACACGATCCGCAAGATGGTGGGGTTCATTCTGGGCAGCGATAAGGTGCGCGATCTGGTGGCCTTCGCGCTGCGCGAGATCACCGAGGAAACCGAGGCCGCCGACATCATCTACCGCGACCTGATCATGCCGACCCATGCGCGGATCTGCGCGCTTTGGGGTCTGGCCAGCGGCCACCCCGCCGAATCCGAGGCAGTGCGCCTGCGCGTATTCAGCTTCATCGGGCAGGTGCTCTATTTCCGCCTCGCAGGCCCTGTCGTCACGCGCCGCTTGGGCTGGACGGGATATGGCCCCGAGGCCGCCGACAAGGTCGCCGATGTAATCGTCGGGAATTTCAACGCCATGCTGCGCGAA
This sequence comes from Rhodobacter flavimaris, assembly GCF_021378075.1. Lineage (GTDB taxonomy): Bacteria > Pseudomonadota > Alphaproteobacteria > Rhodobacterales > Rhodobacteraceae > Rhodobacter > Rhodobacter flavimaris. The sequence goes on along the minus strand of NZ_JAJUOS010000008.1, from coordinate 91,278 downwards.
ACCGAAGGGAATTGACGATGGACATTTGCTCGGTCCCGATCCTCTCCGCCCTGATCGGCGCTTGTGTGGCGACCAGCCCGCTTGGCACCGGTTATGTCGAGGGCGATCACGTCCTGCTGGCGCCGCTTGCAACGGCGCAGGTTGAAAGCCTTGCGGTGGCGCGGGGCCAGCGTTTCGAACTGGGCGATGTGCTGGCCCGGCAAGAGCGGCGCGATGCCGAACTGAGTGTGGCGCAGGCCGCGGCCGCGCTGGCCCAGGCCGAAAGCCAGCTTCGCAACCTTCGCGAAGGCCGCCGCCCCGAAGAGATCCAGGTGATCGAGGCCTCGCTGGCCTCGGCCACGGCGCAACTTGCCGAATATGAACGCCAGCTTGCGCGGCTCAGCACGCTTGAGGCGCGCGGCGCGGCCAGCGAGGCGCAGCGCGAGGATGCGGAAACGGCGGTTTCGGTCGCCCGCGCCAGCGTCGCGCAGATCGAGGCGAACCTGGCCGTCGCCCGCCTGCCCGCCCGCCCCGAGGAAATCGCCGCCGCCGAGGCCGCCGTGCAGGCCGCAAGCGCCGATCTCGACAAGGCGCGCTGGACGCTGGCCAAGCGAGACCTGACCGCCCCGGCTGCGGGCGTGGTCTCGGATATCCTGCGGATGCCGGGCGAGATGGCCGGCCCCTCGGCGCCGGTTTTCTCGCTGCTGCCCGACGGTGCGATCAAGCTGCGCCTCTATATCCCCGAGGGCGAGATCGCCGCGCTTTCGACCGGCACGCGGCTCTCGGTGCATTGCGATGGCTGCGCCGAGGGGTTGCACGCCCGCATCAGCTATATCGCCGACGGCCCCGAGTTCACCCCGCCGGTGATCTACTCGCTGCAAAACCGCCAGAAGCTGGTTTACCTGGTCGAGGCCCTGCCCGAGGGTGAGGCTAGCCTTAAGCCCGGGCAGATCGTCGATGTCTCGCTCGCCGAGGCCGCAAAATGACCGCCGAGCCCGCCATTGCCGTGACCGGTCTGGTCAAGCGCTTTGGCGAGCGCACCGTGGTCGATCACGTTTCGATGAATGTCGCGCGGGGCGAGATCGTGGGCTTCCTTGGGCCGAACGGTTCAGGCAAGACGACAACGATCCGCATGATGTGCGGCCTGCTGACGCCCGACGAGGGTGAGGGCCGCGTGCTGGGCCATGACATCCTGCACGATCAGCGCGCCATCAAGCGCGAGGTCGGCTACATGACGCAGAAGTTCAGCTTCTACGAAGACCTGACCATCGAAGAGAACCTGCAATTCGTCGCGGGCGTGTTCGATCTGCCGCGCGGGGCGGTGGCCTCGACCCTGGCCGATCTGGGCCTGACCAGCCGCAAGGGGCAGCTGGCCGGGTCGCTCTCGGGCGGGTGGAAGCAGCGGCTGGCGCTGGCGGCCTGCATCATGCATCGCCCCAAACTGCTGATGCTGGACGAACCCACCGCCGGGGTCGATCCGAAAGCCCGGCGCGAGTTCTGGGACGAGATCCACCAGCGCGCCGCCGAGGGGCTGACCGTCCTTGTCTCGACCCATTACATGGATGAGGCCGAGCGCTGCCATCGCATCAACTACATCTCCTATGGCAAGCTGATCAGCCAGGGCACCGTGGCCGAGGTGGTGCGCGACGCGGGTCTGACCACGATGGTGCTGGAAGGCCCCCGCATCGCCGAGGCACAGCGCATGTTGCGCACCATGCACGGCGTCGAGCAGGTCGCGCCCTATGGCAACAGCCTGCATGTCATCGGCCGCGATGGCCCCGCCGTGCGCAAGGCCGCCCATGCCGCCGCCGAGGCCACCCACTCGAAACTGCTCGAGGCCGAGACGAGCCTTGAGGATGTCTTCATCCAGCTGATGGGTGCATCGCAGGATAACATGCAATGAGCGCGTTCTTCTCCTGGCAGCGGCTGCGCACGATCATCCGCAAGGAATCGATCCAGATGCGGCGCGACCGGATCACCTTCGCGATGATGCTGGGCGTGCCGCTGATGCAGCTGATGCTGTTCGGCTTTGCCATCAACAATGACCCCAAGGATCTGCCAGCCGCGCTCGTCGTGCCGGTGCAGGACCGCTACAGCCGCGCGATGGTCACGGCGCTGGAGCTGACGGGCTATTATCGCTTCACCCACCCCGCCGCCACCGCCGCCGAGGCCGAGGCGCTGATCGCGGCGGGCGAAGTCAGCTTTGTCGTCACCATGCCCGCGGATTTCGGTCGCCGGTTTGAGCGCGGCGAGCATCCGCAGATCCTGATCGAGGCCGATGCCACCGACCCCGCCGTGGCCTCGGGCGCCATCAACACGATCGGCACCGTTGCCAATGAGGCCCTTCTGCGCGAGGCACGCACCGAGGCCGCCAGCGCCGAGAACCAGGCCACCAAGGTCGATGTGGTCATCCATCGCCGCTACAACCCCGAGGGGCTGACGCAATACAATATCGTGCCCGGCCTTCTGGGCGTGATCTTGCAGATGACCATGGTGATGATGACCGCCATGGCCCTCACGCGCGAGACCGAGCGCGGCACGATGGAGAACCTGCTTTCGATGCCGGTCACGCCGATCGAGATCATGTTGGGCAAGGTGCTGCCCTTCTTCGTGGTGGGCGCAGTGCAGGTGGTGGTCGTTCTGGTCGCCGCGCGCGTCATCTTCGGCGTGCCCTTCGCGGGCAGCATCTGGCTGCTTCTGCTCGGCGTCTTCGTCTTCGTGATGGCGCTGGTGGTGTTGGGCTACGTGTTCTCGACGCTTGCGCGCACGCAGATGCAGGCGATGCAGCTGACGTTCTTCTACTTCCTGCCGTCGATCCTGCTGTCGGGCTTCATGTTCCCCTTCAGCGGGATGCCCACCTGGGCGCGCTGGATCGGTGAGACCCTGCCGCTGACGCATTTCCTGCGGCTGATCCGGGGCGTGATGCTGAAAGGCGCCGATCTGGCGGCCATCGCTTCGCCACTGTTGGCGCTGGCGGGTTTCGCCATCGCCTTCACGCTGCTCGCGCTCAGCCGGTTCCGCCAGACGCTGGACTGACCCGCCTTAGCGGATCATCAGCACCGGCACCTTGCACGAGCGCACCATCGCCGTCGAAGTCGAGCCGATGATCAGGTTGCGGATGCGCGAATGGCCATAGGCGCCCATCACCAGCATGTCGAAGCCCTCGTCATCGACCAGCTTGCCAAGCGCGGTCTCGGGCTGGCCGGGCTGAACGCGGGTCTGTGCCTCGATCCCCGCCGCGCGCAGCAGCGCGGCTGCATTGGCCAGACCCTTCTCGACCGCGGGCGTGGCGCTGCCCACGGTGACGACGGTCACATCCAGCCCCGCACAAAGCGGCGAGCGCGCCAGATGATCGACCGCCTTCATCGCCGATGTGCCGCCGTCATAGGCCACCAGCACCTTCTGGATCGGCTTGAACGCGCGCGAGGCCACCAGCACCGGCCGCGACGCGGTGCGCACGATCCGCTCCATGTTCGAGCCCAGATGGTCGATGGCGAAATCCGCCGCCTCGCCGCGCTTGCCGATCAGGATCAGGCGGGCGTCGCCCTCGCGCTCGGTCAGCGATTCGATCAGGTCGCCATTGCGCAGCTGGATCGAGACATCCTCGACCCCGGCATGGCGCACCATCTCTTGCGCATCCTCAAGAATGGCGCGCCCGCGATGTGCGACCAGCTTGGCGCGCTGCTCATCGAGCGAGGCGAGTTCCGACATCAGCGCCGAGCGCGCTCCCAGCTTGATCTGCCCCGACAAGTCGGCGCTTTGCGGCGCATCGCGGCGGCCCAGAACGTGCAGGATCTCGACCCCGCAGCCCAGGCGCTCGGCCGCCCAGGCGGCGTGCTCGCAGACGCTGGCCGAATAGATCGAGCCGTCCACGAAAGCGATGATCTTGTCCGTCATGGGGGCTGCTCCTTAATGCGCCATAAGCTTGTCGGCCGCGCCGGGTTTATCGTGAATCGCCAGCTTGTCCAGAATGGTTTCCGAGGCCTCGTTCAGCCCCGTCACCTCTACTTCGGCACCATCGCGGCGGAATTTCAAGACCGCCATATCAAGCGCCTGCACCGACGAGATATCCCAGATATGCGCCCGGCTGACGTCGATGGTCACGCGCTCCAGCGCCTCGCGGAAATCGAAGGCGCGCATGAACTCCTCGACCGAGGCGTAGAACATCTGGCCCTCGACGTGATAGGTGCGGTGGCGTCCGTCGGGCGTGACGCTTGAGGTCACGCGGAAAAGCTGCGCGATCTTGGCGGCAAAGAAGATCCCCGACAAAAGCACGCCCACCAGCACGCCGATCCCAAGGTTATGCGTCCAGACCACGGTGACCACCGTGGCCAGCATCACCACCGACGAGCTGCGCGGATGGGTTCTAAGCTGCCCGATTGACGACCATGAGAAGGTGCCGACCGAGACCATGATCATGATCGCCACCAGCGCGGGCATCGGGATCTGGCTGACCCATTCGCCAAGCACCACGCAGAAGACCAAGAGCATGACGCCCGCGGTAAAGTTCGAAAGCCGCCCGCGCCCGCCCGATTTCACGTTGATCATCGACTGGCCGATCATCGCACAGCCCGCCATACCGCCGATGAAGCCGGTGCCGAAATTGGCAAGGCCCTGGCCGATGCACTCCATGTTCCGGTCCGAGGGCGTGTCCGTCAGATCGTCCACAAGGTTCTGCGTCATCAGGCTTTCGAGAAGGCCCACGACCGCGACGGCGACCGAATAGGGGAAAATGATCCGCAGGGTTTCAAAGTTCAGCGGCACATCGGGCAGCAGGAACATCGGCAGCGTGTCGGGCAGCGCGCCCATGTCGCCCACGGTGCGTACGTCCCAGCCAAAGGCAATCGCGCAGATCGTCAGCACGACGATGGCCACCAGAGGCGAGGGCACCGCCCGCGTCAGGCGCGGGAAGAGGTATATGATCGCAAGCGCCGCCACGACGAGCGGATAGGTCAGGACGGGGACGTTGCGCGGGTCCAGCTCGGGCAATTGCGCCATGAAGATCAAGATGGCGAGCGCGTTCACGAACCCCGTCATCACCGATTTCGAGACGTATTTCATCACGAAGCCAAGCCGCAGCAGCCCCGCGCCGACCTGAAGCACGCCGGTCAGGATCGTCGCGGCCAGCAGGAATTCCAGACCGTGATCGCGCACCAGCGTGACCATCAGCACCGCCGTCGCCGCCGTCGCCGCCGAGATCATCCCGGGCCGCCCGCCGGTGATCGCGGTGATCACGGCGATCGAGAAGCTTGCGTAAAGGCCCACTTTCGGGTCAACGCCCGCGATGATGGAAAAGGCGATGGCCTCGGGGATCAGTGCCAGCGCCACGACAAGGCCCGAAAGCACGTCGGCGCGGATGTTCGAGGTCCATTGGCGGCGGTAGGTGTCGATGGAAAAGCCCAAATTCTGTCCCTTGCCGTTCCCCGGGGAAACGGTCTGCATCTCTGTCCTGTCTGGTTGACCGGCCGGGGGAGGAGTGGCCGGAGGTTCGCGCCCCGCTTACCCTTTGGGGCGCCAAAAGCCAAGCCAGCAAGCAAAAAGGGCCGGAAAGCCGGCCCTTCTGGTTCTTTGGTGCCTCAGACGAAGCGGTTCCAAAGGTTCTCAAGCCGCTCCTGCCGACCCGAGCGGGGCTGCGGGTTGATCCCTTGGGCGCGCACCCGAGCCTCGATGCTGGCCAGATCCGAACTCAGCAGCGTGCGGTTTTCCGGCGCGTCCCACCCGGCGTAACGCGCCTGACGGTTTGCCTCGAGCCCGCCATCGGCCAGCAGCGCCGCTGCGGCCTTCAATGCCCGCGCGCAGACATCCATCGCCCCGACATGCGCCAAGATCAGATCCTCGGGGTCGAGCGACTGGCGGCGGATCTTGGCGTCGAAATTGGTGCCGCCGGTGGTGTATCCGCCCGCCCGCAGGATCTCGTAATAGGCGCGGGCCATCTCGGGCACCGAATCCGGGAACTGGTCGGTATCCCAACCCGACTGGTAATCGTTGCGGTTCATGTCGATGGAGCCGAAGATGCCAAGGCTCGCCGCCAGCGCGATCTCATGCTCGAAGCTGTGACCGGCAAGGATGGCGTGGCCCTGCTCGATATTCACCTTCACCTCGTTCTCAAGGCCAAAGCGCTTGAGGAAGCCGTAAACGGTCGCGACGTCATAATCGTATTGGTGTTTTGAGGGCTCCTGCGGCTTCGGCTCGATCAGGATCGCGCCCTTGAAGCCGATCTTGTGCTTGTAATCGACGACCATGCTCAGGAAGCGGCCCATCTGCTCGCTTTCGCGCGTCAGATCGGTGTTGAGCAGCGTCTCATAGCCCTCACGCCCGCCCCACAGGACGTAGTTTTCCCCGCCAAGGCGCTGCGTCGCGTCCATGCAGGTTTTCACGGTCGCCGCCGACCAGGCGAAAACCTCGGGGTCGGGGTTCGTGGCGGCGCCCGACATGAAACGGCGGTTCGAGAAGAGGTTGGCCGTGCCCCAGAGCAGGCGGGTTTTCGAGCCCTCCATCTTGGTGCCGATGTAATCGACGATTTCCTCGAGGTTGCGGGTGTTCTCGGCGAAATCCGCACCTTCGGGGCGAACGTCGGCGTCGTGGAAGCAAAAGAAGGGCGCTTGCAGGATGTCGAACATCTCAAACGCCACATCGGCCTTCATCTTGGCCAGCGCGATCGAGTCGCCAAACCAGGGCCGCTCGAAGGTCTGACCGCCGAAGGGGTCGCCGCCCGGCCAGGCAAAGCTGTGCCAGTAGGCCACGGCAAAGCGCAGGTGATCCTCCATGCGCTTGCCCGCGAGCATCTCGTCGGGGTTGTAGTGGCGGAAGGCGAATTCATTGTCGCTTTCAGCGCCCTCGAAGCGGATCTGGGGGATGCCCTTGAAGAAGTCAGTCATGTCAGTCCTCGGATTGCGGCTGCTGCCCGGCGATAGCGGGCGTGGCCTTCGTCAAATGCGTCGCTGAGGGCCAAAACAGGCTCTATTACAGCGGAAATAGTGGGTTGTGTGGCGATCTCGGCGCCCGCGCCGGTGGCGGCCATCAGGGCAAGGCGCGCGGCCCCAAAGGCACCGCCGAAGTCGCCCGCGACGGGCAGGCTGACCGGCGTGCCAAGCGCGGTCGCGATGGCCTGGCACCAGTAGCGCGAGCGCGACCCGCCCCCGACAGCCAGCAGGCTTTCGATCTTGGTGCCAGTTGCGGCCAGCGCGTCGCGACAGTCGCGGATGGCGAAGGTCACCCCCTCCAGCACGGCGCGGGTGGCGGCGGTGCGGTCGGTTGCGTGCTCAAGCCCAATGAAAGCGCCGCGGATGGCGGCATCGTTCAGCGGTGTGCGCTCTCCGCCCAGATAGGGCAGGAACAGGGTCTTTTCAGGCGCAATCAGCCCGCCCAGATCGGCGGTCAGGTCCGAGGCGGCACTGCCCGCCAGCCGCGCGAACCAGTTGAGCGCGTCGGTCGCCGCGAGGATCACCCCCATCTGGTGCCAGGTGCCCGGCAGGGCGTGGCAGAAGGTATGCACCGCCGTCGCCGGATCGGGCTGATAGCCGTCATTGGCGGCAAAGAGCACGCCCGAAGTGCCAAGGCTGACAAAGGCCTGACCGGCCTTGACCACGCCCACCCCGATGCCCGAGGCGGCATTATCCCCGCCACCCCCGGCGACAACGACGCCCTTGGGGATCCCGAAACGCTCGGCCAGTTCGGGGCGCAGGATGCCTGACACCTCGGATCCCTCGACCAGTCGGGGCATCTGCGCACGGGTCATGCCGGTCTTGGCCAGAAGAGCGTCGGACCAGTCGCGGCGGCCGGTGTCGAACCAGCTGGTTCCAGCGGCGTCCGACATTTCGGCGACATGTTCGCCCGTCAGCCAGAGCCGCAGGTAATCCTTTGGCAGCAGCACACGCGCGACTTGCGCGAAAATCGCGGGCTCATGCCGCGCGACCCAGACGAGCTTCGGCGCCGTGAAGCCGGGAAATACGATATTGCCGGTGATCGCGCGGAAATCGGGGTCTTCGTCGAGCACGCGCGCCTCGGCATGGGCGCGCGTGTCGTTCCACAGGATGCAGGGGCGTAGCACGTCGTCCGCCGCATCCAGCAGCGTCGCGCCATGCATCTGCCCTGACAGACCGATCCCGCGCAGCGCACCAAGACCGTGCCGGGCAAGCTTGCCCAGAACCGACTCGGCGGCACCAATCCAGTCGCTTGGCATCTGCTCGGACCAGCCATCATGCGGACGTTTGACGCTTAGTGGGGCCGATGCCTCGGCCACCACGTTCTGCGCATCGTCGATCAGGATGCTCTTCAGCCCCGATGTGCCCAGATCGAGACCGAGATACATCAGCTGGCCACCCCTTCGGGCTTCTTGCCAAGGATGATCATGCCGAGGATGTCCTCGTCGGTGACCTCGTTGACATTGACCGTGCCGACAAGCTGGCCGTTCTTCATCACCGAGGCGCGGTCGCAGAGCTTCATGACGTTGTGAATGTCATGCTCGATCAGGAAGATGCCGAGGCCCTGGGCCTTCAGCTCCTGAATCAGTTCGGCCACCATCTGGGTTTCGTGGGGGCCAAGGGCGGCGGTCGGCTCGTCCATGATCAGGATCTTGGCGTTGAAATAGACCGCCCGCGCGATGGCCACAGACTGCCGCTGACCGCCCGAAAGCGCCTTCACCGGCTCTTTGAACTTGCGGAAGTTCGGGTTCAGGCGGCCCATGATCTTGCGGGTCTCGGCCTCCATCTGGGCGTCATCGACAAAGCCCATGGGCGTGACCAGCTCTCGCCCCAGAAAGAGGTTCGACGCCGCATCGAGGTTATCGGCCAGCGCCAGCGTCTGGTAGATCGTCTCGATATTGTATTTGCGGGCATCGCGCGGGTTGTGGATCTCGGCCTTCTCGCCATTGATCCGAATCTCGCCCGCATCCATCTGATAGGCGCCCGAAAGGCACTTGATCAGGGTCGATTTGCCCGCGCCGTTGTGGCCAAGCAGGCCCACGACCTCACCGGGGTAAAGATCGACGGTGACGTGATCGACTGCCTTGATGCCGCCGAATGCGATCGAGATGTCACGCAGCTCGACCAGAGGGGTTCCACGAGTGCTCATACCTTTTCCCCCGTGCGCTTGCGATATTGAATGTCGATCCAGACGGCGAAGACGAGAACCGCGCCGACGATGATGTTCTGGAAGGGCGCGTCCACGCCGACCATCGCCATGCCCGATTGCAGGCTTTGCATGATGATCGCGCCAAGGACCGCGCCGTAGATCGTGCCGATCCCGCCCGCCAGCGCCGTGCCGCCGATGACGGCCGCCGCGATCACGCGCAGCTCATCGAGCGTGCCGATGTCATTGGCGTGGTTGGCAAGACGCGCCTGTGCGACCACAGCGGACAGCCCGCACAGGAAACCCATGAGCGCGAAGATCTTGACGGTCAGCAGGCGGGTGTTGATGCCCGAAAGCTCGGCCGCGTCGGGGTTGCCGCCAGCGGCGAAGATGTAGCGCCCAAGCCGGGTGCGCCGGGCCAGAACGGTCATCGACACCGCGACGATCACCAGGATCAGCACCGAGATCGGCATGCCATAGGAGGCGGTGAAGCCCTCGGGCATCACCTCGCCACGCTCGGCGAACATGCGCTTGAGGCGGCCGATCGGCATTTCATAGGCGTTGTAGATCGCGGTCAGGCCCAGAATGGCCGCAACGGCGATGCCCATCATGGTGACCTCGGCCCAGATCGGCTTGACCGGGAATTCGTGCTGGATGCGGGCCGCGCGGGCGCGCCAGATCGCCCAGACCGCCGCGACCGCGAACACCACGCCCAAAGCCCAGGACAGCATCGTGCCAAGCGTGCCCTCGATGCCGCCAAACAGCATGAAATGCTGGTCGAGCGGCCCGAGCGTCTGGCCGTCGGAAAGATACCAGCCGAAGTTGCGCCAGATCAGCAGGCCGCCAAGCGTGACGATGAAAGCGGGGATGCGCTGATAGCCGATAAGCCAGCCGTTCAGCGCGCCGATCAGCGTCCCGGTCAGAAGCCCGCCGATGATGGTCAGCGGCGCGACCAGCGGGTGACCGATGCCAAGCCCCAGCGTCTGCGGCAAAAGCCAGACCTGCAACACGCCCATCACCGCCGAACACATCGCCAGCACCGCGCCGACCGAGAGGTCGATGTGTCGGGTGACGATAACGAAAACCATCCCCGTTGCCATGATCGCAACCGAGACTGTCTGGATCGACAGGTTGAAGATATTGCGCGCGGTCAGGAAGCGGCCATCGGTGATGACGTTGAACACCACACAGATCAGCACGAAGGCGCCGATCATGCCAAGCAGACGGGTATCAAGCTCGAGCGCTTTGAAGAATGACGTTTTCTTAACGCCAGAGGGCGTTGCAGCATCGGTCATGGATTTGTTCCGTGGAAAGGGCCGCGTCAGGGCGCAGCCGTTATGAAGGGGGGCGCCAAGCGGCGCCCCGGTTCAAATCAGTTGCAGGGGGCGGGGCCGCCCGAGACGCCCTGGCAGAGCGTGTCCTTGGTGATCCAGCCGGCATCGACCACGGCGGACAGGTTGTCCTTGGTGATCGGCATGGGGGCCAGGAACTTTGCGGTCATGGTGGTGCCCGCAGGCGAGGTCCACTCCATCGCGCCATCGACGGCCTTCATCTCGGTGCCGCCAGCCAGTGCCACAGCGATCTCGCCCGCGGCCTTGCCCAGTTCACGCGCGTCTTTCCAGACCGAGACGGTCTGCGTGCCCTTGGCCACACGGTTCAGCGCGGCATGGTCGCCATCCTGACCCGATACCGGCACGACCATGCCCTGCGCGGTCAGCGCGGCCACCGCGCCACCGGCGGTGCCGTCGTTCGAGGCCACGACCGCATCGACCTTGTTGTCATTCGCGGTCAGGATCTGTTCCATGTTGCGCTGCGCGTTGGCGGGCAGCCAGCCATCGGTGTAGGCCTCGCCGACGATGGTGATGTCGCCCGCGTCGATCGCGGCTTGCAGCACCTCTTGCTGACCGCCGCGCAGGAAGTCCGCGTTCGGGTCGGTGGGCGAGCCCTTGATCATCACGTAATTGCCCTTGGGCGCGGCCTCCAGAACGGCGCGGGCCTGCATCCGGCCAACCTCGACGTTGTCGAAGGTCAGGTAGAAGGCGCGCGAGTCTTCGATCAGGCGGTCATAGGCGATGACCGGGATGCCTTCGTCAGCGGCGGCCTGCACGGCGGGGCCGATCGCGGCGGTATCCTGGGCCAGAACGATCAGCGCGTTCACGCCTTGCGCCATCAGCGCCTCGATGTCGGAAAGCTGCTTGGCCGAGGACGATTGCGCATCGGCCGAAATATACTTGGCGCCGGCCGCCTCGAGGGCGCCCTTGATCGCGGCTTCGTCGGTCTTCCAGCGCTCTTCCTGGAAGTTCGACCAGGAAACGCCGACGGTCATTTCGGCGAATGCCGAGGTTGAAAGGCCTGCCGAAAGCGCCACGGCGGCCACGAGAATCTTGTGCATATTTTCCTCCCTTTTCGGCCCAAAGGCCCACCCGGCAGATTCGCCAGTGTGGTCACAAGGATGTCGGTAATAAATTTAGTTGTCAAAATAAAAATAACAGGAGAGACTGGAAATGAGTAAGAACATTGCTGATTTGCGCTGCGACGCGGCATAAAATGAGGCAATTACCGGCTGCATGTGCAGTATTTAGTTAGTGGATCGAACGAATATGGCGCAGATACGAACGATTCCTCAATCCACGCAGGCCAACAAGGGCTGCGGGCCGCTGATCGACCCGCTCTCGGATCCCTCACGTCCGCTGCGCCAGCAGATCTTCGAACGTGTCCGCGCGGTCGGCCAAATCGCGCGGGTGCAACTGTCGAAAGAGCTGGGAATCAGCCCGGCCTCGGTCACGACCATCACTTCGGAACTGATCGAATCGGGCTTCCTCGAAGAGGTCCAGACGCTGCGCGACGGAGAAAGCTCGCGCGGGCGCCCGGCCGTGGCCTTGGGCGTGCGCGCTGGCACGCGCCATGTCGTGGGCATCAAGCTGTCCGATCGCGAACACACCGCCGTTCTGGTCGATTTCGCGGGCAACCTGATCGCGGGCGAAGCTATCGAGCGCGCTCCCGGCGCGTTGGAACAGGATGCGCTGCTTGATGCCGCGGCCGAGCTTTTGTCGCGTGTCTGTGCCAAGGGCGGGATCGAGCCGGACACGATCAACGCCCTTGGGCTGGGGGTTCCGGGCTTCGTCGATTCGGAAAAGGGCATCGTGCACTGGTCCCCGGTCCTGATTGAGCGACATGTTGACCTGGCAACCGCGCTACGCGCGCGCCTTGCTGTGCCCGTGGTCGTCGATAACGACGCCAATCTGGTGACCCTGGCGGAGCTTTGGTTCGGCGCCGGGCGCGCGCTGTCGGATTTCGCCGTGGTCACGATCGAGCACGGCGTCGGCATGGGTTACGTGATCAATCACCGCATCTATCGCGGTGCGCGCGGCATGGGAATGGAGTTGGGCCACACCAAGGTTCAGCTCGACGGTGCGCTGTGCCGCTGCGGTCAGCGCGGCTGCCTTGAGGCTTACGTCGCCGATTACGCGCTGGTGCGCGAGGCGCGCACGGCGCTGAATCTCACGCACAAGGAAACGCAGTCGGTTACGACGCTGCTTGAAAGCCTTTACGCCCATGCCAAGGCGGGGAACTCGGCGGCGCGCTCGATCTTTCGGCGGGCGGGGCGGTATCTCGCGCTTGGGCTGTCGAACGTGGTCAACCTGTTCGATCCGCAGCTGATCATCCTGTCAGGCGAACGGATGCGCTTTGACTATCTCTACGCCAAGGAGACGATGGCCGAGATGGAGGAGCTGAGCCTCGATACCGGGCGCGACATCCCCAATATCGAGATCCACGCTTGGGGAGACCTGCTTTGGGCCCATGGCGCGGCCGCGCTGGCGCTGCATGAGGTCACCGAGAGGCTGCTCGGCAGCAGCCGGGAAATGGCCGCGCAATGAAATGGGTTCTTGCGGCACTGATCGCATTTCCTGCTGGTGCAGAGCCTGTTTTTAACAATGACGCGGCGGGTTTGCCGCTGGCCCATGTCTATTCCGGCGGTTGGGAGCATTTCGTCGGCGGCGGTGTCGCGGTCTTCGATTGCAACAGCGATGCGCGACCGGAGCTGTTTGCGGCGGGGGGTGAGGGCGCCGCGCATCTCTTCATAAACCGCTCCGAGTCGGGCGGTGCGCTGCGCTTCGATCTGGGCGCGATCCCCGAGATGACCCATGTGACCGGCGCCTATCCGCTTGATATCGACAGCGACGGCAACCTGGATCTGGCGGTGCTGCGCGTGGGCGCGAACGTGCTATTGCGCGGCGACGGGGCCTGCGGTTTCACCGATGCGACCGAGGCCTGGGGCCTGCCGGTCAGTGACGACTGGACGACCTCTTTCACCGCGACCTGGGAGGCCGGGCGCGACTGGCCAACGCTGTTCTTTGGCAATTACGTCGATCGACGCGATCCCGAAGGGCCGTTCGAGGCCTGCGACGACAGCCTTCTTGTGCGCCTGAACCCGCCAAATCCTGCTGAAACAGAAACGATTTCACCGGGATATTGCGCGCTTTCCGCCCTGTTCACCGATTGGCAGCGCAATGGCGAGCGCGAGCTGCGCATCTCGAACGACCGGCACTATTACGTGCGCGGCGGCTATGAGCAGATGTTCCGCCTTACCCCCCTGCGTGAGCGCGAGGGCTGGCCGCATATCTCGCTCTGGGGGATGGGAATCGCCAGCCGGGACATCACCGGCGATGGTCTGCCCGAGGTGATGATGACCTCGATGGGCGATCAGCTTTTGCAGATCAACCGCGGGGCGGATTTTGAAAACGCGCCCTATGCGCTTGGCACCTATGCGCAGCGCCCGTTTCTGGGCGATGACGGGCGGCCCTCGACCGGGTGGCACGCCGAGTTCGGCGATGTGGATAATGATGGCGATGCGGATCTGTTCATCGCCAAGGGCAATGTCGATCAGATGCCGTCGAACGCGATCCACGATCCGAACAACCTGCTGATCCAGCAGCCCGATGGCACTTTCACCGAATATGCTGACAAGGCCGGGATCGCCACGGCCGAGCGATCCCGTGGTGCGGCGCTGGTGGATATGAACTTGGACGGTCGGCTGGATCTGGTGGTGATGAACCGTCGCGCGCCGATGGAGCTATGGCGGAACGCAACCGAAAATGACTCGAATTGGGCTGAAATAGAGCCTGTTTTACCCGCATCCAACCGCCGCGCGATAGGGTCGTGGGTCGAGTTGCGTGCGAACGGGAAGGTGCAGGCACAAGAGGTGACCGTCGGTGGTGGCCATGCGGGCGGCGCGGCTTTGCCACTGCATTTCGGTTTGGGTAGCGCGCAAGCCGCCGAGGTGCGCGTAATCTGGCCCGATGGCTCCGCCAGTGCGTGGCTGCCCGTCGAGGTCAACGGCTGCACGCGGATCGCGAAAGGGCCCTAACGCTCCACCGACAGACCGCTTGGCACCGTTTCGGGGATGCCGAGGCGTCCGGCGATTGCCTGTGGGTCGGTCAGGCTTTCCAGAAAGGCGATGATCGCGCTGACATCTTCGGCGCTTAAGGCAATGCCCGGGCTGGCGGTGGCGGCTATTTCGGCCCTTGCGGCGGCATCCTCCAAGATCGCCCAGTCGTTTTTGCTGACCGACATCTCGGGCAGAATAGCCTGCGGTTTATAGCGCGCGAGCCCCTCGGCGCGGGCTGCGTGGTCGGCCACGAAGGACGCCAGATCGCGATGCGCGCCCGCGTGCCCCCAGGGACCGGTGCGGGCGACGTTGCGCAGAGAAGGCGTGCGGAAGGCAAAGCGGTCTTCGGCCCTGTTGGTGACGCGGGCCCGGCCCTCATCGCGCGAATGGGACTCGAAGCGTTCGGCCTTACCGGGGCCAAGCTGCGGGGCGGACATGGCGTGGAACTGATGATCGGTCAGGAAGGGGCCGCTGTGGCAATCGGCGCAGCCGGCGGCCCCGTAGAAAAGTTTAGCCCCGGCGGCAGCCTCAGGTGTCAGCGGCGCCGCGCCGCGCAGGGCCGCATCGAAGGGGCTCGTGTCCGAGCGCCACTCGAAAGCGACAAAGGCGGCGATGGCGTTGGAAATATCGGTGAAGTCCAGCGCGCGACCGGCGGCGATCTCGGGATAAACAGACTCGAATCCCGCCTGATAGGCGGGAATTGTCGCGATGCGCGCGGCGATCCGATCCCACGCCCCGCCCTCGCCCGTGATCCGCCCCGAGCGCACAGCCTTGGCGATTTCGTTCTCGCTATAGTGCCCGGCCATCTCATCGGGCGACAGCACCGGGAACATCGTCTGCGCCGAGAGGATCGAGACGAAGCCCGTCACCATCTCATCTTCCATCGGGGTGCGCAGACCCGAGGGGCGGCTCGGGTCGGCCTCGATCCGGCCGTCATGGAACAGGCGAGTGAATTCGTTGGCGGCTAGGTTGAACAGGGCGGGCGAGTTACGCGGGATGCGTTGCTCGGGGATGTTGGTGTCGGTCACATGCCGATCCGGGCCAAGGCCCACGGCGCCCTCACCCAAGCCAAGGCTGAGACCGTCCGAGGTCGCAAAGCGCGGATGGTGGCAGCTTGCGCAAGAAATATTGCGGTTTCCCGACAGGATAGGGTCGAAGAATAGCAGCTGCCCGAGTTCAGCCTCGGCGCGGTTTACGGGCGCATAATCGTCATCCGTCACCGCGCGCGGCAGATCCTGCGCCACTGCCGACGTTGCCGCAAGCCACGCCGCCCCAAACCAAACCCAGGTCTGCCCTCGCATGATCCCCCTCCATGTTCGCGCTAACAGACCACAGGGGCGAGCCCGCCGCAAGTTGCGCTTGGCGGCGTCCTGCGCGATGCTGCGGAAAACCGGGGGACAGGGTGCAGGCAGTCACCAAATTCGCGCTAAGCTTCATGGGACGGATGTTCGACACGAACATCGGCCTGATTTCCGCCGGGGTCGCCTTTTACGCCATGTTGGCCGTGTTTCCGGGGATCTCGGCCACCATCGCGATCTGGAGCGCCTTTGCCGATCCGGGCATCATCCAGTCCTACCTTCAGGTGGCCGACGATTTCATCCCGCCCGAGGCTTTTGCCATCCTGAACGAGCAGATCTTGGCGCTCATGAGCGGCCCGCGCGCGGTGCTCGGCTGGGGCACCGTGCTGTCCGTGGCCTTCGCACTGTTCTCGGCCCGCGCGGGGGTGGGCGCGCTGGTGCAGGGGTTGAACGTGATCCACGCGACCAAGCCGCGCAACACGCTGTGGAACTTCCTGATCGGCTACATCATGACGCTGGCGCTGGTCGGCGTGATGCTGGTGGCGATGGCGACGATTGTCGTCGTGCCGGTCGCGGTCAACTTCCTGCCCTTCCATGACGCCACCGCCTGGATCCTTTCGGGTCTGCCCTGGGGGGCGATGCTGCTGCTGATGCTGACCGCCTTGGGAATTCTTTACCGCTACGGGCCGAATACCGAGGGGCATCGCGATCCGATCCTGACCGCGGGCGCGGTGCTGGCGACGGTCGTCTGGGGGATCGCCTCGCTAGGGCTGACCTATTACCTGACCAACTTCGGCAGCTATAACAGGGTCTATGGTTCGATCGGGGCGGTGATCGCGCTTCTGATGTGGCTCTATCTCAGCGCGTTTTCGGTGCTTCTGGGGGCCGCGCTGAATGCCGAACTGGCCGAGCGGCGGCTGGCCCGGCGCCGCGCCAGGCAAGAAGAAACCCGCGCCGGGTAAGGGCGCGGGTTCAAGGTTCCGGCAACAAGCCTCAGTAGAAGGCTTGCAGCCCGGTGACGGCGCGGCCCAGGATCAGGGCGTGGACGTCATGCGTGCCTTCATAGGTGTTCACCGTTTCCAGGTTCACCATGTGGCGGATCACCTGGAACTCTTCCGAGATGCCGTTGCCGCCGTGCATGTCGCGGGCGTGGCGCGCGATTTCCAGCGCCTTGCCGCAGTTGTTGCGCTTGATGACCGAGATCATCTCGGGAGCGGCATTGGCCTCGTCCATCAGGCGACCGACGCGCAGGCAGGCTTGCAGGCCGAGGCTGATCTCGGTCAGCATGTTGGCGAGCTTGAGCTGGAAGATCTGGGTTTGTGCCAGCGGCTTGTTGAACTGCTTGCGGTCGAGGCCATACTGGCGCGCGGCGTGCATACAGAACTCGGCCGAGCCCATCACACCCCAGGCGATGCCGTAGCGGGCGCGGTTGAGGCAGCCGAACGGCCCCTTGAGCCCCTCGACGTTCGGCAAGAGCGCGTCTTCGCCGACCTCGACGTTGTCCATCACGATCTCGCCGGTCACCGAAGCCCGCAGTGAGAGCTTGCCTGCGATCTTCGGTGCCGAGAGACCCTTCATGCCCTTTTCGAGCACGAAACCACGGATTTTGCCGCCATGCGCATCCGACTTGGCCCAGACGACGAAGACATCGGCGAAGGGCGCGTTCGAGATCCACATCTTGGTGCCATTGAGCACATAGCCATTCGCCGTCTTCTTGGCGGTGGTCTTCATGCCGGCCGGGTCCGAACCGGCATCGGGCTCGGTCAGGCCGAAGCAGCCGATGTATTCACCCGAGGCGAGCTTGGGCAGATACTTCATGCGCTGCTCTTCGCTGCCATAGGCATAGATCGGATACATCACGAGCGAGCTTTGCACCGACATCATCGAGCGATAGCCCGAATCGACGCGCTCGATTTCCCGCGCCACAAGGCCGTAAGCCACGTAAGAGGCACCAAGCCCGCCGTATTCCTCGGGAACGGTCACGCCCAGAAGGCCCATCTCACCCATTTCGCGGAAGATCGCCGGATCGGTTTCTTCGTTGCGATAGGCCGCGATCACGCGCGGTTGCAGCTTTTCCTGGGCATAGGCGCGGGCCGCATCGCGCAGCATCCGCTCTTCCTCGTTCAGTTGCAGATCGAGACGGAAGGGGTCTTCCCAGTCGAAGCGGGCGAGATCGGGGGCATCTTTCGGTTTCAGAGCCATCGGGGTCCTCCTTGGCGTTTGATGCTTTATGGGCCTGTTTAAATGCGTATTCCACCGATATAATCGCCATAATATATGCATAGGACACATACATGACGCTGCCGCGGCGCTATATTCCCTCGGTCTCGTTGCTGGCCGCCTTCGAGGCGGTCTGCCGTCTTGGCTCGACCGCCGCCGCCGCGCGCGAGCTGAGTCTGACACAAGGGGCGGTCAGCCGGCTGGTTCAGAATCTCGAAGGACAGCTTGGAGTGCAACTGTTTCGGCGCGAGGGGCGGCGGTTGAAGCCGACCGAACCCGCGCTGGCCTATGCGCGCGACGTACGTAAGGCGCTGGAGCTGATCGCGCGGGCGTCCCTCGGGCTGCGGGCCAATCCGGGCGGCGGGGTGCTGAGCCTTGCGATCCTGCCCACCTTCGGCACGCGGTGGCTTGCGCCGCGTCTGGGGCAGTTCCTGGCCGAAAACCCCGGCGTGACGCTGAACCTCGGCACCCGGCTGCGGCCCTTCGATTTCGCTTCGGAAACCTTTGACGCCGCCATCCACTTCGGCAATCGCCCCTGGCCCGATGCCGAGCATCTGCCGCTGTTTGACGAGCGCATCATCGCCACCTGCTCGCCCGGCTATCTGGCGTCGAACCCGATGCAGCGGCCAGAAGATCTGCTCGACAAGTCTCTGTTGCAGCTGGAATCGCGTCCGAATGCCTGGGGTGCGTGGTTCGCCCATCACGGGCTGGAGGCGCCGCACACGCAGGGCATCATGTTCGACCAGTTCGCGCCGATGATGCAGGCGGCCGCGCATGGTGTCGGCGTCGCCCTTCTGCCCGAGTTCCTCGCCCTGCCCGAGATCGAGGAGGGGCGGCTGGTGCGCACCCCCGGTGAGATCGTCTCGGGCGTGGGCACCTATTACCTCGTCTGGCCCGCCGATGTGACGCCCTCGCCACCGCTTGTGGCGTTCCGCGACTGGCTGGCGCGCACGGCTGCTCAGTAATCCTTCTCGAAGAAGATCCCGATTCCGCTGGCGCCGTCCGACCCGACCGATCCACGCGCCGTCAGGTTCGGCGTCACGTCGAGGTTCAGGTTCAGTTCGGTTTCGCCTTCGGAATCGACCGACAGATCGGTGTAAAGGTTCTCCGACAGGTATTTCCCCGCCCGGAACGAGGCGGCGCCGGTCTCATCCGTGCTCACGTCAAGATCATCAAGCCCGGTGCCTTCGCGCAGCTTGGCCATGATGCCCGCACCGCCCTTGCCAGCCAGCGTGGCAACCGCCGACGCCAGCTGCACGGCCTGAAGCGCCGACAGGTTCGTCAGGCCGCGATTGAACAGGAGCCGCGCGAGAACCTCTTCCTCGGGCAATTCCGGCGAGGAGGTAATGGTCAGTTCTGGCTCCGAGGCGGCGCCCTCCAGCGTGAGGTTGATGGTGTAGTCATCCTGCTTGGTGGTGGCGCGGAACAGGAGCCAGGGCTCCAGCGCGCCCTGCATCGCGATTTTGCCCTCATCAAGTGTAAAGCGTTTGGCCAGAACATCGAGTCGCCCGCGCACCAGCGAGAATTCCCCGATTGGGACCATGTTGTTCGTCGTCCCCGTCAGCCGCAGGCTGCCGCCGAGTTCCGCATCCAGCCCGCGTCCGCGCACAAAGATCCGCCGCAGCGCCAGCACGGTCAGATCAAGCCCGAACCCGCCCGAGCGCGCGGCCTCTTTCGCCTCAACCGCCAGAACTCCGGCGCGGGCGCGGGTGCTGTGAACGGCAGCCGGTTCGGCCAGATGATCAATCGCCGGAATATCGGCAATGCCCGACAGCCCGCTCGACGGGATGCGCAGTTCGGTTTCATCCAGTGTCAGTGTGCCGCCGATCAGCGCGCCGCCCTTGAGCGGGCCGGACACCGTCACCGGCCCGGAAATGCGGGTGTCGTAAAGTTCGGGGTCGCGCAGGCGGGCGGCATTCATCTCGACCCGCAGATCGCTTTGAAACGGGCTTGTCAGGCCAATTGCGCCCGAGAGCGACAGACTGCCACCGCCCTTGACCGCGACATTGCCCGACAGGCTGGTGCGCGCGCCCGCCAGATCGGCATGAAGCGCGAGGTTCTCCAGCGTGACGCCTATGGCCGGGGCCACCATTCGCGCGCCATCCACCGTCGCGCGGCCCGACAGCGCGGCCAGCGAGGGTTTGCCCTGCATCCGCAGATCGAAGTTGAGCGGCCCTTGAATGGTGCGAGGCGCGATAAAGGCATTGACCAGCGCCGTTTCCGCCCCGCCGCTGATCGCCAGATCCGAGGTGCTCAGGTCCGCGGCCAGAGTGCCGTTGACAGTCGCGCGGCTGTTGCCCGGGCCGGTCGCGCTCAGGTCCAGCCTATAGGCCGAGGTTTCGTCGATCACCGAGCCGCTCAGTTCTAGCGGACCGGGGAAGCCCGGCGCCAGCAGGGCCGCATTGGCCAGCCGCGCCGACAGCGTGATCTTGCGGATCGCATCGGTCAGGGTGCCCTGCGCCTCGGCTCGCAATTGCGGGTTGGTCAGCGTGAAGGATTGCAGGAGCAGATGGCCGTCGCGCTCTTCCGCGCTCAGGTCGATCAGGCTTTGCCCGGCAAGAATCCGGTCGATTTCAGCCATACCGATGGCCAGTTGGTCGCCCTTGGCCTGAACGCCGATCTGGCGCGCGCCATTCGCCTCGGTCAGGGTCGCGTCGGCTTGCAGCGCGCCGCGCAGACCGCCGCCCATAACCGACAGATCGCCCATCCGGGCACTGGCGCGCAGGTCGCTTGCGCCGGTGTTCAGCACGCCAGAGGCCTGCGCCACAAGTTGCCGCGCCGTCGCATTGAGGTTGCGCAGGGTGATCCCGTTCTCGTCGCGCAGCGCCGAGACGGTGATTTCAGAGCGCCCCTGCAACAGGCCGTCAAGCTGCGTCTGCCCACTGCGCAGATCATGACCCGTAAGGCTGGCATCGGCGTCGAAGGCGCCGGTCAGCAGGGTGTAGCGGCCGCTCAGGCGCCCATCGAGCGCCCCGCCCAGATCGCGCCCCGTCAGCGCCGAGAAATGCTCAAGCGCGTCCTGGCGCAGGGTCAGGTCACCCGAGACATCAAGCCCCGAGGCCAGATCGTCGAATCGCATCCGCCCGGCCAAGGCAAGATCCCGGCCGATCACGCGCAGGTTTTGCAGGTTCAGCGCGCCGCCCTTTTGCCAGAAGAAGATCGTCTTGCCGCTGATGAAGCTGCCGATCGCCTCCTGCAGCGCGGGATCAACCGGCGCGATACCGCCTGCGGCGAAGCTGATCGTGCCGCCCACCGTCGGGTTCTGCCCGTTGGGGCGCCCGATCCGGCCCGAGCCGCTGAGGCGGGTATTGAGGATCTCACCCTCGGCGCGGCGCAGCTGCATCACCCGCGCATCAAGTGTCCAGCCATCGCTGAGCGCACTGTCATATTTGAAGCCAAGCGTGCCGCGCCTTACCCAGGTCTTTTCTCCGCCAAGCGGCAAGAGCACTTCCTCGCCGCTGTCGAGCCCCAGCCGGATCGTCAGATCGGCGCGCCCGGGCAGGCCCGAGGGCAGGATGTCGGCGGTGCCCGCGACGTCCAGCGCCTCGCTGTCGATCTCAAGCTTGCTCAGGCTCAGCACGCCATCGGCGCCGCGGTGGCCCTCGGCCAGAAGGGCGACATTGGCGCCGAAGAAATCGCGATATTCGGGGGCCAGAACCGGGGCGATATCGCCGCCCAGATTGGCGCTGAAATGCTTCTCGGCCGGGGCATCGGGGGTGGTTGCGACCGAGCTGAGCGCGACCTTGCCGCTCAGGCGCGGCTTGCCCTCGGTGCTGAGCGCGAGGCCGGCGGTGAAATTGTCGATCGGGTCCGAGCCCGAGACCGCCAGCGAGATCGCCGGGGTGCCGGGCAACCCGATCAGCGTCGCCGCGATGCCGTCCTTGCCCTCTTCGACCAACAGGTCGAGGTCAAGCTGGCGCGTGGCATTGGCATAGGCGCCGGTCAGCGCGACGATCCCCTTCTGGCCGTCGATACGCTCGACGCTCAGCCGGGTATTCCCCTCGCCGCCCTCCAGATGCATCTGACCGCTCAGCTTGACCGTCGCGGCCTGACCCATCAGCGCCTCGCCCAGGATCACCTTATCGGCCTTCAGCGTGCCGATATCGACCGAAACGGGCAGTTCGGGCAGCGCAAAGGAGAAGGGCTTGGCCTCGGGGTTGGCGCTTTCCTCCGCGCTCGCGGCGGGCAGGCGCGGCAGCTCGATCACCGCCGCGCTGAGTTCCTTGATCTCGAAGCGGCCGGCAAGGATCGCCGTGCGGTTCCACGACATTGCGCCATTGCGGATCGTCAGCCAGGCGCCGTTTTCATCGGAAATGCTCAGGCTTTCGAAGGTCGCGCGCGACGAAAGGGCCCCGGCAAAGCCCTCAAGCCGCACCGAGCGCCCCGCCCCCGAGAGGTTATCCTCGATCAGCCCGGTCAGGTAAGAGCGGTCGCGCTCGGTCTGCTCGGCGCTGACGGGTTCGGGGGGCGTGCTTTCTTGCGCCGGGACAACGGCGGGCCAGAGCGTCAGCAGCAGGAGGGAAACGGATCTACGCATCAAAAAGCCTGCCCAATGCCGATATAGACCTGAACGCCCTCGTCGGTGTCGCCTTCGACCGGGGTCGCGACATCGAGGCGGATCGGGCCGATGGCGGTCTTGTAGCGCAGCCCGAGGCCCGCGCCCGCGTGCCATTCACCCGAATCGCTGAAGAACTCATCGGCGCTGACAAAGCCGCGGTCGTAGAAGGCCACGACCCCGATCGAGTCGGTGACGCCTGCGCGCAACTCGCCCGAGAAGGCCATGAACCGGGTGCCGCCGGTCTCGATCGTGCCGCCGCCCAATTCGGTCACGCCAAGCGATTCAAAGGGTTGCCCGCGCACCGTGCCGCCGCCACCCGAATAAAACAGGTAGCTGCGCGGCGTATCGGCAAGATCGGGGCCGAAGACGCCGCCGATCTGCGCCCGTCCGGCGATCACAAAGCGGTTGCTCTCGCCAAAGCCGCGATAGGCGCGGAAGTCGCCCGCGATGCGCGCGCCCGAGCCGGTGCCGCCAAGCCCAACGAACGGGGTCAGCGCGACATCGCCGAAATAGCCGCGGGTTGCATCGGTCGCGCTGTCGCGATTGTCCCAGGTCGCGCCAAGCGGAAAGGCGACCTGGCGGAACCGGGTGTGCCCCAGGTCGTCATCGACCTGCGACCATTCATAGGCGATTCCCGCAGAGCCCGACAGGCGCGGGTTGAAGATATGCTCAAGCCCGAAACCCGCCGAGAAATAGTCCTCGGTGTAATCTTCGGCCTCGATCCGTCCGATCTCGCTTTCGAGAAAGGCCGAGGTGTCGGGCGTGAAGGTCGCGGGGCGGTCGATCCGGGCGCCGAGCGCGTAATCCATCCCCGATGTCGCGGCGCCGATCTGCGAGATCTCGGCATCGACGCGGAACCGCTCGCCACCGCCGAACAGGTTGCGGTGCATCCAGTAGCCGTTCAGGTTCAGCCCGTCGATGGTCGAGTATTCTGCCCCGAAGCCAAGACGGCGGGGCTTGTCTTCGACCACGCTCAGATGCGCATCAAGCGTGTCGTTCGGGCCGATTTCCTCGGCCTCAGTCAGCGAGACCGAGCTGAAGATGCCGGTGCGGCGCAGGCGGTTCCGAACATCGTCAAGCTTGTCGGGGCTGAAGCGCTTGCCGCTCGGGAAACCAGCGATCTCGGCCAGGCGCTTGGGGCGCAGACGGTCGTAGCCCTCCATTTCCATATGGCCGAAGGTCAGTTGCGGGCCTGCATCAAGCGTGACCCGCGCGTTCAGCACCTGGGCGCGGTGGTCAGCGATGATCTTCTGCTCGGCGATGCGCGCCTTGGCGTGGCCGATCTCGCGCCAGCCCTCGATCCCGGCGCGGGCGGCGTCGGAAATCAGGCCCGAGCGTGCGACGCTGCCGGTCGAAAATTCGTCGGGCAGGACGGTCTTGCGTGCCAGCGGATCAACGCGCGCCTCGCCGAAATGGAATTGCGGCCCGGGCGTCACGCGGATCACGACCGAGCGGATCGTCTCGGGCGCGTCCATCGGCGGGATCGCGGCGGCCTCGCGCCCGTCGATCAGGATCGAGATCGTCGGGCCGTAATAGCCCCGATCGTACAGCGCCCCGAGCAGCCGGGAGTAATCGGCGCGGGCGGCGGCGAAGATATCCTGCGCCTCGGTTTTCTTGGTGGCATAGGCATCGCGCGACAGCGAGGCGCCGCGCAAAAGCTCGCGCAGATCCTCGGGCGCGCCGGGGGTTTCGAAACTGAACTGATCAAGGGCGAAACCGGGTTGGGCGACCAGAACCGCTGCGGCAAATCCCACGCAGATCGCTTTCATCGGTACCACGGCCACACCCCTCCCACTGATGTGCTTAGACTCGCAGCAAAGGGACCAAGATTCCAGAGCCAAACCGGGCCGCACAGGGGCTTTTGGCACTGATCGGCAAGAATCCCGCGCCTTCAGGCCCGCACCAGCGTTCCGAAGATGCGATCCATGTGGCTGGCCAGGTAAATCGCCAGCCATTGCGAGAAACGCTCGGGGTGGCGGCGCACTTCGGCGGCCAGATCGTAAAGCCCGACCCAACGGATCTCGCTGACCTCCTCGGGGTCGGGAGCGATGGCCATGCCGGGCTTGGCATAGGCAAGGTAGATATCCACCACCTCATGCTCGATCAGCCCGTTGCCCACATCGGCGCGGTATTCCAGCCGGTCGGCATGGGCCGGGTAAAGGCCGGTGATGCCCAGTTCTTCCTCAAGCCGGCGGATCGCGCAATGCTCGGGCCGCTCGCCCCAGTGCGGATGGGTGCAGCAGGTGTTCGACCACAGCCCCGCCGAGTGATACTTACCCGAGGCGCGGCGTTGCAGCAGCACCTTTTCCCCATCCATGACAAAGATCGACACCGCCTTGTGGCGGAGCCCCTTTCGGTGAACCTCCAGCTTGTCGATGGGGGCCAGCGTGTCGCCGACCCATGCGGGGATCTGTTCTGTCATACCTACGGCCTGAAACGGGTGCGCCGCCGTAGCATGAAGCACGGCGGCGCCCAATGTCATGTGGTCACCTTGTCCCTGAGGCAGCTTGCCGCGCCCCGGAGATCAGGATACCGGCGCGTCGGCCGGCTTTTGCGTCTCGGCGCGGCGGGCCAGCTCGGCGCGGTAAAGCGCCATGAAGTCCACCATGTCGAGGTTGAAGGGCGGGAAGCCGCCGTCGCGCGTCACGTCCGAGACGATACGCCGCACGAAGGGGAACAGCTGACGCGGGCATTCGATCAGCAGGAAGGGGTGCATCTGCTCTTCAGGGATGCCCTCGATGTGGAAGATCCCGCCGTAATCGACCTCAAGCAGGTAAAGGGCCGTGTTGGTCGCCTTGTTGGTCGCGGTGATCTTGAACTTGGTGATAACCTCATACTGGTTGTCCTGCGGGCGCTTGCGCGCGTCGAGGCTGACCTGCACCTGCATCTCGGGCTGCACGTCGGCCGACTGCAGGCCCTTCATCGCCACGGCATTCTCGAACGACATGTCGCGCACGAACTGGGCGAGGATCTGCATTTTCATCTGCGGCTGCACCGGGGCGGCGCCGTTATTTTCTTCGGTCATTCTTGTCTCCGTGTTCGACTTGGCAAGGGTGTAGCACCCTCGACCCGCTGTCTCAATGCCGTGTCCAACCCGAGGGGCCCTGCGGCGGGCGGTTTTCCGGCTCGATTTCATAAAAATCGCCGTCGATCACGCCCGGACCGGGCTGGCGCGGCCGTTCCTCGAAGCCCTGGTTGACCGAAAAGCTGGTGACCGTGACGCGCTTTGAGACATAGCGCAGCACTGCCTCGCGCACGGCGGGCACCAGCAGCGCCAGACCGCAAGCATCGGTGAAGAACCCCGGCGTCAGCAAGAGCGCGCCCGCAAACAGGATCATCGCCCCATGCGCCAGCGGCGCCGCGGGGTCGCGCATCTCGTTCATCGAGCTTTTCAGGTCATTGAGCGCCCGCGCGCCCTGGCTGCGCACCAGCGCGGTGCCCAGCATCGCCGTCAGCACCACGATGGCCAGCGTCGGCCACAGGCCGATCAGGCCGCCAACCTGGATGAACAGACCGATCTCGATCATCGGCACGATCAGAAAGGCCAGAAAGATCCACATATTGCATCCTTTCGCGGGTCTTGACGTCGGTTCGGGCGTTGGTGGACTTGAACGCGCCGCTATCCTACATAGGTTCGGAGAGTTCCGATACCAACCCACTCTGTCCGAGGCACCCATGTCCAATGCTGTCATCCAGCTGATCGTCCTTGCCGGGATCGCGATCTTCCTGATCCTGCGCCTCAAGAACGTGCTGGGCACGCGCGACGGATGGGAAGACCCGGATGCGCCGCAAGAGCGCCCCGAACCCGCGCAGCGTCGCGGCTTCGAGGTGATCGAGGGCGGGCCTGATCAGGATATCACCGATCACGTCGCCGAGGGTTCGCCCGCGGCGCGTGCGCTGGCGCAGATGAAGCAGGCCGAGCCGAGCTTCAACGTCACCTCGTTCCTGCAAGGGGCGCGCGGCGCCTATGAGATGATCCTGATGGCCTTCGAGACCGGCGATCTTGAGAAAATCCGCCCCTTCCTGTCGCCCGAGGTCTACGCGGCCTTCGAAGGCGTCGTTCAGGCGCGCGCCGAGCAGGGGCTGGATATCCAGGCCGAATTCATGGGTCTGCGCGAAATGGCGCTGGCCGAGGCCGAGTATGACGCCGCGAGCCGCGAGGCCGAGATCACCGTGCGCTTTCTCGGCGAGGTCATCTCGGTGGCGCGCGATGCCAATGGCAACGTGGTCGAGGGCGATCCGCGCACTCCGCGCAAGCAGCGCGACGTGTGGACCTTTGCGCGCAAGATGGGCAGCGCCGATCCGAACTGGCAGCTTGTCGCCACGGGCGGCTAAGCCATGCGGCCGCTCGACTGGGCCGAGATCGAGGGTTGGGAAACCGACGACCACGCCGCCGCTTGGGCGGCGTTTTGCGTGACCGCAGATCTTTTTGGCTGGGACGGGGCAGACCCCGCGCCCGGTCACGAAAAGGCCCTGTTCGAGCATTATTTCCGCCCCTATGAGGTCGTCCCCGAGGGGCGCGCCCATTTCACCGCCTATTACGAACCCGAACTGCCCGGCTCGCGCTATACCTCGGCCCGGTTTCACCATCCGCTTTACGCGCGACCCGAGGGACTCGATGCCCTGCAACCCTGGCACAGCCGTTCCGAGATCCTCGCCACCGACATGATGGGCGGGCAAGAGCTGGTCTATCTGGAAAGCGCCATCGAGGCGTTTCTGGCGCAGGTGCAGGGCTCCGTCCGGGTGCGGCTCGATGAGGGCGGCACACTGCGCCTTGGGTTTGCGGGGAAGAACGGGCACCCCTATCGCTCGATCGGCGCGGAACTCGTGCGGCGCGGGGTGGCTCCGGTCGAGGAAATGACGCCGCAGACGATCCGGCACTGGTGCAAGCAGCACCCCGATCAGGTGCCCGATCTGCTGAACCACAACCCCTCTTTCGTGTTCTTCCGTGTGCTCGACCTGCCCGAGGACAGCGGGCCCATCGGCGCTATGGGGCGGCCCGTGACCTCGGGCCGCAGCCTGGCCGTTGACCCCGAGATCGTGGCGCTTGGCAGCCCGGTCTGGGTCAGTTGCCCCGGCCTCGCGCCACGCCTGACCGTGGCACAGGATATCGGCTCGGCCATTCGGGGTGCCGGGCGGGGCGATATCTTTCTTGGCTCCGGCCCCGAGGCGGGGCTGGCTGCGGGCGCGGTAAATGCGCATGGCGCGATGATCGTGCTGCGGAGGGTCGCATGAGCCGCCGCCGCAAGCTTTCCCCGGAAGAGCGCGAGCTATGGTCGCGCGTAGCCGCAACGGCCAAGGCCTTTCGCCCGAAAAAGCCATTTTCTGCTGAAACAGAGCCTGTTTTTGAGAGTAAGCCTACGCCTCCGCCCAAGAAGCCGCGCCCTGATGTGAAGGATTTCCGCATCGGCCAGTCGGCCCCGGATTTCGCCTTCCGGCATGATCTCGCGCCCTCGATCTCCGAGCATCTGGCACGTCAGCCGGTGGTGATGGATCGCAAGGCGCATCGCGCCATGACGCGCGGCAAGCTGGAACCCGAGGCCAAAATCGACCTGCACGGCATGACCATGGCCGAGGCGCATCCCGAACTGATCCGCTTTGTGTTGAATGCGCAGGATCGCGGCTGCCGCCTAGTGCTGGTGATTACCGGCAAGGGCAAACGCGGTCTGGATGAAGGCCCGATTCCGCAGCGGCAGGGCGTATTGCGCCACCAGGTGCCGCAATGGCTGCGCTTGCCGCCGCTTGGCGCGGCCGTCATGCAGGTCAGCGAGGCGCATCTGAAGCACGGCGGCTCGGGCGCCTATTACGTCTATCTGCGCCGCAACCGCTAGTTCGCCAGCGCCTCGACCGGGGCGAGGACGATCTGCGTGACGTTCTGCACCGACAGAACCACGCCCGAGAACAGGTTGCGGTGCTCGGACTGCTCGCCCTCCAGCACGGCTGCCACGCGCCCAGTCTCGCCCAGAAGCGCGATCAGCGCCGGCGAGGTCGCCACGTTGAAATGTCCCTCGCCGGTATTGAACGCGCCGACATCCACGATCGTCAGCTTCAGATCTGCCACGGCCGAGACGTCTTGCAGGTTGCCAAGCCGGGTCTGCTCGCCGCTGATACGCGAGGACAGGCCAAGCGCCTTGTCGCGCTGCGAGGTAAAGATCAAGAAGGGCTGCGGCAGTTTGCCAATCCGGCGGGCCTGCGCGCGGAAGACGTCGACGTCGATATCGGGCGAGATCAGGACGACCCCGGCAAGGCGCGAAATCGTCTCTGTTTCACCGGCAATCGCCATTTGGCGCAGGGTCTCCATGGTCAGCGCGGCGCCCATGGAATGACCCACGATCAGGATCCGGCGCGCCCCGGCGGCGCGCAACTCGCGCAGGAACTCCTCAAACCCGTCGCGGGCGAAAAGCGCGGAGTCGCGGTCATAGGCATAGCCCATCACATGCCCGCGCGAGGGCCAGGAGTAATGCAACAGCACCCCCGGCAGTTCGAAATCCTTGCCAAGTTGCGCCAGGCGATAGAGCCCCTCGACAAAGGTCGTGTTGTAGCCATGGACGAAAACGATCGCCTCGCCGCCATTGCGCGCAAGCTCCCGGCGCAGATCGGCGCGGAAGGCCGTGGGTTGGGAATAGATCGCGGCGCGCGAGACGAGGAAATCGGTCTGCGGATCGGGCGCCTCATGCGCCGAAGGGTAGGTGATCTCGCCCGGCTGATGCATCGGCGGCACCGAGACGTCGAAGCGCCCCAGTTGCAACGCCTCGCTGCGGCCAAAGGCCTCGGGGCTTTCGGGGTGGCGCAGATCGGCGCGCGTGCTGCCCACGAAGATTGCGCGCGCCGGGGCCTCGCGGTCGGGGTGATAGTCCAGCCGCCCGCGCGGGGCGCAGGCGGACAGGACGACTAATGCGATGATGACAAGCGCGCGCATCGACCCCCCGGCGTTTGCGGCAAGATAGCAAAGCGCCAAGGGGCGTCCAGTGGCCTCAGAGGACGTAGCGGCTCAGATCGGTCGAGCGTGCCAGATCGCCGAGGTTCTTCTCGACGAAGGCGCCATCGACTGTCAGCGTCTCGCCCGCGCGGTCAGGCGCGCTGAACGAGATCTCCTCAAAGACCCGTTCCATGACGGTATAGAGCCTTCTCGCGCCGATATTTTCGACCGACTGGTTGACCTCGGCGGCGATGCGGGCAAGGGCGGCGATGCCGTCTTCGGTGAAGGTGACGGTGACTTCCTCGGTCGCCAGGAGCGCCTTGTACTGGCGGGTCAGGGCGTTGTCGGTCTCGGTCAGGATGCGGGTGAAATCGGCTTCGGTCAGGGCGCGCAACTCAACCCGGATCGGCAGGCGGCCCTGCAATTCGGGCAGCAGGTCCGAGGGTTTGGCGATGTGGAACGCCCCCGAGGCGATGAACAGGATATGGTCGGTCTTGACCGGGCCATATTTGGTGCTGACGGTCGTGCCCTCGATCAGCGGCAGCAGGTCGCGCTGAACGCCCTCGCGCGAGACATCAGCCCCGCGGGTTTCAGCTCGGGCGGCGACCTTGTCGATCTCGTCGATGAAGACGATGCCCGATTCCTGCACGGCCTCAAGCGCGGCAGTCTTGACCGCCTCGTCATCCAGAAGCTTGTCAGCCTCTTCCGAGATCAGAATCTCGTAGCTTTCCGAGACGGTCAGCTTGCGCCGGGTGCGCCGCGCGCCGCCAAAGGCCTTGAACAGGTCTTGCAGCCCCTGCATCTGCATTTCCATGCCGGGCTGGCCGCTCATGACGCCAAGCGGCATCCCGCCCGAGGCATCAGCGATCTCAAGTTCGATCACCTTGTCGTCCAGTTCGCCATCGCGCAGCTTGCGGCGGAACATCTCGCGCGTGGCCTCGCGCGCGTCGGTGCCCGCCAGTGCCTCGATCACGCGGTCCTCGGCGGCCTTGTGGGCGCGGGCCTTCACATCCTCGCGCATCCGCTCGCGCGTTTCGATCATGGCGGCATCGGTCAGATCGCGGATGATCTGCTCGACATCGCGCCCGACATAGCCGACCTCGGTGAATTTGGTGGCCTCTACCTTGAGGAACGGCGCTTTCGCAAGCTTGGCTAGGCGGCGCGAGATCTCGGTCTTGCCGACGCCGGTCGGGCCGATCATCAGGATGTTCTTGGGGTAAACCTCTTCGCGCAGGTCGGCAGCCAGTTGTTTGCGGCGCCAGCGGTTGCGCAGGGCGACGGCCACGGCGCGCTTGGCGTCCTGCTGGCCGATGATGAAGCGGTCAAGCTCCGAGACGATTTCGCGCGGGGTGAGATTGGTCATTTCGAGATGCTCTCCACCGTCAGATTTCCGTTGGTATAGACACAGATGTCGGCGGCGATCGCCATGGCCTTGCGCGCGACGGTCTCGGCATCAAGGTCGCTTTCCATCAGCCCGCGCGCGGCGGCCAAGGCGTAATTCCCGCCCGACCCGATGGCGGCCACGTCATGCTCGGGCTCCAGCACGTCGCCTGCACCGGTGATGACGTAAAGATCGGCGCCGTCGGTGACAATCAGCATGGCTTCGAGGTTGCGAAGGTATTTGTCCATGCGCCAGTCCTTGGCCAGATCGACACAGGCGCGGGCAAGTTGCCCCGGAGCGGCCTCAAGCTTTTTCTCAAGCCGCTCAAGCAGGGTGAAGGCGTCGGCGGTCGAACCGGCAAAGCCCGCCACCACGTCACGCCCGCCGGGGCTGAGCCGGCGCACCTTGCGCGCGGTGCCCTTGATGACGGTCTGGCCCAGGCTGACCTGCCCGTCGCCCGCGACCACAACCTTGCCGCCCTTGCGCACACCGATGATCGTGGTGCCGTGCCAGCCCGGAAATTTGTCTTCGGCCATGTGTTCCTCCGTGTTGGTGCAGATATGAGGGGCGCGGGCGGGCCATGCAAGCCTTGCGGGCCAGATCGCGGCGGCGATAACCTGCCGGCATGAGCACCGCGCCCCTCCTCTGGATCTATCTCGACGCGCCGACACTGGATCGGGTCAGGGCGGGTCAGCACAATTTCTTTGGTCGCCTGATTGGCGCGGTTGAGGGCGCGGGCTGGCAGGTGAACCTGCGCGAAAGCTCACTGGCCGAGCGGCTGGCCGCGCCGGGGCGCGAGGGCTATGCGCTGTATCACATGGAGGAGCCCACCTATGATCGCGCGCTGACCTGTCGGCGGGCCTATGTAGGCGCCTTCTGGCGGATCGAGCGCGTTGCCACCCGGTGGGATTGGCCCGTAGCCAAGGCGCAGTTCCAGCCCGAGACGGTCGATGCCACAGAGGCCACGCGCTTTACCGATGACTGGCGAAAAAGGCTCTATTCCAGTGGAAAGCCATCTTCAGACGAGGGGTTTTGCTTCCTCCCGCTGCAAGGACGCCTGCTGGAAACCCGCAGCTTTCAGGCAATGAGTCCGGTCAAGATGCTCGAGGAAACCCTGGCGCGCACTGACCTGCCAGTCATGGCGACCCTGCACCCGAGGGAGAGCTACACGGCCGAGGAAATCGCGGCGCTGGATACATTGGTCGCGCGCCATCCGCGTCTGAGCGTGCAAAAGGGCGGCTCGGACGCGGCGCTGCGCGGTTGCCGCTTTGTCGTCACGCAAAACAGCAGCCTCGCCTTCGAGGGCTATTTCCACCACAAGCCCGCAGTCCTGTTTGCGCGGATCGACTTTCACCATATCGCGGGCTCGGTGCCGCGCGACGGGATCGACGTGGCCTTCGCCAGCCTCAAGACCCGCCCCGAATTCGACAGCTATCTCTTCTGGTTCCTGCAAAAGCGCGCACTGAACGCGGGCCGCCCCGAGTTTGAAGCAGCGCTGCTGGACCATCTGCGCAAGCGCGGCTGGCCGATATGAAAAGGGCGCCCGAAGGCGCCCGTTTTGCAAATTGTCGGTGTCGACTCAGATCGACGATTCGATCCAGGACTGAAGCGCGGCCTTCGGCGCGGCGCCAACCTTGTTCGAAACGACCTGGCCGTCCTTGAACAGGAACAGCGCCGGAATGCCGCGAACACCCAGCATCGCCGGGCTGTCGGGGTTCTCGTCCACGTTGACCTTCACGATTTTTACCTTGCCGGCCAGTTCCTTGGACAGCTCCTCAAGCGAGGGACCGATCTGGCGGCAGGGGCCACACCATTCGGCCCAGAAATCGACGACGACGGGAATATCGGACTTGCGAACTTCCTGATCGAAGGTCGCATCGGTGACTGCGGTGGTCATGGGGCTTCTCCTGAAAGGTCGGTTGCGGGGGAAGGTAGGGCCCACCCCGCAGCCCGTCAAGATGCGGTGGCTGTGCGCAATGCCGCATCTAACTGTGCGGGGGGCAGCGGCATCAGCTGCCCGCTGCGTGTCCAGAGGATCAGGCACTCGATCCGATGCGCGGGGTAGATCTGACGCAGCGCGGCGCGATAGGCCGCCATCTGGCGCAGGATGCCAAGCGGCACGTTCTCGGGGCTGCCCGGCACGACGGCGTTCGACTTGTAGTCGAGCACCCGCACGCAATTCGCTGTGATCACCAGCCGATCGACGATGCCGTGGATTTGCTGGCCATCCAGTTCCGGCAGGCTCGCGGTCAGTTCAACCTCGGCGAAAGCATCGGGCGCGAGGAACGGGGCCATCGCGGGCAGCAGCAAGACATGCCTGGCCGCGGCCAGAATAGTGTCTATTTTGGCATAATCCGCCGCATCCTCGCCCGTTGAAAGCAGGCTGTGCGCGATCTCGGACCAGCGATCCTCGGGCCAGCCGGGCAGGTGCTCCAGCAGGCTGTGAAGCTGGCGTCCGTAGCGTTTGGCCTCTTCCTCGGGCAGGGCCGCATCGCCCGGCAGCGCCTTGGCGCCCCCCAGATCCGAGGGCGAGAGCGCCCGCACCGCGCGCTCGGGCCGCGGGGCGGAGTCGGTGGCCCAAGCCGGAATGTCGGGTGCCTGCGTGGCGGTCGCGTTGGCGGGCGTGCCCGCCTCGGGCCAGTCGCCATGGCTGAGCCTGCGGATCGCCCCCAGATCGCGCACCTGCGGCGAGATTGCCTGACTTTCCTGCGCACCCACCCGCGCAAGGCCCTCGGCCACCAGCGAATACCAGCTGTCGCCCCCGGCGCCGACCTCGCCCGCCGCGGCAACGATCAGCCATTTCTCGGCCCGCGTCAGCGCCACGTAAAGCAGACGCATGCGTTCTTCCTCGGCGCGGGCGACCTCATCAGCCTGCGCTTGTGCCAGCGCATCGGGCATTTCCGCCTTCGCCGTGCTCCAGACGCCGATCCGGTCGTTGAGGCGGAAGATCTCTGAGCCCTGCGGCGGCTTGCGCTTGGCTGTGTCGGGCAGGATGACGATCGGCGCCTCAAGGCCCTTGGCGCCATGCACGGTCATCACCCGAATCGCGCGACCGCCGCCCTCAAGCTGGCGCTTGACCTCGATATCCTCGGCATCGAGCCAGCCGAGGAAGCCGGTGAGGCTTGGCACCTCCATCTGTTCGAAGGCCAGCGCCTGCGAGATCAGCTCGTCGATGCCGTCCTCCGCCTCGATCCCCAGCCGCGCGATCAGCCGCTGGCGGCCGCCATGGCGGGTCAGCAGGCGCTCGATCAGGTCGAAGGGGCGCAGGAAGTCGGTGTTGTCGCGCAGGTCTTGCAGCACTTCGACGGTGTGCGGGGCGATGTCGCTGTTGCGCAGTGCTTCCCACAGGTAGCCCTTGCGGGGCTGCGCGAGGCGGTAAAGCATCGCCTCACCCCAGCCGAAAAGCGGCG
This sequence comes from Rhodobacter flavimaris, assembly GCF_021378075.1. GTDB lineage: Bacteria > Pseudomonadota > Alphaproteobacteria > Rhodobacterales > Rhodobacteraceae > Rhodobacter > Rhodobacter flavimaris. Next base: position 57,055 of record NZ_JAJUOS010000008.1, on the reverse strand, counting down.
ATTTCAGAGCCTCCGCCAGCGCAAGATCGTCTTCGGGCGTGGCCAGGAAGGCCAGCGTCGCGCGGATATCCTTGACCGCAAGTTCCGCGCCAAGCTTGAGCCGATCGACCCCCGCAACCGCCAGTTTGGCGGCCTTGCAGGCGCGGATGATCTCGGCAAAGAGCGCCGAGCGGCGCTGCACCAGGATCAGGAAATCGCCCTCATGTACCGGGCGGGGCGCAGGGCTGCCGGGGATCTGCGTGCCTGAGTCGATCATCGCGCGGATCTCGGCCGCAATGGCGCGCGCCAGCACCAGCGGCGCATCGCTGGCGCCGCGCTGATCCACCGGGTCTTCCCAATGCCCGTCCTCGGGCTTTTCGGGCTTCTCGACGGGCGGCCACAGATCGACGCGCCCGGGCAGCAGGTTGTGGAAGGCGATATGCTCGGGTGCGCCACCAAGGCCCTGCGCGGCGGCGCCCTCAAAGGTCAGGTCGGTCAGCCGAAGAACCGCCTCGGAAGAGCGGAACGAATGCAGCAGCGCGGTTTCCTGCAAGGGGCGCGAGACGGCTGCGAATTTCGCCGAAAAGTGGCTCTGCATCGCCTCAAAACGCCGCAAATCCGCACCCTGGAACGAATAGATCGACTGTTTGCGATCGCCGACCACGAAGATCGTGCGCTGCACGCCGCGCGCGCCTTCGCCAGCGGTAAATTCGTCGGTCAGGCGCTCGATGACGATCCATTGCTCGGGGCTGGTGTCCTGCGCCTCATCTACGAGGATATGGTCGATCCCGCCATCGAGACGAAAGAGCACCCATTGCGCGACCGAGGGTGTGGATAGCAGATGCGCCGCGCGTTCGATCAGGTCGTCGAAATCGAGCCATCCCTGTGCGGCCTTGCGCGCGGCCATGCGCGGCAGGAAGGCGCGGGCGAAGCGGTGCAAGGCCAGGGTGCGCTCGGCCGCGGCAAGGGCAAGGCGGCGCGGGCGGGCATCGGCCGCGCGCTCCATCAGCGCGCTCAGGGCGCTCATATAGGGGGCGGCGGGGCCTTCGCGCAGCGCCTTGGTGGGGATCGAGCCGATCTTGGGGCCGAATGCATTGGCGGCACCGCTGCCAAACAGCAGGACGGATTCAAGCTTGATCAGGGTCTCAAGCGTCAGTTCCCCGATCCCGGCAAAGACGGTGCCCAGCTTGGTATCGTTTGCGCCGCTGGCCAAAAGGACCGGCGCGAGGTCATGCAGCAGCCTCAGATCGCCCGGCCCGAACACATCGTCGAGCAGTCGCGCGATGGTGTAATCCGGCGGCATACCGAAGACCTCCAGCGCCGCCCGACGGTCGAAATCAGCCGGAAAAGCGTGTCTATTACGGCTGATATCGTTGATTAGCTTCGTCAGATCGTCGCCTGAGAAACACCGCGCAAGACTGTCAAAAGCTGCGCGGTCCTCGCCCCCGGCGATCTCTTCAAGGATATCGTGGCGCAGCACGGCCGCCGTGCGATCGTCCATTTCGCGAAAGCCATGGGCCACGCCGGCCTCCAACGGGAAGCGCCGCAGCAGCGCTGCGCAGAACGAGTGGATCGTCTGGATCTTCAAGCCGCCCGGCGTCTCGATCGCCTGCGCGAACAGGCGCCGCGCGCGGGCAAGGCGCTCGGGGCTGATCTCGCCTTCCTCGCCCAGTTTGCGCAACTCGGCGCGCAGTTCGGCGTCCCCCAGCATCGCCCAGGAGCCGAGACGCTTGAGCAGGCGGTTCTGCATCTCGGCGGCAGCGGCCTTGGTATAGGTCAGGCAGAGCACCTTTTGCGGCTCTGTTCCGCCCAAAAGCAGGCGCGCGACGCGGTCGGTCAGCACCTTGGTCTTGCCCGATCCGGCGTTGGCCGAGAGCCAGGTCGACTCCACCGGGTTCGCCGCCGCGATCTGGCGCTGCGTGGCCTGGTCGGGGGCGCTCATTCCAGATCCTCCGGGGTCGGGTCGTCGCTCATCTCCCACTCGCCAAAGCGCGAGAGGTGATCGTAATCGCTGGCGTCGGTCGATTTCTGCAAGGCGCGGCGGGCCGAGTAGCCCTGCTCTGGCGCCAGATAGCGCGCGATCAGGGTCTCGAACTTGTCCCAGACCTCATCGAGGCTCTCCTTGGGCTTGATATCGCGCGTCTCGCCATCGCCGCCAAGGCGGATATAGGTCATCCCCGCGACTCCGGCGGGCCCAAGCGCGTCAAACCCGCCGCGTTCGACCATCGCGGCCTCCAGCAGCATCTGCTTGTCGAAATGCAGCACGGCATCGTCACTGGGGGGCTTGCCCGATTTATAGTCGTAGATCTGCGCCCGCCCGTCTTCGAGAATGTCGATCCGGTCGGGCTTGGCGGTCAGGGTGAAAAGGCTCTTTTCCAGTGGAACAGAGCCTTTTTTTTCGATCACAGCAGGGGTGCCGCGCTGCATCCGCTCGGCTTCGTCACACAGGAATTTGCGGGCGATGCGCGCGATCCGGCCAAGCCAAAGGCGTTGCACGCTGGGCCAGGGGATCTCGCTTTCCATCACGCTCTGCGCGATCTGCATCAGGCGGGCCTCGGCGGCTTCGGGCGGCTCGTTGTCCGTGCGCTCGCGGATGAACCGCTCGACGATCAGGTGCAGCACCTGACCGCGCAGGCGGGGGTCGGGCGCGGGGCGCATCGGGTCAAGCGGGCGCAGGCGCAAGATACGCCCGGCATAGATCGCGTAAGGGTCGCGGATCAGGTTGCGGATCGCGGTGACGGGCAGCTCGCGCGGACGCGCGGCGACCGGCGGGCGGGGCGAGGGTCGTGGCGCGGGCGGGATCGGTTCGCGTGGGGTTTCGACCGCCTCGGCCAAGTTCAGCCAGTACTTACCACGCGCCTCCATCGCGGCCAGCGCCTCGGGGCCGTGTTGCGCGGGCAGGCCGCCCAGAAGGTTGGTCAGACGATTCAGCCAGCGCGAGGGAACCGTCTCGGCCTCTGCATCGCGGCGGGCGCGGCTGATCACCACGCGCCGCGCACCCATGGCCTGCTGGAAGTCATGCGCCGACAGACCGATCTGCCGTTCGGGCAGTAATAGACCCGATTCAAGTCGCATCCGGCGACTGAGCCACGGGTCCGGCGCGGGTGTTTCGGGCCAGCTCCCCTCGTTCAACCCGGCCAGGATCATCAGGTCCGCCGCATGGGCGCGGGCCTCAAGCGTGCCGAGAATGGCAATACCGGGATGCGCCGCGCCGGTCTGGCGAACCATGCCCCGTTGCAGAAGGCGGCTGATCAGATCGGCATAATCGCCCGCCGAGTAATCCCCGGCATGTGCGGCCTCGGACGACAGCTCATTCATCGTGCGCAGGCAGGCCGCGCCCGCGTCGCCACCCCAAAGACCCGAGGCCTCGACCGTCCCGCCCGGACCCGCTGCAAGGGCGGTGGCGAAATGCAAATGTGTCTCTATACAGGCGGAAAGTGCCATTTGTGGCGCCTCTTCCAGCCCGGCGATGGCGCCCGCAAGCCAGTCGGCCCATTGCTGCTGCGCGATATCTCCGCGCAGGCCCCAGGCGCGCAGGGCATCGCCATCGGGGAAGGCGGGGCCGTGGCGGCGTAGGCGCAACTCCAGCTCGCGCGTGTAGCGCAGGTGATTGCCGCGCTCGGTCGAGCCGGTCGCCGTCAGCGGGTGCTTGAGCAAGATCAGCAGCGATTCCAGCGTCAGGCGGCGCCCGCGCATGGTGGCGATATGGCGCAGGAAGCGCCCCGGCGCGGTATGATGCAGCGGCGCGCCCGCACTATCGTCGGGGATGATGCCCCAGCGGCCAAGGGCGGCGGTGACGCGGCGGCTCAGCATCCGGTCGGGGGTGATCAGCGCGGCTTTCGTGCCGGTTTCGGCGGCTTCGCGCAGGATCAGGGCGATGGCATTGGCCTCGCGTCGCGGATCTGGCGCGGCGATCAGGGTCATCCCCTCGCAAGCGGGGTGCAGATCGCCCAAGGCGGGGCCATCGCTCAGCCACTGATCGGTTACCGGCGCGGGCCGCAGCGCCAGCGACAGCAGCGCGTTGCGCTCGGGTGCCGGGGGCTGGGCATCCGTCCAGCGCGCGACCTGATCGCGCGGCAGGTTCAGGCTTTGCAGCAGGGCATGGAAGCGGAATTGGGGATGATCCTCGATCGGAACATCGCCGGAATAGAGACTATTCCAGCCATTTTCGGGCATATCGAAGTCAAACCCCGGCAGGACGATCATCCCCTTGGGCAGCCGCGCCACGGCCCGCAGCAGCAGCGCCGTTGTCCCGCGCGAGCCGGTCGAGCCTGCCACGATGACCGGATCCTGAGGCGGGTCGATGGGCCAGCTGCGCTCCAGCGCCTCGATCACGCGGCGCTGGCGGGCATCGGCGTCGGGGACGGTCTCATCCTCGAAAAACCGGGTGACGATGCGGATGAAGGCGAGCGCGTGGCGCCAATGCTCGGCATGGGTCTCGGCGATTTCGACCTGGTCGAAGCGGTCGGGCGTGACGCCTTCGTTATGCATCTCGGCCATCAGGTCGGCGAGGCTGTCGGCAAGGCCGAAAATACCCGACCCAGCCTCGAAGCCCGGCAAGTGCGCGACCATCCGTGCGACCAACTGCGCCAGTTGCAACCGCCGCCTAAGCGAGGGCACCGCAGGCGGAAGCCCTGCCAGCGGGTCGCGCCCGAGGTCGGTGACCAGCCGCAGGCGCGGCAGCAGCCGAGCGCCGTGGCGGTCGAATTCCTCGCGCACGCGGCGCTGCATACGTCCGGCGTTCACGATCAGCTGCACGCGGGCCATGGCCTCGGGCGGCTGGCCCTCCATCCGCGCGATCAGGCCCTGCACCAGTTCCCGCGCGAAATCGACGCCGGGGGGGAGGGCGAAGACGGTGCCTTCAGCCATCGGCCTGCTCCAGCATGGCTTCGGCCAGAGGGATGCTTTCGGGGCGGCCAACGTCGCACCAGCCGCCCCGATGCACCACACCAAAGGCGCGCCCCTCGGCGATCATGCGATCCCAAAGCAGGTTGAGCGAGAAGGCAGCCCCAGAAATCGTCTCTATTCCAGCGGGATTGAGGATTTGCGCGCCGGTATAGACATAGGGGCCGCCGCGGGTGATCCGCCCTTCGGCATCCAGCGCAAAGTCGCCCGTGCCGCGATGGCCAACGGCCTTTTCCGCCGGGATCAGCGCCAGAAGCGCCGACATCCGCGCCCCGTCCCACTGCCCGCGCAGGGTCGAGACCACGTTCGGCCCGCTCCAGACCGCGTCGGTGTTGAGTGTGAAAACCGGCCCATGACCCAGAAGCGGTAGCGCCTTGCGCAGCCCGCCGCCGGTCTCAAGGATATCATTGGTCTCGTCCGAGATCATCACGTCGCGACCGGCCAAGTGGCGCACGACCTGATCCCCCAGGTAATGCACATTGGCCACCACCCGCGCGATGCCGGCCGCGCGCGTCAGATCAAGCGCGTGATCGAGCAGCACCTTGCCCGCCACCGGGATCAGCGGCTTGGGGCGGTTCGCGGTCAGCGCGCCCATACGCGTGCCGAACCCGGCGGCGAACAGCATCAATGCATCGGGCGTTGTGCGCATTGCTCCTTGATCCTTTGCATCAGGTCGGGCGTGGGGGCGGGGAAGGCGGCGTGGACGGCGCGGGCGATATCTTTCAGCGCCGGATGGGTCAGGTTGCGCGCGATATGCGCCCAGGTGCGGGGCATCAGATCGACGTAATGCGCCTTGCCCATGGCCATGCAGAGCCGGGCGAAGACGCCCATGATCCGCAGCCCGCGTTGCGCGCCAAGCAGGGCATAGAGCGCCTCGAACCGGGGCAGATCAAGGTTCGCGGCCTCGGCATAGCGGTGGCGCTCGCGCGCTTCGGTCTTGGGCGAGACATCGCGCCGCGCGTCTTGCAGCGCCGAGACGAGATCGTAAGCCGGATGCGCGGCCACGGCGTCCTGAAAATCGAGGAGCCCCAGCCGCGCAACCCCTTGGCGTTCGGGCAGCCAGAGCGCGTTTTCGGCGTGGAAGTCGCGCAGGCAGGTGACGGGGGGCTCGCGATTCAGCGCCGCGTAGCGTTGCGCGATCAGGTCGGGGAGGGCCTCAGCCGCCTCGCGTGACAGCACCGGATACCATTCCGGCGTCAGGCGCAGCAATTCGGCCAGCGCGGTGCCGTCGAGCGGGGCGAGGAAATCGGGCGGAGGCAGGCGGTGGAGGGCCAGCAGGAAGGCCGTGATCTCGGCGTAAAGGGCGCCCTCGCGCGCAGGGTCTTGCGCGACCAAACGCGAGATCAGCGCATCGCCCAGGTCTTCAAGCAGCAATAGACCCTGTTCCGGCGCTTTTGCCAGAATCTCAGGGGCGGAAAAGCCGTGTTGCCGCAGCCAGCGCGCCATGCGCAGGAAGCGTATCACCTCATCCCCAGGAGGAGCATCCATCAGCACCGCGCGCGCGTCGCCGTGCGTCAGCCGTTCATAGCGCCGGGCAGAGGCGTCGCCAGCGAGCGATGCCCGATGTGCCTCGCCCCACCCGGCCAGCGCGAGAAAGCGCGTGATCTGTGCGGCGCGATCAGGCATCGCGCAGATCCGTCAGGCGCTCGGCCCAGTCGGCATCACCAAGGAAGCTCACACAGCGCGAGGCCCCGGCATCGGCCAGTTCGAAGCGGAGGGTCAGGGCCTTGCGTGGCACCAGATCGGCCAGCCGGTCGGGCCATTCGATCAGGCAGATCGCCGTGTCGAACGCCTCCTCGAGCCCCAGTTCGATCGCCTCGTCAGGATGGGTCAGACGGTAGAGGTCGGTGTGCCAGATCTCGGGCGCGGCATCATAGACCTGCACCAGCGTGAATGTGGGCGAGGGGATATCCTCGCTCCGGTTCAGCGCGGCAAGGCGGGTCTGGATCAGGCTGCGGGCGAAATGGGTCTTGCCGGCGCCGATCTGGCCTTCAAGCAGCAGCACATCGCCGGGCTGGACAAGCTGCGCCATCCGCTGACCCAGACGGGCGGTGGCATCGGCGTCGGGCAGGGGCAGGCGAAACAGCAAATCGGGCATGGCGGCAGTTTTACCCCGCCCGTGAGCTGCCGCAAGCCCGTATCACGGCACGGTGGCCTCCCTGGGTGCGGCGGCCACCATGGCGGGGGCAAAGCTGACCAGCGTCGCGCCCCCGCTCATCGGGGCAACGCGCCAGCGCAGGCTCTGGCCGCCATGCATCTGCGCCGTGCCTTCGACCGCCTCCCCGCGTCCGCCCTGCGCTGCACGATTGCGCAAGGCCGTGCTCAGCCCCTCGATCTCGCACTGCGCGCGCCACTGGCCGAGGGAGTCCTGTAGCGTCAGGATGCCGAGCGTCGTCTCCGGCTCGACCCCCCAAAGCGCTCCATAGGCGGTGTTTGACAGCACCAACTCGCCTGAGGGCAGGAACACCGCGAGCGCATCGGGCATCAGGTCGAGCGCCTCCTGCCCCATCTCAAGCTCGGCGCGGAAGCGGCGGGTCAGGCCGATCTCGGAGGTGATATCCTCGAACAGGAAGGCCACCGCGCCATCGGGATGCGGGCGACCGGTGACGCGGTAGGTCTGGCCGTTGGGCAGCGACCAGGTCTCGGTATGGTATCCGGCCGCCGAGGCCTGTTCGAGCGCGCTCATCTGCTGGCGCCAGCTGGCGTAATCGCGCGGCTCGGGCATCATGCGGGCCTCACGCAGCCGGTCGAGAAAGGCGAAAAGCGTGGGCCGGGCCGAGAGAAACTGCGGCGTCAGATGCGTGAGGTCCAAAAGCGCGGGGTTGAACATTTGCAACTGGCGCTGGCGGTCGAAGATCGCAAGGCCGATGGGCAGGTCGGCGAAGGTCTTGGTCAGGGTCTGGACGAATTCGCGCAGGCTTGTCTCGGCGCGCACGGTGGCATCGGCGGGCAGAGCAAAATGCAGCACCTCGGGGCCAAAGGCGTGGCTGTGGCAGTCGAACCAGAGCCCCTCGGGAATGCTGCGCAGACGCGCGGCATTTGCCCCTTGCGGCTCAAAGAGCCGGGGCAAAGGCCAGGTCAGCGCGTCCAGCACGCCCGCCTGCTGCGCATAGGCGCGGTTGGCCCAGATGACGTCGCCGCCCGCATCCTCGCGCCAGATCGGACAGGGTGCGTGGTCAAGCGTCTGGCGCAGCTGATCGAGTTCCAGCTCCTGCGCGCGCAGGCTAAGCCCGTCAACCATCATGCCAACCCCTTCGGCCGCGGGATCGGCAAGGGTGATGCGCGCAAGGCCGTTCACATCCTCGGCGGTCAGGCGCAGCGCATCAGCGCCCTCGCGCCCGGTCAACTCGATCCGCCCGCGCTGCGCCAGTTGCGCAAGGCTTTGGGCCAAGTCGTCGAACCTTGGTGCGAGAAAGACCGATAAACGCGCCCATTCGCTTTGCCCTGCGGGGGTGCCGTCAAGCAACGCGCGGGCCGGGGTGGTGGCATCGACAAGGCGCTGTTCGTCGAAGAGGAAGACGATGGGCTCCAGATAGCTCTCGGCTGGTGCAAGCCCGGCCCGCCTGCGCGGCGCCAGAACGCTTAGACCCAGCAAGGCCAGGAAGGCGGCACCGACCGAAGTCGCCACGATGACCAGTGCCTGCATCCATTCGAATTGCATCCGCGCGCCCTTCCGCCCCACATCCGGCGGAGTTTCGCTAGGGAATGGTTAACAGGCGGTTAATCCACAGGAAGATCGCGCCTCAGGCGGTAATCGGCTGGTTCTCTCCAAGCCCTGCGCCGTCCTCGACCACAAGCCGCGAGAGTGGCCAGCTGACCTCGACCATGGCGCCCGAGCGGGTCGCGTGGCTGACCTCGGGGATGAAGGATTCGGGGCCGTTGCTGAAACGCAGATGGGCGCCGGTGCGCTCAAGCAGCGTCTTGGCGATGAAGAGGCCAAGGCCCATGCCCTCGTATTCCGGGCGCTGGCTGCGGTCGCCCGAGCGGTTTTGCAGGAAGGGGTCGCCGATGCGGTTCATGACCCCCGGCGCATAGCCGCGCCCATCGTCGGTGATCCGAACAAGGATGGTCTGGTCGGTCCATTCGGCCTCGACCCAGACGGTGCTGCGGGCGAAATCCACGGCGTTCTGCACCAGGTTGCGCAGGGCGTGGATCACCTCGGGGTAGCGATAGACGGTGGGCTGACGCTCGGCCCCGCCCTCGCCGGGATTCACGTCGAACAGGATCTCTTTGCCACGATCGAGATGCGGCTCGGCCGCCTCGCGCAGCACCGCCAGCACCGGGGCCGAGCGCAGGTGCAGATCGTCTTTCCCCGCCCGGCCCATCGAGCGCAGGATATCGCGGCAGCGGTCGGCCTGTTCGCGGATCAGGATGGCGTCGCTGTGCAGATCGGGGCTGTCCTCCAGCTCGTCGGCAAGTTCGGAGGACACCAGTTTGATCGTCGCTAGGGGCGTGCCAAGCTCATGCGCCGCTGCCGCAACAACGCCGCCCAGATCGGTCAGCTTCTGTTCGCGCGCCAGTGCAAGCTGCGTCGCCAGCAGCGCGTCGCCCATCGAGTGGATCTCGCTTGAGATGCGATGCGCATAGGCGCCCAGAAAGACCACGCCGATCACGATGGCGACCCAGAAGCCGAACTCGACCACGCTTGGCATCTCGATCACGGTGCCGTCGCGGGTAATCAGCGGCAGGTGGAACTGGCTGACGATCGAGATGATCAGGATCGTTGCGATCCCCAGCAGGATCGTCGGGCGACGCTCCAGCGCGGTGGCGGCGATGGTGACGGGCACCAGGATCAGCAACGCGAAGGGGTTGTTCAGCCCGCCCGTCAGCGCCAGCAACAGGCCAAGCTGCGCGGTGTCGAACAGAAGCGTTGCTGTCACCTCGGCCTGGCTAAGCCGGCGGCTGTGCGGAAACAGGAAGATCGCCACGATATTGGCCGCGACCGCCGCGCCCACCGTGGCCAGCGCCAGCGGCAGGTCCAGCGCGATATCATAGCAGCACCAGCCCACAAAGATCGCGCCAAGCTGCCCGATGATCGCGGTCCAGCGCAAAAAGATCAGAGTGCGCAGACGGACCCAGTCGTGATGCGCCTCGGCAAATTGCGCACTTGCCTCAAGCCGTTCCGCCATTCTGCCCCCGATCAATCCAAAGATGGGTCTGGTTGTCACATTTAATCTTGCCCAACTTGATAGTAGTGTCCGCCCACGCGATCAATGCAGGACAAGGAACGGAACTTCTCATGGCACTTACTCCGCGCTTCGCCGCCATCCTGGCCTCGGCCGCCGTCGTCGCAGGTCTTGGCGCAACCGTGTTGTTCACCCAGGGCGGCGACGAGGATATCTTCGCCCAGTGCCGCCGGGGCGTCGTGGGCGGTTCGGGCCAGTTGGGCGGGCCGTTCACGCTGGTTTCCGAAACCGGCGAGACGGTCACCGACAAGGATGTGTTCACCAAGCCCAGCCTGCTTTACTTCGGCTATACCTATTGCCCCGATGTCTGCCCGCTGGACAATTCGCGCAATGCCGAGGCCGTCACCCTGCTCGATGAGCGCGGCTATGACGTGACGCCCGTGTTCGTCTCGGTCGATACCGAGCGCGACACGCCCGAGCTTCTGGCCGAATTCACCGAGATCATGCACCCGAAAATGCTGGGCCTGACCGGCTCGGCCGAACAGATATCGGTCGCGTCGAAAGCCTACCGGACCTATTTCAAGGTTCAGAACCCTGGCGACCCCTATACTCTGATCGACCATTCGACCCAGACCTACCTGGTGTTTCCTGAAATCGGGTTTGTCGATTTCTTCAACCGCGATACCACGCCCGAGCAAATGGCCGAGCAGGTCTCCTGTTTCGTCGATGCCTGGAAAAACTCCCAATAACGAACGGGGAATTTGACCAGACGGTTCCGACCGCCTAAGACTTTCGGAATGCATGGGGAGAGCACATGGCCGACGATCAATTTGCCGAACTCGGGTCCGACCGCACGCTTTTGCTGGTGGATGATGACGTTCCCTTCCTGACCCGCCTTGCGCGCGCGATGGAAAAACGCGGCTTTCAGACCGAAACCGCCGAGACGGTTACGGCCGGCAAGGCGATCGCGCTAAGCCGCCCGCCGGCCTATGCGGTCGTGGATTTGCGGCTTGAGGATGGCAATGGCCTTGACGTGGTCGAGGCGCTGCGCGAGCGGCGCCCCGATGCGCGGATCGTCGTGCTGACCGGCTATGGCGCCATCGCCACCGCCGTGGCCGCGGTGAAAATGGGCGCGACCGATTATCTGTCGAAACCCGCCGACGCCAACGATATAACCAATGCGCTTCTGGCCAAGGGGGAAACCCTGCCGCCGCCGCCGGAAAACCCGATGAGCGCGGATCGCGTGCGTTGGGAGCATATTCAGCGCGTTTATGAGCTGTGCGACCGCAATGTTTCGGAAACGGCGCGGCGCTTGAATATGCACCGCCGGACGCTTCAGCGTATTCTGGCCAAGCGCAGCCCGCGTTAATAAAACTGACAAAAGTACAATTGGCGTTTTTGCGCGCTAGATGATTATCTCTGAAAAAACAATTCAGGGATAATCATGGATATCAATCTCGACGACCTTTCGATGAGCGAACTCAAGGCGCTGCGCGCCAAGGTGGATCGCGCAATTTCGTCTTTCGAAGACCGCAAGAAAAAAGAGGCCCTGGCCGAGCTGGAAGAAGCCGCCAAGAAAATGGGCTTCACCCTCGCGGAACTGACGGGTGTTTCGGTGGCGAAAACCCGCAAGCCTGTCGCTGCGAAATATGCCAACCCGGCCGATAGCGCGCAAACCTGGACCGGGCGCGGGCGCAAGCCGCAATGGGTGCAGGCCGCGCTCGATGCCGGTAAATCGCTTGAAGATCTGGCGATCTGATCAGACCTGCGATCTAAGCCAGTCAATCAGCGTTCGGGCCGCCGGGCTTATTGGCCCCGGCGGCCTGACCACATAATACCCCAGGCTTTCGTCGTTCATCTCGTGGATTTTCACGAGCCAGCCGTTCTCGAGATCCTCCTCGATCAGCGACTCGGTTTCGAGATGCAGACCAATCCCCTCGCGCGCGGCAGACAGCGCCAATTCCTCATTCGGGAAATCTGTGAATTTCAGCGCGGCGGGTTTTAGCCCGATGGATTCCAGCAATTGCATCAGCTCGGGCCAGCCGCGTTCGCGGATCCAGGGCATCATCGACATTTCCCGCAATGACAGCTTCTTGCGCCCGTTCAGCAATTCGGGGGCGGCCACCACCACCTGCGGCGCCGCGGTCAGATATTCCGAGACCACGCCGGGCCAGCGCCCGGTGCCGAAGCGGATGCCCAGGCTTGCCCCCACCTCGCGCAGCTCGACATTGCGCGGGTCGGGCAGCAGCGACAGCGCGATTTCGGGGTGAGCCTTCCAGAACTTGGCAAGGCGCGGCATCAGCCACTCGGCCGCGAAGGTCGGCGGCAGGGTGATCGTTAGCGGCTTGTCGGTCTTCTGGCTTTGCAGCGCCTCGAGCGTGGACTGGATCTGGCCAAACCCATCCTCAAGCGCGGCGGCCAGACGCTCGCCCTCGGGGGTGAGGTTCAGGTTGCGCCCCTCGCGCCATACGAGGCTCAGCCCGAGGTCGGATTCCAGCGCGCGCACCTGTTGGGCGATGGCCGCGTGCGTCACGTTCAGCCGCCGCGCGGCGGCGCTGAATCCCCCCTCACGCGCGGTCGCCGCGAAGGCGCGCAACGAGGTCAGGGCCGGCATCTTTCTCCAGTCGATTTCGCTCATATGTAAGTCAAACTAACAGATGATGAAAAATTCCTGACTCGCAAATTACCGCAAGTCAATGCAAATAAGGGCATGACCACAACAAAGGAGATCAGAAAATGATCCGGATTCTTGCAGATGTGCTCACTCTTGCCATGGGTGGCCAGGCGCAACGTGCGCCGCAGAACCGCGTCCAGAAATTCACGCGGTAATTTCGGCAAGCAACTCTGTGTAGCGCGCGGTATAGGCCGCGCGCACTTCAGCGGGCGGACGCAGGCGGATCGTCAGCCCCCGGATGACCGAAGCATCGGTTTTTCCGAACAGCTTATCCGCCTCAGCCTTGGAAAACCCTGCGATCTGCTCGGCCTCCAGCCGGGCCGAGATCAGATCGGCCACCTTGATCGCCTTCTTGATGGGGGCGGGCAGGGTGGCGGGCAGGCCAAAGCGCAGATGGACCGCGCCCGTCAGGCGCGTGTCGAGTTCGTTATAGCCTTTCCCGATCGCGGCCTTCACCGGGCTGATCATGTCGCCCAATACATATTCGGGCGCATCGTGCAGCAGCGCGGCCAGGCGCCAGCGCGGGCCGATGCCGGGGTTCTGGCGGGCGAAGATCTCTTCGACCAGCAGCGAATGCTCGGCCACCGAATAGGCGAAATCGCCAAGTGTCTGCCCGTTCCAGCGCGCAACGAAGGCCAGCCCATGCGCGATGTCCTCGATTTCAATATCGAGCGGCGTCGGGTCAAGCAGGTCAAGCCTGCGCCCCGAGAGCATCCTTTGCCATGCGCGTGCCATCGCGGCCCCCTGTTGCTGGCCATGGTGCTAGCGAATGCGAGGGGGCCTGTAAACCGCGCTTCCGCCCTTGCATTGCCGCGCGGGGGTGGCGGTGCTACATAGCCCCCAAAATTCAGGATCTGGGGGCCGAAAGTGGCTGATTACATCATCAAGGACATCGCTCTGGCCGAATTCGGCCGCAAGGAGCTGGACATCGCCGAAACCGAAATGCCGGGCCTGATGGCCTGCCGCGAGGAATTCGGCGCGTCGCAGCCGCTCAAGGGCGCGCGCATCGCGGGTTCGCTGCACATGACCGTGCAGACCGCCGTGCTGATCGAGACGCTCAAGGCGCTGGGCGCGGATGTGCGTTGGGCCTCGTGCAACATCTTCTCGACGCAGGATCACGCGGCGGCGGCGATTGCAGCGGGCGGCACTCCGGTTTTCGCGATCAAGGGCGAAACCCTTGAGGAATATTGGGAATATACCGACAAGATCTTCCAGTTCGGCGGCGAGGGTGGCACCTGCAACATGATCCTCGACGATGGCGGGGATGCGACGCTCTACATCCTTCTTGGCGCGCGCGTCGAAGCGGGTGAGACCGACCTGATCGCCGTGCCGACCTCGGACGAAGAGGTCTGCCTGTTCAACCAGATCAAGAAGCGTCTGGCCGCGAGCCCCGGCTGGTTCACCAAGCAGCGTGACGCGATCCAGGGCGTCTCGGAAGAGACGACCACCGGTGTGCATCGCCTTTACGACCTGCACAAGAAGGGCCTGCTGCCCTTCCCGGCGATCAACGTGAACGATTCCGTCACTAAGTCGAAATTCGACAACAAGTATGGCTGCAAGGAATCGCTCGTGGACGGCATCCGCCGCGCGACCGACGTGATGATGGCGGGCAAGGTTGCAGTGGTCTGCGGCTATGGCGATGTGGGCAAGGGCTCGGCCGCCTCGCTTCGCGGCGCCGGCGCCCGCGTGAAGGTGACCGAGGTCGATCCGATATGCGCTCTGCAAGCGGCTATGGATGGCTTCGAGGTTGTCGTGCTGGAAGACGTCGTCGACAGCGCCGATATCTTCATCACCACCACCGGCAACAAGGATGTCATCCGCATCGAGCATATGCGCGCGATGAAGGATATGGCGATCGTCGGCAACATCGGCCACTTCGACAATGAGATACAGGTCGCCGCCCTGCGCAACCACAAATGGACCAATATCAAGGACCAGGTGGACATGATCGAGATGCCCTCGGGCGCGCGGATCATCCTGCTCTCCGAAGGGCGCCTCTTGAACCTCGGGAACGCGACCGGCCACCCGAGCTTCGTGATGTCGGCCTCCTTCACCAACCAAGTGCTGGCGCAGATCGAGCTTTGGACCAAGGGCGACGACTACGCCCCGGGCGTCTATATCCTGCCCAAGCATCTCGACGAGAAAGTTGCCCGCCTGCATCTGGCCAAGATCGGCGTCAAGCTGACCGAACTGCGCCCTGACCAGGCCACCTATATCGGCGTGACCGTCGAAGGCCCGTTCAAGTCGGATCACTACCGCTACTGAGCGTTGAACCAGTTAGATCGATGGGGCGGGGCCGCAAGGCGCCGCCCCTTTTCGTTGCCCGGTGTGGATGGCTTGCGGCTTTTCGCCATCGGGGGAAGTTCGCGTCAGTTTTCCCTTGGAGAGGTTCAAAGTTTCGCCTTACCCTCGGCTCCGACATGGGGGCAGCCCGTGCATTTTAACCAACCGGACTTTGTGGGAGTGAATAAATGGGAAAACGTGACGAGCTGATCGCGAAATATGCCGCGGATCTGAAATCCAAATGCGGGATGGAACCCGACATGGATCTTCTGACCAAGGTGACCATCGGCTGTGGCCCGGCGATTTACAATGCCGATGCCGAAACCGTCGCCGCCTCGGACAAGAGCGAGCTTGAGACCGTCAAGAACAATTTCCTCGTCAAGAAGCTGGGTCTGACCGATGGCCCCGCGCTGATGGATGCGATCGACGCCGTGATCGAGACCTATGGCCGCTCGGAGCGCAACAAGTATCGCGCCGTGGTCTATTACATGCTGACCAAGCATTTCCGCAAAGAAGCCGTTTACGGCTGAGCCGAAGCGAATGGATGCGACGCCCGGAGCCGGCCTCCGGGCGTCTTGCGTTTCAGATCAGGTTCTTGATCCCGGCGACATGGGCAGCCGTCGCCCCGCAGGCATCGGCGGCAAGGGTGGTGACAGTGTCCATCAGCGCCTCGGGTGCGACGATGCGGTCGATCAGGCCCCAGGCCAGCGCCTCTTCCGCCTCGATCTTCTGGCCCGCCATCAAGATCATCTTGGCGCGCGCCGGGCCGATTAGGGCCGCCATGCGTTTCGGGTCTGAGGGTTGCGGCAGGAAGCCCAGTTTCATCACGGGGTAGAAGAATTTGGCCGAGGCCACACTGATGCGCAGATCGCAGGCCAGAACCATGCCCATCGCGCCGCCCGCCAGCGTGCCGTTCAAGGCCGCGATGCTCAGGCAGGGCAGGGTTGCGATGGCGCTCGACAGACGCTCCCACACCGGGTCGGTGGCCAGGCCCGCGCGGGCCTCGTCAAGATCGGCACCGGCGGAGAACACCTTGCCTTCGCCGCGCAGCACGATGGCGCGCGCGCCCTCAGTCGCGGCGCGCTCGGCGATATCGGCGATTTCGGCAAGCATCCCGCGCGTCAGCGAGTTGGCCTTTTCCGGCCGGTCGATGGTGACGGTCCAAAGCCCGTCGGTCTGGTCAAGTCGGATCATCACTGTCCCCTGCAAGGCAACGCTGTTTCCCTGTTAACAAGGCCATCGGGCCTTGACCATTGCCCGGCATCAAAAGAGGATGCCGCCGACATTAAATTCGGAAAGGAATTTCAGATGATCACCAAGCGTATCGCAAGCCTCGGTGCCATTTTCTCGCTGATGGGCACGACCGCGCTTTATGCCGATGTCACCGCCGAGCAGGTCTGGGACAGCATTCAGAAGAGCAATGCCGATTACGGCTCTGTGGTCACTGTCGAGAAAAGCGAGCGTTCGGGCGATACCCTGGTCTTGAGCGGCGTGAAGGTGGTATCCGAGCAGAACCAGGAAGAGCTGCAGATGCAGACCCGCAGCGAGATGAGCATGGGTGAGCTGCGCCTGCGTGAACGCGGCGATGGCACGGTGGAAATCACCGGCGCGGAGAAGATCAACATGGTGACCTCGTCGGCCGTGCAGGCCGAGCAGGAGACCGTCACCACGAATATGAACATGGTGATGACCCAGGCGAATTCGGTCGCCGTGGCCTCGGGCAGCCCCGAGAAGATCCGCTATGACATCACCGCGCCCGAAATGGTTCTCGAAGGCACCATGGAAACCTCGGGCGCAGACCAGCCGCCCGAACTGTCGCTGTCGGCCACGATGCAGGGCACCTCGGGTTTCTATGAGGTCGCGCATGGCGAGATGACCGAGACGCTCTCGAACCTGTCGATGTCGGCGCTCAAGTTCTCGATGGAGGGCAGCGACCCGGCGGCGACCGAGACCTTCAAGATGAGCGGCCAGATGGCCGACCTGCGCACCGAGGGCACGACCCGGATGAAGGTTGCACCGGGTGCGGCGGACTTCCTGACGGTCATGGCGGATGGCGCCGAGATCAACGGATATATCGGCTATGGCGCGTCGAACTTCGTGATCGAGGGCGTCACCGCGGAGGGTCCGGTGCATATGGAAAGCACTGCGGAATCGGGGCGTATCGACATTGTGCTGAACGGCAATGCCTTCGATTACGGCGTGACCTCCGGCCCCTCGACCTTCAGCCTCAGCTCGCCCGATGTGCCGTTCCCGATTGCGGGCGCCCTGGGTGACAGCGAGTTCCGCCTGGCCGCGCCGGTCGCGAAAAGCGAGGAAGCTGCGCCCTACACCGCCAAGCTGACGCTCAAGGATCTGACCGTGTCGGAGGATATCTGGGGCCTGTTCGACCCCATGGGACAGCTGCCGCATGACCCGGCCACGTTGATCGTCGATCTGACCGGCGCGCTGCGTCCGCTCGTGAACCTCTTCTCGGAAGAGATGGCGACGCTGGAAGGCCCGCCCGCCGAGGTCCAGACCCTCGATGTGAACAAGGTGCAGCTGACCCTGCTGGGCGCCGATCTGTCGGGCAAGGGTGCGCTGACCTTTGACAACACGATGGGCGTGCCGATGCCCCTGGGCGCGGTCACGCTGGATCTGACGGGCCTCAACGCGCTGCTGGAGAAGCTGGTAGCGATGGGCATGGTGCCGCAGGATCAGACCATGTTCGTGAACATGATGCTGGGCCTTTACGCCAAGCCCGCGGGTGACGATGCCTATACCTCGACAATCGAGTTCAACGAGGACGGCGAAATCCTCGCCAACGGCCAGCGTATCCAGTAAGACAAACGACACGTCAGGCCGCCCGGACGTTCCGGGCGGCCTTTTCATTGCGGAGATAGTATGTCCGATACTCGCCTGTCCGACCTGACCGGGGCCCTGCTGGAAGTCGCCAAGCGCGCCGGGGCGGAAGCCGCGGATGCCATGGCGGTCGATGGCCGTTCGATCTCGATCGACGTGCGCGGCGGCAAGCTGGAGCAGGCCGAGCGGTCCGAAGGTGTCGAGATCGGCTTGCGTGTGCTGATCGGTGGGCGCCAGGCCTGCGTCTCGGCCTCGGATATCTCGGCGCGGACCCTGTCGGACATGGCCGAACGTGCGGTGGCCATGGCGCGCGAGGCACCGAACGACCCCTATGCGGGTCTGGCCGATCCCGCGCAGCTGGCCCAAAGCTGGGACATCACGGCCTTCGAGCTTGAGGATACTTCCGCCGAGCCCGCGGCAAGCGCGCTTGAGGCCGATGCGCGCACCGCCGAGGCTGCGGCGTTGGCGGTTTCGGGGGTGTCGCAGGTGCAATCCGCCTCGGCCTCTTACTCGCGCAAGCGCGTGCATATCGCGGCCTCGAACGGGTTTTCCGGCGGCTACGGACGCAGCTCACGCGCGGTGTCGGCCGTCGCGATCTCGGGCGAGGGCCTGTCGATGGAGCGCGACTGGGCCGCCGAAAGCCGCACCTTTCAGGCCGATCTGCCCGATGCGGCCTCGATTGGCGCTCAGGCAGGTCAGCGCGCGGTCGAGC
This sequence comes from Rhodobacter flavimaris, assembly GCF_021378075.1. Classification (GTDB taxonomy): domain Bacteria; phylum Pseudomonadota; class Alphaproteobacteria; order Rhodobacterales; family Rhodobacteraceae; genus Rhodobacter; species Rhodobacter flavimaris. The sequence goes on along the minus strand of NZ_JAJUOS010000008.1, from coordinate 38,538 downwards.
GCGCCAACCCCCGCCGCCCCAAGACCGGCGCCTATCCGGTGCTGTTCGACGAACGCATCTCGGGCAGCCTGATCGCGCATCTGCTGGCGGCGATTAACGGCTCGGCGATTTCGCGCGGCGCCTCGTGGCTGCGCGACGCGATGGACACGCCGGTTCTGCCCGAGGCGCTTTCGCTGACCGAAGAACCGCACCGCCCGCGTATCTCGGGCTCGCGCCCCTTCGATGCCGAGGGGCTGCCGACGCGCCGCCGTGCAATCGTGGAAAACGGCGTGCTGCGCAGCTGGACGCTGGATCTGGCGACGGCGCGCAAGCTGGGGCTGGAAAGCACCGGCAATGCCACGCGCGGGACGGCCTCGCCACCCGCGCCCTCGGTGGGTAATGTCACGCTGACGCCGGGCGTGCAGAGCCGCGCGGAGCTGCTGCGCGACATGGGCACGGGGCTTCTGGTGACCTCGTTCATCGGCGCGACGATCAACCCGAACACCGGCGATTATTCGCGCGGTGCCTCGGGGTTCTGGGTCGAGAACGGGCAGATTCAGTATCCGGTCAACGAATGCACCGTGGCGGGCAACCTGCGCGAGATGCTGATGCGGATCATCCCCGCCAATGACGCCCGCGCGCATCTCAGCCATCTGGTGCCGTCGCTTCTGATCGAGGGGCTGACGCTTGCCGGGCAGTGATTATCAGGATGATCTGGCGCTGTTGATCGAGGCCGCGAAGGCCGCGGGCGAAATCGCGCTTGGCTATTGGAAGCGAGGCCCCGAGGCCTGGGACAAGGGCGGCGGCGCCGGTCCGGTGTCCGAGGCCGATCTGGCCGTCAACGCGATGCTGGAGCGCGATCTGCGCGCGGCGCGACCCGATTACGGCTGGCTGTCCGAGGAAAGCGCCGACAGCACCGACCGCCTTGCGGCGACGCGGGTCTTCATCGTCGATCCGATTGACGGCACGCGCGCCTTTCTTGCCCATGACGGCGGTTTTGCCCATGCGCTGGCAGTGGTTGAAGATGGCCGCGCGGTGGCCGGTGTGGTGCATCTGCCCGCGCTCGATCTGACCTATGCGGCGGCGCTTGATGGCCCGGCGCTGCTCAATGGAGAGCCGATCAGCCCGAGCACCGCGCACAGCGTCGAGGGCAGCACGGTTCTGACCTCGAAGATGTCCGACGATCCGGGGCACTGGCGCCGCGGTGTGCCGCGCTATCGGCGCAGCCTCCGGCCCTCGCTGGCGTGGCGGCTGTGCCTAGTGGCCGAGGGGCGCTATGACGCGACGATCTCGCTGCGCCCGGCATGGGAGTGGGACATTGCCGCCGCCAGCCTGATCGCCGAGCGCGCGGGAGCCATGGCGACCGACCGCAACGGCAGCCCGCTGCGCTTCAACCGGCCCGGCGCGCAGTCGAACGGCCTTGTCGTGGCCGCGCCCCGGCTGCACGCCGATTACATCGCGCAATTGCGTCACTGGCCCGAGTGAGACGCGGCTAACCAATTGGCAAGACTTGGCCCCTAGCCTGCCCCCAGCAAGAACTGCTGTCGCGGGGCGAATCCCATGCCGGGTATCGGGCGCATTCTGATCGTGATCCTGTCGCTGCTGGCGCCGTCATGGGCACTGGCCAGCAACGCGCGCCTCGCCTCGGTCTGCGAGGAGGTCGCCGCCGAAGCCGCGCGGCGCTCGGGCGTGCCGGTGTCGGTGTTGAAGGCGATCTCGCTGACCGAGACGGGCCGCAAGCTCGAAGGGCAGTTCCGCCCCTGGCCTTGGACGGTGAACATGGAGGGGGCGGGGCATTGGTTCGACACCCTCCCCGAGGCGCGCGCCTTTGTCGTGCGCGAATACCAGCGCGGCGCGCGCAGCTTCGATGTCGGCTGCTTCCAGATCAATTACAAATGGCACAAGGAGGGGTTCTCCTCGATCGACGAGATGTTCGATCCGATGGCCAACGCGCTTTACGCCGCGCGCTTCCTGCGCGAGCTTTACGCTGAAACAGGGTCTTGGAACGCCGCCGCCGGGGCCTTTCATTCGCGCACCCGCGAATATGCGGATCGCTACGCCGCCCGCTTCGCCGAGCTGCGCCGACGCTACCTGGCCGAAGATGCAGGCCAGGCGCCGATCCAGCCGGGCGATGCGATCCCCGACATTCCCGATATCGTTCTGGCGGCGAATGGCGGCGGGCTCGAGGTCGGGCCGCCCCGGGTGAACACCTATCCGCTTTTGCAGCGTAGCGGCGATGTGCGCCCGCCCCTAGGCGGCGCGCCGGGGGCAAGCCTGTTTGCCTCGGCGGTGCGGCGCGTCGAGGCCGAATGATGCCACGCGTCACGCTGCTTGCGATCTTTCAGCCGACGATCCTGTTGGCCCTCGCGCTGATGGCGATCATCGTGATGATGATTCTTCCGGTGCCTGCCTGGGTGCTCGACGTGGGGCTTGCTGCGTCCTTCGCCATGGCCATCCTGATCTTCACCGTGACGCTGTTCATCGAGAGGCCGCTCGATTTCTCGGCCTTCCCGACGGTGCTGCTGGCGTCGCTGATGCTGCGGCTATCGCTCAACGTCTCGTCAACCAAGCTGATCATCGGGCAGGGACACACCGGCACGGGCGCGGCCGGCGATGTGATCGAGGGCTTTGCCAATTTCATCATGAGCGGGTCGGTTCTGATCGGCCTTGTGGTCTTCGGGGTCATCCTGATCGTCAACTTCATCGTTATCACCAAAGGCGCGGGCCGCATGGCCGAGGTGGGCGCGCGCTTTGCCCTCGATGCGATGCCGGGCAAACAGCTGGCCATCGACAGCGATATGAACGCGGGCGCCATCGACCATGCCGAGGCCCGCGCCCGGCGCGAACGCGAACAGGCAGAGACGACGTTCTTCGGCTCGCTCGACGGGGCGTCGAAATTCGTCAAGGGCGATGCGGTGGCGGGGCTTTTGATCACGCTGCTCAATCTGGTCATGGGGCTGATCATCGGCACGGCGGTGCATGGCATGCCGATTGGCCGCGCGCTCGAGACCTACGCGATCCTGACCGTGGGCGACGGGCTGGTCAGCCAGATCCCCGCAGTAATCATCTCGATTGCCTCGGCCATCCTGCTGTCGCGCGGCGGCGCGAAGGGCTCGGCCGATATGGAGCTGTTTCGCCAGCTCGGGAAATATCCACCCGCCCTGATGACGGTGGGGGTTCTGATGGCGCTGTTCGCGCTGGTGCCGGGCCTACCGTTCTTGCCCTTCATGGTTGGGGCGCTGGTGCTCGGGGGCGCCGCGCAACTGCTGCGCCGCGCCGATCAGAAACGCGCGCGGCGCGAGGCGATGAAGATGCCCCCGCCCGAGCCTGCGCGGCGTAAATCCATGGGCGACATTCTGGATGTCGATGACATCCACGTCGAATTCGCGCCCGATCTGGTGGCGATGGCGCTCGACCCAGCGACGGGCCTCGACGCGCGGATCGCCAATATGCGCAACCACGTGGCGGCCTCTTTCGGGCTGATCCTGCCCGAGATCCGCCTGACCGATGACGGCGCGCTGCCGCCCGGCACCTATCGCATCCGCATTCAGGGGGTCGAGCAGGCGCGCGACCGCCTCCGCCCCGAGCGCGTGCTGGCTCTGATCGCCGACAACCGCGATCTGCTACCTGCTGGCGAGGATGTGCGCGAGCCGGTCTATGGCGCCCCCGCGCGATGGGTTCCCGCCGCCTCGCAGGAGGAGGCAGTGCTGACCGGCTCGACCGTGGTGTCCCCGACCGAGGTTCTAGCCACCCATCTGCTTGAGGTCATCAAGCGCAACTTCGCGCGCCTCATGGGGCTGCGCGCGCTGCGCCGCCTGCTGGAAGAGACGGCGAACCTCTCCGATCCCGCACGCGCCGACGCGAACCGCCGAATCCTTGATGAGCTGATCCCCGACAAGGTGCCGCTCGACTTGCTGCTGGCGGTGTTGCGCCTGCTGCTGGAAGAGCGCGTGTCGATCCGCAACCTCCTGCTGATCGTCGAGGCTATCGCCGAGGTGCGCGGGTTGCAATCGCCCGAGGCGATCTGCGAGCATGTGCGCCAGCGCCTCGGGTTCCAACTGGTGGCCGAATACCGGCGCGAGGATGGCACCCTGCCGCTGCTGCAACTCGCGCCCGAGTGGGAGGACACCTTTACCACCTACCAGCTCCAGACTGATCGCGGCCCGGCCGATGTCGCGCTGCCGCCCGACAAGTTCAACCGGCTGGTCGCCAACGTCTCGGACAAGATCGCGCGGGCGGGCGAGACCGGCGTTTTCCCCGCGATCATCACCTCGACCCGCCGCCGCCGTTTCCTGCGCACCGTGCTGGCGGCCAAGGGCATCTCGGCCCCGGTCCTCAGCTTCGAGGAAATCGGCATCGACGCAAAACCCGCCATGGTCGGCGTGGTGCCCGCATGAGCGCCGCACTGGTCGAGCTGCTACAGATCAGCCAGACGCTGCTTGTTGCGGGCTTTGTGGTGTTTCTGCGGATCGGCGGCATGATGGCCCTGTTGCCGGCCTTCGGCGAACAAAGCATCCCGGCGCGGGTGCGCCTTGCGCTTGGGCTTGACTTCACTGTCGTGGTGCTGCCCGCAGTCGAGGTGCCCGCGCCAACAGCACTGATCTGCGCCGCCGAGGTGATGATCGGGTTGCTGATCAGTGCGGTGCTTCGGCTGTTCGTCATCGCCCTGCAAATCGCGGGCACGCTTGCCGCGCAGGCGACCTCGCTCTCGCAGCTTTTCGGGGGCTCGAGTGGCGAGCCGCAGCCCGCGATCGGCCACCTGTTGATGCTGGGCGGGCTAGCGCTGGCGGTGCAATCGGGGCTGCATGTCCGCTTTGCCCAGTTGATGATCGGCTCTTATGACGCGCTGCCGCCCGGTGGCTTCCCCGATGCAGCGCTGGTGCGCGCTTGGGGGCTGGCGGGGGTTGCGCAGGCTTTCGCGCTTGCCTTCTCGATCGCCGCGCCCTTCGTGGTGGCCGGGCTGATCTACAACGTTGCCCTCGGCGCGATCAACCGGGCGATGCCGCAGCTGATGGTGGCTTTCGTGGGCGCGCCTGCGCTGACCGCCGGGGGACTCGTCTTGTTGATGATCGCCGCGCCGACCGGGCTGATGGTCTGGCTCGGGGCGTTCGAGGGCTTTCTTGACAACCCCTTCGAGGTGGCCCCATGAGCGAGGATGACAGCGAAAAGGAATTCGAACCAACCCCGCAAAAGCTAGAGCAGGCGCGGCGCAAAGGCGATCTGATCCGCTCGGCCGAGCTGAGCGTGGCGGCCAGTTATGGCGGTGTTCTGCTGGTCGCGATGGGGTTGGGGGCAAGCAGCCTGACGTTGTTTGGCCAGAAAGAAATGGTGCTGCTTGACCAAGCAGACAGCCTTTCGCGCCTGATCTTCGGTTCCTCCGCCGCGCCTGTGGGCGGGATGATCGGCGGGATCGTGGCGGCGATTGCGCCGTGGTTCGCGCTTCCGCTGGCGCTGGTGCTGGCGGCGATTGGGGCGCAGCGTGCGCTGGTTTTCGCCCCCGACAAGATCCGCCCGAAGCTGAGCCGGATCGACCCGATCGCCAATGCCGCGCAGAAATTCGGCCGCGCGGGGCTGTTTGAATTCGCCAAGAGCTTCGTCAAACTGATCGTGATCGCTTGCGTCCTCGGCGTCTTCCTCAGCAGCCGGATCGAGGGGATTCTGGCGATGCAACGCACCGCGCCGGGGATAAGTTCGGTCGCGGCGATGGTTATGCTGCGCGATTTCCTGATTCTGGTCTTCCTGATCGCCCTGGTCGTCGGTGCGCTCGATTTCCTGTGGCAACGGGCTGAGTTCCTGCGCCGCAATCGGATGAGTCGCAAGGATCTGAGCGATGAGATGAAGGAATCCGAGGGCGATCCGCACCTCAAGGCGCAGCGGCGCCAGAAGGGGGTCGAGATCGCGACGCGCCAGATGATTTCCGATGTGAAGACCGCAGACGTCGTGATCGTGAACCCAACCCATTACGCGGTGGCGCTGAAATGGCAGCGTTCAAGCGGCCGCGCGCCGGTCTGCGTCGCCAAGGGCGTCGATGAGATCGCCGCGCGGATCCGGGCCGTGGCAATGGAGAGCGGGGTCCCGATCCACTCCGATCCGCCTACCGCGCGGGCCCTGCACGCGGCGATGCAAGTGGGCGAGGAAATCCGCCCCGAGCATTACAAGCCCGTGGCCGCCGCGATCAGGTTCGCGGAAACCATGCGTCGGCGTGCGAAGGGGATGCGGAAATGATCGGCAAGAAGTTGGCAAGCTTGCGGATGCTGGCGCAGCTTCGCCAGGAGATCGAGTTGGGTCGTCTGGCGTCTCTGGCACAACAGCAGGCTGCGCTGCGCGAGCGCCAGCAAGCCCTGCGCGCGGGGCTTCATGCGCAGGAGGGCGCGGGCCCGGACGATCCGGCCACGCTCGGGAAATATCGCGACTGGGTGCAGGAAAACTGCGAGGCTCTTGCGCGGCGCGAGGCGGCTCTTGCCCCGGATATGGCGCAGCAGCGCGCCGCCGCCGCGAAGGCATTTGGCCGCAATGAGGCGCTGGCGAAGCTTGCCGCCCGTCAGGCGGCAAAGGGGCGGCGTCAGCCGTTATCCTGACGTACGATATCCGAGATCAACACGCTTTTCACCTCGGCCCCGAGGGTTTTGCGCGCGGCCTCCAGCAGCGAACGGCGCAGGTCGTCCAGTTGGCTGGCGTCGGTGAAGGCCCCGCGAAAGCCGCCTGCATTGGCGTGGTCGAACAGGACCTGAAGGAAGGCGTCGCGCAGCTTCGGCTCAACCGCATAGACCCGTTCGGTCGCGCCAAGCCCGACCTCAAGGCTGAGCGACAGGATGACGAGCGAGGCGACGCGGGCATCCTCGACCACCGGCACGACGAACTGGTTGTTGAGCTTGACATACTCGACCGTCGCGCCCGCGCCATGATCGTCGCCCGCAGGCGCGGCATGATCTGAGGGGGGCGCCGCGTCCGCAGTATGCGCGTCAGACGCCGGTGCATGGGTGCCCGCCGCGGGACTAGCCTCTTCCGCAGGCGGTCGCAGGAAGTAGCCCGCGCCACCACCGGCAAGAACCCCGATCATGGCAAGAAGGATGGGCAGGAGCTTGCGCATGAGGGGCCTCAGAACGGCAGCAGCACGTCGGCGACCTGCTGGCCGATCCGGGGTTGCTGCACATCGGTGATCTGCCCGCGCCCGCCATAGGAAATCCGCGCGCCCGCGATCTTGTCATAGGTGATCTCGTTCTGGCGGCTGACATCCTCGGGGCGCACGAAGCCGGTCACGATCAACTCGCGCATCTCGAAATTCACGCGCACCTCCTGGCTGCCCTGGATCTGCAAGGCGCCATTGGGCAGCCGATCAAGCACGGTCGCGGCGATGCGCAGCGTCAGCTTTTCCTTCCGGCTGACCGAGCCATCGCCCTGGTAGGATGAGCGCGAATTCGTCGAGAAGGCATCGGCCATGCTGGCGCCCTCTGGCAGTTCGGCGTCGATGCGTTGCGGCAGCCCGAGCAGCGAAGGGATCCCCATCGAATCCGAGCCATTGCGGCTGCGCCCCGAGCTGTTCGAGATCTCGGCTTTGTCGTCGATCTCGATCACGACGGTCAGGATATCGCCGCGCTGTGCCGCCCGCCGATCCCCCAGCAGAGAACCGCGCGTGCCGGACCAGAGCGAGGCCTCCTGCGCGGCGGGTTGCGGGTAGCCCAGGGTCTCGGGCATGGGATGCGTGTTCATCGCGAAGAATTCGCTGCCGTTCTCGACCGGGGTGAAGGCGGGCGCCTTGCCGACGTCTTCCAATCGCTGGCAGGCGATAAGCGCGGTTGCGGCAAGCAGGATCACAAAGGGGCGCATGACGGGCCTTTCACTGGTTTGAAACGATTGCCGTGCCATCGGGGGCGATGCGGGCAAAGACGGTGGAGCGCGAGCTGATATTCATCACCCGGATCGTGTCGCCGACCCCGGCGCGGTCGAGAACCCGCCCCTCGGTCTGGATAAGCAGCCCGCCCTGGCGGTAGGTCAGCGGCACGATCTGGTTGCGCTCGACGATGGCGGGGGGGCCGAGTTCCTCGGGGTGGAGCGGCCGCCCAGCGTAGATCGCGACGCGGGTCTCCAACCCGATAGCCTCTTCAGGCGCCGTCAGCGCACCCGGCAGCGTGCCCGGCCCAAGCGCCAGATCGGCGGGGGTGAGAACGGTCTGCGCGCGGAGGGTGCGGGTTGCGATCAGCGTATCGGCCAGCGCGCTACCCGGTATAAGCGCAAGCATGACGAGCAGCCAACGCATCAGCGCACCTGCGTCGTTGCGCCCAGCATCTGGTCGGCGGCGGTGATGACCTTGGCGTTCAGCTCATACCCGCGCTGTGCCTTGATCAGCTCGGTGATCTCGCGCACCGGATCGACCGAGCTTTCCTCCAGATAGCCCTGGCGCAGGGTCCCAAGCCCGTCCTCGCCGGGCGTCGAGACCTGCGGCGAACCGGAGGCGCCGGTTTCCAGAAACAGGTTCGAGCCCGTCGCCTCGAGCCCCTTTTCATTGGGGAACCCCGCCAGCGTCAGTTGCCCGAGCAACTCGGGCTCGACCCGGTCGCCGAAATAGGCATAGACCTCGCCCGCGGCATTGATCGACAGGGTACGCGCGTCCTCGGGGATGGTGATGCCGGGTGCGACGGCATAGCCGTCCGACGTCACGATCAGCCCATCGGGCGAGCGTTTGAGCCCACCATCGCGGGTATAGGCCGAAATGCCCGAGGGAAGTGTCACCTCCAGATAGCCCTGACCGTCGATCGCCACATCGAGATCTCCGCCGGTTTGCGACAGCGAGCCCTGCGCGAGGTTCACGGTGACCGAACTCGGGCGCACGCCAAGGCCAAGCTGCACCCCGGCCGGGATCACCGTGCCGTCACTGGCCGAGATCGTGCCGGGGCGCGTCATCTGCTGGTAATGCAGGTCGGCGAACTCGGCGCGGCGGGCGTTGTAGCCCGTGGTGGACATGTTGGCGAGGTTGTTCGAGATCACCTCGACCCGCATTTGCTGGGCACTCATTCCGGTTGCGGCGATTTGCAGGGCGCGCATGGGGCCTCCTATCGGCTGAGCGTCGAGATGACGCTGCGGATACGTTCGTCTTCACGGTTGAGGAAGGTCTGGCCCATCTCATAAGCGCGTTGGACCTCGATCATCCGGGCGATTTCGGCGACCGGATCGACATTGGATTCCTCGATGAAACCTTGCAGCAGCGTGGCGCCTTCGGCGGGGTTCACGCCGGCTTCGGCGGTGAACCGCGTGCCGCCGGTATGGATCAGACCGTTCGGGTCGGCGGGCAGGTAGATGCCGACCTGCGCCAGCGGTGTTGCGCCAGCCGACAGCGTGCCGTCGGGCGCAAGCGTGATCGGCCCGGCGTCCGAGGGCGCGAACACGGGCGCGCCGCCGATATCGAGCAGCCGGTGCCCATCCGCCGTCACCAAATCACCCTCGGGGTTCGGAGAAAAGCTGCCCGCGCGGGTCAGCTGGTTGCCCTGGGGTGTTTCGATCAGAAAGAAGCCCTCGCCCTCAATCGCGAAATCGAAACTGCCGCCGGTCTGCGTCAGCGGCCCCTGCGCGAGCGAGACGTTACGCCCATGCGCATAGGCCATCGACAGGCTCTCATCGCCCTCAAGCGCCTTCACATGTTCCGAGAAGATCACGCCTTCGCGGCGGAACCCGCTGGTCGAGAGGTTCGAGATATTGTTGGCGACCGCCTGCATTTCGCGCATCAGGCCGGATTGGCGCGAGAGCGTGGCGTAGATTGCGTTGTCCATGGATCAGCCCCCCGCGATCAACGGCACGATCCGCGTGGTGAAGAAATCCACCAGCGTGTCCGACATGAAGGACATCGACACCCAGAAGACGAACAGCATCGCGCCCACCTTGGGCACGAAGGTAAGCGTCATCTCCTGCACCGAGGTCAGCGCCTGAAAGAGGCCGATCGCCACCCCGGCGACCAGCGCTACGCCCAGCATCGGCGCCGAGATCATCACGGCGATCCACAGCCCCTGGCGCATCGTGTCGAAGAAGACGGCCTCTTGCATGATCACACCGGCATCCGAAGGATTTCCTGATAGGCCTCAACCACCTTGTTGCGCAGGGTCACCGCCGTCTCGACCGCGAGTTCGGTCTGCGCCAGCGCCTGCACCAGCGCGTGCGGGTCGGCCCCGCCCAGCATCGCGGATTTGGCGGTTTCCTCGCCCGCGCGCAGCGTCTCGGCAAAGCTGGTCGCGACCTTGCCGATGCTTTGCTGCGCGGCCTCGGGGCGGGCTGCGGCCGCCGCGCGGGCTTGCGTATAGCCCTGTGTTGCGAATGAGGTCTTGATGTCCATTCTGAACAGCCTTCCGGTTATCGGCGCAGGAGATCGAGCAGCGACGACGACATCTGCCGTGTCTGGTCGAACATCCTCAGATTTGCGTCGTAGCTGCGCTGCGCTTCGCGCGCGTCGGCGATTTCAAGCACCAGATCGACATTCGACCCGTCGTAATAGCCAGCGTCATCGGCCAGCGGGTGGCCGGGGTCATAGACCCGCTCCAGCGCACGGGGATCGAGCGTCACGGGGCCGAGCGCCACGGCGCCCGTCCGCTGACCCTCTGCCACCACCTCCTCGAATGCGGCGGTTTTGCGCTGATAGCCGGGGGTGTCGGCATTGGCGATGTTCTCGGACACATGGCGCAGGCGCGCCGCCTGGGCCTTCATGCCGGATGCCGAGAGAGAGAGGGCGTAGGAAAAATCGCTCATGCTCAACTCCGGCCCAGAGAGCTGCGCAAAATGCCGAGCGAGCTTTTATAGATGCTCAGCGCCAGATCGTGTTCGCGCCGGATATCGACACCGCGCACCATCTCTTCCTCCAGCGAGACCGAGTTTCCGTTGGGCGAAGGCGTGCCGTCCTGAACCAGCAGTTTTGCGCTGGCCGAGACCTCGGCGCCCAGATGGCCCGCCCGGCTCTGACGCAGGGCGACGGCGTCATCGACCGCGTAGGTTTGTGCAAAGGATGCCGCATCGCGCGCCCGGTATCCGGGCGTATCGGCATTGGCGATGTTCTGCGTGACGGCGGTCTGGCGCAGCGCCGCGTGGCGCGCCATGGACTGGGCCATCTGCATGATTTCGAGCCTGTCGAACATCGGGGCTTCTCCTCCGAGCTATCAACCAAGGCTTAAGAGCGAATCGTTTAGAAACCGTTTCATGCAGCAGGGAGGCCAGAATGGCATTCATCGGGTTTGAACCCTTGCAGGCCGAGATCTCGGATCTTGTCGTGGCCCGCCCGGTTGGGCGCGTGTGCGAGGTTGGGCGGGGCATGATCGAGGTGTCGGGCCTCACGGCGCATGCGGCGCTTGGGGATCGCGCGCGGATCTGGTGTCAGGGCCGCGTGGTCGGGGCCGAGGTTCTGGCGCTGCGGCCGCAGATCGTTACGCTTCTGGCCGATGGCGGGGCCGAGGGGCTGGCGATCGGTGACCGGGTCGAGCTGATGGGGCAGGCGGGGCTTGCGCCGGATGACAGCTGGGTCGGGCGGATCGTCGATCCTTTCGGGCGCCCGCTTGATGGCAGGCCGCTGGCGCGCGGCAAGCATGAACGCGCACTGCGCGCCCCGCCGCCGCCAGCCGCCCAACGGCGGCGTCTTGGCGAGCGGCTCGAGACCGGGCTGGCGGTGTTCAACACGCTTCTGCCGCTGGTGCGCGGCCAGCGTGTCGGGCTTTTCGCAGGCTCGGGCGTGGGGAAATCCTCGCTGCTTGGAAAGCTCGCGCGCGGTGTGCGTGCCGATGTCGTGGTCATCGCCCTGGTGGGTGAACGCGGACGCGAGCTGCGCGAATTCGTCGAGGGCGTTCTTGGCCCCGAGGGGATGGCGCGCTCGGTCGTCGTCGCGGCGACCTCGGATCAGTCGCCCCTCGTGCGCCGCCGCTGCGCCTGGAGCGCGATGGCCGTGGCCGAGCATTTCCGCGATCAGGGGCGGCATGTGCTGTTTCTGGCCGACAGCGTCACCCGCTTCGCCGAGGCGCATCGCGAGGTCGCCCTGGCCGGGGGCGAACCGCCTAGCCTGCGGGGCTTCCCGCCCTCGACCTCGCATCAGATCATGGCGCTGGCCGAACGCGCGGGTCCGGGGCCGGAGGGCACGGGTGACATTACCGCGATCTTCAGTGTGCTTGTCGCGGGCTCGGATATGGACGAGCCGGTGGCCGACATCCTGCGCGGCGTGCTGGACGGGCATGTCGTGCTGGATCGCGGGATCGCTGAACGCGGGCGCTTTCCTGCGATCGATCTGTTGCGGTCGGTCTCGCGCTCCTTGCCGGATGCGGCAAGCGCCGAGGAGAACGATCTGATCGGCACGGCGCGGCGCTTGCTGGGCACTTATGACCGCGCCGAGATGATGGTGCAGGCGGGGCTTTATGCGCAGGGCTCGGACGCGCTGGTGGACCGGGCGATCGCGCTCTGGCCCGCGCTCGACGGGTTCATCTCGCAAGATGAGCCAGCCGATATTCAGGCCAGCTTTCGCACCTTGTCGGGGATTTTGATACAACGGTAGAGTTCGTTAAGATTTTTGGTCGCGCGTTTCCGCAACGTATTATATCGTTTGGTAGACAAGTCATTTGATCCAAGAGGCATTACAATGATCACGGTCCTGATCGCCGACGATCATGAAATGGTACGCGACTCGATCGCGGCATATCTTGAGAACGAACAGGATATTCAGACCGAAGTCGCGAAGGACATGCCCAGTGCGCTGAAGAAGACCGTCGATCACGGCGGTTTCGATCTGGTGCTGCTGGATTACACGATGCATGGCATGAACGGTCTGAACGGCTTGCAAGAGGCGATGCGCGCCAATGGCGGGCGCCCGGTGGGTCTGATCTCCGGCACCGCGACGCGCCATGTTGCGAATGAGGCGCTGGCGCTTGGCGCTGCGGGTTTCCTGCCCAAGAGCCTTTCGGCGAAATCCCTTATCAATGCGGTGCGCTTCATGGCCTCGGGTGAGGTCTACGCGCCCTTCGAGTTCCTTGCGGGCGACGAGGACGACGACAAGACAGAGCTGGCCAAGCAACTGACCGAGCGCGAAGGCGAGGTCATGCGCGGGCTCTTGCGCGGGCAGTCGAACAAGGAAATCGCGCGCGACATGGGCATCCAGGAAGTGACCGTAAAGCTGCACGTCAAGACGCTGTGCCGCAAGATCGGCGCGCGCAACCGCACGCAGGCGGCGATCATCGCCAAGGAAGCCCATTTCCACTAAGGGCGGCTCAGGCCGTCGCGTCTTCCAGCAGTGCTTTCAGGGCCGTGCGCGTCTCATCCCAGATCGGGATCAGCTTGCCGTCAATCTCGACCGTCTCGCCGCCCTTGCAGCGCGCCTCGATGCTGCTCAGGGCCTTGCGCAGGCGCTCGGCGCCGAAGGTGCCGCAGGCGCCGGCAGTCTGATGGATCAGCGATAGCGCCTCTGGTGTCGCGGTGGTCGCGACACGACCGGTCAGGGTTGCGACGGCGATATCGGTTTCGACGATGAAGCTCTTGAGCAGCTTGATGAAACTGCCCGGGGGCAGACTTTCACGCAATTCCTGCAAGGCATCGTGGTCCAGCAGTCGTGGCGCGGAGCTGGGGACCTTGCCGCGTGCCGTGGCCGTGGGCAACGCGCCGAAAAGGGCGCGCAGTTTTTGCCCGCTGACCGGTTTGATGATCCAGTCATTCATGCCCGCCGCTTCGAACTGTGCGACTTCGCTTGGCAGGGCATGGGCGGTCACGGCAACGATGCGCGTCGCGCGCGAGGGGCCGCTGCCCGAACGGATCGCGCGCGTGGCCTCGAACCCGTCCATCTGCGGCATCGAGATATCCATGAAAATCACGTCGTAATGGCGATAGGCGGCCTCCTCGACACCGTCGCGCCCGTTATGCGCCTCGATCACGCGGTGGCCCATCTTGAGCAGCATCTCGCGCAGGACGAAGCGGTTGATCTCGTTATCCTCGACGATGAGGATGTCGAGCGGCTTGGTCGCGAGCTGCGTCACCGGCTCATCTGCCTGTTCGGATGCGACGGCGTCGGCCACCTCGGTCAGCGGCACGCGCAGCCAGAAGGCGCAGCCCTCGCCCTCTTCGCTTTCTACGCCGACCTCGCCGCCCATGGTCTCGGCGTAGCGGCGCGCGATGCCCAGGCCCAGGCCCGTCCCCTCGGCGCGGCGGCCGTAGGTCGTGTCCAGCGTCACGAAATCGTCGAAGATACGGGTCAGGTCGGCCTCGGCGATGCCGATGCCGGTGTCGATCACGCGAAACTCGATCATGGCGACGTCTTGCACCTGACCGACCCGCTCGATCTCGATGGTGATTGCGCCGTCTTTCGTGAATTTCACCGCATTGCCGACCAGGTTCAGCAGGATCTGGCGCAGCTTGCGTTCATCCCCCGAGACGGAACGCGGCAAAGTTCCGATCCGCTCTGTCCGAATGATGTTGCCGTTGCGATGCGCCAGAGCGCGCTGCGACTCGACGATCTCGGCGACGGTGGTGTCAATTTCGAAAGGCGTTTCGGACAGGGTCTCAGAGCCCGAATCCGAGCGCGAAATCTGGAGCACGTCGTTCACATGGTGCAGCAACAGGCGCCCCGAGACGCGCATCGTGTCGAGATATTTGCGCTGCTGTGGCGTCAGCGCGGTATCGTCCATCAGCTCCAGCGTCCCCAGCAGGCCGTTCAAGGGGGTGCGCATCTCATGGCTCATCACCGCAAGGAATTGCGTCTTGGCCCGCTCACCCACCAGCGCGTCGTCGCGGGCCTTTTGCAGGGCCTCCTCGCGTTCGAGGCTCTTGGTGATGTCGCGAATATAAGAGACGAAGATCTCATCCTTGCCCGCCAGCACCGAAGAGACCGAGACCTCGACAGGAAAAACCGCGCCCGATTTGCGCTTGGCCTGTAGCCGGATCCGTCCCGCGCCAAGATAGTGCTTTTCGCCCGTGCTCAGGTAGCGCCGCATGGCTTCCAGATGCTGTGCGCGCAGACCGTCGGGGATGATCAACTCATGCATCGGCTGGCCGATTGCCTCGGCCCGTGCATAGCCAAAGATCTTTTCCGCGGCGCCGTTGAATTCGATCACCTGACCGCTGCGATTGGCCACGATGACCGCATCGAGCGACGTTGCCACGATCGCCTCGGTCTGTTGGCTGGAGCGCTTGAGCTGCTGTTCGCGCCGTGCATTCAGCCGGAACAGATGGATCAGCCACAGCAGCAGCGCGGTCAGCGTGAAGATCAGGAACAGCGTGCCCGCCGCAAGCCGCAGCAGCGTCTGCGAGATATCCTCGCGCTGCGCATCGGACCGCGCGGCAAAAACCATGATGCCGCGCAGCGAAATCGCCCGCAGCTGCGCGCGCAGGGTTTGCGCATGGGTCAGAAGCTCGGGCAGGGCCGCCACAAGCGCCGGATCGTCACCATCCATAAGGCGCGCGGTCGAGTCCAGATAGGTGGTGACCGAAGTCAGCGCCTCGGCAATCTGGGGTTCGCCATGGATCGACGAATAGATGTCGCCACGCTTCACGATCTGGATGCGGCTGTAGAAAATGTCGAATGACCGGCGCAGCTCATCCAGCGTTCCGTCGGGCATTTCCAGCGCCATCAGCAGGTTGTTTTCGTAGCGATAATACTCCAGCTCGACCTGCGAGAGCGACCATTGAACGTTGTCCGATCTTGAGGCCGCCAGCAGCTCAAGCTGGCTTTTCACATCGCGCGCCAGATACAGAATGGGCGTCAGAAAAATGGCGAGAGCCAGGAGAAGTGTGATTCCCCTGAGCTCTCTGAGATAGCTTGTTGGTTTTTCTGTTCCGTGAGTCAAAACAGTGGTTTTCGGCTATCTTTTCCTGTGTTCTGTCAGTCGGTGATTTCCATCCGAACCAGTTGCCAGATGCTGCGCGAGTAGATCACCTCGCTTTGGTAATCGGCGTTCGAATCATACGGATACACCAGCCACAACGGACCCTGTGTCCGGACGGACATCTCTTGACCGTTCTGTTGGTAGGCGATGATCGGGCCCCCGTCTACTCCGTCCGTCACGGGGATCTCGATCGCGTAGTCATTCACGGCAGTGGCGTAGATCATGTCGCCCTGCGCACCCACGGCCTCCAGCAGATCGCTAAGCTGGACGCCACGAAATTCCTGGACGCCCTCAGTCCAGATCGTGTTCGTTCGGATCGTCACAGTAGGTAGCGTCTGCAGCAACGCCATGTCGAATTCGGCTCGGCCTTCGGTATTGGTATTGGCGATATCCCCTTCAACGGTCAGTAGGATATCGGATTGCGGCGTCGGCAGGGTTCCCGCAAATGCCCCCCCGCACATCAGGCTGCAAAGCACGAATGCTTTCAGAATGCCGCCCATACCAATTCGCATCTCAAAATTCATTCTCACCTCGTGGTGCAGCAAATCAGCCGCGCCGCGCCAGGGCATCCCCGGCACCCGAAAATCCTAGCTTCGACAGGTCGCCGCGGCTATCTGGGCAGAAGGCTAGCGGTCTATTCTTTGGAATAGTGCCGCAACTTGGCGCGAGGCGCATCAGATTCGAAGCAGCGCCGCCCTAAAGCAGGATGGACAGGCCCAATCCTGCCGAGGCGCCAAGCAATTGCAGCGCAATTGATTGGGAGCTTACGGCTGCGCCGCCGCCTAGTTCCGCCCGCAAAAGGTAGGTCTTGATCAGTTCCTCGATCCGGTCGGGCTGCGCGAACTGGCCCGGATCGGATGAGCCGAAGACTTGTTGGGTTCGGCTACGATAGATCTCAAGCTTCTGATCGACATCGAGGGAAGAGACGCTCTCGGGCAGGCCCAGGGCGGTGCGAAATACCGTGCTCATGGCATTCGAGCCGATGATGGTGAACCACTTCGTCTTTTCCGACGACCCCTGCGTTGCCAGTTCCGGCAGGTCGCGTCGCAGCGACAGGGCAAGCCGCATCGAACTATCCGCCTCGCCCACCGCGATCTCGAACTGGCGCTCGACGTATTGCGCCACGATCTCGTCGGGAAAGTCGCTCAGCACCGTGCGCGGGGTCGAGAAGTCACCGAAACCGAAGGCCTTGGTCAGGGCCAGATAGCGTTTGTCGGCCAGCTTGTTGGCCAATGCATCGCCGTCAAGCGACCCCTCGTCCAGCACCTTCCGGATGAAATAGCGGTTGTTGATATCGTCATCGAGGCCAAAGGCCCCAAGTGCCACGGACAGCAGGCGCCGATCCGCGACAAGCTCGGCCGCCGTGGTCACCGAGCCTATCTTGTCGCGGAAATAATCCTCGTTGCGCTGGATCTGGGCCGAGGCCGTGAAGGCCGCCTGCTGCTTCTCCATGGTCCGGTTAAGGAACTTCCAGCCGGCGTAACCGCCCATGGGTATGACCGGCGTGTAACTCATACCCGGGCAGCCGCCAGCATGCGTGCCTCCCGCGGCAACAGGCTGCGCAGGGCCTTGAGCGCCTGATAATACTGCGCCTCAAGCACCGCCTCGGTGGCCAGAGTCAGTTGCGCCCGGCTGTCGTGATCGGTTAGCGCCTGGCTGAGTTGCTCGATCCCGCGCAAAAGCTGCATCCGCGCCTCTTGCGGGTCGGCGTCCCCCGACAGCACCAGCTGCACGATGTAGCACACGCGGCGCACGGGTGTGTTGACCTCTTCAGGGTGGATCGCATCGCGCAGGCGCAGGATATGCGCATTGGGTGTCATGATCGCGAGGCGCGAGCGCCGCTCGCCATTCTCGATCACCGCGCCGTTGATCAGCACCCGCTCCTTCGGGGCGAGTTTCAGGACAAGGCCGCTCATGCTGCCGCCCCGTCTTCATGGCGCAGACCGCGCATGATCGCGGTGTTGATCTCGATCAGGACATCGGCCGAGGCCGCGCCCGCAAGCACCTTGCGGCTGTGGATCTGCGTGAATTCGTTCAGGTAGAAAAGCCGTGCGCGCAGTTCGGACGGCAAGCCATTGTCTGGCGAGGCCACATCGGCGGCCAGCGTCGTCCAGAGGCGGCGGTTTTCATAAAGCGCCGCGGCAAGCGCTGCAAATTGCGTTGGTCCGCCCGCGCTCGATTGCTTGAGGTTATGGGTGATGCGGGCGAACAGCTCATATTCAGTGCCGCGCAGGGTGCGGGTCGGCTGAGCGGGGTTGCCATAGGCCGTTTTGGCCAGAGTCGTTGCGTACACGGGAAGTCCTTCCTGTGGCTGGATGCATCGGAACGCGGCTTTGCCGCGAAGAAGGGGGCGCCCGTGTCAGGCGCCCCCGTTATTCTTAGCGGAACAGCGACAGGATGTTCTGCGGCTGCTGGTTGGCGATCGACAGCGCCTGGATGCCAAGCTGCTGCTGGGTTTGCAGCGCCTGAAGGCGGGCCGAGGCCTCTTCCATATCCGCATCGACGAGCGAGCCGATCCCGGTCTTCATCGCGTCCGAAAGGTTCGAGATGAATTCCGACTGGGTCTGGATGCGCCCCTCGACCGAGCCGAAGTTCGCCGCAGCATTGGTGGCGGTGTCGATCAGCGATTCGATCGCGCCAAGTGCCGCGGTCGCCCCGGTGTTGGTCGTCACATCAAGGCCGGTCAGCGCCGACAGACCACCCGCGCCCGCCGAATGGAACTGCGCGGTGATGTTGAGATCCTGATCCAGCCCGACCACATCGGCCGGGGTGTCGGTGGCAAGGCCGTCGATTGCGGTATCGGTCACCGTCAGCGTGATCGCGCCATCGTTCGAGCCGTCCGCCGCGCTGGTGGTGATCTCAAGGTCGGCAATGCCGAGCGAATCGATCGCCGAGGCAAGCCCGGCAAGGATCCGGTTCGACTGCTCGGTCGCGGTCTGCGCCGCATCACCCGCGCTGACAGTGTAGCGCACCTCCTGATCGCCGATCCGCATCGAGATCGCGTCGCCCTCGGCATAGGTAATCGTCCGGTCGAGGGTGAACGAGACGGCGCTGGTATCCGCCTTGGCCAGCGTGGCCGCGGCGACATCCTTGGTCGTCGAGGCGTTGGCCGAGCTGAACACCGCCTTGGCGGTGTAGCCGCCGGTCGACAGGTTCTGCGCATCCACCTGAATATGCGCGGCATTCACCCCGGTCGCGGTGCGGTCGAGCGAGGAAAGCACGTTCACGCTCGAATTGCTGCCATCGACCAGGTTCAGGCCGTTGAACTGCGCCGCGCCGATGACCGAGTTGATCTGATCCTTGAGCGCGTTGATGTCGTTCTGGATCTTGCCGCGATCGACGTTCGATTCCTGCGCGGCGACGATCTTGCCCTTCATGTCGGTGAGCAGGTTGGTGATCGTCTCCGAGGCCTGACGGGCCACCGCGACGGTCGATTCGCCAAGCGCAAGGCTGTCGGAGATGCCCGAGAAGCCCTTCACATCCGATTCCATCACTTTCGAGATGGCCCAGATCGCCGCGTTATCCTTGGCCGAGGCGATCGATTTGCCGGTCGAGATTTCGGCCTGGGTCTTGGCCAGACCCGAGTTGATGCCCTTGAGGGTTTGCAGCGCCACCATCGCGCTGGAGTTCGTCAGAATGCTCGACATGTCATGTCCTTCCAAAAACGGCGCTTTGCGCCGGGTTACGCTTGCCGTTTTCAAACGGCGCTCGTGGCGTTCTGACCGATGCGGCGCTGAGTCGGGTGCCGCGCCATCCCGAGGATGCAAGCCGATCCTTGCAGCGGATCGCCTAACAGAAAGCTAAGGCCGGCAAGTTGCCGGCCCCTGAATCGATTGGATTTTAGTCGATTGTCTCAGGCGCGATGTTCGAGGCCCGAGCCGCCCTCGCGGCTGATGCGTTGCGCGCGCCCGGTGCTGTCATAGCTTTGGAAGCCGCGCGCGGCCTCGCGGATCAGGCCAAGTCGGCGCTGCGCCGCACGCACGCCCTCAAGCGCGGCGGCCAGCATCCGACCATTCTGTTGCGCGCTGTCACGCAGGGCCGAAAGCACCGGCGCCGATTCGCCCTCAAGCCGCGCCAGCAGCTCGGTCTTACGCCGGACCAGCGCCTCGAGCCCGGCGAAATCGCCGCTATGGATCGCCTTGCGTTCTGCAAGCAGTAGGGCGCGCATCTGATCGGCGGGGGATTTGGGCTCAGCCATTGGCCTGATCCTTTTGCATGGCCGCGAACAGCCGTTCCGCAAGCCCGATCCCGCCATGCTGCGCCATCAGGCTGGCCTGTTCCTGCACGAGGAACGAGGAGAACTGCTCTTCTCCGGCGCCACCCCCGAAAGCCTGGTGGCTTTTGCCAAGGCCCGCCTGCTTGAGCATCTCGGCGAGAAACGCAGCCTCAAGATCCTGCGCGGCTTGTCGCAGGGCGGGTTTCGGGGTGCTCGGCGCGGTGGCGGCACCGGTGGGGGCGGTCGGATCGAGCATGGCGGTCGCTCCAATTGAATCGATTTCCTCCATTCTCTGGGGCAGGAGTAAAGAAGCGGTAACCTCTCGCTGACAGGCTGGCGGCGGATCGACAGAAGTCGAGGGGACGATGCCGCATTTCACACCCGCAGACCGCCCAGTGGCGGGAGTGCCGCTTGCCGCCAGCCTGGGCGGCAAGGCGAAAGGCCTCGGCCTGCCGGATGGCGCGTTCGGCAGTCTGCTGGAGGGGGAGGCAGAGCCTGCCGCACCGCGCCAGGACGAATCGGCGAAGATGGATGGTCCGCGCCCCGAGTCGCTGACCTGTGCGGCCTTTGCCCTGCCTCTTCCTGCCATGCCGGACCCGGTCGCGCCTGGCGAGGGCGCACACGCCGAAGCCTTGACCCAAGTATCCCCGCCGTCCTACGGAGCGGCGTTGGAGACCTCTGATCCGGCCCCAGCCGATCCTCCGGTCGAAGGGCCGCCCGAATCCCGAAATAGCGTTGCGCGCAAGACGGATCCCCTTGGCCCGGTCATGGCGCCGATGCTCCCCGCCGAGACTGCGGACAGCACCTGCACTGCGACGCCTGTTGTCGGTTCGGGGCCGCAGCTGGCAGGCTTTCCGCTCCCGGCGGCCGTGCTCAACGCTGCCGCAACGGCGGCGCCCGTCGCGCTTGCAACGGCGACGGCCTTCGGGGCGACTGCGGCCCCGGGCTCCACGCACCGGGCAGCACGTGACCCCGCCCCGCCTTCCGAACGCAGCTCGGCGCCCGAAGTCGCGCCCGGATCGGTTCACGCTGAGGCGCCCGGCCTCTTGTCGGCGCCCGGACTGACAGAGACGTCACCGCGCAAAGCGCCCGATCCGCCTGCGGCAGACGCGTCAGGTGACGAGGAGACATCGCCGTCGCCTGCCTCGGTCACGCCGGAGGTTCGTCGCGATACCGGGCCGGCCGCGTCGCCACCCATGCCTGCGCCTGCCGTGATGGCCGGGGACGCGCCGCGAGATACGGAAAGCCCTGAGGCTCTTGCCGAAGTGGCCGCCCCGGCGACGCGCGGCCCCGGCTTCGAGGTTCAGGCCGTGACCCTGCCGCCGCGCTCAGCCGCTGCCGAAGCGCCCGCGACGCCCGTTCAAGTCTCGCGGCAATTGGCCGAGGCGGTAGGTGAGCAGCGCGAGGGTGCGGTTGAAGTGGCGCTGGCCCCCGAGGAACTGGGGAAGGTAAAGCTGCGATTGCAGGCCCATGACGGGGTCATGAATGTCTCGATTCAGGCCGAACGCGCCGAGACGCTCGACCTGATGCGCCGCCATGCGGATCTTCTGGCGCGCGAGTTCCGTGATCTCGGGTTTCGCGACGTGGCTTTCAGCTTTGCCGACCATTCCGGGCAGAGGTCCGCGCCGCCCCCCGATCCTGACGAGGGGGCAGATGCCCCGGCGATCGAACCCGCCCGACCCATGCCGATCCCGCTGAAACCATCCGCCGCAGGACGCGGCCTCGATTTGCGAATGTGAAGGAGCTTTCCGCCATGACCACTGTCTCATCGGTGACCAGCACTGCCGCGACTAGCACGGCGACCCAAAGCAAGGGGGCGCTGACCTCGGACTTTCAGACGTTTTTGAAGATGCTGACGGTGCAGATGCAAAACCAGGATCCGCTGAACCCGATCGAAAGCTCGGATTACGCGGTGCAGCTGGCGACCTTCTCGGGGGTCGAGCAGCAGGTGCAGACCAATACGCTGTTGCAGGCGCTGGCGGCGCAGATGGGTGTCGCGGGGATGGCCGAGATGGCGGGCTGGGTCGGGATGGAGGCGCGCGTGGCCGCGCCCGCCCGGTTTGACGGTGCGCCGGTAACGCTGGCGCCGAATCCGGCGGTGGGTGCCGATCAGGCCGTGCTGGTTACCTATGACGCCAGCGGAGCCGAGGTCACGCGCCAGACGATTGCGGCCAGCGCCGAGACGCTCGACTGGGCGGGAACGGATGCGAATGGCGCGCCGTTGCCTGCGGGCAACTACTCGTTCCGGCTGGAAAGCTACAATAACGGCACGCTGATCTCGACGGATACGGTCGAGGTTTACAGCCGGATCGTCGAGGCGCAGGGAACCGGTAGCGGCACGATGCTGGTGCTTGAAGGCGGCACGACGGTTGCGGCCAGCGATGTCACGGCCCTGCGCGAGGCGGGCTGATCCTAGAGGATCTGCCCGACCGCCACGCCAACCGCCAGCAGTGCCATACCGGCTGCCGCGAAACCAATGAGGTGCATTCGCCGTTTCGGTTCGGGCGGGGTCACCGGGGCGGCCTGCCGCTCCAGTGCCGAGCGTAGAAGCTCGGGCAGGCGCGGGCCGAAATCGCCCAGGATCATCACCGTGCGCACCAGATCGCGGATCGCGGCGCGCGGGCCGAGGTTCTCGCGGATGTATTTCTCGACCACCGGCTGCGCGGTTTCCCAGATGTTGATCGCGGGGTTGAGCGAGCGGGCGACGCCTTCGACCACCACCATGGTGCGTTGCAGCAAGATCAACTCGGTGCGGGTCTGCATCCCGAAACGCTCGGTCACCTCGAAGAGGTAGGCCAGCAGCCGCGCCATCGATATCTGTGTCGCGTTCATGCCGAAAATCGGTTCGCCCACCGCGCGCAAAGCCAGGGCAAACTCGTTCACGTCGCGGTCGGCGGGCACGTAGCCTGCCTCGAAATGCACCTCGGCCACGCGGCGATAATCGCGGCGGATGAAGCCCATCAGGATCTCGGCATAGACGCGGCGGGTATATTCGTCGATCTGCCCCATGATGCCGAAGTCATAGGCGATGACATCGCCATTCGCCGCCACCTTGAGGTTGCCGTGGTGCATGTCGGCATGGAAATAGCCGTCGCGCAGCGCATGGCTGAGGAAGAGTTGCAGCACGCGCTCGGAAATCGCCACCACATCGTGGCCCGCGGCGCGGATCGCCTCGGGGTCGCCGATCGACACGCCCTCGGCCCAGTCCATCGTCATCACCCGACGGCCCGACATCGACCAGATCGGCTGGGGCACGGTAAAGCCTGCGTCCCCCACGGTATTCGCGCCGAATTGCGAGGCCGCGGCGGATTCGAGCCGCAGATCCAGCTCGCCCATCACCACGCCTTCGAAATGCTTGACGACATCGGTCGGGCGCAGGCGGCGCGAGGCGGGCGAGAGCCGCTCGATCATGCCGGCGGCGAAATGGAAGGCGTCGAGGTCGCGGCGGAAGGCGCGCTCGATCTCGGGGCGCAGGACCTTGACGGCGACGCGGGCACCGGTATCGGCGCGGCGCGCGGAATGGACCTGCGCGATCGAGGCGGCGGCGACGGGTTCCGAGAAGTCGAAGAACAGATCGTCCACCGGGCGGTCGAGTTCTTCGGCGATCATGCGCTTGGCGACATCGGTCGGGAAGGGCGGCAGCTTGTCTTGCAGCACGCGCAGCTGGTCGGCCAGTTCTTCGCCGACAACGTCGGGACGAGTCGAGAGCACCTGGCCGAATTTGATATAGGCCGGCCCGAGCGCGGTGATCGCGCGGGTCACCGGCGGCAGGTTCGGATCGCCCTTGTAGCCCAGCCATTTGAACGGCCAGCCCATGATGCGCGCCACCAACCGCAGGCGCGGCGGCGCATCGACGGCCTCAAGCGCGACGCTCATCGCGCCGGTACGCTCGAAGGTGGCGCCGGTGCGGATTAGTCGCCAGATGTTATGGGGTCCCCGCATCTCAGATCTTCCAGCCCGAATGCAGCGCCGCGATCCCCATCGAGAGGTTGCGGTATTTCACCCGGTCGAACCCGGCCTCGCGGATCATCGATGCGAAGATCTCTTGCGTGGGGAACTTGCGGATCGATTCGACCAGATACTGGTAGCTGTCGCGGTCGTCGGCGACGATCTGGCCCATCACCGGGATGACGTTGAACGAATAGGCATCATAGAGCGATTGCAGCATGTCGTTCGGGATCTGGCTGAATTCGAGCACCATAAGCCGCCCGCCCGGGCGCAGCACACGGTAGGCTTCGCGCAGCGCGTCGGGGATGCGGGTCACGTTCCGGATGCCGAACGAGATCGTATAGACGTCGAAAGTGTTGTCCTCGAAGGGCAGGGCCATCGCATCGCCCACCACCCATTTCAGGCGATCGGCCATGTCCTCGGCCTCGGCGCGCTTCTGGCCCTCGATCAGCATCGACTCGGTCATGTCGCAGACCGTGGCGCTGGCGCCCGGCGCGCGCTTGAGGAAACGGAAGGCCACATCGCCCGTGCCGCCCGCCACGTCGAGCAGCTTTTGCCCTGGGCGCGGCGCAAGCCAGTCCATCATCGCGTCTTTCCAGACCCGGTGGATGCCCATGCTCATCAGATCGTTCATGATGTCGTATTTCGATGCCACGCGCGAAAAGACGCCATGGACAAGCCCGGCCTTCTCTCCCTCATCGACGGTCTTGAAGCCGAAATGCGTGGTTCTGGTCTGATCCGTGCTCATGCGCTCTTGCCGATCTGAAAAACTCCCCCTTCTTATAGGGGCCCCAGCGGCCATGACAATGCGACAGGAGCAACGATGCCCGAACTGCCCGAGGTAGAAACCGTCCGGCGCGGCCTTTTGCCCGCGATGGAGGGGCGCCTGATCGTGCAGGCCGAGGTCAATCGCCCCGATCTGCGCTGGCCCCTGCCCGAGAATATGGCCGAGCGGCTGACCGGTGCGCGGGTGGTGCAGCTGCGGCGGCGCTCGAAATATATCCTCGCCGATCTGGACCGGGGCGAGAGCCTTCTGATCCATCTGGGCATGTCGGGGCGGATGCTGGTGTCGGGGGTGATGCTGGGGGGCTTTCATCTCGACCATCCCGCGCCGCAAAAGCATGATCATGTGGTGTTGCACATGGAGGGCGGCGCGCGGGTGACCTTCAACGACGCGCGGCGCTTTGGCGCGATGGATCTGGTGCGCACCGACCGCGAAGAGGCCTATTGGCTGCTGGCGGGCCTGGGCCCCGAGCCCTTCGGCAACGATTTTCACGAAGACTACCTCGTGGCGCGACTGAAAGGCCGCGCAACACCGATCAAGGCCGCGCTGCTCGATCAGCGGGTGGTGGCGGGGCTGGGCAATATATACGTCTCCGAGGTGCTCTTTCGCGCGGGCATCGACCCGCGCCGTCAGGCGGGCAAGATCGCCGCGAAGCGGGTGGCGGGCCTTGTGCCGATCATCCGCGAGGTTCTGGCCGAGGCGATCGAGGCGGGTGGATCGAGCCTGCGCGACCATCGGCAGGCGGATGGCGAGCTCGGCTATTTCCAGCACAGCTTCCGCGTCTATGACCGCGAGGACGAACCCTGCGTCACCTGTGCCACGCCCATTCGGCGCATCGTGCAATCGGGGCGTTCAAGCTTCTTCTGCCCCGCCTGCCAGCGCTAGAAATGCTGCAGCCGCGAAGTCAGGCTTGATAATCGCCGCGGTCCTGATAGGACTCCTGCCATCACAAGGAAAGGCAAAGCCAGATGGCCTACCAGACCCTGATCGTCGAGATCGAAGACTATGTCGCCCTGATCCGGCTCAACCGCCCCGAAGCCCTGAACGCGCTGAACTCGACCCTGCTGGGCGAGCTGGCCGAGGCGCTGAAGGCGGCGGACGCCAATGAAAAGGTGCGCTGCATCGTCATTACCGGCTCCGACAAGGCCTTCGCGGCCGGTGCCGACATCAAGGAAATGTCCGACAAATCCTTTGTCGAGATGTATACCCAGAACTTCTTCACCGACAATTCCGACAGCATCCTGCGCACGCGCAAGCCGATCATCGCGGCGGTCGCGGGCTATGCGCTTGGTGGCGGTTGCGAGTTGGCGATGATGTGCGATTTCATCATCTGCGCCGACAACGCCAAGTTCGGCCAGCCCGAGATCAACCTGGGCGTCGTGGCCGGGATTGGCGGCACGCAGCGCCTGACGCGCTTCGTGGGCAAGTCGAAGTCGATGGACATGCACCTGACCGGCCGCTTCATGGATGCCGCCGAGGCCGAGCGTTCGGGCCTGGTCAGCCGTGTCGTGCCCGCGGCCAAGTTGATGCAAGAGGCGATGGCCGCGGCCCAGAAGATTGCCGAGAAATCGGTGCTGACCTCGATGGTCGTCAAGGAATGCGTCGATCGCTCCTACGAGACCACGCTTCAGGAAGGCATCCATTTCGAGCGCCGCATCTTCTACGCGCTGTTCTCGACCGAAGATCAGAAGGAAGGCATGTCGGCCTTCCTCGAAAAGCGGCAGCCGCAATTCCGCGACAAATAAGCGAAAGGCCCCCTTCGGGGCTTTTCTTTTTGGCGATTCTCGCTTATGAGGCCGCCTCACATGCGCGTGGAGCCCGCTCAGGCTAGAATCAACCGGTTCGCTGGGACGACCGGGCTTTGTTGCGCATTCGAAATTGTAACAGACCCGGAAAGTCGGAAAAACACATGGCCAATACGCCCCAGTCCAAGAAACGCGCCCGCCAGAACGAGCGCCGCAACGACGTAAACAAAGCTCGCCGTTCGCGCATCCGCACCTACGTGCGCAAGGTCGAAGAAGCGATCGCTTCGGGCAACGCCGAAGCCGCCGTTGCTGCTCTGCGCGCCGCTCAGCCGGAACTGGCCCGTGGCGTGACCAAGGGCGTGCTGCACAAGAACACCGTGTCGCGCAAGATCTCGCGCCTTGCGGCTCGCGTGAAAGCCCTCGCGGTCTGATTACCAGTCGAAACAGACTGTTGCCAAAGGCGCCCAATCGGGCGCCTTTTATTTTTGTTGTTTTTCAAATGCTTAAATTGAAGTGTTGCAGGTTTGACCAAGTGGCACAGATTCGGTGACACGAATCCGGCGTCAAGAGTGAAGATCGGTTGCGCGGGGGCTTGGCGCCGCGCTAGCGTCTCCTTGCGATTCACGTCGCCTTGGGGGACATGACGCATCTTTTCGGGACCGGAGCAGGCATAAACGTCTGCCACGACAAGTAAAAACAGCCGGGTCTCCTGGCCTCGAATGATGCGAATCCGATTCCTGAGGGCTCTGCGCCCTCGCCTTCGGCAGAACTGCCTGACTCGGGATTCCCGGGCCGGATTTCTGTGTTCCTATCGCAGGCTGTGCGCCCCGCTCATGCGGGGTTAAGGCCGAAGATGCCAGGGGATGCGAATGCGGCTGACCGTGTGTGTTTTGAATAGGCAAGAAAATGACGGACGAAACCTGGGGGCGGGTGTGTGATGAACTTCTCAAGAGCGTTGGCAAGAACAACTACTCGACCTGGATCGCGCCGCTTCGGCTGATCGAGATGTCCGAAGGCATCGCGGCCTTCGAAGCACCGACCAAATTCATGCGTGACTGGGTGTCGCGCAATTTCGCCGAACCGATTCTGCGCGAGCTGCGCGCGGCCGGTGTTGCGGCCGAGCGGATCGACATCCGCGTGCCCGCCCTGCGGGCGATTCCCGCAGCCGAGGTTGCCAAGCCCGCCGTGGCGCCCGTTCCTGCGCGTGCCCGTGTCGCCCGTCCGGTCGATGGGGTCGAGCTGCCCGGCGCGCCGCTCGATGCGCGCTTCACCTTCGACAGCTTCGTCGTCGGCAAACCGAACGAGCTGGCCCATGCCGCCGCGCGCCGCGTGGCCGAGGGCGGCCCGGTCTCGTTCAACCCGCTGTTCCTCTACGGTGGCGTCGGCCTGGGCAAGACCCACCTGATGCATGCCATCGCGCATGAGCTGCAACTCCGCCGCCCCGATTTGCGCGTGCTCTACCTCTCGGCCGAGCAGTTCATGTATCGCTTCGTGCAGGCCCTGCGTGAGCGCCAGATCATGGACTTCAAGGAGATGTTCCGCTCGGTCGATGTGCTGATGGTCGATGACGTGCAATTCATCGCCGGCAAGGACAGCACGCAGGAAGAATTCTTCCACACGTTCAACGCGCTGGTGGATCAGGGCAAGCAGATCGTCATTTCGGCCGACCGTGCGCCGGGTGAGATCAAGGACCTCGAAGAGCGCATCAAGTCGCGCCTGCAATGCGGCCTCGTGGTCGATCTGCATCCGACCGACTATGAGCTGCGCCTCGGCATCCTGCAGACCAAGACCGAGGCCTACCGCGCCCAGTATCCGGGCCTGAAGCTGGCCTCGGGCGTGCTGGAATTCCTCGCGCATCGCATCACCACGAACGTGCGCGTGCTGGAAGGCGCGCTGACCCGTCTCTTTGCCTTCGCCTCGCTGGTCGGGCGCGAGATCACGCTGGATCTGGCCCAGGAATGCCTGACCGACATCCTGCGCGCCTCGGACCGCAAGGTCTCGATCGAAGAGATCCAGCGCAAGGTCGCCGAGCATTACAACGTCCGCCTGTCCGACATGATCGGCCCCAAGCGGGTGCGCACCATCGCGCGTCCGCGTCAGGTGGCGATGTATCTGTCCAAGCAACTGACCACCCGCAGCCTGCCCGAAATCGGGCGTCGCTTCGGTGGTCGCGACCACACCACGATCATGCATGGCATCCGCAAGATCGAGGAGTTGAAGGACGGCGATCGGCAACTGGCCGAGGATATCGCGCTGCTGCGTCGGCTTCTGGAAAGCTGACGCGACACGCCGAGCCCTTGACGCCCGCGCCAAAGCGGCCGAATGTCCTGAAAAATCTTGAGCCTGAGCGGAGAGATGTTACCTTTCCGTTCCGGTCTGCCGTGGGGGATGGAAATGAAATTCAGCATCGAACGTGCCGCGCTTCTGAAGGCGGTGGCTCAGGCTCAGTCGGTCGTCGAACGCCGCAACACGATACCGATCCTCGCGAATGTGCTGATCGAGGCGGAAGGCAGCACCGTGTCGTTCCGTGCGACCGACCTTGATATCGAGGTCGTGGACAAGGCCCCCGCGCAGGTCGAACGCGCCGGAGCCACCACCGTTTCGGCGGTCATGCTGCATGAGATCGTGCGCAAGCTGCCCGATGGTGCGCTGATCTCGCTGACCGATGACGCGGCGGCGGGGCGGCTGACGATCCAGGCGGGTCGGTCGAGCTTCAACCTCGCGACGCTGCCCAAGGAAGATTTCCCGGTCATGGCGTCGTCGGAATATACGGCGAATTTCTCGGCCAAGGCGGGGGTGCTGCGGCGCCTCTTCGACAAGTCGAAATTCGCGATCTCGACCGAAGAGACGCGCTATTACCTCAACGGCGTCTATATGCATGTCGCAACCGGCGAAGATGGCCCGGTGCTGCGCTGCGTGGCGACCGATGGCCACCGGCTGGCGCGGATCGACGCGCCCCTGCCCGAGGGCGCGCAGGGTATGCCCGGCGTGATCGTGCCGCGCAAGACGGTGAACGAGCTGCGCAAACTGCTGGATGACGACGAGACCGCGATCGCGGTGTCGGTTTCCGAAACCAAGGTGCGCTTCGCCACCCCGGTGATCACGCTGACCTCGAAAGTCATCGACGGCACCTTCCCCGATTACACGCGCGTCATTCCGATGGGCAACACCCGCCGGCTTGAGGTCGATGCCTCGGAATTCGCCAAGGCCGTGGACCGCGTGGCGACTGTCTCGTCCGAGCGTTCGCGCGCCGTCAAGCTCAGCCTCGACGAAGACCGGCTGGTGCTGTCGGTCAACGCCCCCGATGCGGGCGCGGCCGAGGAAGAACTGGCCGTGGCCTATGGCGACGAACGGCTTGAAATCGGTTTCAACGCCAAGTACCTGCTTGAAATCGCAAGCCAGGTGGACCGCGAGAACGCCGTCTTCATGTTCAACTCTTCCGGCGATCCGACGCTGATGCGCGAGGGAAATGACACCTCGGCGGTCTATGTCGTGATGCCGATGCGCGTGTGATCGGGGCCGGTTCCGGCCTGCGATCCGATGCAGTGAAAGGGCGCCGATGCTGAGGGAGCTGACTCTTTTGCAGTTCCGCTCGCATCGGCGTTCGCATCTGACGTTCGATGGGCGGCCCGTGGCGATCTACGGACCGAACGGCGCGGGCAAGACCAATATCCTTGAAGCGATTTCCCTGCTCAGCCCCGGTCGCGGGTTGCGCCGGGCCTCGGCCGAGGAACTGATGCGCCGCGCCGAGGCGGTGGGTTGGAAGATCCGCGCCGAGACCGAACTGCATGAGGTCGAAACCTCGGCCCTGCCCGGTGCCTCGCGCGAGGTGCTGATCGACGGCAAGGCGGCGCCGCAGGTGGCCCTTGGGCGCATTCTGCGGGTGCTCTGGCTGGTGCCCGCGATGGACCGGCTGTGGATCGAGGGGGCCGAGGGGCGCAGGCGGTATCTCGACCGGATTACCCTGTCCTTCGTGCCCGCCCATGCCGAGGCGGTTCTGGCCTATGAAAAAGCCATGCGCGAACGCAACCGGCTGCTCAAGGATCAGGTGACCGATCAGCGCTGGTATCACGCGCTGGAGGGCCAGATGGCCGAGGCCGCCGCGCTGATCGCCACAAACCGTGCCGAGGCACTGGCGCGCATTACCGCCGCGCAGGATGGTGCCGCGACCGCCTTTCCAGCCGCGCATCTGGCCATCGTCAATGGCGGGCCAGAGGATCTGGCCGCAGCGCTGGCCGAGGGGCGGCGTCGCGACATGGCGGCGGGGCGGACGCTCGAAGGCCCGCACCGCGCCGATCTTGAGGCGATCTATGCCGAGAAGGACGTGCCCGCTGCACTCTGCTCGACCGGAGAGCAGAAGGCGCTGTTGATCTCGCTGGTGCTGGCCAACGCCCGCGCGCTGGCGGGGGAGCCGGTCGTGGTGCTGCTCGACGAGGTGGCCGCGCATCTCGACGCGGGCCGTCGTGCGGCGCTTTATGATGAGATCTGCACCCTGCCCGCGCAGGTCGTGATGACCGGAACAGGGGCCGAGCTATATGACAGCCTCGGCCCGCGCGGGCGCTACTATGAGGTGGCCGAGCACGGCGGCGTGTCGGAGGTCAGCGAAAGGGTCGCACCATGAGCTATCCCAAGCAACGCATTACCCTGATCACCCTCGGCGTGGCCAACATCCCCCGTGCGCGCGCCTTCTACGAGGCGCTTGGCTGGCGTCCCGTTCAGGCGCTCGAGAGTGTCGTGTTCTACCAGCTCGCGGGAATGGCCCTAGGCCTCTTTGGGCGCGAAGATCTCGCCGCCGATCAGGGACGGCCGGGAGCTGTGCTTGGAGCCGGGGCGATGACGCTGGCGCAGAACTTCGACACCGAGGCCGAGGTGGACGCCGCTTTTGCTGCCGCGCTGGCAGCGGGGGCTACTGCGCTGAAGGCGCCCGAAAAGGTCTTCTGGGGCGGCTACTCGGGCTATTTCGCCGATCCGGATGGCCATGTCTGGGAGCTGGTGATGAACCCGTTCTGGCCGCTGGCCGAGGATGGCACGCTTAGCATTCCGGCCTCGGCGTAATGCCACCAAATCTTGTGTCTTGGACGTGACATTCCCCGCCCGAGCCACTATAAATCGCCGGTAAATTCACGGACGGAAACGCATGACCGAGAACACCAAGAAAAAGGCCGAATACGGCGCCGAATCCATCAAGGTTCTCAAGGGCCTGGAAGCGGTGCGCAAACGGCCGGGCATGTATATCGGCGATACCGACGATGGCTCGGGCCTGCATCACATGGTCTACGAGGTCGTCGATAACGGCATCGACGAGGCGCTCGCGGGCCATGCCAACTACGTCGCGGTAAAGATTCACGCCGACAGCTCGGTCTCGGTGCGCGACAACGGGCGCGGTATTCCGGTCGATATTCACCGCGAAGAGGGCGTCTCGGCGGCCGAGGTCATCATGACCCAGCTGCACGCGGGCGGTAAGTTCAACAACACGGATGACGACGGCAACGCCTACAAGGTCTCGGGCGGTCTGCATGGCGTCGGAGTGTCGGTGGTGAATGCGCTGTCCGACTGGCTTGAGCTGCGCGTCTGGCGCAACGACAAGGAATATTACGCCCGTTTCGAAAAGGGCGAATGCGTCGAGCATGTGCGCGAGGTGGGCGATGCGCCCGGCGAGAAGGGCACCGAGGTGCGCTTCATGGCCTCGTCCAAGACCAACGACGCCGAGGGCACCTTCTCGAACCTCGAATACAGCTTCAAGACGCTGGAAACCCGCCTGCGCGAGCTGGCCTTCCTGAACTCGGGCGTGCGCATCATCATCGAGGACGACCGCCCCGCCGAGGCGCTGCGCTCGGAGCTGCACTATGAGGGCGGTGTCAAGGAGTTCGTCAAATACCTCGACCGCTCGAAAACCGCCGTCATGCCCGAGCCGATCTATATGGTCGGCGAGGTGCGCGGGATCGGTGTCGAAGTGGCGATGTGGTGGAACGACAGCTACCATGAAACCGTGCTGCCCTTCACCAACAACATCCCGCAGCGCGATGGCGGCACGCACCTTGCGGGCTTCCGCGGCGCGCTGACGCGCACCATCACGAAATATGCCCAGGACAGCGGTATCGCCAAGCGCGAGAAGGTCGATTTCACCGGCGACGACGCCCGCGAAGGCCTGACCTGCGTGCTGTCGGTCAAGGTGCCGGACCCGAAATTCTCCAGCCAGACCAAGGACAAGCTTGTCTCTTCCGAAGTGCGTCCCGCGGTCGAGAACCTGGTGAACGAGAAGCTGGGCGAGTGGTTCGAGGAACATCCCGGCGAGGCCAAGCAGATCGTCGGCAAGATCGTCGAGGCGGCGCTGGCGCGCGAGGCCGCCCGCAAGGCGCGGGAGCTGACGCGGCGCAAGACCGCGATGGACGTGGCCTCGCTGCCCGGCAAGCTGGCCGACTGCCAGGAGAAAGACCCCGCCCTGTCCGAAGTCTTCCTGGTCGAGGGTGACTCGGCTGGCGGTTCGGCCAAGCAGGGGCGCGAGCGCAAGAACCAGGCGGTGCTGCCGCTGCGCGGCAAGATCCTGAACGTCGAGCGCGCGCGCTTTGACCGGATGCTGTCCTCGGACCAGATCGGCACGCTGATCACCGCGCTTGGCACCGGCATCGGCCGCGACGAGTTCAACATCGACAAGCTGCGCTACCACAAGATCGTCATCATGACCGATGCCGACGTGGACGGCGCGCACATCCGCACGCTGCTTCTGACCTTCTTCTTCCGCCAGATGCCTGAGCTGATTGAGCATGGCTATCTCTACATCGCGCAGCCGCCGCTTTACAAAGTGGCGCGCGGCAAGTCCGAGGTCTATCTGAAGGACCAGGCGGCGCTGGATGACTTCCTGGTGCATCAGGGTGTCGAAGGCGCGATGCTGCGTCTTGGCAGCGGTGAGGAAATCACCGGTCAGGATCTGCTGCGCGTGGTCGAGGAGGCCCGCGTGATCAAGCGCATCCTCGCGACCTTCCCGACGCATTACCCGCGCAATATCCTTGAGCAGTCCGCGATCGCTGGCGCGATGCTGCCCGGTGCGATGGATGCCGATGCGCAGGCGGTGGCAGACAGCGTCGCGCGGCGCCTCGATCTGGTGGCGCTGGAATATGAGCGCGGCTGGCAGGGCCGCCCGACGCAGGATCATGGCCTGCGCCTGAGCCGCATCCTGCGCGGTGTCGAAGAGGTGCGCACGCTTGACGGTCACGTTCTGCGCGCCGCCGAGTCGCGGCGTCTGGGGCAATACACGCAAGATCTGCGCGACACCTATGGCGTCCCCGCCAAGCTGATCCGCAAGGAACGCGAGCAGCTGATCAACGGCCCGCTCGACCTGCTGGCGGCGATCTTGCAAGAGGGCGAAAAAGGCCTGACCTTGCAGCGCTACAAGGGTCTGGGCGAGATGAACCCCGAGCAGCTGTGGGAAACCACGCTCGACCCCTCGGCGCGCACGCTGTTGCAGGTGCGTATCGAGGATCTGGCCGAGGCCGACGACATCTTCACCAAGCTGATGGGCGATGTGGTCGAGCCGCGTCGCGAGTTCATCCAGCAAAACGCGCTGAGCGTGGAGAACCTCGACTTCTGATCGCTTGTGTAGGATTGCGCATAACCTTTCGCGCAGCGCATAAGTTTGCGCAGATTGCGCATAAGGCTTCGTTTTGGCGGGTCTATCCTACACAAGTAGGTTGGCTCTTCATGGTGCGACTTCACTTTTGTCGAGTTTCAGCATGGCAACATCAGGAAGATGACTGGCCGAGGCCTCCCGTATACTCCACAGATCAGGTGCTTGCCGTCCGTGAGTCAAATACACTGAGTAAAATACATCCCCCAGTCGTGGCGAACGGCTTCTCGTAACCGGCACTATCCTTCCCAAGGACGGCGACGTGGTCTGCGTTCCGCGCGGCCACCACCTCTGCGGTGCCCCCTACGGCTTCGAGATGTATTACCTCAACGTCATGGCAGGCCCGCGCCGCAACTGGCGCTTCGTCGCGGCACCCGAGGTTGAGTGGATCATGGAGCGGGACGCGAAATGATCCCAAGGGCCCTCAATCAGAAAACACTTCGGCATCTTTCGTTCGAAGCGTTTCTCGATGCAGCACAGCAGCTCGGGTGCGTTGGCGTGGAGCCGCGCAACGATCTTGGGCGTCCGTTTTTCGATGGGATCGATCCAGGTCTGGCGGGTCAGATGGCGCGCGATCGCGGCCTGCGCCTGCTGGGTCTGAGTGAAGTCTATGGGTTCAACGTCTGGGATGATGAACGCGCTGCGCAGATCGCTGCGCTTGTTGAAACCGCAGTGGAGTCTGGCGCCGAAACCATCAGCCTGATTCCGACTGTGGACGCTCGCCCCACGCGCGCGTTGCGCGAAGTGATGCGAGACATAAAACACTTGGTCGCGGGAACACAGGTTCAGCCGTTGATCGAGCCGATCGGCTTCGAGTCGTCTTCGCTGCGTTACAAGGCCGAGCTTGTCGATTCGATTGAAGCAGTGGGATGGGGCGTCAAACTGGTGCATGATACCTTCCAGCACTGCATCTCGGGCGAGCGCGAGCTGTTCGCTCCCTACACTGCGATGGTCCATATCTCGGGCATCTCGGCATCGGATGTAATGCTTGATACCAGTCAGGATGCGCATCGCGTGCTGGTGGATGAACGGGATCGTTGCGGAAACCATGCTCAAATCGCGGCGTTGCTTGAGGCCGGATACACTGGCGCGTTCTCATTCGAATGTACGGAGCCGACACTTCTGGAGCGCCCGAATCTCATCCGCGAAATTGGGGCTTCATTTCGCACGATTGAGGCCGATCTGTCCTGCCGACCGGTTGTGAAAAGATCAGACCTTTTAGGCTCGCGCAGGATGTCGAAATGCCGCGTTGTGTCGACGTTTTGCGGCTCGAAAAGCCGCTCAGGATAACTCGCGTGATTTGAGCATGGGCCGGAGCACAGAAAGCTGTCCTCCCCCGCTTTTAAGGCGATCCAGGCCGCAACGCGCATCAAGATGCACGGCCTCTGGTTTCGCCGCGACGAAGAGCTGCTTGATGGGCCCCGCGATGCGTGGGACGTGCAGTCAACGGAGTAGCACGCGCGGGCCAACGACCGCCGCAATTCCGATCTTTCCTTAACGTGCCCGAGGCTTACGAATCGACCGCAGCAGAGATGATCTGTGTCGTCGTCGCTTCCAAAACGATTGTTGCGATACTGTAAACAATATGAGTGACCGTCACCGAATCCGGCTGCGCGACGCTGGTTAGCTTCACATTTCACGCCCAAAAGCGGTGCGCGCCATTTTGGATACAATCGCCGGGTGAAACCATCGTTGCCTTTACGTAATTGACAATTTGCCGCACGGACGCCACACTTTCGCCATATTCCTTAATCGCAGGCCGAGTGTTTGCGAAATAATCTTACCGAAGTGTCCGGGCCGTTTTCATCGGGCACGATCTATTTGAAGCAATAAAGAAACAACGCGGTTTGCAATAACGTCCGGAACTTTCACGGACATCCAAGCGAACCCCACGAGGCACGTCAGACAGCACGACCTGGGCACCATCGGCGCTTGTCGCCGGTGTTGATGGAGTTTTGGCGGAGCCGACCGGCGTATTGGCCGGCTTTTGGGGGACGATCAGAGCACTAGGGTTCGGCTGGGCGAGGTCCCTCCGCGCGTTCTGGTCTCCGGCGTTTGGAATTGATTTTGGTGGGGACTCAACATGGCACTCGAAGATAACAACGACGTCATTCTGTCGGACGACCAGATCCTTGATGATGGTTTGGCAGTCAGCACGGACAAAGATGATTACGCGCCGGGTTCGACGGCAATCTTTACCGCCACCGGTGTCGAAGAGGGCGGCAGCGTCACCTTCGAGGTCGAGCATGTCGGCGACGCTGGCGAAGACGGCGTCCTTGGCACCGAGGACGATGTCGTTATCGACCTTGGTGGGGACGGCCATGACAGCTGGACCGTCACCGATGGCGGCGAGGGCGATCTTGACGGTCTGGCAAACGGGACGGTGGTCACGTCCTGGTATGTGAACCCCGATGACAGCGCGGGCGAGCGTTTCCTTCTCAGCATATCGAGCGGGTCCGATACCGCCTATGCGACGTTTACCGACGGCGTGGGGGATAATGCCGGAGCTGATGTGGATCTCACGACCCTTGTGTCCTCGCCGGTCGAGCTTGATGGCGTCCTCTTTTCAAACGACGCGGCAGGCGCCGGTACCGGCCTGATCAATCCGTTTGTTCGGATCAGCACCAACGATCCGGTGGAGGAAGGATACAATACCTCTGATCGGCCCCTTGATTACGACGAGAATACCAGCCCGAATTTCACGCGTGACCTGTTCTACGGTGATATCCCGGTCGTAACGCTTTACGACGACGAGGGTAACGCCGTTCAGTACCTTGAATTCCGTCTTGATATCAACGAGCCGGATTCCGGGGCGACC
Source organism: Rhodobacter flavimaris (assembly GCF_021378075.1). Lineage (GTDB taxonomy): Bacteria > Pseudomonadota > Alphaproteobacteria > Rhodobacterales > Rhodobacteraceae > Rhodobacter > Rhodobacter flavimaris. The sequence continues at coordinate 1,600 of NZ_JAJUOS010000008.1, read as the reverse complement.
AGCTATCTCTCGCTCGATGAGATCAAGATATATCTCTCAAACGAACAGGTCCCGTCGGGCGATCCGGGCTTTGTCGACCTTTCCCAGTATGAACTGGTCTGGTCGCTCGATGAGCTAGGTGATAGCTGGATCGCGCTCGACTACACGCTGCAGGCGGGCTCCGGTGTTTCGGACATGATCATGTACGTGCCGCTCTCGAGTTTCGAGGAAGCGGACATAGAACTGGACGACGGCACCTATGTGACGCTCTATTCCAAGTTCGGCGTCCAAGACGACTATGTAGTTGACGGCGAACTTGTCGCGGACTGGACCAACAATTCCGGCTTCGAAGAATGGTCGGTCCGTCAATTCGTCGAGGTCGTCGGCATCAAGTTCAATGATATCGATTCCGATGGCGTGCAGGATGCCGGCGAAGAGGTCATGAGCGGCTGGGAAATCCGCGCCTATATCGACCTTGATCGCGATGGTCTGCTTGACCAGAACGAGTACGATTTTGGCGCCTATGCGACCGATCTCACGGACGAATTCGGCGCGTTCGAGCTGAACTTCTTCCTTGATGCGCAGATACCGAATAACGGCGGATATGTCGCCGATGCCCAGTTCATTATCGTCGAGGTCATGCAGGACGGGTGGGAGCAGGGCTCCGGCGGTGTGTCCGTGCTTAGCCCGACCTTGAATACAGGGTCGGAAGAGCTCGGGCCGCTCGGCTATGTCTATGATCCGGTCAAGAACGATCTGAACAAGACGCTCGACGGGTTCGATTTCGGCAACTACGAACCGACCGGGAATATTACCGGTGAGAAGTATGAAGACGTGACCGGCAATGGCGCCGGTGGCACGGATACGCCCATCGCGGGTTGGACGATCTATCTCTTCGACGACTCGATCGACACCGACAATAGTGGCGGGCTGAGCGAAGCCGAGATTTCCGCGGCACTGAGCTCCGGCACTCCGGTCGCGACGACGTCGACTAACGACTCAGGTGTTTACTATTTTGGCGACGTGATGGTCGGAGACTACTTTGTCATCGAAGACATGGACGGTCCTGACGGAAACTGGATGCCGACCTCTACCCCGTGGCACGCCGTCACCGTCCTGGGCGGTGAGACGTTCGGTGATGAAGAGGGTGAGGTTACCGACTTCTACAACTTCGCGGAGTTCTCGGTGACGGGGACGAAGTACGAGGACATGGACGGCGACGGTGTGATCGACGCCGAGGACACGCCCTGGGCTGGCGTGACGATCCAGATTCTCGACGATGACGACAATGTCGTTGCCTCGACGGTGACGGCGGCGGACGGGACGTGGTCGTTCACGGGGCTGGACTACAGCTACGCGGGCTACACGGTGCAGGAGGTCCTGCCGGACGGGTCGGTTCAGACGCTCGGGACCGCGGGTTACACGATCACCGGGACCTCTGGAGCCGACCAGACCAATCTGGACTTTGCGAACTTCGACAAGTTCGACATTTCCGGGACGAAGTACGAGGACATGGACGGCGACGGTGTGATCGACGCCGAGGACACGCCCTGGGCTGGCGTGACGATCCAGATTCTCGACGATGACGACAATGTCGTTGCCTCGACGGTGACGGCGGCGG
>NZ_JAJUOS010000043.1 GCF_021378075.1 Rhodobacter flavimaris | reverse complement strand
GTCTCGGACGAGATCGTGCTGAACATCCTGCGCGATCGCCTGGGCGAGCCGGACGTGACCGCGGGGGTGATCCTCGACGGCTTCCCGCGCACGGCGGGCCAGGCCGAGGCGCTCGATGCGCTTCTGTCCGAGGCCGGTCAGCGGGTGACCGCGGCGATCAGCCTCGAGGTGGATGACGAGGCCATGATCCAGCGTGTCGCGGGCCGCTATACCTGCGGCAGCTGCGGCGAGGGCTATCATGACGACTTCAAACTGCCCGTCCAGGCGGGCGTTTGCGACAAATGCGGCGGCACGGAGTTCAAGCGCCGGGCCGACGACAACGCCGAAACGGCGCGGGCAAGGCTGGTCGCCTACCACGCCCAGACGGCACCGCTGATCGCCCACTACGGGGCCCTCGGCGTGCTCGAGAAGATCGACGCGATGGGTAACATCGACGAAATCGCCTCGGGTCTAGGGTCGATCGTGGAGCGCGTATCGG
>NZ_JAJUOS010000042.1 GCF_021378075.1 Rhodobacter flavimaris | reverse complement strand
GCCGAGACCTCGGAAGAAGAGCTGCTGGCGCTGATCGACCGGCTGAACAAGAGCCCGGCGGTGCATGGTATCCTCGTGCAGCTGCCGCTGCCGGGGCATCTGAACTCGGACCTGGTGATCAACTCGATCGACCCGGCCAAGGACGTGGACGGGTTCCACATCTCGAACGTGGGCCTCTTGGGGACGGGCCAGAAGGCCATGGTGCCCTGCACCCCGCTTGGCTGCCTGATGATGCTGCGCGATCACCTCGGGAGCCTGTCTGGGCTGAACGCGGTCGTTGTGGGGCGCTCGAACATCGTCGGCAAGCCGATGGCGCAGCTGCTTCTGGGCGACAGCTGCACGGTCACCATCGCGCATAGCCGCACCAAGGATCTGGCCTCGGTGTGCCGTGGCGCCGATATTCTGGTCGCCGCCGTGGGTCGCCCCGAGATGATCCCGGGCGACTGGGTCAAGCCGGGCGCGACGGTGATCGACGTGGGCATCAACCGCATCGAGCGCGACGGCAAGAC
>NZ_JAJUOS010000007.1 GCF_021378075.1 Rhodobacter flavimaris | reverse complement strand
TGTGCCGTGGCGCCGATATTCTGGTCGCCGCCGTGGGTCGCCCCGAGATGATCCCGGGCGACTGGGTCAAGCCGGGCGCGACGGTGATCGACGTGGGCATCAACCGCATCGAGCGCGACGGCAAGACCAAGCTCGTGGGCGACGTGGATTTCGCCTCGGCGGCCGAGGTCGCGGGCGCGATCACCCCTGTTCCGGGCGGTGTCGGGCCGATGACCATCGCCTGCCTGCTGGCCAACACGCTCACCGCCTGCTGCCGCGCCAATGGCCTGCCAGAGCCCGAAGGTTTGACCGCCTGATCAAGGATTTACCTTTGCCGGTGGGCAGAAAGCCACAGCGCACGCAAAATTTGACAACAATCGTAGGTTGACCTGACGTTTGCCGCTTTGCGGCATTGCGCGAGAATTCCGGGTTGGATAGCAAACCCGAATGTGTCGTGCAGTTTGGGTCGGGTTATGACCTCGTGGATGTTCTTGTATAAGCGGGCGCTGTGCTCACCGGCCTTTCCGGTCGTTTGGGTGGCGCTTTCGGTTTTCGGGGTGGTGAGCGGTCCTTTCGGGACGGGGACGGCGCTGTCAATCGGCGCCAGAATGGTCTTTTGGCCGCTCATTGTCGCTATCGGGATTCTGGTCGGCGTCGCGATCCGGCTTTACGTGACTCGCCAGCTTGGTGTCCGCGCCGTCTGGCGTGTGGCGTTGAATATCGCGGGGGTCGCGACTTTTGTTCTGACGCCGCTCGCATGGGCCTTGCAGTCCTGGCTAACGGATGAACCGGGCGCCGCGCCGCTGCAGCCAGCGCTGATCGCAATCTATGTCTTCGTGGCCTCGCTGACCACGACCGCGCTCCGCCATGCGTTTCGTTTGCGCCCAAAGCGCCGGGTGGCCTCTGCGCCGCCTGCTCCGCCACCAGCTGAGGACGTTCCCGAACCGCCGCGCCTGTTGCAGCGCCTTACCCCCGAGCAGCACGCGCCCATCGTGCGGATGCAGGTGCGCGATCACTATGTTGACGTGGTTACTGAGGCGGGCACGCACAGCCTGCTGATGCGCTTCGCCGATGCGATCAGCGAGGTCGGGGAAACCGATGGGCTACGCGTGCACCGCTCGCATTGGGTGGCGGGAACGGCGGTTCGATCCGTGCGGCGTGACAAGGGGCGACTGCGCCTTGTCACGCAAGACGGGGCAGACGTGCCCGTCTCGAAAACCTATCAGGACGAGGTGACCGAACGCTGGGGCGAGGCGGCCGAGTAGCCCTAGTGGACGATTGCTTCCTCGCGCACGAACATGTTCGACCAGGCGCGGTCGATCAGCTCGGGCGTCATCTGGTAGGGAATGCCCTCGAACTCGCAAATGGCGATCATCTGATCGACCAGGAACACCGGTTGATAGTTCGCGTAGATATTGTCGATTGTGGGGTATTTCACCTTCAGAAGGTGCAGAAGGGAAGTCTCGTCCAGCGGCATCCGCTTCTTCTTGGCCACCAGCGAGAAGATCTTGAGGAAATCGGCCTGGTTCGGGCCGTCGATCTTGATCTTGAAGAAGATCCGGCGCAGTGCCGCCTTGTCGAAGATCTCGTTGGGGTGGAAGTTGGTCGAGAAGATCACGAGCGTGTCGAAGGGGACCTCGAACTTCTCGCCCGATTGCAGTGCAAGGATATCGCGGCTTTCTTCCAGCGGAACGATCCAGCGGTTGACCAGTTTCTGCGGCGGCTCGGCCTGGCGACCAAGGTCGTCCACGATGAAGACGCCGCCCGAGGATTTGAGCTGCAAGGGCGCGGTATAGGTGCGTGCCGTGGGGTTGTAGGTCAGGTCGAGCATGTCGAGCGACAATTCACCCCCCGTAATCACAGTGGGGCGATCGCATAGAACGTAGCGCGTGTCGAACCGGTTCGACGAGCGGCGCAGCGAGTTCGGATCCTCGACCGATTCGGTCGCGGCGGCATGAACGATAGGGTCATAGACGGTGATCACCTGGCCCGCATATTCGATGGCGCGCGGAATGTAGATCTTGTCGCCAAGAGCGTCGCGGATACCGTTCGAGATCGAGGACTTACCGTTGCCGGGCGGGCCATACATCAGGATCGAACGCCCCGAGGACACCGCCGGACCAAGCTGGTCGATCAGCGTCGGCGGCAGGATCAGGTGCCCCATGGCGCCCGTCAGTTGATCGCGGGTCAGCTGGATGTTGCGAATCGACTGGCGCTTGATCTGTTCGCGATACATTTCGAGCGGCACCGGCAGGGCACCATAATATTCCGACTGCGACAGCGCGTCGAGCGCGCGGGCCTTGCCCGAGTCGGTCAGCTGAAAGCCCATCTCATTGCCCGAGTTGGCGTGCAGCGTACCAGTGGCCTCTACCAGTCGCTGGCTGCGGCACATGTCGATCAGTTCCTGCGTCAGCGTCGGCGGCAGACAGATCTGGCGCGAGATCAGCGTGACCGTATCGGTATTGGTGCGGAACATCGTCTTGAGCAGCATGTCGCGCATCATGACCGGGTTCAGGCCGGTCTCCTGCAGCGATTTGGGCGGCACCGGGGCTACGACATTCGAAGCCATCATATTCATTCGCGTCTCCGTATGCTGCGGTCCTGACTTTGCCGCTCAGTGGCCCCATCGAGGGCGCAATTGTCCCCTAATGGGATTCACTCGGGCAGGATGCGCGGTTAATGTGGCCAAAAATGGGAAAAAACGCGGAGAGGCTGGGATGTCGGGTGTGAAACAGGCGTCGTTGAAACGGCTGGCGCTGATCGTGGGCGCGGTCGCGCTGGCCCTGACGATCCTGCCTGTCATGAAGGGCGCGCTGGTGCTGCGCATGCATGAGGGTGACGCGCTTCACCTGAGCGATATCGTGCTGCGCATGGCGATGCTGGATCAGGTGCCGCATCTCGATTTCATGACCCCTATCGGTATTCTGGCGGTCTGGCCGATCGCCTTCTTTGCCAAGCTCGGGTTCGGGCTAGGCCATGCGTTCTTCGCCGCGCAGGCGCTGGTGGCGGCGGTGCTGTTCGGGCCGGTGCTTTGGGTGGCGCGGTCGCGCTTTCCGCGGGATCTCGCGCTGCTTTATGCGTTGTACGTCATGCTCTTGTGCCTGTCGCTGGTGCATGGCGAGGCGAAGGTGCTGACTTCGGTCTCAATGCATTACAACCGTTGGGCCTGGGCTTTGGCCTATATCGCGCTGCCGCTGGCGATCATGCAGCCTCTGGGGCGCGGACGGTCGCTGCCTGAGGGCGCGCTGATCGGGTTTGCGATGGCGGGCTTGGTGCTGATCAAGGTGACCTATTTCGCGGCGCTCTTGCCCGCGATCCTTGCGGGGCTGGTGCTGCGCCGCGCCTGGGGATCGCTTGTGGCAGGGCTGCTTGCCGGGCTGGCGGTGGCGGCGCTTGTGACGCTGGCGTTCGGCATTGACTTCTGGCTAGCCTATATGCGCGATCTTCTGGCCGTTGCGACGTCGGAAACGCGCTCGCAGCCGGGTCTGTCTTTCCAGGAAAACGCCACCGCACCGCCTTACCTGCTGGCAAGCCTCGCTGCACTTGGGCTTGTGGTGCTGCTGCGCCAGGCGGGTCGGATGACCGAGGGGCTGGCGATGCTGCTTCTGCTGCCCGGTGTGATCTATATTACCTATCAGAACTGGGGCAACGATCCGCAATGGCTCGTTCTGGCGGGTCTCATGGCTTTCGCCCTGCGCCCCACCGACGGGCGCACCAACGCGCTTGGCTGGCAGCTGGGCGGAGCGTTGGCGATTTGCGGGGTCGTGCTGCTCAGCCTCGCCTCGCCTTCGGCGTTCAACCTCATGGCCAGTCCGATCGCGGCGATCAAGGCCAAGCCGCATGGCGAGGTGCCGATGGTGCGCAAGCGCAGCGTCGATGACGATTTGCTAGTCGATCCCGACCGGCTGGTGGGCGTGCGGCTGGCCATTCGCGGCGATGCGCCCGGTCAACCCTACGAGGCCTATGCCGAGATGGCGAAGGCCAAGCCCGCGCCGGACGAGGATGACGAGGACCAGCAGGATGACGAACCTGTCCTGCTTAACGGCGAGGAACTGCCCGCCTGCGAGGTCAACTCGGGCCATTATGCCGTGTTCGACCTGATGGCCAAGGACCTGACGGCGGCGGGATATGCCGGGCAGTCGATCCTGGTGGGGGATCTGTTCACCTCGCTCTGGCTTTTTGGCGATTTCAAAGCGGTCGAGGGGGCGGCGCCCTGGTATTACTCGGGCACGCCGGGGGTGGCCGCGGCCGATCACATCGTGCTCCTGCAATGCGCTTTCGCGCGCGACCGTCGCAATGCGATGATCAAGGCGCTGGCCGAGGATGGCTGGCAGCTTGAGGAAGAGCGCCGCACCGAGACCTATATCCTACTGCGCCCCATCAAGGACCAGCCCTCAGGCGACGGCTGAGACCAGCGCGAGATAGGCCCAGAGCGTCCCGGCAAGCGCAAGCCCCAGGGGGAAGTCCTTGCGAGTCCAGCTGACCCATTCGGGCGCCATGGCGCGAATGGCCGGGATCGCGCGCATCAGGCGGTGCGTGGCGAAGGCGGCCAACAAGAAGGCCGCCAGCAGGAAGATCATCAGCTGGATATGCGCGGGCGCGGCCGAAAAGAACGGCGCGGCGGCGGCGGCGAATTTCGCGTCGCCTGCGCCGAAATGGGCGATCATGTTCAGCACGAAGCCGATCACCAGCACCACGCCGAAATGCACCCACCGCCAGGCCCATTCGTCCAGCGGCAGCACGAAGGGGCCGACCACGGCGAAGACCGCCAGAAGCGCCGCAACCGAGGTATTGCGGATCTTCATGTATTTCAGGTCGGTATAGCAGACCCAGGCGCAGATCGGCGTCACCGCGATCAGCAGGACAAGCGCCGCCGCGCCCGGGCTGAGGCCAAGCATCCGCTTACCCCTTCGCGTCGAGCGCGGCGAGTGCGCGGGCTGCTTCGTCGAAATGCTGCGGATGGGTGTCGATCGCGTCCTGCAACAGGCCCTTGCCGATTGTGACATCGCCCTGCTTGATTGCCGAAAGCGCGGCGGTGTAAAGCAACTGCGCGCGCTCAGTCTGGGTCATCTGGATGACCGGCATCTCATATTTGCGCTGCGCGGCGCGGGCCAGAACCAGGTTGTTCTTGGTGGTGAAATTGCCCGGATCGTAGGTCAGCGCCTCGGCAAACAGCTTCTCGGCCTCTTTTGAGTCACCGCGCGTCAGCTTGGAAAAGCCCCAGTTGTTCAGCACGCCTGAGGGTTTCGTCGTCAGGCCCGCGGCGATGTCATAAAAGGTATCGGCCTTTTTCCAGTCCTTCTTGGAATCGGCCACCATCGCCTCAAGCTTGTAGCGATCGAAGGTCTCATGCGTCGGCGGGATCGAGTTCAGCGTGGCCTCGGCCTCGGTCCACTGGCCCGCGCGGATCTGCGCATCGGCCATATCGACCTTGTCGTCAAAGGTTGAACCCGGCATCGCCACGACATCTGCCCAGACCTTCGTCGCCTCGGTATGGCGCCCCGCCCGCACGAGCGATTTCGCAAGGCCACGGCGCAGGTCGATCCGGTCGGGGTTCTCGGCCGAGGAACGCTGGAAATAGGCCACGGCCTCTTTCGGGTCGCCCACGGTCAGCATGATGTCCGACAGGTTCGCACCGTCGATGGCGTTGACGCTTTTCAGCGCCTCTTCGACCTCCGCGTCGCTATTGTTCGAGCAGGCAGAGAGTGCGACGAGCCCGGCAAGGGCAGCGCAAAGAATCGGATGGCGCATATTGGAGTGCGTCCTCTTGATGGTCTTATTGCTGGGTCAGCAGGAGAAATTCACCCACTCCCCGCCGGACCAGCGTGAAAGTTTTTTCCTCGGCCTCAGGATAGTCAGGTTTGTCCATCTTTGCGAGAGCGAGCCTAAGGTTATCGCGGATCGCGTCAGATTCGCCACTGTCGAGCGCATAGGCGGTCTGGAAGACGCGGGCGGCCTCGGCGACCTGGTTTTGCTCCATCAAGACCACACCCAGGTTGTTCCAGGCAGGCACGAAGGTTTCATCAACCTCGATGGCGCGGCGCAGGATCTGTTCGGCCTGGCCAAGGCGCCCGAGCTTGAGATTGGTCGAGCCAATGGCGGAGAGCACATCGACCGTCGCGCCCTGCTTGGCGGCGGCGCGGTAATAGGCCTTGAGGGCAAGCTCGTATTCGCCCGCCTCGACCAGGCGGTGGCCGACAATCAGGCCATCCACGCCATCGCCGCGGGCGGTGCCGGGGGCGTAAGGGCCCCCATCAGAACCCGAAAGGCCGCCGCCGCCGAAACCGGACGAGCAGGCGGCCAACAGGGCCAGTGAGAAGGCCACGCCGAGGCGGCCACACAGCTTTTTTGGGATCATGGTCCAATTTTGATCATCTTGAAGTTCTCGATCATATCATGGACCGAGGGACCGACAAGGATGATCAGGAGGGGCGGAACCGTGAACAGCATGGTGCCAAGCGTCATCTTGGTAGGCACCTTGTTCGCCGCTTCTTCGGCGCGCATGATGCGCTTGTCGCGCATGTCGGCAGCATAGAGGCGCAGGGCCTCGGCGATCGAGGTGCCGAACTGTTGCGACTGGATCATGACGGTGACGAAGCTCTGCACGTCGGGTACGCCGGCACGCTCGCCGAAGGCGCGCAGCACGGTCGCCTTGTCCTTACCGGCCTTGATCTCATGCGCGATGACCTCGAATTCCTGCGAGATCGCCGGGTAAGAGGTGCCAAGTTCCTTCGACACGCGGATGATGCCTTGGTCGAGCGACTGACCGGCCTCGACGCAGACAAGCAGCATGTCGAGCGCATCCGGGAAGCCGTTCTGGATTTCCTGCGAGCGGGCCGAGACGCGCTGGTTCACCCAACGCTTGGGCGCATAGTAGCCGAACACACCCGGCATCAGGATCGCGACCAGCATCTTGGTCATCGGCAGGGCTTCTTCATTGGTCGAGTTATGGATGACCACGTAGAGCGCGCCGAGGAACATCAGCGTCAGGCCCATCGCAAACTGGATCGCGTGGAAGGTGCGCACGATGTTGCGGCCGCGATAGCCTGCGCGCTCCAGCCATTTGCGCGATTCGGACATCTCGTCCTTGCTTTTCGGTTCGAGGAACCCTGCAAAGCGATCGAGCTTGTCGGTGCCGGCGTTGTAGCGCAGCCCCTTGCCCGGCTTGCCCTTGGCCGGCGCTCCACCACCCGCACCCGCGGCGGCAACAGCGGCCTCGGCACCCTTGGCGGCACGCAGCTTGTCGAGCGGGTCGATCTGCTTGCGCAGCAGGATCGGCAGCACGGCAAGGATCAGCAGCATCGCCACGCCAGCCAGTGCAATCACCGGCCCCAGGGGCCCCAGCTTGTCGGTCAGCAGCTCGAATATCTTGTTCTGGTCCATGGTGCGCCTCAGACCTTGATCGTGGTCATGATTTTCATGAAGAGGACGTTCAGCCCGAGCAGCACGAAGACGAGCAGTGCCATCGGCATGAACGCCGGGGTCGGCTTGACGGTGTCATAATAGTCGGGCGAAACGATTTGGATGATGATCAGCACGACGACCGGGAAGGCCGACAGGAAGATGCCGGACCAGCGCGGTTCGGCGGTAATGGCACGCACCCGGCGGAACAGGCGGAAGCGCGAGCGGATCACCTTGGCCAGACCTTCAAGCACCTCGGCGAGGTTGCCGCCCGAGGTCTGTTGGATCGACACGGCCACGGCCAGGAAGCGCAAGTCCTGCATATCCATGCGCTCGGCCATTTCGCGCAGCGATTCCGCGACGTTGCGGCCATAGGCGGCCTCGTCCGCGATGATGCCGAATTCGGACCCCATCGGATCGGGGATTTCGCGCGCCACGGCCTGAATCGCCGACGAGAACGGGTGACCCACGCGCAGCGAGCGCACCATCAACTCGACGGCGTCGGGCAGTTGCTCTTCGGCCAGCGAGGTGCGCTTGCGTGCCTTCGACGAGATCCAGAAATAGACGCCGCCCACACCCATCAGCAGCGACAGCGCAACCCGCACTGGCATGCCCGCCTGCGTGGCGATGGAGAGGCCGCCGAAGGCCACCATGCAGACCAGCGCCATCACACCGATCAGCGCCTTGGGCGAGAAGGCGATATTGGCTTTCTGCGCCTTGTTGGCGAGGATCGAATAAAGCGGGATCGAGCGCACCTGCATATGCTGGGTGGCTTCCTTGCGCAGCATCTCGAGCACTTCCTCGCGCCGGGTGCCTTTTTCCAGCATCTCGAGGCGACGGTTGACTCGGTTGTTGAGCGAGATCGACTTGCCGAAGGCCAGCAGGTAGATGCCCTCGACGATCAGGATGACCGCCAGGAAAATCAGGCCGTAGATGATCGGGGTAGAGGAGATGATCATTTGCAGCCCTCTCAGTCTTGCACGGGTTCGTAGATGGCCGCCGGCAGGTCATAGCCCCACTGGCGGAAACGGTCGGCAAAGTGCGAGCGCACGCCGGTCGCGGTGAAGCGGCCGATGATCTTGCCGTCGGGCGCAAGGCCGAGGCGCTCATACTTGAAGATTTCCTGCATCGAGATGACCTCGCCTTCCATCCCGGTAATCTCGGTGATCGACACCATGCGGCGCGAGCCGTCCTGCAGACGCGATGCCTGCACGATCAGGTTCACAGCCGAGGCGATCTGCGAGCGCACAGCCTTGATCGGCATCTCGATCCCCGCCATGGCGATCATGTTTTCCAGACGCGAGACACCATCGCGCGCCGAGTTCGCGTGGATCGTGGTCATCGAACCGTCGTGGCCGGTGTTCATGGCCTGAAGCATATCGATGACTTCCTCGCCGCGCGTTTCGCCGACGATGATGCGGTCGGGGCGCATCCGCAGGGCGTTGCGCAAACAGTCGCGCTGCGTGACGGCACCCTTGCCCTCGACGTTTGCCGGGCGGCTTTCCATCCGGCCGACGTGGGTCTGCTGCAGCTGAAGTTCCGCCGTGTCCTCGATCGTCAGGATGCGTTCGGAGTTGTCGATGAAGGACGACAGCGCGTTCAGCGTGGTCGTCTTACCCGAACCCGTCCCGCCTGAGACGATGACGTTGAGGCGCGTTGCAACGGCAGCCTGAAGGTAGGCGGCCATTTCCTCGGTGAAGGCGCCGAACTTGACGAGATCGTCGATGCCCAGCTTGTCCTTCTTGAATTTTCGGATCGAGACGAGCGAGCCATCGACCGCGATCGGCGGCACCATCGCGTTGAAACGCGAGCCGTCGGCTAGACGGGCGTCCACATAGGGGTTCGATTCATCGACGCGCCGGCCCACGGCCGAAACGATCTTGTCGATGATCCGCAGCAGGTGCTTCTCGTCCTTGAAGGTGATGTCGGACAGGTGCAGCTTGCCGCCGCGTTCGACGAAGATCTGCTGCGGGCCGTTCACGAGGATATCCGAGACGGTCTCGTCCTTGAGCAGCGGCTCAAGCGGGCCGAGGCCCATGACCTCGTCGTAAAGCTCCTGGTTGACCTGCGCACGCTCCGTTGCGCTCAGCGCCACGGCCATTTCGGTCATCGCCTCGCTGGCGATGGCGGCGATTTCGGCCTTCAGGTCGGCCTCGGTCGCGCGTTCCAGCGCGGCGAGGTTGAGGTTTTCAAGCAGGCGCTTGTGCAGTTCGACGCGCAGGTCGCTCAGGCGTTCCTTGCGCTTCTTTTCCTTGTCGGCGGCGATGACATCCGCCGGGGTGCCGGGCTGGCCGGTCGTCGGACGGCGCTGGACAAAAGAACGCGAGGGCTCTGCCGGGGAAGCCGAGGGAACCGGGGCAGGGGCGCGCGGCTCGCCCGCGGGCGGCGGCGGCGCGTTATTCGGCCCGGGTGTCGTCTTCTTGTAGCGCGAGAACATTGCGACCTCTTATCTCAACGATTACGCCTGCGCGGCCTCGAGCGAGCGGTTCAGCTCGGCGATGGACTGTGCAAGTTTCTGAATTTCCTTGCGCAGGGGCAGCTTTCCCGCCGTGCTGGCCAGCGGCACGCCATGGTCATTCGACTGCGTGACCTGCTTGCCGCCATCCGACAGCTGCACCTCGATCGAGATGTCCAGGCTTTCGGCCAGACGCTTGACGCGCGCCTTGCCGGTCAGGTCGGTAAACTTCGGCGCCCGGTTCAGAACATAGCGCAGCTTCTCGACCGGGAGGCTCTCGGACTTCAGCGCGCGGATCATGCGCAGCGTGTTCTGCGCCGAGCGCATATCAAGCTCCATCAGCGCGAAATAGACATGCGCCAGGTTCAGCACCGTCTCGGTCCAGCTAACCACGGTGGAGGGCATGTCGATCACGACGAAGTCGAAGTTCTGGCGGGCCAGCTCGACGATGCGCGTGATGTCCTCGCCGCTGACGATATCCAAGGGCAGCATGTCCGCCGGGGCGGTCAGGACGTGCAGGCGGTCCTCGAAGGTGACGAGCGACTGCATGAAGGTCTCGCCATCGAGATGGGACGCGTCCGAGAGCATCTCGAACACATTCTCGCGGCGTTGCAGGTCGAGATAGGTCGAGGTCGAGCCATATTGGAAATCGAAATCGAGCAAACAGACGCGCGGCGAACCGGCGCCGGATTTCTTGGTCGCCTCGCCCATCGTGGCCAGTTCCCAAGCCAGGTTGACCGCGAAGGTCGTGGCGCCGACGCCGCCCGCCAGACCATGGACCGGCAGCACGACGCCGTCATGGCCGCCCGTGGCGCTCGGCTTGACCGAATCGGCGGTTCCAAGGACGGGCTTCTCGACCTGGCCGAGGCGAATGATCGCCTCATGCAGGGCGCCCGAGGGAAGCGGGTAGGGAACGAAGTCATCCGCGCCAAGGCGCAGAAGCTGGTGCAGCGCGATCGGGCTGACCTCTTCGGCGATCAGGATTACCCGGATGCCCTTGGCCTTTGCCGTCGAGATGATCGAGGAGATCCGGGGGATCTGCGCCTCGTCCTCGGCGTCGATCGCTATGGCGATGAACTCAAGCTTTTGCGCCTCGGGCTGCGAGAAGAACAAGATAGCGTCATCAAAGCTGATATCGCCCCAGTTCTCTCCCAGCTCGACCTCCATGTCCTCAATCAGAAGGTCGAAATTCGAGACATCCCGGGACACCGTGCACGCGACGATCGGCGCGGGTTCGGTATTCAGAAGAGGAGCTGCACTCATTGCCTCTAGTCCTTTACTGCGCGGGCTGCGGTCGACTTCCCAGGAGGGATGACGTGGGATGCCCAGATTCTTACGCAAACCCGGATGCGACTCGCTGGTCGCACCTGTCCTGCTAGAGGTTAAGATCGCGGCCAATCTTGGCGACATTTGGGCCGGATTGTTCCAATTGTGGGGTAATCCGAGACGATGAAAAGCTTTGGGCGGACCCTGTTTCCAAGGTCCGCCCAAAGCTTTTCAATCCTGTCTGGCGAGATTAGCCGCCCGAGCCGGAAACCTTCGGCTGCACCGTTTCCTGAGCCGGAACAGCGCTTCCAACATATTCGCGGAAGATGACCTCGGCATACTTGCCGTGCAGCTCGGACGGTTTGCCCTTGCCCACGAAGCCCGAAACCTCGGTCACCGTGCGGCGGTTCTGCTCGTTCGGCTCTTGGGTAAAGACGAGGGGCTGCGTTTCGCCGTAGGAAACGACCGCCTCGAGGCGCGAGCGCGAGATACCCTGCGACGAGAGATAGGCAACGACCGCCTGCGCGCGGCGCATCCCGAGGCTCTTGTTGTAGCTGTTGGAGCCAACAAGGTCGGTGTGACCGTAAACGCGGAAGCGAATCTCGGGGAACTGACGGATCCAGTCGGCCTGCGTGCGCAGGACCGCCTTCGCGCTTTCGTCGAGCACAGCCGAGTCGAAGGCGAAGTTGACGGTGTTCTGCACGTCGGCGGCGAACTTCTTGGTGAGGCTGATCATGTAGTCGCGCTCGCCCGACATCACCAGCACGTTGTTCATCGTCGCGTCACCGAAACCGCCGGTGTCGTATTCAGACCCCGCCTCGGCGTAGAACCGTTGCGCACCTCCAGCACAGGCGCTGAGCACCAGAACAGTGGCCATGAGCCCCGCAATCCGCATCTTTTTCAAATCCTGCATCTGCATAGCTCACTCCATCACATAGCCGTAGGAGCCCGAGAAGTCCTGCTTGGCCACTTCGGCGGCCGCACCGGTCTTCGGCGTCTTGTCACCGGCAGTCTTGCCGAAGAGGAACAGTTCGGCCTCGGACGGCAGGCGCACACGATCCGTCGGCAGGGCGAATGCCTCACTGCGGGTCGGGCTGACCAGATGCGGGGTGACGATGATCACAAGCTCCGACTGCGCACGATTGTAGTCAGCGGAACGGAACAGCGCGCCCAGAATCGGAACGTCACCAAGCCATGGAACCTGTTCGTTCAGGTCACGGAAGTCATCCTGAAGCAGTCCGGCGATGGCAAAGCTTTCACCGTCGCGCATCTCAACCGTGGTCGAGGTTTCGCGGCGCTTGAACGCGTTGACCGAGAAGCCGCCCGAGGACATCGTCACCGTGCTGTCGATGGCAGAAACCGCTGCGGCGATCTCTAGGTTGATCAGGTCTCCATCGACGACGCGCGGCGTAAAGGCCATCTCGACGCCAAAGGGCTTGTATTCGATCGATACGCCTGTGTCGTCGACGACTGGGATAGGATATTCGCCGCCAGCCAAGAACTTTGCCTGCTGCCCAGACAGAGCGGTCAGGTTCGGTTCTGCGAGGGTGCGCACCAATGCCTTTGATTCGAGAGCTTCAAGCAGAACGGCAAATTCAAGGTTGCCCACGGTGAAGCCGAGACCGAGTGCGCCGATTTTGTTTGCATCGACCGGAAGCACGCCATCGTCGAAAGCGTCGCCAATAGCGTCTGCTGCTGTAAAGTTACCGGTGCCGACAATCGTCCCGGTTTCGGCTGAGCCGCCACCCACAGTGCCTCGAATGCCTAAAGAGGATCCTAGCTCTTTCGCAACCGAACGCTGCATTTCCGCGAAGCGCACCTTCAGCATCACCTGCTGGGTGCCGCCGACCATCATCAGGTTCGATACGCGGTCACCCGCATAGCGACGCGCCAGGTCCAGCGCACGGTCGAGCTTGGTGATCGAGGACACCGTCCCCGAAAGCACGATGCCGTCGTTGGCGGTGCGTACTTCGATCTTCTCGCCGGGGAGGATCTGCTGGAGACGCTCCTTGAATTCGGCGATGTCCGGGGTCACCTGAACCTCGACGTTCGAGATCAGCTTTCCGTCCGGCCCGAGGATCGTCATCGTCGTGCGGCCCGGCACTTTGCCGAGCACATAGATGGTGCGATCCGAAAGCGTGGTAATATCCGCAATGCCGGGGTTCGCGATCGAAAGCTCAGCAAAGGGCTGATCGCTTTCCACCACAACGGCGCGGTTCATGGGAACATTGAGCGGGCTCGACGCCGACCCCGACATGACACGCAAAGTTTCCGCATTGACGGGCGCAAGAATTGCGACGCCAAGTGCGGTCCCCAGCAGGCATGCCTTAACAAAGCTTTTTATATACATTGTGATCCTGCCTCTCCGACCACTCACCACGCACAGGTCTTACCGCCCGTTAGGGTGTGTTGATGTCAAGTTTTCCCAGACCATGCGGCACTTCACGAAATTTTGCAATAATCAACCCATTGCAGGCCGAGATTCATGTGGATTCGTGTGTTTGTGCTGCATGGAACCCACACCAGCAGGGTATTTTTACCTCAGTTGGTGCAGGGAATCGGGGTCTCGACGATTTCGTTGCCGCGACGGGTCTTGACCGTGCAGACCTTGGGCGCATCGACTTTCACCACCTCGGCCTTCTCGATTCCGAGCAGGCTGTTGCGGTCGATCTCGATGGGGCCCGCCGACGCGGTGTTGTTGCGGCCAAGCAGCGACAGCGTCAGCCGCCCGGTCGATTGCGCAAGCGTCAGCGCGGCCACCTGCTCGGGCGTGACTTCTGCGGTGACGGTGCGCGCAATGAGGGTTTCTTCGGTGCGATCAGCATCCGCGCTCTGGTCGATGGCGATCAGGCGCAGGTTCGGATGGATCAGCTTGGTCACCGGCTGGTCGCCGATCGCGCCAGACCAGTAAACGTCCACCAGGTCGCCGGGGCGCAGGAAGCCGGACACACCCGAACTGACATCGACGCGGATCGTGAAGGCGCGCATGTCGGCTGACAGATTCGCGAGGATACCGGCATCGGTGCCAGCGTCGGTGACCTTCTTGGCCAGAAGGGGCTCGTTGGCCTCATAGGTGCGCATTGCAGAGCGTGGGCGAGTCTCGCCATCGACGAACACAGCCGATACGGCCTCGGGGCTGCCCTGCGGTGCCGAGATACGGGTGAAGGCGCCGGCGGGCGTCTTGCCAGCCTGAACCTTGATCACCTCAAGATCGGCGGCCGAGAATCGCTCGCCATACTTGAGCTGTCGCTTGACCACGACGACATCGGCAAGCCTCGGCGCCTTGGCCTGCGCCGCCACAAGGTAATCGCGTTCCTGCTGGAACTGGGCGATCTGCCCCTGCGCCATGTATACTGCAACACCACCCAGACCCACGCCAGCGGCCAGAACAAGTCCAACGATCAGACGCATATTCCAATCCTCTCTTGGTGGGGCGTTCGCTCCGCCCCCGAATATTACTCAGACCGCCGCGCGGCCGACATTGAAGGCCCCGGCTCAGCCGTTGCTGTTTGCCGAGGGAACCTCGACCGAGCCGATAAAGCTGCCGATCGCGTTCCCCAGGATGCCGGTCTGCTTGCCGATCATGCCCCCGAAAACGCCTCCGAGCGCCACGATGGCGGCCGTCAGCACGACCCAGTCGACGGTAACCGCACCGTCTTCGTCGCAGCTCCGGCGGCGTAGGTTCTTCAAGATGACATTGGTCATCACGGTTAACTCCTGCCAAAAGGCGTTCATCAGGGTTGTTTGGTCGGTTCTAAAGGTAATTGAGGGCGAAAATGGGGCGTATATGAGGAAAAGACGGCACAACCCACCGGTCTGTCCTGCCGCTCCGATCATCCGCTTGGCGCATCGGAAATAGAGAAGGCCGCGCTTTTGCGCGGCCTCTCCGTAGGTATTCTCTGCGAGCGAATTACTGGCTCGAGACGGTCTGCGAACCGATGTAGTCGGCGATGTTGGTCGCCAGTTCGCGGGTCTCGGTGCGGATCAGCGAGAGGGCGAAGGCGCCGATGCCGACGATGGCGGCGGTCAGCACGACCCAGTCAACGGTCACAGCGCCGTCTTCTTCGTTGTGGAACTTGCGGGTCAGTTTGAACAGTTTCATAGGTCTCTCCTTGGGTCTGGTTCCTTCCGCGCTACCCTGGAACCACCTCTGAACTTGGTCCGTTGCATCGCGGTATGGGCTTATAAGGCCCCCGGATCGTGGCGGGATTTGGGCGGACTTTTGGTCATTTTGCGAAGTGTTAATCTTCTCGTGATCAACGTGGTAAGTTGTTGATTGGCAAACATAAAAAAATTCAAAAAATACATTCGAACGCTGTTGAATACTGTTGCGTAAACGCGGAATCACCCGCCGAATCGTCGTTATGCGATGCCTTTTTCTGGATTTTGCCGGCAGATTCTTGAATAAATCTCCCAAAGACTTGATTGCAGGCAGGGCAGGGTGGCGCAAATGCGCATCTTAGGGGCAATGACGGTGGCGATTTGCGCGGCTTTTACGGCTGCTCCGATGCATGCCGAAACGGCCCCCGCAGTGGCGCCGCCCCAGATTAACGAGATCAAGCCTAAGCGTGTCGTGCCCCCGGCGCCCGGAACGAAGCGCTTCATCACGATCCAGATCGACCCAGAAGAGCAGCGCCGTGCGCTTGAGGTGGCGGCCGCCAAACCTTTCGTTCCGGTGCGCCGCCCGCCGGTGGGCGATGGGGCTTCGGGCAAGCCTTCTGGACCGACGAATTATTCATGGTTCTGGAATGCCATCTCGCCACGTATCAATGAGCGGGACGGACGCTTTCCGCAGGCGCTGGATGTGCTGAACGCGGGGCCCGACGGGCAATCGGTGCGCGCGCCGCGGCTGGCGCATCTTCAGGATATCGCGCAGCGCCACGGGCAAGATATCCTTGCCGCGACCATCGGCACCGAGGTCTCGCCCGCGCTGGTGCTGGCCGTGATCTCGACCGAATCCGGTGGGCGGGCCGAGGCAGTCTCGAAAGCCGGGGCAGTGGGGCTGATGCAGCTGATTCCCGCGACGGCCAAGCGGTTCAACGTGTCCGACAGCAAGGATCCGATGCAGAACATCCGCGGGGGCGTGGCCTATCTCGACTGGCTGATGAAGGAGTTCGACCGCGATCCGCTGATGGTGATCGCCGCTTATAATGCGGGCGAGAACGCGGTGAAGAATAACGGCGGCGTGCCGCCCTATGCAGAGACGCGCGACTATGTGCCCAAGGTGCTCGCCGCGTGGCAGGTGGCGCGGGGCCTGTGCCTGAGCCCGCCCGAGCTTGTGACTGACGGCTGTGTGTTTGCCGTGAAAGGATAATCATGGCCGATCTGAAGCCGTTGGTGCTGGATATCGACGGCACATTTCTGAAGACCGATCTTTTGTTCGAGGCATTCTGGGCAGGACTTGGTCGCGACCCGATCGCGACGCTCAAGTCGCTGCGGTTCCTGCGCGATCCCGCGCGGCTGAAGGCCGAACTGGCCGAGATTGTGCATCTGCGGCTGGATCTGATGCCGGTCAACCCGGCGGTGGCCGAGCTTGCGCTGCATTCCACCACTGAAGGGCGCGAGGTGATCCTGGCCTCTGCCTCGGATCGGCGGCAGGTGCAGGAACTGGCCGAACACTACGGTCTCTCGGCCAGGGTCTTTGCTTCGGACGGGGTGACCAATCTCAAGGGCGCGCGCAAGGCCGAGGCGCTGGTCGAGGCCTTTGGCGAGGGCGGCTTCGACTACGCCGGCAACGAAGCCACCGATATGGCGATCTGGTCCCATGCCGAGAATGCGCTGGTCGTGGGCGACGTGCCCGCCTCGCGCCGTCTGGCCGAGGAGGGCAAGAATATCGTCAACCTTCCCGGTGGCTGGTCGGGGCGCGCGCTGATCAAGGCGCTGCGACCGCATCAATGGGTAAAGAACATCCTGCTGTTCCTGCCGCTGATCGCCTCGCACCGCTTCGATCTGGCGACCTTCGGGCTGATCCTGCTGGGGATCGTGGCGTTCTCGGCGGCGGCCTCGTCGATCTATATCGTCAACGACCTGCTCGACCTCGAGGCCGACCGGCTGCATCCTGCGAAAAAGCGCCGCCCCTTCGCGCGCGGCGCGGTGCCCATATCGGTGGGCATGGTGACCTGTCTGGGGCTGTCGGTGCTGGCCCTTGGGATCGCGGCGGTGCTGAACCTGTGGTTCCTGGGGGTGATCATCCTGTACATGATCACGTCGCTGGCCTACTCGCTCAAGCTCAAGCGGATGCGGTGGGTGGATATCACGACGCTGGCGGGGCTTTACACGATCCGCGTGGTGGCCGGGGCCGCGGCCGCAAAGGTCGATGTCTCAAGCTACATGCTGATCTTCGTCTTCCCGGTGTTCCTGACGCTCGGCTGCGTCAAGCGTCTGACCGAGTTGACCCTTGCAACTGGCGACGAGCGCCTGCCGGGCCGCGGCTATGGCCGGGCGGACCGGGGCGATCTGCTCAACGTCGCCGGGATCGGCGTCTTCGGCGCGCTTCTGATCTTCTTTCTCTACTCGTTCTCGGATCAGGCGCGGCTGCTTTATCCCGACACATGGCTGCTCTGGGTCGCGCTGATTCCGATCGCCTGGTGGCTGATCCGGATGGTCGCGCTTGGCTGGTATGGTCGGCAGGATTACGACCCGATCGTTTTCGCGCTGCGGGACAAGTTTGGGTTGGGGCTTCTGATGATCACGCTCAGCCTGATGCTGTGGGCTGCGGGCCTCTGGCAGATCTGGTTCGGTGGCTGATCTTAGAAGGACATCTTCTTGAAGATCGGCTCGGGGATGTGCTGGATCACCAGCATGATCAGCCGCCAGATCGGCGCTGTGTAGATCACGTTGCGGCGGCGGCGGATGCCCTTGAGGATATCCTCGGCCACGGCCTCGGGCGTCGTCATGAAGGGCATCTTCATGCCATAGGTCATCGGCGTGTCGACCGGGCCGGGCTTGACCGTCATTACATGCACGCCCTTGCGTCCGCAGCGGTTGCGCAGACCCGACAGGTAGGTCGAGAACGCCCCTTTGGCCGCGCCATAGACATAATTGTTGAGCCGCCCGCGATCCCCCGCCACCGACGAGATGCCGACGATCGTGCCGGAACCGCGCTGTTCGAGCAGCGGGGCAAGCTGTTGCAGGAAGGTCGCCGGGCCGGTGACGCTGTCGGCAATGACGCCCGCGATCAGCGCCGGGTCGGCGTCGATTGCGGATTGCTCGGGCATCGAGCCGACGAAGGAGATCGCGTTGATCTCACCTTCCTCGGCGGCGAGGCGGTCGATCAAGGCCGCGTAATTGGCATGGTTGCGCGCGTCGAACTGCATCACCTCGACCAGCCGCGCGCCGCGCAGTCGGCAGTCTGCGGCCAGAGGCTCCAGCGCCTCGGTGTTGCGACCGGCCAGAAACAGCGCGCAGCTTTCGGCGGCAAGGCGGCGGATCAGCGGGCGGGCCATGGCGGAACCCGCGCCCAGAACGATCCAGCTTTTCATCATGTCGTGGTCCTCAGTTGCAGTCGGCGGATCAGGTCGGTGACATAGGCGCCCTGCGGGTCTGCCTTGGCCACTTCCTTCTGCCAGTCGGAAAGTTCGGGATACATGGCGCGGATCTGGGCGCCCTCGGCCAGGCTGTCCTTGGCGAAGTAAAGCCGCCCGCCCGCGTCGGCGGTGCGCGCCTCAAGCCGCTTGATCAGCGCGCGCGCGGCATCGCGGTTGGGGAAATCGACGGCAAGCGTGTAGCCCTCCATCGGGAAGCTAAGATAGCCCGCGCGCCCCGGCCCCATGCGCTTGAGCACGGCGAGCGGTGAGGCAAGGCCCGAACTGGCGATCTCGTCAAGCATCGCGCGCAGCTCGCTCACCGCGGCAAGCGGGACTACGCATTGGAACTGGTGGAAGCCGCGCCGCCCGTACAGCCGGTTCCAGTCGTGGATCTTGTCGAGAGGGAAGAAGAAATCCGCCATCGGCTTGACCAGCGTGCGCCCGCGCGCGGGCACGCGGTGGTAATAGGCCCAGTTGAAGACCTGCACGATGGGCGCGGCCAGCGCGAAATGCGGGGCATCCATCGGCACACGCCGTGCCTTGTCGCGCTGCCGCACAAGGCCCGCGCCGCTTTCGCCTTCCTCGACGATGCCGCGGCCAAGGGCGGCACCCGTCGCGGTGGCGTCGATCCAGCCCACGGTATAGGTCGCGCGCGAGGCATCAAGCAGGGCTACATGTTCGTCCCAATCCGCCGCGCGGCGCTCGGTCACGATCATCACATCGCCCTTGCAGGGCCGCATCCGCAGCCTAGCCGAGGTGATCACCCCGGTCTGGCCAAGTCCGCCCGCCGTTGCGCGAAACAGTGCCGAGCCGGGGGTGACTCGCACGGGGCCGCCTTGCTGGATCAGCGTGATCTCTGCGACATGCTCGGAGAACGAGCCAAGAAGATGGTGGTTCTTGCCATGCACGTCCTGGCCTATGCAGCCGCCGACGGTGGCAAAGCCGGTGCCGGGCATCACGGCGGGCAACCAGCCGCGCTGCGCGAAGGCCGCGGCGATATCGCCGATGCGCGCACCGGCCTCGACATGCAGCTCGCCGCTTTCCGGGTCGAAGGACAGCATCCGGTCAAGCTGGCTCATGTCGATGGCGCGCCCGCCCGAGTTCAGCGCGGCATCGCCATAGGAGCGCCGCATCCCGAAGGCGGGCGCGGTTTCCGAGGCCAGAAGGTCGTCGGGGTTCTGCGGGCGGGCAACCTCGCCCCTGGCGCGCAGCGCGCGTCCCCATCCGGCATATTCCTGCGGTGTCCAGCGCATCGTGCTACCCTTGGGCCTTCAGTGACAGGCGCTCGGCCAGCGGGAAAACCATAAGGCCGATGCCGATGGCAAACCAGAGCGTCGTCAGTCGGATCACCGCCGTCGCGGGGACCGAGACCTCCAGAGGGATGCCTTCAAGGCTGAGCAGCGCGACCATCGCGGCCTCGGCCCCGCCCAATCCGCCCGGCGCGCCCGACAGCCCGCCAGCCAGCGTGGCAAAGACAAAGATCGCGACGGCTTTCCACAGGCCGATATCGGCGCCCATCCAGACCAGAAGCAGGTGGAACGACACGCCCTCGGCCATCCAGCCCGCAAAGCCAAGCGCCAGCGCGAGCGCCATCGTCGGCCCGTGCGAGAAGCGCGACAAGAGCCGCGCGGCCCCACGCGCCCGCGCGAACAGGCGCGAGAACCGCCCGACAGCACGGTGGCAAAGCGTGATCAGCACGGTCAGCAGGCGCGGCCGGGTCGCCACGACAGCGGCGGCAAGCGCGAGTATGACGACCGGGGCCGCCCCGGCGATGCCCCCGGCAGCGAGCGAGACCGAAAGCGCAAGGATCAGCGCCATCACCGCCAGATCGCCCGCGCGGTCCATCAGCACAAGCGGCGCGCTGCGCTCGACCGGCCAGCCGGTCTCGCGGCGCAGCCAACGCATCCGCACCAGCTCGCCCACGCGGCCGGGCGTCACCGACATGGCAAAGCCGCCCAGATAGTGGCGCAGGTTCTGGAAAAGTCCGGTGCGCAGCCCCAGACGCCGCGCCAGCAGGTGCCAGCGCGCGCCGCGCAGGACGTAATTCGACAGCGACAGCGCCAGAAGGGCCGCGACCTGCCAAAGATGCAAGGCGCGCATCTGCGCCCAGGTCTCAGCCCAGCCGGTGGCCGAGGCAAGGCCGGTCAGCCCCGCGCCTACCAGCGCCAGAAGACCGCCCAAAAGCGCCCAATCCCGCCAGCGGCGGGATTTCGGGGGCGCGGATCTGTGCGGGCTCGTGCTCATCATTGATGTGAACTTAGCAACAGAATCGGGCGGGATTGTGGAGTTGTTGAGGATGGGGCGACAATTTCCGGCCCTCATATGTCAGGCGCCGTCCGCCTGCGGAAGGCGCAAGCCCCGCCGGATGGGCGGGGCTTGCGGTTGTTCTCAGTCGACGATGGTCGCCTCTGTGGCGGCGCGCAGCTCGGCCTCGGTCACGCCATCGGCCAGTTCGACGATCTTCAGACCGCCCGGAACCACGTCCATCACGCCCATATTCGAGATGATCCGGTCCACGACGCCCTTGCCGGTCAGCGGCAGGGTGCATTCCTTGAGCACCTTCGATTCACCGTGCTTGTTGGCGTGATCCATGACCACGACGACGCGCTTGACGCCCGCCACCAGGTCCATAGCGCCACCCATGCCCTTCACGAGCTTGCCCGGGATCATCCAGTTCGCCAGATCGCCATTCTCGGACACTTCCATCGCGCCCAGGATCGCCATGGCGATCTTGCCGCCGCGGATCATCCCGAACGAGGTCGCGCTGTCGAAATAGGCGGTGTTCGGCACTTCGGTGATGGTCTGCTTGCCCGCGTTGATCAGGTCCGGGTCCTCGTCACCCTCATAGGGGAAGGGACCCATGCCGAGCATGCCGTTTTCCGATTGCAGCGTCACCGTCACCCCCTCGGGGATGAAGTTCGGAACCAGCGTCGGGATGCCGATGCCGAGGTTCACATAGGTGCCGTCTTTCAGTTCCTTGGCGGCGCGGGCCGCCATTTGGTTACGATCCCACATGGATTAGGCCTCCCGCTTGCGCACGGTGCGCTGTTCGATCCGCTTCTCGTGCTCGCCCTTGATCAGGCGGTGCACGTAGATGCCCGGCAGGTGAATCGCATCGGGGTCGAGCGAGCCCACGGGCACGATCTCTTCGACTTCCATCACGCAGACCTTGCCGCACATCGCCGCCGGCGGGTTGAAGTTGCGCGCGGTCTTGCGGAAGATCGCGTTGCCGCTCTCGTCAGCCTTCCAGGCTTTGACGATTGAGACATCGGCGAAGATGCCGCGCTCAAGGATGAAGGTCTCGCCGTTGAAGTCCTTGTGCTCCTTGCCCTCGGCGATGACGGTGCCCACGCCGGTCTTGGTGTAGAAGCCGGGGATACCGTGGCCGCCCGCGCGCATCCGCTCGGCCAGGGTGCCCTGCGGGTTGAACTCCAGCTCCAGCTCGCCCGAGAGGTACTGGCGCATGAATTCCGCGTTCTCGCCCACGTAGGAAGACATCATCTTCTTGATCTGCTTGGTGTCGAGCAGCTTGCCAAGGCCAAAGCCGTCAACGCCGCAGTTGTTCGAAGCGATGGTGAGATCCTTCACCCCGCTGTCCACCAGCGCGTCGATCAGCAGTTCGGGGATGCCGCACAGGCCAAAGCCGCCTGCGGCGATGAACATGCCGTCGAACAGAAGCCCGTCCAGGGCCTCCTTCGCCGATCCGTAAACCTTCTTCATGGGATCCTCCCGTTTCCGTCGGGGGAATTTGTGACGAAGGGGGGCGCGGGTGTCAATTGCGGCGTTGCAGCGTGGCGCTATTGTTTGCGCTCAAGTCCGGCCCGCGGACGCATTTTTCGGCACGGCCCTGAGGGCCGCGCCTTTTCTGCATCGCACTCAGTCCGCTGCGGTCTTTTTTGCGGCGGCTTTCTTCGGCGCCGCTTTCTTGGCGGCAGGCTTTTTCGCGGCGGCCTTCTTGGGCGCAGCTTTCGTCGCCTTGGCGGAGGCCTTCTTCTTGCCGCCCTTCGAGGCCTTGGCCTCGATCAGCGGCAGCGCCTCTTCCAGCGTGATCGCCTCGGGCTCGATGTCCTTGGGCAGGGTGGCGTTCACCTTGCCCCATTTGACATAGGGCCCGTAGCGACCGGGCATGACCTGAACCGGCCCGCCATCCGGGTGCTCGCCCAACTCCTTGAGCGGCTTGGCTGCTGCACCGCGCCCGGGGCCGCGCGCGGCCTTTTGCGCCAGAACCTCGATCGCGCGGTTCATGCCGATGGTGAAGACCTCATCGACCTCGGGCAGGTTCGCATAGGTCGAGTTGTGCTTCACATAGGGGCCGTAGCGGCCGATTCCGGCCTCGACGAGCGCGCCATCCTCGGGGTGGATGCCGATCTCGCGCGGCAGGTTGAGCAGCATCTGCGCGCGCTCAAGGTCGATCGACTCGGGCGACCAGCCCTTGGGCAGGCTGGCGCGCGGGGGTTTCGGGGTCTCGGCCGTGGCCTCGCCCTTTTGCACATAGGGGCCGAAGCGGCCGATGCGCAGGGTGATCTGCTCGCCGCCATCCTCGCCCAGGATCTTGCCGTCCAGCGCCGCGCCATCATCGTCCGAGGGCGCCGAGAGCGGGCGGGTGTACCGGCATTCGGGGTAGTTGCCGCAACCAATGAAGGCGCCGCCCGAACGCGCGGTCTTCAGGTGCAGGCGCCCCGCGCCGCAAGAGGGACAGGCGCGCGGATCGCCACCATCGGCGCGCGGCGGGTAAAGATGCGGGCCCAAAACC
Source organism: Rhodobacter flavimaris (assembly GCF_021378075.1). Lineage (GTDB taxonomy): Bacteria > Pseudomonadota > Alphaproteobacteria > Rhodobacterales > Rhodobacteraceae > Rhodobacter > Rhodobacter flavimaris. Next base: position 186,719 of record NZ_JAJUOS010000007.1, on the reverse strand, counting down.
TCGTCGATCTTTTCCAGCACCTCTCCGATACGCAATTCGGCGGTCTCGCCAAGCGCGGCCGAGAAATCGCGCCAGAACCGGGCGAGCACCTCTTTATAGGGCCGGTCACCTGCCGAGATATCGTCAAGCTGATCTTCAAGATCGGCGGTGAAATCGTATTCGACATAGCGGCGGAAATAGTTCGTCAGAAAGGCCGTCACCAGCCGCCCGGTATCCTCGGGGATCAGGCGGTTCTTGTCCTTGCGCACATAGCCGCGGTCCTGGATCGTGGTCACGATCGAGGCATAGGTCGAGGGGCGCCCGATCCCAAGCTCTTCCATCCGCTTGACCAGTGTCGCTTCGGTGTAGCGCGGCGGGGGCTGGGTGAAGTGCTGATCGGGCGTGATCTGGCCTTTCTTGGCCTCTTCGCCCTGCATGATCTGGGGCAGGCGCGCGCCGTCATCGCCCTCGTCATCGTCGCGGCCCTGGTCATAGACCTTGAGGAAGCCGTCGAAGGTCACGACCTGGCCGGTCGCGCGCAACTCGACCTCACCATCCTTCGAGCCGACATCGACGGTGGTGCGCTCCATCATCGCGGCGGCCATCTGGCTGGCGATGGTGCGCTTCCAGATCAGATCGTAAAGCTTCCACTGATCGTCGGCGACCTTCAGCTTTTCCGGCCCGAGGTTCATATCGGTCGGGCGGATACATTCGTGCGCTTCCTGCGCGTTCTTGGCCTTGTTCTTGTACATCCGCGGGCTGGAGGGGACATATTTCTCGCCGAACCGCGTCTTGATCGCGTCGCGCGCGGCCATCACCGCCTCGGGCGCCATGTCGATGCCGTCGGTCCGCATATAGGTGATGTAGCCCGCCTCATAGAGCCGCTGCGCCGCCGACATGCAGGCCTTGGCGCCCATGCCGAACTTGCGGCTGGCCTCTTGCTGAAGGGTTGAGGTCATGAAGGGCGGGTAGGGGTTGCGGCTGGCGGGCTTGGCCTCAACCGATTTGACCGTCAGATCGCGCGAGGTCACCGCATGCACGGCAATCTCGGCATCGGTCGCGGTGGCGAGGTCGAATTTCTCAAGCTTCTTGCCGCCCAGAACCGTCAGGCGCGCGGTGTACGTCTGACCACGCGGAGTGCTCAACTCGGCTGTCACCGTCCAGTATTCGCGGGCCTTGAAGGCCTCGATCTCCATCTCGCGCTCGACGATCAGACGCAGGCAGACCGACTGCACGCGCCCCGCCGATTTCGCCCCCGGCAGCTTGCGCCAGAGCACCGGCGAGAGGTTGAATCCCACCAGATAGTCCAATGCGCGGCGGGCAAGATAGGCCTCGACCAGCGCGGTATCGACCTGACGGGGGTGCTGCATCGCCTCGGTGATCGCGGCCTTGGTGATCGCGTTGAAGGTCACGCGGCTGACCTTTTTCTTGGTCAGCTTGCTCGCCAGCGCCTGCTCGAGATGCCATGAGATCGCCTCCCCCTCGCGGTCAGGGTCGGTTGCCAGGATCAGTTCGTCATCGTCCTTGAGCGCGTCGGTAATCGCCTTGATATGCTTTTTCGAGTCGCTCGCGACCTCCCATTTCATGTCGAAATCATGCTCGGGGTCCACCGAGCCATCTTTCGCGGGCAGATCGCGCACATGGCCGAACGAGGCCAGAACCGTGTAATCAGAGCCCAGATATTTGTTGATTGTCTTGGCCTTGGCGGGGGATTCGACAACAACAACGGCCATGACTTCCTCTTTATCGGTCCAGAAATGCACTTGGGGGCGGACCATGTGGGGCATCCGGGCCGAATGTCAATGATACTTGCAGGCCGCGCCGGGAACGCCTGAATGGCGTGGCGCGGGCGCTTGAGGCGCCGACACGGTTACGTTCGGGACAGGTGAATTCTAGGCGCGCGCGATCATCGCACCGGGCTGGCGCAGGATCAGCCCGTCGAGTTCCAGCCCCATCAGCGCCCGCGCAAAGCTGGCCGCATCGCAGCCCAGATCGCGGATCAGCGCGTCTTCGGGGGTGGGGCTTGGCCCGAGCCTCTCCAGGATTGCTTGGCCGAGCGGTTCGTCGCCGAGGGGCAGGGGAGACGTCTGCTTCGGGGCGGTTGAGACCACGCGCGGTTTCGGGGGCGCCTTGAGCGGTGTCTCCGGCGCTGCCCCCAGAACCTCAAGGATATCTTCGATCCCGCGCACCAGCGTGGCGCCGTCGCGGATCAGCGCGTTGCAGCCGCTTGCGCGCGCATCCATCGGATGGCCCGGCACGGCCATCACCTCGCGCCCCTGATCAAGCGCCATGCGCACCGTCAGCAGACTGCCCGAGCGCGCGGCGGCCTCGATCACGATGGTGGCGATCGACAGGCCAGCGATGATCCGGTTGCGCTGCGGAAAGTGGCGTGCTTGGGGGCTGGTGCCCGGCGCATTCTCGGCTAGCCGCAGGCCCGAGGCTGCCATCTGTTCGGCCAGTTCCGCGTTCTCATTTGGATAGATGACGTCGATTCCGCCCGCCTGCACCCCGATGGTGCCCGTGGGCAGGGCGGCGCGATGCGCCTCGGCGTCAATGCCGCGTGCGAGCCCTGAGACGACTGTATACCCCGCCGCACCCAGATCCTGTGCCAAGCGCCGCGCCATGCGCCCGCCAAGCGACGACGCATTGCGCGCGCCCACAAGCGCCACGCAGGGGCGTGCAAGCAGCGCCACATCGCCAAGCGCCCAAAGCACCGGGGGCGCATCGGCAATGTCGTGCAGGGCCGAGGGGTAGTCTTGCTGCCCCCAGATCAAAAGCCGCGCGCCCGCCTTGCGGCCCGCCCGCAACTCGGCCCGCGCAACACTTTCGGGGCAGGGCTCATAACCCGCGACGCCCGCAATTTTCGCGACCTCGGGCAAGGCCGCCAATGCGGCCCGCGCCGAACCATGTTCGGCCAGCAGCCGGTGAAATGTCGTAGGGCCTACTCGGCGCGAGCGAATGAGCCGGAGGAACGACAGCTCGTCTTCTACCGTGGTGGGTGGGGTGAAGGGGGTGTGGCAGGAAAACAGGTCTGCTTTCATCCGCGCCTCCGTCTCATTCGCCCTCCCTGTTTGCACGACGAGGGTTAACAAGACGTTAGCGCATCCCGATTCGCCCCGAAATCAGGCGGCCGAACCGCCCACCGTCAGCCCGCTGATCATCAGGGTGGGCTGACCCACGCCGACCGGCACCCATTGCCCCGCCTTGCCGCAATTGCCGATGCCGGGGTCCAGCGCCATGTCATTGCCAATGGCGCGGATCTGGCGCATCGCGGTCGGGCCGTCGCCAATCAGGGTGGCGCCCTTGACCGGCGCGCCGACGATACCGTTCTTCACGCGGTAGGCCTCGGTGCAGGAAAAGACGAACTTGCCGTTAGTGATGTCCACCTGACCGCCACCGAAACCGATCGCATAGATGCCTTCCTTCAGATCGGCGAGGATTGCTGCCGGGTCGGTCTCACCCCCAAGCATATAGGTATTGGTCATGCGCGGCATGGGGATATGCGCGAAGCTCTCGCGCCGCCCGTTGCCGGTGGGCTTGACCCCCATCAGGCGGGCGTTCTGGCGGTCTTGCATGAAGCCCACGAGCACCCCGTCCTCGATCAGCACATTGCGGCCCGAGGGCGTGCCCTCGTCATCCACGGTGATCGAGCCGCGCCGGTCGGGGATCGTGCCGTCATCAAGTACGGTCACGCCCTTGGCCGCGACCTGCTGGCCCATCAGCCCGGCGAAGGCCGAGGATTTCTTGCGGTTGAAATCGCCCTCGAGTCCGTGTCCGACCGCCTCGTGCAGCAAAACGCCGGGCCAGCCGGGGCCAAGCACCACGTCCATCTGCCCGGCGGGGGCGGGCTCGGCCCGCAGGTTGACCAGCGCGATGCGCAGGGCCTCGCGGGCGACGGGCTGCCAATGGGTGGGCTCGATCAGGCCGGCAAGGCCGAAGCGACCGCCGCCGCCATGCCCGCCGCTCTCGCGCCGCCCGTTCTCCTCGACGATGACCGAGATATTCAGCCGCGCCATCGGCCGGATGTCAGACACCAACCCTCCCTCGGGTCGCAAGATGAAGACCTCTTGCAGGCTGGCGGCCATCGAGGCCGAGACCTGCACAACGCGCGGGTCGAGCGCGCGGGCGAAGGCGTCGATCTCGCGCAGGATGTCGATCTTGGCGCCAAAGCTCGCGTCGGTCATGGGATCGGCGTCGGTATAAAGATGTCGGTTCGTGCCGGGCGGGGGAGCGGCCAGGACGCCGCCGCCATCGCCCACGGCCAGCCGCGCGGTCTCGGCGGCGCGTTTCAGGGCGGCCTCGGATATTTCGGTCGAATGGGCGTATCCGGCGACCTCGCCATTGACCGCGCGCAGGCCGAATCCCTCGGAGGCGTCGTAAGACGCGTTCTTGACGCGCCCGTCATCGAACACCAGCGCCTCGGAGCGGCGCCGTTCCAGGAACAGCTCGCCATCCTCGGCGCCCGCAGTCGCCTCGCGCAATATACGCAGGGCGGCGGCCTCGTCGATCTGGGTTTCGAAGGGAGCGAAACGGTCCTGGGCCATGTGACTGTCCTTTCGTAAGATCAAGGAAAAGCGACAGCTTGTCGCACCTTTTTCTTGCCGGGGCGAAATGAATATGTATCTGTTGGATACATACAGCGCGGGCCGGTGAAGGGAAGCACCGGTTTTGTGCAAGCGGCTGGGAGAGCCGCAAGAGGGAGATAAAATTCGTATGCGCTTTGCGTCTATCCGCTGCGGTTTCGCGGCAGCTTTCACTTCGGCCATGGTGGCCGGGCAGGTTTACGCGCAGGATATGATCACGGGGCTGCCGGTCATTGGCAAGCCGCACGCTATGGGGCTTGGCTTCCAGCCCGCCTCGTCCGAGCTGGCGCATGATCAGCAGTGGCTCGACGGGATGCTTCTGAGCATCATCACCGTGATCACCCTGTTCGTCTCTGGCCTGCTGATCTACGCGATGCTGCGCTTCAACCAGCGCGCTAACCCCAAGCCGGCGCGCTTCACCCACAACACCCCGCTCGAGGTCGCCTGGACGCTTGTTCCGATCGTGATTCTCGTGATCGTTGGCGCGTTCTCGCTGCCGACGCTGTGGAAACAGCAAGAGATCCCGGCTGCCGACATCACCATCAAGGTTACCGGCTACCAGTGGTACTGGGGCTATGAATATCCCGACGAGGGCGTGGCCTTCGACGCGCTGATGCTGGCCAAGGAAGACCTTTCCACCCATGGCTATGCTGAGGACGAGTATCTGCTGGCGACCGACAACGCCGTTGTCGTGCCGAAGGGCAAGACCATCGTGATGCAGGTCACCGGTGCCGACGTGATCCACAGCTGGGCGATGCCTGCCTTCGCCGTCAAGCAGGACGCCGTGCCGGGCCGTATCGCGCAGCTCTGGTTCAACGCCGACACCGAGGGCGTGTATTTCGGTCAGTGCTCGGAGCTTTGCGGCCAGGCTCACTCCTATATGCCGATCGTCGTGAAGGTCGTCTCGGACGAGGTCTATGCCCAGTGGCTTGAGCGCGCCAAGAACGGCTTTGCCGCCGTCGAGACCGACTCGCCGGTGAAAGTCGCTTCGAACTGAGGCGGGCCAGATGAGCGACATCTCTTATATCGACCGCTCCGGTGAGGCTCAGTTCGGCGATTTCGTCGCCCTGCTGAAGCCGCGCGTGATGTCGCTCGTTGTCTTCACCGCCTTTGTCGGGCTGGTGGTGGCGCCGATGCCAGTGCATCCCTTCGTCGCCTTCACCGCGATCCTGTTCATCGCCCTTGGCGGCGGAGCCTCGGGCGCGCTGAACATGTGGTATGACGCGGATATCGACCGTGTCATGCGTCGCACCGCGAACCGGCCGATCCCGGCGGGGCGTGTGAGCGAGGGCGAGGCGCTTGGCTTCGGTCTGGCGCTGGCGGGGATTTCCTGCGTGATGCTGGCGCTGGCCTCGAACATCTTCGCGGGGGCCTTCCTGGCCTTCACGATATTCTTTTACGTCATCGTCTATACCGTCTGGCTCAAGCGCCGCACGCCGCAGAACATCGTTATCGGCGGTGCAGCCGGTGCCTTCCCGCCGATGATCGGCTGGGCCGTGGCGACGGGGGGAATCAGCCTCGAATCCGTGGCAATGTTCATGATCATCTTCCTCTGGACCCCGCCGCATTTCTGGTCGCTGGCGCTGTTCATGAAGGACGACTACTCGAACGCCGGTGTGCCGATGCTGACTGTGACGCATGGTCGCCGCACGACGCGCAAGCAGATCCTGATCTATTCGCTGATCCTCGCGCCCGTCGCAGTTGGCGCGGCCTTCACCTCGATCGGTGGGCCGGTCTACCTGGCGGCCGCGCTGGTGCTGAACGCGCTCTTCATCCGTGGTGCCTGGCGTCTGTGGCGCCGTGACGAAGAGGTCGCGCAGGCGGAAAAATACAGTGCCGAGAAGCGTTACTTCTATTTCTCGCTGCTCTACCTGTTTGGCCATTTCTCGGCCCTGCTGGTTGAGAAGGGGCTAGGCTTCTTCGGGATGGGGGGCTGGTAATGCCGATCACGCAAACGCATGAGCTGCATCAGCGCCGCTTCTCGCGCAACCTCGGGCTTGGCGCGGTTCTGCTGGCTTTCGTCGTGCTGGTCTTCGGGCTGACGGTGGTGAAGGTCAACCGTGGCGACAAGATGGAAGCCTACGATCACCAGCCGCGCGCCTCGGTGCTTCCGGTTGCTCCGGAGGCCAAGCAATGAGCGCAGCCGCCGCCAATACCCGGATGATGCGTCGGCTTTTGGCCGTCGTCGTCGTCATGGGCGCATTGGCATGGGCGGCCGTGCCGTTTTACAGCTGGTTTTGCCGCACCACTGGCTATGGCGGCACCACGAATACCGCCGAGGCGGAGTCGGATGTCATCCTTGATCGTACCGTCGAGGTGCGCTTCGACGCCAATGTCGGCAAGGGGATGGACTGGGAATTCCGCCCGATGCAGAACACCATGACGCTGCGCATCGGCGAAACGGGTCTGGCCTATTACGAGGCCTATAACCCCACCGACCGCGTCATCGCGGGCACCGCCGCCTATAACGTGGCCCCCGACCTTGCGGGCTACTACTTCGACAAGATCCAGTGCTTCTGCTTCACCGAACAGGTGTTGCAGCCGGGCGAGCGTGTCGAGATGCCGGTTTCCTTCTTCGTCGATCCCAAGATCGTCGATGACCCGGACGCGAGCCGCATCCACTCGATCACGCTTTCCTATACTTTCTATGAAACCGATCTGCCTTCGCAGCAGGCCGCAGCCGCGCCCGCAGCGAAGCTCCCCGTAAACTGAGGCCGACAGGACGACACCCATGGCGCATGCAAAGAACCACGATTATCACATCCTGCCCCCTTCGATCTGGCCGCTGCTGAGCGCGCTTGGTGCCTTCATCATGCTCTTCGGGGCGGTGATGTGGATGCAGAAGGTCACGCCCTTCATCTTCGTCGCGGGCCTGCTGATGGTGCTTTACTGCATGTACGGCTGGTGGTCGGACGTCGTGCGCGAAGGCGAAAACCAGGAGCACACGCCCGTCATCCGGATCGGCCTGCGCTACGGCTTCATCCTGTTCATCATGTCCGAGGTGATGTTCTTCGTCGCTTGGTTCTGGAGCTTCATCAAGAACGCGATGTATCCGCTCGGGCCGGAATACCCGGCTGTGGACGGCGTCTGGCCGCCGGCAGGCACCGTGCCCTTCGATCCGTGGAGCCTGCCGCTGATCAACACCGTGATCCTGCTGCTGTCGGGCGTCACGCTGACCTGGGCACACCATGCGCTGGTGCATGACAACAACCGCAAGGATGCCAAGACCGGCCTCACGCTGACCGTGATCCTGGGCTTCATCTTCACGCTGCTCCAAGCCTATGAATACACCCACGCCCAGCAAGCCATCGGCACCGGCTCGATCTTCTGGGACAACTTCTTCATGGCGACCGGCTTCCATGGCGCGCATGTGATCATCGGCACGATCTTCCTGCTGATCTGCCTGCTGCGCCTCAACAAGGGCCACTTCACCCCGAGCGAGCATATCGGCTTCGAAGCCGCGGCCTGGTATTGGCACTTCGTCGATGTGGTCTGGCTTTTCCTCTTCGCTACGATCTATCTGTGGGGCGCTGCATAAGCCCCCTCGCGTGTCAGGAAACGCGCTCGGCGCGGGGGGCGACCCTCGCGCCGTTTTCTTGAGGCTCTGATGAAACGCTACATCTTCCCGCTGATCCTTGGCCTTGGTGGCTGCGCAATCCTGCTGAGCCTCGGCTTCTGGCAATTGCGGCGGCTGGAGTGGAAAGAGACCATGCTGGCGCAGATCGAGGCGCAGATCGCGGGCGCCTTGCAGGATCTTCCGCCCGAGGGAACCCCGACCGAGCCACTGAAATACCAGCCTGTCCACATGTCGGGCGGCACGACGGGGCAAGAGATCCTTGTGCTCTCGGGCCAGAAAGGCGTCGGCGCGGGCTATGAGGTGATCACCGCCTTTGAGACCGGCGAGGGGCGCCGGGTGCTGCTTGATCGCGGGTTCATCCGCGAAGAGGGGCGCGCTGCGGCCCGCCCGTCCACCGCACTGATCGTCACCGGCAACCTGCACTGGCCCACGGAAACCGACAGCTACACCCCCGCGCCGGACGCAAAGACCGGCATCTGGTTTGCCCGCGACGTGCCCGCCATGGCCGCCGCGCTTGGCACCGAGCCGATCATGGTCGTGGCCTCGGCCATTGATGGCGATACGCAGGGCGTCGAGCCCCGCGCCATCACCATCAGCGGTGTCCCGAATGACCATCTGAACTACGCGATCACGTGGTTTTCGCTCGCGATTGTCTGGGCGGGGATGACAGCGTTCCTGTTGTGGCGTATCAGGCGGCAACAGATCTGAGGAAGACCCATGCGCTATATCTCGACCCGGGGGCAGGCCCCCGTGCTGACCTTCGGAGAGGCGATGCTGACCGGGCTCGCCCGCGACGGTGGCCTCTATGTTCCGCAAACCGTCCCGAGCTTATCGGCGGACGAAATCGCGGCGCTGGCCGGTCTGCCCTATGAAGAGGTTGCCTTCCGCGTGATGTTCCCCTTCGTAGGCGAGACCTTCACCGAGGAAGAGCTGCGCGGCGCCATCGCGCGCGCCTATGCGGGCTTTGGCCATGTCGCACGCGCGCCGCTGGTCCAGCTTGACGCCGGGCATTTCCTGCTGGAGCTGTTCCACGGCCCGACGCTGGCCTTCAAGGACTTCGCCATGCAGATCATCGGGCAGCTGTTCCAGCTGGCGCTCGCGAAGGAAGGCAAGCGCATCACCATCGTCGGCGCAACCTCGGGCGATACCGGCTCGGCCGCGATCGAGGCGTTCCGCGGGCTCGACAATGTCGATGTGTTCATCCTCTTCCCGCATGGCCGCGTATCCGAGGTGCAGCGCCGTCAGATGACGACGCCCGCCGAGCAAAACGTCCACGCGCTGGCGCTTGATGGCACGTTCGACGATTGCCAGAACCGCCTCAAGGACATGTTCAACCACTTCGACTTCCGCGACGAGGTCGGTCTGGCGGGCGTGAACTCGATCAACTGGGCGCGGGTTCTCGCGCAGGTCGTCTATTACTTCACCGCCGCCACGGCAGTGGGCGCGCCGCATCGCAAGGTCTCGTTCACCGTGCCCACCGGCAATTTCGGCGACATTTTCGCGGGCTTCATCGCCAAAGAGATGGGCCTGCCGATCGAACAGCTGGTGATCGCCACCAACCAGAATGACATCCTGCATCGCTGCCTGACCACGGGCAGCTACGAGATGGACGGGGTGAAGCCCTCAATCAGCCCGTCGATGGACATTCAGATCTCGTCGAACTTCGAGCGGGCACTGTTCTGGGCCTATGGCAAGGACGGGGCCGCCGTGGCGCAGCTGATGGATGAGCTGAAGACCAAGGGCGGGTTTGCCGTCAGCCAGGGCGCGTTGCAGGCGCTGCGCGAAACCTATGCCTCGGGCCGCGTGTCGGAGGAAGAGACCTCGCAGACCATCACCGAGGAACTCAAGCGTTCGGGAGAGCTGCTCTGCCCGCATTCGGCCGTCGGCGTGCGCGTGGGCGCGGCCCATGTCGCGGCGCCGGTGCCGATGGTGACGCTGGCCACCGCGCACCCGGCCAAGTTCCCGGATGCGGTCGAGGCCGCCACCGGCATTCGCCCGGGCCTGCCGCCGCGCATGGCCGATCTGTTCGAGCGCGCCGAGCGTGTGACCCGCGTGCCCAACGATCTTGCCGCGCTTGAGGCGCTGATCCAGGAAAGGCGCCGCAAGTGATTCAAACCACGACGCTGTCGAACGGGCTGCGCATCGTCACCGAGCGGATGCCGGGGCTGGCCTCGGCCACTATCGGTATCTGGGTCACGGCAGGCGGGCGCCACGAACGCCCCGAGCAGAACGGCATCGCGCATTTCCTTGAGCACATGGCCTTCAAGGGGACCAAGACGCGCAACGCCCTTCAGATCGCCGAGGCGATCGAGGACGTGGGCGGCTATATCAACGCCTATACCTCGCGCGAGATGACGGCCTATTACGCCCGCGTTCTGGGGGCGGATGTGACGCTTGCGCTCGATGTGATTTCCGACATCGTGCTGAACCCTGTCTTCGATCAGCGCGAGATCGAGGTCGAGCGTCACGTGATCTTGCAAGAGATCGGTCAGGCGCTGGACACGCCCGACGACATCATCTTCGACTGGCTGCAAGAGGCGGCCTACCCCGATCAGGCCATCGGCCGCACGATCCTTGGCCCGGCCGAGCGGGTGTCGAACTTCGGCAAGCCCGATCTTGCCGGTTTCGTGGCCGAGCATTACGGCCCCGACCAGATGATCCTCTCGGCGGCGGGCGATGTCGATCACGAGGCCATCGTGCGTCAGGCCGAGGCGGTCTTCGGTGGCCTGCGCCCGGTTGGCGCGCCCTCGATCCAGCCTGCGCTTTGGGCGGGGCAGGAGCGGCGCGAGATCAAGGATCTCGAGCAGGTGCATTTCACGCTGGCCTTCGAGGGGCCGGGCTATCGCAGCCCCGATCTCTACACCGCGCAGGTCTATTCGACCGCGCTTGGCGGCGGCATGTCCTCGCGCCTGTTCCAGAAGATCCGCGAAGAGCGCGGCCTGTGCTACTCGATCTTCGCGCAGGCCGGGGCCTATGACGACACCGGCATGATCACGATCTATGCGGGCACCTCGGAAGAAGAGATCGGCGCGCTGGCCGACCTGACCGTCGAGGAGCTGCGCCGCGCGGCCGAGGATATGTCCGAGGCCGAGGTGGCGCGCGCGCGGGTGCAGATGAAGGCAGGAATGCTCATGGGGCTCGAAAGCGCCTCGAGCCGCGCCGAGCGCATGGCGCGCAACCTTGCGATTTACGGTCGGGTGCCGGGGCTTGAAGAGGTCTCGGCCCGGATCGACGCGGTCACCCGCGAGGCGGTACGCGATTATGCCGGGCGGCTTGCCGCCTCGGGGCGCGCGGCGATGGCGGTTTACGGACCGGTCGCCGGGGCGCCGCATCTGGCCGATCTGCGCGCAAGGCTTGCCGCCTGATGCTGGGGCGGCGTCGGAAGCCTCGGGTCGAGACGGAGCGGATGACGCTCCGCCTGCCGATGCATTCCGATTACCGGGACTGGGCGCTTCTGCGCGAGGAAAGCCGTGATTTCCTGATGCCGTGGGAGCCCGCCTGGACCTCGGACCATCTCAGCCGCAAGGCCTTCACCAACCGGGTCTACTGGTCGGCCCGCGCCGAGGCCGCGGGCACTGCGCTGCCGTTCTTCCTGATCCGGCGTCAGGATGCGCGGGTTCTGGGGGCGATCACGCTTGACAGTATCCGGCGCGGACCGGCGCAGGCGGGCACGCTTGGCTACTGGGTGGGCGAGCGTTACGCCCGCCAGGGCTACATGCGCGAGGCGATCCGCGCGGTCGTGCATTACGCCTTCACCGCGCTTGACCTGAGCCGCATCGAAGCCGCCTGCCTGCCCGAGAACATGGCCTCGCGCGGGGTGCTTGAGAAGTCGGGCTTCAAGTATGAGGGCGTCGCGCAGGCCTATCTTCAGATCAACGGGCGCTGGCGCAACCACGTGCTTTATTCCAACCTGCGGGCCGACCGGCGCGGGCGGACCGACGCGGGCTAGGGCCATCCCGGCAAGGGGGACATGAGATGCTGAATGCCGCATATGACGCTTTTGCCGAACGCCTCGCGCAGGCCGTGCCGGGCCTGTGGATTGGCGCGCCCGAGCCGCGCTATCTGGAAGAGCCGAGGGGGCGCTGGTTTGGTCAGGGTGGCCTGCTAGTCAAGCCCGCCGATACCGCGCAGGTCTCGGCTGTGCTGCGCGCCTGCAACGAGGCGCGGGTCGGCGTGGTGCCCTATGGCGGCGGAACGGGGTTGGTCAGCGGCCAGATCGCGCCCGATGGACCGCTGCCCGTCATCCTGAGCCTTGAGAAGATGGCCGCGCTGCGCAAGATCGACAGCCACGCGATGCAGGTCGAGGCCGGCGCAACGCTGCAACAGGTGCGCGACTGGGCCGAGGAGGCCGGGCGGCGCTTCCCCTTGGGGCTGGCCAGTCAGGGCAGCGCGCAGATCGGCGGCTGCCTGGCGACCAACGCGGGCGGCGTGAACGTGCTGCGCTACGGCAACGCGCGGGCGCTGTGTCTTGGGCTTGAGGTCGTTCTGGCCGATGGCACGATCTGGGGTGGCCTGAAGGCGCTGCGCAAGGACAACACTGGCTACGATCTGCGCGATCTGATGATCGGCGCCGAGGGCTCGCTTGGTGTCATCACGGCCGCCAGCCTGCGCCTGTTCGAGCCCCCTGCCGTTGAGGGCACGGCCCTGTTCGCCGTCCCCTCGCCGAAGGCGGCCGTGGCTCTGCTGGAACTGGCGCAACGTCAGCTGGCGGGCTGCGTTTCGGCGTTCGAGCTGATCGCGGGGCAGGGGCTTGCCTTCCTGCGCGAGGTCGGGCCCGAGGTGCAGATGCCATTCGCGCAAGACCCCGACTGGTGCGTGTTGATCGAGCTGGGCCTGCCCGCGGGCATGGATGCGGAAGAAGCCTTCGGTGCACTTTACGAGGCCGCCGAGGAACTGGTGCTCGATGCCGTCGTCGCGCAATCCGAGGCGCAGCGCAGCGCGCTTTGGGAATTGCGCGAAAGCCTGCCGCTGGCGAACCGGCGGATCGGGGCGATCTCAAGCCACGATATCTCGGTCCCGGTCAGTGCCATCCCGGCCTTCATCGACGCCGCGCAGGGGAGGCTGACAGCGATGGGCGATTTCCGCATCAACTGCTTTGGCCATGTCGGCGACGGCAACCTGCATTTCAACGTCTTCCCGGCGATGGGCCGCCAGCGCGATGACTATGTCGCGCTACGCGACGCGGTGAAGCGCGCGGTACATGATCTGGTGGTGCAGGGCTTTGACGGCTCGGTCAGCGCCGAACATGGCGTCGGCCGCCTGAAGGTCGAGGATCTGGAGCGCTATGAGGCACCGACAAAGCTTGCGATGATGCGTGCGATCAAGGATGCGCTCGATCCGAACGGGGTTCTCAACCCGGGCGCGGTCTTGCGACCCCAAGGCTGAAAAGCGAAACGCCCCGCAATTTGCGGGGCGTTGTCCGATTAGGCGCGTCTCCTCAGGCGACAGCCAGCTTGATCACTGCGATGGCAACGAAAAGCCCGGCAGAGATGTAAGTGGCATGGCGCAGTCCGTCATTCTCGATGAAGGGCGTCAGCACCTTGATGGCAAGTGCCTTGAGCGAGATTGCCGGGGCGTGAACGGACGAAGTAAGAGCCATGGTCATGTCCTGCGGATGGAACGTCTTTGGGACAATGTCGATCTTTCTGCGCGCGCAAACAAGATGCTGCGAACGCATTGCTGTCTTTCCTGAAATGCATGGCAGAATTACTGCCCTAATTTAGAGCCCCTCGAACTCGCACAGGACCCTGACCGACATTCCCATGGATTCGAGCAGTTTGCGGCCGCCAAGCTCGGGCAGATCGACGATGAACGAGCAGCCGACGATCTCGCCGCCCAGGCGTTCGATCAGCTTGATGCCCGCGCCGCAGGTGCCGCCAGTGGCCAGCAGGTCATCGACGATCAGCACCCGTTCACCGGGTTGGATGGCGTCTTCGTGGATCTCCATGATCGCCTCGCCATATTCCAGCTTGTAGGCTTGGCTGAGCGTTTGCCCCGGCAGCTTGCCCTTCTTGCGGATCGGCACGAAGCCCTTGGACAACTGGTGCGCGATGGCGCCGCCAATGATGAAGCCGCGCGCCTCAAGACCCACGACCTTGTCGATCTTTTCGCCCGCCCAGGGGTGCAAGAGCTGGTCGATCGCCATGCGAAAGCCGCGCGCATCGGCGAAAAGCGTGGTCACATCGCGGAACATGATCCCCTCATGCGGGAAATCGGCGATGGTGCGGATGTAATCCTTGACGGTTTTCATGGAGTTAGCCTTTCAGAACGCGGCCCATCACGGGCATGCAGCGGGCGATGACGGCGGGGTCGCGCTTGGCGGACACGGTCATGATCGCGCTGTCGAGCGCATGGCCACAACCCTCGGAGCAATCCTCCGCCGGACCTGCCAGCAGGCCCGGAAGCGCCGTCACCAGACCGCGCGCCTTGTCGGCGTTTTTCATCGCCGTCGCAACCACTTGCGCAACGTCAACGGCATCGTGGTCGGGGTGCCAGCAATCATAATCGGTGATCATCGCGACGCAGGCATAGCAAAGCTCGGCCTCGCGGGCGAGCTTGGCCTCGGGCATCCCGGTCATGCCGATCACATCCGCGCCCCAGCTGCGATAGAGGCGGCTTTCGGCGAGGGTCGAGAACTGCGGCCCCTCCATGGCGACATAGGTGCCGCCCTCATGCACGGTTACGCCCTGCGTCCGCGCGGCCGCGACGCAAGCCGCAGAAAGCCGCGCGCAGGTCGGATGCGCGACCGAGACATGGCCGACAAGCCCAGGCTCGAAGAACGTCTTCTCGCGTGCGAAAGTGCGGTCGATATATTGATCCACCACCAGAAAATCGCCCGGCGCATAGGCTTCCTTGAGGCTGCCAACAGCCGAAACCGCAACCAGATCGGTCACGCCAAGCATCTTCATCGCGGCGATATTGGCTCGGTAGGGAACGGTCGTGGGTGTGTGCACATGGCCGCGCCCGTGGCGGGGCAGGAAGGCCATGCGCACGCCATCCAGCACACCGGTCAGAACCTCGTCGGAGGGCGCGCCCCAAGGCGTTTCGACCGCCTGCCATTGCGCCTCTTGCAGGCCCGAGATCTCATAGACCCCCGAGCCGCCGATGATCCCGATCATTCTGTCCATGCCGCCCTCCAATTTCTGCTTTGCGGCGAGATTAGGCCCGCGCGCTCGCCCTGAAAAGCGGATATTGGGGATACAGAAGGCGATGCGCCTGCCTGTATCGTGAATCGGAGCGACAATGGAAAACATGCGCGGTGCAGTGCTGATGACGGTGGCGATGGCGCTATTTGCCGTCGAGGACATGTTCGTCAAGCGCGCGGCGAGTGCCTTGCCGGTGGGCGAGGTTCTGGCGCTCTTTGGACTTGGCGGCATGATCACCTTCGCCGCTCTGACGCTGCGTGCGGGCCAGAGGCTGTGGCATCCAGCCGTGGCAAGCCCGCTCTTGCTGACCAAGGCAGGGTTCGAGATGACCGGGCGGTTGGGGTATACTATCGGCATCGCACTGACGCCGCTGTCGAACGCGTCGGCGATCTTACAGGCGACGCCGCTGGTCGTGGTCGCGGGCGCGGCGCTGTTTTTCCGCGAGAGGGTCGGCCCGCGGCGCTGGACCGCCATCGCCATCGGCTTTGTCGGCGTTCTCGTGATTTTGCGGCCGGGGCTTGAGGGGTTTGTGCCGGCCGCACTCTGGACGGTGCTCGGGCTCTTGGGGTTTGCTGGGCGCGATTTGGCAACGCGCGCCGCACCCAAGGTGCTGTCGAATTTTCAGCTTGGCATCTATGGTTTCGCCGCACTGATCCCGACCGGCTTCATTATCCTCGCCTTCACCGGCGGCGCGCGAGTTCCCGCAATGACCGAGCTTCTTCCGGTCGCCGGAGCAACGGTTTTCGGGGTCGCCGCCTATTGGAGTTTGACCGCCGCAATGCGGGTGGGTGAAGTCTCGGTCGTGACCCCGTTCCGCTATACGCGGCTGATCTTCGCGTTGTTTCTTGGCGTTCTGGTTTTCGGAGAGCGTCCGGATACCGCGACGCTTGCCGGTGCGGGGCTGATCATCGCCTCGGGCGTCTATACCCTGTTGCGTGGGCGGAAATAGGGGGCGCTGCCCCCTCGCGGCAGGGCCGCTCACCCCCGAGGTATTTTGGCCAAGAAGAAGTTAAGGTGACCACTGCCCCTTTCGGCTTTGCAAAAATATCCCGGGGGAGGCGAAGCCGGGGGCAGAGCCCCCTTAGGTTTCGTCGGGGCGCGTAAGTTCGAATGTCTCGGTGATGGCGCAATAGTCGCGATAGCCAAGGCGCGCGAGACGGTCGGGCGGGCTGAAGCGCCCGTCTTTCAGGCAGTCGGGACGGATGTGGATGCCGACGACTTCGCCGTGGATCAGGAAGTTTGCTTTTCCCAGCAAAGGGATGATCTGAACGAGGCGGCATTCGAGGCTGGCAGGGGCGTCGCGCGCGCGCGGGCAGGGGATCGTCTCGCACTCCGCTTTCGCAACGCCTGCGTGCTGAAATTCATCCGTCCCGGCGGGGAGGGCGGCACTGGTCGCATTCATCGCACCGATCAGGTCGCGTGAGACGATACTCACGCAAAACACGCCCGTTTCGCGGATTTGGGCCGTCGTGTCCTTGGTGCCATCGCGGTCGGATTTCGCAGAGGTTGAGGCAAAGACAAGTTGCGGCGGGGTATAAGCCACTGCGTTGAAAAACGAATAGGGCGCGAGGTTGTCACCCATCGCTCCGCGCGTCGAGATCCAGGCGATAGGCCGCGGTGCGACGATTGCATTCCAGGGATTATGGGGCAGGCCGTGGCCTTCGGAGGGGCGGTAGAACATCTTTGCATCGGTCCTTTGATTTGAACCCGAGTTTACAGCGTGTTAGGCGCGAAGGGCGAGGGATTCGGGAGGCCGGATGTATCAGCTTGCTGTAGAAAGCGATGCCGATTGGTGGGAAGTGGAGGCTCTTTACGACCTCTGCTTTGCGCCGGGCCGTACTGCGTTGTCTTCCTACAGGCTGCGTGACGGCGTCGAGAAGGTGCATCCGCTGTGCCTGACGCTGCGCGAAGATGGCGTTCTGGCTGCAGTGATCCGTTACTGGCCGGTGCGCGTGGGCGGCAAGCGTGTGCTTTTGCTTGGGCCCGTCGCCGTGCACCCGACCCGACAGGGAGAAGGGCTGGGCGGTCTTTTGATGCATGAAAGCCTGAACAAGGCCCATGAGCTGGGCTGGGAGCGCGTGTTGCTGGTCGGCGACGCGCCCTATTATCGGCGCTTCGGTTTCGAGAAGATCGAGGGTGTGATCATGCCGCCGCCGACCAACCCGGACCGGGTTCTGGCGCTGGAGCTTGAGCCCGGGGCCTGGCATGGCGTGCGCGGTCATGTCCGCAAATGGGTGGAAAAATCCGCCGCGTGATCTGGTGCGCCGCCGCTTCCTGCCCATATTTGGGAAAACGGAGGCTTCCATGCAGCCAGAAATTCTTTTGCCCGTGACCGATCCGGCCCTCAAGGCCGCGTTGGACCAATTGGCCAAGCGCCACCGCGCGGCAGGCGGCATTGGGATGCAGGTCATGTCCTTCGTCGGCGGGTCGGCCGAGAACCTGATGAACAAGCTTCCACAATCGGTGCGCGACGGGCTTGAGGGCGCGACTTCGCGCGCGCTGGAGACGGCCTTCGATGCGGCGGTGCGCACGCGCGGCGCGGTCGCGGACCGTCCCGACTGGGTCAATACGGCGCTGACCACCGCTATGGGGGCTGCGGGCGGCGTGGGTGGCTTGCCCGGTGCGCTAGCAGAACTGCCCTTTACCGTCACGATGCTCTTGCGTTCGACCCAGGGGATTGCGGCCGAGCATGGCTTTGATCCGGCCTCGGATGAGGTGCGGATGGAATGCCTGCGGGTTTTTGCCAGCGCCGGGCCGCTGGCGGCGGATGATGGCACGGATATGGGTTTTCTGGCCGCAAAGGTGACGATCACCGGGCCGGCCCTGAACAGCTTGATCGCCAAGGTGGCACCACGGCTTGCGACCGTACTGGGCCAGAAACTGGCCGCGCAGGCCGCGCCGGTTCTGGGAGCCGTGGCGGGTGCGGCGGTGAACTATGCCTTCACAAGCTACTACCAAGAGATCGCCCGCGTCCATTTTGGCCTCAAACGCCTTGCGCGCGAGTCGGGTGAGGACGAAGGGCTTTTACGCGAGGAACTGGTGGCCCGGATCGCACCCAAACCCAAGGCTTAGAGATTGGCGAGATAGGCCGTAACCGCGGGGCGCAACGATTGCGCGCCGGCGTCACGGGCGTTCACGATGATCTCGCGCAGCTCGCGCAGGTTCGCGCGGCGGATCAGGTGCTTGACCGGGCCGATTGAGGCCGGGCGCATCGACAGCGTCGGCAGGCCGAGCGCGGCCAGCGCCAATGCCTCAACCGGGCGGCCGGCATCCTCACCGCAGAAGCTTAGCGCGGTGTTATTCGCCGCGCAGCGTGCGATGATCTGCTCGATAAAGGTCAGGAATGCCGCGTCGAGCGTGTCATAGCGGCGACGCACGCGTTCATTCTCGCGGTCGGCGGCGAAGAAGAACTGCTTGAGGTCGTTTCCACCGATCGAGATGAAATCGCAGGCCTTGAAGAAGCTCTCGGGGGCGAAGCCAAGCGAAGGGGTTTCGAGCATGGCGCCGATCTTCAGATCGCAGGGCACAGTGCGGCCAAGCGCGGCTTCGCGTTCCATCTCGCGCAGCAGCGAGGCACGGGCCGCGTGGAATTCGCTTGGCGTGGCGATGAAGGGGAACATGACCGAAAGCGGTCGCCCCTCGGCGCCGCGGATCAGCGCCTGCAACTGCATCCGCAGCACGCCCGGCTTGTCGAGGCCCACCCGGATTGCGCGCCAGCCCATCGCGGGGTTCGGCTCGTCCTGCGGTTTCATGTAGGGCAGAACCTTGTCTGACCCGATGTCGAGCGTGCGGAAATGCACCCGCTTGTCGCCTGCGGCATCCATCACGCGCTTGTAGAGCGCAGCCAGCTCCGAACGGCGCGGCACGCGGGTGCGGGTGAGGAACTGCAATTCAGTGCGGAAGAGGCCCACGCCATCGGCCCCCGACCCCTTGAGCGAGGGCAGGTCGGCCATAAGCCCCGCGTTCATCATCAGCGAGATGGTCTGCCCGGATTGATCCGTCGCAGGCTGTTCGCGCAGGTCGGCGTAGCGTTTCTGCGCCTCGGCCTGCATGGCGATCTTGTCGCGGAAGGCCGCGGCGACGGTTTCCTCGGGGCGCAGGTGAACCACGCCCTGATCGCCATCGACCAGAATCGGATCGCCGTTCAGCGCCTCGGCAATGACGCGTTCGGCGTGAATCACCAGCGGGATCGACAGGGCCCGCGCCACGATCGCGGCGTGCGAGCCGACCGAACCCTCTTCGAGCACCACGCCCTTGAGCGCGCGGCCGTATTCCAGCAGTTCCGCCGGGCCGATGTTGCGGGCGATCAGCACGGGGTCGGGCGGAAGCTCAGCCCCGGTATCCTTGCCCTGACCAGTCAGCAGCCGCAGCAGCCGGTTCGACAGGTCATCAAGGTCATTGAGCCGCTCGCGCAGGTATAGGTCGGGCGATTGCTCCAGCCGCGCGCGGGCGGTGGATTGCTCTTTCTCGACGGCGGCCTCGGCCGACAGGCCAAGCCCGATATCCTCGGACATGCGGCGGAACCAGCCACGCGAATGCGCCAGCATCTTGTAGGTCTCGAGCACCTGACGGTGCTCTTTGTCCATGGCGGCGGAGCCTTCAAGCATGTCCTCGATCTGCGCCTGCAAGGCCTGGATCGCCTCTTCGAGGCGCTTGAGTTCGGCGTCCGGATCGTCGCCGACCGGGTTGGTCACGACCACGCGCGGCTCGTGCAACCAGACGTGACCCTCGGCGGCGCCTTCCTGCCCGGTGGTGCCACGGAACATGACGGGGAAGCGGTGGGCCGCGCCGATGCCGTTGTTGTTGTCGCCGATGAAGGCGCCAAGCTCGGTCATTTCGGCCAACACCATGGCCACGACCTCAAGGCCATAAACCTCATCTTCCGAGAACTCGCGCGCCTCGCGCGACTGCACGACGAGCACACCGAGTTTTTCGCCCACGCGCTGGATCGGCACGCCGAGGAAGGAGGAGTAGATCTCTTCCCCCGTCTCGGGCATGTAGCGGAAGCCCGGCTCGGCGGGCGCGTTGCCGGTGTTCACCGGCTGGCCGGTGCGCGCGACGCGGCCCACCAGGCCCTCACCCAACCGCATCCGCGTCTTGTGGACGGATTCGGGGTTCAGGCCCTCAGTTGCGCAAAGCTCAAGCGTTTCGGGGTCGCGGAAGAGATAGATTGAGCACACCTGGGTGCGCATCGAATCGGCGATCAGATGGGTGATGCGGTCAAGCCGATCCTGACCGCCGCCGGGGGTGGCCAAAGTATCGCGCAGGCGCCGCAGCAAGCTGCGGCTGTCACTTTCGCTGCGTTCCACCATTGACCTCGCCCAGCCTCTCCCCTCTGGGCCTGAGTGCCTCAGGCCGCTTTCTCCAGTTCGAAGGCATCATGGAGGGCCTGCACGGCCAGTTCCATATATTTCCGGTCGATCAGCACCGAAATCTTGATCTCGGAGGTCGAGATGACCTTGATGTTGATGTTTTCGGCAGCAAGTGCCTTGAACATGGTCGCGGCGACGCCAGCGTGCGAACGCATACCGATGCCGACGACCGAGACTTTGGCCACTTCGGTGTCGATGATCAGGTCGTCGTAGTTGATCTGACCGGCGGCCTTGGCATCTTCCATCGCCTTCTTGGCGCGGGCTACCTGGTTGATCGGGCAGGAGAAAGTCATGTCGGTGACGGCGCCCGAGTGGGCCTCGTCATAGTCTTTCTCCGAGATGTTCTGAACGATCATGTCGACGTTCACGCCCGCATCCGACAGTGGCCCGAAGATGGCCTGGGCCACACCCGGACGGTCTTCGATGGTGAAGAGCGTGATCTTGGCTTCGTCACGCGAATAGGCCACGCCCGAGACGACTTTCGATTCCATGATTTCATCCTCACCGCAGACAAGGGTTCCAGAGTTTTCGTCGGTGTCCTCGAAGGACGACAGCACCCGCAGGCGCACATTATAACGCATTGCCAGCTCGACCGAGCGGGTTTGCAGCACTTTCGCGCCAAGCGAGGCCAGTTCGAGCATTTCCTCGAAGGCGATCTTGTCGAGCTTGCGCGCTTTCGAGCTGATCCGCGGGTCGGTCGTGTAAACGCCGTCGACGTCGGTATAGATGTCGCAGCGCTCGGCGCCGAAGGCGGCAGCGAAAGCCACGGCGGTCGTGTCTGAACCGCCACGGCCAAGCGTGGTGATGCGGCCCTCGGCCGAGATGCCTTGGAAGCCCGCGACGACGGCAACCTTCATGCCCTCGGCGAACTTGGCGTCGATATTCTCGCGCGGGATCGACACGAACCGGGCCGAGCTATGCGCCGAGGTGGTGTTGATCGGCACCTGCCAGCCCTGCCAGCTGCGCGCGGGCACGCCCATCTCTTGCAGGCGCAGCGCCATCAGGCCGGCGGTGACGTTCTCGCCCGAGGCCACGACGGCGTCATATTCGCGCGCGTCGTACAGGGGCGAGGTGCCCTCGACCCAGCCCACCAGCTCGTTGGTCTTGCCCGACATGGCCGACACGATGACGATGACGTCGTAGCCGCGTTCGACCTCGCGCTGGACCTTCTCGGCTGCATTCTTGATGCGGTCGAGATCGGCCACCGAGGTGCCACCGAATTTCATGACAAGAAGCGGCATCCTACCCCCCCTGAAGCGCCGGAACCGTCCCGGCAAAAATCCTGCCCCAGCTAACGCAAGGGGGACGCGCTTGCAAGGGTTTGCTGGGCATTGTGGCGCGACAACGTAACCGCGCTGTCACAGGGCTGTCACCGGTTTGTCGCATCGGCGCTGTAGCGCACTTGGCGGGTGGTCCACAGGAGGTTGCGATGAGTCTTGCAGAGGTCGAGGCACGCGAGCGGCGTGCGCAGGCGCGGGGCCTGTATCGGGCGCTGGAAGTGCTGCGGGCCGATATGGCGCGGCGCGCCTCGGCGACGATGGAGCATTGGGACGCGCTGATCCAGCGCCCCGAATTTGTCGCCTCGGCGCGGAACCTGGCCGATTACCTGGCGCTGCGGCGGGGCGATCTGGTGCCATTCCAGGCGCCGCTGGCTTCGCTCGGGCTTAGCTCGCTTGGTCGGGCAGAAAGCCATGTGCGCGCCTCGATCGACGCGGTGCTGGCGTCGCTGGCGCTGATCGGCGGCGAGGGCGAGGCCGAATACCCGCCCGTCGAGATCTTCGCGGCCGGGCCCGCGCGGCTGGCGGCGCGGCGCGATCATCTGTTTGGCGCACGCAGGGGCAACCCGCAGGCGCGCATCATGGTCACTCTGCCCACCGCCGCCGCCGAGGGGCCTGAACTGATCGCGCAGTTGCTGGCGGCCGGTGCCGATTGCCTGCGCATCAACTGCGCGCATGACACCCCCGAGGAATGGGCCGCGATGATCGGCCACGCCCGCCGCTTGGGCGCCGAGATGGGACGCCGCGTGCCGGTGCAGATTGACCTGCCCGGCCCCAAGCTGCGCATCGAGGCGGTCTCGGGCGAAGAAGAGCGGCTGCATGTGGGCGAGAGTTTCGAGATCGTGCCCGCCTTGCCGCGCGGCAAGAAGAAGCTACGCAAATCGGGCCGGGTTCAGGCGGTGCTGAGCCATCCCGCGCAACACGCGGCGCTGACCGAAGGCGCGGCGGTCTGGATCAATGACGGCAGGCTGCGCGCCCGCGTGATCGAAGTCACGCCGGAACGCGTGGTCTGCGAGGTCGTCTCGACTCCCGGCAAGGGCGCCCGTATCCGCCCCGAAAAGGGCGTGAACCTGCCCGGCACAGATCTGCGCGTGCCCGCCCTGACCGAGGATGACATGGCGCCGCTCGACTTCGCGCTGCGCCATGCCGACATCATCGGCTATTCCTTCGTGCAAACCGGCGCCGATCTGCGCGCGCTTTTCTCCGCGATCGAAGAGCGGCTGCCCGGGCGCAATCCGCAGGACTGGCCGGCGCTGATGCTCAAGATCGAGACGCCGTTGGCGCTGCGCAACCTGCCCGCGCTGATCGTCGAGGCAGGGGGGCGGATGCCGGTGGGCGTGATGATCGCGCGCGGCGATCTGGCGGTCGAGATCGGGTTCGAGCGGCTGACTGAGATCCAGGAGGAAATCCTGTGGCTCTGCGAAGCCGCCGAGGTGCCCGTCGTCTGGGCGACGCAGGTGCTGGAAGGGCTGGTCAAGGACGGTCAGGCCAGCCGCGCCGAGATGACCGATGCCGCCATGAGCCAGCGCGCCGAATGCGTGATGCTGAACAAGGGCCCGCATCTGGCCGAGGGCGTCGAGGTGCTGCTTGATGTGCTGACGCGCATGGACCGCCATTCGAACAAGAAGTCCCCACGCCTCGGCGCTCTGGGGCTGTGGCACGACTTCTGAGCTACTGAGCGAAGGTCTTGCGCCAGTCGGAGAGGAACTGCTCCGACTTGGCGCGGTCCATTGCGACCAGCAGGGCGGGGGCCAGCGGGATCAGGCGGCGCGCGCTGTCGGGCGCATCGGCCTCGATGCTGATCGACGGGTTGTCGGCGCTGATCGCTAGGTTGTTCGCGGCAAGTGAGAGTTGCCCCGCAGGCGAGAGCAGAAAGTCGAGGAACGCCCCCGCCTCGGGGCGCACACGGCTGCCCGGAAAGATCAGCGCGCGCGACAGAACCAGCGTGTAGTCGCGCGGCGCGACGATCCCGAGGTTCGGGTCGCGCTGCGCCTCGGTCACGGCGTAGGAGCCAAGGATGTTGTAGGCGATCAGGTAGTCGCCGCGCTGCACCCCGTCGATGATCTCGGCCGAGCAGCAGGTGGCCACCGCGCCCGAGCGGGCGAAGGCTTCCATCAGCGCGCCGAAGGTCGTGGCCTCTTGCGAATCCATATAGGCGAACAGGTATCCAAGCCCGGATTGCGAGATCTCGTAGGTGGCGATGCGCCCGGCGTAGCGCGAATCCTCTGGGCGCAGCAGGTCGAGCAGGTCGAAGCGGGTGCGCGGCACCTGATCGGGCGGCACGAGGCTGCGGTTGTAGACCATCACCGCCGGTTCGCGGGTCACGCCCCAGATCTCGTCGCGCCAGCGCAGCGTATCGGGCAGGCCGATGCCGTAGGACGATTGCCACGAGGCGGCGCAGCGGTCGTTGACCAGCTTGATCATCTGGTGGACGGCCGAGCTGATCACGATATCGGCGCCGCTTTCGCCCGTAGCGCATTCCTCGGCGCTGCGCTGGTAAAGCGCGTTCGAGCCCCATTGCTCGTAGTCGATCGCGACGCCCGGATGCGCCGCGAGGAACTCGTCCACGGTGGGGGCAAGGATGTCGACATCGGTCGTGGTACGCAGGACCAGCCGGGTCAGCGCGTTTTCCGGCCCGAAGGCGCGCAGGACCTCTTGCGCGCGGGCGGGCAGGGCGAGGCAGAGCAACAGAAGGGTCATGCGGATCATCAGCGCTCTCCCGATCGGGGCAGGATGATCACGACGCGGAACCCCTCGGCGCGGTCTTCAAGCGCGAGATGGCCGCCGAAGGCACGCGCGACCGAGTCGGCGATCGAGAGGCCCAGCCCGGCGCTGCGCCCGTCTGCGGCGGCGCTGCGCACGAAACGGCCGCCGAACTGCGTGCGCACGGCGGCCGAGGGGCCGGGGCCGGCATCCTGCACCCAGAGCCGGGCCTGCGCGCCCTGCACATCGGCCCCCAGCACGATGGGTGCGCGCCCATGCGCCAGCGCGTTACGAAACAGGTTCTTGGCGGCCTCGCCAAGCGAAAGCGGATCGCCCTGCACGATCACGGGCGCCTCGCCAATCTCAAGGCGGACCTCGGCACCCGGGGCGATAAGCTGGTGATCGCCCGACTCGACGATATCAAGGGCGATGTCGCGCAGGTCCACGGCTTCGCGCCGGGCCGAGTCGATGCGGTGGATGACCAGCGCCCGGCTGAGCATCTGGTCGAGCAACCGCCCGAGACTGACGCTGCGATCATGGATGCGCCCGATCAGGCGGTTGCGCCGGTCGGGGTCGGTTTCCTGCGTCGCCAGATCCGCCTGCGCGCGCAGCGCGGCGACGGGGGTGCGCAGCTGATGGGCGGAATCTGAAATCAGGTTGCGCATCGCGTCGAACTGTCGATCCAGCCGCGCCATGAAGCCGTTGACCGCGCCCACAAGGCTTGCGACCTCGCGCGGGACAGCGGTGGAAATCGCCGTCAGATCTTGCGGGTCGCGCCCGGCCAAGGCCAATGCCAGTTCGTCCAGCGGGCGCAGCGCCGAGCGCACGACCAGCACCGCCAGCAGAACCACCGCAGCCCCGCCTATGGCCAGACCCATCAGGGCGTTGAGCGCGATATCCTCGGCCAGGGCGTTGCGCTCGCGCAGGGTCTGCCCGACGATCACCTCGATCGTGCCCGACAGGTCGCGCTCGGCGAAGCGCCGGGTCAGGCGGATGAAGCGTGCAGGCTCGCCGGTGAAGGCGGCGTCGTAATAGACCGGCCCGCTGGTGACGAGGCGCGACGGAGGTGGCTGCGGCAGGTCTGCATAGCCCGTCAGCACCGCGCCATCGACGCCGCGCACCTGGTAGGCGATGCGGTCCTCGGGGGCGAGGGCAAGCAGATCGAAGGCCGAGACCGGCAGGTCCACCACCGCCGCGCCCTCAATCACAGAAACCGAGGCGGCGATGGAACTGGCCGCCCCCACCAGCAGGCGGTCGAAGGCCTCGCGCGCCGCGGCACGGCCATAGGCGAAGGTGGCAAGCGACAGCACCACGCCGCCGACCACCAGCAGCACGACCAGACCGCCCGCAAGCCGGGCGCTGAGCGACAGGGTCGAGGCGCTGCGCGGCGATTCAGTCATCGGCGTCAAGGCTGTAGCCCTGCCCGCGCAGGGTGCGGATCTCGACCCCGCTGCCCGCCAGCTTTTTGCGCAGCCGCGCGATATAAAGCTCGACCGCGTTCACCCCGACGATAGCGTCGTCAAAGGAATAAAGCCCCTCGTGCAGGCGCTCTTTATTCACCACCTGCCCGCGATGCTTGAGCAGCATCCCCAGAAGCGAGAATTCGCGCCGCGTCAGGTCCAGCCGCTCGCCCGCCACGCTCGCGACGCCCCCGGTGGCGTTGTAGCTGAGCCGCCCCAGAGTGACTTCGCTCGACCGCTCGGCCTTGTCGCGGCGCAAGAGCGCGTGCAGCCGTGCCGCCAGTTCGCGGTGATCGAAGGGCTTGGTAAGGTAGTCGTCCGCCCCGAGACCGAAGGCCGAGAGCTTGTCATCCACCGAAAACTGCGCGGTCAGCATCAGCACGGGCATCGGTAGCTTACGTCGGCGAATGTCGCGCAACAGGTCCGTCCCCGAGCCATCGGGCAGGTTGATATCCAGCACCGCCGCATCATAGCGCTGCACATCCAGGCAATCCTCGGCGTCGCGCAGGGTCATGGCGAGATCGCAGGCAAACCCGCTTTGGCTGAGTTGGCGTTGCGTCGCCTCGGCCAGATCCGGAGCATCCTCGACCAGCAAGATTCGCATTGCGCCCCCCTCCCAAGGGTGTCGGCGATCCTGTGACAGGTTGGTGACAGGTTCAACTCGTAAGTTCCTTGGCACAGACCCGGCGGCATGACCGCAGGGGTCGAAACGTGGAGGAGAACAATATGGCTTTCAAAGCAATCCGCACGGCGCTCGCCGTGGTCGGTTTCGGTCTGGTCGGCACGATGGCAGCCGCGCAGGAAAACCCCGAGTGCATCGCGCCCGCGAACCCGGGCGGCGGCTGGGACTTCACCTGCCGTCAGGTCGGCAAGTCGCTTCAGGATCTGGGCATGATCGACAAGACCATGCAGGTCGTGAACCTCGCCGGTGGCGGCGGTGGCGTGGCCTATGCCGAAGTGGTCAACAAGCGCAACGACAGCAATGACCTGATCGTGGCGGCCTCGTCGGCGACCGCGACCCGTCTGGCGCAGGGCGCCTATCCGGGCAACACGATGGATCAGGTGCGTTGGGTCGCCTCGGTCGGTGCCGATTACGGCATGATCGCGGTTGCGGCCAACAGCCCGATCAACACGCTGCCCGAGCTGCTGGACATGATCAAGAATGACCCGGCCTCGGTGTCGGTGGCGGGCGGTTCGGCCGTGGGCGGCTGGGACCACCTCAAGGTGCTGATCGCGGCCAATGCCTATGGCATCGACGATGTGCGCACGGTCAAATACGTGGCCTTCGATGGCGGCGGCGAGGCGGTGACCCAGCTTCTGGCGGGTTCGGTGCAGGCCTTCACCGGCGATATCTCGGAAGCCAAGGGCTTCGTCGATTCGGGCGATATCAAGGTGATTGCGGTGCTCGCCCCCGAGCGCCTGGAAGGTGAGTTCAACAAGTTCCCGACCGCGAAAGAGCAGGGCGTCGACGCCCTCGGCGCGAACTGGCGCGGATTCTACGCCCCCAAGGGCATGTCGGATGACGCCTACAACATGTGGGTCGAGAAGATCGGCAAGCTTTATGCCTCGCCCGAGTGGAAGGAAACCATGGCTGCGAACGGCATGGCCCCGCTCGACCTGCAAGGCGCAGCGTTTGAGGCCTTCGTCGCCGAGTCGGTGGCGCAGATCCAGTCCATCTCGAAAGAAATCGGGATCATCAAGTAAGGGCTACCCCTTTCCTCACCCTGCTTGATCCCTGGGGCGGTCTGGGCCGACCGCCCCAACCAATTCCTGCCGCATAGGAGAGTTCACATGAGTGACCGTATCTTCGGTGCGTTCGGCGTGTTTCTGGCACTCGGCTACGCATATGCCGCGCTTCAGATCGAAGAGAGCTTCCTGTCGGACGCCGTCGGACCCAAAGCCTTCCCGCTTATCATTGCAACGATCTTCGGTCTCAGCTCGGCCGTGATCTTCCTGCGCCCGGACGCCGAGCCGCACTGGCCCGCCTTTGGCCGACTGGCCGAACTGGCCGCTGCTGTCGTCGTCATGGTGCTTTACGCCGAGTTGCTGCCGGTGGCCGGTTTCGTCATCGCGACCGCCTTCGCCGCTGCCTACCTGTCCTGGCGCCTTGGATCGGCGCCGATCGGTGCGGCGCTGACCGGGGTCGGCACGTCGGTCGGCATCTACGTCGTCTTCCACCTGGCTCTGGGGCTGTCGCTGGCCCGCGGCCCGCTTGGATTCTGAGGAGGAACCATGGAACTCCTGTCTTCCCTTGGCGATGGTTTCGCCGTCGCGCTGACCTGGCAGAATCTGGGCCTTGCCCTGCTGGGCTGTTTCCTGGGCACGATCATGGGCGCACTGCCCGGCCTTGGCCCCTCGAACGGTGTTGCGATCCTGATCCCGCTGGCCTTCTCGCTGGGGCTGGGGGCCACGCCCGCGCTGATCCTGCTGACCTCGGTCTATTACGGGGCGATGTATGGCGGGCGGATCTCGTCGATCCTGCTCAATATTCCGGGCGATGAGCCCGCGATGATGACCTGTCTTGACGGCTACCCGATGGCCCAGAAGGGCATGGCGGGCGAGGCGCTGGCGATCTCGGGCATCGCGTCCTTCGTGGGCTCGTTCCTTGCGACCTGGGGCCTGATTCTGCTGGCGCCGCAGCTGGTCAAGATCGCGCTGCTGTTCGGCCCGGCCGAGTATTTCGCGCTCTTCGCGCTGGCCTTCATGACGCTTGGCGGGGTCAGCTCGACCAATCAGGCGAAGTCGGCCTTTGCCGCGGCGTTGGGCCTTGGGCTGGCGATGATCGGCGTCGATACGCAAACGGGCGTTCCGCGTTTCACCTTCGGTGAGGTGCACCTTTATGACGGGCTCGACTTCCTCGTCGCGATCGTCGGTCTGTTTGCGCTGTCCGAGGTCTTCATCTTCCTCGAAGAGCGCCACGGCGCCGCCGATGCCGCCGGGCGCAAGCTGACGGTCGGACGGCTGACGCCGCCCGCCGCGATGGTCAAGGAATGCACGCCGACCATGTTGCGTTCGTCCTTCCTGGGCTTCCTTGCAGGCGTTCTGCCGGGCGCGGGCGCGTCGCTTGGGTCGTTCATCTCCTATTCGATGGAGAAGCGCCTGGTGGACCGCAAGGGCACCTTCGGTAAGGGCGACCCGCGCGGCGTTGCCGCCCCTGAGGCTGGCAACAACGCGGCCGCAGGTGGCGCGCTGGTGCCGATGCTGGCGCTGGGCGTGCCGGGGTCTGGCACCACGGCCGTTCTGCTGGCGGTTCTGCTTTCACTCAACATCACGCCGGGACCGCTTCTGTTCGCCAACAACCCGGACGTCGTTTGGGGCCTGATCGCGGCGCTGTTCATCGCGAACTTCATGCTGCTGGCGATGAATATCCCGATGGTGGGTATCTTCACCCGCGTGCTGATGATCCCGCCGCGCATCCTGATGCCTGTCGTGGCGATGGTCAGCTTCGTCGGGATCTACGGGATCTCGGGCTCGAGCTTCGATCTGCTGGTGATGATCGGCTTCGGCATCATGGGCTGGGGACTGCGCAAGTTCGATGTGCCGCTGGTGCCGATCATCCTGGGCACGCTGCTTGGCAACGCGATGGAGAACAACCTGCGCCGCGCGATCACCATCGACAACGGCAACTGGTTCACCTTGATCGACAGCCCCCTGTCGATCGCGCTCTGGGCCATCGCGATCCTGGGCTTCCTGCTGCCGGTTTTCGTGGGCCGCATGGTCAAGATGCGAATGCGCCAGCGCGGCGATGCCGAGGGCTCGGTGATCGACTGAGACTGTCGTCTCCGTTTGCAACGCTTAGGGGCCGTGCCAAGCGCGGCCCCTTTGCATTTTCTCTATGAAATCGATCAGGGCGTTGGCCTATAGCCAGCTCGAAACTGCCCCGCTGTCACTGGTTCGCAGACGTATCTGGAGAGAGCTCGGTGGCAAATTCATTATATTTTCTAGCGGCTTGTGTATTCGTCCTGAGTCTGGCGGCGGGTTCCGTACAAGCGATGGTTTTCTGCAGCGAACCCACCCCGCCGTCCTGCATACTGGAGGATGGCACCTTCGCCGATGACCTGGATCGCGAAATGTGTAAGGGCGCAGTCACGGACTACCTCGCCGACGCCGAGGATTTTCAGACCTGCCTGAACGGGGCAGGCGCAGCGGTGTTCGCCGAGGCCGAAGCCGTCGTTGGGCAGTACCACTGCAAGGCGGGCGACGAAAGCGCCTGCCCCTAAGGGCTACCTTGGCGCCTTAGAGGCCACGAAGGGGGTGGAGACGCGTGGCGATACCCAAAGTCAGGCGCCTCGCTCTGATTTGGAGAGAACCCCGCAAAGGGGCTCTTGGCCGATCCCGATGTTCGGTAGGATGGGCCACTTATGCGTGGAGTCGCGATGGCCTGTTGATCGGCTGCCGAAAATAACTCTTCATCTGCAACAGGTTGCGTGTCGTGTTGTCAAATGAGGAGATTTGGTGGAGCCAAGGGGAGTCGAACCCCTGACCTCTTGAATGCCATTCAAGCGCTCTCCCAACTGAGCTATGGCCCCACCGGAGGTCTCGCGCGGCGGTGTGTACCGCCTTGCGTGGGGCGTCGTATACGGTGACCACCGGATGGGCGCAAGAGGAATTTCGCGGCTTAGCCGGAAAATTTTTCGACGCCTCGAAACCTGCCAGCGGGCGCCAAAAAGACAAGGCGCGGAGCAATGCCCCGCGCCTGTCACAAGCCATCGAAACGGCCAATCAGTTGTCGTCGTCGCCCGCGCTGACATCGGCGATATCGTCGAGCGAGACGTTGTCGTCCTCGTCATCCTCGAGCAGATCATCGTCGAGATCGACGTCACCGGAATCGTCGTCCAGATCGTCATCGCCCAGATCGTCCACGTCCAGGTCGCGCTCGCGGCTCGCCGCTTTGTCGGCGACCAGAACACGGCCACGGCCCGCCGTCAGGCTCTCCAGCGTGAAGCTGTTCGAGCAGACCGGGCAGGTCATCGGATCTTGGGCCAGATCATAGAACCGGCTCGCGCAATGCGGGCAGAGGCGCTTGACGCCCCATTCCTCTTTCGGCATGGAATTCTCCTAGCATCGCTCTGATTAGAGAGTCGTCGCCACGTGCCATACTAGGCGCGGGGTGTCAAAGCCTTTTCGCGCCAAATTCGCCAAGGCGCGCTCACAGGCGCGACAGAGCCGCCCGGAGTCGCCGATGAGCCGTCTGATCCTGCCCGAGATGCCCGAGATCGCCTTGCAGCTGCGCCGCTCGGCGCGGGCGCGGCGATTCAGCCTGCGGGTCTCGCGGATCGACGGGCAGGTGACCCTGACGCTGCCGGCGCGCGCGCGCGAGGCAGAAGCGCTGGCCTTTGCCCGCAGCCAGGCCGAGTGGCTGCGCCGCACGCTGGCGGCGATGCCGGATGTCTCCCGCCCGGTCTTCGGCGGGACGATACCCTTCGAAGGCCGCCAGATGATGCTGGTTCCGGGCGCGGTGCGCGCCCCGAAGGTCGAGGACGACAGGCTGATCCTTGCCGCGGGCGAGGACCGGCTGGGCGCCCGGCTGGAGGCATTCTTCAAGCATTGTGCCCGGCGCCGCCTGCAGGCCGCCACCGAGGGCTACGCGACCGCGCTTGGCCGCCCCTTCAAGCGGATCACTCTGCGCGACACGCGCTCGCGTTGGGGCTCCTGTGCGCATGACGGCTCGCTTAGCTACAGCTGGCGGCTGATCATGGCCCCGCCCGGCGTGCTCGACTATGTCGCGGCGCATGAGGTGGCGCATCTGGCCGAGATGAACCACTCGCAAGCCTTCTGGGATGTCGTGGAACGTTTGCGCCCCGGATACGGGCCCGAGCGTGCTTGGCTCAAACGTCACGGCGGCGCGCTGCACGCGATCCGCTTTCGCGATTGACCTGCGCGAGATTTGTGATCACAAACACCGCATGACCACGATCACTTCACGCCCCATCGAAACCGCCGCGCATGACCGGCTCTACCGTAGTTTGCGGTTGCAGATCATGCATGGCGAGTTGCTGCCGGGGCAGGCGCTGACCCTGCGCGGTCTGGGCAAGCAGTTCGGCGTCTCGATGACACCCGCGCGCGAAGCCCTGCGGCGGCTTGTGGCGGAAGGTGCGCTGACGTTGTCGTCCTCGGGGCGGGTCACCACGCCCGAGCTTTCCAATGACCGGATCGAGGAACTGGCGGCGCTGCGCGCGCTGATTGAGCCGGAACTGGCCTCGCGCGCCTTGCCGCGCGCGCACCTTGCGCTGATCGACCGACTGGGCGCGATCAACACCGCCAATGCCGAGGCCGTCGCCAAGCACGACGCTGTGGGCTACATCCGCACGAACCTCGAGTTTCACCGCACGCTCTATCTGCGCGCGCAGGCCCCCGCGATGCTGGCGGTGATCGAGACGGTCTGGCTTCAGCTTGGCCCCACCATGCGGGCGCTCTACGGCAAGATGCAGCGCAACGAGCCGCCGCGCCATCACCGTATGATCCTTGCCGCGCTGCGGGCAGGGGACGAGCCCTCGCTGCGGCTGGCGGTGCGCACGGATGTCACGCAGGGCCTGCGACACCTGGCGCAGTAACGGCGCTTGACGCGGCGCCCCATGCGATCATGCTGAGTTGACAAGGGACATGAGGGGCCGATGACCAGTGAACTGACCGAAGCCGAGCGAAAATCGCTTGAGATGACCGTGTTGATGACGCCGGACCTGGCCAATTTCTCGGGCAAGGTGCATGGCGGCGCGCTCTTGAACTGGCTTGACCGCGTGGCGTTCTCGCTGGCTTCGCGCTACTCGGGGCGCTACGCGGTGACGCTGAGCGTGGATCAGGTGACCTTCAAGGAGCCGATCCATGTGGGCGAGCTGGTGCTGTTCCGTGCGGCGGTGAACCATACTGGCCGCAGCTCGATGGAGATCGGCATTCGCGTCGAGGCCGAGAACATCACCAAGGGCACGCGACGACATACCAACAGCTGCTACTTCACTATGGTCGCCGTGGACGAGGCAGGCCGCCCTGCCGAGGTGCCGACGCTGGAGCCGCAGACCGAGGTCGAGCGGCATCGCTGGCAGGCGGCCGAGGTGCGCAAGAGCCTGCGGCGCGAGTTTGCAGAGCGGCTCGATCAGGCCGCGAAGCGCGCGGAATGAAAAAGGGCGGCCCCGGGGGGCCGCCCTTTCGATTCTGTGGCTACGATCAGGCGTGGATCGCGCCGTCGCCGCAGGCGAGCGCAGCTTCGCGCACGGCTTCCGAATAGGTCGGGTGGGCGTGGCAGGTCAGGGCTACGTCCTGCGCCGAGGCGCCGAATTCCATGGCCACGCAGATCTCGTGGATCATGTCGCCCGCGCCCGGGCCGATGATGTGGCAGCCCAGAATGCGGTCGGTGCCGGCATCGACGATCAGTTTGACGAAACCGTCGGCCTGGAACACCGCCTTGGCGCGGCCGTTGCCCATGAAGGAAAACTTGCCGACCTTGTAGGCGCGGCCTTCCTGCTTGAGCACTTCTTCGGTCTTGCCGACCGAGGCGACCTCGGGGGTGGTGTAGATCACGCCGGGGATCACATCGTAGTTCACGTGGCCATGCTTGCCCGCGATGACCTCGGCCACCGCCATGCCTTCATCTTCGGCCTTGTGGGCGAGCATCGGGCCGATGATCGCGTCGCCGATGGCGTAGATGCCCTTGACCGAGGTGGCCCAGTGCGCGTCGGTCTTGACCTGGCCGCGCGGCAGCATCTCGACGCCGATGGCTTCGAGGCCGAGACCGGCGGTGTAGGGCTTGCGGCCGGTGGCGACCAGCACGACTTCGGCGTCGATCGTGTGCTCGCTTTCGTCCTTGCGCAGCTTGTAGGCGACGGTGTTCTTGCCCTTGCCTTTGGTCACGCCCTGAACGGCGGCGCCGAGCACGAACTTGATGCCCTGCTTGGCGAGGATCTTCTGGAAGGACTTGGCGATCTCGCCGTCCATGCCGGGGGTGATCGCGTCGAGATATTCGACCACGGTCACTTCGGCGCCGAGGCGTGCATAGACCGAGCCCATTTCGAGGCCGATGACGCCCGCGCCGATGACGACCATCGATTTGGGCACCTTGGGCAGCGAGAGCGCGCCGGTCGAGGTGACGACGGTGTCCTCGTCGATCTCGATGCCGGGCAGCGAGGCGGGCTCGGAGCCGGTAGCGATGACGATCGCCTTGGCGCTGTGGACCTCATCGCCGACCTTGACCTGACCGGCCGCGGGGATCGAGCCCCAGCCCTGCAGGTAGGTCACCTTGTTCTTCTTGAAGAGGAACTCGATGCCCTTGGTGTTGCCGTTGATAACGTCCTGCTTGTAGTCCTGCATCTTCGCCCAGTCGACTTTGACCTTGGCGCCCATCAGGCCCATCTTTTCGAAGTTCTCGTGAACCTCATGCAGGTGGTGGGTGGCGTTCAGGAGCGCCTTCGAGGGGATACAGCCCACGTTGAGGCAGGTGCCGCCGAGGGCGCCGCGGCCCTCAACGCAGGCGGTCTTGAGGCCCAGCTGGGCGCAGCGGATCGCGCAGACATAACCACCGGGGCCGCCGCCGATCACGATAACGTCGAAATCTGCCATTGGAATCGTCCTTTGACTGGTGTCGGGGGGCGCTGCCCCCCGCGCCCCCCGAGGTATTTGCACCAAGAAGAAGGGGCGGGATGGAAGAAGGGGCGGCGCAGGGGCCGCCCCATGATCTGATCAGAGATCCAGCAGTAGGCGGCGCGGATCCTCGAGCGCTTCCTTGACGCGCACGAGGAAGGTCACGGCGCCCTTGCCGTCGACGATGCGGTGGTCGTAGCTGAGCGCGAGATACATCATCGGACGGATGACGATCTGGCCGTTTACGACCACGGGGCGGTCCTGGATCTTGTGCATGCCGAGGATACCCGACTGCGGCGGGTTCAGGATCGGCGAGGACATCAGCGAGCCGTAGACGCCGCCGTTCGAGATGGTGAAGGTGCCGCCCTGCATCTCGGCCATCGAGAGCTTGCCATCACGGGCGCGCTTGCCCTTTTCGGCGATGGCTTTCTCGATGTCGGCGAACGACATCTGGTCGGCGTCGCGGATGACCGGGACCACGAGGCCGGTCGGCGTGCCCGCAGCCACGCCCATGTGGACGTAGTGCTTGTAGACGATGTCGCCGCCATCGATCTCGGCGTTCACCTCGGGGACTTCCTTCAGCGCGTGGCAGCAGGCCTTGGTGAAGAAGGACATGAAGCCCATGCGCACGCCGTGCTTCTTCTCGAACTGGTCCTTGTACTCGTTGCGCAGCGCCATGACGCCCGACATGTCCACCTCGTTATAGGTGGTCAGCATGGCGGCGGTGTTCTGGCTGTCCTTGAGGCGCTTGGCGATGGTAGCGCGCAGGCGGGTCATCTTGACGCGCTCTTCGCGGGCGGCATCTTCGGCGATCGAGGGCGCGCGCGGGGCCGAGGCCGGGGCAGGCGCGATCGAGACGGCGGGCGCGGCAGGCTTGGCGGCAGCAGCGGCGACATCTTCCTTCATGATGCGGCCATCGCGGCCCGAGCCCTGAATCTGGGCAGGCGAGAGACCGGCTTCGGCCATGGCTTTCTTGGCCGAGGGCGCATCCTCGACATCCTTGCCAGCCGGGGCGGCGGCAGGGGCCGGTGCGGCGGCCGGAGCGGCAGCGGGGGCAGCGGCGCCAGCCGAGGCGCCTTCGGCCACGACGGCGAGTTTCGCCGAGGCGTCAACGGTGGTGCCTTCGGGGGCCAGGATCTCGGTCAGGACGCCCGCGACCGGCGAGGGGACCTCGACCGACACTTTGTCGGTTTCGAGCTCGCAGAGCATCTCGTCCTGGGCGACGGTGTCGCCGATCTTCTTGAACCAGGTGGAAACCGTGGCTTCCGACACGCTTTCGCCCAGGGCGGGCACCATAACGTCCGTCATTTTGACCTCTTTGGATTGCGGCGCGGCTGCTGCGGGGCTGGCGCCTTCGGATTTCGGTTGCGAAGGGGCGGCGGCTGCGCCCGCTTCGGAAAGGGTGGCAAGGAGGGCGTTGACGCCGACGGTCTCGCCTTCTGCGGCGACGATCTCGGTCAGGACCCCGGCCACGGGGGCCGGAACCTCGACGGTCACCTTGTCGGTTTCTAGCTCACAAAGCATCTCGTCAACCGCCACCGTGTCACCCGGTTTCTTGAACCAGGTGGCGACGGTGGCCTCGGTCACGCTTTCGCCCAGGGTGGGAACGCGGACTTCGGTCATCGATCAGCCCTCCAACGCGTCGTGGACGAGGGCTTCCTGCTCGGCCTTG
This sequence comes from Rhodobacter flavimaris, assembly GCF_021378075.1. Taxonomy (GTDB): domain Bacteria; phylum Pseudomonadota; class Alphaproteobacteria; order Rhodobacterales; family Rhodobacteraceae; genus Rhodobacter; species Rhodobacter flavimaris. The sequence goes on along the minus strand of NZ_JAJUOS010000007.1, from coordinate 150,380 downwards.
TGGCGGCTGGCGAGACCCGTCGCGGGCGAGGCCGAGGCGGCGCGACCGGCGTAGCGCGGGCGGCCGTGCTTGGCGTCGATCTTCGAGAGCACCCATTCGATGTTAGGCTCGACAAAGGTCCAGGCGCCCTGGTTCTTCGGCTCTTCCTGGCACCAGACGATCTCGGCGCCCTTGAAGCGGCTGAGCTCGTTGACCATCGAATGCGCCGGGAACGGGTAGAACTGTTCGAGACGCAGGATGTAGACATCCTCGAGGCCGCGCTTGTCGCGTTCGGCCAGCAGGTCATAGTAGACCTTGCCCGAGCAGATCACGACGCGCTTGATCTTGTCGTCGGCAGCCAGTTCGAACTCCGAGTTGCCGTGATGCTGCGGATCGGCGTCGTCCCACATCACGCGGCGGAAGAACGAGCCAGTGGTGAACTCTTCGGCCTTCGACACGCAGAGCGGGTGACGCAGCAGCGATTTCGGCGTCATCAGGATCAGCGGCTTACGGAAGTTGCGGTGGATCTGGCGGCGCAGGATGTGGAAGTAGTTCGCTGGGGTCGAGCAGTTCGCCACGATCCAGTTGTCTTCCGCCGAAAGTTGCAGGAAGCGTTCCAGACGTGCCGAGGAGTGCTCGGGGCCCTGGCCTTCGAAGCCGTGCGGCAGCAGGCAGACGAGGCCCGACATACGCAGCCACTTGCGCTCGCCCGAGTTGATGAACTGGTCGAACATGATCTGCGCGCCGTTGGCGAAGTCGCCGAACTGGGCTTCCCACAGGGTCAGCGCGTTCGGTTCCGCCAGCGAGTAGCCGTATTCGAAGCCGAGCACCGCGTATTCCGACAGCGCCGAGTCGATGACCTCATAGCGGGCCTGACCGGCCTTGATGTGGTTGAGCGGGTAGTAGCGCTCTTCGGTCGACTGATCGACGAGGCCCGAGTGGCGCTGCGAGAAGGTGCCGCGGGTACAGTCCTGACCGGACAGACGCACGCCGTAGCCTTCGGCGAGCAGCGAGCCGAAGGCCATTGCCTCGGCGGTCGCCCAGTCGAAGCCCGCACCGGTCTCGAACATCTTCCGCTTGGCCTCAAGCTGACGCGCGACGGTCTTGTGGATGTCGAAATTGTCCGGGTAGCTGGTCAGCGCCTTGCCAACCTCGGCCAGCGTTTCTGGCGAGATCGGGGTGACGCCCGCATCGTAATCCTCACGCTCGCGGTCGAGGTGCTTCCAGCGGCCGTCGAGCCAGTCGGCCTTGTTCGGCTTGAACTGCTTGCCAGCCTCGAACTCTTCGTTGAGTTTGGCCTGGAAGGCGGCCTTCATGTCCTCGATCTCGCCTTCCGGGATCAGCCCGTCGGCAACGAGGCGCTCGGTGTAAAGCTGGAGCGTGGTCTTGTGGCCCTTGATGTTCTTGTACATCTGCGGGTTGGTGAACATGGGCTCGTCGCCTTCGTTATGACCGAAGCGACGGTAGCAGAACATGTCGATGACGACGTCCTTGTGGAACTTCTGGCGGAACTCGATCGCCACCTTGGCGGCGTGAACCACGGCCTCCGGGTCATCGCCGTTCACGTGGAAGATCGGTGCTTCCACCATCAGGGCGATGTCGGTCGGGTAGGGCGAGGTGCGCGAGAAGTGCGGCGCCGTCGTGAAGCCGATCTGGTTGTTCACGACGATATGGATGGTGCCGCCGGTGCGATGGCCCTTGATGCCCGAAAGCTGGAAGCCCTCGGCCACGATGCCCTGGCCTGCGAACGCCGCGTCGCCGTGCAGAAGGATCGGCAGAACGGCGATGCGGTCGGTGTCACCGTACTGGTCCTGCTTGGCGCGGACCTTGCCCAGAACGACCGGGTTCACCGCCTCGAGGTGCGAGGGGTTGGCGGTCAGCGACAGGTGCACGGTATTGCCGTCGAAGGTGCGGTCCGACGAGGCGCCGAGGTGGTATTTCACGTCGCCCGAGCCGTCCACGTCATCGGGCTTGTACGAGCCGCCTTGGAATTCGTGGAAGATCGCCCGGTAGGGCTTCATCATCACGTTGGCCAGAACGTTCAGGCGGCCGCGGTGCGGCATGCCGATCACGATTTCACGCAGACCAAGGTTGCCGCCACGCTTGACGATCTGTTCCATCGCCGGGATCAGCGCTTCGGCGCCATCAAGGCCGAAACGTTTGGTGCCCATGTACTTGACGTGCAGGAACTTCTCGTAGCCCTCGGCTTCGACCAGCTTGTTCAGGATGGCGCGACGGCCTTCACGGGTGAACTGGATTTCCTTGCCGTAGCCCTCGATGCGCTCTTTCAGCCAGCCGGCTTCCTCGGGGTTCGAGATGTGCATGTATTGCAGCGCGAAGGTGCCGCAATAGGTGCGCTTGAGCACGTCGATGATCTGGCGCATCGACGCAATCTGGAGGCCCAGAACGTTGTCGATGAAGATCGGGCGGTCCATGTCGGCTTCGGCGAAGCCGTAGGACTTCGGATCAAGCTCCGGGTGCAGGCTGCCATCGCGCATCCCCAGTGGGTCGATGTCGGCGATCAGGTGGCCGCGGATACGGTAGGCGCGGATGATCATAAGCGCGCGGATCGAGTCGAGCACGGCGCGCTTGACGGCCTCGTCCGAGACCTCGACGCCTGCGGCCTTGGCGGCCGACTTGATCTTGTCGCCCGCGGCCTTGCCTTCCTTGGGTGCGGCCACCGGCCATTCGCCGGTCAGCGCGGCGGTCAGGTCGTCATTGGGCGACACCGGCCAGTCGGTGCGGTCCCAGGACGCGCCCTGGGCGGATTTCTTCACATCCAGTTCGGGATCGCCGAGCGAGGCGAAGAAGGCGCCCCAGCTGGGATCGACCGAGTTCGGGTCGGCGGCGTAGCGCGCGTAAAGCTGTTCAACATAGTCCGAGTTGGCGCCTTGCAGGAAGCTCGACGCGTGGAACTGGTCGTTGGGGGATTGGTCGTTCATGACGGTTATCCTTGGAAACGGCTGAGGGGCCAATGAGGGGCGGGGGGCGGATCAGCGCGTGCGATCCGCCGCGAAAGTTCGCGGTATGGGGGTGTGGGGCGGCATGGCGGCACAATGCGCCAGCGCGGTTGCAGCCTCGGCCCGATGGGCCAAGAGGGACAGAAGAACGTCCATTTTACCTCCCGTTCCGGCAAAGCCGGCCTTTGAGCGTCACTCAGAAGGGCAAAAGAGGGCGCACCCTCCTTGGCACTAGTGAGTGGGGTGGAGGTCGCGGGATGCCCGCGACCTCCGGCAGGGATCATTCGCCCTTGATCGCCTTCATCACGGCTTCGCCGAGATGCGCGGGGCTTTCCGCGACAACGATACCGGCCGAGCGCATCGCTTCGATCTTCGACTCGGCGTCGCCCTTGCCGCCCGACACGATCGCGCCGGCGTGGCCCATGCGGCGGCCGGGAGGAGCGGTGCGGCCAGCGATAAAGCCAGCGGTCGGCTTCCAGCGGCCTTTCTTCTTCTGCTCTTTCAGGAACTCCGCGGCTTCCTCCTCGGCCGAACCGCCGATTTCGCCGATCATGATGATCGAGGTGGTTTCCGGGTCGTCCAAGAACATGTCGAGCACATCGATATGCTCGGTGCCCTTGATCGGGTCACCGCCGATGCCGACAGCCGAGGACTGGCCGAGGCCGAGATCCGAGGTCTGCTTCACGGCTTCATAGGTCAGCGTGCCCGAGCGCGAAACCACGCCGCACGAACCGCGACGGTGGATGTGGCCCGGCATGATGCCGATCTTGCAGGCGTCGGGGGTGATGACGCCCGGGCAGTTCGGCCCGATCAGGCGCGACTTGGAGTCAACCAGCGCGCGCTTGACGCGCATCATGTCGAGCACCGGGATGCCCTCGGTGATGCACACGATCAGTTCCATCCCGGCGTCGATCGCCTCGAGGATCGAGTCGGCCGCGAAGGGCGGCGGAACGTAGATCGCGGTGGCGTTCGCGCCGGTCACAGCTTTCGCCTCATGGACCGAGTTGAAGACCGGCAGGTTCAGGTGCGAGGTGCCGCCCTTGCCGGGGGTCACGCCGCCAACCATCTTGGTGCCGTAAGCAATTGCCTGTTCCGAGTGGAACGTGCCCTGCGAGCCGGTGAAGCCCTGGCAGATGACTTTGGTGTTTTCGTTAACGAGGACTGCCATGTCTGATCCTTCATTGAATGGGCTGGGCCACGGCGGGCCCGGCATTGTCCGTTTGCGGTTGCCCCTGGTCATCGAAGGTGAATCCAAAGGCTTCGATTTCACGCCGGTACCAGTTGGCGACAAGATCGCGGCTGACCGGCGTGTAGTAGGTCGAATAGTGCTGGCGCTCGCCGCCGTGCCCGAAGTTGCGGCGCGGCAGGACCAGATCCTGAGGTAGCCCGATCCGGTCAAAGAGACCGGGCAGCGCATCGTTGAGGTCCTGGTAACGGATCACCTGATCCGCCACGATTTCATCGCCGATGGCATAGACGCCCCAGTTGTTCAGGCGGTTGTGATGCAGAAGGTTGTACGTCCATGAGCGTTGCGCCCGGTCGAAATCGCCCGGCACACCACCGTCGCGACCGCGGCGATGGTAGAAGAGCGAGATCTGCCGTTCCCAGGGGTTCCGTTCGACAGCAAACTTGAAGTAGCTGTCCCAGACCTTGGGGCCGAGGATTCGGCGCACCTGTTCGGCGGTCGCGTGGTAGTGGAGGCCGAAGACCTCCGGGAACCGACGCTGCAGCCCACCCGAGATCCACGGCAGATGCCGCGAGATCGGGGTCCGCAAGTTCGCCTTCAGGTTCTCTTCGCGCCCACAATACTCCGCCAGCGCAGCGGTCAAGGCGGTGCTACCCGTCTTCTCCGTGCGGAGGTAGATGAACTTATGGGCGTGCGAGACGATCATGGCGCGACAGCCTTAGCCTTTCACCGCTTTCACGATCTTCTGGGCGCCGTCGGCGAGGTTGTCCGCCGCGATCACGTTCAGACCCGAGTTCTTGATGATCTCTTTGCCGAGTTCGACGTTGGTGCCCTCGAGGCGCACAACCAGCGGAACCGTCAGGCCGACTTCTTTCACCGCGGCGATGACGCCCTCGGCGATGATGTCGCAGCGCATGATGCCGCCGAAGATGTTCACGAGGATGCCTTTGACGTTCGGATCCGAGGTGATGATCTTGAAGGCCTCGGTGACTTTCTCTTTCGTGGCGCCGCCGCCAACGTCGAGGAAGTTCGCCGGCTCGGCACCGTAGAGCTTGATGATGTCCATGGTGGCCATCGCCAGACCCGCGCCGTTCACCATGCAGCCGATCTCACCGTCGAGCGCGATGTAGTTCAGGTCGAACTTCGACGCTTCGAGTTCCTTGGGATCTTCCTCGGTGGTGTCGCGCAGCTCCATGATGTCCTGGTGACGGTAGAGCGCGTTGTTGTCGAAACCAACCTTGGCGTCGAGCAGCTTGAGGTTGCCGTCGGTCATCACGATGAGCGGGTTGATCTCAAGCATCTCCATGTCCTTGTCCATGAAGGCGCGGTACATGTTGCCGAGGATCTGGGTCATCTGCTTGACCTGACCGCCTTCGAGGCCGAGGGCGAAGGCCACGCGGCGACCGTGGAAGGGCATGTAGCCCACAGCCGGGTCGATGGTCAGGGTCAGGATCTTCTCGGGGGTGTGGGCAGCCACTTCCTCGATGTCCATGCCGCCTTCGGTCGAGCACACGACCGAGACGCGCGACGAGCCGCGGTCAACCAGCAGCGCGAGGTACAGTTCGCGCGAGATGTCCGAGCCGTCTTCGATGTAGATGCGGTTGACCTGCTTGCCAGCCGGGCCGGTCTGGTGCGTCACCAGCGTCTTGCCAAGCATCTGACGGGCCAGCTCGGCGGCTTCCGCGACCGACTTGGCCAGGCGCACGCCGCCCTTCTCGCCAGCTTCGGGCTCTTTGAACTTGCCCTTGCCGCGGCCACCCGCGTGGATCTGCGACTTCACGACCCACAGCGGGCCGTCGAGTTCGCCCGCGGCGGTCTTGGCGTCTTCCGCCTTGAGAACCACGCGGCCGTCGGAGACCGGGCAGCCGTAGCTCTTGAGGAGCTGCTTCGCCTGATATTCATGAATGTTCATGGCATTTGTCCCATGCTGGTGCGATTTGGAGGGTTTAGTGGCATATTCAGCCCCCGTAACAAAATGATAAATGCGCGCCGGAGCCCCGTATTGGCATAAAATTGCACTTTGTGATCACAGGCTGAAAAAGTGTGATCACAAATGCCGCAGCGCAGCATTGACTGCGAGCGGTAACGACTCGGGTTGCGTGTATGGGTGGGGGGTGCGAAAGTCGCTGCGGCCAAGAAATGCACGAGAAAACGATGCCCGAAACCGCTGCTCTGCCCAGTTGGGGAGTGGTCGCCACGATCGACGAACCTCCCGCACTGGCGGCTGCATTCGTGGCACATCACCTCGCGATCGGCGCGCATGCGGTGCATGTTTTCCTGGATCGACCCAACCCCGAGACCGAGACGCTGCTGGGCGACGTTCCCGGAGTCGTGCTGCACCATTCCGGCGATGATGGGTGGGTGCGCGGCTGGCAGGCGCGCCGCCCCGCGCGGCACGAGGCACGGCAGAAATACAATGCCACGCGCGCCTTGGCCGAGGCCGGTCTGGACTGGCTGGTGCATTGCGATGCCGACGAATTCGTGCACCCGCAAAGGCCCTTTGCGCTCGATCTGGCATCCGCGGGACCAGAGAAGGCCTGGATCAAGCTTGAGGTCGAAGAGCGTTGCTTCCTGCGCCGCCGTCCACGAAGCCTGTTCGAGGGGGCTTTCCGTGCGCCTTGGCTCGATTTCGAGGAGGAGGGGGCCGAGATCTATGGCGACCGGGCGCGGTTCCTCAATCGCGGCGTGGCGGCGCATTCGGCTGGCAAAAGCTGCACCCGCGCCGCCGAAGGCCGGGTGATCGGCGTGCATTACCCGCTGGCCCACTGGGATGAGAACCGCAACACGCTGCCCTATCGGCCCTCATACAACGCGCGGCTGCGACATTTCGACGGGCTGACGCCGCTGCATTACATTCTCAAGATGCTGCGCCGCGCGACGACCGAGGTCAGGGGCGAGCCTGTCCCCCATGGCGGGCCGCGTCTGGCGCAGATCGCGGCCACCGAGCGGCGGGTGCGCAACCCCGAGGGGCTGGTGCGGTTGTGGTGGAAGGTGCTCGGGCTGCGTAAGCCCGAGGCAGAGGCGCTGGACGCGCGCGGAATGCTGAAGCGCAGCGACACAGGGATCGAGGCCGCGGTGGCGGCGCTGTTCGGCGCGCGCGTGGATCTATGCCCGGCGGCCTTCGACCGTGCGCTGGTGGCGCATGAGGCCGAGCTGATCGACCGTCTGCATGACCGGCTGGGTTTCGACCCTGCGCCGCTGATGATCAGTTCAGGAACACCATGAACAGCGGCGCATCGCCGGATACCAGCTGCTCGAACCGACCCATGTTCTGCGCCGTGACCTGGGGCGCGTCGCTCAGGTAGGGCAGGGCAGCCCACCCCTGAATCCAGCCGACGAGATCAACCGGGCGGGGCTCGGTGAAGAGCTTGGAGATGTCGAGGCCGGGGGTGTCTGCCGTCGGACGTCCGAAGAAGATGTCTTTTGGATAGGGCGCGGCAAGGCGGCCCGTCAGAAGCCCTTCGGTATCCTCAAGCACTGCCAACCAACTGGTGCCGATCCCCTTGGGGAAGGGCAGGCCGGTGGCCGAAACCTGCCCATCATTCGGAATCCATTCACGGTCATTATCTGTTTCCTGCGCCACCAGCGCCCAGAAGCGGCGGTTCTCGGACACCATCGACAGGTAATGGTCACGCGCCGCGACCGTGCGGGCCGCGTCGGGTTCGTGGCGCAGCGTGCCATCCACGATGGCGAACATGTCGATGAAGTTCGAATAGCCGTAGGGATCAGCTTCGGTGGCCGGGTTACGTAAAATGGCGTTCGCCTCTCCGACGCGCGCGATCGCGGGGGTGGGGTCATAGGCGCGGATCATCTGGGTCGTGCCAGAGATGAGGTGGGTATAGGCGGCAAGCCACGGCGCGTCGGCGGTATCGAAACGGATGACGGGCAGCGGACCTTGCGCCTGCTGGCGCTGCCGCCATCTCCAGCCGAAGATCGCCGGGCCGGCGATGTCGGTCAGTGACTCCGCCAGACCGCGTTTGCCGTCGCCATCTGCATCCAGCCACAGATCGGCAAAGTCGAGTTCGAACCCGAAGGCGCTGTCATCGGGAATATTTCCCAGCGTAGCGCGGGCGCGCTCCATCCCGGCAAGCGTGTCGTCGAGGATCGCTGTGATCTCGGCGGGGTCAAGCTGGCGCGGGTCGGGGTTGTTGCCAAGCTGCCCGGCCATGCCGAACATCATGTCGAAGCCGCGCCCCATGCCGACCTGCCATCGCAGCTGGTAGACGCGCTCCAGCGCGCCCAGAAACTCAAGCCCGCCAATGGCAAAGCGTTCCTCATCGGTGGGCGCGGGCAGGGCCGAAAGGCGGGCGAGCGTGGCGGTGATGCCGGTTTCGCCGATCTCAGCGCTGAGGCCGGTTCCGGCGATGGCCGGAAGGGGCAGGGTGGCAAGGGCCGAGGCAATAAGCAGACGGCGCATGGCGGTTCCTCCTCCCGAAATGTAAAAAGGCGCACCCGAGGGTGCGCCTTCCACTGTAACCGCTGATCGGCAATCAGGCCAGCGACGGGTCGATGCCCTTGCAAGCCGCGACGAGGCCTTTGACCGCATCGACCGACTTGTCGAACATCACCTGCTCGTCTTTGTTCAGCTTGATGTCCACGACCTTCTCGATGCCGCCCGCGCCGATGATGGTGGGAACGCCGACATACATGCCGTTCAGGCCGAAGGCGCCGTCGACATAGGCCGCGCAGGGCAGCAGGCGCTTCTGGTCTTTCAGATAGGCTTCCGCCATCTCGATGGCCGAGGTGGCCGGGGCGTAGAAGGCCGAGCCGGTCTTCAGCAGGCCAACGATCTCGGCACCGCCGTCACGGGTGCGCTGGATGATCGCGTCGAGCTTCTCTTGCGTGGTCCAACCCATTTCGACCAGGTCCGGCAGCGGGATACCCGCAACGGTCGAGTAGCGCGCCAGCGGCACCATGGTGTCGCCGTGGCCGCCCAGAACGAAGGCGGTGACGTCGCGCATCGAGACGTTGAATTCGGTCGCCAGGAAGTGGCGGAAGCGCGCGCTGTCCAGAACGCCGGCCATGCCGACGACTTTCTCGGCCGGCAGGCCCGAGAACTGCTGCAGCGCCCAGACCATCGCGTCGAGCGGGTTGGTGATGCAGATCACGAAAGCGTTCGGGGCGTGCTTGGCAATGCCTTCGCCGACCGACTTCATGACCTTGAGGTTGATGCCCAGCAGGTCGTCGCGCGACATGCCCGGCTTGCGCGGAACGCCCGCGGTCACGATGCAGACGTCGGCGCCGGCGATGTCGGCGTAATCGTTGGTGCCTTTGAAGGTGCCATCGAAGCCTTCGGACGGGCCGGATTCGGCGATGTCGAGGGCTTTGCCCTGGGGCGTGCCTTCGGAGATGTCGAACAGAACGACGTCACCGAGTTCTTTGATCGCGGCGAGATGGGCGAGCGTGCCGCCGATCTGACCGGCACCGATAAGGGCAATCTTGGGTCGGGCCATGGAATTCCTCCAAAGTCAGGTGGGTTGGGTTGAGCTGACGCGGCATGGGTTAGCCCGTTGCGACCATTCTGGCAAGGGCGGGGTGTGCAGCTGCGGCGCTAACGGTGCAATTGTATGCCATTGTGCACCGAAATATTCGTGCGTGGTGGCGCTAAAATTTTTGCAAAAGCCCCCTGTCAAAGGCGTCGCGGTCTTTTACCTAACGAAAAGACCCCGCGTTTCGGGGCCGATTCTCTGCGGGGGCCGATGGATCTGGACAGTTGGGGATGGGTGATGGCGGTGCTGGCCGCCATCTCTGTGGGCATGGCCAAGGGCGGCCTGCCGATGGTCAGCTCGCTTTCGGTGCCGCTGCTGGCCGGGGTGATGAACCCGGTCGCGGCGGCAGGACTACTTCTGCCGGTCTATATCGTGTCGGACATGTTCGGGCTGATCGCCTACCGCAAAGAGTTCGACAAGCGCGTGCTCAAGATCATGGTGCCTGCCACGGCGATCGGGGTGGGGATCGGCTGGGCAACGGCATCCTATGTCCCCGAGCGCGTCTCGACCGGCCTTGTCGGCCTGATCGGCGTTGTCTTCGCGCTGAACGCGATCCTGCGGCCAAGACTGGGCGCAGCGGCCGAGCCGAAGGTAGGGCCGGGGCTCTTCTGGGGGGCGATCACCGGCTTTACCAGCTTTATCAGCCATTCCGGCGCGCCGCCCTATCAGGCCTATACGATCCCGCTGAACCTGCCACGCACGGTGTTTGCGGGCACCTCGACCATTCTCTTCGCCTGGGTCAACGCGATCAAGCTGATCCCCTATGCGGCACTGGGGCAGATCAACCTGGGCAGCCTTGAGGTGGCACTGGTCCTGGCGATCCCGGCCTCGGTCTCTGTCTTTCTGGGCGTGCGCCTGGTGCGCATCATCCCGCATGAGATGTTCTACAAGCTGGTCACTTGGGCGCTTTTGCTGATTTCCGCCAAGTTGCTCTGGGGCGCAATCTTCGCCTGAATCCCCGCAATTCTGCATTGCGGCATTTCTGGGCTTGCCGATTCTGTCCCGTTTGTGCTCTTTGGCGAAAGATTGTTGCGAGGAGAGAATCATGACTGCCCGCCCCTACCGCTCGGTTCTGTATATTCCCGGCTCGAAAGAGCGTGCGCTGGAAAAGGCCACCGGCCTTGTCTGCGACGCGATCATCTTCGACCTCGAAGACGCCGTCGCGGTGGATGAGAAGGTCAATGCCCGCGCCACTCTCGCCAAGGCGCTGAAAGAGGCCGACTACGGTCAGCGCGCCCGCATCGTGCGTATCAACGGGCTGGATACCGAATGGGGCCGCGACGACGTGCTGGCCTTTGCCGCCGCGATCCGCGAGGGCGCCAAGGTCGATGCGATCCTGATCCCGAAGGTTTCGAAGACCGCCGACCTCGACGCCGTGGCCGACCTGATCCCGAGCGTTCCGCTCTGGGCGATGATGGAGACCGCGCTTGGCATGATCAACGCCGCCGAGATCGCCGCCCACCCACGCCTTGATGGCATGGTGATGGGCACCAACGATCTCGCCAAGGAAATGCAAAGCCGCTTCCGCGCCGACCGTCTGCCGATGATGGCGGGGCTGGGCCAGTGCCTGCTGGCCGCCAAGGCCTATGGCAAGATCATCGTCGATGGCGTCTTCAACGCCTTCAAGGACGAAGAGGGCCTCAAGTTCGAATGCGATCAGGGCCGCGACATGGGCTTTGACGGCAAGACGCTGATCCACCCGGCGCAGCTTGAGATCGCCAACACCGCCTTTGCGCCTTCGGAAGCCGAGATCGACCTGGCGCAGCGCCAGATCGCCGCTTTCGAAGAGGCCGAGAAACAGGGCCTTGGCGTTGCGGTCGTGGATGGAAAGATCGTCGAAAACCTGCATATCGTGACCGCGCGGCAGGTTCTTGCGAAGGCGGAGGCCATTGCCGCTCTGAGCAACTGAGAGGCAAATCATGGCTATCCTGATCCTTGGCGTCCTGCTGTGGGCGCTGCCGCATCTGGCAAAACGCATTGTTCCCGGCTTTCACCGCAACCTCAAAGGGGCCGAGCGCCCGATGGTCGCGGGGCTGGTTCTGGTGGGCGTGCTGCTGATGGTGGTGGGCTATCGCTCGGCCGACGGGGCGTTCTTCTGGGGGCGCACGGCGCCGCTGGTGGGGATCAACAACCTGCTGATGCTGGCCTCGATCTATCTCTTCGCTGCGGCGGGGATGCAGACTGCCGTGGCGCGCAAGATGCGCCACCCGATGCTGAGCGCGATGATCCTGTGGGCGGTGGCGCATCTGCTGGTGAACGGCGACGTGCCAAGCTTCGTTCTGTTTGGTGGCCTCGGCCTCTGGGCGGTGCTGGAGATGGTGCTGATCAACCGCGCCAAGCCCGGTTGGATCCCGCCCAAGCCCGTGCCCGCGAAGAAAGAGGCGATGGCTGCCGTTGGCGCGCTGGTTGTCTATGGCGCCATTGCCGGGGTGCATTACGCCCTTGGCTATCCTGCATTCGGGTGATGCGATGAAACTTTACCGCCTTCTGACCGAAGATGACACCTCGGCCTTTTGCCACAAGGTCTCGCTGGCCCTGTCCAAGGGCTGGGAGCTGCATGGCGACCCGTCCTATGCCTATGACGCGGGCAAGGGCGTGATGCGTTGCGCGCAGGCCGTCACCAAGGTCGTCCCGGGGGACTATCACCCCGACCTCAAACTGGGAGAACAATGATGGCTAAGACCAATCCGGGCCGCTTTTTCGAGGATTACAAGGTCGGGCAGGTGATCCGCCACGCCGTGCCGCGCACCGTCTCGGGTGGCGAGCGGGCGATGTATCATGCGCTCTATCCGGCGCGCGGCGCTCTCTATTCGAGCGATGAGTTCGCCCGCGCCAGCGGTCTGCCCTCGGCGCCGATAGACGATCTGGCGGCCTTCCATGTCGTCTTCGGCAAGACCGTGCCGGATGTCTCGCTGAACGCGGTCGCGAACCTTGGCTATGCCGAGGGGCGCTGGCTGCGTCCGGTCTATCCGGGCGACACGCTGCGCTCGGAAAGCGAGGTGATCGGCGTCAAGGAGAACTCGAACGGCAAGTCGGGCGTGGTCTATGTTCGCACCACTGGTCTCAACCAGTATGACCACAAGGTCATGGAATATGTCCGCTGGGTCATGGTGCGCAAAGGCGATCTGTCGGCGCCCGCGCCCGAGGCGGTGGTTCCCAACCTCGCCAAGGTCGTGGACCCTAAGGATCTGGTGGTGCCGACCGGGCTCGATTTCTCGAACTACGATTTCGAACTGGCGGGCGAGCCGCATCGCTGGGCCGATTACGAGGTGGGCGAAAAGATCGACCATGTCGATGGCGTCACCATCGAAGAGGCCGAACACATGATCGCCACGCGCCTGTGGCAGAACACCGCCAAGGTGCATTTTGACGCGACCTTCCGCGAGGATGGCAAGCGGCTGATCTATGGCGGTCACGTCATCTCGATGGCGCGCGCGCTGTCGTTCAACGGGCTTGCCAACGCGCAGATGATCGTCGCGCTGAACGGCGGCGCCCATGCCAACCCGTGCTTTGCGGGCGACACGGTCAAGGCCTGGTCCGAGGTTCTGGATAAGGCCGAGACCAGCGCGCCGGGCGTCGGCGCGATCCGGCTGCGGCTGGTGGCGACCAAGCAGGGCGCGGCGCCCTTCGCCTACAAGGGCGAAGACGGCAAATACGCCCCCGAGGTGCTGCTTGACCTCGACTATTGGGCGTTGATGCCGATCTGATCTTGGCCCGCGTGTTTCGGGGCTTTTGCGGCGTCCGTCATCGGCGGGCGCCGTTCTTCTATCGGGCCGTATCGCCCGGAGACTCACCCGCCGATGTCGTCGGGCCTGATAGCGGCAACATGTGATCACGGCCCGAAAATTCGTGATCACAAATGCCAAATTTCCGCATTCAATCCGCCAAAATGGGCATTTCTCCTATTCTCTTTGCGTGACTTGCGCAAAAATTGCGTTATTGAGAAAGCGCAATTCCGGCCAACCCCGACCGCGCCGCCGTTTTAGGCAGCGCCTCAGATCGGGGCCTAGCGACAGAGGGACCCAAAATGGCTGAAGTGAAACGGGTTGAACGGCCCCTTTCCCCCCATCTGCAGATCTACCGCCCGCAGCTGACGTCTTTCACCTCGATCCTGACGCGGATCACCGGCAACGCGCTCATCGTGGGCGTCCTGCTGGCGGTGTGGTGGCTGCTCGCGGCGGCGACGAGCCCTGCATATTTCGAACTGGCGAATGCCGTGGCCACCTCGTGGTTTGGCGACCTGATCTTCACCCTGTCGGCCTGGGCGCTGTGGTATCACTACCTCGCCGGCCTGCGTCACCTGTATTTCGACGCCGGCAAGGGCCTCGACATCGAGACGGCAGAGAAGCTCGGCATGGGCATGATCGTCGGTTCGGTCGTTCTGACCATCATCACACTCATTCTGGTCTGAGGAGCATCCCCATGCGTTACCTGACCGCCCGCAAGCGCGCCGAGGGCAAAGGCGCTTCGCACACCGGGACCGAGCATCATTGGTTCATGACCGTGACCTCGGTCGCGCTGGCCTTCCTGATCCCGGTTTTCGTCATCGTGTTCGGTCGCGCGCTTGGCCAGCCGGCCGAAGGCGTGATCGCCACCTTCTCGCATCCCTTCCCGGCGATCCTGACCGCGCTGACCGTATTCGTCGGCATGCGCCACTTCGCCAAGGGCGCGCAGATGATGATCGAGGACTACGCCCAGGGCTCGACCCGCAAGGCGCTGATCATCCTCGCTTCCTCCATTTCCTACATCGTCATCGCCGTCGCGCTTTATGCGCTGGCCAAGCTGACGATGGTCGGCTTCCTCTTCGAAGCCATGCACTGAGACAGGACCAGACAGATGGCAGCTTACACTTACGAGACGCATGAATATGACGTCGTGGTCGTGGGCGCGGGCGGCGCGGGTCTGCGCGCTACCCTCGGCATGGCGGAACAGGGCCTGCGCACGGCCTGCGTGACCAAGGTCTTCCCGACCCGCTCGCACACCGTTGCGGCACAGGGCGGCATCGCCGCCTCGCTTGGCAACATGGGCCCGGACAGCTGGCAGTGGCACATGTTCGACACCGTCAAGGGTTCGGACTGGCTGGGCGATACCGACGCGATGGAATACCTCGCACGCGAAGCCCCCAAGGCCGTTTACGAGCTTGAGCACTACGGCGTGCCGTTCTCGCGCACCGAAGAGGGCAAGATCTACCAGCGTCCGTTCGGCGGTCACACCACCGAATTCGGCGACGGCCCGCCCGTGCAGCGCACCTGCGCCGCGGCCGACCGCACCGGTCACGCGATCCTGCACACGCTCTACGGTCAGTCGCTCAAGAACAACGCCGAGTTCTTCATCGAGTACTTCGCCATCGACCTGATCATGTCGGATGATGGCGTGTGCCAGGGCGTGGTCTGCTGGAAGCTCGATGACGGCACCTTCCACGTCTTCAACGCCAAGATGGTCGTTCTGGCCACCGGCGGTTACGGCCGCGCCTATTTCTCGGCGACCTCGGCCCATACCTGCACCGGCGACGGCGGCGGCATGGTGGCCCGTGCGGGCCTTGCGCTGCAGGACATGGAATTCGTGCAGTTCCACCCGACCGGCATCTACGGCTCGGGCTGCCTCATCACCGAGGGCGCGCGCGGCGAAGGCGGTTACCTGACCAACAGCCAGGGCGAGCGCTTCATGGAGCGTTACGCGCCCCACTACAAGGATCTGGCGCCGCGCGACTATGTCTCGCGCTGCATGACCATGGAGATCCGCGAAGGCCGCGGCGTGGGCGAGCATGGCGACCATATCCACCTGAACCTGTCGCACCTGCCGGCCGAAGCACTGGCCGAGCGTCTGCCGGGCATCTCGGAATCGGCGAAGATCTTCGCCGGTGTCGATGTGACCAAAGAGCCGATCCCGGTTCTGCCGACCGTGCACTACAACATGGGCGGTATCCCGACCAACTATTGGGGCGAGGTGCTGAACCCGACCGCCGCGAACCCGACCGCTGTCGTTCCGGGCCTGATGGCTGTGGGCGAGGCCGGTTGCGCCTCGGTGCACGGTGCTAACCGTCTCGGCTCGAACTCGCTGATCGACCTCGTGGTCTTCGGCCGCGCCGCCGCCATCCGCGCCGGTCAGGTCGTCGACCCCAAGGCCCGCAATGGCGCGCTTAACCAGGCGTCGGTGGACAAGGCGTTCGATCGCTTCGACGGTCTGCGCAACGCCAAGGGCGGTATCGCCACGGCTGATCTGCGCCTTGAGATGCAGAAGACCATGCAGGCTGACGCCGCCGTGTTCCGCACCGACAAGACCCTGGCCGAAGGCGTCGAGAAGATGACCGCCATCGCCGCCAAGCTTTCGGATCTGAAGGTCACCGACCGTTCGCTGATCTGGAACTCGGACCTGATGGAGACGCTGGAGCTGACGAACCTGATGCCGAACGCGCTGGCGACCATCGTCGGTGCCGAGGCCCGCAAGGAATCGCGCGGCGCCCACGCTTCGGAAGATCACGCGACCCGCGACGACGCCAACTGGCGTGTGCACTCGGTGATGCGCGTGGACGGCAACCAGGTCGACCTGACCTACCGTCCGGTCATCGTCGACCCGCTGACCACCGAAGCCGAAGGCGGCATCAGCCTCGCGAAGATCGCCCCGAAGGCACGGACCTTCTGATGGCGCAAGGGCTGGCATATGGGCTTCTGGCCGCGGGGGCGCTTGCGCTCGCGGCCTGCGGACCGATCCCTGTGGATCAGGCCGAGGCCCAGTGCCGCGAGATGCTCCGCCCGGTCAGCGGCGAGGCCAAGATCGGTGTCAACCAGGACCGCGCGGTCTATGACATCGACATGAAGCTGCAGGTCTCGACGATGATGGGCGGCGATCCGTCCGACGCCTATAACCGCTGCGTATATAACAAATCCGGCCAGTTCCCGACGCGGCCGTATTATTCCCGCTAGGATACGAAGGGATCGAAAATGGTTCAGTTCACGCTTCCCAAGAACTCGAAAATCCGCGTCGGCAAGACCTGGCCGAAGCCGGAAGGCAAGAATGTCCGCAAGTTCCAGATCTATCGCTGGGACCCGGACACCGGTGAAAACCCGCGGGTGGACACCTATTTCCTCGACATGGACAAGTGCGGCCCGATGGTTCTGGACGCGCTGATCAAGATCAAGAACGAGGTCGACCCGACCCTGACCTTCCGCCGCTCGTGCCGTGAAGGGATCTGCGGGTCCTGCGCGATGAACATCGACGGGATCAACACGCTGGCCTGTATCTACGGCCTTGACGAGATCAAGGGCGACGTCAAGATCTACCCGCTGCCGCATATGCCGGTGGTCAAGGACCTTATCCCGGACCTGACCCACTTCTACGCGCAGCACGCCTCGATCATGCCGTGGCTTGAGACCAAGACGAACCGTCCGGCCAAGGAATGGCGTCAGTCGATCGAAGACCGCAAGAAACTCGACGGTCTTTATGAATGTGTTATGTGCGCCTCGTGCTCGACCTCGTGCCCGAGCTACTGGTGGAACAGCGACAAGTATCTCGGCCCGGCGGCTCTGCTGCATGCCTACCGCTGGATCATCGACAGCCGCGACGAGGCGACCGGCGAGCGTCTGGACAACCTTGAAGACCCGTTCAAGCTCTATCGCTGCCACACCATCATGAACTGCGCGAAGACCTGCCCGAAGGGTCTCAACCCGGCCAAGGCGATCGCTGAGATCAAGCGCATGATGATCAACCGCCACGTCTGATCTGGTGCTTGAACACAATATTTGGGCCCCGGAGCGTCTCCGGGGCCTTTTTGTTGCATTGCGGCTTTAATGCTGCATTGCAGAAAAATCATATCACGCTTGCGGCATCGGGGCTTTCCTTTCGCGTCAAGCGGCCCTAAATCGGCGGCAGGGAGGAACTCGTGCAACAAGGAGTTCCAAGATGACTGTCCTTAAGTTCGTGAAGAAGTCGGAGCGTGACCGCGCCCAGGAAGCCCTGCAGGTCCTCGAAGATGCCTACGCGTATTACACCCCCGAAGCCACGCCGGTGACCGCCGGTGCCGATCTGCCCCGCGAAACGCCGCTGGAGCAGATGTATGGCTACTATTCGGCAGCCTGAGCCCTGAACGAATTACACGGAAAGCCCCGGAGCCGCGGTTCCGGGGCTTTTCTTTTTCCGAACGACAGGCACGATGGCGCAAAAGGAGTCGCCATGAAACTTGTCCAACCCGAACATGCTCCGCCCGCCGAAGCCGAGGCGCGCCGCGCCATCGCCCCGGTGATCTGCTATCCGGTCGATGCGCTGCCCGGTCCTGATCTTGCTGCCTATCGCGCCGCGCGGCCAGGGTGGGAGAAGACCGCCGAGGTGACGGTCGCGCCACGCGATGCGGGCTGCTTTGAGGTGCCCGCGGGGCATTTCTTCCGCATTTCCTCGGTTGAAGGGCCGCAGGTGGGTGATCTCAACCTGTGGTCTGCGGATCTGTCCGAGCGGTTCTACTCGGGTAAAACGCGCGCGCTGCATGGCACGCATCTGAGCACTGGTGACCGGCTGTGGTCGAGCTTTCCGACGCTGCGCCCAATGGCGACGATCACTGAGGATACGCTGGATTGGTATGGCTTCGACGCCTTCGGGGGCTCGGTTCATGACGTGATCGGGACGCGCTGCGATCCCTATACGCATTGCCTGCTGTCGGACGGCGGTCAGTATCACCATTGCTGCCATTCGAACCTGACCCGCGCGCTGGCCGATGCGCGCGGCTTGAGCTTGTCCGAGGCGGAGCGCCATGTGCATGACGTGCTCAACGTCTTCATGTGCACAGGCTTCACGCGCGACACCGGGCAGTATTTCATGAAGGCCTCACCGGTGCGCCCGGGGGATTATCTGGAGCTCTTTGCCGAGATCGATCTGCTTGGTGCGCTGTCGGCCTGCCCGGGCGGGGATTGCTCGTCCGAGCATTCCTCGGACACGGCGCGCTGCTACCCGCTGCTGGTCGAAGTATTCCGACCGGTCGCGCCGCCAGTGGGGTGGGTTAGTCCCGTGCCGAGCGGATATGACCGCAGCCATGGGCGGTAAGCGGGGCAGGGGGCCGTCTGCCCCCTCTTCGGCTGCGCCGAATTCACCCCCGAGGATATTTGGTCCACATTGAAGGGTCAGGGTATCTCGGGGTTGCCCAGTTCGGCTTCGAGGAAGCGCTCGAACGCGTCGAGATCGACGGGTTCGAACTGACCGAAACCTTGAATCCAGGTGGTTGCATCGCGCAGGGCGTGGGGCTCCAGCTTGCACCATTTCACGCGGCCGCGCTTTTCCTGGGTGATCAGGTGTGCCTCGGCCAGGATCGAGAGATGCTTGGAGATCGCGGCGAGCGACATCGAGAAGGGCTCGGCCACGTCGGTGACGGCCATGTCGTCTTCGAGCAGCATGGTGAGGATCGCGCGCCGCGTCGGGTCCGCGAGGGCGGCGAAAATGGCATCGAGCGGGGAGGCGGCGGCGCTGGTCATGCACAAGTCATGCGGCAGGCCTGAAAAAACGTCAACCAATCGGTTGAATGTGCATTTTCGACCGGATTTGGTCGGCGGCGGAACTGTGCGCGAGGGCGCAACTTATAAAGTCAAATAATATCAATGTGTTGCCTGTCTTTTGCGCTGGCGCTAACGGCGTTGACTCACGCGGGTGTGACGTCTATCAAGCACGAGAGTTTACGCGGGGGCCGCCCATGTCCGATCGTCCCTCTGACGAGCCTGATCCCGACCGCCTGATGGCGCTGGAGAAACGGCTGGCAGAGGCGAAAGCGGCGCGGGCACCCAAGCCGCGGGTCGATACCAAAGCCGAACAGGCGAACCTTGCCTGGCGTATGGTGATCGAAATGGTTTCGGGGCTGGGGATCGGCTTCGGCATCGGATACGGGCTAGATGTGCTGATCGGCACGCAGCCCTGGATGATGTTGCTGTTTACGATCCTTGGACTCGTGGCGGGGGTGCGGGTGATGCTGCGAACCGCCGAAGAGATGAACAAGGAACGCCCGGCTGCGAATGCGGCCGATGAAGAGGGAAGATAAACGTGTCGGAAGCTAGCGGCGAAGGCCTGATGTTCCACCCGATGGATCAGTTCATCGTGAAGCCTCTCTTCGGTGAGGGGCCGGTCCACTGGTACACCCCCACCAACGCCTCGCTGTGGATGGTGCTGGGTGTTGTCGGCATCATCATGATGCTGGTCGTGGGCACCCGCGGTCGGGCCATCGTGCCCTCGCGCGGTCAGTCGATCGCCGAGCTTGCCTACGGCTTCATCCACAAGATGGTCGAGGATGTGGCAGGCAAGGACGGTCTGAAGTTCTTCCCCTACATCTTCACGCTGTTCCTCTTCATCGTGTTCTCGAACTTCCTCGGGCTGCTGCCCAAGGCCTTCACCCCCACGTCGCACATCGCTGTGACGGCCGTGCTTGCGGTTCTGGTCTTCGTGACCGTGACCGTTGTGGGCTTCGTGAAGAACGGCGCTTCGTTCCTGAGCCTGTTCTGGGTCAGCTCGGCGCCGCTGGCGCTGCGCCCGGTGCTGGCGCTGATCGAGGTGATCTCTTACTTCGTGCGTCCGGTCAGCCACTCCATCCGTCTTGCGGGTAACATGATGGCCGGCCACGCCGTTATCAAAGTGTTCGCCGCCTTCGCTCCGCTGATCCTCATGTCGGGCATCGGCATCGTCGTGACCCCGCTGTCGATCCTGGCGATCACCGCGATGTACGGCCTCGAAATCCTGGTGGCCTTCATTCAGGCCTATGTCTTCACGATCCTGACCTGCGTTTACCTGCGCGACGCGCTGCATCCGCACCACTAAGGTCCGGGATCCCCGAATACCAATTCTGCCAATTCCAACCTCAAGGAGTACGAACATGGAAGGCGATATCGTTCAAATGGGTGCTTACATCGGCGCTGGCCTGGCCTGCATGGGCATGGGTGGGGCTGCTGTCGGTGTGGGCAACGTTGCCGGCAACTTCCTGTCGGGCGCTCTGCGTAACCCGTCGGCCGCCGCTGGCCAGACCGCCACGCTGTTCATCGGCATCGCGTTCGCGGAAGCTTTGGGGATCTTCTCGTTCCTCGTCGCGCTTCTGCTCATGTTCGCCGTCTGATCCCTTTTCGCATCCTTGCGGTCGGATGGACCTTTAAGGGGTCCATCCGGTAATTGAAGGGTCCAGGGGGACGACATGGCTAACGAACACGAAGCGGCCAACATGGCGCATGACGCGGGTGCCGTTGCAGCGGAAGCTGCAGGTCACGCCGCCGAGTCCGCTGGCATGCCGCAACTCGATTTCTCGACCTTCGGGAACCAGATCTTCTGGCTTCTGGTGACTCTGGTCGTGATCTATTGGGTGCTGTCGCGCATCGCCCTGCCGCGCATCGCTGCGGTTCTGGCAGATCGTCAGGGAACCATCGCAGGTGATCTCGCGGCTGCGGAAGACTACAAGCTGAAGGCCAAGGACGCCGAGGCAGCCTATGAAAAGGCCCTCGCCGATGCCCGCGCCCAGGCCCAGAAGATCGTTGGGGAAGCCCGCGCCGAGATCCAGAAGGAACTCGATGTGGCGACCGCCAAGGCAGATGCCGAAATCTCGGCGCGTGCTGCGGAATCCGAAGCCCGGATCACCGAAATCCGCGCCGGTGCGCTGGAGGCGGTGGAAGCCGTCGCCCGGGACACCGCTGCCGAGATCGTGTCCGCTCTGGGTGGCAAGGCTGACGCGACCGCTCTGGCCGAGGCTGTCGGCGCACGGCTGAAGGGGTAAGATGATGAAGAAACTTTCGTTCCTCCTCATTCTCGCCGCGCAGCCCGCTCTGGCCGCATCCGGTCCGTTCTTCTCGCTGCGCAACACCGACTTCGTCGTCACGATCGCTTTCCTGATCTTCGTTGCCGTGGTTCTGAAGGCCAAGGTTCCGGGGATGCTGGGCAAGCTGCTCGACAAGCGTGCTGCCGGTATCAAGGCCGACCTCGAAGACGCGCGGGAACTGCGTGAGGAGGCTCAGTCGATCCTGGCCACCTACGAGCGCAAGGCCCGTGAAGTTCAGGCGCAGGCTGATGAGATCGTGGTCGCCGCCAAGCGTGACGCCCAAGCCGCGGCCGAGCAGGCCAAAGCCGATCTTCGCAACTCGATCGCGCGCCGTCTGAAGGCGGCCGAGGATCAGATTGCCTCTGCCGAAGCTTCGGCGCTGAAAGAGGTCAAGGACCGTGCCGTACAGGTGGCGATTGCTGCAGCGGGCGAGGTCATGGCCAAGCAGATTTCGGCGAAGGAGAAGGCTGGCATGATCGACGCCGCCATCGCCGATGTCGAAACGCGCATGCACTGAGCGACAGACATATGAATGAAAGACCCGGCCGCGAGGCCGGGTTTTTTTATGCCTTTTCGGATTGATGCCGTAGGCGAAGTTGCGCCAGCGCCTCGTGGCGTTCGGCCTTGCGCTGATCGTGCAGCGCGGTCTCGACGAATTCCATATGGGCGGCCACCGCCGCCCGCGCGGCCGCGCCGTCGCGCGCCTGGATGGCCGTATTGATGGCCCGGTGCTGTTCAAGCAGCGCATCGCGCGTCGGGCGATTACGGAACATAACCTGGCGGTTGTAGAACACGCCCTCCTGCAACAGGTCGAACATCGCGCGCATCATATGCAGCATGATCACGTTGTGGCTGGCCTCGACGATCGCCATGTGGAACTGCGCGTCGAGCGCGGCCTCATCAGCGGGGTTGCGCTTGGAATGCACCGCCTCCATGCGCCGGAACAGCGTGTCGATCACCTCAAGATCGGTGTCCGAGCCAAGGCGCGCGGCGCGCTCGGCGGCCATGCCCTCGATATCCTTGCGGAAGGAGAGGTAGTCGAACACCGCCTGATCGTTCTGGGCAAAGAGCCGGATCAGCGCGGGCGAGAAGGCCGAGCCCAAGACATCAGCCACGAAGATCCCCGATCCGGCGCGCGTGGTCAGCAGGCCCACCTCCTGCAATTCCGCCACCGCTTCGCGTAGCGACGGTCGCGAGACGTCCAGCCGCTCGGACAGTTCGCGCTCGGATGGCAGGCGCTCGCCGGGGCGCAAGATACCCTGCAAGATCAGGCCCTCGATCTGCCGCACGACGGCAGAGGCCAGCTTTTCGGACTCGATTTTCTGAAATGGCATTTTCTCCCCCTGTGGTCAAAATGTATGACCAGTTCGCGGGGTGGGCAATGAAAATCGGTAAAATAAAAAGGCCGGGCAATGCCCGGCCTTCATTGGATCTGTCCGCCGATTACTGGTTCGGGCGGATGATGAACTCGACCCGGCGGTTCTGGGAACGGCCCTCGGGGGTCAGGTTCGAGGCGATGGGCTGATCCTCGCCACGGCCATAGGCCACGACGCGGTAGCGCGGCACGCCGGCGCCGATCAGGATATTCGCGACCGAGTTGGCGCGATCCTGCGACAGGCGCTGGTTGTAGCGCGCATCGCCCGTATTGTCGGTGTGGCCGATAACTTCGACGGTGGTGTCGGGGTAGCGGTTCAGGCTGCCGGCGAGCGTGTAGAGGTCGCGCTGCAGATCGGGGCGTACGGCCGAGCTGTCGACGGCAAAGAGCACGTCCTGCGGCATGGTAACCACCAGCTCCGAGCCGGTGTTGACGACCGAGACGCCGTTGGTGTCGAGGTCGCGGCGCAGCTCTTGCGCCTGCTTGTCAAGCTGGTTGCCGATCACGCCGCCGATCATGCCGCCAACGGCCGCGCCCGCGAGCGCCTTGGTCAGACGCTCGTCACCGTCGGCCGTTGCGCCCAGAACGCCGCCGATCAGGGCGCCGGTCACCGCGCCCGTGTTGCGGTTCTGGTTGGGGTTATAGGTGCCATCGGTCGGGGTGCAGGCGCTGAGGGCCGCGATGCCGGTAACACCGAGAAGCAGGAGGGGTGACTTTTTCATGTAACTGCCTTCGTCTTGGCCCCGCGCGGGGGCTTCCCTGCCTTATTACGCGAAGCGCGGAGGTTTGTTTGATAATATCTGCGCGAGCGGCGGCATTTCGCGCATCACATCTGGGCGAGGGCTTCCCCGGATTCGGCGCGCGCGGCCTCCCAGGCCAGCATGGCGCGCTTGACGGGCAGGCCCCAATGATAGCCGCCGAGCGCGCCGGATTTGCGCAAAGCCCGGTGGCACGGGATCAGGAACGAGATCGGATTGCGTCCGACCGCCGTGCCCACGGCGCGCACTGCACGGGGGGAGCCGATCGCCTCGGCAATGTCGGAATAGGTGGTTACCTGTCCCGAGGGGATCGACAGCAATGCCTCCCATACCTTGATCTGGAAGGGCGCGCCGATCAGCGTCAGGGGCGCGTTACCGTGGCCCGAAAGCGCCGCCTCGACCCAGGGACGGATCGCCTCGGGGTCTTCGCGCAATTCGGCGCCGGGCCAGCGTTGGACCAGATCGGCGAAGGCCGCGTCAAAACCCATCTCGGCGGTGAAAGCCATGCCGCAAAGGCCGCGCTCGGTCGCCATGGCGATGGCTTCGCCGAAGGGTGAGGCGAAGCGCCCCCACCGGATCGTCAGGCCCGCCGCACCGTTCGCGAATTCGCCCGGTGTCATCGCCTCCCACCGCAGGATCAGGTCGTGCAGTCGCCCGGTGCCCGACAGGCCCGCGCCCTCGGCGACCTGATCGAGGGGCAGTCGGCGGGCCAGCATCTCGCGCGCGAGCGAGAGGCTGAGATATTGCTGATAGCGTTTGGGCGAGACGCCAACCCAAGCCGAGAAGAGGCGCTGGAAATGCGCCTCGCTCATCCCCAGCCGTGCTGCGAGGGCGGCCAGCGGCAGGGGCTCGCCCGCTGCCTGTGCGCTGTCGATGGCCTCAAGCGCGCGGGCGATGACGCGGTAGTGGTAGCCTTGCTCAGTGGGTTGGACGTGGGTCATGGTGCCTCCTTGCAGACATTCTAGGCCGCGCGTGGCAGCCTTGCGACCCGAAAGCTGCGGTTTCGCGTGTGCCGCCTCTTGCCCGATGCGGTCGGGGCGGGCATAGCAGGGCCATGGTCAGACAGCTTGAATATAAAGATATGCAAGAGGTGTTCCGCCGGTTCGAGGCGGGTGAGCCCCACCCGAAAGGGGAGCTTGAGCACACCAACGCCTTCACCCTTCTGGTCGCCGTGGCGCTTTCGGCGCAGGCCACCGATGCGGGCGTGAACAAGGCCACCCGCGCGCTGTGGCCCATTGCCGATACGCCCGAAAAGATGCTGGCGCTTGGCGAGGAAGGCCTGACCGAGCATATCAAGACTATCGGCCTCTTTCGGCAGAAGGCCAAGAACGTCATCAAGCTGAGCCGGATCCTGGTGGAGCGGTTCGATGGTCAGGTGCCCTCGTCGCGCGCCGCGCTGATGAGCCTGCCGGGTGTCGGGCGCAAGACCGCGAATGTGGTGCTGAACATGTGGTGGGGGCATCCGGCGCAGGCAGTCGACACGCATATCTTTCGCGTCGGCAACCGCACCGGCATCTGTCCGGGCAAGGATGTCGATGTGGTCGAGCGTGCCATCGAGGATAACGTGCCCGTCGAATACCAGCGCCAAGCGCATCACTGGCTGATCCTGCACGGCCGGTATATCTGCGTCGCACGCAAGCCAAAATGCGGTGCCTGTCACATCCGTGACCTGTGCCAGTTCGAGGAGAAGACCCTGTGAAACAGTATCAGGTTGTCGGAATCGGCAACGCCATCGTGGACGTGATCGCGCAATGCGACGACAGCTTTCTCGAGATGATGGGGATCGAGAAGGGCATCATGCAGCTGATCGAGCGCGAGCGCGCCGAAACGCTTTATGCCGCGATGAAGGATCGCACGCAGGCGCCCGGCGGCTCGGTCGGCAATACGATTGCGGGGCTGGGGAACCTGGGACTGAGCGCGGCCTATATCGGGCGCGTGCGCGATGACGCGCTTGGTCGGTTCTACGAGGTTGCGCTGAATGGCGAGGGGACGGATTTCCCGAACCGCCCCGTGCCCAAGGCCGATCTGCCTACCTCGCGCTCGATGATCTTCGTGACGCCGGATGGCGAGCGCTCGATGAATACCTATCTGGGGATTTCGGCCGAGGTCTCGACCGAGGATGTGTCGCTTGAGGTGGTCGAGAATACCGAGCTTCTGTTCCTTGAGGGCTATCTGTTCGACAAGGATCACGGCAAGGCCGCATTCCTGAAAGCCGCGCAGGGGTGCCACCGTGGCGGCGGCAAGGCCGGGATTTCCCTGTCGGACCCGTTCTGCGTCGATCGGCACCGCGCCGATTTCCGCCGTCTTGTGCGCGAGCAGATGGATTACGTGATCGGGAACGAACACGAATGGGCCTCGCTCTATCAGACCGATCTGGAGGGCGCGCTGACGCAGGCGGCCTCGGAATGCGGGCTGGTGGTCTGCACGCGCTCGGGCGCAGATGTGTTGATCCTGCGCGGGGATGAGCGGGTCGAGGTGCCGGTGCATCGCGTGGTGCCGGTGGATACGACCGGGGCGGGCGATCAGTTCGCGGCCGGGTTCCTTTACGGTTACGCGACCGGGCAGAGCCTTGAAACCGCCGGGCGGATGGGCTGCATCGCGGCGGCCGAGGTGATCAGCCATTTCGGCGCGCGGCCCGAGAGCGACATCAAGGCGCTGTTCCGCGCGCAGGGTCTGATCTGAAGACGAGGGGGCGCTGCCCCCTCACCCCCGAGGTATTTGGGCCAAGAAGAATGGATCAGGCCGCGAGGAGTTCGGCAAGAACCAGCGCCATGACCTTGGCCGCATCCGACATATCGGTGATTCCGACCCATTCGTCGGGTTGGTGCGCAAGTTCGAGCAGGCCTGGGCCATAGGCGATGCAGTTTTTCAGTCGGCCGATGCGGTCGATATGCTTCTGGTCATAGGTGCCGGGGCTGACGACATAGGCGGCCTCGCGGCCCAGAACCGCCTCGATCGCGGCGGCGGTCGAGCGCACGACCGGGGCATCGCGGTCGGTCATCGTGGGCTGCACTTCGAAGAGGTCGCGGATCTCGTAGCTGAAGCCGGGGCGGCTTGCACGGATGCGCTCCATCATCGCAGTGATCTCGGATTTCACCTCGTCGATCTGCTCCTCGATCAGGAAGCGGCGGTCGATGACGATGCGGCAGCGGTCGGCCACGCATGGAGCGGGCAGGCCGGTGAAGTCGGGGGCTTGTTCGGGCGCGCCGCCGTGAATGGCGTTGACGTTGAGCGTGGATTGGCGCGCGCCTTCGGGGATCACCGGCATCTCGGTGCGTTTGGAAGCGAGCAGCGGGTAGAGCGTTTCTTCCATTTCGGCCAGAACCGCGCTCATATGCCGGATCGCGCTGTCGCCGAGGAAGGGCATCGAACCATGGGCGATGCGTCCGTGCGTCTCGATCTCGGCCCACCAGACGCCGCGATGGCCGAGGCAGATCTGATCCTTGTGCAGCGGTTCGGGGATGATGACGTGCTGGACGCGCTCGGGGGCGAAGTAGCCTTGCGCGGCCAGGTAGGCCACGCCGCCGTAGCCGCCCGATTCCTCATCTGCGGTGGCGGAGATCTCGATGGCGCCGCGATAGTCGGGGCAGGCGGCGATGAACGCCTCGGCGGCGATGACCGAGGCGGCGAGGCCCCCCTTCATGTCGCAAGCGCCGCGGCCGTAGACTCGGTCGCCCTCGACCTCGCCACCGAAGGGATCGCGGGTCCAGCCGTGGCCAACCTCGACCACGTCGTGATGCGAGTTGAAATGCACACAATCGCCCGGTGCCGCGCCCTCACGCCGGGCGAGGAGGTTCCAGCGCGGGTAGGCGTCGCTGTCGCCCGGCGCGTTATGGGCGCGGATCAGTTCGACCTTGAAGCCCTGCCGCGCGAGGCGCTCGGCGAGGTAGTCGCAGATCTCTCGGTAATGCCGGCCGGGCGGGTTGAGTGTGGGAATGCGGATCAGGTCTTGCGTCAACGCGACAAGCTCGTCGCGGCGCGAGTCTATCTCCAGCTTGATGCGGGTGCTCAGGTCCATGGCGCAAGGCTAGCGGCGATGCGGGCGGGGGCGCAACCGAAAGCTGTGGCGGGGTACGGCGGTTTTCGTTAGCCTTTCGGTGGCGGGGTCTGGAAATTGCGACAAGGCCTCCCCAGATTTGTGAAAGTGATTAACATTGGAGGGTGCGATGGCCGGTTTCGACGCGCAGATTGAGCAAAGCCAGAAGCAGGTAGCCGAGGCGCAGGCGCGCATTACCGAGATGACCTCGCGGATCGAGGCGGCGAAGGCCAAGGCGGATGCGGGGGAGCAATTCTCGCTCGATATCGAGAACGCGACGCTGTCCGATGTGCAGGCCCATGCCGATGCGATGAATGCCAATATTGCCGAGCTGATCATGGGGCTGGACGATGTGACCGCCGGGTTTTCGCGCGATTTCGAGGAACTGCGCACCAAGACCGGGTGGGAGAGCTTTGTTGGCATGTTCGCCCGGCAGAAATCCGAAGCGATGCGGGCCGAGCGTTTGCGCGCGGCCTCGATCGACGCGAAATTGCAGGATCTGATCGCCAAGTCCGACACGATCGTCAAGCTGCTCGAAGGGCAGTTGGCGGTGCTGAACGACCAGAAGGGCAAGGTCGAGACGAACCTGTCGGCGACGCTGGCGGATCGGGAAACCACCGTGGCCGATCTGGAGGCCGTGCGTGCCGAGATTCTGGCGATTGACCCGAAGATCATCGAGTTGGAGAACAAGATCTCGGTCGAGCAGGATGCGGCGGCACGCACCCGGCTGGAAACGGAGTTGGCCGCGCTCAATCAGCGTTACAACGCCATGGTGCAGGATGAGCAGGTCAAGCTCGCGAAGTCGCAGACGCTCGAGCGCTATATCGAGAAGGGCAAGACCTGGGTGGACAGCCTGACCAACCAGGCCGCGACGCAGATGGTGCTGATCAACAAGCTGGCGACCGACACGCAGCAGCGCGTGGTGCTTTACGATGCGCTGACGAAATCGCTCAAGACCGCGCAGCAGCAGGACATCGCGCACCGGATCAACGAGATCGGCGTGCAGACCGATCAGGAGGCGCAGACTGCCATGGCCGGGATTGGCGCCGCAACCAACTCGAAGATGGCCGAGATGCTGGAGGCGCATGAGGGCCACATGGTCTTTGCGCGCAAGGTTTTGGAGCAGAAGGCGAAGGCCGATGAGCGGTTCGCCCGTCGCTTCGCCGCGATTGTCGAGAAGCACGACAAGAACCTCTACGGTGGCTAAGTGCCCAAGACCGAGCTGACCAACGATCATCACGTCCTGAACGACGAATTCGCCGCCCGGCGCTACTTTGCCAAGTTCGAGCGGATCACCCGGATCATGTCGGGCGTGGCCCGGCAGATGGAGGGGGAGTTGCCGGGCTCGGACACGGCCATCCTTGCGGGCTACGCCGAGGCTGTGGCCGCGACCTTCCGGGCGCTTTCGCTGAAATACCTGATCGCGGGTCGGATTGTCGGCCCTGCGCGGCGGCATCTGACGATTGACCTGCACGAGAGCGGCTTTCCGATCTTTCAGGAGCTGGTCTCGATGGCCAATGACGCGGCACAGGCCGCCGGGGCGCTGTCGGGAATGGCAGGCGTCGAGGAGCTGAAAGATCGCATGGTGCGCCGCATCGTGGGTGAACGCGCTGTACCGACCGATCTGCAATTCGCTCTGAGCCAGCGGCTTTACTACGAGGCGCTGGCAGCGGGAGGGCAGTTCTGGGCGCAGGTGCATCCGGTGGCCGAGTGGCGGGGCGATCTGCCGCGCGGGCGGCGCGCCTACAAGCTGCATTGGGCCGTCTATGACAGTCAGCTCAATGTGCCGGTGGTCTATATTCTCGATGTCGAGGACAGCGGGCGCACCTCACTGCCCAAGGATATCGGCCGGTGGGAGCAGGTGCGCGCGCATTTGATGGCGCAGTCGGTCGGCGGGTTGAAGCTGATCACCATCGCCAAGGGGTTCGATACCGATTTCACTGATTTACATCCCAAGGGGCTGCGCCGGATGCATCTGGGGCCAATGTATTCCTCGGCCTATACCTTGCAAAGCGGGCCGATCCGCGAGGTGCTGGAGGATGCTCGCGCGCCCGCAGGCGAGGACTGGGCGCTTGCCTGGGCCATTGAGGAGCTGGAGGCCGAGCGCGTCGAGATCGAGAAGGGCTGGTTCAGCGAGACCGAGCGGCAGGTATTCCGGCTCGATCCGTTTTCCGGGGTGGGTGAGGATCACGGGGCGACGCGGTTGCGCCGTGCGTTGATCTTGCCGCAGCGGCCGTTCCAGGTGCTGGCTGAGAAAGACCCGCCGGGGTTCCGGGACGTGCGCAAGTTCGTAGTCGGCGCGGGCGACCGGGTAATGGTTTACGGCTGAGGCCGGGGAAGGGGGCGCTGCCCCCTCGGGCCTATGGGCCCTCACCCCCGGGATATTTCGGCCACGTTGAAAGGATAGTGTGGGATGAGCGGGATGCGCGATGAGATGGAGCTTCGGGAAGAGGCGATCCGGGCGCATTACGGCGCGGCCTCGGCGCTGCTCGCGGGCCTCGATCATGCGCCGCGTCTGGCACAGGCGCGGGAGGTGGCGCCGGTTGAGCGCTCGCCCGGCGTGACGGGGACAGGACGGCGGTTTCGTTCGACCACGCCGGGGCTGGTGACGCGCGCGACTGTGCGGGCCGAGGGGGTGCGCTTGGCCGAGCGGGTGCAGGCGGTGGGCGGGGACGATCTGCCGACGCCCGCGCAGGCTGCGGTCTTGCAGGCGTTGCGCCGGGGGCTGGCGATTGCGATTGCCGTGGGTGAGGCGGTCTCGGAAGCCAGTGGCCTTGTCGAGTTGAAGAAGGCCAATCTGGAGGGGCGTCTGCCCGAGGCACGGCGGGCGGAATTCACCGAGTTGCTGGTGGTTGAGGCCTTGGCGGTGCTGTCGGTCTTCGCCAATGCCACCGGGTTCCTGCTGGGGCCGCAAGCCGGGGAGCAGTCGGTCGAGATCGGCGAGGTCGATGAGGTGCTGACCGATAATGCCCCGCTTGCGCTACACGGCGCGCTGTGGGAACTGGACCAGGACATCGCCTTGCACGCGGCTGACGAGGGCGCGCTGATCGCCACGGTTCTGGCATTTGCCGAGGCGCTGAGCGCCAAGGTGCGGCTGCGCGGCGAGAATGCGCCCCGGATCGGGGTCTTCACCGGGGCGGCCTGGCGCGTCGAGGCGGACGATCTGCCGATTGCCGGGTTCGCGCCCTCGCGTAAGGCGCGGGGCTCTTCGCTGGTGATGCAGTTCAAGAAGCCCGAAGAGGTCGTGGGAAATCACATCGCCAAGTATCAGGCGATGCGGTTGGCCAAGATGCTGATGGCCTATGATTTTGAGCGCAAGCTTAACCCTTTTGCCGAGCTTGGGGGCTTCATCTTCACCTTCATGGGGGATGGCAAGCCGGGCACGGGCAAGACCACGCTGATCCAGATGATGGCGGGGTTGCTGAACGATTACTGCAAGGTGGCGGGCTATCCGTTCCGCTACCAGAACTTCGGTATCGACAACATCGACAGCTATCAGGGCAAGTCGGGGCAGAACGCAAAGGCCTTCATCCAGAACGTCATGGACCCCGCCGTGATCGGTTTCGGCACGGTCGATGACATTGACCAGATCGCGGGCAAGCGGGGCGATCGGCAATCGAGCGCGGGCCAGCAGGAGGTCACCGCCGTGCTGATGGAGGCATTTGCGGGCGCCAACACGGTCGTGCGGGGCAATTGCACCTTCGGGATGTTCTCGAACTACCCCGAGAACGTGGACGATGCGCTGCGCCAGCGGGCCGGTGCGCGGTTCCTGGTGGACGGGCCGCAGACGCGCGCGGATTACATCGACATCCTCGCCCTGCTTTTGGGCAAGCGACACGATATCCCCTTGGGCGATCACGATCTGTTTGCCGCGCAAGAGATCAAGCGTGCGGTTGCGCAAAGCTTCGCAAACCATAACGCCCCGCGGGAGGTTGGCCTGCATGCGGTTTTTGCCGAGGTCAGCGCGCGGGTGGGTGCGCTTGATACGATTGAGAAGCTGGGTGCCTATCTCAAGGCGATCCAAGAGGCCGATCCGCGTTTTACCGGCCGTGCGATCAAGAACATCACCGATGCGGTGAAGGTGCGCGCGATGGATTTCGAGCTGCCCGATGAATGGATGGAAAATCCCGACCTCTTCCTCTTCAAGAGCTACGAGGAGAAGGCGGTGATGATTGGCGATCTGCGCCGCCCGATCACCGCCGAGATGGTCATTCAGGAAATCAACCGCTATGCCGACAGCGAGTTCCGCTATGCGGACAAGTCGGACGAGGCAGCGATCGAAGGCATGGTGCGCGACATGAGGCGCGCCGCGGAAGCCAAGCGGCGCTATTTGGAGGAACGCGAATGACCCAGTTTCTGGCCTTCGGGCTGATCATCTGCCTCGCCATGGGCTTTTGGCTGTCGAACAACCCCTGGGGCAAGATGCTGGCCATCCTGCCGCTGGGGATGCTGGTTCCGGCCTTCTACGGAACCGCGGTGAATTGCGGCTTGGGCTTCGTGACCGAGTTCTTTGGCGCGGGGCAATGCCAAGGCGGTAACACGCCGCGCCAGGTATTCGCGGGCATGTATGTGCTGAGCTTCGTGCCGGTCGTGGTCTTTGCGGTCCTCTCGAAAATCGGCCGCGGTATCTGGGTCGGTCGCGGCGCGTGATGGAATGTTGAGTAGCTATCGGGGGCGTTGATGAAGCGTCTGATCGAAAAGGGGCTGATGTTCGGCAATCTGGTGCGGGTGGACAGCCCGGCGCTGGTCGAGCGGTATAACCGCGGCCTGCGCCAGCTTGCGCGCAAGGAAACCACCCTGACCGAGTTTCACATCGACCTGTCGGGCTACTCGCCCGAGATTGGCGATGAATTCGGCGATCATCTCTACCTCAACCCGAACGGTTGCAACCGGCAATTCATCCTGCTCTCGACCGAGCAGAAATCGGCCCCGCTTCTAAACGCCAAGTTCTCGATGTCGCGCTCTATCCTGCGGCAGTTCATCGAAGAGAACGAGGCGCAGCTGTTCAGCCTGACCGCCCGCGATGCGGTGGTGGGCGAGCTGGAGGACACGGTCTATGAACTCGGCTCGGCCGTGCGGCTGTTCGATATCCAGCGCATTACCGTGGTGGCGGATACGACGGGCAATCATGTGGCTGAATCCGAAAAGCTCTCGGGCCTGATCGCGCGGTTCCGGGCGGAGCCCGAGGGCTGGCATGACGACGCGCTGATCTCTGAAATGATCGGGCTGGCCGAACGGACCGGCGATGTCACCCGCAATCCGGTCGCCCTGCGCGCCACCAGCTTCGAGACGCCCGATTTCTGGACGGCGCATTTCGGCGGGCTTTATCTCTTCCGCTCGGTTCCGCATCCGGCGGCGATTGCGATGGGCGACCGGATCGCGCTTGGGGCGCTGCCCATCGACTATGTCTTCGCGCATGAGCAGCGCAACGAGATCGCGAAGTTCCTTGAGATTAACGGGCTGGTCGAGCCGATCGTTCGGGCGCGCGGGGCGGATGCGGGGGCGATCCTGCGCCAGAAGATGGACTTCATTCTGGTCGAGGCCGCAAGCCACCTTGGGCTCGATGCCGGCAGTGGCTCGCGCCGTGAATTGCGCGCGATTGCGCAGCATCTGGGCGCTACTCTGCCCGAGGAGTTCCAGGCCCTCGCCGCCATCCTGCGCTGGCTGGAGGCGGGCGGCCCCTGGCCCCGGATCGACAGCCGCCACCCGGCCTATTTCTACACGCTGCGGGCCGCTCAGGGGCCGCTGCGCGATCTGGTCAACATGCTGCTGGCCGAGCTTTGCCCGCTCGACGTGCGGCAGATGTTCATCTGCCACAAGGAGCTGTTCTACCGCCTCTATGCGACCTGGCCCGAGGCCAAGAAGGCCTATGTGGCGGATTTCCTGGAAAGGGAGTATCAGATCGACAAGGCAGGTGCCCGTCAGGCCCTGTTCGGGGGCGAGCCGGGGATGGAGGACGCCCCTGCGCCCGGCCCCTGGGATCGGGTGCCTGCGCCGCCCAAGGCGCCAAGCCCGCGTGACGCGGTCGATCTGGTCGGACCCTGGGGCGCTGTGTTGCGAGGTCGGCGATGATCGGTTTTCTGAGGCTCGCGATTTTCGGGGCGGTCGGTGCTGCAGTGGCCTATTGGGTGCTGCTGATCTATTCGCGCTCGCTGCGCCGCGAGGCGCTGGAAAAGGAATGGGATGCGGACCCGCCCGAGGGGGGCACGCCCGAAGGCCGCGATCTCTTCATCGAAGAGGGGATGGCGGATTATGAGCACAGCCTGCGGCGCAAGCTGATCTGGCTGGTGCTGGTGCTGCCCGCGGTGGTCGTGGGCTTGCTGATCTATCTGGTGAATTACGCGTGAGGCCGTGATGAAATACGTCAAATGGACATTCTGGGCGCTTCTGGCGCTGATCGTCGGGGGCTTTCTGCACTACACCTTCCCGCAGCACGATATCGTGCGCGTGGTGAATACCTATCAGGAGCGGCAGGATCTGGGCGACTGGACGCGGATCTTCTGGTCCGACCCGGACGATCAATCCGGTACGCTGACCAATCGCGATGTGCAGTTCATCTCGACCATCCTCGCGAATGGCAAGCCGATGGTCTATCGCAACGAGGATACCGGCTGGAACTGGCCGCCCTATTTCAAGTTCGACACCGCCAGCCTTCAAACCGAGGCGGACGATCTGAAATCCTCCCCCGAGAACCCGAAATGGGCCGTGGTCACGCATTACGGCTGGCGCAACCAGTTACTGTCGATCTTCCCCAATGCGGTGGGGATCAAGCCGGTAGCTGGTCCTGATGTGCGGATCATCCCCTGGGTCAACATCTTCCTGCTCGGGTTCTTGCTGATCGTCATCCTGACGATCCGCGCGATCTGGAGGCAGTTCCGCGAACGCTCGATCGACCCGCTGGTCGAGGATGTGGGCGAGGCCTGGGACGAGGTCGAGGAACGTGCCGACGCCGCAGGCGACCGCGCGCGAGGCGTCTGGGGCCGGTTCATGGATTGGCTTGGAACCTGGTCGGGCAAACCCCGGAAATGAGATGGGCGGCGCGGGCAGACCCCGCGCCGTTTTCATTCGCCGTAGGGCACCCAGATCGTCTTGATCTGGCAGGCGCGATCAAGGAACTCGCGCCCCTGCGCCGCCGACCAGTCGCGGTTCGGCAGCGTCCAGGTTGCCTTGAGGTTGGCGGCGCTTTCGGCCTCGACCATTGCGGCGCCCTCGGTGCCGCCGCAATACCACATCGCCGCCACGTCATCGTGCTGCGCCAATGTCTTGGCCAACTCGTCGCGCGGGCCGGTGACGATGTTGACGACCCCGCCGGGGAGGTCCGACGTGTCGAAGACCTGATAAAGGTCGGTCGCGGCGAAGGGCATCGAGGTGGCGGGGATCGCCACCACTCGGTTGCCCATGGCGATGGCGGGCAGCACCAGCGAGGCAAAGCCCAAAAGCGGCGCCGCGTCCGGGCAAGCGATGCCCATGACGCCCCAGGGCTCGTGCATCGCGACGGTCACGTTGCGCGTCTTGGTGGATTTCACCGCGCCGTCAAACTTGTCCGCCCAGGCGGCGTAGTAGAAGGCGCGGCGGATGGTGGCGGTGACTTCCTTGGGGCTGTGGCCGGCGTCGTGCAGGCGGGCCTCGAACTCGGCCTGACGCGCGGCGAGGTTCTCGGCGATGTAATACAGCACCTGCGCACGGTTATGGCCGGTGACCTTGCCCCAGCCGCTGGCCTTATGCGCGGCCTCGACCGCGTTACGGATGTCTTTGCGGCTACCGAGCGGGGCAAGGCCGATCTCGCGCCCCTTGTGGGTCACGGCGTAGGAATAGCCGCTGTCGGGGCGGCTCTGCTTGCCGCCGATATAAAGCTTGGCCGTGCGGTCGATGCCGGGGGCGGCGGGGGCGCCCGCCTGCGGCGCGGCATCGAGCTGCCCCGCAGCCGCCTCAGGCTGCGCCTTCGGGGCCGGGCGGCGCAGGTAGGCGGCCATGCCCTCGCGCCCGCCTTCGCGGCCGAAGCCGCTTTCACGCATCCCGCCAAAGCCTGCGGCGGCGTCGAAGACGTTGGTTGCGTTGATCCACACGACCCCGGCCTTGACCTTGGCGGCGATATCCATCGCCAGCGTCAGGTTTTCGGACCAGATCGAGGCCGAGAGGCCGTAGCGCGTGTTATTGGCAAGCTCCACCGCCTCGTCCGGCGTGCGGAAGGTCGAGAGCGTGGCGACCGGGCCGAAGATTTCCTCGGTCATTGCCGGGTTGGCGGGGTGCGCGTTCAGGAGGATGCCGGGGGCGTAGAAGCTGCCCTTTGGGGGCAGTTGACACTCGGCCTGGATCAGGTGTGCGCCGGCTGCCTCGCCCGCGCTGACGAGGTCGCGGATGCGGCCCAGTTGCACCGGGTGCACGATCGCCCCCATGTCGGTGCATTTGTCGAGCGGGTCGCCCACGCGCAGCCTGGCCAGCCGTGCGGTCAGGCGGTGGGTGAAGTCGTCGGCCACGGATTCGGCGGCCAGGATGCGCGACCCGGCGCAGCAGACCTGACCCTGGTTGAACCAGATGGCATCCACCACGCCCTCGACCGCCGCATCCAGATCGGCGTCGGCGAAGACGATGAAGGGCGACTTGCCACCGAGCTCCAGCGTCAGCGCCTTGCCGCTGCCTGCGGTGGCGCGGCGGATGAGGCGGCCAACCTCGGTTGAGCCGGTGAAGGCGATCTTGTCGACCTCGGCCGCGACCAGCGCCGCACCGGTGCGCCCGTCCCCGGTGACAATGTTGACGACGCCTTTGGGCAGCCCGACCTCGGCGCAGATCTCTGCGAAGGCGAGTGCGGTGAGCGGCGTATACTCGGCGGGTTTCAACACCACCGTATTCCCGGCCGCCAGCGCAGGCGCGACTTTCCATGCCAGCATCAAGAGCGGGAAATTCCATGGGATGATCTGGCCGCAGACGCCATGCGGGACGTTGCCGGGGAATTCGTCCTCAAGCAGTTCGGCCCATCCGGCGTGGTGGTAGAAGTGGCGGATCGCCAGCGGCACATCGACATCGCGGCATTCACGGATCGGCTTGCCGTTGTCGAGGGTCTCAAGTACCGACAGGAACCGCTCGCGTTTTTGCAGATGGCGGGCGATGGCGTAAAGCCACTGCGCGCGCTCATGCCCGCTCAGGCCCGCCCATTTCGGCTGCGCCTTGCGCGCGGCTTTCACGGCGGCGGCGATGTCGTCCTCGGTGCCCTGCGTGACCTCGGCCAAAGGCTCACCCGTCGCCGGGTTGTCGGCGGCGAAGGTCTCGCCCGGCTTGGTGAAGGCGCCGTTGATGAAATGGCCAAAGCGCCCGCGCGCGGCCAGCCAGGCGGTCACTTCGCCGCTGGCTTCGGGGGCGGGGCCGTAGTCCATGGTCTCGAGGATCTCTTTCACGGTCGGCATCTTTCCCTCAGGCGATCGCGTGGCGGGACGAGGACGCGTAGCGCCCGGTGACATGGTGTTCGAGCTGGCGTTCAATGTCGGCCAGCATGGACGAGGCACCAAGGCGGAAGAGGTCGGGGCGCAGCCAGTCTGTGCCCATCTCCTCTTTCATCAGGATCTGCCAGGCCAGCGCGTCCTTGGCGGTCTTCATCCCACCTGCGGGCTTGAAGCCGATCCGGTACCCGGTGCGCGCGCCATAGTCGCGCAGCGCGCGCACCATGGTCAGGCTGACGGGCAGGGTCGCGTTGACGCCTTCCTTGCCGGTCGAGGTCTTGATGAAATCCGCCCCCGCCTGCATCGCCACCATCGAGGCCTTGTAGACGTTGCGCAGCGTTTTCAGATCGCCGGTGGCAAGGATCGCCTTCATATGCGCGGCCCCGCAGGCCTCGCGCATGGCGGCGATCTCGTCATAGAGCGCCTGCCAGTCGGCGCGCAGCACATGGGCGCGGGTGATGACGATGTCGATCTCTTGCGCGCCCTGATCGACGGCATAGCGGATCTCGGCCAGCCGCAGATCGAGCGGCATCAGCCCGGCCGGAAAGCCGGTGGCGACCGAGGCCACGGGGATCGAAGTGCCCTCCAGCGCGCGCGCAGCGGCGGCGACCATGGTCGGATAGACGCAGACCGCACCCGTCGTCACGTCCTCAAGGCCAAGCCCGGCAAGGATATGATCGGCCAACGGCGCGCGCGCCTTGGCGCAAAGCCGCGCGACGCGGTCCTCGGTGTCGTCACCGGCCAGCGTCGTCAGGTCCATGCAGCGGATCGCATTCACGAGCCAGGCCGCCTGGTAGTTCTTTTTCAGACTGCGGCGCGTGGTCAGCTGCGCCGCGCGCGCCTCGGTCGCAGGGGTATTGACGGCGATCCGGTCGAACCAGGACAGGTCGAGCGGCGCGCCGGGATTGCGGTCAGTGGACATGATGGATCCTGGGATTGTCCGGTTACGCGCAGGCTAGCGCCAGATCGGGGTTGCATCAACGGGAGCTGAATGCGTGGCGCAAGAAATATGACCGTTTGGTCTAAAAATCTGACGCGCCCAATAGAAAACCCCGCGCCAAAGGGCGCGGGGTTTGAGATGCGATGCGCGATTGGTCAGGCGTTCGCAGCGCGGATCTGGTCGGCGGCGTCCTTGTTATAGCTCACGCCCTTGGCGTCGAAGAGCTGGTCGAGCTCGCCCGACAGGGTCATCTCGGTGACGATGTCGCAACCGCCCACGAACTCGCCCTTGACGTAGAGCTGCGGGATGGTCGGCCACTCCGAGAAATCCTTGATGCCCTGGCGCACTTCGGCGTCTGCCAGAACGTTGACGTCCTTGTAGGTGACGCCCATGAAGTTCAGCACGCCCGCAACGCGGCTGGAGAACCCGCACTGCGGCATTTCCTTGGTGCCTTTCATGTAAAGCACCACGTCATTGGCTTCGATGTCTGCCTTGATCTGGTCGATAGCGGTCATGGAAAAATCCTTTGTTCGCGCATGAGCGATACACGCTCTGTCAGTCGGTCGGATCGGGCGCCTTGACCGAAGTCAGGTGCCCGCCGGAGATCACTCCGGGGCCTTGGTCGTCAGCGCCAGCGCATGGAGCGGCGCGTTCGGCCCGTCCATCGCGCCCTTGAGCGCGGCGAAGACGGCGCGCTGCTGCTGGACGCGGTTGAGGCCCTTGAACGAGGCGTCGATCACCTCGGCTGCCCAATGGTTCCCGTCGCCCGCAAGATCGGTGATGGTGATCTGCGCGTCGGGGAAGCCCTCACGGATCAGGGCTTCGATATCATGGGCTTCCATCGGCATCGGTATCTCCTCGTGCTTTGCGGTCAATCTAGGCTGACTGCGGCGGGGCGGCAAGGGGCGCGCCGGTCGCATCGGTGCCGTGGGGCGAATTGCCCGGGCGGGCGAGGGCCAGAAAAGAAAGGCGCGCGGGTTGCCCCGCGCGCGCATGTTCTCAGGCGGTGGTCTCAGCCTTCCACGGCAGCGGCGAAGGCCGAGCGGTAAAGTGCCGAGAGTTCAGCCATAGGCGCCTTGGCGGAGCCGAAGGCCACGTCGTTGCCACCGAACACACCGACGCGCTCCAGCGGCACATTGGCGGCTTTCGCGGCGGCCTCAAGCGCGTTCGCGCCTTCGGCATCGCAGGCCACAAGGTAGCGCGCCTGGTCCTCGCCAAAGAGCGTGCCGATCGCCTGCGCATCGAGCGCAACGCCCAGACCGGCGCCTTCGGCCATCTCGAAGGCCGCGAGCGCCAGGCCGCCATCGGACAGGTCCGACGCCGCCTTGACCAGCTTGCCATTGGCGCGCAGGAATTCGCCGTGCTTGCGCTCGTCATCGAGATCGACGGCCGGGGCGTCGCCTTCCTCGATGCCAAAGGCTTCATAGGCCAGCGCAGACTGGCCGAGGTGGCCATGCGTCACGCCGATCACCAGCGCGATGTCGCCCTCAGCGGGTTGGCCGCCGATCAGGTCATCGAGCGATTTCAGCAGGCCCACGGCGCCGATGGTCGGGGTGGGCAGGATGCCCTTGCCGTCAGTCTCGTTGTAAAGCGAGACGTTCCCAGACACGATCGGGAAGTTCAGCGCAAGGCAGGCCTCGCCGATGCCTTTGATCGCGCCGACGAACTGGCCCATGATCTCGGGCTTCTCGGGGTTGCCGAAGTTCAGGTTGTCGGTCGTGGCCAGCGGCAGGGCGCCCACGGCCGAGAGGTTGCGATAGGCTTCGGCCACGGCCTGCTTGCCGCCCTCGTAGGGGTTGGCACGCACGTAGCGCGGCGTCACGTCCGAGGTGAAGGCCACTGCCTTGTCGGTGCCATGCACGCGCACGACGCCGGCGCCGAGGCCCGGACGCACCACGGTATCGGCCATGACCTGCGTGTCATACTGCTCGAACACCCAGTTCTTGGCGGCATAGTTCGGCGAGCCGATCAGCGCCTTGAGCGCCTCGATCGGGCCAATCGCGGGCAGCTCGGTCAGCGGCTTGGCGGCCGGGGTCGGCACCCAGGGGCGGTCGTATTCCGGCGCGGCCGAGCTGAGCTTGGACAGCGGGATGTCGGCCTTGACCTCATTGCCGTGGATGATCAGGAAACGATCCTCGGCGATGGTCTCGCCGACGATGGCGAAGTCGAGATCCCATTTCTCGAAGATGGCGCGGGCCTCGGCCTCTTTCTCGGGCTTGAGCACCATGAGCATCCGCTCCTGGCTCTCCGAGAGCATCATCTCATAGGCGGTCATGTTGGCTTCGCGCTGCGGCACGGCGTCAAGCTGCAGCTTGATGCCAAGGCCGCCCTTGTCGCCCATCTCGACGGCCGAGCAGGTCAGGCCAGCGGCGCCCATGTCCTGGATCGAGATGACGGCGTCGGTGCGCATCAGCTCCATGCAGGCTTCCATCAGGCATTTCTCGACGAAGGGGTCGCCGACCTGAACGGTGGGGCGCTTCTCTTCGATAGTGTCGTCGAACTCGGCCGAGGCCATGGTGGCCCCGCCGACGCCGTCACGCCCGGTCTTGGCGCCGAGATACACCACCGGCATACCCACGCCCGAGGCGGCGCAGTAGAAGATCTTGTCGGTATCCGCGAGGCCCGCAGCGAAGGCGTTCACAAGGCAGTTGCC
Source organism: Rhodobacter flavimaris (assembly GCF_021378075.1). Lineage (GTDB taxonomy): Bacteria > Pseudomonadota > Alphaproteobacteria > Rhodobacterales > Rhodobacteraceae > Rhodobacter > Rhodobacter flavimaris. The sequence continues at coordinate 109,806 of NZ_JAJUOS010000007.1, read as the reverse complement.
GTTATAGGCGGCGTGGAAGCGCACCTCGCCACCCACGTTCGGAACGCCGAAACAGTTGCCGTAGGAGCCAACGCCCTCGACCACGCCCTTCACGAGGTGCGGGGTTTTTGGGTGCGAGGGCAGGCCGAAGCTCAGGCTGTCCATCGCCGCGATCGGGCGCGCGCCCATGGTGAAGACGTCGCGCAGAATGCCGCCGACGCCGGTCGCCGCGCCCTGATGGGGTTCGATGTAGGAGGGGTGGTTGTGGCTTTCCATCTTGAAGATGACCGCCTGACCGTCGCCGATGTCCACGACGCCCGCATTCTCGCCCGGACCGCAGATGACCTGATCGCCGGTCGTGTGCAGGGTGCGCAGCCATTTCTTCGAGGATTTGTACGAGCAATGCTCGTTCCACATGGCCGAGAAGATGCCCAGTTCGGTGAAGGTGGGCTCGCGGCCCATGATCTCCAGCAGGCTCTGGTATTCGTCGGGTTTCAGGCCGTGGGCAGCGACGAGGTCGGGGGTGATCTGCGGCTCGTTCATGAAACTCCTCCGAAGGCGCGGGTTTGCGCGTTCTTTAGGACATGTGGGCCTGCGGGAAAAGGGGCGATGGCGTGCAAATGCGGGCGGAAAACACAGTTTGCACGGGGCGCATGGGGGGGAAACGGCGACGCGGGCGGATTTGCCGCGCCGCGGGCCCGTCAGTCCGGGTGGTTTCGCGCGCGAACTATAGACGAAAAGCGGCCCAGCTAAAAAAAAGGCCGAGCAAAAGCTCGGCCGTAGTCCAACAGGGAGGTAGAAGGTGATGAGAGTTTCCTCAAATCATCGCCTTCGAAGCTGCATTTATGTGCAGAGTTAGAATCGATCAAGGAGAATCATGCTGCGGATGCAGCATGCCCGCTATGCGTTCAGGTTATAGCTGATTATTCAGCGCTGGTGTCGCCCATCTGCTGGCGGCGATAGGCCAGGATCTCTTCCTGAACGAAGTCCCGGAAGGCGGTGACGCGACGCGACTGGCGCAGCTCTTCCGGGTAGGCCAAGAAGACCGGCACCTCGACCGACTCGACTTCGGGCAGGACGCGTTCGAGGCCGGGGAAGTCCACCGTCAGATAATCGGGCAAAACCCCGATGCCGATGTGATTCAGCACACCCTGAAGCACGCCGAAGTAGTTGTTCACCGTCAGCGTCGAGTGGACCTCATGCGACAGGATCTGCTGCACCAGATGCGCGCCCGCCGAAACCTGCGGCGTCGCCGGGTTCTGGCAGATCAGGCGGTGGTTGCGCAGATCGGCCAGGCTTTCGGGCCGACCACTGCGCGCGAGGTATTCCGAGGTTGCATAGAGACGCATCCGGATGTTGAGCAGCCGCTTGCGGATCAGGTCGGCCTGCGCGGGTTCCTTCATGCGGATGGCAACGTCGGCCTCGCGCATCGGTAGGTCCAGCACACGCTCTTCCAAAAGCAGGTCGATCTTGAGCTCGGGGTAGCGTTCGTACAGCTTCACCAGTCGCGGCGCGAGCCAGAGCGTGCCAAAGCCCACGGTGGTGGTCACGCGCAGCTCTCCAAAGACTTCCTCTTCGCTGTCGCGGATGCGCGCGGCGGCTGAATCAAGCTTCTTTGCCATGGTCGAGGTGGCGTCGAACAGAAGCTCTCCCTGTTCGGTGAGAATCAGTCCCCGGGCATGGCGGTGGAAAAGCGTCGTTCCAAGCGACTCTTCCAGCGCTCGTATCTGTCGGCTGACCGCCGACTGCGACAAATGCAGCGCATCCCCCGCATGGGTGAGGGAGCCGGCATCGGCCACCGCATGAAAGATTCGCAACTTGTCCCAGTCCATCGGGGTCACTTTCTGATCACTAGAAGCGCTCTACACTTATATTCATTCGCCGAATTTAACAAACCACTTTGACCCAAAATTGACTTTGTAGGTCAGCTTTTCCGACCTATCATTGCCTTATGCTCTTGGCGCAAGGGGAGGTGCACAATGGGCAGGCAGGAAGTGTCCCTCAGGGACCGTTTCGACCTATCCAAGAATCCGGTTCTGTTGAACGGGACACAGGCGCTGGTGCGGCTGGTCCTGATGCAGGCGGCGCGCGATCGCGCGGCGGGAACCAATACAGCGGGCTATGTGACGGGCTATCGCGGCTCGCCGCTAGGCGCGGTGGATATCCAGATGAGCCGCGCGCGGCGGGAACTGGAGGCCGCGCAGGTCCGCTTTCAGCCCGGCCTGAACGAAGATCTGGCCGCCACGGCGCTTTGGGGCACCCAGCAGGCCGAGCTGCGCGGCGAGGGCGCCTATGACGGCGTTTTCGGCCTATGGTATGGCAAGGGGCCGGGCGTGGACCGCTCGGGCGATGTGATGCGCCACGCCAATATGGCGGGCACCTCGCGGCTTGGCGGCGTCTTGATGGCGATGGGGGATGACCACACGGGCGAAAGCTCGACCGTGTTGCATCAGTCAGACTGGGCGCTGGTCGATGCCTATATGCCGGTGCTGAGCCCCGCCGGGGTGCAGGAGATCCTCGATTTCGGGCTTTATGGCTGGGCGCTGAGCCGCTTTGCCGGGGTCTGGGTGGGCCTCAAGACGATGAAGGACACGGTCGAGGCGACGGCGGTCGTCGATGGCGACCCGCATCGGCTGAGCTTCGTCACCCCCGATTTCAAGATGCCGCCGGGCGGGTTGAATATCCGTTTGGGTGATACGCCCGTCGCGCAAGAAGCGCGGATGATCGATTACAAGCGTTTCGCCGCCGAGGCCTTCGCCCGCGCCAACCGGATGGACAAGCGGATGCATGGCCGCCCCGGCGCCAAGATCGGCTTTGTCGCGGCGGGCAAGAACTGGCTCGACCTTGTCCACGCTTTCAGCCTGCTTGGCCTGACTGCGGCGGAATGCGAGCGCCTTGGCATCACCACCTGGAAGGTCGCGCAAACCTTCCCGATGGACATGCGCTCGTTCAACGAATGGGCCGAGGGGCTCGAACTGATCGTCGTGGTCGAGGAAAAGCGCAAGCTGATCGAGGTGCAGGTCAAGGAGGCGATCTTTGACAACCGCAAGGGGCGGCGCGTTCTGGGCTGGCACCACGATCGCACCGGGGCCGAGCTGTTCCCGACCCGCTTCGCGCTTGACCCGATGATGATCGCCGAGCGCATTGCGGGCATACTGACCGAGGAAGGTCGCGCGACCGAGGCCGTCAAGGCCGGGCTGGCGCGCATTGAACAGGCTCGACGCGCCGACAACGCCCCCGAGATCGCGACCCGCGTGCCGTGGTTCTGCTCGGGCTGCCCGCATAACAGCTCAACCCGCCTGCCCGAAGGCGCGCGGGCCTATGCCGGGATCGGCTGCCATTACATGGTGCAATGGATGGGGCGCGAGACCACCGGATTCACCCAGATGGGCGGCGAGGGCGCCAACTGGGTCGGCGAGGCGCCGTTCTCGACCCGCCCGCATGTGTTCCAGAACCTCGGCGACGGGACGTATAACCACTCGGGCAGCCTCGCGATCCGGGCGGCCTTGGCGGCGGGCGTCAACATCACCTACAAGATCCTCTTCAACGATGCCGTCGCCATGACGGGCGGACAACCGAACGAGGGCGGACTGACCGCGCAGCAGATCGTGAGTGAGATCCGCGCGATGGGAGTCAAGCCGGTCGTCGTGGTCTATGACGAAAAAGAAGCGCTGGATCTGTCCAGCTTCCCGCCCGAAGTCGAAAAGGTCGAACGCGCAGGGCTGATGGAGGTGCAAAAGCGCCTTGAGGAAACCAAAGGCGTCTCGGCCATCGTCTATGTCCAGACCTGCGCCGCCGAGAAGCGCCGTCGCCGCAAGCGCGGCACCTTCCCCGATCCCGACAAGCGCGTCTTCATCAATACCGATGTCTGCGAGGGCTGCGGCGATTGCGGGGTGCAATCGAACTGCGTCTCGATTGTGCCGGTCGAGACCGAGCTTGGCACCAAGCGCGCCATCGACCAGTCGAGCTGCAACAAGGACTTCTCTTGCCTGAACGGGTTCTGCCCGTCCTTCGTGACCTTCTCGGGCGCCAAGCCGCGCAAGGCGCAACCCAAGGCGCTGGATCTGCCAGACTTGCCCGAGCCCACTCTGCCCGCGATCCACGGCACGCATAACGTCGTGATCACCGGGGTCGGCGGCACCGGGGTTGTCACCGTGGGCGCGGTGCTGGCCATGGCCGCCCATGTCGATGGCAAGGGCGCGGGCATGATGGAGATGGCCGGCCTCGCGCAAAAAGGCGGCGCGGTGCATATCCACCTGCGTCTGGCGAACCGCCCGCAGGACATCTCGGCCATTCGCGTGGCGGTGGGCGAAGCCGATTGCGTCATCGGCGGCGATCTGGTGGTCAGCGCCGGGGCCAAGACACTTGGCCTCATGACCACCGGGCGCACCGGGGCGGTCGTCAACGCGCATGAGATCGTGACTGGCGAGTTCACCCGCAATCGCGACTTCCACCTGCCGGTGGGGCAGTTGCGGCTGGCGCTCGAGGCGCGGCTGCGCGACCGGGTCAGTTTCTTCGATGCCTCCGAGCTTGCCCGCCGCGCGCTTGGGGATTCGATCTATTCGAACATGGTCGTCCTTGGGGCGGCCTGGCAGGCGGGCTATCTGCCGCTGAGCCACGCCGCCATTCACCGCGCGATCGAGCTGAACGAGACCGCGGCCGAGGCCAATAAACGCGCCTTCGAGCTTGGCCGTTGGGCCGAGGCGCATCCTGAAGACGCCGCGAAGCTGATCGCGCATGAGCAGCCCGCCGGGCAAGCCGATCCCATCGCCTTCCGCGCCGCGCATCTGACCGCCTATCAGGATGCCGCCCTTGCCACGCGCTTCAACGCGCTTGTCGCCCGCGCCCCGCAAGAGCTGCGCCTGTCTGTCGCCAAGGGCTATCACAAGCTTCTGGCCTACAAGGACGAATACGAGGTCGCGCGGCTGCATCTGGAGACGATGGATAAGGCGCGCGCGGAATTCGAGGGCGATCTCAAACCCACCTTCCACCTCGCGCCGCCCTTCTTCGCGGGTGAGGGGCCGAACGGGCGCCCGATCAAGCGCAGTTTCGGGCCTTGGATGATTCCCGCCTTCCGGCTGCTTGCGCGGCTGAAAGGGCTGCGCGGCACCGCATTCGACCCGTTCGGTCGCTCGGAAGAGCGCCGCACCGAGCGCGCGCTGATCGCCGAATACGAGGCCGACATGGCGCGGATTCTGCCGCAAGTGGGGCCAGAGACGCTGGAAATCGTGCGCGAACTGGCGGAACTGCCGCTATCCATCCGCGGTTTCGGCCCGGTCAAGGTCGAAGCGGTCACCCGCGCCGCGAAGCGCCGGGCCGAGCTTCTGGCGGCCTTCGATCAGGGCGCACCGCCGTCACAACTCGCGGCGGAATGATTTCAGGCGTTTATTTCCGCGCGCGCGGGGCTTATTAGGGGCCAATTCCCCGCCGCGCGCGGGGCACCCTGAGGGGCGGGAGGCAGGCATGGCTGTTGGGGTTTTCGATAGCGGGCTCGGCGGGTTGACGGTGTATGACGCCGTCTCCAAGCGGTTGCCCGATGTGGCCTTCGTCTATTATGGCGACAATGCCCATGCCCCCTATGGCGTGCGCGATGCAGATGACATTTTCAATCTGACCTGCCGGGGCGTGGAGCGCCTGTGGGAAGAGGGCTGCGATCTGGTGATCCTGGCCTGCAACACCGCCTCGGCCGCAGCACTCAAGCGGATGCAGGAAAGCTGGGTGCCCAAGGACAAGCGGGTTCTGGGCGTCTTCGTGCCGATGATCGAGGCCCTGACCGAACGCAAATGGGGCGATAACAGCCCCCCGCGTGAGGTCGCCGTCAAGCATGTGGCGCTGTTTGCCACCCCCGCCACAGTCGCGAGCCGCGCCTTCCAGCGCGAGCTGGCCTATCGCGCCATCGGCGTGGATGTCGAGGCGCAGCCCTGCGGCGGCGTGGTCGATGCGATCGAGACGGGAGACGAGATCCTGGCCGAGGCGCTGGTGCGCAGCCATGTCGAGGCGCTCAAGCGTCGGATGCCGCACCCCGAGGCCGCCATCCTGGGCTGCACCCACTACCCGCTGATGCAGTCGGTCTTCCAGGAGGCGCTGGGCCCCGAAGTGACCGTCTACAGCCAGGCGAACCTCGTGGCCGAAAGCCTGACCGACTACCTCACCCGCCACCCCGAATTCGAGGGCGCGGGCAAGGTGTCGAAATTCCTGACCACGGGCAAACCGGCCTCGGTCTCGACCCATGCGACGCAGTTCCTGCGACGTAGAATTGCCTTCGAAGCCGCCTGAACTCATTAGATTTGCAGGGAGATTCCCATGACGCAGAACATCGCGATCCTTGGCGCCTCGGGCTACACCGGCGCCGAACTGGCCCGGATCATCGCCACTCACCCCTCGATGAAGATCACCGCGCTGTCGGGCGACCGCAAGGCCGGTATGAGCATGGGCGAGGTCTTCCCGCACCTGCGCCACCTTGGCCTGCCGGATCTGCAAAAAATCGAGGAGATTGACTTTTTCAAGGTCGATCTGGCCTTCTGCGCGCTTCCACACGCGACCTCGCAGGCGGTCATTGCCGAACTGCCGCGCGATCTGAAGGTCGTCGATCTGTCCGCCGACTTCCGTCTGCGCGACCCGGCCGAGTATGAAAAATGGTATGGGAAGCCGCATTCGGCCGTCGATTTGCAGAAAGAGGCGGTCTACGGCCTGACCGAGTTTTACCGCAGCGAGATTCGCGGCGCGCGGCTGTGCGCGGGTACGGGCTGCAACGCCGCCGCCGGCCAATACGCCATCCGGCCGCTGATCGAGGCGGGCGTGATCGACCTTGACGAGATTGTGATCGACCTCAAGGCGGGCGTCTCGGGGGCGGGTCGTTCGCTCAAGGAAAACCTGCTGCATGCCGAACTCGCGGGCGGCACCATGCCCTATTCGGCGGGCGGCAAACACCGTCACCTGGGCGAATTCGATCAGGAATTCAGCCTCTTGGCGGGCCGCCCCGTGCGCATCCAGTTCACCCCGCACCTGATGCCCTTCAACCGCGGTATCCTCGTGGACGCCTATGTCCGCGGCGAGCCGGAGGCGATTCACGCCGCATTGGCCGCGCGTTACGCCGATGAGACCTTCCTTGAGGTGCTACCTTTCGGCGCACTCCCCTCGACGCGCTCGATCGCTGGCTCCAATTTCGTCCATGTCGGCGTGATCGGTGACCGTATTCCGGGCCGGGCCGTGGTGATGGTGGCGCTGGATAACCTGACCAAGGGCTCGTCTGGGCAGGCGATTCAGAACGCCAACCTGATGCTGGGTCTTGAGGAGACGGCGGGCCTGATGCTTGCACCGGTCTTCCCTTGATTTAAGTCAGGGAACAGGAACGGCGGGCGGCCGATAAGGCCGCCAGCAGATTGAGGAGGAAACGCGAATGAAGAGCCTCAAGAAAAAGCGCCGCATCCAGGTGCTGCTGGTCGCTGCCGTGGCGCTGGCCGTCTCGACCGCGATGATCGGCTATGCGATGCGCGACGGGATCAATTTCTTCCGCGCCCCGGCGCAACTGGCCGAGAACCCGCCCAAACCGGGTGAGGTATTCCGTCTGGGCGGGCTGGTCGAGGCAGGCACCATCAAGCGCGGCGAGGGTGAGACCGTCACCTTCAGCGTCACCGATGGCGGCGCAAGTGTTCCGGTGCGCTTCACCGGCGTGTTGCCGGACCTCTTTGGTGAGAACCAGGGCATGATTGGCACCGGCACGATGGAGGGCGATGTCTTCGTCGCCAGCGAGATCCTGGCCAAGCACGACGAAAGCTACATGCCCAAGGAAGTCGTGGACGCGCTGAAAGAGCAGGGCGTCTACCAGGAGCCGAACTCCTGAGCGCGCGCTGCCTCGGCGCGGCGTTAACCTGATCGTGTGACCATTCCCCGGCTATGTCTGGGGGATGTCCATGAAATCAGTCACCGAAATTGCCAGCGAGATCGTTGCCCGCGAGGGCGGCTATGTGAACGATCCCGACGATCCCGGCGGGGCCACGAAATATGGTGTGACTCTTGGCACGATGCAGCGCCTCGGGATCGACCTGACCGGCGATGGCCGGGTGACCGGGGCCGATGTGCGCGCGCTGAGCCGCGAGAAGGCGGTCGAGATTTTCGTGCAGCATTACTACGAGGCGCCGGGCCTTGCGCGCCTGCCCGAGGTGCTGCGCGCCAGCGTCTTTGACATGTATGTCAACGCCGGGGCCAATGCGATTCGCGTTCTGCAAGGCCTGCTGACCCGCATGGGCCATCCCGTCGCTGTCGATGGCGTGCTTGGGCCGCAGACGCTGGCCGCCGCGCAGGCGGCGACTGACAGCGCGCCTGACCTGATCGCGGATGCCTACGGGATCGCGCGACGCAACTATTACTACCAACTCGCCGACCGCCGCCCCGCCTCGCGCAAATACGCGACCACCCGCAAGGGCGCCAAGGGCGGCTGGATCTTGCGCGCGGAAGAGTTCATCTCGCCCCGCTTTCACCTGAGCGCGGCCGATCACAAGGCACGGGTGGCGAAATGGGCCTGATCGAGAAAGTCGTCGGTGGCTCGGCCACCACCACCGCGCTTGGCAATGCCGCCGCGACCGTGGCCGAGGTCTTCGTGCCCAATGCCACCAAGAAGATGGAGGCGGCGCATGATGCCTATCGCGCCGCACTGGATGAACACGGTGCCGAGTTCCAATACGTCCGGCCGGGCCTGTTTGACCGGTTCGTCAACGGGTTGAACCGGATGCCCCGGCCGATGCTCGCGCTCGGCACGCTTGGGCTTTTCGTCTATGCGATGATTGATCCCGAGGGGTTCTCGCGCCGGATGGTGGGGCTCAACGCGGTGCCAGAGCCGCTTTGGTGGCTTCTGGGGGCCATCGTCAGCTTCTATTTCGGTGCGCGCGAGGCCTATTACTTTCGCACCAAACCCGTTGTGGCGGCTGCCCCTGCGTCCGTGGATGACAACCCGGCGCTGAGCGAGATCGAGGCTCGCCGCGCTGGCGCCTGATAATCAGAAGCTGCGGGTGGGCCGGTCGAAGACCTTCCGGCCCATCAGCGAGCCAACCAGGTCGACCATCAGCCGCGCGGTGCGCCCGCGATCGTCGAGGAAGGGGTTCAACTCGACCAGGTCGAGTGAAGTGACCAGCCCCGATTCATGCAGCAGCTCCATCACCAGATGCGCCTCGCGGAAGGTCGTGCCGCCGGGGACGGTGGTGCCGACGGCGGGCGCGATGGTCGGGTCGAGGAAATCGACGTCGAGCGAGACATGCAGCAATCCGTTCTCGGCCTCGACCCGCGCCAGAAACTCGCGCAGCGGTGCGCCGATGCCGCGCTCATCCAGCACGCGCATGTCGTTGATCTCGACCTCTTCGGGCATCAGCGCCGAATGCTCGGCCTCATCGACCGAGCGGATGCCGAACATGCAGATATTGGCGGGCGGCACAGGGGCCGGGAAGGGCGGGAAATCGTCAAAGCCGGGGCGCCCCGCGATATAGGCGACGGGCGTACCGTGCAGGTTGCCGCTTTGCGTGCTCTCTGGCGTGTGGAAATCGGTATGGGCGTCGAGCCAAAGCACGAAAAGCGGCCGCCCCACGCGCGCCGCGTGACGCGCCACCCCGGCGACCGAGCCGAGCGAGAGCGAGTGATCGCCCCCCATGAAGATCGGAAACCCGTTGGCCATCGCGTCGGATCCCGCCTCGCTCAGCGCCTCGGTCCAGCCGATGGTCTCGGCCAGATGATGCACGGCCGGGTTGGCATGGGGGATCGGATCGCGCGGAGCGGGGCTCACATCGCCCCGGTCCTCGACCCCGTGGCCAAGCGTGGCCAGCGTCTGCGCCAGCCCGGCAACGCGGTAAGCCGCCGGGCCCATCAGGCAGCCCGCGCGTTTCTGGCCGCTGTCCACCGGGGCCCCGATCAGGATGCAATGGGTCATCTACGCCTCCGTTTTCCCGATGATGGGGCAAAGGGGCGGGGGATGCAAATGAGGGCAAAAAGCAAGGGGGCCGCGTGGCCCCCTTTTTAGATCACTCGCGCTTGCCGGCGAAACGGACCTGCCAGTCCTCGCGCTCCTCATCCGCGATCTTGCGGAAAAGAACCTCGGGCGTGGTGAAGGCGTGGCCTGCGGGCAGGGCCTCAAGCGCGGCGCGCACATCGGTGGGCCAGCTGCGATCCTCGGTCTGCATGGCGGCGAGCATCGTGTCGGTCGCATCCGGGATGAAGGGGGCGGAAAGCACCGCGTAAAGCCGGATCAGGTTCAGCGCGAGGCGGGCCTGCGCGGCGGCCTGCTCGGGCTCGGTCTTGAAGACAGTCCAGGGCGCAGCCGATTGCAGGTATTCGTTGCCCGCCACCCAGATCGCGCGCAATTCGGTCGCCGCCTTGCGGACCTCCTTGTCGTCCATGTGGCGCTCATACTCGCGCACGCGGGTCGTGAGTTCCGCGATCAGCGCCTCTTCGCGCTCGCCCCAGGTGCCGCCCTCGGGCAGGGCCTCGCCGAATTTCGAGCGGGTGAACTTGGTGATACGGCTGACGAAGTTGCCCAGAACGTCGGCCAGATCCTTGTTCACCGAGGTTTGGAAGTTCTCCCAGGTGAATTCGCTGTCGGCGCTTTCGGGGGCGTGGCTCAGCAGCCACCAGCGCCAGTAGTCCGAGGGCAGGATCTCGAGCGCCTGGTCCATGAACACGCCGCGCCCGCGCGAGGTCGAGAACTGGCCGCCGTCATAGTTCAGGTAGTTGAACGACTTGATGTAATCGACCAGCTTCCAGGGCTCGTCCGAGCCAAGGATCGTCGCGGGGAACGAGAGCGTGTGGAAGGGCACGTTATCCTTGCCCATGAACTGGGTGTAGGTGACGTCTTCCGCGCCCTTGTCGGTGCGCCACCAGCGCGCCCAGTCACCGCCGCTCTTGTCGGCCCATTCCTGCGTTGCCGCGATATATTCGATGGGGGCGTCGAACCAGACATAGAAGACCTTGCCTTCCATGCCCTTCCACGGCGCGCCGTCGAATTGCGCGGGCACGCCCCAGCTCAGATCGCGGGTGATACCGCGATCTTGCAGCCCGTCGCCATCGTTGAGCCATTTCTTCGCGATCGAGGTGGTCAGCACCGGCCAGTCGGCCTTGCTGTCGATCCAGTCGGCCAGCTTGTCCTTCATCGCCGACTGGCGCAGGAACAGGTGCTTGGTCTCGCGCATTTCAAGCTCGGTCGAGCCCGAGATCACCGAATGCGGGTTGATCAGATCGACCGGGTCAAGCTGCTTGGTGCAGTTGTCGCACTGATCGCCGCGCGCGCTTTCATAGCCGCAGTTCGGGCAGGTGCCCTCGATATAGCGGTCGGGCAGGAAGCGGCCATCGGCCACCGAATACATCTGCTTTTCGGTGACTTCGCGGATCAGCCCGTTTTCGGCCAGAACGCGGGCGAAATGCTGGGTCAGTGCGCGGTTCTGCGCGCTGGACGAGCGTCCGAAATGATCGAAGGACAGGCGGAAGCCGCGCGCGATCTCGGCCTGCACGTCATGCATCTCGGCGCAATAGTCGGCGACATCCTTGCCCGCCTTGGCGGCGGCCAGCTCGGCCGGGGTGCCGTGTTCGTCGGTGGCGCAGATGAACATCACCTCATGCCCGCGCCCGCGTAGGTAGCGCGCGAACAGGTCTGCCGGCAGCTGCGAGCCCACGAGGTTGCCCAGATGCTTGATGCCGTTGATATAGGGAATTGCCGAGGTGATCAGATGGCGCGCCATTTTCCCGTCCTTTAAGCGGTTTTGCGGGGGTTTAGCGCGCTTGGGCGGCCAAGGCCAGAGGGTTCACGGCCCGCTCAGAACGGAATCTGGGTTCCGTCATAATTCTCGAAACACCCGGTCGTGGAAATGTCGAGGGCGGCGAAGCGCGCGGCAAGGCCGTTCACGGATTGCGCAAGGCTGATCTCGGCACCTGGGCCGCCCATGTCGGTCTTGACCCAGCCGGGGTGATAGATGCCGACCGCGATGCCCTCGGTGCGCAGGTCGGTGGCCAGGTTGCGCCCGAGGTTGAGCGCGGCGGCCTTCGAGGCGCGGTAGATATAGCTGCCCCCCGGCGCGCGCTCATCCGAGCCCATCGCCGAGGAGGTGATGGCGATCTTGCCCTTGGCCGCGCGCAGGTTGGGCAGCAGGCTCTGGATGGTCAGGAAGACGCCGGTCACATTGGTCGCGAAAGCCTGCGACCAAAGCGCGGCGCGATATCCGGTCGCCAGCGTCTGACCCTTGTCGGGGTAAATCCCGGCGTTGCACACCAGCAGGTCAATCGGCAGCCCGTTAAGCCGAAGGGCAAGCGCCTGATGGCTTTGGGCAAGGGTCACATCCAGCGGCAGCAGATCGCCCGATGGGCTGCGCGCGGTGCCGAAGGCGGCCTTGCCGATGTCGCGGTAATGCTCCAGCAGTGCGGCGCCGATGCCGCGGCTTGCTCCGGTGATCAGAACGCTCATTGCAGTTGCCCCCCTTGTGCCGACCCTGTGGCCGCTTTCCCCAAGGATGGCGCAATCGCCCGGGGTTTCAACGAAAATCAGAGGGTTGCAGGTCAGTTCGTCTTGCGGCGCGGCAAAAAGGGCAGGGGCTTGACGGGGATGCCGTCCTCCAGCAGGGCCTTGGCTTCTTCCAGTTTCGCCTCGCCATGTATCGCGCGTTCGGGGGCTTCGCCGTCATGCATCGCGCGCGCCTCGGCGGCGAAATTCATCCCGACATAGTCCGAGTTCTCCTCGACATGGCGGCGCATGGCGGCCAGCGCCTGCTCGACCTCACCCTGCGGCGCGGCCAGCGGAGCCTCGGGCTGCGTGGCGGCCTTGCGCGCGGGCTGAACGGTGGGGGCCATCAGTGCCTTGGCGACCTTGGAAGATCCGCAGACCGAGCACGCAACCATGCCCGCAGCCAGAAGCTTGTCGAAAGCCTCGACCGACTGGAACCAGCTGTCAAAGCTGTGGTCGGACTCGCATTTCAGCGTGTAGCGGATCATTGGGCACCTATCGCGATAGGCTACCACATAAGCGAAGGGGGCGCGAATGCAAGCCTAGCCCTGCGCCGGTGTCATGCGTCCCAGAACGCTTTGCGTCAGCCGCGTGGCGCCGTCCGTGGTGCTCAGCGCGCCAAGCGCAAGGGTGGCGGCCTGCGCCATCCTGGCTTGGCGCGCCGCATCAAGGCTGACCAGTGTGTTGGCCAGCGTGTCAGGCGTGATCTGGAGGGCGCCGCCCGCGGCATCAAGCGCCGCGAAGGCCTCGGCATGGTTCGCGATATCGGGGCCATGCAACAGGGCGCAGCCATAGGCCGCAGGTTCGAACGGGGTATGGCCGCCCTTCGGGGCCAGCGTGCCCCCAATCAGGCAGATGCCCGCGCTGGCATACCAATTGGCCATCTCGCCCATCGTGTCGGCCAGATAGACGGGATGCTGAGGGGCCTGGCCTTTTGATCGCTGCGCGTAGGGCAGCCCGGCGGCCTCGATCGCGCGGGCGACCTCGGCGGCGCGGCGGGGGTGGCGCGGAGCGATGATCAGGCCTAGTGCCGGGTTCTGCGCGCGGGCCTTGGCGAAGGCGGCCAGGGCGATCTCTTCCTCGCCCTCATGGGTCGAGGCCGCCAGAACGGTCGCCGCGCGCGGCCAGTCGAGGCGTTCGCGCGGAGGCGGGGCCGCGACGGCGGTTTTCAGGTTCAGCCGCGCCAGCGTGTTGCGGGCCGGAAGGCCGAGCGCGCGGAATTCGGCCTCGCTCGCGGCATCCTGCGCCGAAAGCGCGGTCAGCGACTTCATCAGGTGCGGCCCCAGCCCAATCTTGCGCCAGCGCCGCGCCGAGCGGGCCGAGATGCGCGCGCCGACGGCAATGATCGGTACGCCGCGCTGCGCCGTCAGGGTCAGGCGGTTCGGCCACAGCTCATTCTCGACGACGATCAGCGCCTCGGGCTGGAAGCGCCCCAGAAACCGCTTCAGCATCCAGCACGCATCCAGCGGCGCAAGCCGCGCCGAGACGCGCGGTAATCCCCAGCTCTGTGCCAGAGTGCGCGCGGTGACGGTGTTCGAGGTGATCAGGACCGCGCTGTGCGACTGCGCCAGCAGGGCCTCGACCAGCGGCTTGGCCGAGGCGAGTTCCCCGTTCGAGGCGGCGTGCAGCCAGATCGCCCGTGCGGGGCTGACGGAGCCGCCCCCCAGACGCTCGTTCAGGTCCGACAGGCTTTCCTGACCGCGCAGCACGCGCCAGACCAGCCGCATCAGCAGCAGCGGCAGGGCAATGGCAAGAAGCAAGCGGTACAGAAACATCGGGTCCGGGGCCTTTGGGTCGCGCCATAATGCGAGGGGGCGGGGGGGATGCAAGGGGGCGTGGCTCATGCTGCACCTGCATTCACCCGGTTCTGCAAGAAACGTTTTGCATAATTTGGTGTATGGAACGCGGCTCCCCTCGCGTTATCCATTGGAAAAGTCAAAGCGCTGGCAGGCGCCACACGCGACCGGGGGAAGCGATGGAGCGTTACGATTACATCGTCGTAGGGGCCGGCAGCGCCGGTTGCGTGCTGGCAAATCGCCTGTCCGAAGATCCGCGCAACCGTGTGCTGCTGCTCGAAGCAGGCGGCAAGGACGATTACCACTGGGTGCATATCCCGGTGGGATACCTCTACTGCATCGGCAATCCGCGCACCGACTGGGGCTTCAAGACCGAGGCAGACCCTGGCCTGAACGGCCGTTCGCTGATCTATCCGCGCGGGCGGATCCTGGGCGGGTGTTCGTCGATCAACGGTATGATCTACATGCGCGGTCAGGCGCGCGACTATGATCACTGGGCGCAGCTTGGCTGTAGCGGCTGGGGTTGGGACGACATCCTACCGCTGTTCCGCCGCCAGGAGGATTTCTACCGCGGCGCGTCGGACCTGCATGGCGCGGGTGGCGCGATCCGGGTTGAGGAGGCGCGCGTGAAATGGGATGTGCTCGACGCGTTCCTTGCGGCGGCCGAGCAGGCGGGCATTCCGCGCACCGACGATTTCAACCGGGGCGACAATGAGGGCGGCGGCTATTTCCACGTCACGCAGCGGCGCGGCTGGCGCTGGTCGGCCTCAAGCGCGTTTCTCAAGCCCGCACTTGGCCGCCCGAACCTGCGCGTCATTACCGAGGCGCAGGTCGAACGCTTGCTGATCCGCGAGGGGCGCGTGACGGGCGTGCGCTACCAGCGCGACAATGCGCCTTATGAGGTCGAGGCGGGCGAGGTCGTGCTGGCCGCAGGCGCTATCGGCTCGCCCCAGATCCTTGAGCTATCTGGCATTGGGCGCGGCGATGTGCTGGCGGAAAACGGGATCGCCCCGGTGGCCGAGGTCGATGGTGTGGGCGAGAACCTGCAAGACCATCTGCAACTGCGGCTGATCTTCAAGGTGAACGGGGTCAAGACTCTCAACACCATGGCGAATTCGTTGTTTGGCAAGGCGATGATCGGGGCGGAATATGCGCTCTTCCGCTCGGGTCCGATGTCGATGTCGCCAAGCCAGGCGGGGATTTTCACCCGCTCCTTCCCCGAGAAAGAGACCGCAGATCTGGAATACCACCTCCAGCCGGTCAGCCTGGACAAGTTCGGCGACGCGGTGCACCCCTTCCCGGCAATGACGGCCAGCGTGTGCAACCTGCGCCCCGAAAGCCGTGGCAATGTTCACCTGCGTGGCCCGGATTTCCGCGCAGCGCCGGTAATCGCACCGAATTACCTGAGCACCGAGGGCGACCGCCGCGTCGCCGCCCGCTCAATCAGCCTGACGCGCGAGATTGCGCAGCAGCCCGCCTTTGCGCAGTTCTCGCCCGAGGAATACAAGCCCGGCCCCGACTACCGCACCGAAGATGACCTCGTGCGTGCTGCGGGCGAGATCGGCACCACAATCTTCCACCCGGTTGGCACCTGCCGGATGGGCGCGGACGCGGGCGCGGTGGTCGATCCGCGCCTGCGGCTGAAGGCGCTGCGGGGTCTGCGCATCGCCGACGCCTCGGTCATGCCCACCATTACCTCGGGCAATACCAATGCGCCCACGATGATGATCGCCGAGAAAGCCGCGCAGATGATGCTTGAGGATGCAAAGGGCTGACATGAAAAGGGCGGGGAGATCCCCGCCCTTTGTCTTTATCCTGCTGCGATCCGTTTTTCGCGCGCTGTGCGCATCGCTTTGTCGGAAGGCGCGATGAAGCTGTAGAACATCGGCACCACGAACAGCGTGAACATCGTGCCGATGATCAGCCCCGAGAACATCACGATCCCCATCGCCTGACGCGCCGCCGCGCCCGCGCCTTGCGCCATCACCAGCGGGATCACCGCCAGCGCCATCGCGGCGGTGGTCATCAGGATCGGGCGCAGACGGGTGCGCGCCGCGGCAACGATAGCCGCTCGGCGGGTGGCGCCGTGCTCCTCGCGCTGCTGGTTGGCGAACTCGACCATCAGGATGCCGTGCTTGGTGATCAGCCCGACCAGCGTGATCAGGCCCACCTGCGAGTAGATGTTCAGCGTTCCAAGCCCGATGTTGAGCGGCAGGATTGCCCCGAAGATCGTCAGCGGCACCGACATCATGATGATGAACGGGTCGCGCAGGCTCTCGAACTGGGCTGCCAGCACAAGGTAGATCACCAGAACCGCCGCGCCGAAGGCCAGCAGGATCGTGTTGCCCTGCGTGACCTCAAGCCGCGACTGGCCGGAGTAATCGAGGAAGAAGCCCTCGGGCATGGCCTCGGTCGCAGCGTTGACGATCTCGGCCAGACCATCGCCGGTCGAGACGCCGGGCAGCGGCAGGGCCGAGAGCGTGGCGGAGTTGAGCTGGTTGAACTGCTCAATCGCCGCGGCGCGCACGCCGGTGTCGATCTTCACCACCGAGGACAGCGGCACCATGTCGCCCGTCGAGGCGCGCACGAAGTAGCTGCCCAGTTGCTCGGGGTTGGCGCGGAATTCCTGCGGAACCTGGGTGATGATGTCGTAGCTGTTCGAGTCGCGGTCGAACTGCGCGACCGAGGCGCCGCCGACAAGCAGCCCCAGCGTCGTGCCGATGTCCGAGACCGAGACGTTGAGCGAGGCCGCACGGTCGCGGTCGATCGTCACGCGCACCTCGGGGGCATCGAAGCTGAGCGAGTTCTGCACCACGATGAACTTGCCGCTGGCCTGCGCCTTGAGGCGGATCTCCTCGGCCACCTCGGCCACGCGATCGGCCGAGTGGATCGACTGAAGCACCACCGAGATCGGCAGCCCGCCGCCCGAGCCGGGCAGGGTGGGCGGCGCGAAGGCAAACCCCTGCAAGCCGGTCGATTGGTCCAGCGCGCCCTGGATCTGCGCCTGGATCTCTGCCTGCGAGCGGTCACGCTCGGACCAGTCCTTGAGTGCCCAGATATAGATCCCCTGCGCGTCGTCCCCGCCGAAACCGGCGACCGAGAACTTGGTGCGCACCTCGGGGATATCCTCGGTCAGCGCGCCGATTTCCTCGATATACTTCGAGGTGTAGTCCGAGGTCGCGTAGCGCGGCCCGTTCAGGATCGCGAACAGCGCGCCCTGATCCTCATCCGGGGCAAGCTCGGTCGAGGTGTTGACGAACATGAAGCCCATCACACCCACAAGGACGCTGACCACCAGAACGGTGATCGAGCGGTAGCTGAGCGAGCCATCCACGCGGCGCTCATACCAGCCGGCGATGCGCTCGAAGGTGCGGTCAACCCAGGCCTGGAAGCCCTTGGCGTGCCCCGGGGTCAGGATGCGGCCCGACATCATCGGCGTGATCGTCAGCGCGATCACCCCCGACAGGATCACCGATCCCGCAAGGGTAAAGGCGAACTCTTTGAAGAGCGCGCCGGTAAGGCCCCCGGTGAAGGCGAGCGGCGCCAGAACGGCGGCCAGCGTGATCGTCATAGCTATGACAGGGCCGGTGATTTCCTTCATCCCCTGCACGGCGGCGGGGATCGGCTTCATGCCGTCCTCGATATGGCGGTGGATGTTCTCGACCACGACAATCGCGTCATCGACGACAAGGCCGATGGCCAGCACCATGGCCAGCAGCGTCAGCAGGTTGATCGAATAGCCGAGTGCCAGCAGCACCGCCATCACCCCCACCAGCGAGAGCGGAATGGTGACCAGCGGCATCAGAACCGAGCGCACCGAGCCAAGGAACAGCAAGATCACGATGACCACGATCACCACGGCTTCGGCGATGGTCTTGAACACTTCTTCGATCGAGGCCGAGATGGTCTCGGTCGAGTCGTAGACCAGCTCGATTTCCATCCCCTCGGGCAGGGTGTTGTTGATCGCTGGCAACTCGGCCACCACGGCGGCGGCAGTATCAAGCGGGTTGGCCGAAGGCGTCGGGTAGATGCCGATGAAGGTGCCGCCCTGACCGTTGAAGGTCACGATCTCGCCCTCGCCATCCGAGGCCAGTTCGACCAGCGCGACATCGCGCAAGCGCACGACCGCATCGCCATCGGCGCGGATCGGCAGGGCACCGAATGCCTCGGGCGTTTGCAAGGTCGATTTAAGCGTGATCGACTGGGTGACGAATTCGTTCTCGGTCTTGCCCGGAGCCGAGAGGAAGTTCGAGGCCTGGATCGCGGCCAGCACCTCCGAGGCGGTCACGCCCCGCGCGGCCAGCTTGTCGGGGTCGATCCAGACCCGCATGGCGTAGTTCGATGCACCGATGACCTCGATCTCGGCCACGCCGGGGATGGTGGACATGCGAGGGCGGATGACGCGCTCAAGATATTCTGTCAGCTGCTCGGGCGTCATGTTCGGGTTGATCGCCGCGAGATACATCAGCGCGAAGGTCTGGCCCGTGCCCTTGACGATGACCGGGTCTTCGGCGTCCGAGGGCAGTGCGCTGCGTACCTGCTGTACCTTGGCCAGAACATCGGTCAGCGCGACGTCCGGGTCGGCGCCCAGCTTCATGTTCACCGACACGACCGAGGCCGAGGGGCGAGAGGATGAGGTCACATAGTCAATATTCTCGGTCGTCGCGACGGCTGCCGCGATGGGTGCGGTGATGAAGCCCTGGATCAGTTCGGGCGCAGCACCGGGATAGACGGTGGTGATCGTCACCACGGTTTCGTCGACCTCGGGATACTGGCGCACGGGCAGGCTGAAGAAGGCCTGAATGCCCAGAAGCAGCATGAAGGCGCCGACCACTGTCGAAAGCACGGGCCGGCGGATGAAGATCTCGGTGAAATGCATCGCGCGCCTCTTAGTTGCCGGTCGGGGCGTCGGCCAGCGTGACCGGCGCACCCGAGCTGAGGCGGTTCTGTCCGGCGTTGACGACCTTGTCGCCCGTCTCAAGCCCCTCACGGATCTCGACCAGATCGGCACTGCGGCGACCCAGTTTCACGAAGACCTGCCGCACGACCAGCGACGGCTCGGCACCCTCGGTTTTCTCTTCGCGCACGACGTAAACGGAGTCGCCATATAGCGTCGAGGATACAACCGTCTGCGGCAGGGCGATGACGCCATCCTCGGCCGGAAGATCGACGCGCACGCGCAGGAACTGGCCGGGCGTCAGCTGATCGGCAGCATTGGGGACATCCGCGCGGATCGTCACAAGGCGCGAGTTCGGGTCGATCTTCGGCTCGATCCCCACGACGGTGCCGGTCAGGGTCAGATCGCCGACCTCGGAGGTGACGGTAACCGGAAGCCCGGCCGTAACCATGCCGGCCTGCTGTTCCGACAGCGAGAAATCGACGCGCATGTGGCTGCGGTCCTGAAGGGTCGCATAGGTGGTGCCAGCGGTGACGAACTGGCCGATCTCGATCTGCGGGATGCCGATGGTGCCGCCGAAGGGCGCGGTCAGTTGCTTGGTCTCAAGCGCGGCTGCCAGTTTGGCAACGCTGGAGCGGGCCGAGATCGCCTCGGCCTCGGCGGTGTCGAGCGTGGTCGTGGCCGACACGCCGCGATCGCGCAGTTCCTGCGCGCGCTTGAGTGTAATTTCGGCCAGATCCAGCGCAGCCTTGGCGGCATCCAGATCGGCGCGCTCCTGACGGTCGTCGATCTGGACCAGAACCTGGCCCTTCTCGACCCGGTCGTTGGCGGCGAACTTGATCTCACGCACCACGCCTGCGGCTTCGACGGCAAGGTCAGTGCCCTGGGCGGCAGTTGCCGTGCCGATGGCCTCGATGCCCGGCATCCAGTTGATCGGTTCGACCTCGGTCACGGTCACCGGAACGGGCGCAGGCGTCATGGTGGCAAAGAACTGCGCGATCATTTTCGAACGGAACAGGTTGAAGCCGACGATCCCGCCGCCGACGAGGCCAAGGAGCAGAATGGCGATGATAAGGCGCTTGATCATGAGAACTCCGGAACGCGCAGTGTTGATTGCTTGCCGTAGGGGCAGGAAATTTTCTGAACGAATGGGTTCAGAATGAGAAAGAAGAGTCAATTACCATTAGGTCAGGATTTGGCTGGGATGGGCCGGAAATCAAGCACGATAGCGCCCGATTTATGTGCTTTTGCGCACAGACGGAGCCGGCCGCTGGGGGTCTAGACGCATCACCGAGCGGTTGCCGCAACGTAGCCATGCGTTTTTCGCCCTTCCTCGACGCGGGGATTGCACCCATAAAGGTTTGGTAATGCGATCTGATTTTGCTTCGGGGCGCGAAATGGCCGGTCTGATCCGGCAGAATTGAAAGCCTCGGATGTTTTTTGATCCTCTCTCTCCTTTTTCACTGACCCTTCAGGCCGCCCGTATCGGGGTCGAGGCGCATACCGTCATCGCGCTCCGGCTGGCGGGGATGGCGGGGCTTTGGGGAACGCCCAATTCCGAAGTGCTGCGGATGATCGCCGAAAAGCCGCAAGCCACCGCCGAGGCGGTCGAGGCGGCGACCCGCGCGGTCTTGCGCGGCGAGGGGGCCGACAAGGCGCTACAGGCCGGGATGAGCGAGATCGGCCGCTACACCTCAAGCAACCTCGCGCGGCTGAGCGAGATGGGCCCTGCTTTCGCACCGGGTCGCGATTGAGGGTCGGCTTAACGCTTCGTTAACCTTGATCCCGCAGAGTGCTCCACTATCGGAGGGCTCATGCGGCGCGTCTCTATCTGGATGGTGACCTCGGTGCTTCTGGGCGGCTGCGGGGCCTCGCCCGCGCCGCAGTTTTTCGGCGCCGCGCGCCATGATGTGATGGCGCAGGGGCTGCGCTATGCGGTCTTCGTCAAGGGTGATGCGGTCGAAGTGATCCGTCTGGATAGTATCGGGCGGCGGGATCATGCGCGGGCGCGGGCCGGGTTGCTGGAGGCTGCGGAAGCTGCCACTGGCTGTCGGATCTCAGGGCCGCTTGGCGGCTTCGCGCGGTCGCCCTCCCTGCCCGGAGACAGCGGCGAGGCGCGCTATCTGATGGATTGCTAAGCAGTTGATATCGCGACGACCCTGCGACCGACTGCCGCGGCCTGCCAGGCGGAGCACCTGACTCAGATCAAAGTTCACATGCATGAAACGTGATTCATCAATGTATGAAACGCGTGCTTATGGAGGCTCCCATGTTCCGCCTTTTTGGCATTATCTATGCTCTCGCCGGCCCCACGCTTGCCGGTATCATCATCACCGCGGCGCTGACGATGAACAAGTTCGACACGATGTCGATGATCTACTCGGCCGCAATCGGCTTTGTCGTTGCCGTCCCAATCGCCTGGGTCGTCGCAAAGCAGATCAACGAAAACGCTTGATTGGCGCCGGAATTCCCTGCCTGCTCCGTTCAAGGATCGAGTGGGTGCTTGGCCCATGAACGGAGGCGAGTTAAATGGCTGTGGTAAAAGGCTATTCCGCAACGCAGATCGCGTTGCACTGGATCGTGGCGCTGCTGATCGCGGCACAGTTCCTGCTGAACGATGCGATTGGTGGCGCGTTCCGCGCGGCCATGCGCGGCGAGGAGGTGGGCTTCAACCCGCTTGTCGCGGCGCATGTCTTTGGCGGCATCGCGATCTTTGTTCTGGTTTTGTGGCGGCTTGTGCTACGCAAGACCCGCGGCGCCCCGCCGCCGCCTGCCGAAGAGGCGCCGCCGCTGCAATTGCTGGCCAAGCTGGCGCATGGCGGGCTTTACCTGCTGATGATCGTTCTGGTCCCCACCGGCGGCGCGGCATGGTTCCTTGGCAACCGCACCGCGGCCGAGGTGCATGAGGTGCTGACCGGCGTTCTGCTGGTGCTGATCGGCCTGCATGTGGTCGGCGCGCTTTACCACCAGTTCGTCCTCAAGACGAACCTGATGGAGCGGATGAAGCGCCCTGCGGCCTGATCCTCAGCCGAGGAAGGCGGCCACAGAGGCCTCAAAGGCGCGGGGTTGTTCGGCGTGCAGCCAATGCCCCGCGTTTTCAATTTTCGCGAACTCGGCCTGCGGGAATTGCGCCAGAATGGCCGGGTGATACTCGGGCTTGACGTAATTCGACAGCGCACCGGAAACGAACAGCGCCGGTCCCTCGAAAACGCCCGGCGTGCCCGGCCAACCGAGGATCGTGTCCATCTCGGCGCCCAGGATGTCGAGGTTCAGCTTCCAGCGCGGCGGCGTCGCCTTGAGGTCGAGCGATTGCAGCAGGAAGGCACGGGTCGCGGGATCGGGGATCGCCTCGGCCAGACGCTTGTCGGCCTCGGATCGCAGCGTGAGGTCCTCGACATGCAGCACTTTCATCGCCTGTTGCAGCGCCAGATGCGCGGGGCCGTGACTGTAGCTGACCGGCGCCATATCGGCCACGACCAGCTTGCGCACCATCTCAGGCCGGGTCAGCGCCAGCTGCATCGCCGCCTTGCCGCCCATCGAGTGCCCTAGCACATCGGCGCGTCCTCCGTGTTGATCGATCACATGCGCCAGATCGGCGGCCATGTCCTCGTAGGTATGGCTTTCGGTCCAGTAGCTGTCGCCATGGTTGCGCTGATCCACGGCGATGACTTCGCGGTCCGCCGAGAGATGCTTGGCGATCACGCCCCAGTTGCGCGCCGAGCCGTAAAGCCCATGCACGATCAGAAGCGGCGGGTGCTCGGTCGGCGAGCCATGAATCTGCAGGTTCAACATGTGTCTTTGCTAACCCGAACGCGTGGCCTCTTCCAGAGGGCATGTCGCCGGATTAGCCTGAGAGGGAAGGGGATCAGATGACGCCAGCACAGGTCCAGACCATGATCGCGCATATCTCTGAGCTTCTGGCCGACCGGCTGGGGGCGAAGGGGCATAACTTGGCGCAGCGGCTCGACAGCCGTTCGCGGGCGCTGCCGCGCCGCATCCGGCAGGCGGTGCGCGTGCTGGCCACGGCCGAGGGGGTGGCGGCCTCGCCCAAGATGGTGCGGCATCTCGATCTCGATGCTCTTCAGGCGGCCTATGACACCAGCGCCCAGTATCTGGAGCATCTGAACGCCGGGCGGCGCTTCTGGGGGCGGGCGCGCGATGCGATCACCTCGACCGTGTTCGGCGTCGGGCTGATGGTGGCGGCGCTTGGTGCGCTGGCGCTGTGGCTGAAATGAAAAAGGGCCCCGCGAGGGGCCCTTTCGTCATCTGATCGCCTGGATCACATGCCCGGATAGAGCGGGAACTTGGCGCAGAGCTCCGAGACTTCCTTGCGGACTTCGGCCTCGACCGCGTCGTTGTTGTCTTCGCCATTGGCGGCGAGACCATCGACGACCTTGATGATCATGCGGCCGATCTGGCGGAACTCGGCCTCGCCGAAGCCGCGGGTGGTGCCGGCCGGGGTGCCCAGACGGATGCCCGAGGTCACAGTCGGCTTTTCCGGGTCGAACGGGATGCCGTTCTTGTTGCAGGTGATATGCGCACGACCAAGGGCCTTGTCGGTCGCATTGCCTTTCACGCCTTTCGGGCGCAGGTCCACCAGCATGACGTGGGTGTCGGTGCCGCCGGTGACGATGTCGAGGCCACCCTTCATCAGCTCATCCGCCAGCGCCTGAGCGTTGGCGATGACCTGCTCGGCATAGACCTTGAACTCGGGGCGCAGGGCCTCGCCGAAGGCGACGGCCTTGGCGGCGATGACATGCATCAGCGGACCACCCTGGATGCCCGGGAAGATGGCCGAGTTGACCTTCTTCGCGATCTCTTCGTTGTTGGTCAGGATCATGCCGCCGCGCGGGCCGCGCAGGGTCTTGTGGGTGGTGGTGGTGGCCACATCCGCATAGGGGAAGGGCGAAGGATGCGCGCCGCCAGCCACGAGGCCCGCGAAATGCGCCATATCCACCATCAGGAAGGCGCCGACCGAGTCGGCGATTTCGCGGAACTTGGCGAAGTCGATCTGGCGCGGAATGGCCGAGCCGCCAGCGATGATCAGCTTGGGCTGGTGTTCCTTGGCGAGGGCGGCGACCTCATCGTAATCGATGCGGTTGTCCTGCTGGCGCACGCCGTATTGCACGGCGTTGAACCACTTGCCCGACTGGTTCGGGGCCGCGCCGTGGGTCAGGTGACCGCCCGAGGCGAGGTTCATGCCAAGGATGGTGTCGCCGGGCTTCAGAAGCGCGTTGAACACGCCCTGGTTCGCCTGCGAGCCCGAGTTCGGCTGCACGTTGGCGAATTCACAGCCAAACAGCGCCTTGGCGCGGTCGATGGCCAGGTTCTCGGCCACGTCCACGAACTGGCAGCCGCCATAGTAGCGCTTGCCCGGGTAGCCCTCGGCGTATTTGTTAGTCATCACCGAGCCCTGGGCCTCCATCACCGCCTTCGAGACGATGTTTTCGGAAGCGATCAGCTCGATCTCGTCGCGCTGGCGGCCAAGCTCGTCGGTGATCGAGTTGAACAGCTCCGGGTCACGGGTGGCGAGGCTTTCGGTGAAGAAGCCGGCATCGCGTTGATCGGTCATGGACGTCTCCTATAGGGAACTTTGCCGGTCGTTTATCGCAGAAAGAAAGGCTTCGGAAGCGCCCAAAGCGACCAAAAGCCATTTTGGCGCGGCAATTTGGGGCGGCTTTCGTGCTTGTGTTTCCGATCGTCGCTTGTCACACCTTTTCCAGAAACAGGGAAAACGCGCGTGAACAGGCCCAATCACATCCATTTCGCCGCCTCGAACAGCGAGATCGCCCAGGAGGCGCTGGTCGAACTGACTGGCCGCTACGGGCAGGTGCCGCGCTATGCGGCCGATGTGATCGTGGCCTTGGGCGGCGACGGGTTCATGCTCCAGACCCTGCACGAGGGCACGGGCCTGCCGGTTTACGGGATGAACCGTGGCACGGTGGGTTTCCTAATGAACGACTATGCGCCCGATGAATTGCCCGAGCGTCTGGCCTCTGCCGAGGAGGCGGTGATCCATCCGCTCGCGATGCGCGCGGTCACAGTGGAGGGCGTTGTACATGAAGAACTGGCGATCAACGAGGTCGCGCTTTTGCGCGCAGGCCCGCAGGCGGCCAAGCTGAAGATATCGATCAACGGCAAGGTGCGGATGGACGAGCTGGTCTGTGATGGCGCGATCCTGTCGACCCCGGCCGGGTCTACCGCCTACAACTACTCGGCCTATGGTCCGATCCTGCCCATCGGGTCCGAGGTGCTGGCGCTGACCGGCATCGCCTCGTTCCGGCCGCGGCGCTGGCGCGGCGCGATCCTGCCCGCGTCGGCGGTGGTGCGGTTCGATGTGCTGGAGCCCGACAAGCGTCCGGTGATGGCGGATGCGGATTCGCGCTCGGTCACGCCGGTGAAATCGGTCGAGATCCGTTCCGAGCCCAAGGTCGCCCACCGCATCCTGTTCGATCCGGGGCATGGGTTGGAAGAGCGCCTGATGCGCGAACAATTCGCCTGAGTATCCGGGCAAATGCAAAGGGGGCCGATGTTCGGCCCCCTTTGTCGTCTTACGTCTTACTTCGCCGCCGGGAAGCCGAGGGCTTTCAGCGCCTCGGTGATCTCGTCGAGGATCGCCGGATCGTCGATCGTCGCGGGCATCTTGTAGTCTTCGCCATCGGCGATCTTGACCATGGTCGCGCGCAGGATCTTGCCCGAGCGGGTCTTGGGCAGGCGATCCACCACCGTGGCCAGCTTGAAGGCCGCAACCGGGCCGATCTGGTCGCGCACGAGGCCCACGCATTCCTTGACGATGGTCTTGTGGTCGCGCTCGCAGCCCTTGTTGAGGCAAAGGAAGCCAAGCGGCTGCTGGCCCTTGAGGTCGTCGGCAATGCCGATCACCGCGCATTCGGCGACATCGGGGTGCGAAGCCAGAACCTCTTCCATCGCGCCGGTCGACAGGCGGTGGCCCGCGACGTTAATGACGTCATCGGTGCGCGCCATGATGTAGAGGTAGCCGTCCTCGTCCATGTAGCCCGCATCGCCGGTCTCGTAATAGCCGGGGAAGTGTTCAAGGTAGCTCTTCTTGAAGCGCGGCTCGGCGTTCCACAGCGTCGGCAGCGTGCCCGGAGGCAGCGGCAGCTTGATCGCGATGGCGCCCAACTCGCCCGCTTTGAGCGGATGGCCGCCCTCGTCGAGAACCTGCACGTCATAGCCCGGCATCGGCACCGAGGGCGAGCCAACCTTGGTCGGCAATACTTCAAGCCCGATCGGGTTCGCGGCGATGGCCCAGCCTGTCTCGGTCTGCCACCAGTGGTCAACCACCGGCACGCCAAGGTGCTGCTGCGCCCATTTCACGGTATCCGGGTCGGCGCGCTCGCCAGCCAGGAACAGCGCCTGAAGGTCATGCAGCTTGTAGCGTTTGATCCACTCGCCGGTCGGGTCTTCGCGCTTGATCGCGCGCAGCGCGGTGGGCGCGGTGAAGAACGACTTGATGCGGTTGTTCTGGATGATGCGCCAGAAGACGCCCGGGTGCGGGGTGCCGACGGGCTTGCCCTCGAAGACGACGGTGGTCGCACCGGCGATCAGCGGGCCATAGCAGATGTAGGAGTGACCCACGACCCAACCGACGTCCGAGGCGGCCCAGAAGCGGTCACCTGCCTCGATGTTGTAGATTGCCTTCATCGACCAGTTCAGCGCGACAAGGTGCCCGCCGGTGTGGCGCACGACGCCTTTGGGCTGGCCCGTGGTGCCCGAGGTGTAAAGGATATAGGCCGGGTGGTTGCCCTCGACCGGAACGCATTCCGCAGGTTTCACGCCATACTGGAAGCCGTGCCAGTTGAAGTCGCGACCCTCGACCAGCTTGGCCACTTCCTGCTCGCGCTGGAAGATGACGCAGAATTCGGGCTTGTGCTGTGCCTGGTCGATGGCGGCATCGAGCAGCGGCTTGTAATGCACGACGCGGTTCGGCTCGAGACCGCAGGAGGCAGCAATGATCGCCTTTGGCTGGCAGTCGTCGATGCGGACGGCGAGTTCATGCGCGGCGAAGCCGCCGAACACGACCGAGTGGACGGCGCCAAGACGGGCACAGGCCAGCATGGCCTCCAGCGCCTCGGGGATCATCGGCATGTAGATAATGACGCGGTCGCCCTTTTCGACGCCGCGCATCCGCAGCGCGCCCGCCAGCGAGGCCACGCGGGTTTGCAATTCCTTGTAGGTGATGCCCTTGGTCGAATGGGTGATCGGGCTTTCATGCTGGATCGCGATCTGGTCGCCGCGACCGGCCAGCACGTGGCGGTCAACCGCGTTCCAGCAGGTGTTGACCATGCCGTCCGAGAACCACTCGTAGAGCGGAGCATTCTCGTCGAACAGTGCCTTCGAGGGTTGCGCGTCCCAGTCGATTCCCTCGGCTGCCTGCATCCAGAACCCGTTCGGGTCGGCCTTCCAGGCAGAGTAGACCTCTTTGTATCCCATAGTATGCCTCCTCCAAGCTTAATGCTTGTTAGGCAGGCTGAAAGATTCGAGCAAGAATGTTACCGCTCGTCATATTGTGAACCTGTCAAAAATTTGCAGAATTGCGCCGATTTAAGCGGCAAAGTTTTGCAAAGCAGGTTTCTATATACAGATATCGGCGGGTCTGCGCGGGGCTTTGCAAATTTGCGAAGTTTGCAAGGCGGGCGGATTGCTCCGCCCGCCGCCATGTCAGCTGTAATGCGCGACCGGGGTTCCGGCGATCGCCGACATGTTCAGCAGCCCGCGCGCAGTGATCGAGGGCGTCACGATATGCGCCTTGTTGCCCATGCCCATCAGCAGCGGCCCGACCTCAAGCCCGCCAGCCTTGGCCTTGAGGATGTTGCGCACACCCGAGGCCGCATCGGTATTGGCAAAGACCAGCACGTTCGCGGTGCCCTGCATCCGGCTGTCGGGCAGCAGGCGGCTTCGGATCGCCGGGTCGAGTGCCGCGTCGATATGCATCTCGCCCTCGTAGACGAAGTCCGGCTCGCGTGCGTCGAGCATTTCCATCGCCGCCCGCATCCGACGGCCCGAGTCGGTTTCGAGATTGCCGAACTGGCTGTGCGAGCATAGCGCGATCTTGGGTGTCAGGCCAAAACGGCGCACATGACGCGCGGCCCCCAGCACGGTTTCGGTGATCTCCGCAGGGGTCGGTTCGTGATGGACATGGGTGTCCGCGATGAACAGCGGCCCGTCCTCAAGGATCATCAAGCTGAGTGCGCCAACCGGGTGCAGCCCGCCACGGGCCAGAACCTGCCGGATATAGTTGAGGTGCCACAGATACTGACCGAAGGTGCCGCAGATCATACTGTCGGCATCACCGCGATAGACCGCAACCGCGCCGATGGCGGTGGTGTTGGTGCGCATGATCGCCCGCGCGAGATCGGGGGTGACGCCGCGCCGCGCCATCAATCGGTGATAGGTTTCCCAGTAATCGCGGTAGCGCGGGTCGTTCTCGGGGTTGACGATCTCAAGGTCGGAAAGCTTCAGCGGCAGGCCCGCACGTTCGCAGCGACGTTCGATGACCTCCGGGCGGCCGATCAGGATCGGGCGATCGGTGGTTTCCTCCATCATCGCGTTCGCGGCGCGCAGGACGCGTTCGTCCTCGCCCTCGGTGAAGAGGATGCGGCGGGTCGCGGTGGCGGCAGCCTCGAAGACCGGGCGCATGAGCAGGGCCGATTTGAAGACCGAGCCGTCGAGCTTGCGCTTGTAGGCCGACAGATCTTCGATCGGGCGGATGGCGACGCCGGTCTCCATCGCGGCCTTGGCCACGGCCGAGGCCACTACACCGATCAGGCGCGGGTCGAAGGGTTTCGGGATCAGGTAATCCGCGCCGAAGGTCAGCTTTTCGCCGCGATAGGCGGCGGCGGCCTCGGCCGAGGTGGTGGCGCGGGCCAGGGCCGCGATCCCCTCGATACAGGCCAGCTGCATCTCGTCGTTGATGGTTGTGGCACCCACGTCCAGCGCGCCCCGGAAGATGAAGGGGAAGCACAGCACGTTGTTGACCTGGTTGGGGAAGTCCGAGCGGCCGGTGGCGATGATCGCCTCGGGGGCAACCTCGCGCACCTGGTCGGGCAGGATCTCGGGGGTGGGGTTGGCCAGCGCGAAGACGATCGGGCGATCGGTCATCTTGGCGACCATCTCCTTGGTCAGCACGCCGGGGCCGGAGAGGCCCAGGAACATGTCGGCGCCCTCGGCCACCTGATCAAGCGTGCGCAGATCGGTCTTTTGCGCATAGGCGGCCTTTTGCGGGTTCATATCGACCTCGCGGCCCTCGTAAACGAGGCCGTGGATGTCGCAGAGCCAGACGTTCTCGCGCTTGACGCCGAGCTTGAGCAGCATGTTGAGGCAAGCGATGCCCGCAGCACCGCCGCCGGTCGAGACGATCTTGATCTCGTCGAATTTCTTGCCAGCGATACGCAGCGCGTTGGTGGCCGCCGCGCCCACCACGATGGCGGTGCCGTGCTGGTCGTCGTGGAAGACCGGAATATTCATCCGCTCGCGGCAGATCTTTTCGACGATGAAACAGTCGGGGGCCTTGATGTCCTCAAGGTTGATGGCGCCGAACGAGGGCTCCATCGCGCAGACGATCTCGGCCAGCTTTTCCGGGTCGGGCTGGTCCAGCTCGATGTCGAAGCAGTCGATATTGGCGAATTTCTTGAACAGGACCGCCTTGCCTTCCATCACGGGCTTCGAGGCGAGTGCACCGATATTGCCCAGGCCCAGAACGGCGGTGCCATTAGAAACCACGGCAACAAGGTTGCCGCGCGCGGTGTAGCGGGCGGCGGTTGACGGATCGGCCTTGATCTCAAGGCAGGCCTCAGCCACGCCGGGCGAATAGGCCAGACTCAGGTCGCGGCCGTTGGCCAGCGGCTTGGTCGCCCGGATCTCGAGTTTTCCGGGCTTGGGGTATTCGTGGTAGTCCAGCGCGGGATGGCGCCCCGCTTCGTGTCTTCCGTCGGTCATGAATGCCTCCCATCGAATTGGTTTAGCCTTAAACTATTTTCTTATGCAGGGGAATAGGCTGGTAGCGTAATCACTGCAAGACGCGGCTGCATGGGCTGTATCCCGCTTGCATCGCGCACGCGCAGGGCGCAGGATCGGTAAAACTGAACCGCTTGGAAAAATCATGCAGGAGGGAAGGCCGATGTCGCTTCTGGAGGCCGCGCGCGAGGTGCGCGAGAACGCCTATGCACCCTATTCGCGCTTCAAGGTCGGTGCGGCGGTGCGCGGCAGATCAGGCACGATCTACAGGGGCGTCAACGTCGAGAACGTGGCTTATCCCGAAGGCACCTGCGCCGAGGCGGGGGCGATTGCCGCGATGATCGCGGCGGGCGAGACCGAGTTGATCGAGGTTGCGGTCATCGCCGACAGCCCCGCGCCCGTGCCGCCCTGTGGCGGGTGTCGCCAGAAACTGGCCGAGTTCGGCCGCGCAGACGTGCCGGTGACGCTGGCCACTACGGATGGCGCGCGGCTCGATACCACGATCGGCGAGTTGCTGCCCGGTCGCTTCGATGTGAGCCATATGGACAAGTGCTGATGGACGCGCGTTCGGTCATCATGGCGGTGCGCGACGGCAAGGGCCTCGCGCCCGAGGCGGCGCAATGGTTTGCGCGCGGGTTGGCGAATGGGTCGATCTCCGATGCGCAGGCCGGGTCATTTGCCATGGCGGTTCTGCTCAAGGGCATCGGCGCCGATGGGCGCGTGGCTTTGACCGAGGCGATGCGCGACTCTGGGCAGGTCATGACCTGGGATCTGCCCGGCCCGGTGGTGGACAAGCATTCGACCGGAGGGATCGGCGATTCCGTCTCGCTGCTGCTTGCCCCGGCGTTGGCGGCTTGTGGGGTTTATGTGCCGATGATCTCGGGGCGCGGGTTAGGGCATACCGGCGGCACGCTCGACAAGATGGAGGCAATCCCGGGCTATCGCGCGCTGCCGGGGATCGAGGCCTTGCGCCAGGTGGTCAAGGACGTGGGCTGCGCCATCGTTGGCGCGACGGACGAAATCGCCCCTGCCGACCGCCGCCTTTATGGCATCCGCGATATCTCGGGCACGGTCGAGTCGATCGATCTGATCACCTCCTCGATCCTCTCGAAGAAGCTGGCAGCCGGGCTTGGCGCGCTGGTGCTGGACGTCAAGGTGGGTTCGGGCGCGTTCATGGCGAATATCGAGGATGCCCGCGCGCTGGCGCAAAGCCTTGTGCGGACGGCGAATGACGCGGGCTGCCACACCTCGGCGCTGATCACCGACATGAGCCAGAGTCTTGGCCACTCCGCCGGTAATGCGCTGGAGGTGATCGAGGTGATGGAAACGCTGACCGGCACCTCGGTGAACGAGGCGCTGTGGGATGTGACCTCGGCGCTTGGCGGCGAGGTGCTGACGCTGGCGGGCAAGGCCGCCAATCTCGACGAGGGTGCGGCGCTGATCGACCATGCGCTGGAATCGGGCCGCGCGGCCGAGATCTTCGGGCGGATGGTCGGCGCGCTTGGCGGGCCGATGGATTTCGTCGAGCGCTACCCCGACCGGCTGCCCTCGGCCCCGGTCTTCCGGATCGTCCCCAGTCCGCGCGACGGTTATGTCGCCCGCGTCAATGCGCGCGCTTTGGGC
Source organism: Rhodobacter flavimaris (assembly GCF_021378075.1). Classification (GTDB taxonomy): domain Bacteria; phylum Pseudomonadota; class Alphaproteobacteria; order Rhodobacterales; family Rhodobacteraceae; genus Rhodobacter; species Rhodobacter flavimaris. The sequence continues at coordinate 78,062 of NZ_JAJUOS010000007.1, read as the reverse complement.
GAGGCCGTCGTGCATCTGGGCGGCGGACGGCTGGTGGGCACCGACCGGGTGAACCCCTCGGTCGGCCTTTCCGGCCTTGCCGTCATCGGCGAGGAGATGCAGCGCGGCGAGCCGATTGCGATGGTTCACGCCAGCACCGATGACAAGGCGGACGCCGCCGTGCAGGCCGTGCTGGCCGCCTATGAGCTGACTGGCAAGATGCCCGACGAGCCGCCGCTGATCCATGAACGCATCGGCCCGGAGGACGTGGCATGACGCGCGCCTTCCTGATCGTGATGGACAGCGTGGGTATCGGCGGTGCACCCGATGCCGCAGGTTTCTTTAACGAAGGCCGCCCCGATACAGGCGCCAACACCGTGGGCCATATCGCGCAGGCCTGCGCGGCGGGCCGCGCCGATCTGGGGCGCACCGGGCCGCTGTGCCTTCCCGCCCTTGATGCGCTCGGCCTTGGGGCGGCGGTCGAGCTGGCCTCCGGCCTCAACGCGCCGGGGCTTGGCGCGCTGCCCAAGGGCCTCTGGGGCGCCGCGACCGAGGTATCGAAGGGCAAGGACACGCCCTCGGGCCATTGGGAGTTGGCGGGCGTGCCGGTCCCGTGGGAGTGGCATTATTTCACCGATGTCGAGAACAGCTTCCCCCCCGATCTGATCGCGCAGGTCGCCCGCGCGGCGGGCACCGAGGGGATCTTGGGCAATTGCCACGCCCCCGGCACCGCGATTATCGAACGGCTTGGGGCCGAGCATATGCGCCTTGGTTGGCCGATCTGCTATACCTCGGCCGACAGTGTGTTCCAGATCGCCGCGCATGAAGAGACCTTCGGCCTCGAACGCCTGCTGAAGCTGTGCGAGGATATCGCGCCCACCTTGCACGCGATGAAGGTGGGGCGGGTGATCGCGCGGCCCTTCGTGGGTGCGCCGGGGCATTTCACCCGCACGCCCAATCGGCGCGACTTCGCCATCGCGCCGCCCGCGCCGACGCTGCTCGACTGGGCCAATGGCGCCGGGCGGGTGACCCATGCGATCGGCAAGATCGGCGACATCTTCTCGCATCGCGGCGTCAGCCATCTGCACAAGGGCAAGGGTGATGCCGACCTGATGGAACATCTTGTCCGCCTCGCCGACGTGGCCAAGGAGGGCAGCCTGACCTTCGCCAATTTCGTCGAGTTCGACAGCCTCTATGGCCATCGCCGCGATATTGCAGGGTATGCCCGCGCGCTGGAGTGGTTCGACACGGGCGCCGCGCGTTTCATGGAACGGCTGCGCCCCGGTGATCTGGCGATCTTTACCGCCGACCATGGCAACGACCCGAGCTGGAGCGGCACCGACCACACGCGCGAGCGCGTGCCAGTGCTTTGTCACGGCCCCGGTCTTGAGCCACGCTGCGTGGGGCAGGTGGGCTTTGCCGATCTGGGCGCCACGCTCGCCCATCATCTTGGCCTGACTGAACGCGGCGCGGGCCACAGTTTTCTGACCGAATGAGAATGGAACAAGGGACATGACCGAGCATCTGACCGTCGTCAAACATCCGCTGGTGCAGCACAAACTGACCCTCATGCGTGAGAAGGATACCTCGACCGCGTCCTTCCGCCGCCTGCTGCGCGAGATCAGCCTGCTCCTGGCCTATGAGATCACGCGCGAGATGGAGCTGACCTCGAAATGGATCGAGACGCCGTTGCAAGAGATGAAGGCGCCGATCCTCGAGGGCAAGAAGCTGGCGCTGGTGTCGATCCTGCGGGCGGGCAACGGGCTGCTGGACGGCATTCTGGAACTGATCCCCGCCGCGCGCGTGGGTTTCATCGGGCTCTACCGCGACCCTGAGACGCTCAAGCCCGTGCAATATTACTGCAAGGTCCCCGCAGAGCTTGAGGACCGGTTGGTGATCGTGGTCGACCCGATGCTGGCCACCGGCAACAGCTCGGTCGCGGCGATCGACCTGCTCAAGGAGAAGGGCGCCAAGAACATTCGCTTCCTGTGCCTGCTGGCCGCGCCCGAGGGCGTTGCGCGCATGAAAGAGGCCCATCCCGACGTGCCCGTCGTCACTGCGGCGCTGGACGAGCGGCTGAACGATCACGGCTATATCGTGCCGGGTCTGGGCGATGCGGGTGACCGGATGTTTGGCACCAAATAGTCCGGGCGGCTTTACTGTCCGGCCAAGCTGCGGCATCTTCCGGGGAAACCAAAAGGGGGCAGAGATGAGGCTTGGGCGAGGGATTGCATCGGCGGCGATGGCGGCATTTTTCTGCGTCCCGGCCGCTTGGGCCGAGATCGCGGGCCCGGCCGAGCTGCCTCCGCCGGGCTTTGTCGGGCGCCAGTATGTCGATTCCACGGGCTGTGTTTTCCTGCTGGAAAGCGCGGGGGCCGACGAGAAATGGGTGGCGCGCGTGACGCGCGACGGCCAGCCGCTTTGTGGCTACCCGCCGAGCCCCAAGGTTGTGGAAATCGCCGAGCCGCCCGTTGAAGCGGCTCCTCCCGCACAGGAACTGGTGCTGCCCGTAACCCCGCCTGTTCTGGCCGATCCGGCGCCCGTTGCGGTGGCCGAGCCCGCACCCGCCAAACCGATGGTCGAGGCGCCGCGCCCGTCCAAGCCCGCCAAGAAGAAAGCTCCGGCACGCAAAGACCCGCTGGCGGGGAAATATGTGCAGGTTGGCGCCTTCGGCATCGCCCAGAACGCCGAACGCACCAAGGCGCGGCTGCGCGATCTGGGGCTGACGGTGTCGACCCAGCAGGTCAGCGGGCTGACGATTGTCTTTGCCGGTCCGCTGGAACCGCATGAGCTGCAAGAGGCCCTGCGCGCTGTGCGCCGGGCAGGGTTCTCGGACGCTTATATCCGCTAGGTCAGTCGCAAATCTCGCGCAGCGCGATCCATTGCGCATCGTCCAGAACCGGGCGCGGCGCCGGGGCGCCTTTGAACGGGTCTGCCTCGATCACCGCCAGGACGCTCTCGCCCGAGGGATCGAGCGAATAGGCATAGGGCGTCGAGGAAACGCCCACCTGCGCGAAAGCCTTGAGCAGAAGGTCCGTGTCCGGCGTCGCGGGTGGGTTCGCCAGCAAGACCTGACCATAGCCGCGCAGCGCGGAATCGGGCAGATCGCCGGTGGTCAGCAGGCGAAAGGCCGCGCCCGCCCCGGCCCATTCGAGCAGCGACAGCAGCGGATCTTCCCCTGCGCTGGCCAGTTCGGCCGCGATGATATGCCCCGCGGCGACCTCGGGCGTGTCGAGGCCCGAGATCGTGTCGCGCCCGATCACCACAACCTTGCCCGGAAGACGCCGGGCACCTTTCAGGGCCTGCGGCAGAACCACGATCTCTTCGGGGCCTGCCAGCCGCGCGCTCAGGGCATTCAGCGCACGCCGCCCTTGGCCCGTAGAGCAGGGCATCCCGGTCAGCGTGGTCAGCTCGGCCAGCACCTGATGCCCGATCTCGACGCGCTTGGCCTGCGGGGCGACCCGCGCGGCCTGCGCAATCAGCGCGCCGGGCAGCCAGAACACCGCCAGCAAACCCGCCAAGGCCAGCGTGCCCCCGGTCAGCCAGCCGCGCAGACGCCCCGGATGCGGGCGGCGCGACTCGAGGATCGAGTGGACCCGCTCAATCGCCTCGACCATCGTCTCGTCGTCGATCTCCAACTCCTCGCCCAGCTCGTCCGAGGGCGCGTAGATCGCGGGCAGCTTGCCGGGGTTGCGCCGCACCAGCGCGGGCAGCGACCAATGCGCCAGCGCTGTGACCGAGCGGTCATCCGCAATCACCAGCGTCGCGTCACCAAAGGACACGATCACCTCCTGGCGCTGCGCTTCGGGGCTTTCACGCCAGATGCCCGGCGCTTCGAGGCGCTCGTATTGCGGGAGTGCGGTCATTCGGACCTTTGAACTGCTCTTGTTTGGCGCAGGATAGCCGAACGCGCCCCGGGGTCAATTGCGGCGAGGGATGGGAAAAGGGGGGCGCTTGGCCCCCCTTCGCGACTTTATGCCGATGGTCCGCTCAGTCCAGCAGCTTGGCGACGGCGCGCAGCTCGAATTTCTGGATCTTGCCGGTCGAGGTTTTCGGCAGATCAGCGAAGACGACCCGCTTGGGCGTCTTGAAGCCTGCCAGCCGCTCGCGGCAGAATTTGACGATCTCTTCCTCGGTGACGCTGGCGCCCTCTTTCAGCTCGATGAAGGCGCAGGGCACCTCGCCCCATTTCTCGTCGGGCTTGGCCACGACCGAGGCCAGCAGCACCGCCGGATGTGCCGCGATCACGCCCTCGACCTCGACCGAGGAGACGTTCTCGCCGCCCGAGATGATGATGTCCTTCGCGCGGTCGGTGATCTTGATATAGCCGTCCGGGTGCATGAAGGCGATGTCGCCCGAGTGGAACCAGCCGTCCTTGAAAGCCTCGCGCGTGGCTTCGGGGTTCTTGAAATAGCCCTTCATCGTGGCATTGCCGCGGATCACGATCTCGCCCAGGTGCTGACCGTCGCGGGCGACCTCCTGACCGTGATCATGGACAGTGATCTGCTCCATCATCGGCATCAGAACGCCGGTGCGGGCCTTGAGGTCGGCGCGCTCATCGCCGGTGATGCCGTCCCATTCGGGCTTCCAGGTGCATTCGGTCGCGGGACCATAGACCTCGGTCAGGCCGTAGACCTGCGTGACGTTGAAGCCGAGCGGCTCAATCGCGGCCAGGGTCGAGGCGGGCGGCGGGGCGCCGGCGGTGAAGACCTCGACGATATGGTCGAAGGGGCGGCGGTCGGCCTCCTTGCAGTTGATGATCGTGTTGAGCACGATCGGCGCGCCGCCGAAATGGGTCACGCCATGGTCGGCGATGGCGTCATAAATCGCCTTGGCGGTCACGTCGCGGCAGCAGACCGTGGTGCCGCCCATCATCGGCATCAGCCAGGGATGGGTCCAGCTGTTGCAGTGGAACAGCGGCACGATGGTCAGCAGCACCGGGTAAAGCTGCATCCGCCAGGAAATCGCGTTGCCCATCGTCGCCAGATAGGCGCCGCGGTGGTGATAGACGACGCCCTTGGGTTTGCCCGTGGTGCCCGATGTATAGTTCAGCGCGATGCTTTCCCATTCGTCCTGCGGCATGACCCAGTCGAACATCGGATCGCCCATGGCGACCAGTTCTTCATATTCGAGGTAATGCCCGCCCGGCTGGAAGCCATGCTCGGGGTCCGCGACCTCGATGATCTGGGGCGGCGTGCCGTGCATCTGCTTGATCGCGGCCTCGGCCAGTTTCAGGAACTGGGTGTCGACGAGCACCATCTTCGCGCCGGAATGCTCGAAGATATAGGACACGGTATCGACATCGAGACGCGTGTTGATCGCGTTCAGGATCGCGCCACAGGCGGGCACGCCGAAATGCGCCTCGACCTGCGGGCCGGTGTTCGGAAGGATCGAGGCCACCACGTCGCCCGACTGAATGCCGCGCGCTTGCAGCGCCGAGGCAAGCTGGCTCACGCGGGCATGGAATTCAACATAGGTCCGGCGGGTCGAGCCATAGACCAGCGCAGTGCGGTCGGGGAAAACCTCAAGCGCGCGGTTCAGATGCGAGAGCGGCGTCAGCGGCACGTAATTCGCCGCGCATTTCTCAAGCCCCGTTTCGTCGGCCAACCAGCCCATGGCAATCCTCCCAAGTCGCGTGAAGATGTCGGAAAAAATGTCGCTTACGGGCGCGATAATTGGCCGGGGGAAGGCGAAAGGGAAGGGGGGATCGGAACCCGTTTCAAGGAATTTACGTTACGTCATGATACGTGGAAATCACACCGTGCAGGCGGCTGCGGCAATCTGCGGCTATGCCGTGCTGATCGGGTTCACCGACAACTATGTGCGTGTGATCGCAAGCGAAATTGGTCTTTGGCAGTTTCACCTGATGCGCTCTCTGATGGTGGCGGGGCTTCTGGTAATCGCGGCGCCGTTGCTTGGGCTGCGGCTGCGGCCGGTGAACCTGCGCGGCGTTGTCGCACGCTCGGCGGTGCATGGCAGCGCGATGCTGTGCTATTTCGCGGCGCTTGGGTTTCTGCCAGTGCCGCAGGTTGCCGCCGGACTGTTCACCGCACCGATCTTCGTGCTGCTGATCTCGCGCTTTGCTTATGGCGAGCGGATCGGCCCGTTTCGCATCCTTGCCGTGGCGGTGGGTTTTGCCGGGATTCTGCTGATCCTCGGCCCCGAGAGCGCCCGCCTTGGCCCTGCTGCCATCGTGCCGGTGATCGCAGGCGCGCTTTACGCAATGGGCAATATCGCGACGCGCCGCTGGTGTCCGGGCGAGGGTGCGGTGACCCTGACGGCGGGCTTCTTTGCCGCACTTGGTATCTTTGGCGCGATCGGCCTGGCGCTAACCTCGGCGTTGCCGCTGGAGGTGCCGCCCGGCGCCGCCGGGTTCTTGCTGCGCGGGGCGACCTGGGCCTCGCTGCCGGTCACCTTCTGGGTCTTCGTGCAGGCAGCGGGTTCGCTGGTCGGGGTCGGGCTTATGGTGCGTGGCTATCAGCTGGCTGAACCGTCGCGTGTCGCCGTGTTCGAATATGTCGTTCTGCCCGCGGCCGCGCTTTGGGGCTGGACGCTCTGGGGCGAGATGCCCGTGGCACGCGAATGGCTTGGCATGGCGCTGATCTGGGTCGCGGGGATGCTGATCGTGATGCGCGGGCGCTAGTGCGCATTCCCTTGCCGTGCGACGGGTGCTAGCCTTTGCGCAGGCAAGTAGGGGAGGCGATGGCAGGTCTGTTCGACGAGGAAAGCGGTCCGGGCACCGAGGATGACGGCCTGTTCGAGCGCCCCCTCTTTGGGGAGGCCAACGATAACCCCTATGGCGCAGGTCTGGCCGAGGGCATCGCGGCGGGTACGCGTATCGCCACCGAGGACGGCTGGCGCCGGGTCGAGACGATCAACCCGGGCGAGCGTGTCCTGACCTTCGATCACGGGCCGCGCCGGGTGCAGCAGATCATGCGCGCCACGCTGAGCGATGGCTGTAGCCACCGCCCGCCGCATATGCTGCCGCTTGAGGTGCCGCCCGGCGTGTTGGGCAATGCCGAGGCCATGATGCTGCTGCCTGAGCAGATCGTGCTGATTGAAAGCGATCTGGCCGAGACCCTCTATGACGATCCCTTCGCGCTGATCCCCGCCGCGGCGCTTGAGGGTTATCGCGGCGTTGCGCGGATCGCGCCGCAGCAGTCTTTCGAGGTGATCTTCCTTCAGTTCGAGGGCGAAGAGGTCGTCTATGCCAATGGCGCGGGGATGATCTTGTGCGGCTCGGCCGATGGAACGTCGCTCGATGCGCTGATGGAGGGGCGCGGGGATTATCGCGTCCTGCCGCTCGACAAGGCGCGGCGGCTGGTCGAGGCGCTGATCGAGGATGAGCGGGCAGAATGAAAAACGCCGGGGCCACTGACCCCGGCGTTTCGATGTTCGTCCGGTAGATCAGGCGGCTTTCGCAGCCTGACCGCCGCCAAAGCGGGCGTAGAAGCCATCGCCCTTGGCCGCGATGTCGCGGATCAGGGCAGGCGTTTCGAACCGCGTGCCGAACCGGGCGGTCAGGTCGTCGCATATCTCGGCCGCGCGGCCCGCACCAAGGATGTCGAGCCACGAGAACGGGCCGCCCGACCAGGGCGCAAAGCCCCAGCCCAGGATCGCGCCCACGTCGCCTTCGCGGATGTCCTCCAGCACGCCCTGCTCGAAGGCGCGCACGGCCTCCAGCACCTGAGCCATCAGCAGGCGGTGCTGCACCTCGGCCAGCTCGGGCTGCTCGGCTGCCTCGGGGTATTTCGCGGCAATGCCTTCCCAGAAATCGCCACGCTTGCCGGCCTCGTCATAGGTGTAGAAGCCCGCCTTGTTCTTGCGGCCCAGACGGTTCTGCTCGGCCATCCAGAAGACCACCTCGTCCACAGCGCCATCGGGATAGGCGTCGCCCATCGCGGCCCTGGTCGCCTTGGCGATCTTGACGCCCAGATCAATCGAGGTCTCGTCGACCAGTTGCAGGGGCCCGAGCGGCATCCCAACCAGCTTCGCGGCATTCTCGATGAGCGTGGGCGAGACACCCTCGGCCACCATGCGGATGCCCTCGTTGATATAGGGGATGATGCAGCGGTTGGCGTAGAAGAAGCGCGCATCGTTGACCACGATCGGGGTCTTCTTGATCTGCCGCACGAAGTCGAGCGCCTTGGCGACGGCCACGTCACCGGTTTGCGCGCCCTTGATAATCTCGACCAGCAGCATCTTGTCCACCGGGCTGAAGAAGTGGATGCCGATGAACTGCTCGGGGCGGGCCGAGGCCTTGGCCAGCATCGAGATCGGCAGGGTCGAGGTGTTGGTGGCGAAGACCGCATCGGCAGGGATCACCGCCTCGGCCTGCGCGGTAACCCCGGCCTTGACGGTCGGGTCTTCGAACACCGCCTCGACGATCAGATCGCAACCGGTCAGCGCGGCGTAATCGGTCGTCGCGGTGATCTTGGCCAGCAGGGCCTCTTTCTGCTCTTCGGTGGCTTTCTTGCGGCTGATCGCTTTGTCCATGAGGCCGGTCGAATAGGCCTTGCCCCGGTCAGCGGCCTCTTGCGCCGCGTCGATCAGCACGACCTCGATCCCCACCTTGGCCGAGACATAGGCGATACCGGCACCCATCATGCCCGCGCCGAGGATGCCCACTTTCTTCACCGTCTGGTCGGCAACCTTCGGACGGTTCGCGCCTTTCTCCAGCGCTTCCTTGTTGATGAAGAGTGAGCGGATCATCGCGGTGGACGAAGGGTTCATCAGAACCGAGGTGAACCAGCGTGCCTCGATGCGCAGCGCCTGATCGAAGGGTACGAGCGCCCCTTCATAGACCGCCGACAGCAACGCCTTGGCCGCCGGATAGACGCCCATTGTCTTGCCATGCACCATGGCCGAGGCGCCGACGAAGGTCATGAAGCCCGCCGGGTGATAGGGCGCGCCGCCGGGCATCTTGTAGCCCTTGGCATCCCACGGCTTGACCAGATCGGCGTCCTTGGCGTTCAGCACCCATTCCTTGGCGGCGGCCAGCGGATCCTCGGCCACCTCGTCGATGATACCGGCGGCGCGGGCCTTCTTGGGGTCGCTCAGTTTGCCTTCCAGCAGGAAGGGGGCCGCGACCATCGCGCCCATCTTGCGCACGAGGCGGGTGGTGCCTCCCGCGCCGGGGAAGATGCCGACCATGATCTCGGGTAGGCCGATCTTGGCCTTGGGGTTGTCTGCGGCAAAGATGCGGTGGGTGGACAGCGGCAGCTCCAGCCCGATGCCAAGCGCCGTGCCGGGCAGAGCGGTGGCGATCGGCTTGCCACCCTTGAGGGTCTTCGGGTCCATGCCCGCGCGCTCGATCTTGCGCAGTACGGCGTGCATTTGCATCACACCGTCAAAGATCGCCTGCGCGCCGCCCGCGCGCATCTGCGCGATGACGTTCAGGTCCATCCCGCCGGCAAAGTCCTTCTTGCCCGAGGTGATGACGACGCCCTTGCAGGCCTCGTCGGCCAGCGCCTTGTCGATGAAGCTGTCGAGCAGCGCAAAGCCCTCAAGGCTCATCACGTTCATCGACTTGTTCGGCACGTCCCAGGTGATGACGGCCACGCCGTCGGCGCCGAGCGCATAGGTAAAGTCAGCCATTGTTCTCTCCCTTCGGCGCGCGGTCGCGGTGCCCCGCCCAATCGCTGCCGTCTTGATAGGTGAAGCGAGCCTTGCCGCCCGCGATATGGATCTGCATGTCCACGTCGGAATAGGTCGCAACCTCTTCGGGCGACTTGGTGCCGACGATCAGGAACTTGCCCGGCCGGTCCGAGCGGTTGACGAAGCGGTGGCCGTTCGCCACCCCCGCCTTCCACGCGGCGCAATCGCCCGGGCGCATAATGGTTTCGCCCTCGTCCTCGATCAGGGTCAGCTCCCCTTCAAGGACCATGCCGAACTCGTCCTCGCGCAGGTGCCAGTGTCGCAGCGAGGCCACGGCGCCGGGTTCCAGCGTGACGATGTTGACGCCGAACTGCGTCAGACCTGCCAGTTCGCCCAGACGGATCGAGGACCGGCCCACCATCTGCGCGGCATAGGGCTCGGGGTAGATCGAACCCGTCTTCACGGGTGCCTTGGCGAGGTCGAGTTTCGGCATCAGACGCGCTCGATGATGGTGGCCGCACCCATGCCCGATGCGATGCACAGGGTGGCAAGGCCGGTGGACAGGTCGCGGCGCTCCAGCTCGTCGAGAAGGGTGCCGATGATGATCGCGCCGGTAGCGCCGAGCGGGTGGCCCATGGCCATCGCGCCGCCGTTGACGTTGACCTTGTCGGGCGACACGTCGAAGGCCTGCATGAAGCGCAGCACGACCGAGGCGAAGGCCTCGTTCACCTCGAACAGGTCGATGTCGGAAATCGCCATGCCGCTGTCGCGCAGGATCTTCTCGGTCACCGGAACCGGGCCGGTCAGCATGATCGTCGGATCGGTGCCGATCTTGGCGGTGGCGCGGATGCGCGCACGCGGCTTGAGGCCGTGCGCCTCGCCGAATTCCTTGGTGCCGATCAGCACGGCGGCCGCGCCATCCACGATACCCGACGAGTTGCCTGCGTGGTGGATGTGGTTGACGTGGCTCAGATGCGGATACTTGAGCATCGCAACCTTGTCGAAGCCCGGCATCACCTCGCCCATATCCTTGAACGAGGCCTTCAGCTTGGCGAGGTCTTCGACCTGCGTGCCCGGGCGCATGTATTCGTCGTGGTCAAGGATGACGACGCCGTTCTGATCCACCACCGGGACGATCGACTTGGCAAAGCGGTTCTCGGCCCAGGCCTCGGCGGCGCGGCGTTGCGATTCAACGGCCAGCGCGTCGGCCTGCTCGCGCGTAAATCCGTATTCGGTGGCGATGATATCGGCCGAGATGCCTTGCGGCACGAAATAGGTTTTGAAGGTCAGCGCCGGGTCAACGGCGATGGCCGCGCCATCCGAACCCATGGCCACGCGGCCCATCATCTCGACCCCGCCGGCGATATAGGCCTGGCCCGCGCCGCCCTTGACCTGGTTGGCGGCCAGGTTCACGGCCTCCATGCCCGAGGCGCAGAAGCGGTTGATCGACAGGCCCGGAATGCGCTCGTCCAGATCCGACAGCAGCACGGCCGAGCGGGCCAAGCAGCCGCCCTGTTCGCCAACCTGGGTGACGTTGCCCCAGATCACATCCTCGACCGCGTGGCCCTCAAGGCCGTTGCGCGCCTTGACCGCGTTCAGCAGCCGCGCCGAGAGCGCGACCGAGGTCACCTCGTGCAGGCTGCCATCCGGGCGGCCCTTGCCGCGCGGGGTCCGGCAGGCGTCGTAGATATAGGCTTCGGTCATCTTTCCTCCTCAGGCCCGGTCCGCAGGGTTGCCGGGCATCATGTCGTAAGGGTGTTTCCATCCGGGCAGCGCCGCGATGCGGTCGAGCCATGCCGAAATGGCGGGGAAATTCGTCCGCTCGAACCCGAAGGGCTCGGGGTAATAGAGGTAGCCGCAGCAGGCCGTGTCGGCCAGCGTGGGGGCATCGCCCGTCATCCAGTCGCGGTTTTCGAGGTGGTGCTCCAGCGTCTTGAGCGCGGCCTGAGCGCGGCCGGACAGCCACTGGATCGCGGCCTGCGGGCGCTTTTCCTCGGGCAGGAAGTTCATCATGAACCGCAAAGCGCCGAACTGTGAGCTGCCCTTGTGGTTGTCCCAGAACAGCCAGCGCAGGATCTCGTTGCGATCGCCGTCCATCAGCTTTCCGGTCTTCTCGGCGATATGCATCTGGATCACGCCCGACTGGGTCAGCGTCAGATCGCCCTCGATGAAAATGGGCGCCTCGCCCATCTCGTTGAGAGCGAGATACTCGGGCGAGCGGGTTTCGCCCCGGAAGAAGTCGACGAAGACGGGCTGCCAGTCATAGCCCGCAAGGGTCATCGTCAGCGCCGCCTTGTAGGCATTGCCGGACTCGCCAAAGCAGTAGAGTTTCGCCGTCATCCTCAGTCCTCCCGGCCCGATCGCGTCGGGCTCAAACATAGTTGTTCGACGCTGACGCGCGGGTAAAGCCCCGCAGGGGGAAGTTGCGTAACGTCACGAGACGAAATGACCGCACGTCTTTTCGTGCGGGGCAGGGATCAGGCCTTGCGATCCTCCAGCTCGGCCTTGAACAGGCGCAACCGGGCGGTGAGGTTTTCGTGATGCGTGACCGAGTTGAAATGCTCGAACAGGAAGCACAGCGACTCGTCCGGGGTCAGGCCCGCTTCGGCCGCGAAGCGATGCAGCGTGCGGTAGGCATCATTCGTCATCGCGACCGGAAAGCGGCGGGTCATGCGCAGGCGCTTGGGCATCAGGCGTCCTTCGATTGGTGGGAAATCACGTCGCGCTCGACGGTCGGCGCGCCGGGGATATTCAGCCCGGCAAGCCAGTCGTGCCGCCCTTCGATCCCCCATTGTTGCACAGGGCGGAACGGCACCGAGGACGGCATCGAGCCTGAGGTGAGCTCGATCCACTCCCCGGCGGTCTGGCGATAGAAAAGCGGCGTGCCGCAGGCGGGGCAAAAGCCGCGCTCGGCGATGTTCGACGAGGCGAAGACACCCGGCGTTCCTTGCCATGTCACCTGGCTGGCCGCGACCTTCAGCAAAGCCGCGAAGGGGCTGCCGGTGGCGCGTTGGCACATCCGACAATGGCAGATCGACGCAAAGGAAGGGCCGGGCGCCACATCGTAGCGCACGGCCCCACATTGGCAGCCGCCGGAAAAGGCCGGAAGGGTCTGCCAGTCTTTCTCCAGGTTCATGAAATCCTCCGGGGCGGGATGTCCGCGCCCCTAAAGCTTAGAACTGATCGACGGAAAGCGCCATCACCGGATCGGCCCCGGATTCGATCCGCGCCAGGTGCATCGCGCAGGCCGGAAGCTGGCGCGCCATGTAGTAGCGGCCGGTGGCGATCTTGCCCTCGTAGAAGGCCTTGTCCGAGGCCCCGGCATCCAGCGCCGCATGGGCCGCCGCCGCCATCCGCGTCCACATCAGGCCAAGGCAGACATGGCCCATCAGGTGCATGAAGTCATAGCTGCCCGAAAGCGCCGCGTTGGGGTTCTTCATGCCGCTTTGCATGAAGAACATGGCCGAAGCCTGGAGCTGCTTCGAGGCACCTTTCAGCGCGTCGGTGAAGGGCTTCATCCGTTCGTCCGCCTCATGCGCCTTGCACTCGGCCTTGACCATCTCGAAGAAGGCCATGACGTGCTTGCCGCCGTCCTGCGCCAGCTTGCGGCCCACGAGGTCCAGCGCCTGCACGCCGTTCGCGCCCTCGTAGATCATCGCGATGCGGGCATCGCGCGCGAATTGCGACATGCCCCATTCCTCGATGTAGCCATGGCCGCCATAGACCTGCTGCGCGAGCACGGTCGTCTCGAAGCCCTTGTCGGTCAGGAAGCCCTTGATCACCGGCGTCATCAGCGAGATCAGCCCCTCGGCCGCGTCGTCGCCCGATTTATGCGCGCGGTCGATCAACGAGGCGCCCCAGAAGGTGAAGGCGCGGGCGCCCTCGAGGAACGACTTCTGATCCATCAGCGAGCGACGGATATCAGGATGCACGATCAGCGGATCGGCCGGGCCATTGGGGTTCTCGACGCCGGTCACGGCACGGCCTTGCAGGCGGTCCTTGGCATAGGCGAGCGCGTTCTGATAGGCGGCCTCGGCCACGGCATAGCCTTGCAGGCCCACACCCAGACGCGCCTCGTTCATCATGGTGAACATCGCGCGCATGCCCTTGTGCAGATCGCCAAGCAGCCAGCCCGTCGCCCCGTCATAGTTCATCACGCAGGTCGAGTTGCCGTGGATGCCCATCTTCTCTTCGATCTTGCCGACCGAGACCGCGTTGCGCGCCCCAAGCGAGCCATCCTCGTTCACCAGAACCTTCGGCACGATGAAGAGCGACACGCCCTTGGTGCCCTCGCCGCCGCCCGGCGCCTTGGCCAGCACCAGGTGGATGATGTTTTCGGCCAGATCGTGATCGCCCGCCGAGATGAAGATCTTCTGGCCGGTCACCTTGTAGCTGCCGTCGTCCTGGGGTTCGGCCTTGGTGCGCATCATGCCCAGATCGGTGCCGCAATGCGGCTCGGTCAGGTTCATGGTGCCGGTCCATTCGCAGGACACCATCTTGGGCAGATACTTGGCCTTCTGCTCATCGGTGCCATGGGCATGGATCGCCGAATAGGCGCCATGCGTCAGGCCCTGATACATGTTGAAGGCCATGTTGGCCGAGACGAACATCTCGCCCACGGCGCAGTTGAGCAGGTAGGGCATGCCCTGACCGCCAAACTCGGGGTCGCAATCAAGTGCGGTCCAGCCGCCATCCTTCATTGCCTCGAAGGCCGCGTCGAACCCCTTGGGGGTGCGCACGATACCGTTTTCCAGCACGCAGCCCTCGGTGTCGCCCACGACATTGAGCGGCGCCAATACCTCGGCAGAGACCTTGGCCGCGGCATCCAGCACGGCTTCGGTGAAATCGCGGTCCATTTCCTCGTAGCCGGGGATGCCGGCCTCCGAGACTTTCAGGACCTCATGCAGCACGAACTGCATGTCCTTGGTATTGGCGGTATAGCTGGGCATTTCTCTCTCCCTAAGTCACCTTGTTCAGGCGGCGGAAGACTCCGGGTTCTGCCCGGCCAGCTCCCGCTCGCCCCATTCGATTTGTTCCTGCAGCTCGGCAATGGCCTCACCAAGCTCGTCGCGTTGCCGCGTCATTTCCTCCTGCCGCCGACGCGCCACCTTGAGCGTCTCGGCAAGCTGCGTCTTCTGCTGGTCGCCCATCGAATACATGTCGAGCAGCTGGCGGATATCTTCGAGGCTGAAGCCAAAGCGCTTGCCGCGCAGGATCAGTTTCAGCCGCGCCCGGTCGCGCCGGGTAAAGAGCCGCTTTTGCCCTTCACGGATCGGGAACAGCAGTTCCTTGCTTTCGTAGAACCGCAGCGTGCGGGGCGTCACATCGAACGCGTCGCACATCTCTCGGATCGTCATCACCTCTTCACTCATTGCACGAGCCTCTCGTTGTCCTGACGTAACGTTGAGGCGGCAGATTCAATTTCCACCTCCACATTACAAGCTAAGTTGACCTTAACGTCACTATAACGTGGCGTCACAAATTTACTGACGTAATGTCAGTTCAAATTGACGTATGGGAAAAGCAATTTTCGAACGCCGCGCGGTTATGGCGCAGGGTGCGTGGGGTCGGAATAAGCCCCAGGGTCAACTTGGATTCGAACCGATTTGAGCGTCAGGAATCAAGCGTTTTTGCGACGTCGTCGCGCAATTGCCTGAGATCGGCGATGGTCACTTCCAGCTCGTCGCGCTCTTTGCGCAGCACATCAAGCTGCCGGTCGGCCAGTTCGATCCAGACCCGGTTCTGCTCTTCGGTGCCCTTCTGATCGTAGATCAGCAGCCACTGGCGCAGCTCTTCCAGCGAGAAGCCGAAGCGCCGTCCGCGCAGGATCAGGGTCATCCGGGCGATTTCGCGAGCGCCGTAAAAGCGCGAACGGCCCGATTTTTGCGGCGAGAGAAGCTCGATATATTCGTAATAGCGAAGCGTGCGCGGGGTCACATCGAAGCGCGCGCACATCTCTTTGAAGCTCAGAACATCCGCCATCGGCCCCTCCCTGCGTGGAGGCAAGCTATCCGGTGAGACTTTCGTCTTCAACCGGCTTTGCGGCCCGGTTCGATGGGCGCAAACCCCAAATGCCGCTACGGCACTGCGCGACCGGCTTGCCTGTGTCAAAGAGGCGCAGGATAGTCGGCTGAACAGTCGGAGGATGCAAATGACCGAGTCTGGCGGAGTTTCCATGAGTCACGACGATGCGGCCAAGCTGGAGTTGGCGCGGCAGTTCATCGAGGCGATCCCGCATAGCCATGCGCTCGGGATGCATCTCGACATGATCGGTGGCGGACGTGCGGTGATCTCGATGCCCTGGGATGAGCGTCTGGTGGGCGATCCGCGCACCGGCGTCATCCATGGCGGCGCGGTCTCGGCGCTGATGGACACCTGCTGCGGCGCCGCCGTCATGAGCCACCCCGACGCCCCGGCGGGCACCGCGACCATTGACCTGCGCATCGACTACATGCGCGCCGCGACGCCGCGCCAGCGCATCACTGCCCGTGCCGAGGTCTATCACATCACCCGCTCGGTCGCCTTCCTGCGCGCCACCGCCCATGACGAGGAAGCGGGCCTGCCCGTCGCCACCGCAACCGGCGCCTTCACCGTCGAGCGCCTCGAAGGAGCCGAGAAATGAACCGCCGCAAGCCCGAACCCGTCCAGGTCGTCAAGCAACGCCGCGACGCCGCCCTGCGCGCACTGGTCGAAGGCGTGCCCTATATCGGCTTCCTGGGGATCGAGTTCGACCGCCGCGGGGATGAGCTGACCGCCGTTCTGCCCTTCGACGAAAAGCTGATCGGCAACCCGATGCTGCCCGCGCTGCACGGCGGGGTCACTGCGGCTTTCCTTGAGGTCGCGGCGATCATTGAACTGGGATGGGCCACACTGTGGGAGGATATCGAGGCCGGCCGCATCGACCTGAGTCAGGCCGCCGAGGTGCAATTGCCGCGCCTGCCCAAGACCATCGACTTTAGCGTGGACTATCTGCGCTCGGGCCTGCCGCGCGATGCCTATGCGCGGGCGCGCGTCAATCGCTCGGGGCGGCGCTACGCCTCGGTGCATGTCGAGGCGTGGCAAGACAACCGCTCGCGGCTTTTCGCGCAGGCGACGGGGCATTTCCTGATGCCCGCGCTCGATAACGGCTGATCCCGGCATGGCCGACATCACGCATCGGCGCGTTCTGAATATCGCGGCGCCGATCGTGCTGTCGAACGCGACCGTCCCGATCCTCGGGGCGGTGGATACCGGCGTGGTCGGGCAGCTCGGGCAGGCCGCCCCGATTGGCGCCGTGGGTATCGGCGCGGTGATCCTCGCTTCGCTCTACTGGATCTTCGGCTTCCTGCGCATGGGCACGACGGGCCTTGTCGCCCAATCGGCGGGCGAGGGCGACCGTGGCGAGGTCTCCGCTGGCCTAATGCGCGCCCTGATCATCGCAGTCCTCGCGGGGCTTGGACTGATCGTTCTGCAATATCCGCTCTTCTCGCTAGCCTTCCAGATCGCTCCCGCCAGCCCCGAGGTTGAGCAACTCTCCCGCGACTACCTCGGCCTGCGGATCTGGGGCGCGCCCGCGACGATCTCGCTTTACGCCTTCACCGGCTGGCTGATCGCGCTTGAACGCACCCGCGCGGTGCTGGTGCTCCAGCTCTGGATGAACGGGCTGAACGTGGCGCTCGATCTGTGGTTCGTGCTGGGGCTGGGGTTGGGCGTAAAAGGCGTGGCTGCGGCGACGCTGATTGCGGAATGGTCAGGCGTAGTGCTGGCGCTCTGGCTCGCGCGCGAAGCCTTCGCGGGCGGATTGTGGCGCGCCGGGAAGATATTCGACCGTACCCGTCTGACGCAGATGGCGCGCGTCAACACCGACATCATGATCCGCTCGGTCCTGCTGCAAGGCTCCTTCACGGCCTTCCTGTTCCTTGGCGCGGGGCAGGGCGATGTGAAACTCGCCGCCAACCAGGTGCTGCTGCAATTTCTCGAAATCACCGCCTATGCGCTCGATGGATTCGCGTTCGCCGCCGAAAGCCTTGTGGGGCAGGCGGTCGGCGCGCGCTCTCCGACACGCCTGCGCCGCGCGGCGGTGGTCAGCTCGCAATGGGGTGTGGGCGGCGCGGCGCTGCTTGGGCTTGTTTTCCTGCTTGCCGGGCCCGCGATCATCGACACGATGACGACGGCCCCCGAAGTGCGCGAAACCGCGCGACACTACCTGCCCTGGCTGGCTTTCGCGCCACTCATCGGCATCGCGAGCTGGATGTTCGACGGCATTTTCATCGGCGCCACCCTGACGCGCGAGATGCGCAACGCCATGCTTGCCTCGGTCGCGGTCTATGTCGCCGCGCTGGCAATCCTGCTGCCCGCATTCGGGAACCACGGCCTTTGGGCCGCGCTCATGGTGCTCAACACCACCCGCGGCCTGACAATGGCCCGCCTCTACCCGCGCGCCGAGGCCAAGGCCGCCCTTTCTTCTTGGTGAAAATACCTTGCGGGGGCGCGGGGGTGCAAAACCCCCGCCTCTGACCTCACCGCGAGCGGATCATCCCCATGATATCGAGCGTCTTGGCCAGGATCGGCTGCGCGATCGCATCGGCCTTCTCCGCGCCCGAACCCAGGATACGGTCGATCTCGGCCGGGTCCGCCATCAGGCGGCTCATCTCGGTCGAGATCGGCTCCAGCTTCGACACCGCCAGATCCGCCAGCGCGGGCTTGAACGTGCCAAAACCCTTGCCACCGAACTCGGCGATCACCTGTTCGGGCGAGATATCGGCCAGCGCGGCATAGACGTTGACGAGGTTGCGCGCCTCTGCGCGGCCTTCCAAGCCTTCCAGCGTCTCGGGCAGCGGCTCGGGATCGGTCACGGCCTTGCGGAACTTCTTGGCGATCGTGTCGGCATCATCCGTCATGTTGATGCGGCTCGCATCCGACGGGTCGGATTTCGACATCTTCTTCGAGCCGTCGCGCAGGCTCATCACGCGGGTCGCGGCGCCCTCGATCAGCGGCGCGGGCGAGGGGAAGAACTCGGTCTTGTAGTCATGGTTGAACTTGGCCGCGATGTCGCGGGTCAGCTCGACATGCTGCTTCTGGTCCTCGCCCACGGGCACCATGGTCGCGTGATACAGAAGAATATCGGCGGCCATCAGCGTCGGATAGGCGAAGAGGCCAAGCGATTGCTTCTCGGCATTCTTGCCGGCCTTGTCCTTCCACTGCGTCATGCGGTTCATCCAGCCCATCCGCGCCACACAGTTCAACAGCCACCCCATCTCGGCATGGGCCGAGATCTGGCTCTGGTTGAACAGGATCGAGCGCGCGGGGTCGATCCCCGCCGCGATGAAGGCGGCTGCCGCCTCGCGGGTCTGACGACGCAGCGCCTCGGGGTCCTGCCAGACGGTGATCGCATGCAGATCGACGAGGCAGTAGATCGTCTCGATCCCCTCGTCCTGCTTTTGCACGAAGCGCTTGAGCGCGCCGAGGTAGTTGCCGAGCGTAAGGTTCCCCGAGGGCTGGATGCCCGAGAAAATGCGCTTTTGGAACTTGGCGTTGAGATCGGCGTGCTGGTCGGTCATGGACGGCTCCTGCAGGCAGGCTGGAAAAACTCTTGCCGAGGGCTTATCGCTAAAGCGCGCGGGGCGTCAACCGGACCCCGTCGAAACGGAGCAGGCCAATGCGCGAAGGTTACGACGAACATCCCATCAACCCGCTGCCGCCGGTGGTCTGGCTGCTTGCCGCGCCGATCATCTTGGGTGAGCTGGCCTTCGGCCTTGGCCAGTCCGGACTGATGGGCCCTCTGGCGGCGGGGTGGCGGATGGATGCGCTGCAACGCTTCGCCTTCGATCCGGGTATCGCGCGCGCCATGGTCGAGCAGGGGGTCTACCCGCCGCACCATCTGATCCGCGTGGCCAGCTATGCCTTCGTCCATGGCACGGTGACCCATGCGCTGATGGCGCTCGTGTTCATCCTCGCGCTTGGCAAGATGGTGGGCGACGTCTTCTCGGGCCTCGCGGTGGCGACGGTGTTTCTGGGCTCGGTGATCTTCGGGGCGCTGGTCTACGCGCTGATGCCTTTCGCGGATATGGCGATCTACGGCGCTTACCCCGGCGCCTATGGCCTGATCGGTGCCTTCACCTGGATCCTCTGGCTACGCCTGGGGCAGACCCATTCGAACCGGGCACGCGCGTTCTCGTTGATCGGGATGCTGATGGCGATCCAGCTGATCTTCGGCCTGCTTTTCGGCGGGCGCCCGGACTGGGTCGCCGATCTGGCGGGTTTCGTGGCGGGTTTCGGGCTGAGCTTCGTCGTTGCGCCGGGCGGCTGGCGCCACACGCTGACGATCATCCGGCGGCGCTGATCAGCCGCGCCGCCGCCGCAGGTTTCGCTTGAGATCACCAAGGCTGTAGGCGCCAAGCAGCGCGCCTGCGCCGAAGTAAACGACAATCCCCGATCCGCAGAGCAGCGCCAGCGCCAGCCAGCGCGCACCGCCCTTGGCCAGCATCGGCGCAAGCCCCTGCGCCGCAAGCCACAGCACCACGCCCATCAGCGCCGAGGCCAACGCAATGCGCCACAGCCGCGCCCAGAAGCGCGGGTCGGGCCGGGCGGCCTCGCCCATGCTGCGCGCGCCCCACCACAGCTGCGCCAGCATCACCCAGCCGGAGACCGTGGTGGCCAGCGCGGCGGCCATGAAGCCCATCACGGGCATCATCCCCACGGCAAAGCCCGCGTTCACGATCATCGAGGCAACGGCGTAGTAGAAGGGCCGCCGCGTATCCTCGCGCGCGTAAAACAGCGGCTGGACGACCTTTTGCAGCACGAAGGCGGGCAAGCCCAGCCCATAGGCCGCCAGCGCGACCGAGGTCGCCCAGGTGTCCTGATCTGTCCAGACCCCGCGATCATAGAGCACAGAAATCAGCGGCTCGGCGATCACCACCAGCGCGACGGCGGCGGGCAGGGTCAGGAACAGCGCAAACTCGGCCCCGCGCGAAAAGCTCTCGCGCCCGGCGGCATCATCGCCCGCGCGCAGCTGCCGCGACAGGGTAGGCAGCAGCACCGTGCCGATGGCGATGCCCACCACCCCAAGCGGCAACTGGTAAAGCCGGTCGGCATAGCTGAGCCAGGCCACGGCCCCTTCGGTGAACGAGGCCACCTGCCGCCCGACCAGCAGGTTGATCTGCACGACACCGCCTGCCAGCACCGCAGGCCCGGCGATGATCAGTAGACGCTTAAGCTCGGGCGTCATCCTCGGGCGACCCGGCAGCAGCGTGTAGCCCAGACGACGCGCCGAAAACCACGTCCAGCTAAATTGCGCGATCCCGGTCAGCGGCACGGTCCAGGCCAGCGTCAGGCCCATGTCCCAGCCGAAAACATCGGCCAGCCACATCGCGACGATGAACATCAGGTTCATCAGCACCGGCACCAGAGAGGCCTCGGTGAAATGACCAAATGCGTTCAGCACGCCTGAGAGCAGGGCGACGAGCGAGATGAAGAGGATGTAGGAAAACCCGATCTGGCCATAGAGAACGGCAAGGTCAAAGCGCGCATCGCCCGCGAAACCTGCGGCCATCGCCCAGACAAGCCAGGGCATCGCGAAGGTGCCGAGCAGGGTGAAGACGACCAGCACCGCCGACAGTCCCTTGAAGGCGTCGCGCGCAAAGCCCTGCGGATCGTCGCCCGCCTCCAGCCGCTTGGCGAACATCGGCACGAAGGCCATGTTGAAGGCGCCCTCAGCGAAGAAGCGGCGAAACATGTTGGGCAGCGAGAAGGCGACCATGAAGGCCTCGGCCACCGGTCCGGCACCCAGATAGGCCGCCATCATCATGTCGCGCGCGAACCCCAGCAGGCGGCTCGCGAAGGTCCAGAGGCCGACCGTCAGGAAACCGCGCACTAGGCGAACGGGCTGCATCAGTTCCCGGCCCTTTTGGCGCCCGACACGATCGCTTCGCGCAGGCGTTTTTCAAGCGCCTCCTGCTTGCCCTTGGCGTGCAGTTTCAGGCCGAACATGTCCTTGACGTAGAAGGTATCGACCACCTGCGCGCCATAGGTCGCGATCACCGCGCTGGCGATGTAGATGTTCGAGGTCGCCAGCGCCCGTGTCAGGTCATAAAGCAGGCCGGGGCGGTCACGGGTATCCACCTCGACGATGGTGTAGATATCCGAGCCTTCGTTGTCGAAGGTGATATGGGTCGGGAAGGTGAATTCGCGCTCGCGCTTCTTGATCTTGTCGCGGTCCTTGAGCGCATCGCGCGCCACGACCTCGCCCTTGAGCGTCTTGTCGATCATCTGGCGCAGACGCGGCAGGCGGGCGGCCTCGTAGGGGTGTCCCTCGGCATCCTGAATCCAGAAGACCGCCGTGGCGTAGCCATCCTTCGAGGTATAGGTGCGCGCGTCCACGACGTTCGCACCCACCAGCGCCAGCGCCCCGGCAAGGCGCGAGAAGATGCCCGGATGGTCGGCCAGCGCGAAGGCCGCGCGGGTCGCATCGTGGTCCGGGTCGGGGTGCAGGTCGATGCGGATCTCGTTGTCGCCCAGTTCGCGCAGCAGCATGGCGAAAACCATATGCGCCTCGGTCGAGAGGCCCTGCCAGTAGGGGTCGTAATGGCGCGCGGTCTCGGTGCGCAGATCCTTGGCCTCCCAGTCGGCCAGCGCCTCGCGCAGCGCGCGCTTGGCGTCCGTGGTGCGCTGCTCGCGGTTGATGGCCTCCATGCCATGTTCAAGCGCGCGGGCGGTGTCGGCGTAAAGCCTGCGCAGCAGGGTGGCTTTCCAGTTGTTCCAGACGTTCGGGCCGACGCCGCGGATATCGCAGACGGTCAGCACCGTCAGCAGGTCAAGCCGCTTGCGCGTCTTCACCATCTTGGCAAAGTCGCGGATCGTGCGCGGGTCGGACAGGTCGCGCTTTTGCGCTACGTCGGACATCAGCAGGTGGTGGCGGATCAGCCATTCGACTGTCTCGCATTCCTCGGCATTCAGCCCAAGGCGCGGTGCTACGCGGCGGGCGATCTGCGCGCCGAGGATCGAGTGATCCTCGGGCCGGCCCTTGCCGATATCATGCAGCAGAAGCGCGACGTAAAGGACACGGCGGTTCACGCCTTCCTTGAGGATATGCGACGAGAGCGGTAGCTCCTCGATCAGCTCTTCGCGTTCGATCTGGGCGAGGGTCGAGATGACCTGGATCGTGTGCTCGTCCACCGTGTAGCTGTGATACATATTGAACTGCATCATCGCCACGATCGGCTCGAAATCGGGGATGAAGGCAGACAGCACACCCAGCTCGTTCATGCGCCGCAGGGCGCGCTCGGGGTTCCCGTGCTTGAGCATCAGGTCGAGGAAGATCCGCTGTGCTTCGCGGTTGTCTCGCAGATCGTCGTCGATCAGGTTCAGGTTCGCGCTGACGATGCGCATCGCATCGGGGTGGATCAGCATCCCGGTGCGCAGGCCCTCTTCGAAGATGCGCAGCAAGTTCAGCCGGTCGGCCAGGAAGGCGCGCTTGTCGGCCACGTTGATGCGGCCGTTGTCGTCCACAAACGGCACCTTGAGCGGGCGGCGACGGCGGAACAGGCGCTTAAGCACCGGCGGGCGCTTGACGTGCTGAGCCTCAAGCGCGGTCAGGAAGATGCGCGTGACCTCGCCCACCTTGGTGGCGTGGCGGAAGTAGTCCTGCATGAAAACCTCGACCGCGCGGCGCCCGGCGGTGTCGGAATAGCCCATGCGGCGCGCCACCTCGACCTGCATGTCAAATGTCAGCTGGTCGGCGGCACGCCCCGCGATCATGTGCAGATGGCAGCGCACCGCCCAGAGGTAATCCTCGGCATCGCGGAAATGCTGGTATTCGTCGGCGGTGAAGACGCCAAGCGGCACTAGATCTGCCGCGCGGTTCACCTGGTGGATATATTTCGCGATCCAGTAAAGCGTCTGTAGGTCGCGCAGCCCGCCCTTGCCCTCTTTTACGTTGGGTTCGAGAACGTAGCGCTGACCGCCCTGACGGCGGTGGCGCGCATCACGCTCTTCCAGCTTGGCTTCGGTGAATTCGGCGCCGGTGCCGCGGAAGAGATCGGCGCGCAGTCGCTCGGTCAGCTCCTGCGCCAGTGCCGCGTCGCCGCCGATGTAGCGCTGCTCCAGCATCGCGGTGCGGATCGTGTAATCCTCGCGCCCGAGCCGGATGCAATCCTCGATGGTGCGCGAGCTGTGGCCGACTTTCAGCTTGAGATCCCACAGCATGTAGAGCATCGACTCGATCACGCTTTCGGCCCAGGGGGTGATCTTCCATGGAGTCAGGAAGAGCAGATCAACGTCAGAGGCGGGGGCCATCTCGGCGCGGCCATAGCCGCCCACGGCCAGAACGGCCAGCTTCTCGGCGTCGGTGGGGTTGCCCAGCCGGTGCAGGCGGCCCATCGCGACATGCCGGATCGCGTTCACCAGCCCGTCGGTCATCTGCGCGTAAAAGCGCATCGTGTCGCGCGCTGTTCTGGGATGGGTGGCGAAATCCGCCTCGATCCACTGCGTCGCCTCGGCGCGGGCCTTTTGCAGGAACTGGACTGTGGCGGTGCGCGTTGCACGTTCGTCCTGCGCGTCGACCAACGCAGCATCAAGTTGGCTGACAAGCTCTGAGTCTTTGAGCAGAAGGGGCGCCCCGGCCGGTGTCGGGGCGAAATAGGTCGTTTCGTTCACGTGTTCCCCATGTCCTGCTGCGGGTCTCGTTTCGGGGGCGGTGCCGGGTCAGAGCCCGGCGCCGCCAAAGGATCTGGGCGCGCCCTCGATCACCACGGTCTGGCCGTTGCGGATCTCAACCACGGACAGCGCACGCTCGTTCGTGCCATCGGGCAGCAGGCGGAAGATGCCGTTCACTCCGACAAAACCCGCGCCCTGCGTCAGGCCCGAACGGGTCAGCGCATCGGGCCGCCCCGAGCGCACAAGCGCGCCGATGGCCGCCACGCCGTCATAGGCAAGCCCCGCGATCGGATGCGGTGCCGAGCCATAGGCCGCCTGGTAGCGCGACTGGAATTGCAGGTTCGGGCCCGGATCAGGCATGGCGAACCAGCCGCCCTGCAGGCCCGGGATCGACAGCGTCGCGTTCGGGATATCCCAACGGGTCAGGCCAATGAAGGTGGTCTGCTGTGCGCTGACGCCCTGATCGGGCAGCAATTGCGCGAGCATCGGCAGGGCGCCTGCGGTATCGGCGGTCAGGAACAGCGCGTCCACATCGCCCGCCTTCACGCGGCTGGCGATGCCCGGAACGGCCGAGGCCACGCCCTGCTGCGAGAACGAATACGACGCCTTGCCCGCAAACGTCGCGCCCGAGCGCGAGATTGCGTTCTGGATCGCCCGCGCGCCAACCTCGCCCGCAGGCGTCTGGTCGTTCACGATCAGGATGCGGCGCTTGCCATGCGAGGCGGCATAGCCGACCAGACGGTTGGCGGTGTTCTGGAAGGTTTGGCCCAGAACGAAGACGTTGCCGCCCGCGATATCGGCGTTGTTCGAGAAGGACAGCACGTTCACATTGCGGTTCGCGACCGCAAGGCCCACCGCGTTCGCGGATTCGGCGAAGACCGGACCAAGGATGACCTTGGCGCCATCATCGACGGCCTTGTTGGCCATCTGCGCGGCCAGTGCGGGGCTCGCGCCGGTGTTGTAGACGCGCAGGTCAATCTTGACGCCCTGAAGATCGGCAATCGCCAACTGCGCGGCCTGCTGCAACGAAAGGGCCAGCGTCTCATCTCCGGGCTGGCCCGAGCCGCCCGGAACAAGTAGTGCTACGGCGACCGTGTCCGAGGTGTCGATGCGCTGCCCGGTGTTGCCGCCGCCCGGTTGGCATGCGGCCAGCCAAAGGGCCGACAGCACCACTCCGATTCGCAGCAAAGGGTTGCGGGCATTGCGTAAAATGGCGAACATGAAATCGTCCTCTGATCCGGGAGCAGGGGGTAAACACCGGCGAACCCTATGCTTTTCCCGAAGTGAAGTAAACTTTCCCGGAATACGAAAGGCGCAACGATGAGCGAATTGCACGGCACCGGCGAAACCCCGCCGGGCGGCACGATGGGACGTGGCGCGAAACCGCTTGCGCCGGGTCTTTATTTCCTCGCGACGCCCATCGGAACAGCGCGCGATATCACGTTGCGGGCGCTCGATATTCTGGCTTCGGCCGATGTGATCGCGGCCGAGGATACGCGTACCCTGCGCCACCTGATGGAGATCCACGGCATCGCGCCGAACCATCGCCCTCTGATCGCCTATCACGATCACAACGGCGCGCAGGTGCGCCCGCGGATCCTGCGTGCGCTCGAGGAAGGGCAGACGGTCGCCTATGCCTCTGAGGCGGGCACGCCGCTGGTCGCGGACCCGGGCTATCAACTCGGCCGCGCCGCGATCGAGGCCGGGCATCCGGTCTTTGCCGCGCCGGGGCCTTCGGCGGTGCTGGCGGCGCTGACTGTGTCGGGGCTGCCCTCGGACCGTTTCCTGTTTGCGGGCTTCCCGCCCAATACCGGAAGCGCGCGGCGCAGGTGGCTCAAGGAATTCGCCACGGTTCCCGCGACGCTTGTCTTCTATGAATCGCCCAAGCGCGTCAGCGAGATGCTGCGCGACATGGTCGAGGTCTTCGGCCCCGACCGGCAGGGCGCGGTTTGCCGCGAACTGACCAAGCGTTTCGAAGAGGTCCGCCGCGACAGCCTTGGCGATCTGGCCGAGCAGTTTTCGGGCGATGCCCCGAAGGGCGAGATCGTCGTGCTGGTGGACCGCGCGCGCGGCTCGCAGGTCGGCCCTGAGGATATCGAGGCCGCGCTGCGCGAACGCCTTGACCGGATGAGCGTTAAGGATGCCGCGAGTGAGGTTGCCGAAGCGCTCGGCCTGCCGCGGCGCGATGTCTATCAGGCGGCGCTCAAGCTGGACCGGGAGGAATGAGCGGCGCGCTTTCCTATCATGCGGGCGCCGCCGCCGAAGATCAGGTGGCGCGCCACTACGAGGAGGCGGGTTTCGAGATCGTCGCGCGGCGCTGGCGCGGCCGCTACGGCGGAGAGGTCGATCTGATCGCGCGACACGGGCCGCTTCTGGTCTTCGTCGAGGTCAAATTTTCGCGCAGCCATGAGGCCGCGGCGACGCATCTGATGCCGCGCCAACTCGCGCGCATTTTTCGTTCGGCCGAGGAATTTATGGCGCTTGGGCACATTCAGGCCGAGGATGCCCGCTTCGATCTGGCGCTTGTGGATGCGCAGGGCCGTATCTCGATCATCGAGAATGCGGCGCAGTCCGACTGAGCGCGGATTGCATCGGGCGAAACCTCAGGGCATCAAGGGGGCAACGAAAGGGGGCGGACATGGCCTTGAAAGTTGCAATCCAGATGGACCCGATCGGGCCCATCAATATCAACGCCGACAGCACCTTCCGCATTGCCGAAGAGGCGCAGGCGCGTGGGCACTCGCTGTTCTACTACACGCCCGACAAGCTGGCCTACCGCGAGGGCGGCGTTTACGCGCGCGGCTGGCCGCTGACCGTGCGCCGTGTGCAGGGCGATCACTTCACTCTGGGCGAAGAGACCGAGGTCGATCTGTCCACCTTCGACGTGGTCTGGCTGCGTCAGGACCCGCCCTTCGACATGGGCTATATCACCACGACCCATGTTCTCGAGCGCATCCACCCCAAGACGCTGGTCGTCAACGACCCGTTCTGGGTGCGTAACTATCCCGAAAAGCTGCTGGTGCTGAACTTCCCCGACCTCACGCCCCCCACGCTGATCGCGCGCAACCTGCAAACGATCCGCGATTTCAAGCACAAGCATGGCGACATCATCCTCAAGCCGCTTTACGGCAACGGTGGCGCGGGGGTGTTCCGGCTCGATCCGAACGACCGCAACCTCGCCTCGCTGCACGAGCTGTTCACCGGCATCAACCGCGAGCCGCTGATCGCACAGAAATACGTGCCTGCCGTGGTCAAGGGTGACAAGCGCATCATCCTGGTCAATGGCGAGCCCGTGGGCGCGATCAACCGCGTGCCGGCCGAGGGCGAGACGCGCTCGAACATGCATGTCGGCGGGCGCCCCGAGAAGGTCGGCCTGACCGAGCGCGACCGTGAAATCTGCGCTGCCATCGGCCCGGTCCTGCGCGAGAAGGGGCAGATCTTCGTCGGTATCGACGTGATCGGCGAGTGGCTGACCGAGATCAACGTGACCTCGCCCACCGGCATTCAAGAGCTGGAGCGCTTCGATGGCGTCAATATCGCCGAGAAGATCTGGCAGGTGATCGAGGCCAAGCGCGCCTGATCAGGCCGCGCTCAGCCGGTAGCTGATCGCCTCGGCCAGGTGCGGGGCGCGCACCTGATCCGATCCATCGAGATCGGCAATGGTGCGCGCTGTGCGCAAGAGCCGATGATAGGCGCGCGCCGAAAGCCCGAAGCGATCCGCCGCGCGGGTCAGCAGCGCGCGGCCCTCGGCATCGGGGGTGGCGATCTCTTCAAGGATCGCGCCGTCGGCCTCGGCATTCACGCGCAGCTTGGGGTGATCGGTAAAGCGCGTAGCCTGCACCGTCCGCGCGCGGGCCACGCGCTCGGCCACGCTGGCTGAGCTTTCGCCCGCCGAGGGTAAATCGAGATCGGTGAATGACACCGCGGGCACTTCGATACGCAGATCGAAGCGGTCCATCAGTGGGCCCGACACCCGGCCCAGATAATCGGCGCCGCAGTTTGGCGCCTTGGCGCAGGCCCGCGCCGCATCGCCCAGATAGCCGCAGCGGCAGGGGTTCGCGGCGGCCACCAGCAGGAAGCGGCAGGGGTAGCGGATATGGGCGTTGGCGCGCGCCACGACGACCTCGCCCGTCTCGATCGGCTGGCGCAGGGTTTCCAGCACGGCGCGGGGAAACTCGGGGAATTCGTCCATGAAGAGGACGCCATTATGGGCCAGGCTCACCTCGCCCGGCCGGGCGCCGCGCCCGCCGCCGATCATGGCGGCCATCGAGGCGGTGTGGTGCGGCTCGCGATAGGGGCGGGTGCGGGAAATACCTCCCTCGGTCAGCAGCCCGGAAAGCGAGTGGATCATCGAGGTTTCAAGCGCCTCGGCGGGGCTGAGCGGCGGCAAGATCCCCGGCAGGCGCGCCGCGAGCATGGATTTCCCCGCACCGGGTGGGCCAACCATCATCAGGTGGTGCCGTCCGGCGGCGGCGATCTCAAGCGCGCGCTTGGCGCGTTCCTGCCCCTTCACATCGCGCAGATCGCGCGGGTGCGCGGTGGGGCTAACCTCGCCGGGCGTCGCGGGGGACAGGGGGGCGGCCTGGGTCAGGTGCCTGATTGCCTCGCCAAGCGAGGCGGGCGCGAACACCGACCCGGCGCCAACCCAGGCGGCCTCGGCGCCGCAGGCCTTGGGGCAGATCAGCGCGCAATCCTGTGCGGTTGCGGTCATCGCCGCAGGCAGCGCGCCGGAGACCGCAATCAGCCGCCCGTCCAGTGACAGCTCGCCGATCGAGACGATGGTCTCGACCTCTTCGGGCGGCACGATGCCCGTCGCCGCCAGCACCGCCAACGCCAGTGGCAGGTCGAAATGCGAGCCCTCCTTTGGCAGGTCGGCCGGAGAGAGGTTGATCGTGATCTTCTTCATCGGCAAGGCAATCGACAGTGCGGCCAGCGCCGCGCGCACCCGCTCACGCGCCTCTGAGACCGCCTTGTCAGGCAGGCCCACGATGGCGAAACCCGGCATCCCCGGTGCCAGCGCGCATTGCACCTCGACCAGCCGCGCGTCGACGCCCTCGAAGGCGACCGTATAGGTTTTGACTACCATGTGCCGCCCCCGGAACCCGTTTCAGCAGGGCTAGCGGCTCATGGTTGATGAAAGGTTAACGGAGGCGCGACGACGAAACCTGCATTTCAACTGAACATTTTTTTGTGAGAATCATTCTAAAGTAGAAGACATCCCCGCCGCCATTCCGCATAATGTTAGCGCTGAGCACGCCAAATGTGGGTTGGGAGACCCCGGGAGACTGGCCATGGCACTCGAAGGAATGACCGATGAAAGCCTGCCGCGCGAGGCGATGCGCGCGGAGTATCTGGACGCCGAGACCGAGGCAAACCTGGCCCGCGCCTGGCGCGATCACCGCGACGAGGCCGCGCTGCACCGTCTGGTGATGGCCTATATGCGGCTGGCGATCTCGATGGCCTCCAAGTTCCGCCGCTACGGCGCACCGATGAGCGATCTGATCCAGGAGGCGAGCCTCGGGCTGATGAAGGCCGCCGACAAGTTCGACCCCGATCGCGGGGTGCGTTTTTCGACCTATGCGGTGTGGTGGATCAAGGCCTCGATCCAGGAATTCGTGATGCGCAACTGGTCGATGGTGCGCACCGGCTCGACCTCTTCACAAAAGGCGCTGTTCTTCAACCTGCGCCGCGTTCAGGCCCAGGTCGAGCGCGAGGCGGATGCCGGTGGCGTCGCGCTCGATGGTGCGCAGATGCGCCTGCGTGTGGCCGAGTTGATCGGCGTCCCGCTGGCCGATGTCGAGATGATGGAGGGGCGGCTTGCCGGCTCCGACTTCTCGCTCAACACGCCGCAATCGAGCGATGAGGAAGGCCGCGAATGGGTCGATGCGCTGGAGGATGAGACCGCCAGCCCCGAGGCCGATGTGGTCGATTCCCACGATGGCGCACTGATGCGCGGCTGGCTGGGCGAGGCGATGGATCGCCTGACCGACCGGGAGCGGTATATCGTCACAGAGCGGCGTCTGATCGAAGAGCCCCGCACCCTTGAAAGCCTTGGGCAGGAACTGGGTTTGTCCAAGGAGCGCGTCCGGCAGCTTGAGGCGCAGGCCTTTGGCAAGATGCGCAAAAGCCTTGAAACCCATGGCGAGGAGGTCGCAAGTTTCTTCGCATGAAGAAACTTGTTGCCCTGTTCGCCTGTCTGGCCCTCTCCCCCGCCTCGGCGGAGGAGATCGCGGCTGCCGATCTTCCCGCGCGCCTCAGTGCCGACCCGCCCGAGATCGCGGTCCTGGGCGAGGTGCATGACAACGCAGCCCATCATCTCAATCAGGCGGCGGCGGTTGCCTCGCTGCGCCCGCGTGCGCTGGTCTTTGAAATGCTTAGCCCCGATCAGGCCGCGCGCGTCACCCCCGATCTGCGCGCCGATCCGGCGGCACTTGGCGAGGCGCTTGGCTGGGAGGAGGCAGGCTGGCCAGATTTCGCCCTCTACGCCCCGATCTTCGCCGCCGCGCCCGATGCGCTGATCATTGGTGCGGCGCTCCCGCGCGACGAGGTCCGCCGGGCGATGTCCGAGCCGCTCGATCGCGTCTTCGGCCCCGATGCGCCGCGCTATGGGCTGGACCAGCCCTATACGCAGGAGCTTCAGGCACAGCTTGAGGCCGAGGCGCAGGCCGACCATTGCGATGCGCTGCACCCCGAGATGTTGCCCGGCATGGTAGCGGCGCAGCGCCTGCGCGACGGGGCCTTTGCGCGCACCGCGCTGCGGGCGCTCAAGACGACGGGCGGGCCGGTCGCGGTGATCACCGGCACCGGGCACGCACGCAACGATCGTGCGGTTCCCGCGATGATCGCGCAGGCCAATCCGGGGGTGCGCGTCCTCAGCCTTGGCCAGCTTGAGGCCGAGCCGGGCGAGAGCCTTTCCCCCGATCAACCCTTTGATTGGTGGATCGTCACCCCGCCCGCGCCGCGCGAAGACCCCTGCGCCGCGTTCCGGCAATAGGCGCGGCGCTTGCGCCGAGCCTCCCCGCAACCTAAACCTGTCCCAAAGCGCGGAGGCGGGAATGCTGGCTGGCAAGCGAATTCTTCTGATCATCGGCGGCGGTATCGCGGCCATCAAGGTGCCCGAGCTGATCCGCAGCCTGCGGGCCGAGGGTGCCTCGGTGGTGCCGGTGCTGACGCGCGCGGGGGCCGAGTTCGTCACGCCCCTTTCGATTGCGGCGCTGACGGGCAACCCGGTGCACAGCGATCTGTTCGACCTGACGACCGAGGCCGAGATGGGGCACATCCAGCTGTCGCGCGCGGCCGATCTGGTGGTGGTGGCCCCGGCAACGGCTGACCTGATGGGCAAGATGGCGGGCGGGTTGGCGAATGACCTTGCCTCGACATTGCTGATGGCCACCGACAAGCCGGTGCTGATCGCCCCGGCGATGAACGTGCGTATGTGGGAACACCCCGCGACGCAGCGCAACCGCGCCACGCTGGCCGCCGATGGCATCCGCTTCGTCGGGCCGAACGCCGGCGAGATGGCCTGCGGCGAGTTCGGCGAGGGGCGCATGTCGGAACCGGCCGAGATCCTCGGCGCGATCCGCGCGCTGCTGTCGGACGGGCCGCTGAGCGGGCGCCATGTGCTGGTGACCTCAGGCCCCACGCATGAGCCGATCGACCCGGTGCGCTATATCGCCAACCGCTCCTCGGGGGCGCAGGGGACGGCGCTGGCTGCGGCTCTGCGGGATCTTGGTGCGCGGGTGACCTTCGTGACGGGGCCGGCAACTGTGCCGCCGCCGCCCGGCGTGCAGGTGGTGCGCGTCGAAACCGCGCGTGAGATGCTTGAGGCCGTGCAATCCGCCCTGCCCGCCGAGGCCGCGATCTTTGCCGCCGCCGTGGCCGACTGGCGCGTGACCAATGCCGCCGGTCAGAAGATGAAGAAGGATGGCTCGGGCCGCGCCCCCGCGCTGGAATTCGCCGAGAACCCCGACATTCTCGCTACCGTCTCGCAGATGACCAACGGGCGCCCGCGTCTTGTCGTGGGCTTTGCCGCCGAAACCCATGACGTCGAGGCCCTGGCCCGCGCCAAGCGCGCCCGCAAGGGTTGCGACTGGATCGTGGCAAATGACGTCAGCCCCGCTACCGGCATCATGGGCGGCACGGAAAACGCGGTGATCATCCTCGATGCGCAGGGGGCCGAGCACTGGCCGCGCATGGCCAAGGACGCCGTCGCGCGCCAGTTGGCCGCGCGCGTTGCCGCAGCCCTGACCAAGGGGGAATGACATGAGCGCTCCGATCATCCGGGTCCTGCGCGAGGATTGGGCCGATCTGGCGATCGCGCTGCCCTCATATGAAACCCACGGCGCGGCGGGCGCCGATATCCGCGCCAACCTGCTGCCCGAGGACCGCGCGGCTGGCTTCACCCTTCACCCGATGCAGCGCGCGATTATCCCGACCGGCCTGCGCGTCGAGATTCCCGAGGGGTTCGAGATGCAGATCCGGCCGCGCTCGGGCCTGGCCTTCAAACATGGCATCAGCCTGCCCAACACGCCCGGCACTATCGACAGCGACTATCGCGGCCCGCTTGGCGTGCTGCTGATCAACCTCGGGGCCGAGCCCTATGTCGTCCAGCATGGCGAGCGCATCGCGCAGGCCGTCATCGCCCCCGTCGTTCAGGCCCGCTACGAGGTGGCGTTGGCACTGGGCGATACCGCGCGGGGGCAGGGCGGGTTCGGCTCGACCGGCAAGGGGTGAGCCATGATCGGGCTTTGGCTTCTGGTCGGAGTGGTGGCGCTTGGGCTTGTGTTGCGGGCGCCCGGGCGGCTTATCGTTCTGATGCTGGGCATCCTGTGGGGCGCCTTCACGCTTGCGCATCTGGCGCTGCCCGGCGGGCATCCGCTGCGCATGGCCGTGGGCGGCAGCCTTGCCGCCTGGCTCGGGCTGGGCGGAGTGGCCGCCGTGGTGCTGGCCTATGCCTGGGGCCTGCGGCGGCTGAAGGCCCGCGCTCGTCCCCTTGCGCCCGAGACTGCCGCGCCCAAATCCAGTTTCGCCGAGGCCGAGCTTGACCGTTACGCGCGCCACATCATGCTGCGCGAGATCGGCGGTCCGGGCCAGAAGAAGCTGCGCAATGCCAAGGTTCTGGTCGTCGGGGCAGGGGGGCTTGGCTCGCCGGTGCTTCAGTATCTTGCTGCGGCGGGGGTGGGCACCATTGGCGTGGTCGATGATGACGAGGTCTCGAACTCGAACCTGCAGCGGCAGGTGATCCACCGCGACGCCGATATCGGTAAGCCCAAGGTGTTTTCCGCGCAGGCAGCGATGCAGGCGCTCAACCCGTTCATCGAGGTGCGCCCCTATAACCGCCGCCTGAGCGCCGAGGACGCCGCCGAACTGGTGGCCGAATATGACCTTGTGCTGGACGGGACGGATAATTTCGACACGCGCTATCTGGTCAATGCCGCCTGCGTGGCTGCCGGCAAGCCGCTGATCTCGGGCGCGATTGCGCAATGGGAAGGGCAGTTGTCGCTGTACGATCCGGCGCGCGACGCACCCTGCTATGCCTGCGTCTTCCCGCAGGCCCCGGCGTCGGGTCTCGCGCCCTCCTGCGCAGAGGCCGGGGTGGTCGGTGCGCTGCCGGGCGTCGTGGGCGCGATGATGGCCGCCGAGGCGATCAAGGAGATCGTCGGTGCAGGCGCCAGCGCGCGCGGGCGGCTGATGATCTACGATGCGCTCTGGGGTGAAAACCGGCAGATCGGCGTGAAACGGCGCAGCGATTGCGCAGTTTGCGGCGCGCGGCACTAGGCCCGGCACGGCCCCCCCTTCCTATTCCCCGCGCGGCACCCTAGCTTGTGCCCAAAGGAGATCTTGCGATGACCAATCCGCTTTTGTCCGACTGGACCGGCCCTTTCTCGCTTCCGCCGTTCGGCGCGCTGCAAGACGATGATTTCGCCCCCGCCTTTGAGGCTGCCCTGACCGAGGCCCGCGCCAATATCCACGCGATCTCGGACAACCCGGAGGCCCCCAGTTTTGCCAATACGATCGAGGCGATGGAGGGCGCCGAGGCGCTGCTCGACCGGGTCGCGGGGGTGTTTTACAACCTCTCCGGGGCCGACAGCACGCCCGCGCGTGAGGCGCTGATGCGCGATCTGGCGCCGAAAATGGCGGCGTTCTCCTCCGAGGTCACGATGAACCGGGCGCTGTTTGAGCGCATCGACACGCTCTGGCAGGGGCGCGAGGGTCTGGGGCTGGCGCCCGAAGAGGCCCGCGTGTTGGAGCTCTATCACCAGATGTTCGTGCGCGCAGGTGCCGCGCTGGATGGTGAAGCCGCCAGCCGCATGGCCGCAATCAAAGAGCGCCTTGCCGTGCTTTCCACCGCCTTCAGCCAGAACCTTCTGGCCGATGAGCGCGACTGGTTCCGCCCGCTCAGCGAAGCGGATCTTGAGGGGCTGCCCGAATTCGTCGTGGCCGCCGCCCGAGCCGCCGGGCAAGAGCGTGGGCAGGATGGGCCGGTGCTGACGCTCAACCGCTCGCTGATCGTGCCCTTCCTGCAATTTTCGCCCCGCCGCGATCTGCGCGAGATCGCCTATGAGGCCTGGGTCGCACGCGGCGCCAATGGCGGCGAGACCGACAATCGCGAAAACGCCGCCGAGATCCTGCGCCTGCGCGAGGAGCGTGCCCGCCTTCTGGGCTTCGCGAATTTCGCCGCGTTCAAGCTTGATACCGAGATGGCGAAGACGCCCGATCAGGTGCGCGATCTGCTGATGCGGGTCTGGGCGCCCGCCAAGGCCAAGGCCGAGGCCGATGCCGCCACCCTGACCGCAATGATGCATGCCGATGGGATCAACGGCGATCTGGAGGCCTGGGATTGGCGCTACTATTCCGAAAAGCGCCGCGTGGCCGAGCATGATTTCGACGAGGCCGCGCTTAAGCCCTACCTTTCGCTCGACGCGATGATCGGTGCGGCCTTCGACACGGCAAGGCGCCTCTTCGGGCTGGAGTTCCACGAGATCGACGGGCCGTTCTACCACCCCGATGTGCGCGGCTGGGAGGTTACCCGCAAGGGCAAGCATGTCGCGGTCTTCTTGGGCGATTATTTCGCGCGCGCCTCGAAACGTTCGGGGGCCTGGTGTTCGGCCATGCGCAGCCAGAAGAAGCTGGGTGGCGAGACCGCGCCCATCGTCGTCAACGTGTGCAATTTCACCAAGGGCGCGCCCGCGCTGCTCAGCTATGACGATGCGCGCACGCTGTTCCACGAGTTTGGCCATGCGCTGCACCAGATGCTGTCGGATGTGACCTATCAGTTCATCTCGGGCACCTCGGTTGCGCGCGATTTCGTCGAACTGCCGAGCCAGCTCTACGAGCACTGGCTGGAGGTTCCTGCCGTTCTCGAACA
Organism: Rhodobacter flavimaris; assembly: GCF_021378075.1. Classification (GTDB taxonomy): domain Bacteria; phylum Pseudomonadota; class Alphaproteobacteria; order Rhodobacterales; family Rhodobacteraceae; genus Rhodobacter; species Rhodobacter flavimaris. The sequence goes on along the minus strand of NZ_JAJUOS010000007.1, from coordinate 42,487 downwards.
GCACGCGCGGCACTGGAAGACCGGCGAGCCGATGCCGAAGGCGCTGCTCGACAAGCTGCTGGCGGCCTCGACCTACGATCAGGGCTTTGCGACGGTGGAATATGTCGCCTCGGCGCTGGTCGATCTGGAGTTCCACGACGGCCCGGCGCCCTCCGATCCGATGGCCAAGCAGGACGAGGTTCTGGTCGCGATCGGCCTGCCCAAGGCGATCCGTATGCGTCACGCAACGCCGCATTTCGCCCATGTCTTCTCGGGCGACGGCTACTCGGCGGGCTATTACAGCTACATGTGGTCCGAGGTGATGGATGCCGACGCTTTCGCGGCCTTCGAGGAAGCGGGCGACGTGTTCGACCCGGTCACCGCCGACCGGCTGGAGCAGTTCATCTTGTCGGCGGGCGGCTCGCGCCCGGCCGATGAGTTGTATCTGGAATTCCGCGGCAAGATGCCGGGGGTCGAGGCGCTGCTGAAAGGCCGCGGTCTGCTGGAACCGGCCTGAGTGTCGGGGGCTTCGGCCCCCGCCTAGCCGCGCCAGACGTCCTTGTGGATGATGACCTCGGCTTGCGGATAGGCCTCGATGATCGCGCGCTTGAGGCTGGCAGCGATCTCATGTGCGGCATCAAGCGACTGTGCGCCGTCGAGTTCGATATGGAGTTGCACGAAGATCTTGGCGCCCGCGGTGCGGGTCTTGAGGTCATGAAAGCCCATAACGCCTGGCCAGATCTGGGCGATTTCGGCGATGCCGTCGATGATCTCCTGCGGGGCGGCGCGGTCCATCAGTGCGTGCCAGGCGGAAACCCCGATCTGACCGGCGCCGCGCAGCATGATCGCCGCCGCGATCAGCGCGACGATGCTGTCGACCTTCGACCAGCCGAAGCGCGACGATAGCCACAGTGCGAGGATCGCGCCAATCGTGGGCAGCAGGTCGCCCACATAATGCAGCATGTCGGCAGCAACGACCTTGTTGCCGGTCTTGCGCGCCACACGTGCCTGCCATGCGACCAGCCCCAGCGTCAGCGTTGCAGAAAGCGCCATGACCAGGATGCCTGCGCCCTCGGCCGCCAGCGCCTGCGGCGTTTGCGACAGCAGCCGCCCGCCCGCAGCCACCGCGATGGCTATGGCCGAGACGCTGACGAACAGCGCCTGCCCGAGCGAGGCCAGATCCTCGACCGAGGTATGGCCGAAGGCGTGATCGTCATCGGCGGGCCGCGCGGCGTAGATAATCGCCCCAAGCCCCGCGCCCGAGATCAGCAGGTCCATCGCGGAATCGGCCAGCGAGGCGGCGATGGACAACGCACCCGTCGCCCAAAGCGCCCAAAGCTTCATCCCCACCAGAACAGCCGCCACCGCGACCGAGGCAAGCCCCGCCGACAGGTTCAGCCGTGTCTGAGCGTCGTTATAGGACATGGTCTTTATCCGGGACAGGCCCGGCTCCGCCTGTGGTTTGCGGTTCGGTTAGTCGCGCAACTCGTCCGGGGCAACCCCCCAAATCGCGGTCTTGGGCACCCAGCCATCGGCATCGTCAGAGCTGATCTCGCACCAGTCGCGATTGCATTCACCAAGACGCGCAATGGCACCTGCCTCGGCCCGTGCCACGACCGCGGATTTCTCGTCCGGGCGGGCATGCAGGTTGGTCAGGTCTTCCTCGACGATGACCGAGCGCACCCCGGACAGCAGCGAGTAATGGATCCAGCCGCCCGCGCCATCGCGGTCCTCGACGCGGCGCCAGTGGCCGAATTCGGCGGTAACGCGCAGCGGCATTCCGGAATGGGTGAAGACCCAGTCAATGCGGTGCCCAAGCGAGGGGCCGCGCCGCGCGTTGCCCTCGGAGCCCTTCAGCGAGACGAAGCGCGGAATGGGCAGGTTGGTCACCGGGCCGCGCCCGTTCTGGTTCGCGACGGCCTGCGCCACGGCCAGCGCGTCAGGGGGCGTTTCGTCCTCTTCCTGCGCCGCGACCGGTCCCGCCGTCAGAAGGGCAACCAACACCGCGCCGCAAAAGTATTTTCTCCAGATTGCCTGCATTTCCGTTCCGCCCAAAAAGCACGCCATCAGGCGTCCTTAAAAATCGGTCGCGCAAGAAAATTGCGCTAACACGATAAAAAACGCCATTTCTGCTCTCTCGAGGCCTTGTGTCTCGCCCCGTTGGAGGTCACTTTGCACCCAAGCACAGGCGTTTGGAAGAGAGAGGAGCCCAACCATGCCCGCACCGCGGCTGAGTGTTGTCGTGACGCGACGGTTGCCCGAGGTCGTCGAGACCCGGATGAAAGAGTTGTTCGATGTCGAACTGCGCGAGGATGATACGCCGATGACCCGCGAAGAGCTGGTCGAGGCGATGACCCGCGCGGATGTCCTCGTGCCGACGCTGACCGATCATATTGATGCCAACATGCTTGCACGGGCTGGCGAGCGGCTGCGGCTGATCGCCAACTATGGTGCGGGCGTGGACCATATCGACGTGGCCTCGGCGCGCCAGCGTGGGGTTCTGGTGTCCAACACGCCCGGCGTGGTGACCGACGATACCGCCGATATGGTGATGGCGCTGATTCTGGGCGTGACCCGCCGCATCCCCGAGGGGCTGGCGGCGATGCAGGCTGGCGAATGGTCCGGCTGGTCGCCCACCGCCTTCCTTGGCGGGCGGATCGGCGGCAAGCGTCTTGGCATCCTTGGCATGGGCCGAATCGGTCAGGCCGTTGCCCGCCGCGCCAAGGCCTTCGGGATGCAGATCCACTACCACAACCGCCGCCGCCTGCGCCCCGAGATCGAGGAGGAGCTGGAGGCGACCTATTGGGACAGCATCGACCAGATGGTTGCCCGGATGGACGTGATCTCGGTCAACTGCCCGCATACGCCTTCGACCTTCCACCTGCTCAACGCGCGACGCCTGAAGATGCTCAAGCCGACGGCGGTGGTGGTGAACACCTCGCGCGGCGAGGTCATCGACGAGAACGCGCTGGTGCGCGGCCTGAAGGCGGGCGAGATCGCCGGGGCGGGCCTCGATGTGTTCGAACACGGATCCGAGATGAACCCCGAGCTGCGCTCGCTGCCCAATGTCGTGCTTCTGCCGCACATGGGCTCGGCCACGGTTGAAGGCCGCGCCGAGATGGGCGAGAAGGTGATCGTGAACATCAAGACCTTCGCGGACGGCCACCGTCCGCCGGATCTGGTGGTGCCTGGGATGATCTGACGCGAAGGACCAAGGACATGCGCCGAGAGAGTTTGACCCTGGCGCTTGTCCTTGGAGCCTATTTCGCGCTGCAAGTGCTGCTTCGGATCTGGATCGGCACGGGCCTTCAGCTCGACGAGGCCGAGCTTGTCATGCGCGCGCAGGAGTTTCACTGGGGCTATGGGCCCCAGTTGCCGCTGTTCAACTGGCTGCAATTCCTGACCTTCAAGCTGATGGGTGTGAATGTCGCTGCGCTGGCGATTGCCAAGAACGCCTGCCTGTGGCTGGGCTATCTGCTGGCCTACCTCGCGCTTGCCCGTTTCGTCCAGCCGGGGCGCGCGGCCATCGCGACTGTGGGGCTGATCTTGCTGCCCGAGATCGCGTGGGAGGCGCAGCGCACGCTGTCGCATTCGGTTGCATTGATCCTTTCGACCTCTGCCTTCCTTTTTGCGTTGTTCGGCGCCGCTCGTAACGGGCGCTGGCGCGACTGGATCGCGCTTGGAGTGATCATCGGTTTTGGCGGTCTGTCTAAATACAATTTCTGGATCCTGCCCTTCTCGACCGCACTGGCCCTGTGGATCTTGCCGCCGCCGCGGGGTTGGGTGGCGCTGTCCTGGGGGCGCATCGGGGCTGCCGCAATGGCGGCTCTGGCAATCCTGGCCGGCCCGGTTCTGTGGATCGCACAGCATCCCGACATCGCCTTTGCCTCGGCATCGAAGATCCGGCGGTCCGAGCGCGCGGTGCTCGACCTGCCCTTCCTGGGGGGAGTCGCGGAAACCCTGCAAGGTTACCTGCTTGCGCTGATCCTGGCGGGGCTGATCGCACTGCTGGCGCGCCTTTGGCCGCGCGGGGGCGCGCCGCGCCCTCTGGCGGAGGCCAACGCGGTCTGGTTGCGTAAGCTGCTGCTGGCGATCTCGCTGATCGGCTGCGCCCTTATCGCGGTCATGATGGGCGTGGCCGATGCCACGCGCGTGACGCCACGCTGGCTGATCCCGCTGGCGATGCCCGGCGCGCTCGGGCTGATGCTTTGGGCGCTTGAGGCCGGGACCCGCCGGGCGGGGCAAGTAATTGCTACTGCGTCAGGGATTGTCGGCATCGCGGTGACCGTTGGGATTTTCGTGGTCTTCGGGTTGAAGTCCTCGCGGCTCAGCTATGATTTCGCGCCGCTGCGCGCCGAGGTGTCGGGTATTCTTGCCGAAACCGCCAGTCCGGGGATTGAACGCTTGACCGGCGCTGGCTGGCTGATGGGCAGCCTTGCGCTTCTCGAACCCGACTGGCCGGTCAAACGCCCGCCGCCGCTTGGCCCCGCGCTTGCTCCCGCCTCTCGCATCGTTCAACTGCGCGCGAGCGATGACGGTGCCGCAGGCACTCCACCGCAACCCGCCGCAGTTTTGGAGCAAAGCCGTCTCATCCGGGTGCCAGACCGGATCGACCCGCGCGAGGGCATGGGCGTGAGCCTTGAGGTGTGGCGCCTTCCCTGACAGGGGCGGTACCATCGCGCGAGGGCTAACCCTCGCGCGTGGTGCGATTGATTACAGGCGGCGGGTGGCCAGCCAGTTCATCCAGGCGTCGGGCGACCCTGCGAAGGTGTTGATATCGACCGTGCCGCCCACGCCCGGCACGACCCCGGTGCCGGTATATTGCCAGAAGGACCACTGCTCGCCCGGGTAACGCTCGGCCGGATGTGCCGCGACCGAGCGCAGCCAGAACTCGTAGCCATTCAGCGATACGAGGGCGTTTTCCTCGTAGAAATCGGGCGTGGTGTAGATCACCGGGCGCGCGCCGTAGTGCTGCGTCACAATTTCGAGGAAGCGCCGCATCTCGGCTTGAACGGTCGCGGGGTCGGGGGTGCGCTGACAGGTGCGCGACTGGTGGTTCCACTCGATATCCAGCACCGGGGGCAGGTCGCCCGCCACGCGCGGCACGTTGCGGATATACCAGTTGGCCTGCTCCTCGGGCGTGCGGCAGAAATAGTAGAAGTGATAGCCGCCCACCGGCACTCCGGCTGCCCGCGCAGCCTGCGCATTTGCCTGGAAGCCCGGATCGACCCAATCGCCGCCCTCGGTCGCCTTGAGCCAGGCAAAGTTCACCCCGGCCGCATTGGCCTCGGGCCAGTTGATATGGCCCTGATAACGCGCGGCGTCGATGCCATGCACCGGGTAGTGGGCGGGGGTCAGCCCTTCCCATTCGTGCGGATCTGTGTCGCCGAAATGCGCAGGCACACCGAAGGCACGGTAGTTCGACGCACTCAGATGCGCCGGGGCCATCATCTGGCCGGTTCGCGGGCCGCTATCCCCGCCACAGCCTGCCAAGGCAAGGGCGGAAACGCCCGTCGTGAGAACTGCTTTTATCCACATGAGACTGCTCCCTCATGACTATTTTGGAGCAGAATCGCGCAAAATCACGTCGCTGTCACGGGGGTCTTGCGCCTTGCCGACGAATTGCCTTTCGCTTACCCGCGCGGAGGGCCGAAATCCGCCGATGTCAGCATATTGTCGCCGTTGCGGTCGCGCATCCGGAGCCAGTTGGCCGAGCCATTGACGAATTCCGCCGTGGTGACGATGCCGTCGCCATTGGCATCGAGGCTGCGCATTTCCTCGGCAGCGGGCCGGTCAAAGCCGCTCTGATGGCCCATCTGGCCGCCGCGCCCCTTGCCCACACCGTTGCCCATCGGGCCGGTCATGCCCTCGGGGCGGTTACGACCCGGCCCCATGCCCGCTTCGCGCTGCAACTGTTTGTGCTCATCCATCCCGACGAATTCGGCTGCCGAAAGCCGGCCGTCGCTATTCTCGTCGAACATCGCGAAGATATTGCCGCGCTGCTCGCGCACTTCGACCAGCGAGACACCGCCGTTCGAATCCAGATCCCACTGGTTCATGAAATCCGCGCCAGGCGTGAAGTCCTGAGCCTGCGCGAGGCCTGCGCCGAGAACCAGGGCAGTGGTGAGTGTCATCAAGCGTTTCATGGCATGTGCCTTTCCAAAGCATATTTGCTGATGAAACGCGAAAGCCCGCGCCTTCCGGCGCGGGCCTGCCAACTTGTCGCAGGGGGATCAGGCCTTGGCGGCCAACTCATCCCAGCAAGCCAGCGCGTGACCGGCATACATGACGCCCGGTCCGCCGCCCATCTGGATCGCCATCGCCAGCACGTCGCCCAACTCCTCGCGGGTGGCGCCGGCTTTCATCAGGGCCTCGGTGTGGAACATGATGCAGGGCTCGCAACGCAGCACGACGGCCATGCCGAGCGCGATGAATTCCTTGTTCTTCAGGTCCAGCGGGCCGTTATCCTTGACGGCCTTCGACAGCACGCCGAAGCCCTGCGTGGCGTCGGGAATTGCCTTGTACATCACGCGCAACTCGTTCCGCATGTCGTCGAGTTTTTCTTTGTAGCTCATGGCGTTCTCCTATCCGAAGTTCCCCTCCCACATGCCAGAGTCGCCCGCACGAGGCATTGACCTGTATCAATCATATGCGCGGAGATGAATGTTTGCGTGCGCCCAGGTCCGCCCCGCGACAAAATATGCGCGGGAATGCGGAGGAACTGGCCCGACTCAGAGCGTGCGCGTAGGCTCGTCGCAATCGGCCAATGGAGGGTGCGATGCGAGTGATTGTGGCGCTGGGCTTGGTTCTGATGCTGGCAGCCTGTGGGGACGGTATCCCGATTATTCCGTTTATTTAACGAAGGCGCTGGCACTAGGTGTTCAGTGCAGATCCTCGGGATAGGCCTGTCCGGGGGAGATGCCGTAAGACCATTGCAGGCCGGCGTTTTTCCAGCCGTTGACGACGGGATGACCGCGCTCGGGCCCATCGGTGGCAAGGTCGCCTTCGTAGCCGTCCACGATCGAATAGACATTGCTGTAGCCCAGATCGAACAGGGCGTCTGCCGCCTTTGCGCTGCGCGTCCCCGAGCGGCACATGACGACGATCGGGGTATCATCCTCAATCATGGCTGCGTCGGCATAGTCCAGAAAGGCAATCTCGAAGTCGGGGTTGAAGACCATCGGGTAGCTGAGCCGGGTCGGGTCATAATTCGCCGGGGCGGGGAGCATGAGATAGGGGATGTGCACGTTCACACGCTCGGGAATGCCAAGAAAGGCAACCTCTGCACGGCTGCGCACATCAAGGAAGATGACGCCTGAATCCCTTAACATCTCGGCGGCTTCGAGCGCGGTAAGGTAGTGGCCCGACTTCGTGATTTTGTCAGTCGGCACGCGCGCGGGGTCTTCGGCATGGGCCGGGGTGTGGAGGGCAACGGAAAGAAGCCCCGTCGACAGTGTCCTGAGCAGTCTGTGCATCGGCTTCCCTTTCGCGCAATGGCGGGCCGCTTTGAGCACGGAGATACTAGCTAAAGGCGGGATCGGGACGAGTAACACGGGTAACATCGGCCCCGGCTCAAGTGGTCAAACTAGCACGGAACGAGAAGATTCGCGACTTGAAGCGTAAACGCGAAAGGCGGCCCGGTGGGGCCGCCTTTCATGATCGGTGTGTCTGCCCTTAGGCCTGAAGCGGGCGCACGTCGATTTCCCCTTCGGCGCGGGACTTCATCGCGGCGACGGCGGCGATGGAAGCGGCGGCGGTGGTGAAGTAGGGGATCTTGTCGTAGAGCGCCACGGCGCGGATGTCGCGGCTGTCCGAGATCGACTGGTTGCCCTCGGTCGTGTTCAGCACCAGCTGGATGTCGCCGTTCTTCAGGCGGTCCACGATGTTCGGGCGGCCTTCATAGACCTTGTTGACGGCCTCGGCTTCGATCCCGGCCTCTTTCAGCCAGGCGGCGGTGCCGCGGGTGGCGACGAGGGCAAAGCCCATGGCGATCAGCTCGCGCGCGGCCTCGGCCAGTTCGGCCGACTTGTCGCTATCCTTGACCGAGAGGAACACGCGGCCCTCTTCGGGCAGGTTGGTGCCAGCACCAAGCTGCGCCTTGAGGAAGGCGCGCGGGAAGTTGCGATCCCAGCCCATGACCTCGCCGGTCGAGCGCATTTCCGGCCCGAGCAGCGTATCGACGCCCGGGAAGCGGGCGAAGGGCAGGACGGCCTCCTTGACCGAGAACCACGGCGTGTTCGGGTCGGCCAGCGTCAGCGGGTCGGCGAAGGGTAGGGGCGTCTCGGGGCCGACGCCCGCCGGGTAGGGCGCGCGCTGCGGGAAGTTCGCCATCGGCTCGCCCGCCATCAGGCGCGCGGCGATCGAGGCGATGGCCGAGTCGGTGGCCTTGGCGACGAAGGGCACGGTGCGCGAGGCACGCGGGTTGACTTCGAGCACGTAGATCTCGCCGTCCTTGATCGCGAACTGCACGTTCATCAGGCCGACGACGCCAAGCGCCAGCGCCATCTTCTCGGTCTGGACCTTGAGTTCGGCGATGGTCTCGGCCGAGAGCGAGTAGGGCGGCAGAGAGCAGGCCGAGTCGCCCGAGTGGACGCCCGCCTCTTCGATGTGCTGCATGATGCCCGCGACATGCACGGTCTTGCCGTCCGAGAGCGCGTCCACGTCCACCTCGATCGCGCCCGAAAGGTAGCTGTCGAGCAGCACGGGGCTGTCGCCCGAAACGACCACGGCGGTGGTGATGTAGCGCTTGAGCTGGTCGAGGTCGCGCACGATTTCCATCGCGCGGCCGCCCAGAACGTAGGAGGGGCGGATCACCAGCGGGTAACCCACGCGGCCCGCGATCTCGAAGGCCTCGGCGTCGCTGTGCGCGATGCCGTTGACCGGCTGCTTGAGCTCGAGATCGTGGAGCAGCTTCTGGAAGCGCTCGCGGTCCTCGGCGAGGTCGATGGCGTCGGGGGTGGTGCCCAGGATCGGGATGCCTTCGGCTTCGAGCGCATTGGCCAGCTTCAGCGGGGTCTGGCCGCCGAACTGCACGATCACGCCGTGCAGCGTGCCGTTTTCTTGCTCGACGCGCAGGATCTCCAGCACCGATTCCAGCGTCAGCGGTTCGAAGTAGAGGCGGTCCGAGGTGTCGTAGTCGGTGGACACGGTCTCGGGGTTGCAGTTGACCATGATGGTCTCATAGCCCGCCTTGGTCAGTGCGAAACAGGCGTGGCAGCAGCAATAGTCGAACTCGATCCCCTGACCGATGCGGTTCGGACCGCCGCCGAGGATGACGACCTTCTTGCGGTCCGAGGGGCGCGCCTCGCATTCCACGTCGCCCATCGCAGGGGCTTCGTAGGTCGAATACATGTAGGGGGTCTGGGCCTCGAACTCGGCGGCGCAGGTGTCGATGCGCTTGAACACTGCCTTGACGCCGAGGTTGCGGCGTGCGCGGCGCACCTGCGCCTCGTCACGACCGGTCAACTTGGCCAGACGGGCATCGGTAAAGCCCATCATCTTGAGCTTGCGCAGCCCCTCTTCAGTCAGCGGCAGGCCGTGCTTGCGCACTTCGGTCTCGGCGTCGATGATTTCGCGGATGCGGGCCAGGAACCACGGATCGAAGGAGGTCGCGGCGACGATCTCGTCATCGCTCAGCCCGTGGCGCATGGCTTGCGCGATCAGGCGCAGGCGGTCCGGGGTCTGCGAGGAGATCGCCTTGACGATGGCGGCCTTGTCGGGCGCGCCGGGGATCTCGATCTCGTCGAAGCCCGACAGACCGGTCTCCATCGAGGCCAGCGCCTTCTGCACCGATTCGTGGAACGTGCGGCCGATGGCCATGGCCTCGCCCACCGATTTCATCGCGGTGGTCAGCTCGGGCTTGGAGCCGGGGAACTTCTCAAACGCGAAGCGCGGGATCTTGGTGACGACATAGTCGATGGTCGGCTCGAAGCTGGCGGGCGTGACCTTGGTGATGTCGTTGTCCAGCTCATCGAGCGTGTAGCCCACGGCCAGCTTCGCGGCGATCTTGGCGATCGGGAAGCCGGTGGCCTTCGACGCCAGCGCCGAGGAGCGCGACACGCGCGGGTTCATCTCGATCACGACCATGCGGCCATCGACCGGGTTGATCGCCCATTGCACGTTCGAGCCGCCGGTTTCGACGCCGATCTCGCGCAGCACGGCGATCGAGCCGTTGCGCATGATCTGGTATTCCTTGTCGGTCAGGGTCAGCGCGGGCGCGACGGTGATCGAGTCGCCGGTGTGCACACCCATCGGATCGACGTTCTCGATCGAGCAGACAATGATGGCGTTGTCGGCTTTGTCGCGCACAACCTCCATCTCGTATTCTTTCCAGCCCAGAAGCGATTCATCGACAAGGATCTGCGCCATCGGCGAGGCGTCGAGGCCCGAACGGCAGATGCGCTCGTAATCGTCGCGGTTATAGGCGACGCCGCCGCCAGTGCCGCCAAGGGTGAAGGCGGGGCGGATGATCGCGGGCAGGCCGATATGCTCCAGATCCGCCATCGCCTGCGCGACGCCGGCGTTGATGTCATACTTGCCGTTGGGCAGTTTCGGCGCGGCGACGATGGTGGCCTTGGGGTTCTCGATGCCCAAGCGATCCATCGCCTCGCGGAACAGCTTGCGATCTTCGGCCATCTCGATGGCCTCGCGCTTGGCGCCGATCATCTCCACGCCGAATTTCTCCAGCACGCCCATGTCGGCAAGGGCGAGCGAGGTATTGAGGCCGGTCTGGCCGCCCATGGTGGGCAGCAGCGCGTCGGGGCGCTCTTTCTCGATGATCTTGGCGACGACCTCGGGGGTGATCGGCTCGATATAGGTGGCGTCGGCCATCTCGGGGTCGGTCATGATCGTGGCCGGGTTCGAGTTGACCAGGATGACGCGGTAGCCCTCTTCGCGCAGCGCTTTGCAGGCCTGGGCGCCCGAGTAGTCGAACTCGCAGGCCTGGCCGATTACAATGGGCCCTGCGCCGATGATGAGGATGGACTTGATGTCGGTTCTCTTCGGCATGGTGGACCCTTTGATTCTGTTCGGCAGCACTATAGGCGGAGTCTTGTCCAGGCTCCGCGCAAATTGGTGGGGGTTATAGTCAGCTTGGCCCGGGGTGCAAGGGCGAAAGGCACCCTGTTTGCGTCATTCGCCGCGCGGCTGCCGGATGAGCGCGACGAAGGTAGCGGTGAGGATCGCGGACCAGCCCAGAACCATGGCCCAGCTGTAGATCGCGAGGCCGTTCGGCATCGGGCCAAGAAGCAACAGAAGTTCCGACGAGTTGAGCGCGGCCATCGCTGCCAGCAGGGCGAGGCTGGGCACGCGGCCGAATCCGAACCCAAGTGCGGGAAGCAGTAAGAGCGGCAGTTCGAGGTAATGCAGCCACGAGAGCGGGCCGAACAGGAAGAGTGCGACCGAGAACCCGAGCGCGACCAGCGTGACGGCTTGGGCCGAGGGGCGTTTGCGTGCTGCCAGAACGACCGGCACAGCGATGGCAAGCGCCAGAACCACCGCCAGAAGTTTGGTCCAGTGGGGCATGATCAGGACGGTCACATTGCCTGCGCCTTGGGGCAGGGGCTCGGCCAGACCGAGCTGGCTGGCGATATCCAGCATCAGGATGCGCAGTGAGGGGTTCACCATGCCCCAGACGGATTTTTCCGAAGCGAGGTCGAGCTGCGCAAGGAAGGCGCGATGCAAAGGCCAGCCCATCAGCGCAACCGAGGCAAGCGCGAGCGCGCCACCGGTCAGCACCATCACGGCAATGGCGCGCGGACGGCGGGCCTGCACTAAGAGTGCGGCGAACACGATGGGGGTGAGCTTAATTGCAGCGGCGAGCGCCAATGCCGTGCCCGCAGCTGCCGGGGCGCGGCGGATCAGCCAGATCGCCAGTAGTGTAAAAAAGCTGACCGTGATCGTTGGCTGGTTGAGCGACAGGAGCGCAAAGCCCGAGGCGGTCTGCGTCAGCACCAGAAGCGCCCAGATGATGAAGCCTGCAAAGGGCAGGAAGGTCGGGCGCGCCAGACGCTCGGCCAGCAGGATGGACCCCGCGAGCATCGCCAGATGCACCGCAAGCGCCAGATCGAAGAAGGCTTGCGGCGCAAGCACGCGCGTCAGGGGCGCGGCCAGCCCCGCCCAAAGCGGCGGGTATATATAGGGATAGGCGGGTTGATTCGGGGCAAGGCCAAGGGCGGCGTGCAAGCCCTCCCACGCGGGCGGGGTGCCGCCGAAAAACATGGGCGGGGCCGCGTAGATCAGATCGGGCTGGCCGCTGGCGTGGAAATGCCCCGCGAACCAGAGCGCGGCGAGGTCATTGGCCCATGCGCCCTGAAATGCGCCCCAGGCCCAGACAAGCCACAGCACCAAAACCGCATAGCCGACCACGCGATCGACCTGCGAGGGCCGCGCGGCGGAGGCGGTGAGGGGCGGGGTCAGGCTCATGGGCGTACCGGGTCTGCGTTTATCCCTGTTAGGGGTGAAATCTGACGACATTAGGGCGATTGTTCGCGAGGCAGAAAGAATGCCTGCGCCGCGCATCCTGCGTGAGAGCGCGCAAATACGCGTGAGAGCGCCGCGAAGCAGGGTGATTTTCACCCATTTGCTTGACTTCCGCGCCTCCAAGCTGTGTATCGGGCCGACTGACGCCAATGCCCGTTGAAAGGGAACGATGATGCACGCCTATCGCAGCCATACCTGCGCCGCGCTTACTGCCGCCAATGCCGGTGAAACCGTCCGCCTTTCGGGCTGGGTCCATCGGGTGCGAGATCACGGCGGCGTGCTGTTCATCGACCTGCGCGACCATTACGGCATCACCCAAGTCCTGTGCGACGGCGACTCGGCCGCGTTCAAAGAGCTGGAAAAGGTCCGCGCCGAGTGGGTCATCCGCATTGACGGCACCGTCAAGCTGCGCGACGCGAGCCTTGTGAACGCCAAGATCCCGACCGGCGAGATCGAGGTTTACGTTCGCGAGGTCGAGGTTCTGGGCGCCGTCGATGGCGAGCTGCCGCTGCCGGTCTTCGGCGATCAGGACTACCCCGAGGAAACCCGTCTGACCTACCGCTTCCTCGACCTGCGCCGCGACAGCCTGCACAACAAGATGATGCTGCGCTCGAACGTCGTGCGGTCCATTCGCAACCGCATGTGGGACATCGGTTTCAACGAATACCAGACGCCGATCATCACGGCCTCCTCGCCCGAGGGCGCGCGCGACTTCCTCGTGCCCTCGCGCCTGCATCCGGGCAGGTTCTACGCGCTGCCGCAGGCACCGCAGCAGTTTAAGCAGTTGATCATGGTGGCGGGCTTCGACCGCTACTTCCAGATCGCGCCCTGCTTCCGTGACGAAGACCCGCGCGCCGACCGTTCGCCCACCGATTTCTACCAGCTCGACCTGGAAATGAGCTTCGTGTCGCAAGAAGACGTGTTCGCGGCCGTCCAGCCGGTCATCCAAGGCCTGTTCGAGGAATTCGGTAACGGCAAGACCGTCGATCCCGACTGGCCGCTGATCCCCTATGCCGAGTCGCTGCTGAAATACGGCTCGGACAAGCCCGACCTGCGCAACCCGATCGAGATGCAGATCGTGAGCGAGCATTTCGCGGGCTCGGGCTTTGCGATCTTCGCCAAGCTGCTGGAGCAGGAAGGCACCGAGATCCGCGCGATTCCCGCGCCCACCGGCGGCTCGCGCAAGTTCTGCGATCGGATGAACGCCTTCGCACAAAGCCAGGGTCTGCCGGGCATGGGCTACATCTTCTGGCGCAAGGGCGACAATGGCGAGATGGAGGCCGCAGGCCCGCTGGCCAAGAACATCGGCCCCGAGCGCACCGAGGCGATCCGTCTACAGCTGGGGCTGGGCGAGGGCGACGCGGCCTTCTTCCTTGGCGGCAAGCCCGAGGCCTTCGAGGCGATCGCGGGCCGCGCCCGTAACGAGATCGGCAAAGAACTTGGCCTGACCGAGGAGGGTGTGTTCAAATTCGCCTGGATCGTCGATTTCCCGATGTATGAGAAGGATGACGAGGGCAAGATCGACTTCTCGCACAACCCCTTCTCGATGCCGCAGGGCGGGCTTGAGGCACTGTCGGGCGATCCGCTCAAGGTGCTGGGCTACCAGTATGACCTCGCCTGCAACGGCTACGAACTCGTGTCCGGTGCGATCCGGAACCACAAGCTCGAGATCATGTACAAGGCCTTCGAACTGGCGGGCTACCCTGCGTCGGAAGTCGAGAAGCGTTTCGGCGGCATGGTCAAGGCGTTCAAATACGGCGCGCCTCCGCACGGTGGTTGCGCGGCCGGTATCGACCGGATCGTCATGCTGCTGGCCGACGAGATCAACATCCGCGAGGTCATCATGTTCCCGATGAACCAGCGCGCCGAAGATCTGATGATGGGCGCCCCGTCCGAGCCCACCAACGAACAGATGCGCGAGCTGCGCCTGCGGGCTCTGCCCAAGGAAGCCTAAGCATCCCGACAGAAACGAAAAGGCGCGCCGCGAAAACGGCGCGCCTTTTCAGTTTGCGCAGGGAGGATGGATCAGCTTGTCGCCAGGCGCAGCGCCATCGCACTGATGGATACCGCCAGAGAGACGATCCCGATGGCGAACATGGCCCGATGCGAACGATCGATAAGTCGGTGATCGGTAAACAGGCGGCGGGCGTGGTGTTTCATCGGCTGATCCTCAGGAGGGAGTAGGATCAGGCTGCCCTCGGATTGCGGCAGCTTTTGGAAGGCTTTCGTGCTCTTTGGGGGCAATTGCGTGTCGGCTGGGCGCAGGATAGCGTGCGGTGAAAAGGCGGGGAGGCGACGATGCAGCAGAAGAAATTCGGCGAGGAACTGACAGGCTGGACGCCCCCGCGCACCCCCGATGCGGCGGTGATGGAGGGGCGCTATGTGCGGCTGGAGCGTCTTGCCTGGACCCATGCCGACCCGCTTTACCGCGCGAATTCCGCCGATGACGCAATCTGGGATTACCTGCCCTATGGCCCGTTCCATTCCGAGGTGCCCTTCATTCGCTGGGTGCAGGATATGGCCGGGCAGAGCGATCCGTTCTTCTACGCGCTACGCGACAAGGCGAGCGGACAGGTGGGCGGCGTGATGTCCTATCTGCGGATCACGCCTGCGGCGGGCTCGATCGAGCTGGGGCATATCAACCTCTCGCCCCAGTTGCAGCGCACTCGCGCCGCGACCGAAGCGATGATGCTGATGATCGGCTGGGCCTTCGAGGCGGGCTACCGGCGGTTCGAGTGGAAATGCGATGCGCTGAACCTGCCCTCGCGCCGCGCGGCGCAGCGGCTAGGGCTGAGCTATGAGGGGATATTCCGTCAGGCGACGGTGGTGAAGGGGCGCAACCGCGACACTGCCTGGTTTGCTGCCATCGACAAGGAGTGGCCCGGGCTGAAGGCCGCCTATGACGCCTGGCTTGCGCCCTCGAACTTCGACGCAGAGGGGTGCCAGATCGAGCGGCTGGGAGACCTGACCCGGCTGGTGCGGGTCAGCGCGGACCCCGCGCTGGGCGCCGATTAAAGCATCGCCCGAGCGGCGAGCCGCGCATTCACAAGGCCGCTGAGCCGCGCCACGGTGGCGGGTGAGGGCGTGCGGTCCAGCGCCGTGGCCGCATCGGCCAGTGCAACATCATGCGCGACCCGCGCGACACCCGTGAGGAATTGCGCGACATAGCCAAGCCGCGCGGCCTCGGGCGGCTCGCGCAGCGCTTGGGCCATCTGGCTGAGGTCATCTTGCAATGCCAGCGGGTCGGGGATCAGCGGCATCTCGTCGATGCGGCGCGGGCCGGCGTGGCGTGCGTGATCGGGTAGCCCGGCAAGGATCGTGTTCTGAAACAGTGCAAGGCTCTCGATCGGCTTTTCCAGAAATCCGTCCGCGCCCGCCGCCATCGCCAATACCGCCCCCTTGGCATCGCCCGAAATACCGAAGACCGCGGGCGCAGCAGCGGTGGCCTTGATCTGCGCGATCAGCTCATCCCCAGACCCGTCGGGCAGTCCGAGATCCACGATCACCACATTGGGGTGGTAGGTCTGTAAATGCCGCCGCGCCGCGCGCAGGCAATCGGCCCGGCGGATACGCGCGCCCGAGCGCAAGCACATTAGCCGCAGCGCCTCGCAGGCAAAGCGGCTGTCTTCGACCACCAGCACAGTCAGCCCGGCCAGCGGGCGCTCGGCCGAGGCGGAACGCTTGGCAAGAAAGGTCGAAAGATCATCGGACATGGGACCACCCTGGCAGAGGAATCACGGTTATCGGCCCAGTAAGGGCTACCTTTGCCTAATGCCCCGTTAACGCTGCTACCGCTCGCAGTGCTTGCATCGCGGCCAGCCCCCCCCTAAAGCGGAAGGCGAGGAAAATGGAGGCCCACCATGATCGGACGTTTGAACCATGTCGCCATCGCCGTGCCTGACCTTGAGGCAGCCTCGGCGAAATACCGTGAGACCCTTGGCGCGAAGGTAAACCCGCCGCAGGACGAACCCGATCACGGCGTGACCGTGGTCTTTATCGAACTGCCGAACACCAAGATCGAGCTGCTCTACCCGCTCGGGGAAAACTCGCCCATCGCAGGGTTTCTGGAAAAGAACCCCTCGGGCGGCATCCACCACATGTGCTTTGAGGTCGATGACATCCTGGCCGCGCGCGACCAGCTCAAGGCCGGGGGGGCGCGCGTCCTTGGCACCGGCGAGCCGAAGATCGGCGCGCATGGCAAACCCGTGCTGTTCCTGCACCCCAAGGACTTCAACGGCTGCCTGATTGAGCTGGAGCAGGTCTGATGAACCTGACCGGTGGCATCGTCCTTTTCGCCGTGATCTGGTTCATGGTGTTCTTCGTGGTGCTGCCGATCCGGTTCCAGAGCCAGGACGAGGCCGGGCATATCGTGCCGGGCACGCCCGCCTCGGCCCCGCATGAGGTGAACCTGAAGAAGAAGGCCCTGATCACGACCGGCATCGCCGTGGTGCTCTGGGGCGTCATCGCCTCGATCATCCTGTCGGGGGTGATCTCGATCCGCGATCTCGACTGGTTCGGGCGCATCAAGCACTGAGCATCCGCGATTTTTTCAGCAGGGCCGGGATTATTCCCGGCCCTGTGTCGTTTTCCTTGTGGTCCAGACAGGGAGATGACCATGAAACGAGCGATGATGACGATGGCTGTGGTGCTGGCCGCTGGCGTAGCGCAGGCCGATCCGGCGATGGTGGCCGAGACCGCCAAGGGCCAGACGCTGGTCGATGCGGCGGGCATGACGCTTTATACCTTCGACAAGGATTCCGATGGCAACTCGGCCTGCAATGGCGGTTGTGCCGCGAACTGGCCTCCGCTGATGGCAGAGGATGGCGCGATGGCCGAGGGCGCGTGGTCGGTGATCACCCGTGACGATGGCGCGAAACAGTGGGCCTATGATGGCAAACCGCTGTATACGTGGGTCAAGGATACCAAACCGGGCGATGTGACGGGCGACGGGTTCAACGGCGTCTGGCATGTCGCGCAGCCCTGACGAAAGGGGGCGGCGCCCGCGCGGCGTCGCCCGACCCCCATGCGACAGCCCCGCAAACGCCATCTGATCGAGGCGCAGATCCCCGCGCTGCGCCGCTTTGCCTATGCGCTGGCGCGCGATGGGGCGCTGGCCGATGACCTCGTGCAGGACTGTCTTGAACGCGCGCTGTCGCGCTGGCATTTGCTGCGCACCGGCCCCGAGTTGCGGGCCTGGCTGTTTCGCGTGCTGCGCAACCTGCATATCGACGCGCTGCGGGCGCGCGGGCGGCGCGGAGCGGTGACGCTCGACGAGGCGCCCGAACCCGCCCATCCGGGCGGTGCCGAGAGTGCGCTGGAACTGGCCGAGGTGCTGCGGGCGCTTTGGACCTTGCCGCTCGATCAGCGCGAGGCGATCCTGCTGATCGGCGTCGAGGATTTCAGCTACGAAGACGCCGCGCGGATTCTCGATGTACCGGTGGGCACGCTGATGTCGCGGCTGGCGCGGGGCAGGGCGGCCCTGCGCGCGGCGACCGGGCGGGAAACTGGCGGGCGGCCGAACTTGCGGAGAGTGAAATGACCAGAGATGCGGCCATGACCGAGGACGAGCTGCAACGCTATATCGACGGTCGCCTAGACCCCGCGCGGGCCGAGGCGGTGCGACGTGCGCTGGCCGACAACCCGGCGCTGGCGGCCGAGATTGAGGGCCAGATCGCCGATCGCGACGCCTTGCGCAACGCGCTGGCGAGGCGTGCTGCCGAGCCGGTGCCCGAGCGGCTGCGCCTACCTCCGCCCGCCACCGGGGGAATGGCCCGCATGGCCGCTGCCGCCGCGATCTTTGCCGTGGGGATCGGCCTTGGCTGGGGCCTTGGGCGCGACTGGGGGGCCGAGCATCCGCTGCCCTCGGGCATCCGCGTAGCACAGGATGAAACCGCTCTCGCGCAAGAGGCCCGCGTGGCCCATGCGGTCTATGCGGTCGAAGTGGTTCACCCGGTCGAGGTGCGCGCCGAAGAGCGCGAGCACCTGATGGCCTGGCTGTCAAAACGGCTCGGGCGCAAGCTTGCGGCCCCGGACCTTAGCGCGCATGGGTTTGAGTTGGTGGGTGGGCGGCTTTTGCCCGCAGGCGCCGGCCCCGCCGCGCAACTGATGTATGAAGATGCCTCGGGCCTGCGCGCAACGATCTACATCACCGCGATGCCGGGCGACGAAAGCGCCTTTCGCTACAGCCGCAGCGCCGAAGGGGTGTCGAGCCTTGCCTGGCTCGACGAGGGGTATGGCTGTGCGATCTCGGCCCCGCTTGACCGCGCGCAGCTTTGGCCACTGGCCGAGGCCACCTACGAGGCGCTGGCGCTTTAACGCCGGCGCAGCGCGTGGAAGAGGTGGGTGAAGGTCGCGGCCCCCACCACCGGAATGGCGAGGTTCACCAGCGGGATCGACAGCGGCACCGCCATCAGCGCGCCGGCCACCCAGATCGTGGTGCGGTTGCGCTCATAAAGCGCCTTCGCCTCGTCGCGGTGCATCCGGCGGAAGGCCGCCATCTGGAAATATTCACGCCCGAGCAGGTAGCCGTTCAGGCCGAAGAACAGGAACGGCGCCAGTGGGATCACGAAGGGGTAGATCATCAGCGCGACAAGGTTCGCCGCCACGATCACGCCGAAAAAGCGCAAGGTGTCGCCGAAGGTCTCGGCCAGCGTGAGTTTGCGCACGGCGGGCAGGTTGGGGTAATGCGCGTCCTCGACGATCTCGGCCACGTCTTCAAGGAAGAAGCCGGTGAAGATCGAGGCGACCGGCACCATCAGGAAGACCGACAGAACCAGCATCAGCCCGATTGAGGCGAAAGACAGCGCGTTGTCCACCCAGCCGATCTCGCCGATCCGGGGCAGGGTGATCGTGTCGGGCACGAAGAAGCCGATCAGCTGCACCAGCACCAGCCACAGCGCCACCAGAAGCGCCAGCGCAAGGCCGATACCCTTGAACAGTACCTTCATCGAGCCGGGCCGGAACAGATCCGCCCAACCCGTCAGAAAACTTTGAAAGATCATGCCTCTACCCAGGTAACAATCTGGTCCATATCGGGGCGGGGGCGCTCGGGGGGCGTCGCGCCTTCGGTGCCGATATGCACAAGGCCCGCAACCCATTCGCCCTCTTGCAGGCCATAGGCCCCGGCGGTGAAATCACGGTCATGCGCAACCCATCCGGTCAGCCAACCCGCGCCCCAGCCAGCGGCCAACGCTGCGCTGACCAGCCCGTAACACGCGGCACCCACCGAGAGCGTCTGCTCGATCTGCGGCACCTTGTCGGTCGGGCGGGGAACCGAGATCACCGCCACGCAAAGCGGGCTGTCGGCGAACTGGCTGACGCCCTTGGCGGCGGTGGCCTCGTCGATCCCCTTGGCCGTGGCATAGGCACCCGCGTCACGCGCCAGCCGCTCCAGCGCGGGGCGTTCGAGCACGACAAAGCGCCACGGCTCAAGCTTGCCATGATCGGGCACGCGGGCGGCGGCGGTCAGCAATTCGGTCAACTCCGCACGCCCCGGCGCGGGGGCCTTGAGCGTCTTCGGCGGCCGCGAGCGGCGCGTCAGCAGGAAGCGCAGCACCTCGTCATTGCGGGTGGCGGGGTTCACGGTGCCCGGGGCGATCTCCATCGCGTCTCTCCTTCTGTTGCCCCTCATATCGGGGCAGCCTGAGGGGAATGCAACGGCTCAAAGCTCGAATTCCGCCGCCAGTTCCGCAAGATAGCGCGAGGTCTCGTCGATCCAGCGCATCGTGGGCTGGCGCGCGCCGATCGTGTCGCCCAATGGGTCGAGAACGCGGATCGCGCTGCCCGACAGTTCCTCCAGCACGGCATGACCGCAGAAGGGCACATGAACCTCGGAATAGCCGCCCTCATGGGTCAGGATCAGCCGGTCGTTGCACAGTGACTCGGCCGCGTGCATGGCGCGCCGGGTCAGGCGGCGGAAGCTTTCGGCGCGCAAGAGCATCCGCCCCAGCGGGTCCATGGCCGAGGCGTCAAAGCCGCAGGCCACGATGATCGCCTCGGGGCGATGCTTGGCCAGCGCGGGCGCGACGATCCGGTCCCAGGCTTCAAGGTAACTTTCCTCGCCGGTGCCGGGGGGCAGGGGGATGTTGATATTGCTGCCCTCGGCCCCGCGCACCCGCGCCGAACCGGTATCGAGTGGATAGTTCCACTCCTGATGCAGCGAGATCGTCAGCACCTCGGGGTCGTCAAGAAACACCGCCTCGGTCCCGTTGCCGTGATGCACATCCCAATCGACGACGGCGAAACGGCGTGCAAGACCCGCAGCCTGCGCCGCCCGGATCGCCACGGCGATGTTGTTGATCAGGCAAAATCCGTTCGGCCAGTCGGGCAGACAATGATGACCCGGCGGACGCGACAGCGCATAGGCATTGCGCGCCCGCCCCTCGAGCACCGCGAAAGTCGCGGCCTTCGTCAGCCCCGCCGAAAGTGCGGCGAGCTCGTATCCGCCCGGCCCGAAAGGCGTGCGCAACCCCAACTCGCCGCCGCCCGCATCGGAGGCCGCCTTAAATGCATCGAGGTAAGAGGCCGGATGCACCCGCAACAGATCCTCGTGGCTGGCCTCGGCCCCCGATCCCGCGTCGATTTCGGCCATCAGCCCCGAGACGCGCAGCAGGTTCACCAGCCGCCGCTTGGTCTCGGGGTTCTCGGGCAGACCACCACCAGGCTGCACAAAGCCCCCGACCGGCAGGGTCAGCGCATAATTCCCGCCGCCATGCCAGAAACAGCGCTCGTCATGAAAGAAGGCGGTGCGCATGGCGGGGTCCTTTTCGTCGGGGCGCGGTCAGGTTATGCACGAAACCATGACCGACCTAAGCCACCTTGCCAAGCCCGGCGCCGAGATCGCGCTGCGCGTCACGCCCAAAGCCTCGCGCAACCAGATCGTCGCGGCTGAGGATGGGCTGCGCGCCTATGTCACCGTGGTGCCCGAGGACGGCAAGGCCAATGCCGAGGTCACGAAACTCCTCGCCAAGGCCCTCGGCGTCGCCAAATCGCGCCTGACGCTGATCCGCGGCCAAACCGCACGCGACAAGGTCTTCCGGCTCGACTGAACCGCCAGCCCTTCTTCTTGGCCGAAATACCTCGGGGGTGAGGCGCGGCGCGCCGAGGGGGCAGCGCCCCCTATTTCTTCTTTTCGACCTGGCGCAGCCGATAGACGCCTTCCGGCAGGTTCAGTGCCGCTGCCAGCTCGCGCAGTTGCGCATGCGAGAAAACGATGCGCTGGACTTGATCGGTCTGGTCGTCCACCTGCTCCAGCACCACGCAATCCTCGAAAGACTGGATGGTGATATCCTCTTGCAGATAGTCGCGCGGGTCATCGCCCTCGTCCACAAGGGTGATTACGGTCGCGTCGAATTCGTGTTCGATGGTAAACATGGGGCGATGCTAGCCCGCCCCGCCGACACGCGAAAGGGGAAACATTTTGGTGAACGCCGCCGCCAGCCATTGCTTCGCTGCCCTGCAGCGATAAAATTCGCGCGCTGATTTCCCGGAGGCTTCATGCAGACCCTCATCGCCCGCGCTTGCATCCTGCTTGCCCTGACCGCCCTGACGGCCTGCGTCCCGACAGAGCCCGCGCGCGCGCCCTTGCAGCACTACGCCGCAGACGACCTGCCCTCGCCCGAGCAGGCAGCGGATAATTTCATCTCGGTCGCCCGCAAGATGGAGCCGCAGATCGAGGCCGAATGCTATGCCCGCACCCGTGGCCGCAATTGCGACTATCAGATCGTGGTGGACGACAGCCCGACGACCGACCCGAACGCCTACCAGACGATCGACCGCGCGGGCCGCCCGGTGGTGGCCTTCAACCTCGCCCTGATCGCCAGCGCGCGGAATGTGGACGAACTGGCCTTCGTCATGGGTCACGAGGCCGCGCACCATATCGCCGGGCATCTGCAATCCAAGGAACAGAACGCCATGGCCGGCGCCATGATCTTTGGCGCACTGGCCGCTGCAACCGGGGCCGATAACGGCGTCGTCTCGCAGGTGCAGAATATCGGCGCGCAGGTCGGCAGCCGCACCTATTCGAAAGATTACGAGCTTCAGGCCGACCGGCTGGGCACGATCATCACCTGGAACGCGGGCTACGACCCCTTGCGCGGTGCGCAATTCTTTGAGCGCATCCCCGATCCGGGTAACGTCTTCCTCGGAACTCACCCCGCGAACGGCAAACGCATGGAAACCGTGCAGCGCACCGTCGCGGACCTGCGCGCCGGGCGCGTCTAGGGCGCTGTTTTCCGCGGCAGATGCCGGGCTTTTCAGCAATGCTCGGCGGTTTGCCGCCATTCATCGCGGGCGCATTGTCGCCTTTGATCTGAATCATGGCTCAACACCGTCGCCGAACTCATCCTCGCCACAGATGTGACAGGAGAATGCGAGATGTTCGGAGCCAGGACGTTGAACCGGCACGCTGCCTTGATGAACCGCATGGCCGAAGTGCTGGGCGTCGATCTGACTGAAGCCATGGCCAAGAGCGCCCTGTCGGGCACCGACTGGCGTGACGCGGTCGTGCGCTGTACCGGCTGCTCGGACCCGGAGGGATGCCTGCACTGGCTCGCGCAAAAGGATGCGCCCGAGGATCACGAAGGTGCGGCGACGGCCGAGGCGGCCCCGGACTTTTGCAACAATCGTCTTCTGATGGGGCGGTTGCGCGCGGAACTTCTGACACATTCGGAACAGGTCTGAGTTATCCACAGAGGGGACATTCCGATGGGAGTTCAGGGAAATATCGATCTGCATTTCTGGATCACGCGGGGCATGGCGCGCCGGATGGGGGTCAATCTGACCCAGTCCATGCATGACGGCTGTCTGACCCAGGCAGACTTCGCCGAGATGGTCGCGCGCTGCCGGGGATGCAGCGGGGCCGCGGGGTGTCTGGCCTTCCTGTCAGAGCCGGGCGCGCAGGGTGCCGCCCCCGACTGGTGCTACAACGCCACGGTGCTGCGCGAGCTTTCGGAATTGAACTAGGCGCCCGGTTCGGGGCCGGTTTGATTGGTGGCGGGCGGTGCAAGGCCCTTGCGCCGCCCGTCTTTTTTGCGAACCAAGCCATCCACGCATATGCGCCGGGCCAATCATGCCCAAATGGAATGATCGCTCCGCGCTATCCGCATGGCGCAGCGCGACGAGTTGCGCTCATATGAGGCAAGCCTCACGCTGCCGGACATATTGATGCGCAACGATCCTCGGTCTCACGGTCTTTGGGAAATCTCGGCCCCGGCGGCACCGCCGACGCCCGCGTTTGTGGGCACGGAAGAGGCCGAGGTGGCCATTATCGGTGCGGGTTACACGGGTCTTTCGGCGGCACTGCATCTGGCCGAGGCGGGCGTTTCGGTGCGCGTGCTGGAGGCCGTCGCGCCGGGCTTCGGGGGCGCGGGGCGCAATGTCGGGCTGGTGAATGCGGGCATGTGGGTCATGCCCGAGGCGCTGCTGGCAGGGCTTGGTCCCGAATACGGCCCGCGTCTTCTACGTTTTCTGGGCGATGCGCCGAGTGTGGTGTTCGAACTGATCGCGCGGCATGGCATCGCCTGCGAGGCCACGCATAACGGCACGCTGCATCTGGCGGTCGGGGCCGCAGGCCAGACCGAGATCGCCGAGCGGCATCGCCAGTGGTCCGCCCTTGGCGCGCCGGTCGAGCTGCTCTCGGCCGAGGCCACGCGGGCGCGCCTTGGCGGCGGGCGCTACCAAGGCGCGCTGCTTGATCGGCGGGCGGGCACGATCCAGCCCCTGGCCTATGCGCGGGGGCTGGCCCGTGCGGCGCTGGCGGCGGGGGCGCATATCCATGCCGATAGCCCCGTTCAGTCGGTCTCGCGCCTCGGGCAGGACTGGCTTGTCCAAACGCCGCAAGGGCGGCTGCGGGCGAAATGGCTGATCCCGGCCTCGGACGCCTATACCGCGCAGGTCTTCCCCCAGATCGCCTCGGAGCAGGTCATCCTGCCTTATTTCAACATGGCGACCGCGCCGCTGCCCGAGGTTCTGCGCGCCACGATCCTGCCGGGGTGCGAGGGCTGTTGGGACACGCGCGAGGTGCTGTCGTCGTTCCGCATGGATGCGGCGGGGCGGCTGGTCTTCGGCTCGGTCGGGCAGTTGGGCGCGCTGGAGCGCGATGCGCACCGGGATTGGGCCAGCCGCGCGCTTGGTCGATTATTCCCACAGCTCATGGGCGTTGGGTTCGAGAGCGAATGGTGGGGACGCATCGGCATGACCGCCGACAACCTGCCACGGCTGCATGTGTTGGGGCCGAACGCGCTGACGATCTGCGGCTATAACGGGCGGGGGATCGCGCCGGGCACGGTCTCGGGGCGGGCCATCGCGCGCCATATCATCGGGGATCTGCCGCTGGAGGCGATGCCCCTGCCGGTCAGCGCCCCGCAACCCGCCGGACTGCGCGGGGTGCGCACGGCGGGCTATCGCGCGGGCGCGGTGCTCGCGCATCTTGCGCAGGATCGGATCTAGGCGGTTCCGGGCTGCACGCCCCGCCGCCATCGACTAACATTTGAGACAGGCGGCGGGAGCACCGCCCGAAAATCTGGAAGGAGCCACCATGTCCCTGCAAGCCCAAGCGAAGCAATTGCTTGACGATCTGGGCGTCGATCCCGACCGCTACACGGGCGGCGCGATGTCCAGCTTCAGCCCCGTCACCGGTGAGCAGATCAGTGCGCTGACACCCGACAGCGTCGAAACCGTCGCCGACACCATCGCGCGGGCAAAAGCCGCGTTCCGGGTCTGGCGCACGATCCCCGCGCCCAAGCGTGGCGAGTTGGTGCGCCTGATGGGCGAGGAGTTGCGCGCCTCGAAAGAGGCACTTGGCCGGCTGGTCTCGATCGAGGCGGGCAAAAGCCCCTCCGAGGGGCTGGGCGAGGTGCAGGAGATGATCGACATCTGCGACTTCGCCGTGGGCCTCTCGCGCCAGCTTTACGGTCTGACCATCGCGACCGAGCGTCCGGGCCACCGGATGATGGAAACCTGGCATCCGCTGGGGGTGGTGGGGGTAATCTCGGCCTTCAACTTCCCGGTGGCGGTCTGGTCGTGGAACGCGGCGCTGGCCTTTGTCTGCGGCAATCCGGTGGTATGGAAGCCCTCGGAAAAGACCCCGCTGACCGCGCTGGCCTGCCAGGCGATTCTTGAGCGCGCGCTGGCGCGCTTTGGTGCGGCGCCCGTGGGGCTGAGCCAGGTGTTGATCGGCGGCGCGGATGTTGGCAATGCGCTGGTCGAAAGCCACGATGTCGCGCTGGTTTCGGCCACCGGCTCGACCCGGATGGGACGGATCGTCGGGCCGAAGGTTGCGGCGCGCTTCGGGCGCACGATCCTCGAACTGGGCGGGAACAACGCGGGGATCGTCTGCCCCTCGGCCGATCTCGACATGGCGCTGCGGGCGGTGGCCTTTGGCGCCATGGGCACGGCCGGGCAGCGCTGCACGACGATGCGCCGCCTCTTCGTGCACGACAGCGTCTATGACGCGCTCGTGCCGCGGCTGATCAAGGCCTACGAGAGCGTCTCGGTCGGCAACCCGTTGGAGACGCAGGCGCTGGTCGGGCCGCTGATCGACAAGCAGGCCTTTGACGCGATGCAGGCTTCGCTTGAGGCTGCACGCGCGGCGGGTGGCACGGTGCATGGCGGCGCGCGCGAGGCGGTGGCCTCGAACGCGGCCTATTACGTGCGCCCCGCACTGGTCGAGATGCCCGCGCAGACTGGTCCGGTACTGGAGGAAACCTTTGCGCCCATCCTCTACGTCATGCGCTACAGCGATTTCGACGCGGTGATCGAGGATCACAACGCGGTCGGCGCGGGGCTTTCGTCGTCGATCTTCACGCTTGATATGCGCGAGATGGAGACCTTCCTGTCGGCACGCGGCTCTGACTGTGGGATCGCCAACGTCAATATCGGCACCTCGGGCGCCGAGATCGGCGGCGCATTCGGCGGCGAGAAAGAGACCGGCGGCGGGCGCGAGAGCGGCTCGGACGCGTGGAAGGGCTACATGCGCCGGGCGACGAATACGATCAACTTCTCGCGCGAGCTGCCGCTGGCGCAGGGCGTCGTGTTCGATATCGACTGATCTACCAGCGCAGCAGTCGGGCGCCGAGCGCGCCCGACACCAGCGTCACGGCGGTGATGATCAGCCCATACCAGATGACGAAGAACATCGGGTTGTCCTGAACGCAGAACAGCGAATAGCCGGTCGCCGCCCCCGAGGCGGCGGCAAGCCCCGCCATCAGCCCCGACAGGCGCGGTGCGGTGCTGGCGCCCTGACGCGCAACGCGCAGGGCGGCCCATGCGGGCACAAGCGACAGCACCAGAATACCGCCCATGCATTCGGCGACGTAAAAGACGGTGGCTTCGGCGAACCAGGCATCGGGCGGGGCGGTGAAGAGGCTGCGCAGCACCAGCGCCGCGGCGATGGCCAGCGGCAGGGCCAGCCAGCCAAGGCCCGGACGGGTGATCTCGGGGCGGGAAAGGCGCAGGAGGGCCGTCAGCGCGGCCACGCAGATCAGCGCGGGCAGCAGCGTCTTGAGCGCAACGACCGGCTGCGCCAGATAACCGCCAAGCCCGTCGCGCACGCCAAGCGCCGTCAGAAACAGCACGGCGGGCAGGGCGATAGCGGCCAGAACCGACCCCGCCATCCGCGCGGTGTTCAGCGGCTGCGGTGCCGGAGCACCCGCCAGTTCAGCAATCAGATCATCGGTCTTCACGACAGGTTCCTCCTTCTGAAACCTTCGAGTTTCTTCAGCGCGCGGTGCAGCCTGACCCGCAGCGCGCCCTCGGACATGCCCATCCCCTTTGCGACCTGCGCCGGGGCCTCTTCGCGCAGCTTCAAGGCGCGCACGATCTCGGCCGAACGCGCGTCGAGCACGCTTAGCAGGTGCTCGATCTCTTGCGCGGCCTCCATCTCTTCGATGGCGGCACCGGCCCCTTCATCCGCCAGACGCTCCGCGACATCCTCGATCGGCGTGGCCGCGACACCCCGGCGGCGGAAAGCATCGGCGACCTTGTAGCGCGTGATCGCGAAAAGCCACGGGCGGATCGGCTGATCCTCGCGCCAGGTGTGGCGCTTGGCGTGGATCGCCATGAGCACCTCCTGCACGATATCCTCGTGCTGATCGGGCGGCAGCGTGCGCCCCCGCGCCCGCACCACGCCGCGCAGCACGGGCGAGATCGCATGCAGCAGACGCGCATATGCCTGCGCGTCACCGCGATTGGCCGCCCGCATCATTCCGGACCAAAGCTCTTCGGTGTCTGACATCGTGCCGGTCCATTCGTTCACAGCGACCCGATTGTTACACGCCCGCGTGACGTCGGGGCAAAAAACTTTGACGATCACGAAATGATCACCAGTGCGTGAGGCCTGTAACCCCGGGGCCAGGCGGCGCGAATGGACATCCCGAGGACGCAAGAGCGCCTCTGCACAACAGATGAGGAACCTTCAATGTCGATCATTTCCAAGACCCTCCCGCTCACCGCCTCGCTGGCCACCGCGCTGACGCTGGTTGCCGCGCAGGCCGCCCATGCCGAGGGCGAGATGGAAAAGTGCTATGGCGTTTCCATGGCCGGCAAGAACGATTGCGCCGCCGGCCCCGGCACCACCTGCGCCGGCACCGCGACCAAGGACTACCAAGGCAACGCCTGGAAATACGTCCCCGCCGGCACCTGCGCGACGATCAAGACGCCGCACGGGATGGGCTCGCTCGAACCGATCAAGATGTGATCTGGCGGGGCGCGGTCTTGCCGCGCCCCTTTCCCCTTGAGGAGAGAGACGATGACCCAGCTTCCCGCCCGCCCCGGCCTTGGCTTCAAGCCCGAGCATTTCTCGCAGATCAAGTGCGACCCCGATCTGGGGTTCTTCGAAATCCATGCCGAGAATTACATGGGCGCCGGTGGGGCGCCGCATGTGATGCTGGCCGCGCTGCGCGCCGATTTTGCGATCTCGCTGCACGGGGTGGGGCTGTCGATTGGCGGTCCGGGACGCTTGGACGCGGCGCATCTGACGCGGCTACGCGCGCTGATCGATCGTTACCAACCCGAGAGTTTTTCCGAGCATCTGGCCTGGTCGAGCCATGGCGAGGCCTATCTCAACGACCTGCTGCCCTTGCCCTATACCGACGAGACCCTGCGTATTGTTTGCGATCATGTTGATGAGGTGCAAGAGGCCCTCGGGCGCCGGATGCTTCTGGAAAACCCCTCGACCTATGTTCTCTTTGAGACCTCGACCATCCCCGAGACTGAATTCCTGCGCGCCGTCGCGCAGCGCACCGGCTGCGGGCTATTGCTCGATGTGAACAACGTCTTCGTTTCGGCCACGAACCACCGCACCGATGCGCGCGCCTATCTGGCCGATTTCCCCTTCGATCGGGTGGGCGAGATCCATCTGGGCGGTCACGCGGTCGAGGAGTTGCCCTCGGGGCCCTTGCTGATTGACAGCCATGGCGCGCCGGTGGCTGATCCGGTCTGGACGCTGTTCGACGAGGTCATCGCCCGCACCGGACCGCTGCCCAGCCTGATCGAGTGGGACAACGATGTGCCCGATTACCCGGTCCTATTGGGCGAGGCCCGCCGCGCGGCCCATATCCTGCGCGCCCATGCACCCCAGGCGGAGCGGACCCATGTCTGCGCATGAGGCCTTCGCGCAGTCGTTTCGCCGCGGCATCTTCGACGGCGCGCTGCCGCAAGGCGTGACCGCGCGCGACCCGGCCGAGGCCGGGCAGCGTTTCGCCGTCTATCGCAACAACGTGCTGCACTCGCTAGGCCGTGCGCTGGCCGCCCGCTTTCCGGTGATCGAGCGCCTCGTGGGTGCCGATTTCTTCAACGCCATGGCGCGGGTCTATGCCGAGGCCGATCCGCCGAGCTCACCCATGTTGTTTGCCTGGGGGGGCGGGTTCGCCGAATTTCTGGAGAGTTTTCCGCCGGTTGCTGCGCTGCCCTATCTGCCCGATGTCGCGCGGCTCGAATATGCGCGCGGGCAGGCCTATCACGCCGCCGACCTGCCTGCGCTAGCCCCGGCCGATCTGGGCGCGCTGGCCGCGCGTGCCGATGCGATCCGGCTGGTGCTGCACCCGTCGGTCACCCTGATCGCCTCGAGCCACGCGATCCGCGCGATCTGGGCCGCGAACCAGCCCGGCGCCGCCCCGCAAGAGATCGAGGACCGCCCCGAGACGGCGCTTGTCCTGCGCGATCGCAAGCTTGACGTGCCGGTCTGGTCACTTGGCCCAGGCGAGGCGGCCTTTGTGCGGGAATTGCTGGGGCAAGCGCCCCTGATCCGCGCGGCCGAGGCCGCAGCAACGGCCGAGCCCGGCTTTGATGTCGGGCCAATCCTGTTCCGCCTCTTCGCGGCGGGCGCAATCATCGGATGGGAGGACTGCACATGCTGAACCTGTTGAACCGCGCCGACACGCTTCTGGCACGGCTGCCCTGGGATATTGCCGGGCTTGCGCTGCGCCTGTTCCCTGCCTGGACCTTCTGGGCCTCGGGGCAGACCAAGATCGAGGGTTTCTCGATCAAGGACAGCACCTTCTTCCTGTTCGAGCACGAATACGCCCTGCCGCTGATCCCCTCGAAGCTTGCCGCAGTAATGGCAACCAGCGCCGAGCTGACGCTGCCGATCCTTCTGGTCTTGGGGCTAGGCACACGTCTGGCGGCGCTGGCGCTGCTTGGGATGACGACGGTGATCCAGGTCTTCGTTTATCCTGACGCCTGGCCTGTGCATGGCATCTGGGCCGCCTGTTTCCTTGGCCTCATCTCGGGCGGTCCGGGGCGGCTGTCGCTGGACGCGCTCTTGCTGCGCGGCCGCGCCGAGACCGAGATGGCGCGCCACGTCTAGGCGCCACACCTGGAAGAGCGGGGCGGCCCGAGGTGGGTTTCCCTTGTTTATTGCGTGATGTCAGGTGGTTGGCGGCCATACGCAGACCAAATCTGCCGGGGCGATGCATCGCTAATTCTGTGTGGGAGAGCGTGGCAGTGCAGGGAGGCCTGGGCGAACTGGTCTCGGCATGGTTTTCCCTGTTTTTCAGCGAAAAAACAGGGAAAACGCTGCAGTTGTGGGCCTTGAGGGTGATCTCGGTGCGGATTGGCGAAGATTTTTCAATGCCTTGTCCGATGTTTCCCTAGGCAAAGGAACAGGGAAACAATTTGGCGGAACAGGGAAGGTGTTCGAGGGTTCAGGGAAACCGTTGAGCCATTCAGGCAGTGCACCCATGGCGTCAGGCTAATCGGGTTTGAACATAACTTTTGATAGCCCAGCTTCGGCTCGCTCAAGGAATCTGCTGTGGGCGACACACAGTTCCGAGATCAGGCGGAGAACGATTATTCGCGGCAATGCCTATCAGGCTCAGCTATGCGGAAGAAGCGGGCCCCCGTATTCTTGTAGTTGACTAGCAATGGAACGCATTTCCTGTTTTCAATCCGGGTGAAGCGGATCCTTGAAATCGAAGCGTCCGCTTCATCCACGCGCAGGTTTGGCAAGAACACATCTAACACATCTGGAGGGCGGCCTTCCTTCAAAAGGATGGCGCTAGGAATTTCGAGCGCAGTTTGCCTTGCGTATTCTTGATCGAACTCAAAGTCGATCAGCTCAAGGCCGATATGGCCATGGTGACAGGGTTGATGTCGTCCTGCCCGCACTGCTGGATGCCTATGCGGATTGATCTGCATCGCTTCCAGGTTAATGACAGGGATAGCGGAAAGCCAGAAACGAGAGGCTCGGACTGTTCCCAAGGAGAATTGCGGACTATCTAGGAACCAAGGAATAACCGCAGCGCCCGAACAGGCGCTGCGGTTATTTGTAACCTCGCTTACGACCTATTCGATCGCTGGCTTGGTGAACACTGGCCCTGACAGCCAGGCCGGATTACCTCTGCCGAACACCACAAGTGCTGCCACGACGCCCCAGCCGACAAGCAGTCCCCCGAGCCATACGATGGAGCCGGAAGGGGCGATGACGGCCGCAAGGCCCGCAGCGCCGATGACCGCACGTGTCGGAATGGCGAGGGGACGGACGCACCAACCGCCAAATGCGATCGCCCAGAGCGCCGTCGAAATCAGGAGGCCGAAGGCACTGAAGGCCACGCCCATGAACGTCCCTTCTCCCAAGATCCCGACGTCGAAGACGAAACCAAAGGGAATAAAGAAGGCGACGAGGCTCAGTCCGAAGGCCGAAAGGCTGGTCTTCATCGTAGATGCCTGTCCGACGGCTGCTGCTGCGAACGATGCAAGCGCTACGGGGGGCGTCACCATCGACAGGACGCAGTAGTAGAAGATGAAGAAATGCGCGGCGAGCGGAGGGATGCCCAAGTCCTGAATCGCCGGGACGAAGAGCACGGCGCCAATGATATAGGCCGCAACAGTCGGCAGGCCCATTCCCATGACGATGCAGCCGAGCATGGCCAATGCGAGCGAGGCATAGATGGATCCCTCTGACAGTGCCATAAGCGATCCGGCAAACTTCAGCGCGAGGTTCGATTGGACCGCAACTGCGATCACTAGGCCGATCGCGGCAATGGGAACAGCGACTTCGGCAGCTTGCTTCGGCGCCTCCAGAAATGCTTCGCGCACTTCTTTCCAGCCAATCCAGGTGTTGCGGCGCAGAAACGGCACTACAAGGCAGGACACAGAGGCAATGACCGCCGAATAGGGTGCGGAATAACCCGAAACCAGGAGAGCAATAAGTACCAGCGGGGGCAGGATTAGATGCAGCCGCGGAATGATGGTCTCGGTTTCGGCAACCTCTTCGGCGGTCATGGCGCGTACGCCATCACGGCGCGCGGCAAGGTCGACGACGAGGATCAGCGCCAGATAGAACGCCACCGCGGGGATAAGCGCTGCGAGCGCGACCTCGACATAGGGGATCCCGAGGAGTTCCGCCATGATGAAGGCAGCCACGCCCATCACTGGCGGCATGATCTGACCGCCGGTTGATGCGATGGCCTCGATCCCGGCGGCACGGTGCCCGGGGATGCCGGTGCGCTTCATGAGGGGGATCGTGAAAACACCGGTCGAGACAACGTTTGCTACGGCACTTCCCGAGATGGAGCCCATCAGGCTCGACCCGATGATGGCTGCTTTGGCGGTTCCGCCGGTCGCGCGTCCCGCAGCACGGATTGCGAGGTCGATGAAGAATTGGCCACCGCCCACCGCCGCGTAAAAGGCGCCAAACAGGATGAAGTAGAAGATGAATCCGACCGAGGTCGAGGTGGTGATGCCGAGGACGCCCGCAGTGGTCATCGTCGTAATCTCGGTCGCAGCCTCAATGCCGAAGCCGCGGAATGACAGCCAGCCAGGCAAATAGTTGCCCCAGAACGCGTATGCGATGAAGGCAAGCAAGACCCAAACCAAGATCCAGCCGACGGCCCGGCGGGCCCCCTCCAGAAGAAGAGCAACGAGTGCAAACCCGGCCGCGATGTCGATCGGGAAGACCGGCGAGACGTTCTCCATGCGTGTCGTTAGCCGCTCGAAGCCCTGAAGATAGTAGGCGCCGACAAGAAGTGTTGCCAAGATGAGCACGGCATCGATCCCGCGCTTAAGCCAGACGGGAAGCGCAGGCGTCTCAAGAGGTTTGTACAGGAACAGCAGGATCAACGCTGCACAGAGGTGGATCGGGCGCTCAAGCAGCGGCTGCTGCGGGTAGAAAAGCAACCATATCTGAAACAGGGTCAGTCCGATGCCGATGGCAAAGGCAAGTGCCCTGGTGGACAGAAGGGGGGTGTCGGTGCGCATGACCTGCTCCTCTCAGGTTGGCGGCGAAGGAATACGAGCCAGCGCCGAAACGCTGGCTCTTGCCCGATCAGTTGATCAGGCCGATTTCGCGGTAGTACCGCTCGGCGCCCGGATGCAGCGGGACACCAGTGTTCTCAGGCAGGAAGGCGGTCTTGGGGTCGAACGCCTTCCAAGCGGCATGCGCTTCGCCCAATTCAGCCGCGTTCTCGATCAGGGTCTTGGTGATGAGGTACGCCGTGTCGTCGCTGAGCGAGGCGTTGGCGATCAGCACCGTGCCGAGGTTGGCGCCGGTGTTCTCAGCTTTTTGGTCATCAAACCAAGGGCCGTACTTGCCGGGTGTCAGGCCGTTGGCTGCGAGAAGATCAAGACCCTCTTGCGGGATGTCCAGGAACACGGTGTCGGCGGTCAGGTTGACCTCGGTAATGGTCGGGTGGCCTTTGATCATCGTGTCGACGTAGATGTCGGCGTTGCCGTTGCGGATCGAGTCCGCGATCTGGGACTCGGCAACCTGGATCACGTCGCCACCAGATGCCTTGAGAGCCTCAAAGCTAGAGCCATCAGCTTGCAGGATCAGTTCGGCAGCAGGGACCGAGCTGGAGCCGGTCGGCTTCAGCAGCAGGCGGAAGCCCTTGCCGGATTTGATGATCTCGGCCAGATCAGTTGTGCCTGCGGCGTCGATGAAGCTCTGGGTTGCCATCACGCCGATGTAGACATTGTTCAGTCCACCGACGAGCGACCGGATGTCAGGAGCTGACGCGCCCTCGTAAACCGGGTTGCCCTCGTAGGCCCACTTAGCCGTGGCGACGTTCGAGAGAGCAATCTCTGCCTTGCCCTGTTGAACGACCATCGGGTTCGCGACACCGCCACCTCGGGCAATGACCTCGACCGAATTGGCACCCAGAATCGGTTCGACCATCTGTTCGAGTGTCGCCGCAAAGATATACCAGGAAGTGCCTTCACGCATTGCGCCAATGCGGACCTCTTGGGCAGAAGCTGTCCCGGCGGAGAAGACGATCAAGCCTGTCATGAGGGCGGCGGCGCTTGCGCGTCCGAGAAAGTTGCGGATCATTTTGGTTTCCTCCCGTTGAATGTAGATTGCCCCCGCGACACGCGCGGGGGCAAGCCGATCACTCGGCAGCCATCAGGTTCTCTACGCGACCGATGCCGGCGGCCTCGAAGGCTGCCTCGATTTCACGCTCAGCCGCAGCGCCCAGGTCCTTGAGAGGCTCGCGGATCGTTGCGTGATCCAGCACGCCGCGGTGGCGCAGGCCAATCTTGAGTGCCACGGTGCCCTCCATGTGCGAACCGCGGTGGTAAACGGCGCGCGTGACCGGCAGGAGGCGTTCGAAGATCTGGCGCGCAGCGGTATAGTCCTGCGCCTTGCCGGCCTTGATCAGCGCGATCAGAAGTTCGGGCGCGATGTTGCCATAACCGACCAGCAAGCCGTCGACGTCGAACATCGTCGGGAGCAGCCACTCATCATGGCAGGACAGAACCTGAAGATCAGGCTGCGCGTTCTTCAGCGCCGGGATCTCGACATACCACCGCTTCATGTCGCGCACACCATTCTTGGTGGCGACGACGCCTTCCTGGGCGGCGATTGCGAGCTGGGTGTCCAGATCATAATTCGCCTTTGTTGCGGCCGGGTATTGGAACAGAATTTCCTGCAGGCCGGAGGCTTCCCAGATCGCCTTGTAGCGATCCTGCGGTGCGCCTTTTTGGAAGCCGAAACGCAGCCAGCCGTGGTTCGGATATACAAGCGCGCCGGTCGCGCCGGCATCCTTGCACTTCTTTGCCTCTTCTGCGGCGACCTTGGTGCCCTCACCGGTGATGCCGGCGATGATCGGAATGTCGACGGCATCCGCATAGGCGCGGATCAGGTCGAGCCGCTCGCCTTCGGTCAGGAAGGTGCCTTCGCCGGCATGGCCGAGGATGACGAGCGATTTCACGTCATCGAACGACGCGAGCCATTTCGCGATGCGCACGTTGGCGTCGAAATCGACATCGCCGTTTTTCTTGAACGCGGTGACGGGGGCAGGGCTGAGGCCGCGCAGGTCCATGGGGGTCATTCTGGTTCTCCTCCGATAAATGGGAACGATTGTGGGAACGTTCCCAAAATTGCATTGCCCAAACCTTCTGTCAAGTGCTATTCTCGGCTGGCACAGAGAGGGCATCACGATCATGACCGATAGCAACCAGCACAACGTGACCGGCTCCAAGGTGACGATTCACGATGTTGCCCGTGCGGCGGGTGTTTCAAAATCAACTGTTTCCCGCATGTTGGACGAACGCCTCCCGCGCTCCGACAGCGAAAAAGCACGACATGTTCGCAAGATCGCAGAGCAGCTCGGGTACGTGCGCGACATCTCTGCGGCCAGCCTGAGGCGCGGCGAGACGGGTATGATCGGGGTAATTGTTCCGCGCCTAACTGACACCGTGATGGCGATGCTTTACGAATCGCTGGCTCGGGCCGCGATGCGGCTCGGAAAGTTCACGATCGTTGCCTCGACCGAAGACGAACCCGGCGCGGTCCGACATGCGGCGGAAGCGTTGCTGCGCCGTGGTGTGGATGGTCTCATCCTTTCGACCGCACGCGACGAAGACATCTATACCAAAGAACTGCGTGCCCGCGGTGTCCCCTATGTCCTCACCTTGAGGACGGACGGGGTAAGCCTCTCGGCGGTCGGTGACGATCAACTCGGCGGATATCTTGCCACGCGGCACTTGATCGACCTTGGACACAGGCGGATCGCCCTGATCGCGGGACCGTCCTACGCCTCGAGTGCAACCGGTCGGCGGGCTGGCTACCTTCAGGCGATGCGTGAAGCCGATCTGGAATCCGATCCAGACCTGATTGTCGGCTCGAGTTTCAGCATTGAAGCCGGCGTTGAAGCTGCGCGTCAACTCCTCGAACTCCCCAGGCGACCGACCGCAATCTTCGCCGTAAATGATAATACGGCAATCGGTGCCCTGTCAGGTCTTGCCAGTATAGGGTTGTCGGTCCCCGATGATATGTCTCTGGTGGGCTACAACGATGTGCCGATCGTTAGCCATTTGCCCACGCCGCTGACATCTGTGCGAGTCCCGTTTGATCAGATCGCGCATGAGGCACTGTCTCTCCTATCAGAGGACATGGAAGAGATCGGCCAGCCAATCCGACGCGTGGCTCCGACACTGATACCGCGCAAGTCAACGAGGCGGTGGCATGATGCGCATGGCAATGCAGTCGCGTCGCGTCCCTAAACCACGCATTACGTCCAAGCTTGCGTAGAGTGCCGGTGGCGCGCCTCTTTTTGCGCATATCGGGGTGGGCGTAGATGATCCAGATGGAGAACGTTCGACGGTGGGGCCATTCCTCCCGCAACTGATCTCGGCAGAACTATCCTCCGTTACCTGCGAGGGCGGAATTTCTTCATTATTTAAGCGGTTGTGACTGGCACTCATTATCAAATGGATCGTTTGCGGTAAGCTTCCGAACGGCTCTGAGGAGTTGCTTCTGCTGGTTCACGTCGGGCACTAAGGACGGAGAGCGGCCTGACGGCGGTGCGGCTTGGCGCTCGCTGAAATCTTGGCAAAGCGGCCGTTCATGCGAGTTGCTGCGTATCCCCTACGTTGCGCCCTGTAATGGGGGATGCGGACGAGGGACATCCATCCGGGCCGCCTGGCCACAAAGCAATGAAGCTATTGCCCCGCTACCAGCCACGGAAGCCTTGCCTCTGATCGCAGCTGGAGCGCGATGTCGGTCGCGGGCGGAATGACTTGTATGGTATCTTCCTCACTCCGTTTTCGAGAATGCGAGACAGCCCCGAGGGAAGTCGAGCCGCATTAATAGGTGCGGGAAGTTGGTCTTTCTCGGTGAGGAGGACAGGATGGTGGGAAGTGCGGGCCCCTAGGTCTCTGCCTGGACGAGGCGGCCCTTCTCGGCGTTTAGCAACTGCTCGACATGCGCCATCACTTCGGCGGGCGGGAGGCCCGGCGGGATCGTCGGGAAATAGGACACGACGATCGTGCCGCCTCTCTTTGGGCCCTGGCCCCAGAAGCACCCGGCATTATGAACCACCGGAACCACCGGCAGATCGAGCTTGCGATAGAGCGCGATCAGTCCGGGCTGGAACTTGCGTTGCTCATGCACGCCGATGTGGGTGCCTTCGGGGAAGATCAGGATCGAGCGGCCGCGCGCCACCTCGTGTCGCGCCTCGGAGATCATCGCTGCCATCGCCCGGCCGCCGCCGCTGCGGTCGATCAGGATCATCGGCGCATGGCTCAAGAACCAGCCGAAGATCGGGATCTTGCGCAGCTCTTGTTTGGCGATGATGCAGACATCGGGCACCAGCTGGTTGAACGCCAGCGTTTCCCAAGTGGACTGGTGATTGCAGACATAGATGCAGGGGGCGCCGAGATGCTTGTTTTCGACGCCGTCCTCGCGCAGACGCAGCCCGAGGATGCGGCGCGACAGGCCGAGCACGCCGCGGGTCCAGAAGCGGATAGCGGCGCGGGTCAGGCTTGGGCGTTGCAGCAGGGCAAGGGTCGGGATGAAGGGACTCTGCCGTAAGGTCCAGAGCCCGAAAAACACGTCGAAAAGTCTTGATCGGACGATCAGCATCCTTGGCCTCGTGCTCCGTGTCATAAGCCTGCCGTCGGGTTCGGCCTGACCGATATCAGGCGGCGAGGGGTAGGTCCGGGCGGCCTTGCAGCACAAAGCCGGCGCTGCGGGCCGCATTCAGGAAGGCGTGGCGCGCCTCGCCGACCGAGCCCAGGCAGTCCATTGCAGCCTCGAGACGGCCAAGCGCATGCTGGCGCGCCGCGTCAGCGACGGGCCATTTCCTGCGCAGCCAGTATTGCGCCTGTTCGATCGTGCTGAACTTCTGAACGTCGCCTTCCGGCGAGATGACGAGCGACATGGGTTCACCCCAGTAGATTTCGATCAAAGTATTGGTCTTTCTTGAAAAACGAGAGGCACGCGACACAGCCGGTGCTCCTCTCACGAAAGGCGCTCCGCCGGTGCGGCCGATTGCGCCAGATTGATTTGTTCGGCATCGGCTCAGACCGCGCAATGCGCACGCCATGAAGCCTGCCAGTGTGGTCAAGCGCTACGTCGCGCGTCGCAAGCTGGCCTGTGCCCGGTGGCAAGTTCGGATTGCCTGCATGCCGCGGCATGGACGAGCCCATCCCTTCTGTCGACCGCCACGGCGGTTCGGACCTTTTGTCTGGTCTGGTCAACCTGTTTCACGCGACCTGTTTCGGTCATCGAGCGTTCCTTTCCGAAGTGCCGCCCGCAGGATGCAGGGGCTTGGCAAAGCTTAAGATCGTAGCTGAGCCGGAAGGAACAGGGTCCGAGAAGAAGAGATGCACGACCGAGATAAGGGCTCGCTACTCGAATTGCGAGAAAATAAAGCGTTCCTGCCGCGCGGTTCCGGCAACCCCTTCCTGTCAAAGGAGATTATTTTGAAAATCCAGTCGCATGGAACGTGCGGAAGGGCCATTTGCGCCGTCGCGCGCCAGCTTTGCGGAACGAGGGCTCGCAATCGAGCGGGGTTTGCCCATATCATTAGGAACTGCAGTGTTCATCCCTGGGGCGGAAGCCGACCTCCGCGGGCGCCGAGGCGCCGATCTGAGAGCTGGGCTGTTCACCCGGCCCATCCGATCCCGCGGACCTGCAGGCCGAAGGCCTGATCGCGACGGCGCCCTCCGTCCGTGCGACGCGTCATCAGACCCTGAGTGGACGTGTTGCCAGAAAAGGAAGCAGCAAGATGACATCGCCAGAAACTGAAGACCGCGCGCCCGCAGAGGCTGCGCGTCCCACGACCGTAACCTCGCAGAAGCCCGAATCCCCGCAGCCGCCGGTGCGCGCGTCGATCTTCGACACCTCCTACGCGCCCGAGGGCGCCGAGTTGACCAAGGCCTGGTCCCGTTTCGATCGCAAGAAGCAATGAGGCACGCGGCGACCGACCCGGCCTGTGCCCCTTTCGTCTTCCCCATCTGCGAGATCCGTGATGAGCGCCTCTGATATCCGGATCAAGCTCGGATGCCGGTTCACCCTGAGCCTGCCACAACCGACGCCGATGATTGCGCTCCTGAATGTGCATTTCTCGCGCGTGGGCGATATGGAATTTCCCGACCATGTGCGAACCTGGCCGCCCGTGCCGCTGAGCGCCTATCGCGACGGGTTCGGCAACTGGTGCACCCGCATGATGGCGCCGGCAGGGGATTTCAGCATCGGCACCGAGGGGGTGATCGGCGACAGTGGCTTGCCGGACCCGCGGCCGCCAGAAG
This sequence comes from Rhodobacter flavimaris, assembly GCF_021378075.1. GTDB lineage: Bacteria > Pseudomonadota > Alphaproteobacteria > Rhodobacterales > Rhodobacteraceae > Rhodobacter > Rhodobacter flavimaris. Next base: position 3,061 of record NZ_JAJUOS010000007.1, on the reverse strand, counting down.
GCGGACAGAGCCCGGTCGAGACCCTGCCCGACGAGACGCTCGCTTTCCTCTTGGGCAGCCGCTATTGCGAGACAGATGTGCTCTCCGATACAGCTTGGCGCCTGTTCGAGCACACCCCGCCCGGGCATGCCCGGGTGCAGGCGATCTGCGATTTCGTGCATCGTCATATCCGGTTCGACTACATGGCGGCGCGCGCGACACGCAGTGCCGCGCAGGCCTATGCCGAGGCGCAGGGCGTATGCCGCGACTATGCGCATCTGGCGATCGCGTTCTGTCGCTGCATGAATATTCCTGCGCGCTACTGCACGGGATATCTGGGCGACATCGGCATGCCACCACCCTACCCGCCGGGCGATTTCGCAGCGTGGATGGAAGTCTGGCTCGATGGCCGCTGGTGGGTTTTCGACCCGCGCAACAACACCCCCCGCATCGGCCGCGTGCTGGTCGCCCGGGGGCGCGATGCTGCCGATGTGCCGCTGATCCATTCCTTCGGTGCGAATGTGCTGACGGGCTTCGAGGTCTGGACCGATCAGATCGACTGAACCGTGCAAAAGGTTCGGGCGAGGGCCGGCCATCGGTGCGAAAATCCGGTGGCGGGCCTTTTCCTTTGCTAAAGGCCGATAAACCGTATAGGGAGGATGAGCTACGTTGTTCCCAACTGCATCTGTCTCCTTCGTCGGCTTCAGTCTGCCTTTTTGAATTGACTGGGCCAGACCGCCGCATCATGCGGGCGGTATTCATTTGAGGAGATCTCACGATGGCCAATGGCACCGTGAAATGGTTCAACACCACCAAAGGCTTCGGCTTCATCGAACCGAAAAACGGCGGGCGGGACATTTTTGTCCATATCTCGGCCCTCGAGCGCGCGGGTATCGCGCAGCTCAATGACGGCCAGCCGGTCACCTACGAAGTCGAATCCGGCCGCGACGGCCGTGAATCCGCTTGCGATCTGAAAGTCGCCTGATCGGATCGATCCGGGATCCGGCCGCAATGGCCGGATCACTCGATCAAGGAGGCGTCATGCCCCGCAAGGACAAGACCAGCGGTTTCTTCCGCGATATTGCTCAGGCGCCGTCCACGGCGCAGGAGCGCACCGATGCCGCCGTCAAGCTGATCCGCGAGACCGAGGCCGAGACCCGCGCAGATCTGACTGCGCGGCTGCGCGCGGCCCGCATCGCGCGCAAGGGGGCTGGACCGGCATCCGCCGCGCCACCAGCAAAGGCGAATGCGCGCGACTGAGCTGCGCGCTTCGCCATCAGACGATATTCCCGGGGGTTCTCTCCGGGATGTTACGGAGGGCCAAATATGCCTGCCGACAAGATGCCTTCGGGCAAGACCCACGGGGCGCACAAGGCACCACATCGGGACGAAGATCCGGGCCTCGGCTGGGACGAATTCTTCCAGAGCCTCGTGACCGAGATATCCCCGGACCGGCGGCGTGCGTTGCCGCAGGGGATTCAGGAGTAGCGGCTTTCACCGCCTCGGCGGTGGGTATTCCCTGTGCGGCGACTGAGCGCGATAGGGCTCTACGTGGAGCCGATCTGTGTTCGTCGATCCACGCACCGGGAGGTGGAGCGGCAGGGGGAATTCCTTGCCGTTTCGCTTTTCACAGGTCCCCCGGGCCAGGGCGAGCCGAGCAATCTGCGCACTCTGTAATGCGTGACAAATGTTTGCTTTACCGCAGAGGCGACAGGGGCCGCGCTACGTCTGGAATGTTGCGTTCGCATAGCCCCCAGCGCTTGCCGCATTGCCCATGAACGTCGGCTTCGGGCCGAGCGCGTTCATCAGGTCGTCGGTTTCGCAAGGTGTCGGTTAAGCGCTTCGCGAAGCTTGGGCCTGCTAATGGATGCCGCCCTATGGCGGCGCCCGCTCCTCGGTTGCAACCGGACTCCTATTCCAACTTCTTGGCATAGGCACGCATGTCGATCATTGGCACAGTTGCGACCGCTTGCAGCCTCGACATCAGTTCCAACAGGAAGCGCGTGACGGGCTTGGTTTCCTCCGCCAATCGGTAACCGCCATCCTCATGGAGCCAGAGATTTCCGCTTTCGGCGACGCAGCCGACATCGAGACGATCATCGTCCTGCCCCGCTTCAAGATGGAGCCTCATGGTATCACCGAAGACAGGGTGCCATTTGCAACTGAGCGTTAGAATTCCGCCGAGTACCGGCGTTAGATCCTTCGCCTTTTTTGTTCCGTCGATCGTCGGGACGGGAAGCGAGGTGCGGTGTAGCTTGCGTACAGAGGCGATCTTCTTCTGGGCATAACTGATATGGTTTGCGTTCATTTCTTGCTTTGATTCGAACACCGCATAGACGCTCTCGGCTGGCACGATATGTTTGTCCTTGAACGTGAAAACGAGCGGCGTGTACTGGCGGTCGTGTATGACCACATCCATCTGCTCGCTGAAGGTGCCTGTACTATCAACGACGGTTGCCTTGAGGGCGTGATACCGGCAGGGAAGATACTTGTTGAAGAGCTCGATCCAGATTTCTTCGGTCGCATCTCCAAGATCGGTAGGATGCCCAAGAGTTTTCCGCGCGCGCTGCAGGTCGGCAGTCACGGAAGCATTCAGCTCGTCGAGAAGGATGGGAAGAGACCAGTTCATACGACAATCTGGCTCCAGTTGGTGGCCTGCCGTGCGATGGAAGCTGCATTGGCCAAGGCCTGCTTCTCCGTTGCGGTCAAGTCGTCGGAGATTCTGTTGTTGGTGTTTGCAGGGTCTATAAAAACGGTTGTTTTGATGTTGTCGCGGATATAGGCGAATGTCGCCCATACATTCTTCGACAGATCACCAACCTTGCGTCCGCGGCAGGCCTCGATGGTGACGAGTTCCAAATAGAAAGACGGGAATGTAAGCCGCTTCTGTTCCCGCCACGCCTTCACGATCATGATTTCTTCGGCCCGTCCGGAATTCCGAACAGTATTGATGTGGTGTCCGTCGTCAGAACATTTGGCGCAACTCGTGGCGTAGATTAGCGGAGAGCGGGCCTCGTCTGTGGGATGATGTTATGCGGCGAGCTTGTGGTGCTGCAAGCGCCGATATTCGAGGGTCTGTCGT
>NZ_JAJUOS010000006.1 GCF_021378075.1 Rhodobacter flavimaris | reverse complement strand
AGGAGGGCCCGCGCTTCCAGATCAATTTCCAGAACTGCGTCCATTGCAAGACCTGCGACATCAAGGACCCCAGCCAGAACATAACCTGGACTACACCCCAGGGCGGCGACGGACCTAACTACCCAAATATGTAACGGGTAAAATCGAGGAGGAATTCCATATGTCCGAACAGCAAGACACAGTCCCTCCCAGCAGCTCGGTTTCGACCGAGACCATCGCGCGGCAGGGCGCGGAATTCCTGGACCTGATGACGCGGTTACAGGCAGTCACGAAACGCTCGCAAGAGGCGGCATCGGCGAAAATCTCGGGGCAGGATTTCTCGATCGTCGATTACCGCAGCGTGGTCGAGGCCTATATGCGCGCGCTGCCGACCTTCTTCGAGCGCCCGCTTGAATCGGTCGAACTGGCGCAGCGTTTCTGGCTCGACTGGGCCAAGGCATGGCAGGATGCCTGGACCGGCGAGGGTGGCAAGGTCAGCGACAAGCGATTTCGCGACCGGCGCTGGAACGCCGATCCGGTGACGCGCGGCCTGCGCGACAGCCACCTCGCACTTGAGCGCGCGACGGAAGAGTTCCTGTCCGTCCTGCCGCAAGGCACGAAGGACAGCCTGCGGGTGCGGTTCTACACGCGCCAGCTGCTCAGCGCGCTTTCGCCCAGCAACTTCCTGATGCTCAACCCCGCCGCGCGTGAGCGCCTGCTGGAAACCGAGGGGCGCAGCCTGCTCGACGGGTTCCGCAATCTGGTGGAGGATCTTGAGCGCGGCGAGGGGCGGCTTGATATCAACACCAACGATGCCTCGGCCTTCGTGGTTGGCAAGGATCTGGCGGTGACGCCTGGCAAGGTCGTTTATGAAAACGACCTGATGCAACTGATCCATTACGAGCCGCTGACCAAGACGCAGCACAAGCGCCCGCTGCTCTTCGTGCCGCCGTGGATCAACAAATACTACATCTTCGACATGCGCCCGGACAATTCGATGGTGCGCTATATGCTCGAACAGGGGCACTCCGTCTTCCTGATTTCCTGGGTGAACCCGACCGAGAAACATGCCGAGCTGAGCTTTGAGGATTACATGAAGCTCGGCCCGCTGGCGGCGCTGGACGCGATGGAGAAAGCGACCGGCGAGGAGCGCTTCGATATCCTGGGCTTCTGCATCGGTGGCATCCTGGTCACAGCGACGCTGGCACTGCTGGCCGCGCGCGGCGACAAGCGCATCGTCACCGCGACGACGCTTGCGACGATGGTCGATTTCACCAACGTGGGCGAGGTCGGCGTGTTCATCGATCGCGACCGGCTGGCGGCGCTGCGCACCCATATGGCTGAGCATGGCTATCTTGAGAACTACCACCTTCAGGACATGTTCTCGATGATCCGCGAGAACGATCTGGTCTGGTCGTTCCACGTCATGAACTACCTGATGGGGCAAAAGCCCCCGGCCTTCGACCTGCTGTACTGGAATGCCGACAGCACGCGCCTGCCGGCGGCCATGCTGCTGTGGTATCTCGAGAAGGTCTATATCGAGAACGGGCTGCGCCAGCCGGGCTACCTGACGCTGGATGGCACGCCCATCGACCTTGGCAAGATCGAGGTGCCCTTCTTCGTGCTGGCCACGAAAGAGGATCACATCGCGCCTTGGACCTCGATCTACCCCACGACGCAGCTTCTGGGCGGCGATGTGACCTTCGTGTTGGGCGGATCGGGCCATATCGCGGGGGTGATCAACCCGCCTGCGGATCGCCCGAAATACGGCTACTGGACCCGCGACGACTATCCCGAAAAGCCCGAGGACTGGCTCGCGGGTGCGACGCAGCATTCGGGTTCGTGGTGGCCCGCATGGGCGAAATGGATCGACGCCCATGACGAGGATGAGCGTGTTCCGGCGCGGCGTCCCGGCAAGGGCGGCCTGAAGGTCATCGAGGACGCGCCGGGCAGATACGTTCTGGCCAAGTAAGGGCCGGAAGACGCGGGACGGGCGCTGAAGTCACCGAACCCCCGCACGAGAGAAATTTCGCGCAACGCCATCCCCTTGGGGGTGGCGCAAGGAGGCTTGACGCCTGGCCAGGGGGCTGGGGCTGCACCCGACGCGCGGACAACCCGCCGGGACGCGAAGTCTCGGGTGCAAGTGTCAGCGCGGCGGCGAGGATGCCGCCCGCCTCAGAAGGAACTTTCGCGTGAAGCACAACATCTATGACATTGGTCTTGATCAGAACGCCGCCAACTATGTGCCGCTGACCCCGGTCAGCTTCATGGCCCGCACCGCGTGGATCTACCCCGACCACACCGCGGTCGTTTACAACGACATCCGTCGCACCTGGGCCGAGACCTACGCGCGCTGCCGCCGTTTCGCCTCGGCGCTGGCCGCGCGCGGGATCGGCACGGGTGACACCGTCTCGATCATCGCCGCCAACATCCCCGAGATCTACGAGGCGCATTTCTCCGTGCCAATGTCGGGGGCGGTGCTGAACACGATCAACACGCGACTGGATGCCGAGGCAATCGGCTTCATCCTCAACCACGCCGAAACCAAGGTCTTCCTCGTCGATCCCGAATTCGCCGAAGTGGCCGAGCGCGCCGTGCATATCGCGGGCCGTCGCGATATCCTCGTGGTCGATATTCTGGACCCGACCTTTGAAGGCGGTCGCCGTATCGGACAGGTCACCTATGACGAGATGGTCGCCTCGGGCACCGAGAGCTTCGAATGGAAGCCCCCGGCGAGCGAGTGGGACGCGATCAGCCTGAACTACACCTCGGGGACGACGGGCAACCCCAAGGGCGTGGTCTATCACTACCGGGGCGCGCATCTGAACTCGCTGGCCAATATCGCGACCTGGCAGATGGGCGACACGCCGGTTTACCTGTGGACCCTGCCGATGTTCCACTGCAACGGCTGGTGTTTCCCCTGGACCATCGCCGCCGCCGCGGGCACCGTGGTCTGCCTGCGCGCCGTGCGCGACGAGCCGATGCTGCGCCTGATGAAGGAAGAGGGCGTGACCCATTTCTGCGGCGCCTCGGTTGTTCTGGCGCTGCTGGTTCATGCCGATTCCGCGCTCAAGGAAGGGTTGCAGACCGGCATCAAGGTGCTGACCGGCGGCGCCCCGCCGCCCGCGATCATCATCGAGAAGATGGAAGCGATGGGTTTCGAAGTGACCCATGGCTATGGCCTGACCGAGACCTACGGCCCCGCCGTGACCTGCGCCTGGCATCCCGAATGGGACGCGAACAGCCCGGCCGAGCGTGCGCGTCTCAAGGCGCGACAGGGCGTGCGCAACATCGCGGCCGAAGGGCTGATGGTGGCCGATCCCGACACCCAGCAACCAGTGCCGCATGACGGCCAGACTATCGGCGAGATCTTCATGCGCGGCAATAACGTGATGAAGGGCTATCTGAAGAACCCGACCGCGACCGACGAGGCCTTTGCCGGCGGCTGGTTCGCCTCGGGTGACCTAGGCGTCATGCATCCCGATGGCTATATCGAACTGAAGGACCGCTCGAAGGACATCATCATCTCGGGCGGCGAGAATATCTCGTCGATCGAGGTCGAGGACGTGCTTTACAAGCATCCCGACGTGATGGAGGCCGCCGTGGTCGCCCGCCCGCACGAACGTTGGGGTGAAACCCCCTGCGCCTTCGTCAAGCTGCGCGCCGGGGCGACGGTGAACGACGCTGAGCTGATCGCCTTCTGCCGCCAGAACATGGCCCACTTCAAGGCACCCAAGACGGTGATCTTCTGCGACCTGCCCAAGACCTCGACCGGCAAGGTGCAGAAATTCGTGCTGCGCGAGCAGGCGCGCGGGCTGGACCTGCAAGGCTGATCGACAGCCAGGGACGCCCCCTCAGCGGGGGGCGTCCAATGCCTCGGGGTTTATCACGTGGATCGGCGCCCCCGCGCTAAAGGCGGCGATCTGGTCGTAGATATCGCCAAATTGCAGATCCAGCTCGTCTTCGGTGACAAAGCCGATATGTGGCGTGGCGATTATATTGGGATGGGTCAGCCGCGGATCGACCGGGGCGGTCATCGGTTCGCGGTCGAAGACATCGAGGCAGATCGTGCCGGGTCGCCCCGCCGCAAGTGCCGCGTCCAGCGCGCCTTCCGCCAACAGTGCCGCGCGCGACGTGTTGACGAGGATTGCCCCGGGTTTCATGGCGCTCAGGTCCTGTGCCGTCACGATGCCGCGCGTTTCCGGCTTGAGCCGCACGTGCAGACTGACGACATCGCTTTGGGCAAAGAACGCCGCGCGATCGGGGGCCACCGTTTGCCCGTCTTGCGCGGCGCGCGCGCGTCCAGCCTCGGAGCCCCACCACCAGACCGACATGCCGAAGGCGTGCGCATAGTCCGCCACCTTCTGCGCGATCCGGCCATAACCATAAAGCCCGATCCTTCGGCCTTCGAGGCTTTGGCCCACGCCGCATTGCCAGTTGCCCGCGCGCAGGCTGGCGATCTGATCTGGTAACCGGCGCGCACCGGCCAGAATGAGCGCAAAGGTCAGTTCCGCCGCAGCGGTCGAGGCCCGTCCCTCGGACTGGTTCGAGCTGAGCACAACGCCATGCCGCGTGCAGGCCGCCACGTCGACATGTGGATAGACGCCGCGCTGCGAGATCAGGCGCAATTTGGGCAGCCGCGCCAACAGCGCCTCGTTTACGGCCGTGCGTTCGCGAAACAGCACAAGTACTTCGGCATCCGCCAGCCGATCAGCCAGAATTTCTATATCCGCGCAATGGTCCGTCCAGACGGTGACCTCGCGGCCGACAAGCTTCTCGAAGCTGCGAAGATGGCGCAGCGTGTCGAACCAGTCGTCAAGGATATGAACCTTCATTCGCGCCCCGCGTGCATGGCTCGCAAGGCGCCAGAATGACGCGGGACCCCCTGAGATTCCAGCCAAAATTCTTGCCCGAAACGGGGGCGCCGTGGCAACCTGACGTTAGGGGAGGACATCCGATGGAAGTAGGGGATAAGGCCGAGCGCAAGAAGCTCGACGCCGCCGAACTTGGCGCGATTGCACATCTTTACCGGGGAGAAGTATATCGCTCGACGATCTGGCGAACGCGGCTGGATACGACGACGAACTGGGCGGTGGTGACGCTCGGGATTGCGCTGTCGATCTCCTATTCCTCGCCTGCCGCCTCGCCCTTGCCGCTGATCCTCGTGGGGATCCTGATCATCTTCTTCCTGATGCAGGAGGCGCGGCGCTATCGCTATTTCAACGTCTGGCGCGCGCGCTGCCGCTGGCTTGAGACGCATTTCTTCGCCCCCATGCTGCATGATGGTGACCTGCACATGGAGGATGGCTGGCAAAAGACCCTGGCCGAGGATTACTGGGCGCCGCGCTATCATGTCTCGCTGTGGGTCGCGATTGGTCGCCGCATCCGGCGTAACTACTTTTGGATATTGCTGATTCAGACGGCGGCATATCTGGGCAAGCTGCTGGTTCACCCCGATCCGCTGACCCATGTCTCGCAATTAGCCGAGCGCGCCGCGATCGGGCCGATCGGCGGGGGCTATGTGCTGGCGATGGGCGGGCTTTACTGCTGCGTCTGGGGGGTTGCGACCCTGTTGAGCTGGCGCAGCGATTCCGCTCGCGCCCGCCGCCGCCGCGACCGTACCGGAATGGGTTAAGCGCGCCGTTTTCCGCGGCGTTGCCATCCAGCGTTCCGGGTGAATGCAATCCCTGCGCGAAAACTCGGCAGACAAGGGTGATATACTTTAAGAAAGATTAAGGCATACTGGCGGGAGCGAACGGAGACGAACAGGGAGACCGCCTTATGGCTGCGAAAGCGCATACCCGCTCGGCGAAATCGACGATGGGGTCGAATTCGGATGATGTGATCCACGGGACTGAACTCGATGACGTGATCAAGGGGCGACCGGGCAACGATCATCTCTTTGGCGAGGGCGGGGATGATGTGCTCAAGGGTGGTCCGGGCGACGATACCCTCAATGGCGGGTCGGGCGACGATCTGCTGATCGGCGGGCCAGGAGAGGACACTTTCGTCTTCAATTTCAAGGTCGAGAGCGGCGAGGGCTTTACGCTCGTGGGCACTTTTGTGCCGACTCCGGGCCTCGACATGGGTGGGTTCATCAACGAGTATTTTGGCGGACAACACGATAATGGCGAATACTATGGTTTCCTCGCGCCCTTGATCGAACAGTATGAGGTGGTATCGTTCTACGAATGGGTGGCAAGCGACAGTGATGATCCGTTGGTCGGCAACCTCGACGATCCAGAGCAATACACGCTCAGCAACGGCAACGTGATCCATTACGAGGACCAGATCTACATTCCATCCGTAGACGGCGGGACATCAATCCTCACGTCGGACGGACACGACACCATCGCGGATTTCCAGAGTGGCGTGAACACGCAAGACACCATCGTTCTGAACGGCCTGTCTGAGCTGACCGACGAACAGCTCGACGACCTCTTCGATCTTGCAACGGTCGACACCGATGGCGATGGTGTTGAGGATGCTTCGGTCCTGAGTTGGGGTGACGGGATGGGCTCGATCACCATCGGCGGCACGATCGAATGGGGCACGGATGTGATGGCCTTCTTCAGCGACGATCAGGTTCTGCTGGCCTAAGTCCGCGCAGAGCGATTCAGCCTCGGTTCAGGACTTTGACAGATCATCGTGCGGGATGGACCTTGGAGCCGGTTTCGTGTTGTGATTCAGTAAACCGACCAGGCCGCCGAGAGAGGGCATGATGGCAATTGCGAGGACACAGGCGCCGTCTGAATTGCGTCAGACGCTGTGGTCCTCGGCGCGCAGCTTGCTGGCGGTGGCGCTGTTTAGTGCCGTCATCAACCTGCTCATGCTGACCGGGCCGATCTTCATGTTGCAGATCTACGACCGGGTGATCGGCGGGCGCACCAGCAGCACGCTGGTCGTGCTGTTCATCATCGTGGCCTATCTGTTCCTGATCATGGGCGTGCTTGACTTCGTGCGGGGTCGGGTGCTGGCGCTGATCGGTGCGCGGCTGCACGACAGCCTCAGCCCGCGCGCGCTGGCGGCATCGCTTGCGCTGGCCGGGCGCGGGGATACCAGACCGCTGCGCGATCTGGCGCAGGTGCAGGCGGTCTTCGCTTCGCCCGCGCTGGCGGCGCTGTTCGATCTGCCTTGGACCCCGATCTTCCTGATCATGCTCTTCCTGTTCCATCCGCTTCTGGGCTGGTTCGCGCTTGGCGGCACCGCGCTGGTTCTGTTGCTTGCGCTGTTCAACCAGCGCGTCACGGCGCGCCAGCAGGCGGTGGCCATGCGCTCCAACCTTGAGGCCGACGCCCGCGCGCAGATGATGGAGGACGAGATCGAGACGATCCGCGCCCTTGGAATGCGTGGCGCGCTGTCGGATCTGTGGCAGGGCGCGCGGCAAGAGGGGCTGGAGGCTACACTGCGCGGCGCGCATCGCGGCGGCGCGATCACGGCGGCGACGCGGGCGACCCGGCTGCTGCTGCAATCGGCCGTTCTGGCGCTTGGCGCCTGGCTGGTGCTGCAAAACGAACTGACGGCGGGGGCGATGGTCGCGGCCTCGATCCTGCTTGGGCGCGTGCTGGCCCCGGTCGAGCAGACGGTGGGGCAGTGGCCGGTGATGCAGCGCGGCCTGATCTCGGCCCGCGCGCTTGATCGCGCCTTGGCCGCGGCGCCCGAGACGCCCGCGCCGATGCCGCTGCCCGATCCGGCGGCGCTGATTTCGGCCCATGGCGCGGCCTACCTGCCGCAGGGGCAGTCGCGGCCCTTGCTGCGCAATGTGACCTTCAGCGCGCAGGGCGGCGATGTGGTGGCGGTGATCGGCCCATCGGCCTCGGGCAAGACGACGCTGGCGCGGATGCTGGTGGGCCTCTGGGCGCCGACCCATGGCGAGATCCGGCTGGGCGGCGCGACGCTTGAGCAATACGAACCCGACCGGCTGGGCCTGATGCTGGGCTATCTGCCGCAGCGCGTTACGCTGTTCGCGGGCACCATGGCGCAGAATATCGCGCGTTTCCAGCCCGATGCCACGCCCGAGGATATCGTGGCGGCGGCGCAGGCGGCCTCGGCCCATGATCTGATCCTTGGCCTGCCCAACGGTTATGACACGCGCATCGGGGATCGCGGGAATGAGCTGTCGGGCGGGCAACGCCAGCGTATCGGGCTCGCGCGCGCCTTCTATGGCGACCCGGTCGTGCTGGTGCTCGATGAGCCGAATTCAAGCCTGGACGAGCCCGGCCTGCAGGCGCTGAACGCGGCGATTGCAACGGCGCGCGACGCGCAGAAAATCGTCTTCGTAATGTCGCACCGGCCCTCGGCGCTGGCGGTGTCGAACAAGGTGATGATGATCGAGGGCGGCGTGATGCGCGCCTTCGGCCCGCGTGACGAGGTGCTAAGCCGCTTCGTCAAAAACAGCCCAAGCCTGATCAGCGCGGCCGGCCGAAAGCAGGGGGACGGTTGATGACCTGGTCCACCACGCGCCTCATCACCGTCGGCCTTCTGACCATCCTGCTCGGCATCGGCGGGTTCGCGGCCTGGTCCGTCGCGACCGAGATCAACGGCGCGGTCGTTGCTATGGGGCAGGTCGAGGTCGAGGCCCGGCGCCAGACCGTGCAACACCCCGACGGTGGTCTTGTTGCCGCGATCGAGATCCGCGACGGCGATCTGGTCGAGGCCGGCGCGCCCCTGATCCGTCTGGACGGGACCGAGCTTGAGGCACGCCAGTTGCTGCTGCGTCGCGGCCTTTTCGAGACGCTCGCCCGGATCGACCGGCTGAGCGCCGAGGTGCTGGATGCGGACGCCCCCGACTATCGCGGCGAGTTGCGCGATGTCGCCGCGGCGGATGCCGAGGTGGCGCGGGTTCTGGCCTCGGAAACCGCGCTTTTCGCCTCGCGTCGCGACACCATGGCCCAGACCCTCGCGCAGCTTGAGGAGCGCAAATTGCAGGCGCAGGCGCAGATCGAAGGTTTCGGGCGTGAGATTGCGGCGGGTGAAACGCAGCTGAACCTGATCGAAAAGGAACTTGCCGATCAGCAATCGCTCTATGAACGCGGGTTGACGCAGTTCCGTCAGGTCTCGGCATTGCAGCGCGAGGCCGCAAGTCTTGAGGGTCAGATCGGGCGCCTTCAGGCCTCGGTGGCCGAGATCAACAGCGCCCGCGCCGGGTATGAGATCGAGGCCCTGCGTCTGTCTGCCGCGCGGCGGGAAGAGGCGCAGAACGAGTTACGCACGCTTGAGCCGCGCGAGATCGAGCTGCGCGAGAACCTGCGGGTGATCGAGACCGCGCTATCGCGCCTGATCCTGCGGGCGCCGATGACCGGGCGCGTGCTGGACCTGAAGGTCTACACCATCGGCGGGGTCATTGCGCCGGGCAGCGACATCGCCACCATTGTCCCGGCCGATACGCCGCTGATCTTCGTGCTGCGCATCGACCCGCGCCAGGTGGACCGGTTGCAACCGGGACAGGGCGCGCTGCTGCGTTTCCCTAATTTTGATAGTCGCACGACGCCTAGCTTTTCGGGCGTGTTGCGCAGCGTCTCGGCCGATACGGTCAGCGATCCGCAAAGCGGCGCGGTCTTCTACACGGCCGAACTGACCATCGCCGAGGAAAGCCGTGCGGCGCTGGATGGCTTCGGGCTGCAACCCGGGATGCCGCTGGAGGCCTTCATCCAGACCTCGGCGCGCACGCCCGCCTCGTTCCTGCTCAAGCCGATTGCCGATTACATGTCTTACGCGTTGCGCGAAGAATGAGCGCGGAGTGAGCCGATGGAAATGCTCTCGGGGGATCGCGGCAAGAAGGCGCTGATCGCGGTTGCGCTGGCGGGGCTTTGCTTGGGGCTTTTGCTGCACTTCAGCGGGCAGGAGGCGCCCGCGCGATGGGTCTGGGCGGCGGGCGTCGCGCCGGTTCTGGCGGCACTGGTCTTCGAGATTGCAGACGGCTTGCGGCGGGGTGAGTTCGGCCTCGATATCGTTGCGGCGCTGTCGATGTCTTCCGCGCTGATCTTCGGCGAGACGCTCGCCGCCGCCGTCGTGGGCGTGATGTATGCGGGCGGCACCTTTCTGGAAAGCTATGCCGCAGGGCGCGCCCGCCGCGAGATGCACGATCTGCTGTCGCGCGTGCCGCGCAGCGCCACCCGGCTAAGCGATGGCAAGCTTGAGGTCGTTCCTCTGGATGCCATCGTTCCGGGCGACCGGCTGCTGATCCGGCAGGGCGAGGTTGCGCCTGTCGATGGCACGCTCTTGTCGGATATGGCGATGCTCGACACCTCGGCCCTCACCGGGGAATCGCTGCCCGTGCGCGCCGCCGCCGGGGCCGAGGTCATGAGCGGTTCGACCAATGCCGGCGAGGCGTTCGAGCTGCAGGCCACGCGGATCGCCGCGCAAAGCACCTATGCCGGGATCGTGCGGCTTGTCGAAGAGGCGCAGCGTTCCAAGGCGCCGATGGCGCGGCTGGCCGACCGCTGGTCGCTTGGCTTTCTGGCGGTGACGCTGGTGCTGGCGGGGCTGGCGTGGTGGCTGACCGGCGATCCGATCCGCGCCGTTGCGGTTCTGGTTGTGGCAACACCCTGTCCGCTGATCCTGGCGGTGCCAGTCGCGTTGGTCGCGGGGCTGTCGCGGGCGGCGCATTACGGCGTGTTGATCAAGGGCGCCAAGCCGCTTGAGATGCTGGCCCAGATCCGCACGCTGATCCTCGACAAGACCGGCACCCTGACCGAGGGGCGCCCGCGTATCGTTGCCGTGCAAAGCCGCGGCACGCTGGAGGAAGATGAGATCCTGCGGCTCGCGGCCTCGCTCGATCAGGCCTCGCAGCACCCGGTGGCACAGGCACTGGTGCAGGCTGCGCGCGAGCGTGGCTTGGCGCTGTCGCTGCCGACCGAGGTTGCCGAGATCCCGGGCGAGGGCGTTCTGGGTCATGTCGACGGGCGGCACGTTCTGGTCGGCGGCGATCGTTTCGTGACCGAGCGGGTGGGCGATGGCGCCCTGCCGGACAATGGGCTGATGGCGGGCGCGGTTCTTGTGGCGCTTTCGGTCGATGGGCATCTGGCGGGTCACCTGATCATGGCCGACCCGCTGCGCGAGGGCGCACGCGAGATGCTCGATGCGCTGCGCGCGCTTGGCGTATCGCGCATCCTTCTGGCCACGGGGGATCGTGCCGATGTGGCCGAGCGCGTGACCGAGGGGCTGGGCCTTGACGGTCTGCGCGCCGGGCTGACGCCCGATCAGAAGGTGCTTCTGGTGTTAAGCGAGCGCAAGGATGGCGCAGTGGCCATGGTTGGCGACGGGGTCAATGACGCGCCCGCTTTGGCTGCGGCAAATGTCGGCATCGCGATGGGGGCGCGCGGTGCGGCGGCCTCGGCCGAGGCGGCGGATGTGGTGCTTCTGGTCGATAGTATCGACCGGCTGCGGCCGGGGCTTGAGATCGCGCGCGGGGCGCGTGGCATTGCGATCCAGAGTGTCTTCATGGGAATCGGGCTGTCGGTCTTGGGGATGGTCGCGGCGGCGCTTGGTTATCTGACGCCTGTCGAAGGTGCGTTGATCCAGGAAGTGATCGACGTTCTGGCGATTCTGAATGCGCTACGGGCCTTGCGGATTCGCCCTGCGCCTGTTGCCGGAATGGCCGCCTGAACGCCCCTCCGCGTCGGCGGATAATGGCGGCGTCACCAAGGGTTGCATTGACGCCGCTGCCGCGATCTGCGATGCGGCGTGCCTCTTGATGGGGAGGGCCAGATGCCGGACAAACCGCTCGAACGCGCAGAACTTGAGCTGCTGAACGTGATCGCCCAGTTTGGCGATATCGATCGCGATTCCCTCTCGGTCGAGGCGCGCGGCAAGGGGCTTGAGGTTGGCCGTCCACTGGTCCGCCTGAAAGAGATGGGCCTTGTCGAAGAGCACGAGCATCGCCCGTTTTTCCTTAGCCGGATGTTCGGGGCCAAGGTGGTGATGAAGCTGCGCCTGAGTGCGGCGGCGCAGGCCCTGCTTGCGCCCGCCCCGCCGGAAGACCCCGCGCCCGCGCCGGAAACCCCGGAGCCCGCCGCTCTGCCCGAAGCAGCGTCTGCGCCGGACGCCGAGCCGGAAATCGCACCTGAACCGGCGCCGGTCGAAGCGCCTCCCGCCGCTCCTGTGCGCGCCGCCGCACCCAAGGCGCCGAAGGTCTCGGTTTCGGTCTTTACCGAGGATCTCGGCGGCACGCCGTCGGACGACACGCCGACTCTCGGCGCCGAGGTCGATCCCGAGGTGCTGGCCGGAATGCGCGAGCTGCTCGAAGGGTTCGGGATGGAGATGACCATGGCGGGCGAGGCACTGGCCGCCGACCGCATGGCGCGCGGTGCCTCGGTGGGCGAGGCGCTGACGCAGGTCGTCATGTTCACCTTCGCCCATGCGGTGCGCTACGACGTGCAATCCGAAGGCGAGGTGCAGGCGCTTGGCCTGAACGATTACGCCATCGAGGTGATGCGCGAGATCGAGAAGTTGCGCGATGCCGGCGTGATCGGCGAGGAGCGTTTCGAGCAGGATATGCACCGCCTGTGGGATCTGGTGCAGGGCGGCGAGGAACGTCTGGCCCGCGCCGAAGAGATGCTGCTTGACCCGGTCGGCGGGGCCGCTCCGCCCGCGCTCCTGCCCGAAGATCTGCGCCGCGCCGAGGAAGGCTGAGGTATCCGCAGGGCGCAAATGCGCTGACCATTCGATAAGAATTTTGCTCCGGGCCCCTTGCCAGTAATACGCCGGTGCTATCCTTTACGTCGGGTTGAAAGACCTGACTATTCCATCTGCCGCCCGGATTCGGCATAAGTCGCCGGAAAGGAATCGCGATGCCGCAATCACTTCAAGCAATCGCCCGCCAGTCGCTTTTGCTGGCCAACGTTCCGGCCCATGCGTTGGACCGCATCCTGGCGCAGGCCCGGATGCGCGATCTTGAGCGCGGCGCGACCATCTTCTTGCAGGGCGAAACCGCGACCGGCGTCTATATCGTCGCCGATGGCTGGGTAAAGCTTTACCGCATCGCGCCCAACGGCGCCGAGGCGGTCGTGGGCGTCTTCACCCGTGGCGACAGCTTCGGCGAGGCGGTGGCCTTCAAGAACGACCCTTATCCGGTGTCGGCGGAATGCGCGACGGATTGCCGCCTGATCCGTATCGACACCGACGTGATCCTGCGCCTGATCCAGAACGAGCCCGAGCTTGCCGTCGCGCTGCTCTCGGCGACTTTCGCGCATCTGCATCGCCTTGTCGGCCAGATCGAGCAGCTCAAGGCGCAGACCGGGGCGCAGCGGGTTGCGGAATTCCTGCTCGAACTCGCGCCCTGCACCGAGGGGCAATGCGAGGTGACGCTGCCCTATGACAAGGTGCTGATCGCCGGGCGTCTGGGGATGAAGCCCGAAAGCCTGAGCCGCGCCTTCGCGAAACTGCGCGAACAGGGGGTGCGAATTCGCCAGAACGTGGCGGTGATCGACGATCTTTCCCTGCTGCGCGACTATTCCGAGGAAGACCCCGCGACCGCCTGGTCCAAGCCCTGATCGCTCAGGCGATCAGGTAAAGCCCCAGCAGGCCCGCGCAATAGATCGCCAGCACGGTTGAGAAGCCGCGATGCCAGAAGGGCGCCTGCGCAAGCCCGAGGTAACGCGACAGGATGATCCGCGCCTTGGCCCAGGCCAGCACGAGGATCGCGGCCCCCGCAAGGGTAATCCCCAGCCCCTCGATCCGCGCGACCGAGGTGGCGATGACGGTCGAGCCAAGCGACAGCCCCACCAGCCAGACCCAGGCGCGCATCAGCGGATCGGACAGCAGCTTCATCGCTTACCTCAACAGGTAGATCGCCGGGAACAGCAGCACCCAGACGAGATCGACCATGTGCCAGAAGGCGGCGCCGACCTCTACCGTGCGCGGCGTGCAGCGGATGCCGACGAGGCCCAGGATGAAGATCCCGGCGACGACATGGGCGGCATGAAATCCGGTCATCAGGTAGTAGAAGGTGAAGAAGGTATCGGTGTCGATCCCGATCCCTTGCCGGGCCTTTTCAAGATATTCGAAGGCCTTGATCACGAGGAAAACGACGCCAAGCAGAGAGGCCGCCACAAGCCAAAGCCGGGCGCGGGCGATCCGGCCATGTTCGGACGCGCGTACCGCCAGCGCGGCGAAGAAGCCCGAGGTGACCAGGACCAGCGTATTGATCCCGGCGGCGGCGCGATGCAGGTGATCTTGCGCGCTCGCAAACCCCGCCGGATCGGTGATCCGCACCCCGAGGAAAGCCGCCAGCCCCGCGCCGAAAACAAGCAGCTCGGACACGATCAGCACCCACATCATCAGATCGCCGGGAAGCTGTTCGAGCGGATGGTCCTCGGGTGTGGTGTCGGTCATGCTCCCACCAGTTGCCGGTAGATCTCGGGGAGGGCGGCGGTCAGGTGATCGGGATGCGGGATCACGGCGAAACCGCCGCGCCCGAAGATCCGCGGAAACCAGGATTTGCCCTCGCGGTCG
This sequence comes from Rhodobacter flavimaris, assembly GCF_021378075.1. Classification (GTDB taxonomy): domain Bacteria; phylum Pseudomonadota; class Alphaproteobacteria; order Rhodobacterales; family Rhodobacteraceae; genus Rhodobacter; species Rhodobacter flavimaris. The sequence goes on along the minus strand of NZ_JAJUOS010000006.1, from coordinate 211,471 downwards.
ATGGTAATGCCAAAGACCGAATGGCCCGCGCGGCGCGCCTCGAGCACGGCCATGCGGCTGTCCTCGATACCGTGGCGGCCCTCGTAGTGGTCAAGATCGTTGGGCTTGCCATCGGTGATTACCAGCAACAGCCGCCGTTTGCGCGCTTGGCCCGATAGCTCGGCCGAGCTGTGGCGGATCGCGGCGCCAAGCCGGGTGTAGAAGCCCGGCCGGAGCGAGGCGATCCGCTCCTCGATCGCGGGGCCCATCGGCTCGCCGAATTCCTTGCAGCCAAGCATGTAGACCCGATTGCGCTTGAGCGACGAGAAGGCATGGATCGCGAAATCGTCGCCGCAGGCATCGAGGCCCCAGGCCAGTGCAGCCAGTGCCTCGCGTTCGATGTCGATCACGGCGCGGCCTGACACGGCGCTTTCGGTCGAGCGCGATATGTCGAGCAGGATCGACACCGCAAGGTCGCGCTTGAGCGGTCGGGTCTGGCGCCAGATCCGCTCCGACGCCTCGCCGGTGGCCAGCAGGTCGGCGCGCGAGCGCACAGCGGCCTCCATGTCCAGCTCGTCCCCGTCCAGATGCCCTGAGGTCGAGATGCGACCGGGTCGCAGCGCTTCGAACTGGCGCTTGACCGCGCGGATGCGGCGGTTGGCGCGCGGGTCCGCACTGGGGGGCGGCGCATCGGGGCGGATCTCGGCGGGGCTGGCGAAAACGCTGCAATGATCGGGCAGGTAGGCGCCCGTGCGCACGTCCCATTCGGGGTAAAGGAACTTGCCCGCCAGCCGCTCGCGGTCCACGTCTTCGGGCGCTAGATCCAGGTGCAGCTTGAGCCGCGTCGCCGGCGCCTTGGAGATCTGCCCCAGCCCGATCTCTTCCTGATCGTCAGCAGCTTTCTTGGCGCTGTCGGGATCGTCGTCATCGACCCGGCGGTTGAGGTTGATGAACTCGGCCCAGCTCAGGATCGCTTCGAACTTGTGCAGGATGAAGTTGTCCTTGCGCTCGATCTGGTCGGCCTTGCGGCGCCGGGCGCGGTGGGTCTTTTCGCTGGGGTTCTCGTCGATGAGGTTTTCGGAGTCGGCATCGCGCGTCTCGACCGCATTCTCGGCCGAACTCTCCACCCGGCGCAGATCGGGCCAGAGCGAGACCGGGCGCGCGGGCTGGTAGCCGCGCGGCGTGGTCAGGGTTTCCAGCCGCCCCTCTTTCATCGCGGCTTCATAGCTGCGCGCCAGATCGGGCAGGGGGGTGGCATCGCCAAGCGTCGCGCGGATCAGCGCCTCGACGGCGGCTTCGGCTGCGGGCAGCGTGGGGCGCGGGCGCAGCGCAAGGGTTGCTGCGCAAAGATCAGAATAAAGGCTGCGGAAGCCCGGCGCCTCGGTCAGCGTGTCGGCCACCATGCGGCGGGCCAGCGCAAGGCGCGCCAGATCGGCCTGCAACAGATCCTCGGGCAGGGTGGCGCCGCACGGTGCGCGCGCCGCAATCGCCGCCAGCCAGATATAGGTCGCGGCATTGGCCTCGCGCGCGGGGAAAAGGGACAAGGAGACGGGAAGGCGCAGGGCCTCCCCATCCAGGCTTGCGCGCGGGAGGGACTCGGCCTCGGTTCCCAACCGGCGCAGGAAGGACAGCCGGTGGCGGCTGACCTCCTCGGACACCGGCCGGATCTCGCAGGCCGCGGCGCCTCCCAGGGCGCGGAATAGGACTGCCAGCCGTCCGCCGACCTCGGAGAGGTCGACACGGGCTCCGTCATACGCCTCAGGGGCGTCAAAACGGCTGGCAAGGGCGTGCCATAGTTTCCCGACGCTTTCTTCGGGTTCCCATGGCTCGAAGTCGATCCCGGTCACGGCTTGCCTCACCCGAAAATGGCCGTAACGAGATCGCGGAGCCCGCGTTTCACATCCTCATCATCCGAAAGCGGTTCGATCATCGCGGTGTCGATGGCCCGCTCGATCGGCATGCCGCGCGCGATCAGCGTGGCGGCATAGACGACAAGACGGGTCGAAACCCCTTCTTCCAGATCCTGCCCCTTGAGGCCACGCAGCTTGCCCGCCAACCGCACCAGCGGCTTGACGCGTTCCTCGGACAGGCCGGATTCGCGGGCCACCACGGGGATTTCGTGCTGCGGGGCGGGGAAGTCGAACTCCATCGCGACGAAACGCTGACGGGTCGAGGGTTTCAGGGTCTTGAGGATATTCTGATAGCCGGGGTTGTAGGAGGCGACCAGCATGAAGCCGGGCGCGGCCTCCAACTCCTCGCCGGTGCGGTCGATCGGCAGGATCCGGCGGTCGTCGGTGAGCGGGTGCAGCACGACGGTGACGTCCTTGCGCGCCTCGACCACCTCGTCGAGATAACAGATCGCGCCTTCGCGGACGGCGCGGGTCAGGGGGCCATCGACCCAGACGGTCTCGCCACCCTTGAGCAGGTAGCGACCGATCAGGTCGGCGGCGGAAAGGTCATCGTGGCAGGCGACCGTGTAGAGCGGCCGGCCAAGCTTGGCCGCCATATGGGCGACGAAGCGGGTCTTGCCACAGCCCGTGGGGCCCTTGAGCAAGACGGGAAGATCGCAGGCGGCGGCAGCGGCAAAGACGTCGCATTCGTCGCCCTGGGGGAGGTAGAAGGGGGCGGCAGCCCCCTCCTTCGTGATGTTATGCGCGTTCATATCCTGTTGTCCTGTCTTGGGTTGCATCACTCGGCCGGAGCACCCGCCGCGATCACCTCACGCCGCGGCATGGCGAGCGCGTAGATGAACAGGGCAGCACCCAGCACCACCGCCACGCCCGAGCCGAAGCGCATGACGTAGAACACCCAGAGCTGTTCCTGCACGTCCATGAAGCCGTCGCCCAGAACCCGCTGCATGTGCGTCTGCACCGTGCCAGCGAAGGTCAGCGTGAAGGTCATGAAGGTCATGCCGCCCGCCATCAGCCAGAACGAGGCCATGTTGAGCACCTGGTTGTAGGGGTCGCGGCCGCGCATGATCGGCATGGCGTAGCTCATGATCGCCAGGTTCAGCGAGACATAGGCGCCGAAGAAGGCGAGGTGGCCGTGGGCCGCGGTGATCTGCGTGCCGTGGGTGTAGTAGTTCACACCGTGCAGCGTGTGCAGGAAGCCCCAGACGCCGGCGCCGAAGAAGGCAAGCGTCGCACAACCCAGCGACCACAGCAGGGCGGCCTTGTTGGGGTGGTCACGACGGCCTTTCCAGACCATGACGAAGGCGAAGGCCATCATCGCGAAGAACGGGATGATCTCGAGCGAGCTGAAGATCGAACCGATCCACTGCCAGTAGGCCGGGGTGCCGATCCAGTAGTAGTGGTGGCCCGTGCCCAGGATGCCCGAGAATAGCGCGGCGGCGACGATGACATAGAGCCACTTCTCGACCACTTCGCGGTCCACGCCCGTCAGCTTGAGCATCAGGTAGGCGAGGATCGAGGCCATGATCAGTTCCCACACGCCTTCAACCCACAGGTGGACGACATACCACCAGTATTGCTTGTCGAGCGCGAGGTTCGACGGGTTGTAGAAGGCAAACAGGAACAGCAGCGCCAGACCCCACAGACCAAGCAGCAGGATGTTGGTGATGGCGGTCTTGCGGCCCTTCAGCACCGTCATGGTGACGTTGTACAGGAACATCAGCGCGGCGACGACGATGCCTGCCTTGACCCACAGCGGCTGCTCAAGGAACTCGCGGCCCTCTTTGCCCAGCAGGATGTTCCCTTCAAACAGGTTGAAGGTATAGGTGATGACCGCGCCAAGCGTGCCCACGACCATGATGATCAGCTGCAGATAGGCCAGCTTGACCGAGTGGATCTCGCGCTCGGCTTCTTCCGGAACGAGGAAGTAGGCCGCGCCGAAGAAGCCGGTGATCAGCCACACGACAAGCGCGTTGGTGTGCAGCATCCGCCCGATGTTGAACGGAAGCAGTTCGGAGAGGAAGTTCGGCGAGACGTAGATCCAGCCGATCACGAGGCCCATGACAACCTGGATCAGGAAGAGGCCCAGTGCCACGCCCATGTAGGCGAGAGCGATTTTTTGCGATTCGTATTTCATGATCGTTCTCCCTTAGCCCGCATCATTCGGGGGCCAGTCCTGAGCATCGATCGTGTCGGCCCAGAGCAGGAAGTCCGCGAGGTTCTGGTATTCCTCGTCAGACAGGTTGAATTGCGGCATCTGACGACGCCCTTCAATGCCCGTGGGCATCGCATCCATCCAGGCCTTCAGCGATTCCATCGCTCCCGTGTGGTCCTCGGGGTCGATACCCCAGCGGGTCATCACGTTGACCAGTTCAGGCGCAAAGTAGGCACCTTCACCCATCAGCGTGTGGCAGTTGATGCAGGCTTTCTCTTCCCAGATGCGCTTTCCCTTCTTCACCGAGTCGGTGAGGGTAGCTTCGTTGGTCGAGACGTTGCGGATGTAGAGATGGCTCTGGGCTGACAAGCCCAGGAAGATGATGATGAAGAACAGTGACCCGCCATAGAATATGTTTCGGGCCATGCTCTTGGTCATGACTTCGCGCATTGCGCTCTCCTTTTCGGAGCGGTTGATCGGTATGCCCAAATGACAGGGCTTGGGGGGTGGCTGCCTTAACGAAAGTCAATCGTTCGTGAACTGGCGTGATCACGGGCGACGAGGTGGGGCAGGCGGGGCCGGTTCGCGCGGTGCGCGCGGGGCGGTCAGGATCGGTGCCATCGCCACCAGCGCAAGGCCAAAGCCCGCCAGCCACGAGAGGCCTGCCGCAAGGGTCAGAAGTGGCTCGAGCGTGCCCGTTTGCGGTGCCAGCCAGCGCAGGATCGCGGCCAGCGGGATCAGTGCATAGGCCATCGCCACGGGGCGGGGTGCGATCAGCGGGCGCCCGGTGTGGCCGAGGCTTGCGCGGCTGAGGACCGACAGAATCATCCCCCCGGTCCCACCGATTCCCAGCAGGTGAATCGCCGCGATTTCCGAGCCGACCCCGATCCACGCCAGCCCAAGCGCAATCAGTCCAAGCCCGAGAAGTCCGTAGGACAGATGCATCGTCCACAGGATCGCGAAGGGGCGCGTCCAGAGACCTTGCCAGCGCGAAAGCCGGATCAGCGCCAGTGCCCCGGCGATGCAGGCGGCCGCGCCCGGAATGACCTCAGGGATCGGCAGGGCCGCCAGCGCCGCCGTGGCGATTGCGGCGGCGCTGCCCGCAAGATCAAGCTGCCCGCCGCTTGCGGGCAGGTCGTGCTCGCGCCCGGTGCGGATCATCGCGTTGCGGGTGAAGGCGGGGGTCACGCGCCCGCCAATCACCGCGATCAGGGCGACCAGCGCCAGCAGCGCAACCCGCAGCCCGCGCCCGGCATCGCCCCAGGCCCAACCCATCCAGTCGGCCTGAACCAGCAACTCACCCGTCCAGATCAGCGCCAGAACCGCCAGCAGGATGACGTTCTGCGGCTTGGGTCGTTTGAGCAGCAGCATCGCGAGTCGCGCCCCCAGAACAGGCAGGAAAGCGAGGCAGACGAGTGCGACAACAAGGGGCGGCAGCTGACCCGAAAACCACACCGCGAATCGCGCCGCCAGCCACAGCGCCGCGGCCGCGCCAAGGAATCGCGCCCGCGCCCCGTCGGCCCCGGTCCAGTTCGGAACGGCGGTCAGGAAGAACCCGCCAACGGCCGCCGTGGCGAAGCCGAAGATCATTTCATGCGCGTGCCAGTGCATCGCGGCGGGAGCAAAGGGAAACTCGGGCAGGCCAAGACCGAACTGGTCCGCGCTATAGATCCACAGCCAGATGCCAAGCAGAACGACCGCACTGATCAGTGTGGCGAGAAAGAAGATCCTAAAACCTTCCGAGAGGATGCGTGCAAATACGCTCATAGGGGTGCCTTCCAAGCTCTGGATCGCGCGGCGACCCGAAAACGACATGTCTCCCAAACCATGAGTCCCCCGCCCGCCTCCGACCTTAACGAAAGTCAAAATCCGGCGTCTTGGAGAGGCTGCGGCCTAACATATTGTAATGGATCGATGTTTTGGCGGCGCTTCGGGCAATGATCTGCGCCTCACAGAAACTTGACTTTGGTCAATGTATCGCAGGCGCTCTCCGGGCAGTGTCGCACCTGCCTCATCGCCCCCACAGGAGAGTGATCATGTCACTTGAGAGAATTACGAAACGCTTCGGCCTGGGCTCGGTCGCCAGCCTCGCGGTGCTGCTCACCGGCGTGGCGCTGCCTGCCTTCGCCCAGGAGGCCCCGACGCTGAGCCCGGAAGCCTTCGAGCATTCCAAAGAGATTTACTTCCAGCAGTGCGCGGGCTGCCACGGTGTTCTGCGTAAAGGCGCCACCGGCAAGAACCTCGAGCCGCATTGGAAGAAGACCGCAGCCGATGGCACCGTGACCGAAGGTGGCACGCTGCAACTGGGTCAGGAACGCCTTGAAAAGATCATCTCCTTCGGTACCGAAGGCGGGATGAACAACTTCTCGGACATCCTGTCCGAGCAGGAAATCAAGGACATGGCGACCTACATCCAGATGGATGCGCCCAAGCCGCCGGAATTCTCGCTCGAGCAGATGAAAGCCAGCCGCAAGGTCTATGTCGAGCCGGCCGATTACCCGACCGAGCCGCTGCACGGCCGCAACTGGGAAAACTTCTTCGTCGTCATCGAGCGTGACGTCGGCAAGGTTGCCATCATCGACGGCGACACCAAGGAAGTCGTGACCCATATCCCGACCGGCTATGCCGTGCACGTGATCAAGGCCTCCGAGCACCACAACGTGGAGCACACCGAGAACCCGGGCCGCTTCTGGTACACCATGGGCCGCGACGGCAAGATGACCAAGATCGACCTCTGGCAGACGCCCGAGAAGATGCTGGTCGCCGAGGTCGATATCGCCCACGACGCGCGTGACGTGGCCGTTTCGGGCGACGGCAAATACGTGATCGGTGGGGGCTACTGGCCGCCGCACTTCGTGATCGCCGACGCCGAAACCATGGAGCCGCTCAAGGTCGTCTCGACCCGCGGTATCAACGTGGACGGCAACTATGTGGAAGAGGCCCGCGTGGCCGCCATCTACACCACTCCGAACGAGTCGAGCTTCCTCGTCGCCGTGAAAGAGCTGGGCCAGATGTGGCAGGTGGACTACTCCGACCTCGACAACCTGCGCATCGAGGAAATCAACTCGGCCAAGTTCCTGCACGATGGTTTCTTCGACACCACCGGCCGTTACTTCCAGATCGCGGCGAACGCCTCGAACAAGATGGTCGTGGTCGATACCAAAGAGCGCAAGCTTGAAGCGATGATCGACGTCGGCGCGCTGCCGCACCCCGGCCCGGGCGCCAACTGGGATGACCCGAACTGCGGTCCGGTCGCCGGCACCACCCACTTGGGCGAAGGCACCGTGACCGTTTGGGGCAACGACCCCGAGGGGCATGCCGACCAAGCGTGGAAAGTCTGCTACACGGTCGAGACGGACGGCCCCGGCCTGTTCATCCGCACCCATCCGAATTCGAAGTATGTCTGGGCTGACCAGACCAAGCACCCGGATCCGGAAGTTCAGCAGTCGATCCAGGTCATCGACAAGGCCACCGGCGAAATCGCCAAGACCATTCAGGTCACGGACGAAACCGGTAGCGCCGCGGTGCACTTCGAGTTCAACAAGGACGGCACCGAGGTGTGGGTGTCCAAGTGGAACATGAAGGACTCGAAAGAGCCGAACGGCGAGATGGTGATCTACGACGCCGAGACGCTGGAAGAGAAAGCCCGCGTGAAGGGCCTCTATGCCCCGACCGGCAAGTTCAACGTCTACAACCGCACCAACCACGTGACCTGATAACGGTCCACGTGCAGCGGGCCGCCTCGGATACCGGGGCGGCCCCCTTTTCTTCCCATGCATAGGGCTGGACGGGTGCTGCCAGACGCCAAGACCCCTCCGCCGCGCAGGAGCCATCATGTCTGACGACACCACCGAAACCAAAAAAACCGGACGCCTCTGGCGCCGTTACGTCTATTTCGGCGTGCCCGTCATGGGCGCCGCCGCGGCTTTCATCGCAGGGATCGTCTTCTGGGGTGGGTTCAACACCGCCATGGAAGCCACCAACACGATGCCCTTCTGCATCTCGTGCCATGAGATGGAGGATAACGTCTATGCCGAGTACAAGGGCACGATCCACGACGTGAACCGCTCGGGCGTGGGCGCGGTCTGCTCGGACTGCCACGTCCCGAAGGACTGGACGCACAAGATCATCCGCAAGATCCAGGCCTCTAGGGAAGTCTGGGGCAAGCTGACCGGCTCGATCTCGACGCCCGAGAAATTCGACGCCAAGCGGCTGGAGCTGGCGATGCACGAGTGGGAGCGGATGAAATCCACCGACTCGCGCGAATGCCGCAACTGCCACGATTTCGAATCCATGCTGCCCGAGAAGCAGCGCCCGCGCGCGCGCCAGCAGCATATGAACGCGATCGAGACGGGCCAGACCTGTATCGACTGCCACAAGGGGATCGCGCACAAGGATCTGCGTGACCGCGCCGACGAGGAATACCTTGCCGGGCTGGAATCGCCGAACCCCAAGTTCGCGCGTGAAATCCCGCAGGAATATCTCGACAGCCTGGCACGGATCGAGGCGAAAGAGGCCGCCGAGGCCGAAGCCGCCGCCGCTGCCGCCAAGGCCGCCGAGGATGCGGTTGCCGCGCGTATCGCCGCCGCGGTCGAGCAGGCCAAGGCCGCGGCCAGCGCCGGCGATGTAGGGGCTCCGGCCTCGACAGCCGCTGCCGCGTCTAGCGGAACTGCCGATGCCGGGATCGACTGGGGCAAGACCAACCCGATTGCGGTGACCATGTTCTACCCGGGCCAGGCCAGCTTCGAATGGGTCCAGAACGGCAAGACGCATGGCGGCGCACGTCCCTTTACCAAGGGCGGCGACAAGTGCTCGACCTGCCACGCCAAGGAACTCGCGGCGATGGGTCAGAAGATCGTGACCGGCGAGAAGGCCGAGCCGACCCCGATCCCGGGCAAGCGCGGCTCGATCGACGCCACGCTTCAGGCGACCCACGATGCCGAGAACCTCTATCTGCGCCTCCAGTTCAAGGCCGCGGCGCATACGCCCGTGCCCTTCGTCGACGGCGGCAAGATGGACCCCGACAACCCGGTCAAGGTGGCCATGATGATCGCGGGCCAGGGCATCGAATATGTCGAGCAGGCCGGTTGCTGGGCGACCTGCCACAACGACAGCCGCTACATGCCCGACGCGCCGGAAGCGGATGCCCTGGCGGCGGCCGGAGATGTGGCGCAGCGCATCGGCGCGAGCGAGTTCGTCTCGAAATACATCGCGGAATCGCGTACCGAGATCGAGCTGAAGGGGCGTAACAACGCACCGCTCGGTGGATGGGACAAGCTGAAGTCCGAGGATGAGATCGCGGCCTATCTCGATGGCGGCACCTTCATGGACCTTCTGCGCGCCAACCCGACCGGCGGCAACAACGGCCACATCCTCGATGCACGCCGTGTGGATGAGGGCGCACCGATCGACACCTCGGTCACGCTGGAAGGCGACACCTGGACCGTGGTCATCAAGCGCCCGCTTGATACCGGGGCACCGGGCGATGTGAAGATCGAGGCTGGCAAGGTCTACACCGTGGGCTTCGCGATCCACGACGACTTTACCACCGCGCGCTTCCACCATGTCTCGATGGACTGGCGACTGGGGCTTGACGATCCCAACGTGGAAATCAACGCCACGGCGCAGTGACAAGGACGGGGCGGCGGGGTAACCTGCCGCCCTTCTCCTTTTCCGGATGGAGTATTGACGATGAAAGCCATTCTTCCGATCGCCCTTGCCGCGCTCTGGGCCGCGCCGGCCCTGGCCGAGACCGACCCTGTCAAGATCGCCGCGATCTGCACCGAGGCAGAGGAGCGCTATGCCGAGATCTATGGCCACCCTTCGGCGGATGCAGAGGGTGTCGAGGTCGTTCTGATGTACAAATACACCTTCTGCCCCGTCGAGGTCGAAGTTCCCGCGGGCACCACGATTCGCTGGGTGAACGTGGACAAACGCACCTCACATTCGACCTGGTTTCGCGATGCGGGCGAGCCCGAAAGTGAGCGCCTCTTCCCCGAAGAAACCGCAGAGCAGACCTTCGATATCCCCGGCGAATGGGGCTATCTGTGCGGCCCGCATTGGGAAAGCCGCGACATGATTGGCAAGGTCATCGTCAAGCCCTAGCAGGAAATTCCACCTGGATCGGCCAAGATTGACTTCCGTCAAGATAATCGCGGGTCAGTTTTGGCATGGTCGGTTGGAGTAATTCCAAGCAGAGGACGTGACATGGGTAACATAGGGACGGTTACACTTGTCGGCGCAGGTCCGGGCGACCCGGAATTGTTGACCCTCAAGGCGGCGCGGCTGATCGGCTCCGCCGATGTCGTGGTCTATGACCGGCTTGTCGCCGCTGAGATCCTGGCGATGATTCCGCCGGAGGCCGAGCGGGTGAACGTTGGCAAGAGCACGCATCACCACCCGGTGCCGCAAGAGGAAATCAACGAAATTCTCGTGCGTTACGCGCAGGCGGGCCGCAACGTGGTGCGCCTCAAGGGAGGCGATCCGTTCATCTTCGGCCGTGGCTGCGAAGAAACCGCGCGACTGGCCGAGGCCGGTGTGCCCTTCGCCGTGGTGCCGGGCATTACCGCGGCACAGGGGGCTTCGGCCTCCACCGGGGTGCCGCTGACGCATCGTGGTCTGGCGCGTTCGGTGCGCTACATCACCGGCCATTGCAAGGCCGACGAGATGCTCGATCTCGACTGGGCGGGGCTTGCCGACCCGGAAACCACGCTCGTCTTCTACATGGGCAAGGCCACGATCCGCCTGATCGCGACGCAGCTGATGGCGCATGGGCTGGAAGGATCGACCCCGGTCATGGCGGTCGCCTCGGCCACCACCGCGCAAGAGCAGCGCCTCGATTCCCGGCTTGACCGGATCGAGGGAGATCTGGCGCGCTCGGACCTCGAAAGCCCGGTGATCTTCATTGTGGGCGCGGTTGCGGGTCTCTCGGGGCGCACCAGCGCTGGCTGCCTGTGCTCGGCCGCTCTGGCCGATCCCGGCGCGGAGCGGTGCCATGCCTAAGATGCTCGCCGCCGCCGTCCTGCTGTTGCTTGCAATCACGCTGCCGGCCACCGCCGAAGTGGTGGGGCCAGAGCGCGCGGCGCAGCTTGAGCATCTGGTCGTCCAGGATTGCGGCTCGTGCCACGGGCTGACGCGCAAGGGGGGGCTTGGCAGTCCGCTGACCCCCGAGGCGCTGGAGGGCCAGGACCGCGAACTGATCGCCACTGTTATTCTTGACGGTGTGCCCAATACCGCGATGCCGCCCTGGCGCCCGCTGATGAGCGAGGCCGAGGCCTACTGGATCGCCGATTACCTGCTGAAAGATCAAAACCAATGAACCGTCTTGCTGCTTTCCTGCTGTGCACCGCCCTCACCGCCCCCGCATTCGCGCAAGAGTTGCGCGCCACCGGCGATCTGGGGGTCGTGGTCGAACGCGCGACGGGCTCGGTGCTGATCGTCGATCAATCCGAACGTGCCGCGATTGGCCGGGTCGAGGGGTTCGGCGATCTGTCGCATGCCTCGCTGGTCTTTTCGGCAGACGAGCGTTTTGCCTATATCTTCGGTCGCGACGGCGGGCTGACCAAGCTTGACCTGCTGACGCAGCAGATCGTCGGGCGCGTCGTGCAGGCGGGCAATTCCATCGGCGGGGCGATTTCCGACGATGGCAAGCTGATCGCCGTGGCGAATTACGAACCCGGTGGCGTGAATATCTTCGACGCCGAGACGCTGGAACAGGTCGCCTCGATCCCCGCGGGCGGCAAGGCCCTTGGGCTGGAAGACGCCGCTGGCCGCAAGTTCGTCTTCTCGGTCTGGGACACGGGCGAGACGAAGATCGTCGATATGTCGGGCGCCGAGCCCAAGATCACCACGCTGAGCAATATCGGCGCCGAGCCCTATGACGCACTCGTCACCGATGACGGGCGCACCTATATCGCCGGGCTTTTCGGCGAGGACGGGCTGACCTCGATCGACCTCTGGGCCGAGGTGCCCGAGCCGCGCCGCATCCTGCCCCATTACGGGCGCGGGCAAGAGGAAATGCCGGTTTACAAGATGCCGCACCTTGAGGGTTGGGCGAAGGCGGGCGACCAGATCGTTCTGCCCGCAATCCACCATCACGAGGTGCTCTGGATCGACGCGCGCACATTGGAAGAAACGGGCCGAACCGCCACTCACGGACAGCCGGTCTTCGCCATGGCGCGCCCGGGCGGGCGGCAGGTCTGGGTCAATTTCGCCCATCCCGACAACGACACCGTGCAGGTCATCGACTCGATGACGCATGAGATCGTGGGCGAAATGAAGCCCGGACCGGCCGTGCTGCACATGGAATTCACCTCGCGCGGGACCGAAGCCTGGGTCTCGGTGCGGGACGAGAACAAGGTGGTGATCTATGACACCGCCACCTTGCAACCCATCGGCGAGATCGCGGCCGAGAGCCCCTCGGGGATCTTCTTCACCGCGCGCGCCCACAGACTGGGATTGTGATCATGGCATTTCTGACGCCCCTCGACATGCGCCTTCTGGACGAATGGCAGCGCGACCTGCCGCTGGTGGCCCGCCCCTTCGCGGCCATGGCCCAGATGCTGAACGAGACCGAGGACGAGGTGCTGATGCGCCTTGTCCAGCTGCGCGACACTGGCACCATGGCCCGTGTTGGCGCGACCTGTCGACCCAATACCGTTGGCGCCTCGACGCTCGCGGCGCTTTCGGTGCCCGAGTGGCGCATCGAGGAAGTGGCGCAGATCGTCGGTTCCGAACCGGGCGTCAACCATTCCTACCTGCGCGAGGATGAGTGGAACATCTGGTTCGTCGCCACCGCGCCCGATGCCGATACCCTTTCCGCGATTCTTGAGCGGATCGCAGAGCGCAGCGGGCTGCGGGTGCTGAACCTGCCGTTGCAGCGAGCGTTCAACGTCGATCTGGGCTTCCGCCTCGACGGGCCGCGCCATGTGCTCAAGCTTGATCAACCGGCCGATCTCGATGCGATCCGCGAGGGGGACCGCGCGATCTTGCAGACGCTTACTGACGGCCTGCCGCTGGTGCCGCAGCCCTTCGCCGAGATAGGCGCACGCCTTGGCATGACCGAGGAAGAGGTCATCGCACGGATCGCCGCACTCAGCGAGGCGCGCATCATCACCCGCATGGGCATCATCGTGCGCCATCGTGCGCTTGGCTGGCGCTCGAACGCGATGGTGACGTGGAAGCTGCCGCTCGATCAGGTCGAGGCTGCGGGCAAGGCGCTGATCCGCCACCCCGGCGTGACGCTGTGCTACGAGCGTCGCCTGTCGGAAGGGTGGGAGCATCCGCTGTTTTGTATGGTTCACGCCAAGACCCGCTCCGAGGCGCTTGAGGTCATCGCCGCGGCCTCCGTGCTGCCCGAACTTGCCGAGGCCGAGCCGCGCGTGCTGTTCTCGATCCGCTGCTTCAAACAGACCGGCGCCATGCTTCAGGCCCGCCCCGTTCTCGAGGCCGCGGAATGAGACGCGCGCCGCTTCCGCCCGACGCGCTCGACGCGGTGGATCGAAAGATCCTGAACGCGCTCCAAGACGGTTTTCCGATCGCGCCGCACCCGTTCGCGGTTGCGGCTGAACAGCTTGGGCTGGAAGAAAAAGACCTGATCGCCCGTATCCGCCATCTGCGCGAGCTGGGCGCGATCACGCGTTTCGGGCCGTTTTTCGATGCCGCCGCGATGGGCGGGGCGTTTTGCCTTTGCGCGATGGAAGTGCCCGAGGCCGAATTCGAGCGGGTCATGACTTTGGTCAATGCCCATCCCGAGGTTGCGCATAATTATGAACGTACGCACCGGCTGAACATGTGGTTCGTGCTCGCGGCGGAGACGCTCGAAGGGATCACGCAGTCAGCCGATGCGATCGAGCGGGAAACGGGGATGTGCGTCCACCGTTTCCCAAAGCTCGAAGAGTTCTTCATCGGCTTCCGGGTTCCGGCATGACTATCGACGCAATCGACAGACGTATCATCGCGGCGACCCAGGCCGGGCTTCCCGTCACGGCCGAGCCCTATGTCGAGATCGCGGGCCAGCTGGGGCTGGACGTCGAAGTTCTGATGGCGCGGATGCGCGCCATGCAAGAGCGCGGCGTGATCCGCCGCATCGCCCTTGCGCCCAACCACTACGCGCTTGGCATGACGGCGAACGGCATGTCGGTCTGGGATGTGCAGGACGACCGGGCGACCGAACTGGGCGCGCAGGTCGGCGCGCTCGATTTCGTGTCGCATTGCTATCTTCGTCCGCGTGCCGAGGGCTGGCCCTACAACCTCTTTGCCATGGTCCATGGCTCGTCCCGCGACGAGGTCGAGGCCAAGCGCGCCGTCATCTCCGATCTTCTTGGTCCCGCCTGCCGGGCCAAGGATATCCTCTATTCCACCCGTATCCTGAAAAAGACCGGATTGCGTATCCGGGGAGAGGGCTGATCCATGTTCCGTCTGACGCAATACATGCGCGAGTTGGTCGCGCCGACCCCGGTGCGCGAACGCCGTGGCCCCGTGAAGCCCGTGGTGATCTGGAACCTCACACGGCGCTGCAACCTTCGCTGCCGGCATTGCTATACCACCTCGGCCGATACCCATTTCCCGGGTGAGCTGAGCCACGAGCAGGCGATGGGCGTGCTCGATGACCTCAAGGGCTTCGGCATCCCGGCGCTGATCCTGTCGGGCGGCGAGCCGCTGTCGCGTTTCGACTTCTTCGAACTGGCCGAGCGCGCTAAAGAGCTGAACTTCCGCCACCTGTCGCTGTCCACCAACGGCACGCTGATCAATGCCGAGAATGCCGGGCGCATCGCCGATCTGGGCTTTGACTACGTGGGTATCTCGCTTGACGGGATCGGCGCGACGAACGACTGGTTCCGTGGCCTCGACGGCGCTTTCGATGCAGCGCTGACCGGCGTGCGCGAGTTGCTAAAGCGCAAGGTCAAGGTGGGGCTGCGCTTCACCATCACCGCCGACAATGCCGAGCAGATGCCCGCCATGATGGATCTGTGCGACCGTGAGGGCGTGGACAAGTTCTACCTGTCGCACCTCGTTTATGCCGGGCGTGGCGACAAGCACCGGGGCGAAGATACCGAACATGCCCGCACCCGCGCGGCGATGGACGAACTGCTTGACCGCGCCTGGATCGCCGTGGCCGAGGATATGCCGCTGGAGATCGTCACCGGCAATAACGACGCCGACGCGGTCTATTTCCTGCGGTGGGTCGAGAAGAACTTCCCCGAGAAGGCCGCGCATATTCGCGCGCATCTCGAGGCCTGGGGCGGCAACAGCTCGGGCCTTGGCGTGGCCAATATCGACACGCAGGGGCGGGTGCATCCCGATACATACTGGTCGGATTACACCGTGGGTTCGATCAAGGAGCGCCCGTTCTCGGAGCTGTGGACCGGCGACGACCAGATGCTGGCCACGCTGCGCACCCGGCCGCGCCCGCTCAAGGGCCGCTGCGGCGCCTGCGCCTACAAGTCGGTCTGCGGCGGCAACACCCGCATTCGCGCGCTGCAACTGACCGGCGACCCCTGGGCGGAAGACCCCGCCTGCTATCTCTCCGCGTCGGAAATCGGCATCGAGGCCGATGGCCCGCGCGTGACCGTTACTCCGTTCCGAGGCAAGAGCCATGATCCGCAGCATCGTTTCTTCTGACCGTCTGGCAGGCGCAATCGCGCTGGTTCTGGCCGCAACCGGACCCGCGCTGGCCGAGCCCGACGCACAGGCGCTGTTTGCCGAGCATTGCGCCGCCTGCCATGCCGAGAACCGCCTTGGCGGCACCGGCCCCGCGCTGATCCCCGAGACGCTTGGCCGGATGTTCGGCCCGGCGCTGGAAAAGGTGATCAGTGAGGGCCGCCCCGCGACACAGATGGCGGGTTTCTCCGAAACCCTCGCCCCCGAACAGGTCGCCGCCATCGCGCGCTATCTGGAAACCCCGCTGGCCGAAACGCCGCGCTGGAGCGTCGAGGACGCCAATGCCAGCCGAGATCTGTCGACCGATTACAAGCCCGCCGCGGCGCCGGTCTTCACGGCCGATCCGATGAACATCACGCTGGTTGTCGAGACCGGCGATCACCATGTCTCGGTTCTCGATGGCGATACGTTCGAGGTGCTTGATCGCTTCGCCACGCCTTTCGCGGTGCATGGCGGGCCCAAGTTCAGCCCCGACGGGCGCTATGTTTTCGTGATGTCGCGCGATGGCTGGGTGCAGAAATACGATATCTGGTCGCTTCAGGTGGTGGGGCAGGTGCGCGCGGGTCTCAACAGCCGTAACATCGCGATGTCGGGCGATGGCAAGTGGCTTGCGGTGGCGAACTACCTGCCGCAGACGCTGACCATCCTCGCGACCGAGGATCTGGGTGTGCAGAAGGTCATCGACGTGACCGGGCCGGGCGGCGTGCCCTCGCGCGTGTCGGCGGTCTATCAGGCGCCGCCGCGCGAAAGCTTCGTGCTGGCGCTGAAAGACCTCCCGCAGGTCTGGGAGGTGTTCTACGGCGACAACCCGCCGGTGCAGGGCTTTGCCCATGACTACCGCATGGAACCCGCGATCAAGACGACGGAACGCTTCCCGGTGCGCAAGATCCCGGTCTCGGACGTCATGGACGATTTCTTCTTCGACCTGAGCTACACCAACCTGATCGGCGCCTCGCGCGACGGGGCGCGTGGGCTGGTTCTGGATCTCGACATCGGCAAGGAAGTGGCCGAGGTCGATCTGCCCGGTATGCCGCATCTGGGCTCGGGCATCACATGGCCCTGGAACGGCACGACTGTGATGGCGACGCCGCATCTGAAAGACCCGGCGATCTCGGTCATCGACATGGAAAGCTGGAAGACCGTGAAGCGGATCGAGACGCTCGGCCCCGGCTTCTTCATGCGCAGCCACTCGAAGACGCCCTACGCCTGGGCCGATGTGTTCTTTGGCCCGAACAAGGACAAGATGCACATCATCGACAAGGCCACGCTTGAGATCGTCAAGACGCTCGACCCCGAGCCGGGCAAGACCGTGGCGCATGTCGAGTTCACCAAGGACGGCGACGAGGCGCTTGTCTCGATCTGGGAAGACGACGGGGCGGTGATCGTTTACGATGCCAAGACGCTCGAAGAGATCAAACGCCTGCCGATGAAGAAGCCTTCGGGGAAATACAATGTCTGGAACAAGATCAGCTTCGAAGCCGGAACCAGCCACTGAGCCCGCGGGCCCGCGGCTGAGCAGGCTTGCGATCCTGCTCTATCCGTTCACGGCGGGGGCGGTGGCGATCAACCTCTTTTTGCTTGGGTTGATGTGGCAGCGCCTCGGCCTGCCCGCGATCCCGCCGATGACCGCGCTCTGGCTTTCGATCCCGCTTGGCGTCCCGGCGACCTGGCTTGCGGCGAAATGGGTCAAGAGCCTGATCGACGAGGCCGAGGGGCGGCGCTGAACCCTGTTGAGAAAAGTCAAAGAAACGATCCGCAGCGGGCAATAGCCTGTGCGCGGAAACGACGATTCACCGAAGGACAGGACGATGCCGCGCGCGAGCCAACTTGATGATCTGCGGACCAGTTTCGGCGAGCAACGCGTTGCCGAGGAAACCCGCCGCCACGAGGTCCGGGCGCTGTTTGACCGCATCGCCCCGCGCTATGACCTGATGAACGACCTGATGAGCTTCGGCACCCATCGGCTGTGGAAGCGCAAGGTGATCGCGCGCGCGTTGCACCATTTGATGCCGGGCGAGGCACCGATCGTGGATCTTGCGGGCGGCACGGGCGATCTGGCGATTGCGCTGCGGGCGGCGCTGCCCGGGCGGCGCATCATCGTGACCGATCCATCGGCGGGGATGCTGGGCGTTGCGCGCGCGCGGGCGGGCGATGCGCTCGACTATCTACAGGCGGCGGGTGAGGATCTGCCGCTGGCCCCGGCCTCGGTCGCGATGGTGACGCTTTCGTTCGGGCTGCGCAACATGAGCGATCCGGCGCAGGGCCTGCGCGAGGTCGCGCGGGTGCTGGCGCCGGGCGGGCATCTGGTGCTGCTGGAATTTTCCAAGCCCGAGCAATGGTTTGCCCCTTTCTACAGCATTCACGCGCGGCATGTGATCCCGCGGCTTGGTGCCCTTGTGGCGCGCGATCAGGGCGCCTACCAATATCTTGTCGAGTCGATCGAACGCTTCCCCGCGCGGCAGGACATGGCGCGCGAGATCGCCGCCGCCGGGCTGGAGCTGGTCGAGGAACGTGCCTTCGTCTTTGGCGTGGCCCGGATGCAGATAGCGAAGAAACCGCAATGACCCAAAGCATGTCCGACGTCAGAGAGCGCCTAGCGGGCCGGCCGCGCCCGGCGCTCTGGATCATGGCGGCGCGGTTCAAGACGGTCAGCCTGTCGCTGATGCCGGTACTGGCCGGAAGCTGGTTGGCGGCGGGGCAGGGGCTGTGGCGCCCCGATGTGACCCTGGCCGCGATGCTGGCCGCGGCCGCGATCCAGATAGGCACGAACCTGTGGAACGATGCCGCCGATGCCGAGCGCGGCGTGGATCGCGACGACCGGCTTGGCCCGCCGCGCATGACCGCGCTTGGGCTGCTGAAAGCGCCGCAGGTGCGGCGCGTAGCACTGGCCGCCTTTGGCGTGTCCGTGGTCGCGGGGCTTTACCTGACTGCGCTTGGCGGCTGGCCTATCGTGGCGATCGGGCTTGCCTCTCTGGCCTTCGGATATCTCTACTCGATGGGGCCCTACCCGATGTCGGGTCTGCCCTTCGGCGAAGCGCTGGTGATCCTGTTCTTCGGCCTCGTGGCGGTTTCGGGCACGGCCTGGCTGCAAGGTGTTGCGCCGCTTGCGCCGCAGACGCTGGCGCTGGGGGCGATGATCGGCCTGCCGGGGGCGGCGGTTCTGATGCTCAACAACCACCGCGACCGGGCACAGGACGCGCGCGCCGGGCGCCGCACGCTGGCTATCGTGATCGGCGACCGACCGTCTCGGCTGGTGTATTTCGTCTTCCTGCTTGGGGCGCTGGCGGTGGCCACATGGCTGCGCCCCGCGCTGACGCTGGCCCCGGCGGGGCTGCTTGCGCTTTGGCTGGGGCACGCGATGTGGCACTGGCCGATCTCGGCGCGGCTGAACCGGCTGATCGCGCAGACCGCGCTGTTCCAGATGCTGCTGCTGATCGGCGTCGTTACCGGCTGAGAGCGGCCGCAAAAAAGGAAAGGGCCACCGAACGCCCGGTGGCCCCCCAGGGATGCCAGAACCGCAGGGACTCAGTTCATCGCACCCGCGCGCTTGACGGGAAGTTCAATCGCAACCTCGCCCGCCTTTTCGAAGACCAGCGTGACGGGCACCTGCGCGCCCTCTTCCAGCGTTTCGGTCAGGTTGATGAACATCAGGTGCAGCCCGCCGGGTTGCAGCACGGCCTCGCCGCCCGCCGGAATGTCGATTGCGTCAACCTGACGCATCCGCATCATGCCGTTGTCATTCACATGGGTGTGCAACTCGGGCTGCGAGCAGGCGGGCGAGCGGAAGGCCACCAGCCGGTCCTCGGGGCCGGTTGAGCGGATCGTCATGAAGCCCGCACCAGCTGCCGCAACCATGGGCGATGCGCGCATGAAACCGCCCGAAATCGCAAGCCCAGACGCCGTTGCCTCCTGCGCGAAGGCGCCGATTGGCGCAAGAACAAACATCATTGCGCAGCCTAGGATCGCGGAACGTCGTTTCATCGGGGGCCTCTTTTTCGGAATGATCGAGGCGTATCAGGCGCCTCTGGGGCAACCTGCGTCCAAACCGACATTCCAGCCTTAACAAATGTCAAGGCGACTCCCTCACCTGCATGTGAAGAGAGTGGCGGCGCAGCTTACGGGCCGTCTGCGCCATCGGGAAACGCGTCCAACGCAAACGGCTCGAAAGCGAGGGCAAACAATGGTCAAGACCATTCACAAGCGCCTGCTTGCCACGACGGGAATCGTGGCCATGAGCATGGCTATGAGCGCTTCTGCGGAAACGCTCGACGAGGTGATGGCACGGCGCGGCCTGACCCAGCAGGATCTGGTCTCCGCGGCAAAAACCTACACCCCGACCGGCGGGCGCGATGAATTCATCGTGTTCTCCTCGGGCGGTCAGTCCGGCCAGATCATGGTCTACGGCGTCCCGTCCATGCGTATTCTCAAATACGTTTCGGTCTTCACGCCCGAGCCGTGGCAGGGCTACGGCTTTGACGAGGAATCGAAGGCGATCCTCGAACAGGGCAAGGTCGATGGCCGCGAGATCCAGTGGGGCGATACCCACCACCCGGCGATCACCGAAACCAACGGCGACGTGGACGGCGAATATCTGTTCATCAACGACAAGTCGGCCCCGCGTATCGGCGTCGTATCGCTGCATGACTTCGAAACCCAGCAGATCGTCGTCAACCCGATCCTGCAATCCGAACACGGCGGTACCTTCGTCACCCCGAACTCGGAATACGTAATCGAGGCCGCGCAGTATCCGGGCGTTCTGGGTCGTGGCTACGCGCCGCTGTCGCAGTTCAACGAGAAGTTCCGCGGTGCTGTCACCTACTGGAAGTTCAACCGCGAGAAAGGCCGCATCGAACCCGAGAACTCGTTCTCGATCGAGCTGCCGCCCTACAGCCAGGACCTTTCGGACGCGGGTAAAGCCGTTTCGGACGGCTGGTCGTTCACCAACTCGTTCTGCGCCGAGCGCTATGTCGGCGGTATCGAGTCGGGTCGTCCGCCCTTCGAGGCCGGCTGCTCGCAGAACGACACCGACTATCTGCACATCATCAACTGGAAAAAGGCCGAAGAGGTCTACAAGGCCGGCAAGGTCACCATGATCAATGACCACCCGGTCATCTCCATGGACACCGCGATTGCCGAGGGCCTCGTGTTCCTCGTGGCCGAGCCGAAATCGCCGCACGGCGTGGACGTCTCGCCCGATGGCAAATACATCATCGTGGGCGGCAAGCTCGACACGCAGGGTTCGGTCTACTCGTTCGAGAAGATCAAGGCCGCGATCGATGCTGGCAAGTTCTCCGGCACGGACCCCTATGGTATCCCCGTGATCGCCATGGAAGACGCCATCCACAAGCAGGTCGGCCTCGGCTTGGGCCCGCTGCATACTCAGTATGACAGCAAGCCCTGCGTGGTCTACACCTCGCTCTACGTGGACAGCCAGGTTGCCAAGTGGGACTATTGCGAAGGCAAGGTGCTCGACAAGATCTCGATCCACTACAACATCGGCCACCTCGTGGCGATGGAAGGCGAGACCGTCAATCCGAAGGGTAAATACCTGATCGCGCTGAACAAGTTGGCGATCGACCGGTTCAACCCGGTAGGCCCGCTGCACCCGCAGAACCACCAGCTGATCGACATCTCGGGCGACAAGATGGAGTTGCTCTACGATATGCCGGTGCCGCTGGGTGAACCCCACTACGCCACCGCCATCTCGGCCGAGAAGCTCCAGCCGCTGGTCCGTTACAAGTACGGCACCAACTCGCGCACGGGCGACCGTCACGAAGGCGCGGTGCGTCCGGGCCAGGAGCGCATCGAGCGTGACGGTACGAACGTCAAGGTCTACATGACCGCGATCCGTTCGCACTTCACCCCGGAAATCGTGGAAGTGAACGAAGGCGATACCGTCGAGTTCATCATCACCAACTCCGAGCGTGCCGAGGACGAAACCCACGGCTTCGCGGTCTCGACCTACAACGTCAACCTGTCGCTTGAACCCGGCAAGACCGCGACCGCCAAGATCGTCGCCGACAAGCCCGGCGTGTTCTCGTACTACTGCACCGAGTTCTGCTCGGCGCTGCACCTCGAGATGACCGGCTTCCTGGCCGTGCGTCCGAAGGGCTACGTCGAAGAGGCTGGTGCGATGGCCGAGGGCCAGACCTACAGCAAGGATGACTACAACAAGCAGACCGCGAACAACGTGGCGACGCAGGAAGTCATCGACTCGGTCGTGACCTATATCACCGAGCGCAACTTCAAGGACTTCCCGGAAGTTGTCTCGCTGGTGGAAGACGCGACCGACCAGCTGAACTTCGCCGCGGAAGCCAAGGCCAAGGCCGAGGAAGCCGCCGGCAAGGAAGACTGGCAGAACGCGACCCTCTGGGCCGGCCAGTGGTGGCAGTACCAGGTTAAAGCCGCCGACATCGGTCTGCGTGCCAAGACCTTCCTGGATGAACATGGCGCTGTGAAACAGTGACGTGATCCTGGGCGGCGGCCGTCAGGGCCGCCGCCTTCTCCCCTGCCAGATACGAGGATTGCGCCGATGCGTCCCATCTTGAAAAGCCTTCTCGCCGCGGCGCTTGTGTGCGCGGCATTGCCCGCTCTCGCTGAAGGCTCGGACGAGGGCAAGAAAGTTTACATGACCAAGTCCTGCATGGCCTGCCATGGCATGAAGGGCGCCAAGCCGGTGATGACCTATCCCGCACTGGCCGGTCAGAACGAGAAATACCTGCTGCAACAGCTCAAGGATATCAAGGCAGGCAAGCGCCTTGGCACGGTCGATGAAACGACGGGCCACCCCTTCGTTCAGGGCATGGTCGATGTCATGCACCTGGTCTCCGACGATGACCTGAAGAACGTCTCCAAATACCTGGCCGAGCAATCGCCCGGCGCGCCCAAGCCGCTTGATCCCGCGCCCGATGCCGAGACGCTGGCCGCAGGCGAAAAGGCCTACAACTCGCTTGGCTGCAAATCGTGCCATGGTGCCGAGGGCAGCAAGCCCACCAGCAAGAATTACCCCTTCGTCGCCGGTTTGAACCGCGACTACCTCATCCGCGCGATGACCGAAATGCGCGACAAGGTGCGCGTCAACGGCCAGTCGAAGCTGATGTTCGGCACGATCAAGAAAGCCTCGGACGACGACATCCAAGTCATCGCCACCTGGCTGTCGCAGATCGACCGTTCCGCAAAATGAAAGGACCAGCCATGAAAGCTTCTCTTCTCTCCGCCGCTCTCGTTGCGCTGGCACTGCCCGCGCTGGCCGAGGGCACTGTCGATACCTCGTCGTGGAACCAGGGCGGGGGCGAACAGGACGAGGCGCTGCACCTGACCCCGAACCACGAGAACGGGATCGAGGTCTATGAGGTCTGCTCGGCCTGCCACCAGCTGAACGGCTGGGGTCTGGATGACGGCACCTTCCCGCAGATCTCGGGTCAGCATTACACCGTGATCATCAAGCAGCTTGCCGATATCCGCGCGCTGAACCGCGACAACCCGACGATGTATCCCTTCGCGCTGCCCTCGGAAATCGGCGGCTCGCAGGCGATCGCGGACGTGGCCGAGTATATCTCGAAGCTGCCGATGAACCCCAATAACGGTGTCGGTCCGGGCGATGACCTAGAGCATGGCGCGCAGCTTTACAAAGACAACTGCGTGCGCTGCCATGGCGAGAACGGCGAGGGCGACAACGACAAGTTCTACCCGCGCATCCATGGCCAGCACTACAACTACCTGATGCGCCAGTATCAGTGGATCAAGGAAGGCAAGCGCCGCAACGCCAACCCGGACATGGTGCAGCAGATCCAGGGCTTCACCGACAAGGATACCTCGGCGGTGCTCGACTACGTTTCGCGCCTCGAGCCGCCGGCGGAGCTGGTCGGCGCCCCCGATTGGGTCAACCCCGACTTCGACTGGTAAGACCTTGCGCCGGGCGGGAGTGCTTTACCCGCCCGGTCGCCCACATAGCCTGACAGGACCTCACCCATGGACAAGGCCGCCACCGACAAACGCGGGATCGTTTACCGCGTGCTGACCCTTATTTCCGTTTGCCTCATTGCCGCTTCTTTCTTCAGCCCCGGCTGGTGGGTGTCGCTGACGGCACCGAACTACCCCGAGGCGACCTTCCCGCAGGGGATACGGATCCTCTTCCACATGGACTCGGTGCGTAACGGCTGCGATATCCGCGCCTCGACCGAGGTCGAAGAGAACGAGGCCCTCGACTGCGTCCACGAGATGGACACGATCAACCACTACGTCGGCATGTATCCGATCGCCTCGGGCGGTCCGGTCGAAAAGGCCTACTCGCCTTTCCTCTTCGCGATGATGGGGGTGATGCTGCTGGCCTTCGCAGCCCCCGGTCGCAACGCGCGCATCGCGGTGTCGGTGCTGGGCTACGGCGCCATCGCGGCCTGGATGTCGATGGCGATCTACGGCGAGAACGGGATCTCGAAACACACCAGCGCTTATCTTGAGGGGCTTGTCGTCTCGCTCGGGCAGGACTCGGCCGAGAAGGTGGACGACTCGAACCTCTCGCCCATCGTGAAGATGCTCAAGCAATCGCTAGAGGAAAGCGAGGCCAAGGAGACGACCGAGGTCTCTGCCACCGGCGACAAGCAGGCGCTGATCGACAACCTGCGCGCCAATTACAACATCGACAACAACAAGAAGCCCGCGCATGAGCAAGAGGCCTGGAACGGCTCGGTCATGCAGGTGTTCAAGTGGCACTATGCCAAGTCGCTGGCCCGCTGGTTCAACGAGCCCGAGCGCAACGACCCGCTTGTTGCCACCATGAGCTCGGTCGCGCAGATCCTTTATGTCGTGATCCTGGCCTTCATGGCGCTGATGGTCTTCGCGGCGTTCTCGGCGCGCTCGGTGTTCTACTGGCTGCTGGTGCTGGTGCCGATGGCGCTGCCGGTTGGCTTCCTTGCGGAATATGCCGGCTGGCTCTGGTGGTATGGGCATAGCCTGAACGAGATGGGGGCCTTCACGCTCAAGCCCTTCATGCCGACCGTGTTTGGCGATGGTAAGGTGGCGCAGTTCACGACCCACAGCTATCCCTCGACCGGGTTCTTCCTGATGCTCGCCTCCTCGGCCGCTCTGCTTCTGGCTGCGCTGATCCGCTTCAAGCAGATTCGCCTTGCGGGTGACGCTGCCGCCAAGATGTGAGTCATGCCATGCGTGCCGCACTGACCACCCTTCTGTTGATCGCCCTCGCGGCCCCGGCCCTGGCCGAGACGCTGCAAGAGCGCATCGACGCCGCCCCCGATGGCGCCGAGATCGTGCTTGAGCCCGGCACCCACCAGGGTCCGCTGGTCATCCGCCATCCGGTCGTGATCGACGGGCAGGGGGCTGCCGTGATCGACGGTGGCGGCATCGGCACCGTCGTCACTCTCGAGACCGATGGCGCGACGCTGAAGAACCTGACGATCCGCAACTCGGGCCGTCTGCACAACAAGGTCGATGCAGGGCTGCGCATCCACGGCAATTTCAACGTGGTGCGTGACCTACGCATCGAGAACAGCCTGTTCGGCATGGACCTGACGCAGGCCAGCAACAACGTGCTGCGCCGCAACTACATCAGCTCGAAGGACATGCCGCTGGAGATGCGCGGGGATTCCGTGCGCATCTGGTATTCGAACGACAATGTGTTCGAGCAGAACCACGTGGAGCACAGCCGCGACTTCGTGATCTGGTATTCGCAGGGCAACAAGATCCGCGACAACCGCATCCAGCACGGGCGCTACGGCATCCATTTCATGTATGCCCATGAGAACGACGTCGAGCGTAACGAGATCTCGGACTGTGTCGTGGGAGTCTTCCTGATGTATGCCAACGATATCAACGTGCGCGGCAACCAGATCCTGCGGGCGTGGGGTGCCTCGGGGCTGGGCGTGGGGTTCAAGGAAACCTCGGGCGCGGTCGTCGAGGATAACGTGATCCTGGGCAATGCGGTGGGCATCTATATCGATCCTTCGCCCTGGGACCCGGACAAGACCAACGAGTTCCACCGCAACCAGATCGCCTATAACGGCGTGGGCGTCGAGTTCCATACCGATTGGGAAGGCAACAACTTCTCGCAAAACAACTTCCTGTCGAACTTCACCCAGGTCTCGGTGCGCGGTCGCGGCACGGCACTGCGCGAGGGCTGGAACGGCAATTACTGGGACGATTACGCGGGTTTCGACGCCGATGGCGATGGTGAGGGCGACGCGCCTTACGAGATCTACAACTACGCCGACCGGCTGTGGATGGACGTGCCCTCGGCAGCGTTCTTCCGGGGCGGGCTGGCGCTTTCGGCGCTGGATTTTGTCGAACGCCTTGCCCCCTTCACTGAACCCCGGCTGCTGGTGCGCGAAACGGCGCCCTATGAGGCCGCCGTGAACCATACCGCCGCTCAGGCCGAAACTGCGGCCCGCGGCGACAAACCGAAATCTGCACTAGAGATGCTGACGCAATGACCGACGCTTCTCAAACCCCGAAGAAACCCCGCCTGACCCGGCGCGAGCTGGAGCGGCGCCGCCTGATCCTGCGCACCGTGGGGCTGGGCGTGGCCGCCGTGGCCGCGGGCCTTGTCGGCTGGTACCCCGTCTATCGCAAGCTTTTCGACCGGCTGCGCCCGCCGGGTGCCTTGGCCGAAAAAGAGTTCCTGGCCGCCTGCATCAAATGCGGCCAATGCGTTCAGGTCTGCCCGGTCGAGGCCATCAAACTGGCCGATGGCGATGAGGGCTACGGACTGGGCGTGCCCTATATCGACGCCCGCGCGCAGGCCTGCGACTTTTCCTGCGACGCGGTGCAATGCGTTCTGGCCTGCCCGACGGGCGCGCTAAGCCACGCCATCGCCACCAAGGAAGAGGTCACCATGGGCTTCGCGCGTCTGGCGCGGCCCGAATCCTGCCTTGCGATGAAGGGCGAGGGCTTTACCGGCCTCGCGCGCGGCTACGACTTCACCGGCCTTTTGCGCTACGAAGAGATCGACCGGTGGGAGCCACAGCCCGTCGCCTCGCATCCCTATGAGCTGGACCTGTGCGACCTGTGCGTGCGCGAATGCCCGATTCAGGGCGCGATCAGCCTCGAGAGGATCTCGGACGATCCGGCCGATCCGCGGCGAATCCCCACAGTGCACAAGGCCTGCGTCGGCTGCGGCACCTGCGAGATGATCTGCCCCACTGAGCCTGCCGCCATCATCATCGACACCGAAATCACCCTGGAGGCACAATCATGAAGTGGTTCCTGCACAAGCTGGCGATGATGTTCGGTGCCGACCCACGCAAGGCCGCGCCGACCGAGGAAACCGACGCCGCGCGCGAGATGAAGCGTTTCAAGAAGACCCCCGATCAGGTCCAGAAGCGCAAGGAGATCATCGACCACGAGCATCAGTATCCGCTGGTCAGCAACAAGTGGCGTAACATGCGTTGGGCCTCGATCATCCTGATCAACGCGATGTTCATCGTCTCCTTCGCCTGGGATGTGCAGCTGGTCGAGGGCTCGATGTCGGCTTCGCGCTTCCTGGGCTTTCACATGGCCGATCCGAACGCGGCGCTCCAGGTCTTCCTGGCCTATAAGGATCTGGTGCTGAACCTCGTGATCGGCACGGTGACGGTTGTGCTGTTGTGGTGGATCGTCGGCGGGCGCGCCTTCTGTTCCTGGGCCTGCCCCTATCACCTGCTGGCCGAATGGGCCGAGGCGATCCACCTCTTTCTGGCCAAGCGCGGCTGGGTCAAGGATCACCCGTTCCACCGGGGCCTGCGCGTGGTGCTGTGGTTCATCTTCATGGGCCTGGCCTTCGGCACTGGCTACACGGTGTTCGAATATATCAACCCGGTGGGCATCGTCAGCCGCGCGCTGATCTATGGCCCGACCGTGGCCGTCGTCTGGGTGATCTTCCTGCTTGGGGTCGAGATTTTCTTCTCGCGCCGGTTCTGGTGCCGCTATGTCTGCCCGATCGGTCTGACCTATGGCATCACCGGGGCGGTCGCGCCGGTCCAGATCAAATACGATCTCGAAAAATGCGTGCATGAAGGGGAATGCAGGGCGGTCTGCCTTGTGCCGCATGTACTGGAGATCACCAAGATGGGCTATGCCTCGGACACCACGGAATTCATCGGCCCCGACTGCACCCGCTGCGGTCTGTGCGTCGATGCCTGCCCGCAGGAAGCGCTGAGCTTCACCATCCGCGGCCTCGACAAGATCATCTAAGGAGGGCGACATGATCACTATCGACCGCCTGACCAAACGCTTCGATCGCCGCGCGGTTCTGGATGAGCTGACGCTGTCCATCGCGGCGGGCGACCGCATCGCGCTGATTGGCTCGAACGGGGCGGGCAAGACGACGCTGTTTCGCTGCCTTCTGGGCCATTACGGGCATGAGGGGCGCGTGGGGTTCGACGGCGCGGGCGCGGGGCGCCGCGATGCGGGCGCACTGGCGCGTATCGCTTTCGTGCCGCAGCTGCCGCCGCCCCTTCGGATGCCGGTGGGTGAGTTGCTGAGCTTCGCCGAGAAGGGGGCAGGCGCCGACCGCGCGCTGATGTATGCCATTGCCGAGCGCATGGGCATCGACCTCGACGAGGTTAAGAAACGCCCCTTCTACCGGCTCTCGGGCGGGCAGAAGCAAAAGATCCTCGTGACGGTCGCGCTTGGTCGCAACGCCGATCTGATGATCTTCGACGAACCCTCGGCCAACCTCGACCCGGCGGCGCGGGCGGTCTTCATCGACCTGCTGGCCGAGCGCCGCGACGCCTCGATGCTGATCGCGAGCCACCGGTTGGAAGAGGTGGCACCACTCGTCAATCGCGTGATCGAGATGGACCGGGGCCGCGTGGTTCTGGATGACGCGGTTATGGATCGCCTGAAGGCGGGCGAGTTCCGCCGCGCCGAGATCGTTTTGTCGGCGCCGCACGCGCCCTTCGCGCTGGCGCTCTCGGGTTGGGGCTTTGAAGGGAACGGCGCGAGCACGCGCTTTACCGGCCCGGTTCCCGCCGCAGAGACCTTCCGGTTCCTCGGGCTTCTGGCCCGTTATGGCAGCCTGATCGAGAGCCTGTCGCTTGATCAGCAACCGGAGAGGGTGAACTGAGATGTGCAGAGGTTGCCATGGCCCCTCCCGCCGCCAGATGATCGCGCTTCTGGCCGCAGCGCCGCTTCTGGCCGCCTGCAAGCCGCAATCCGAGGGCCCCGAGCCGATCCGTTGGGGTCGCGAGACCTGCGAGATTTGCGGCATGATCATCTCCGAGCCGCAATACGCGTCGGAGATCCGCGGCGGGCCGGACCGCAAGCTGGTGAAGTTCGACGATATCGGCGATGCGGTGCATTGGCTTGAAGAACAGCCCTGGAAAGACGCGCCCGATGTCGAGTTCTGGGTGATGGATTACGACAGCGGCACCAAGGGCGATGCCTGGATGGATGCGCGGCAGGCCTATTACCGCGCGGGCGTGGTTTCGCCCATGGATTACGGCTACGCGGCGGTGCGCCATCCGGCCTCGGACACGGTCGATTATGCCACAATGAGGACCGAGGTGCTTAAACGCGGGTTGACTTGGCGCTGCGTACCGGGTGCGGATGGGGAAGGACACCAAGGATGAACGCGATGACCCCCGAACCCCTCTTGCGCGAGGCAGCCACCTCGCGCCGTGATCCGGCCGCGACGCCGCGCACCGGGCTTGGCCTGATGCTGCGGCTTGAGCTCTCCGAGTCGTTGCGCTCGCGCTGGTTCCATTTCTATTCCGTCGTGGCCATCGGCCTGATGCTGCTGTTGATCACCACCGGTATTTCGGAAAGCCGCGTGCTCGGTTTCACCGGGCTTTCGCGGCTCTTGGTGACCTATATCCAGATCATGATGGCGGTGCTGCCGCTGTTCATTGTTGTGACCACCGCGCGCTCTATGGTGGGCGATCGCGAGGCGGGTAACCTCGAATATATGCTGGCCTTCCCGGTCTCGCTGCGCACCTGGTATTGGGGGCGCTTTGTTGCGCGGCTGATGCTGGTGCTGGCACCGATCGCGGCGGCGCTGGCCATCGCGGCGGTCTATGGCGCGGTGATGGGGCATGAGGTGCCCTGGCGCCATGTCGGCCTTTATTCCGGGCTTGTTGCGGCGCTCGCGACCTGTTTCCTCGGGATCGGTTTCCTGATCTCGTCGGTATCGCGCTCGACCGAGGTCGCGCTTGGTGCGAGCCTGTTGATCTGGCTGACACTGGTGGCGTTTCTTGACCTGCTGCTGCTGTCGATCCTGATCCAGCAACGCTTCGTGCCCGATTTCGTCATCGGCATCGCGCTGGCCAACCCGCTGCAGAGCTTCCGCACGGCGTCGATGATCCTGTTCGACCCACAGCTGATCCTGCTGGGGCCGGCCTCTTACGTGATCCTCGATCACTTCGGGGTGGCGGGCTATGTCGCCTGGGCGATGGCCTATCCGACAGCGCTTGGTGCGGCCCTTGCGGGCTTGGGATACTGGCGGTTCTCGCGCGGGGATCTGGTCTGAGAAGAACGCCGCCCCCTAGGGCGGCAGTTTTCGTTTCGGGGGAGTTCAGGCCAGGCCCATCAGCCAGTCGAGCGTGGCCGGGTCGTCCCATCGCGCCTCGCCCTCGACCTGTTCGATCATCCGGCCCGAGCGGTCGAGAATTGCTGTCGTAGGCAGGTTCTCGAACCCCAGTACGGCTTTCAGGTTGTCGCCATCGCCCATCAGCACCGGCAGGTTGGTGATGCCCGTTTCCCGGTAGAACCGCCGCACCGCGTTCGCGCCGCGCCAGTCGAAGGCCAGCGGCAGCACGACACCGCGCGCGGGATCAAGCGCCGCGGCAAGCCGCGCGACCGAGGGCATCTCGCGCCGACACGGCACGCACCACGGCCCCCAGAGGTTCAGCACCACGATCTTGCCTGTAAACTCGGTCAGCGATTGCACGGCCCCATCGCCGTCCTGCATGATCAGCGCAGTTGCATCGCGCGGCGGGGTAGCCGCGCGCGTCAGGGTCGCTGCGGGCGGGGCAAAGGCCTCCTCGGCGCGCAGGATGCCGGGCAGCGCCAGTGCAGCACCCAAGCCCGCCAGAACCCTGCGCCGCGTCGTTCGCATCATTTCACCGGGGCCTCGGCCATGATCGCGCGCATGTCGTTGGCCATATCCTCGGCGCTGGTGCCGTGGGGGTAGCGTTTGATCAGCATGCCCACCGGGTCGAGGAAGGCGATCGAGGCGGTATGGTCGATCGAGTAGCGGTCAGGCTGCGCGGGATCGGGGATGTGCTTTTCGTAGCGCGCGTTGAAGGTCTTGACCATGTGATCGGTATAGGCCTTCGGGCCGCGCAGGCCCTCGATCCGTTCGTCGAAAAAGGCAAGGTACTCGCGCATCAGCTTGGCGGTATCGCGTTCGGGGTCGACGGTGACGAAGATCGGCGTGACCTGCGTGGCGTCCTCGCCCAGAATATCGAGCGCATCCGCCATGGTAGACAGCGAGGTCGGGCAGACATCGGGGCACCCGGTGTAACCAAAGTAGATGAGCACGTATTTTCCCGCGAATTCCTCGTTGGTCATGACGTTGCCGTAGAGGTCTTCCATCATGTAGCGGCGCGGCATCTCCTGCGCCATGCCGGCATCGGCCTCGGGTTCCAGATCGGCGTGCCCATCCTGGGCAAACCCGGCCCGGGCCATAAGCGGCAAAAGCGCGGTGGAAGCGATGAGCAAGCGGCGGGTGATCATGGGCCATGTCCTCGTAGTGATGGGCGGACCCTACCCCCCGGCGCCGCGCGTAACCTTGACTTTGATCAGGGACGCGCGGCGCGGCGCAAGGCATCCAGAACGAAAGAACGGGAGTTTCCAATGACGGCGATCCTTGCGGCCTTCTTGCCGGTGGCGATGATGATCCTGATGTTTTCGCTGGGGCTGCGCCTTGCGCTGCGCGATATCACCGGCGCGCTGCGCGGCTCGCCCGCCTATGGCGCGGGGCTGGCGTTGCAGGTGCTCGGGCTGCCGTTGCTGGCCTTTGTGATCGGCAGCCTCTTTGGTCTGTCGCCGATGCTGATGGCGGGGCTGATGCTGGTTGCGGCGTCGCCCGGCGGGGTGACCTCGAACTACGCCACGCATCTCGCGCGGGGCAAGGTGGGCCTGTCCGTCGCGATGACGCTGAGCACGAGCCTTCTGGCGCCGATCACCCTGCCGCTGGTGCTGGTGGCGGCGGGTGTCGCCGCGCCGCAACCCGCCAGCCTGCTGAAGATCTCGCTTGGCATGTCGGCGGTGGCGATCGTGCCGATGCTGCTGGGGATGGGGCTGGCCCATTTCGCGCCGCGTCTGGTGGCAAGGCTGGTGCGCGTCG
Source organism: Rhodobacter flavimaris (assembly GCF_021378075.1). Lineage (GTDB taxonomy): Bacteria > Pseudomonadota > Alphaproteobacteria > Rhodobacterales > Rhodobacteraceae > Rhodobacter > Rhodobacter flavimaris. The sequence continues at coordinate 179,487 of NZ_JAJUOS010000006.1, read as the reverse complement.
TCGATCCGCTGGCCAAGCTGCTGTTTGTCCTGATGGTGCTGGCCACTTTCGCGCAGAACTGGGGCGCGATGCAGCGTGCCTTCGCCGAGACCGGCATGGCGGTCGTGACCCTGGCGGTGGTGGCGCCCGCTCTCGCCTTCATCGCCGGGCGCGGGCTGCGCCTTGAGCCGGCAGCGACCCGCACGATCATGACCGAGGTGTCGCTGCAAAACGTCGCCGTCACGATCTTTGTCGCGGGCACCCTGCTCAAATCGCCTGAGCTGTCGATTCCGGGCCTGATCTATGCGGTGGTGATGAACCTTGTCGTTCTGGTCCTGATCGGGATTGCCAACCTCGCGCCCAAAGGTGCCGAGGGCGCCCGGCTGCGCGTTCGCTAAGGGTCTGACAGAAAATCGAAATTCCCGCGTGTGGCGGAAACCGGCCAGAGCCGGGGCGGGAAGCTGCCACGAATCTGGCCCGGTATTCCCGAAAGAGGTTTGATCGCGGGCGCTTTGCCCTCACCCTGTTGCACAGCCCCGCGGGAGGCGGGGAATATGCATTGGGAGGACATGATGTTCCACAACTTGAAGCTCGGCGCCGTTGTCGCCGGGGCCATCGCGGTTTCGGCGCCGGTCGCACAGGCCAGCGAATTCATCAATATTCTGACGGGCGGCACTTCGGGGGTCTATTACCCGCTCGGCGTGGCGCTGTCGGATATCTACGCCAAGGGCATCGAGGGCGCGCGCACCCAGGTGCAATCGACCAAGGCCTCGGTCGAGAACCTGAACCTGCTGCAACAGGGCAAGGGCGAGCTGGCCTTCGCACTGGGCGACTCGGTCAAATATGCCTGGGAAGGCAATGCCGACGCGGGCTTCAAGGAGCCGCTGAGCAAGCTGCGCGCCATTGCCGCGATCTATCCCAACGTGATCCAGATCGCCGCGCTGTCGGAAACCGGCGCGACCACGGTTGCGGACCTCAAGGGCAAGAGCCTCTCGGTCGGCGCGGCCAAATCGGGCACCGAGCTGAACGCCCGCGCGATCTTTGGCGCCTCGGGCATGAGCTACGAGGATCTGGGCAAGCTCGAATACCTGCCCTTCGCGGAATCGGTTGAACTGATGAAGAACCGCCAGCTGGATGCGACGCTGCAATCCTCGGGTCTGGGCAACGCGGCGCTGAAGGATCTGGCGACCTCGCAGCCGATCACCTTCCTGTCGGTCCCGGACGAAGTGGCCGAAAGCCTGGGCGCGCCCTATATCGCCAGCTCCATCCCGGCCGGCACCTACGAAGGCCAGGCCGCCGACGTGCCGACCGTTGCCGTCGTGAACTTCCTAGTCACGCACGAAGAAGTGTCGGACGAGGTCGCCTACCAGATGACCAAGCTGATGTTCGAGAACCTCGACACCCTCAAGGCCGCGCATAGCGCTGCCGGCGGCATCAGCCTGGAAAGCGCGGTCAAGGGCTCGCCCATCCCGCTGCACCCGGGCGCCGAGCGCTTCTACAAAGAGCAAGGTTTGCTCTGAGCACTGCCTGAAGGGGCACGGGGGCGGTCCGGTCAGCCGGGCCGCTACCCATGGGGGAGGACATCATGGAACAGACCAAACATCACCTGCCCGAGGATGACCTCGGGCTGCACGATCCGCTGGCGGAAAGCTTTCCCGATACGCTCGAAGGGCGCGGGCTGTTCTGGCTGGCCTTTGCCTTCTCTGTCTTTCAAATCTCGGTCGCGGCCCATGTGATCGACCTGCCCAGCCAGGTCGTGCGTGCGGTCCATGTGGGCTTCCTGTTGGCCCTTGGTCTGCCGCTCTTGGCGATTGCCAAGCATCGGGGCCCGGCGATGAAGGCGGTGTCCTACGCGCTGGCCGGGATCGGCGTGGCCGTGGCTGCCTACCAGTGGATCGAGTTCACCGAGTTGCTGATGCGCGCAGGCGATCCGCTGATGCGCGACATCGTCTTTGGCGTCGCGGCGCTGGTCACCATCTTCACCGCGGCCTGGCTACTGATGGGCCCCGCGCTGCCTATCATCTCGGGCCTGTTCCTGTCCTATGCACTCTGGGGCGAGTATCTGCCCGCCCCGCTCGACCATCGCGGCTACGATTTTTCGCAGGTGATCGAGCACCTGACCTATGGCACCGAGGGGATCTACGGCATCCCGACCTATGTTTCGGCGACCTATATCTTCCTCTTCATCCTGTTCGGCGCCTTCCTTGAGAAAGCCGGGATGATCAAGCTGTTCACCGATGTCTCGCTTGGCCTCGTCGGTCACAAGATGGGCGGCGCGGCCAAGGTGTCGGTGCTGTCCTCGGGGCTGATGGGCACGATCTCGGGTTCGGGCGTGGCAAACGTGGTCACCACTGGGCAATTCACCATCCCGCTGATGAAAAGCTTCGGCTACCGCCCTGCCTTCGCAGGCGGGGTCGAGGCCACCGCCTCGATGGGCGGGCAGATCATGCCGCCGGTGATGGGCGCCGTGGCATTCGTCATGGCCGAGACGCTTGGCGTGGAATATGTCGAGGTCGTCAAGGCCGCGCTGATCCCCGCGATCCTCTATTTCCTCGGCGTCTTCTGGATGGTTCACCTTGAGGCAGGCAAGCGCAACCTGCGCGGCCTCAAGCGCGAGGATCTGCCCTCGGCCATGGCCGCGCTGAAAGAGGGCTGGTATCTGATCCTGCCGCTGGCGGTGCTCGTCTACCTGCTGTTCTCGGGCTACACGCCACTTTTCGCGGGCACCGTAGGCCTTGCCCTGACGGGGATGCTGATCCTCGGTGGCTCGGTCGCACTTGGCCTGCCCGATGGTGTGCTGCGGCTGATCTTCTGGATCTTCCTTGGCCTGATCGCGGCGGCCTTCTTCAAGTTCGGCCTGAATATTGTGCTGATCGCGCTGGCGGCGCTGGTCGCTGTCAATATCTTCTCGAAAGGCGGGCGCGAGACGCTGGCTTTGTGCCGCGACAGCCTAGCCGAGGGCGCCAAGACCGCGCTGCCGGTGGGTATCGCCTGTGCTCTGGTGGGTGTGATCATCGGCGTGATGACCCTGACCGGCGCGGCCAACACGTTCGGGCAGTATATCGTGGGCGTGGGCGAGAACAGCCTGTTCCTGTCGCTCGTGCTGACGATGATCACCTGTATCGTGTTGGGGATGGGGATCCCGACGATCCCGAACTACATCATCACCTCGTCGATCGCAGGTCCGGCGCTGCTGGCGCTTGGTGTGCCGCTGATCGTCAGCCATATGTTCGTCTTCTACTTCGGTATCCTCGCCGACCTGACGCCGCCCGTGGCGCTGGCCTGCTTTGCCGCCGCCCCGATCGCCAAGGAAAGCGGTCTGCGCATCAGCTTCGAGGCCGTCAAGGTCGCCGCGGCAGGCTTCGTTGTGCCCTTCATGGCGGTCTATACCCCGGCCCTGATGCTGCAAGACGGCGGGCCGCTGGCAGCTTCGATCGGCTATATCCCGGCTGTGGCCTATATCGTGCTCAAGGCGGTGCTATCGCTGGCGCTTTGGGGCGCGGCGGTGATCGGCTGGCTTGGCCGTCCGCTGGCGGTGTGGGAGCGGCTGATCGCCATGGCGGGCGCCTTCTGCCTTGTCGCGGCGCTGGCCCTGACCGATGAGATGGGCTTCGCCCTTGCCATCCTCTTCGGCGCGCTCCTCTGGGTGCGCCGGGGCCGGGTGCCGGCATGAGCAGCTGCCTGATCGCGGGGGCGATGACGATTGCCCTTGCGGCGGGCGGCGAGTTCAGCCTCGAATGGACCCATTCGGTCGAGAAGGAAAGCTGGCGCGAGCGTTGGCGGGTCGAGGATGGGCGGATGCGGCTGATCGAGGCGGCGGTCAAAGGATCGGGGGCGGGGATGGAACCCGGCCCCGATGGCGTGTTTGCGGATGGCTGGTGGGTCTGGCAACCCTCGGCACCGCCGGTGCGTGAACTGGTGCTGGCGGCCTCGGGCAAGACGCCCTCGGGGTGGCAACTCTGCGGCGTCGATTGCGTGACGCTTGGCGCCACCGAAGCCGAGCCCCTTGTCCTGCGGCCCTGCGCGCCATGACGGCGGGCGCGGCAACCGGGGGCGGCCTGTCCCGTCTGCGCCGGGTGCCCGCTGCGCTAAGCGTGCTGACCATCTGCTGCGTCGCTGTCCTCGCGGGCGCACTGGCCTGGCGTGCGGCCATTGCCGACATTGACGCGCGGCTGCAACAAAGCCTGATCCTCAGCCTGCGCGCGCTTGAGACCGAGATCGACCGCTTTCGCTACCTGCCCAAGGTCACCGGCGAGGATGCCCGCATCCGCGACGCCATCCTGCACCCCGAAGACCCGTCCGTGATCGACGCCGCGAACCGGTATTTGCAGCGTGTGACCGGGCTTGCGGGGGCAAGCCACTTGTATCTGATGGATGGCGCAGGGCAGACGCTCGCAGCCTCGAACTGGGATACGGGTGAGAGCTTCGTCGGCAACAACTACAGCTTCCGCCCCTATTTCCGCGAGGCGATCGAGAACGGTGCGGGCGGGTTTTACGCCATTGGCGTGACCACCGGCACACCGGGCTACTTCCTGGCCGCGCGCATCGACCTTGATGCGGGCAAGCAGGGGGTCGTTGTCGTGAAGGTCGTCCTCGACCCGCTGGAAGAGGCATGGCGCGCGGCGGGGCAGGCCAATGCCGTGGCCGATGTCGATGGCATCGTGTTTCTGTCGGGCGAACCCGCATGGCGCTATCAGCCGCTTGAGCCACTCTCGCCAGAGGCGGTGGCACGCCTGACCTCGCAGCGCACCTATTACGGAGCCGAGGTGCGGGTGGACGAACCCCTATTGCATGGCGCGCAGGGCTGGATCTTTGACGGGGCAGGGTCGCGATTGCGCACGCAAAGCGCACCTTTCGGACCTGATTGGCGCATGATCTCGGCCGCCCCGGTCCTGCCCGCGATCTTCGCCGCACTTGGCTGGGGGGCGGGGGCGGCGCTTTGCTGGGGGCTTGGCATCGGGATGGCGAAGATCCAGCGCCAGCGCCGCCAGCTTGTCGCGCTGCGCCTGCGCCAGTCGGAACTGCTCGAACGCAAGGTCGAAGAGCGCACCCGGATGCTCGCCCGCGAGATCGAGGCCCGCCGCCAGACCGAGGCCGAACTGCGCGCCGCGCAGGAAAGCCTGATCCATACCGAGAAGATGGCCGCGCTTGGCCGTATGTCCGCCGCCATCGTGCATGAGGTCAGCCAACCCCTGGCCGCGATGGAAGCCACGCTTGCTGCGGCTGAACTTTCGCTCGAACGCACCCCCGAGCGCACCGGCCCGCGTATCGAGACCGCGCGCAACCTGATCCGGCGGATGCAGCGCACGATCAAACATCTCAAGTCCTTCTCGCGCAAGGAAAGCGGCACGCTGGATGAGATCGACCCCGTGCAGGTTGCCGAAAGCGCGCTGGAACTGGTGCAGCCGCGCGCCCGCGCCGTGGGGGTGGTGCCGGATCTGACGGTCGAGGGCGCGCCCATTCGGGTCAAGGCGGGGCGCGTGCGGCTTGAACAGGTGCTGCTCAACCTGCTTTTGAATGCGCTCGACGCGGTCGAGGGGCTGCCCCGGCGCGAGGTGCGCCTAATCGTCGCTACGCATGGCGCCGAGGTGCATCTGAGCGTCGAGGACACCGGCACAGGTATCGCCCCCGAAGACCTGCCCCGCGTGACCGAGCCCTTCTTCTCGACCAAAACCAATAGCGAGGGGCTGGGCCTTGGCCTTGCCATTTCGCAGGCGATCCTGTCTGAATTCGGCGGGCGGTTCGAGGTGCACTCGGTCCCCGGTGAAGGCACGCGGATGACCGCCATACTGCCGCTGATCGAAGAGGCGCGGGCATGAGCGCATTGATCCATATCGTCGAGGACGACGCCGACCACCGCGCGGCACTTTGCGATCTGCTCGACGCGAGCGGCCACCGGACCGAGGGCTTCGCCTCGGGCGAGGCAGCGCTGGCTGCCCCGGTGGCGCCCGATCTGATCATCACCGATCTGCGGATGCCGGGGATGGACGGGTTTGAGTTGCTCGAAGTGCTCAAGACCCGGATGCCGGGGCTGCCCGCGATCCTGATCACGGGTCATGGCGACGTGCCACATGCCGTGCGCGCCATGCGGCTCGGTGCCGAGGATTTCCTCGAAAAACCCTATGATGCCGCGCATCTTCTGGCGGTGGTGGACCGGGTGCTGCGCGCAGCCGCCACGCGCGCCGAACTGGGCCGTCTGCAAACCGAACTTCAGCGCCGCGACGGGGCCGAGATACTGGGCCAGTCCCCCGCGATCGAGGCCCTGCGCGCCCGCATCGCGGCGCTGGCGCCGCTCGATCTCGACATCATCGTCACCGGCGAGACCGGCACCGGCAAGGAGTTGGTAGCCCGCGCCTTGCACGCCGCAAGCCCGCGTGCCGCTGGCCCCTTCGTGGCGATCAACTGTGCCGCGCTGCCGGAACAGCTATTCGAAATCGAGATGTTCGGCCATGTCGCGGGCGCCTTTCCCGGCGCGCTCGACAAGCCCGGCAAGCTCGAAAGCGCCTCGGGCGGGACGCTGGTTCTTGACGAGGTCGAGGCGATGCCGAAACCGGCGCAGGCGAAACTGCTGCGCGCGTTGCAAGAGCGCCAAGTGGAGCGGTTGGGCGAAAACACCCTGCGACCGCTGGACCTGCGCATCATCGCCCTGTCGAAATCCGACCTGAGCAAGCTCTCGCTCGACGAGAGCTTCCGCCCCGATCTGTTCTATCGGCTGGCGGGGGCCGAGATCGTGATGGAGCCGCTGCGCGCGCTTGGTCAGGATATCGTGCAACTTTTCGTTCATTTCGCGGAACTCGCCGCGCGCCGCTATGGCAAGGCCCTGCCCGAGGTGCCCTACCTGCTGCGCCAGCAGCTGTTGCGCCGACCGTGGCCCGGCAATGTGCGCGAACTGCGCGCCGCGGCCGAGCGTTTTGCCCTGGGCCTCGATCTGCCCGACGCGCCCGCCGCTGCGCAGGACGCGCCGCAAAATCTAGCCGACAAGGTTGCCGCCTATGAGGCGCGCGAGATCCGCGCGACGTTGGATCGCTGCCGCGGCAATACCGAGCGTGCGGCGCAGGTTCTGGGCATCGCCCGGCGCACGCTGAACGACAAGATCGGCCGCTACGGGATTCGCGTCTAGGCGTGCTCGACCGGCAGGGCGATCGACACTTCGAACCCCGTTGCCTGACCGGGCCTTGGCGAGCGGATCGTAAGGCCGCTGTCGATACCCTGCGCGATGGCCGAAACGATGGTGAGTCCAAGGCCAGAGCCATCAGCGCGCGTGTTACCGCGCTCGAACCGCCGGGTCAGCCGGGCAAGCGTATCGGGGTCAACCGGTGCGCAGTCATTGGCAACACGCAAGAGGCCCGAGGCGCTCAGCGAGACCTCTACGGGCGCGTCAGCCTTGCCATGGCGCAGGGCGTTCTCGATCAGGTTGCGGCACAGGATGCCAAGGATGTCGGGGTCCAGATCCGACATGACCGGCTGCGCAGGCAGATCGAGGTGCAGCCGCTCGGGCGAGGCCGCGCGGCCGATATCCTGCGCGATGACCCGCACCACCGTGCGCAGATCCGAGGCATGATCGAGGCGCAGCCGCCCGCCTTCCGCGCGGGCCAGTTGCATCAGCCGTTCGGAGAACCGCGTCAGGCGCTTCAGCGTGGCCTCAATCTCGCCCGCGCGTTCGCGGGCCATCGGGTCGGTGGTTTCCGCACGCAACCGCTGCGCCTGAGCGATGGCGCCCGCAAGGGGGGTGCGCAACTCATGCGCGGCGTTCGAGGCAAAGTTGCGCTCGGCCTCGAAGGCGCCTTCAAGCCGGGTCAGCAGGCCGTTCAGGGTCTCGACAACCGGCGCGATCTCGGTGGGCAGATCGCCCCCGGCCAGCGGCGACAGATCGCGCGCCCCGCGCGCCGCCAGCGCGCTGCGGAACTGGTTGAGCGGTTGCAGGCTGAGGCGCACGGCAATCAACACCGCCAGAAGCGCGATCGGGATGACGATCAGCAGCGGTAGGCTGAGGCCCATCTGGATCTCGCGTGCCACCTCGGCGCGGTGGGTCAGGGGTTCTGCCACCGAGATGCGCAGGCTGCCGCGCAGGGCCTCGTCATGGAAGAAGCGATAGGTGGCGTTTTGCGAAAAACCGGGGCCCTTGTAGGCGGGGAAGATCGTCGGGTCGGCGCCATGCGATTGCAGCAACACCCGCCCGCGCTCGTCGCGCACGATATAGGTGAAATACTCGTCATGCTCGCGGATCGTGGCCAGACGCTGCGTGATGCCCTCTTCTTCGCGGTTCACGATATCGACGATGGCGAGCGGCAGCAGCCGTTGCGCGGTTTCCTGAAGGGCCGAGTCGAAGACCTCATTCATCTCGTTGCGCAGCACGACGGTGGTCAGCGAGGCCGCCGTCAGCCACAGCGCGGTCAGCAAGAGGCCGACCGAGGTCGCAAGCCGAAGCTGAAGGCTGCGCGGCAGTTTCATGCGGCCCCCAGCCGGTAGCCAAGGCCGCGTTCGGTCTCGATCACGCCCGCGCCCAGTTTCTTGCGCAGGCGGCTGACATGGACCTCGATCGTGTTGCTCTCGATCTCGGCGCCGAAGGCGTAAAGCTTTTCCTCCAGCTGGGCCTTCGACAGAAGCTGGCCGGGCCGCGCAAGCAGCGCCTCGAACAGCGCCCATTCCCGCGCAGTCAGCACGACCGGCTTGCCGTCGCGCCGGATGCTGCGCGCCGACAGGTCGATCAGGAGGGGGCCATGCTCGATCAGCGGGTTCGGATTACCCGAATAGCGCCGCGAGACCGAGCCGATCCGGGCCGAAAGCTCCGCCAGATCGAAGGGTTTCACAAGGTAGTCGTCTGCCCCGGCATTCAGCCCCTCGATCCGGTCCGAGACCTGGTCGAGCGCGGTCAGGATGATCACCGGCGTCACATCGCCCCTTGCGCGCCGGGCCTTGAGAAAGCCGATGCCGCGCCCGTCCGGCAGCATCAGGTCGAGCAGCAGCAGGTCATAGACCGTTCCCGCCACCGCATCGCCCGCCTGATCGAGCCGCGTCACCCAATCGACCGAATGGCCATCGGACGCGATCTGGTCGCGCACGGCGGCGCCCAGAACGGTGTCGTCCTCGATCAGAAGAATGCGCATGGCAGGCCGGCTCCTTGCTTGGTCTTGCATTCTTGTGACGCGCGCGCCTGACGCCAAGCTGACATGGCGCCGCGGCTTGCTTCAGGCTCCTGTCAGCTTCATGGTGAAGAAGAGGGCCGTGATACCCGATGGCCCGGAGTGTGCCCGATGAAGAAGTCGCTGACAATTCTGGTGTTTCTTGCGCTGGCTCCGGCGCAGGCGGCTCTGGCCGATGACGATTGCTTTGCGCCGATGGCCGAGTGGCAGCCGCGCGCCGCTGTGGCCGAGATGGCGGCGCGAAACGGCTGGACCGTCGGGCGCATCAAGATCGACGATGGTTGCTACGAGATTGACGGAACCGACGCCGAGGGCCGCCCGATCGAGGTCAAGCTGCATCCCGCGACGCTGGAGGTGATCGAGTTCGAATACGAAGAGAAGGCGCATGATCGGGGCCGCCCCGACCCGGATGACGACGATTAAGCCCCCCTTCCACCGCACCCGCAGCCCCGCCCTTGTGGCGGGGCTTTTCGTTTCCTGACGGCAAGCTGAAGCAGAAAGGCGCGCGCCGTCAGGAAACGCTCAGTTCGGGTGGCCAGTTTGATTGCATCGGATCAACAGGAGATCTCACCATGAAAAAGACCCTCGCCCTTCTTGCCGCCGGGACTGCGCTGTCGGCGCTTGTCGGTTTCCCCGCCTTCAGCGGGCTGCGCGACAATGGTTGCACCCGCGATCTGGGCTGTGCCGCCAGCCTTGACGCCACCGGCGCCGAGCGCGCCCTGCGCGTGGCAGACGATGATCATGACGATGACGACGATGCGTTCCGCTGGCTGTGGAAGTTCCGCGAACGCCACGGCGATGACGATCATGACGATGACGACGACGATGACGACGATTACGGCCGTGGCGCTCCGAAGGCCGCGCCCGCAGGCACCGTCGCCCCGCCGCAAAACGGCCTCTTCGTGCCGGGTGCGACGCCGACGGTAAAGGTCAACTGAGCCGTATCCCTCTTGTCCTTCCACTTCTGAAAGGTTGCCTCCCATGAAATCCGTTTTCGCAGCACTGGCCCTGACCACGGCGCTGACGTTCCCCGCTCTGGCTCTGGCGCGTCCGGTCACGCTGACCACGCAGATGAACAACTACGGCGGGGACGGGGCTTACCTGGCGCTTTACGTCACCGATAAGGGTGGGGCCTATGTCGGCAGCCTCTGGATGGCTGGCGGCAAATCCAAATACTACAAGCACCTGTCGGAGTGGTATCGCGCCACAGGGGGCGACCTTGCCCAGATCAACGGCATCACCGGCGCCAGCGTGGGCGCCGGGCGCCAGCTTGAGATCACACTCGATCTTGCCGATGCGCTGTTCGATGCGGGCTACACGCTGCATATCGACGCCTCGGTCGAGGATATGCGCGACAGCCCGAACGAGGTCGCCGTGCCGCTGACCTCGGCGGGGGCGGGGCAGCCCGTCGCGGGGCGGCGCTACATCGCCAGCTTCACCTACGATATGTAAGGAGGGGCTGCGATGATCCGCGCGCTGCATCGCTGGCCGGGGCTGCTGGCCGCGGTTGTCCTGCTGGTGCTTGGCCTCAGCGGGGCGGCCCTGTCGGTCTTCCCGGCGGCCGAGCGACTGAGCGCGCCGCAAGCCGAGGCCGGGCAAAGCGTGGCCGATCTGGTCGGAAAGATCGCCGGGGCTTACCCCACGGTCGAGCAGATCCGCCGCGCGCCCTCGGGCAAGATCACCGCCTACTGGTTCGAGGGCGGCACGCCCAAGGCGGCGGTGATCGACCCCGCAACCGGGCAAGGCGTGGCAAGCGCGGACCCGAACGCAGTGGAGCGCTGGCTGACGAACCTGCACCGCTCGCTCTTTCTGGACGATGCGGGGCGGTTGGTCATGGCGGCAGGGGCTGGGGCGATGCTGATCTTGGCGCTGAGCGGGGCCTGGCTGATCGCCCGCCGTTCGGGTGGCTGGCGGCACTGGTTCGCGCCTATGCGAGGGCGCGGCCCTGCGCGCTGGCACGCCGAGATGGCGCGCGCGGCCTCGGTCGGGCTTTTGCTTTCGGCTGGCACGGCGCTGTGGATGACTGCCTCGACCTTCGATTTGCTGCCCGATGGCGAGGCGCAGCCGGACTTTCCCGCCTCGGTCAGCGGGGGGAGCGGTGTTGCTCTGACCGATATCGACATGATCGGCACGCTTGCGGTGACCGATCTGCGCAGCTTCACCTATCCCTATCCGGGCGATGCAAGCGACGTGTTCACGCTGAAGACCGAGAGTGGCTCGGGCTATCTGGATCAGGGCACGGGCACGTTGCTGGCCTGGGCGGATGCGACGCCGTGGCAGCGCGTGTCTGAAACCATCTACATGCTGCATACCGGGCAGGGTGCCTCGGTTCTGGGGTTGGCTCTCGGCCTGATCGCGCTGGCGATTCCGGGGCTGGCGGGCACTGGCCTTGCCGTCTGGCTGGCCGGTCGCGGGGCGCGCGGCTTTCGCAGCTCCCCCGCCGCGCAGGCCGAGACCATCGTTCTTGTCGGCAGTGAGGGCGGCTCGACCCGCGGCTTTGCCGAGACGCTGGCCCGCGCGCTAGTGGCTTCTGGCCAGTCGGTTCATGTCGCACCCATGTCAGCCTTCGCGCCGCAAAGCTATCGCCGGGCGCAGCGCATCCTGATCCTGGCCGCGACCTATGGCGACGGGGTGGCGCCTGCCTCGGCCAAGGGGTTTCTGGATCGCCTTGCCGCGCTGCCCGTCGCGCCCAAGGCGCCGCTGGCGGTGCTTGGGTTCGGGGATCGCGGCTTCCTGGCTTTTTGCGCCTATGCCGAGCGAGTTGCGGCGGTCGCCAAAGCCAAGGACTGGCAGGAACTGCTGCCGCTTGCGACGGTCGATCGCCAGTCGCCGCAGGATTTCCATCGTTGGGGGCTCGCGCTTGGCAAGGCCCTCGGGATTGATCTCGTCCTGTCCCATTCTCCGCGCACCCCGCGCACGGCGTCGTTGGAACTGATCGAGCGGCGCGACTACGGCGCCAAGGTTCAGGCCCCGACCGCGATCCTGCGCTTCGCGCTCCCCCGCGCGTCGCTGTGGCAGCGCCTGACGGGGCAGGGCTTTGGCCGCTTCGTTGCGGGCGATCTGATCGGCGTGGTGCCCGAGGGCGCCTCGGTCCCGCGTTTCTACTCGCTGGCTTCTGCGACGCGCGACGGTTTTGTCGAGATCGTGGTGCGCAAGCAGCCGGGCGGGCTTTGCTCGGGGCAGCTGATGGTCTTGCAGCCGGGTGATCGGGTGCGCGCCTTTCTGCGCCGCAATCCGGGGTTCCATGCCGGGCGTGACCGTGTGCCGTTGATCCTTATCGGAGCAGGCACGGGGATCGGGCCGCTGGCGGGCTTCGTGCGGGCCAACGCACGCCGCCGCCCGATGCACCTGTTTTTCGGGATGCGCCATGCGGCGAGCGACTTTCTCTATGGCGAGGATCTCGCGCGCTGGCAGGCCGAGGGGCGTCTGGCGCGCCTGATCACCGCCGCCTCGCGCGGGGCACGGCCGCATTACGTGCAGGATGCCCTGCGCGCCGAGGCGGCCGAGCTGACGCGGCTGATCCAGTCCGGGGCGCGGATCATGGTCTGCGGCGGGCGCGAGATGGCCGCGGGCGTGTCCGCGGCTTTGGGTGACATCCTTGCCCCTGCCGGGCTGTCGCCGGTGCTGCTGAAAGCCGAGGGGCGCTATGTCGAAGACACCTACTGAGCCGCAGCGCATCGCGCTCAATGGCCCGACGATGGGCGCGCGCTGGTCGGTGCTGTTTTATGCGCCCTCGGGCTATGACCCGGGTGTGCTGGCCATCGCGCTGCAAGACGCGGTGGCAGAGGTCGACAATCAGATGTCCACCTGGAAGCCGGACAGCGCGCTGATGCGCTTCAACGCGGCGCCGGTGGGCGATTGGGTGGCGCTGCCCGCGCATCTGTTGCGGGTGCTGGGCCTTGGGCTGCGGATCGGCCGTGCCTCGGGCGGGGCGTTCGATATCGGCATGGGCGATGCGGTGCAGGCTTGGGGTTTCGGCCCCGAGGCTGCCAACGGCGAGGCCATTCGCGCCGCGCTGACCCGCGCGCGCCGACCCGCGCATGAGCTGCTCGACCTTGCCCCCGAACGTGGCGAGGCCCGCAAGCGTGCGCCGCTTGCCCTTGACCTCAACGGCATCGCCAAGGGTTACGGCGTGGATCGTCTGGCCGAGGTGATGCTGGAACACGGGATCACCTCGGCGCTTGTGGGGATCGACGGAGAGATGCGCGCCCTTGGCCTGCGCCCCGATGGCGCGCCTTGGTCGGTTGCGGTCGAGGCGCCCGATCCCGCACGCCGCGCGCCGCATTCGATCCTGACGCTCGAGGATGCGGCCGTTGCCACCTCAGGCGATTATCGCCACTGGGTCGATCTGGGTAGCCAGCGCCTGTCGCATACGATGCAGCCGCGCCGGGGCGCGCCGGTGCAGGGTGGGCCAGCCTCGGTCAGCGTGGTCGCGCGCAGCTGCGCCGAGGCCGATGCATGGGCCACAGTGCTGATGGTGCTTGGACCGGAAGAGGGCGCAAGGCTTGCCCGTCGCGAGGGGTTGGACGCGCTCTTTCTGCTGCGTACCCCCGAGATCACGGCGATTCCGGTTGGTCGCCTCTTCGGTGGCGTCGAGGCCTAGCGCGCGAGGATCGTGACAAAACCTGTTTCGCGCGCGGTGCCCTGCCCCTAGTCGTCGGATCCGCTGCCTGCGGGGGCGTGACAAATCCGCCCTTGCCCCACGCGGGGTCTGCCCCTAAACCCGAGCGGACAAGGGAGACAGCATGGCACGCAGACCGCAAGCGCCGCTCGAAGATCGGCCCACGACAAAACGCATCGGTGCGCTGAAGGGCCTGAGCCCCTTCGTGACGCCCTACAAGGGCACGGCACTGGCGGCGCTGGCCGCGCTGATGCTGACCGCCTCGATCAGCCTGGTGTTGCCGCTTGCGGTGCGCCGCGTGGTGGATGGCTTCCAGCAAGGCGCCGAGCTGCTTGACCAGTATTTCGGCGCGGCGTTGCTGATCACCGCACTGCTCGCGCTTGGTACGGGCGCGCGCTACTACCTGGTCACCCGCTTCGGCGAACGCGTCGTGGCCGATATCCGCAAGGCCGTCTTCGACCGCGTCCTGGGCATGAGCCCGGCCTTCTTCGAGCGAATCCTGACCGGCGAGATCATCTCGCGTATCACGACCGATACAACTCTGATCCTGTCGGTCATCGGCTCTTCGGTCTCGGTCGCGCTGCGCAACTTCCTGATCCTGATCGGTGGTCTGGTAATGCTGCTGGTCACCTCGGCCAAGCTGACCGGCCTTGTGCTGCTGATCGTGCCCGCGGTGGTCATCCCGATCGTCGTGCTCGGCCGCCGCCTGCGCGCGCTGTCGCGCGAAAACCAGGACTGGATCGCCAGTTCCTCGGGTGCGGCCTCCGAGGCGCTTCTGTCGGCGCAGACCGTGCAGGCCTTTACCCATGAGGCGCAGACCCGCGCGCATTTCGCCGATGTTACCGAGAAAAGCTTTGTCTCGGCGCAGCGTCGCATCACCACCCGCGCGATCATGACGGTGATCGTGATCTTCCTCGTCTTCGCGGGCGTGGTCGGTGTGCTTTGGGTCGGTGCGCGCGACGTGCGCCTGGGCGAGATGTCGGTGGGCGAACTGGTGCAGTTCGTCATCTACGCGGTGATGGTTGCCGGCTCGGTCGGCGCCCTGTCGGAGATTTGGGGCGAGTTGCAGCGCGCCGCCGGCGCGACCGAGCGTCTGGTCGAGCTGATCGGGGCCGAGGACAGCGTGAAAGACCCCGAACACCCCGTGCCGCTGCCGATGCCCGCGCGCGGCGCCATCGACTTTGAGAACGTCACTTTCCACTACCCTTCGCGGCCCGAAACCTCGGCACTTGAGGAGGTCTCGCTGTCGATCAAGCCGGGCGAGACGGTCGCGCTTGTCGGCCCCTCAGGTGCGGGCAAGACCACCGTGATCCAGCTGATCCAGCGGTTCTGGGACCCCGAAGCGGGCAGCGTGAAGATCGACGGCTACGATTTGCGCGACCTTGCCCGGCACGATTTCCGCCACGCGGTCGCCCTTGTGCCGCAAGACCCGGTGATCTTCGCGGCCTCGGCACGCGAGAACATTCGCTTTGGTCGCCCCAATGCCACTGATCACGAGGTCGAGGAGGCCGCCCGCGCGGCCCATGCCTATGACTTCCTGACGGCGCTGCCCGACGGGTTCGAAACCTATGTGGGCGAGCGCGGCGTGATGCTCTCAGGCGGGCAGAAGCAGCGCATCGCCATTGCCCGCGCGATCCTGCGCGACGCGCCGATCCTGCTGCTGGACGAGGCGACCTCGGCGTTGGATGCGGCGTCGGAGCGCGAAGTGCAGGCCGCGGTCGAGCGTGTCTCGGTCGGGCGCACCACGGTGATCGTGGCGCACCGCCTGGCGACGGTGAAGAAAGCCGACCGGATCGTGGTGTTCGAGGACGGCCGCATCGTCGCCCAGGGCACGCATGATGAGCTGGTCGCCGAAGGCGGGCTTTACGCCGAGCTGGCGCGGCTGCAATTCACCGACGGCTCGGTCGTCTGAGTGGTCGATTTTCCCCAGCGTCACGGTAACAATTACGTCACGTTTTGCGCGCCCCCCCGGACTTGCTGCCGGGGGCGCTCATGTCGCATTCTGGTCGCAAGCGCCCGCGAGGAACGGGCTGAGGGAGGAAGACCGAGATGGCGAATTTTGCGTCCATTGCCGACCGCGACGCGGTCGAGAACGAGATGCCGTGGGAGGGCCGCGACCGCGCTCAGACCATGTACCAGTTCCTGACCCGCGCGCGGGATGCCTATGGCGGTCGCCCGGCGCTGACGTTCCAGATCTTCTCGGGGCCCAAGGACAAGGCGCTGACGCTAAGCTGGTCCGAACTGCACGGGCGCGTGACGCAGGCCGCGAACCTCCTGCGCCATCTGGGCGTGGGCGAGACAGATACGGTCGCCTACCTGCTGCCGAACTGCCTTGAGACGGCGGTGACGCTTTTGGGGGGCTCGGTCGCTGGGATCGTGAACCCGATCAACCCGCTGCTGGAATCCGAGCAGATCTCGGCCATCCTGCGCGAGACCAAGGCCAAGGTTCTGGTCACGCTCAAGCCCTTCCCGAAAAGCGATATCGCCCAGAAGGCAGCCGAGGCCGTCAAGTTCGCGCCGAGCGTCAAGACCGTCCTCGAGATCGACCTGAACCGTTACCTGACGCCGCCGAAATCGCTGATCGTGCCCTTCGTGCGCCCCAAGGTCACGACGAAGCACCACGCCGATGTCTATTGCTTCAACCGCGAATGCGCCAAGATGCCGGGCGACAAGCTGACCTTCGCTGACAGTGCGGGTGACCGGGTCGCGGCCTATTTCCACACCGGCGGCACCACGGGGATGCCCAAAGTGGCGCAGCACAAATACTCGGGCATGATCTACAATGGCTGGCTTGGGGGCACGCTGCTGTTTTCGAAGGAAGACGTGCTGATCTGCCCGCTGCCGCTGTTCCATGTGTTTGCGGCCTACCCGGTGCTGATGTCTGCCATCGCCTCGGGCGCGCATGTCGTGATGCCGACGCCCGCAGGCTATCGCGGTGAGGGCGTCTTCGACAATTTCTGGAAGCTGGTCGAGCGCTGGAAGGTCACCTTCCTGATCACCGTGCCCACGGCCATCGCGGCGCTGATGCAGCGCCCGGTGAATGCCGATATCTCCTCGCTCAAGACGGCGATTTCGGGTTCGGCGCCGCTGCCGCTGGAGCTGTATAACCGTTTCAAGGCCGCGACCGGTGTCGAGATCGCCGAGGGCTATGGCCTGACCGAGGCCACCTGCCTTGTCTCGGTCAACCCGGTCGATGGCCACAAGAAGGTCGGCTCGGTCGGTATTCCGCTGCCCTATTGCCATGTGCGTATCCTGCGCAAGACGAATGGCAGCTTCACCGAATGCGGCGTCGATGAGGTGGGCGAGATCTGTGTGGCCAACCCTGGCGTCTTCGAGGGCTCGACCTATACCGAGGCCGACAAGAACCATGATCTGTTCGCCGAGGACCGCTTCCTGCGCACGGGCGACCTGGGGCGGCTCGATGCGGATGGCTACCTGTGGATCACCGGGCGCGCCAAGGATCTGATCATCCGCGGCGGCCACAACATCGACCCCGCCGAGATCGAGGAGGCGCTGCTGTCGCACCCCGCCGTGGCTTTCGCCGGGGCCATCGGCCAGCCCGATAGCTTCGCGGGCGAGCTGCCCTGTGTCTATCTCGAGCTGGTCAGCGGGGCTTCGGTCAGTGACGAGGAACTTGCCGCCCACGCGAAAAAGCACATCCACGAACGCGCTGCGATCCCCAAGCATATCGAGGTGCTGGACGAGTTGCCGAAGACCGCCGTCGGCAAGATCTTCAAGCCCGACCTGCGCAAACGTGCGATCTCGCGGGTGCTCGATGCCGCGCTGGCGGAGGCCGGGATCGCCGCGCATGTCGTCGCGGTGATCGAGGACAAGAAGCGCGGTCTGGTGGCCGAGATCGCCACGACCGGCGCGATCGACGAGGACAAGCTAAAGCAAAAGCTTGGCGAGTTCACCGTGTCGTGGGAATGGGCGAAGTAAGCGGATCGGACGGGCGCCTGCGGGCGCCCTTTCTTTTGGCGTTGCCTCGCCCCGGCGTGGCGCCTATTGGGGGGGCAATAGCAGGAGGTTCCCATGGCGCTGATTGACGATCTGATGGCCCGCTCGGGCGGGGTGTGCGAGTTCTGCGGCGCCGCCGAGGATCTGGCCGCGGAGCCTCTGGCCGGCACCGAAGAGCATGTCCTGCTTTGCGCCACCTGCCGCTCGGACGAAGCGCCCGAAGCGCATTGGCGCTGCCTTGAGGGCGCTGCCTGGTCGGCCGAACCCGCCGTGCAGGCTGCCGTCTGGTGCAAGCTCGGGCAGATCGAGGCGGCCTGGGCCGCCGAGGCGCGCGAGGGCATGACGCTTGAGGGCGAGGCCCAAAGCCTCGCGCAGGCAGGGCAGGCGCTGCCGGGCGTCGAGCATCGTGACAGCAACGGCGCGCTGCTGGCCAATGGTGATACGGTGACGCTGATCAAGGATCTGCCGGTCAAGGGCGCGGGTTTTACCGCCAAGCGCGGCACGGCGGTGCACGGCATCAGCCTTGTGCCTGACAACGCAGCCCATATCGAAGGCCGCGTCGAGGGTCAGCGCATCGTCATCCTGACCGAGTTCGTCAAGAAGCGCTGAGCCCCCCTTGACGAACGCCCCGCGCCGCGCCATCTGCGGCGCATCTCGCCCTTTCGGTGCCCTCATGCGTCAGCCTCTGTCGTAACCCCTGCCTGAGTCCTCGGTTTCTTCCAGATTCAGGTGCTTCATGACTCCCTTGCAGCTTTCTTCCGGCGATCTGATCGCCGACCGTCGCGCGGATTATGCCGAGGGGCTCTTGGCCTCGGGCGAGGCTGCGGCTGCCGCAGATCTTTACGCTCAGGCGCTGGAGGTCGCGCCGGGCTGGGTTGCGGGCTGGTATCGGCTGGGCGAGATCCGGGCCGAGCACGGCTTGCCTGCCGCGGGGGAGGCATTTGCCGAGGCGCTGCGGCTTGACCCTGCCGACAAGCTGGGGGCCGCGCTGCGGCTTGATCTCATGCGCGGGCAGCCGCTGGTCGAGACCATGCCCTCGGCCTTTGTCGAGACGCTCTTCGATCAATATGCCGATCATTTCGATCAGTCGCTGGTCGAGACGCTGAACTACCGTGGGCCGCAACATCTGCGTCGGCAGCTTTCGGGCCATTTCGCGCGGGTGCTTGATTTGGGTTGCGGCACGGGGCTGATGGGGGCTGAACTGCGCGCGCTGGCGGGGCATCTGGAAGGCTGGGATATCTCGGCCGAGATGCTACGCGAGGCGGATGCCAAGGGCTGTTACGACCGGCTTGAGAAGGCGGATCTGAGCGCGCTTGCGCCGGTCGCGGATGCTTACGATCTGATCACCGCTGCCGATGTCTTTGCCTATCTGGGAGCGCTGGAGCAGATTGTCGGTTGGGTCGCGTTGGCGCTGGTGCCCGGCGGGCGCTTTGCCTTCACCGTCGAGGCTTATGAGGGCGAGGGTTTCGCGCTGCGCGAGAGCCGCCGCTATGCGCATTCCGAGATCTATGTGCGCGGTCTGCTTGCGCGGGCCGGGTTCGAGGCGAGCATTGATCGGGCAGTGCTGCGGATGGATCGCGGCGCGCCGATCGAGGGGCTATTCGTCCAGGCGGAACGTCTCGCGCAGGGTGTGCGGCGCCAGTCGGATGGCGAGGATCTGGCTTTCGCGTGAAGCGCAGGGGCGCTGCCCCTCTGGGCCTGCGGCCCATTCACCCCGGGATATTTGGGCAAAGCCGAAATCAGCGCGTCTGTGCGTTGACCCAATCGGCATAGGCCGCATTGACGGTGATTTCGTCTAGCGCGACCAGAGGGCAGTCATAGGGGTGCAGGCGCTCGATCATCGCCATGACTTCGGGCGCAAGTCCGCGGCGGGTCTTGAGCCAGAGTTGTACCTCAGGTGTTTCCTCGCGCGTGCCCTCCCACGTGTAGAGCGAGGTCACCTGTGCGCCGATATTGGCGCAGGCGATCAGCCGTGCATCGAGAAGGGCCTCGGCGAGGGGGTGCGCCGCGTCGGCGGTGGGCAGGTAAGTCAGCAGGCGGGCGATGGTGGGCATGGCGCCTCTTGCCAAGGGGGGAAGGAAAAAGGCCCCCGGAGCGGGGGCCTTTGGCTTAGCGCGTGAACTTCTTGTATTTGACCCGCTTGGGCTCGACCGCGTCGGGGCCGAGGCGGCGGATCTTGTCGTTCTCGTAATCCTCGAAGTTGCCCTCGAAGAATTCCACATGGGCCTCGCCCTCGAAGGCGAGGATGTGGGTGCAGAGGCGGTCGAGGAAGAAGCGGTCGTGCGAGATGATGACCGCGCAGCCGGCGAAGTCTTCGATGGCCGCTTCCAGTGCTTGCAGCGTTTCCACGTCGAGGTCGTTGGTCGGTTCGTCGAGGAGCAGAACGTTGCCGCCGGACTTCAGCAGCTTGGCCATGTGGACGCGGTTGCGTTCACCGCCCGACAGCAGGCCCACCTTCTTTTGCTGGTCCGCGCCCTTGAAGTTGAACGCGCCGACATAGCTGCGGCTGGCGACCGAGGCGTCGCCCAGCTGGATCAGTTCGGCCCCGCCCGAGATCTCTTCCCAGACGTTCTTATTCGGGTCGAGCGCGTCGCGGGACTGATCGACATAAGCGAGCTTGACGGTGTCGCCGACGGTGATCGTGCCCTCGTCAGGCTGCTCGGCGCCGACGATCATCTTGATCAGCGTCGATTTACCGGCGCCGTTCGGGCCGATCACGCCCAGGATGCCGCCAGGCGGCAGGCTGAACGACAGGTTCTCGATCAGGAGCTTGTCGCCCATGTGCTTTTTCAGGTTCTCGACCTCGATCACCTTCGAGCCAAGACGCGGGCCGTTTGGGATGATGATCTGCGCCTTGCCGACGCGATCCTTGACGCCCTCGTCGGCCATCTTGTCGTAGGCGGCGATACGCGCCTTGGATTTCGCCTGACGGGCCTTGGCGCCGGCGCGGATCCACTCGAGTTCCTTTTCCATGACCTTCTGCTTGGCCTTGTCCTCGCGCGCTTCCTGCTCAAGGCGCTTGGCTTTCTGTTCGAGCCAGGCGGAGTAGTTGCCCTCGTAGGGGATGCCGCGGCCGCGCTCGAGTTCGAGGATCCAGCTGGTGATATCGTCAAGGAAGTAACGGTCGTGCGTGACGCAGAGAATCGTGCCCTTGTAGTCGATCAGGTGCTTTTGCAGCCAGGCGATGGTTTCCGCGTCGAGGTGGTTGGTCGGTTCGTCGAGCAGCAGCATGTCGGGCGCTTCAAGCAGCAGCTTGCACAGCGCCACGCGGCGCTTTTCACCGCCCGAGAGGTTGGCGACATCTGCGTCATCGGGCGGGCAGCGCAGCGCTTCGAGGGCGATATCGACCTGGCTGTCGAGATCCCACAGGTTCTCGGCGTCGATCTCGTCTTGCAGGCGGGCCATTTCCTCGGCGGTCTCATCCGAGTAGTTCATGGCCAGTTCGTTGTAACGCTCGAGCTTGGCGGTTTTCTCGGCCACGCCTTCCATGACGTTTTCGCGCACGGTCTTGGTCTCGTCGAGTTGCGGCTCCTGCGCGAGATAGCCGACCTTGGCACCCTTGGCAGCCCAGGCCTCGCCCTGAAAATCCTTGTCCATGCCGGCCATGATCTTCAAGAGCGTCGATTTACCCGCGCCGTTGACGCCGACGACACCGATCTTCACGCCGGGAAGGAAGTTCAGTCGGATATTCTCAAAGCATTTCTTGCCACCCGGATAGGTCTTCGAGACTCCATCCATGTGGTAAACATATTGATACGAAGCCATAGGCGCACCTTTCGAGGGTATTTCGGGGTTTGCGCCTAGATAGGGGAAAGCGGCGCGTGAGGGAAGGGGCGCGAGTCGTTTGCGGTTTTCACGAATATCCCGCATTTTCTCACGATCCATCGCAAGAATATGATCGGACGATGACCCCGTTTGAGGCGTTTGGCAGCGAGTGTTTGGCCCGGCCTTCTTCGAATTTCCCTGATTTTTCTGGGGCGTTGTCGATTGATGGATTTCAATCTGCAAAAATGCACATAACGCAAATAAATTTTGAAGTTTTATGTGCCAGGGCGCTGATCTAAATCTGTCTCATCGCAGGGCAACGAGCAGGATCGCTCAAGCAACACCCTGAAACGATAGGATAAAAGGAGAAATTAAATGCGTAAATCTGCTCTGATCGCGGGTCTGGTCGCCGTTCTTTCCGCTGGTGCCGTCGCCGCGCAACCCGTGCCCGCCGGGATCGCCCAACTTGCCGCGCAGGCTGGCGTGAATGCGGCGGACTATTCCACCAGCGAGATCGTCGGCCTCTGGTCGGCAGTGCGCGACAACGATGCTGCTGCGCCCTACTCGGCCGACGTTGCGGTTGTGAATGCCGATGTGTCGCGCGGTTCGGCGTCGCTTTCGGTTAGCACCGAGGCTGGCGTCAGCGCTGGCAAGGCTCAACTGGCTGCCCAACTGGGTGTCAATCCGGCCGACTATTCGTTTGCCCAGCTTATCTCGCTGAAAAACGCGCGGTCGGATGATTGAGCGCCTGGAACTCGGAAAGACAAAAGGCGGCCCGTTTGGGCCGCCTTCTATTTTGCGATCTGCGAACTGGCCTTAGGCCAGGGCGAGGTTGGTCGCCGACTCGCGGCCGTCACGGCCTTTTTCCAGATCGAAGGTCACAGCCTGACCGTCGTTGAGGCCGCGCAGACCAGCGCGCTCAACCGCCGAGATGTGAACGAAGATGTCCTTGCCGCCGTTTTCCGGGGCGATGAAGCCGAAGCCTTTGGTGCTGTTGAACCATTTCACGGTGCCGTTGGCCATCGTGTGTCTCCTTTTGATATGCTGCCCGCACAATTGCGGCAGCCCGGCTCAGTCACGTCAAAATCGAGAACTGAGGCCCAAAAGGGGCAGATCGTCGAAAGATAGCGTCTCGCAGGGCTTAGATGCGCCTTTTACCCTTAAATTGCAAGAGCGGCGTTTGACGAAAGCGGGATTGGCGGTAGAACGGGCGAAAAGGTCCGTACATGCTGAGTAAACTTCGCGCACTTTATGAGGGTGGGACGAAACGCGCGCAGCGCTTTCGCTATGCGATCCTCTGCTTCGACCTGGCGACGATCACATTCGTGATCTTCTCGTCCTTCATGAGTCGCAGCCTGACGATCGAGGTGATCGACGCGCTGATCGGTCTGGTGATCGTGGCCGACTTTGTTGCCCGGTTCTCGATCGCGGATCGAAAGGTGAAATTCTGGACACGACCGGCGACGCTGGCGGATCTTGTCGCCATGGTCTCGTTCCTTGCGCCCATTGCCGGTGAAAGCTTCGGCTTCCTGCGCGTGCTGCGCACCCTGCGGCTGCTGCATGCCTACCAGATGCTGGCCCGCCTGCGTGTGGATTTCGCATTCTTCCGCCGGCACGAGGATGTCATTCTGGCCTCGATCAACCTGTGCGTCTTTCTCTTTGTCATGACCGGGTTGATCTATGCCACCCAGTTTGGGCGCAACGACGATATCCGCAACTATGCCGATGCGCTCTACTTCACCGTGACCACGCTGACAACAACTGGCTTCGGGGATATCACGCTGCAAGGCACGACGGGGCGGCTGCTGTCGGTGGGCATCATGATCTTCGGTGTGACGCTGTTCCTGCGCCTCGCGCAGGTGCTCTTCCGGCCCACCAAGGTGCGCTACGAGTGCAAGCGATGCGGGCTGAGCCTGCATGACGCTGACGCGATCCACTGCAAACATTGCGGCGCGACGGTGCATATCGACACCGAGGGCCTCGTCTGATCAGCGACAGGGGCTTGCAAGGACCATAACGTAGATCGGCGGCCGGTTCGCCTCCCGGGCAATCGCTATCCCGGCATCCTCTGCGTCCTTGTTGAGGATATTGTTGCGATGACCGGGGGAATTCATCCAGTCCCCGATGACCCCGCGCGGATCGCGTTGCCCCATGGCGATGTTCTCAAGGATCATGCAGGCGCGGTATCCGGCGGCTTCTGCGCGGGTCTTGGGCGAGCTCCCGTCGCGACCGCGATGATCGAAGTAACCATGCAGCAGCATGTCGCAGGCGTGGTCCTGAGCTGCCTCGGTCAGGGCCGCCTCCGGGCGTACCGCGATAAGCCCCACCTGCAGACGCTCTGCATTCACTTCATCAAGGAGGCGCGTGGCCGCTGCCTGATCGATCGGGCAGTCTTGCGCCGCCGCCCAGACCGGCATCAACGCAAGCAGAACTGCCACTGCCCATCTCATGCGACCGGCCGCCCCCAAAGATCGTATTCGCTGGCTTCCTCGACCTCGACGGTCAGCATGTCGCCCGGCGCGAGATCCTCGAAGCCCGCGTCGATGAACAGGTTGCCGTCGATTTCGGGCGCATCGGCGCGGGTGCGGCAGGTGGCGCCCTGTTCGTCGATCTCGTCCACGATCACCTGTTGCCGTGTGCCGACCTTGGCCTCCAGCTTGGCCTCGGAAATTGCCTGCGCCTTCTCCATGAAGCGCTCCCACCGTTCCTGCTTCAGCTCATCCGGCACATGGTCGGGCAGGTCGTTCGAGCGTGCCCCGGCGACATTCTCATACTGGAAGCACCCGACGCGATCGAGCCGCGCCTCGTCCATCCAGTCGAGCAGGTACTCGAACTCTTCCTCGGTCTCGCCGGGATAGCCCACTATGAAGGTCGAGCGCAGCACGATCTCGGGGCAGGCGGCGCGCCAAGCGGCGATCTCATCGAGCGTCCGCGCCGAGGCCGCAGGCCGCGCCATACGCTTGAGCGTATCGGGATGCGCGTGCTGGAAGGGAATATCGAGGTAAGGTAGGATCAGCCCGTCCGCCATCAGCGGGATCAGATCGCGCACATGCGGGTAGGGATAGACGTAGTGCAGCCGCACCCAGGCATCGGCTTCCTTGGCCATCTTGCCCATCTCGCGCGCCAGATCGGTGATATGCGCGCGCACCTCGCCCCCCTTCCAGGGGCTCAGGTCGTGCTTGCGATCGACCCCATAGGCCGAGGTGTCCTGCGAGATTACCAGTAACTCGCGCACACCGGCATCAAGCAGCTTCTCCGCCTCGCGCAGCACGGCATGGGCGGGGCGGCTGACCAGACGCCCGCGCATGTCGGGGATGATGCAGAACTTGCAGTGGTGATTGCAGCCCTCAGAGATCTTCAGATAGCTGTAATGGCGCGGCGTCAGCTTTACACCCGTCGGCGGCAGCAGGTCCACGAACGGGTCGGGCGAGGGCGGCACGGCCCCATGCACCGCGTCCAGAACCTGCTCGAACTGCTGCGGGCCGGTCACGGCCAGAACCTTTGGATGCACGCCGGTGATATACTCGGGCTCGGCGCCCAGACAGCCGGTCACGATGACCTTGCCGTTTTCCTTCAGCGCCTCTCCGATGGCCTCAAGGCTTTCCGCCTTGGCACTGTCCAGAAACCCGCAGGTGTTCACGATCACCGCCTCGGCCCCGGTGTAATCGGGGCTGATCGCGTAACCCTCGGCCCGCAACCGCGTCAGGATCCGCTCGCTGTCCACCAGCGCCTTCGGACAGCCAAGCGAGACCATCCCGATCGTCGGCTGACCCGCGCGCGGAGCCTCGTCAAAGCGCGCCTTCGGCGCCAGATCGGGGCGCAGGTTCGGGGGGTTCTGGCTCATCATGCCCTCTCAATGGCAAAGGCGAGCCCGACGACCCGCCCTTTCTTCTTGGTTCAAATACCTCGGGGTTCCGGGGGCGGCGCCCCCGGCTTGGCCCGGGTTCAGCGACGACGGTCGCGGCGTGCGCTCATCGGCTGGAAGGCGACGCCGACATGGGCCTCGCAATAGGGCTTTCCGGGCTGCGAGGGCAGGCCGCAGAAGTAGAAATTGTCCGTCGCCGGGTCGCCGATCGGCCATTTGCAGGTGCGCTCGGTCAGCTCCATCAGGCTGATCTTGCGGGCGCGCTTTTCGACCTCACCCACCTTGGCCAGCGCCTCGGGGCTGATCTCATTGGCCGAGGGCTGCGGCGGCAGTGGCTGGCCTGCGGGAATGATCGCCTTGCGCATCACGGGCGCGGGCGCGGCAACAGCGGGCGTAGGCTCCGGGCGCGCGGCGGGCGCGGGCTTCGGGGTGGGCGCGGGCTCGGGGCGGTTTGCGGCAGGCGCGGCAGCGGCGACCGGCTCGGGCCGCTCGACCGGGGTGGGCTTGGCAGCGGCAGGCGCGGCGGGCGCCGGCGCGGGATCGCTCCCGCCAGCACGGTTCGACAGGCCCAGACGATGCACCTTGCCGATCACGGCGTTGCGGGTCACCCCGCCCAGCTCCTTCGCGATCTGGCTGGCCGACTGGCCCTCCGACCACATCTTTTTCAGGAGTTCGACGCGTTCATCGGTCCAGGACATGACCACCCTTTCGCATTCTGACCCGGTCCGTTGACGGGGTTCCGGCTTGGCTTGCCTCATATTAGTGAGGACGCGATGAGATACAAGCGCCGCCCCCGGAATTCAAGCCCGCGCCACGCCTGCATCAAAGGAATCCTTTGACAGGTGCCATCGCGCGCGCTACCGAGCGCCTATGATCACCCGGACCGCCCATATCGCCCGTCCCCGACGCCGCCGCACCCGCGCCTGACGTCCGATCTGCCGTGGTCTTTGGCCACATCCCCCCAAAACCCGTCAAATCCCCGGCCTTGACCGTTGACAGCCCTGCGGGCCTGTTGCACCCCTTGGCCTTCCCTTTCTGGAGACACACGATGATTTCCTCCGTTCTGCCGACCTACAACCGCGCCCCTCTCGCCTTCGTCAAAGGCGAGGGCTCCTGGCTCGAAACGGCGGACGGCACCCGATATCTCGACATGGGGGCGGGCATCGCGGTGAACGTGCTGGGCCATGCGGCGCCTGAACTGGTCGCCGCGCTGACCGAACAGGCGGGCAAACTCTGGCACGTCTCCAACCTCTACCAGATCCCCGAACAGCAGAAGCTTGCCGATCAGCTGGTCGAGAACAGCTTTGCCGATACCGTGTTCTTCACCAACTCGGGCACCGAGGCCTGCGAGCTGGCCGTCAAGATGGCGCGCAAATACTGGTATGACAAAGGCCAGCCCGAGCGGGTCGAGATCATCACCTTCGAGGGCTCCTTCCACGGCCGCTCCTCGGCCGCCATTGCCGCGGCCGGGTCCGAGAAGATGGTCAAAGGATTTGGTCCGCTGCTGCCCGGCTTCGTCCATGTGAAATGGGGCGATCACGAGGGCCTGCGCGCCGCGATCAACGAACGCACCGCCGCCATCCTGATTGAGCCGGTGCAGGGCGAGGGCGGCATCCGCCCGGTTCCCGATCAGTGCCTCAAAGGGCTGCGCGATCTGTGCGACACCACCGGCACGCTTTTGATTTTTGACGAGGTCCAATGCGGCGTCGGCCGCACCGGTCGGCTCTTTGCCCATGAATGGGCGGGCGTGGCGCCTGACATCATGATGGTCGCCAAGGGCATCGGCGGCGGCTTCCCGCTCGGCGCGGTGCTGGCCACCGAAGAGGCCGCGAGCGGCATGGTTGCAGGCACCCATGGCTCGACCTATGGCGGCAACCCGCTTGGTTGCGCAGTTGGCGGCAAAGTGATGGAGATCGTCACCGATCCGGCCTTCCTTGATGCGGTCAACGCCAAGGCGGGGTTCCTGCGCCAGAAGCTCGAGGGTCTTGTCGCCGCCCATCCCGACGTGCTCGAGGGTGTGCGTGGTCAGGGCCTGATGCTGG
Source organism: Rhodobacter flavimaris (assembly GCF_021378075.1). Classification (GTDB taxonomy): domain Bacteria; phylum Pseudomonadota; class Alphaproteobacteria; order Rhodobacterales; family Rhodobacteraceae; genus Rhodobacter; species Rhodobacter flavimaris. The sequence goes on along the minus strand of NZ_JAJUOS010000006.1, from coordinate 152,115 downwards.
GGCTCAAGTGCAAGATCGCGCCGGCGGATGTGGTCAAGGCGGCCTATGCCGAAAAGCTGCTGACGGTGCCCGCGGCCGATAACGTGCTGCGCCTGTTGCCCGCGCTGAACATCTCCGAGGCGGATATGGCCGAGGCGGTCAAACGCCTCGATGCCGCCGCCAGCGCGCTTGAACCGACCAAGGCTTGATTGATCCGGCGGCAAGGGCCGCTGAGCGAAAGACAGACAGATGACCAGTTTTCTCGATATTCACACCACCAGCCCCGAAGACCTGCGCAAGATGATCGACAGCGCGCGCGCCATGAAGGACGCGCGCAATGGCCGCCCGAAAGGCGCGCTCGACGATGACCGGCCGCTGGCGGGCCACATGGTCGCGCTGATCTTCGAAAAACCCTCGACCCGGACGCGCGTCAGCTTTGATGTGGGTGTGCGCCAGATGGGCGGGCAGACCATGGTGCTCTCGGGTAAGGAGATGCAACTGGGGCATGGCGAGACGATCGCCGACACGGCGCGGGTGCTCTCGCGCTATGTCGATCTGATCATGATCCGCACCTTCGAAGAGGCAACCCTGCAGGAGATGGCCGAATACGCCAGCGTTCCGGTGATCAACGGTCTGACGAACCGCACCCATCCCTGCCAGATCATGGCCGATGTGATGACCTATGAGGAACATCGCGGCCCCATCGCGGGCAAGAAAGTGGTCTGGTCGGGCGACGGCAACAATGTCTGCGCCTCGTTCCTGCATGCTGCGGGTCAATTCGGGTTCGACCTGACCTTCACCGGCCCGCCCACGCTCGACCCCGAGGCGGAATGGATCAACTTCGCGCGTTCCAAGGGTGTCGATGCCAGGATCGAGCGCGACCCGTACAAAGCGGTGGATGGCGCCGATCTGGTGGTCACCGATACCTGGGTGTCGATGCACGACCCGGAATCCGCCAAGGAACGCCGCCACAATCAGCTGCGCCCCTATCAGGTGAACGAGGATCTGATGGCGCGCGCCAAGCCCGACGCGCTCTTCATGCATTGCCTGCCCGCGCATCGGAATGATGAGGCGACCTCGGCTGTGATGGACGGCCCGCATTCGGTGATCTTCGACGAGGCCGAGAACCGCCTTCATGCGCAAAAAGCGATCATGCGCTGGTGCCTGGGCAAGTAAGAGCGTCGAGGGCGCAGGGGGGCTGTCTGCCCCCCTCTTTGCTTGCAGCAAATTCACCCCCCGAGGATATTTCCGCCACATTGAAGCTGAAACCCTTTCTTAACCAGAATCATTGAAGTCTGGTCGCACGGTACAGGCGGGGACGCCGATGACCGTCCACGTTGAAGGCCGCCCGGCTCCTCCGCCCCCCGCGGACAGAGTCGGGTGTGCTTTGTTCAGCCTTTCAATGTGGCCCAAATATCCCGGGGGTGAGCGGCGTAAGCCGCGAGGGGGCAGCGCCCCCTTACGTTCCGCGGGGCTTGGCGCGGGTGGTCGGGTCTGCGTCGCGCGGGTTTTCAGGCCAAGGGTGGCGCGGGTAGCGGCCGCGCATTTCCTTGCGGACCTCCGCGTAAGAGCCGTCCCAAAAGCCCGGCAGATCCATCGTGACCTGGATCGGCTTGTTGCCGGGGCTGAGCAGAGAGATCCGCAGCGGGTGGCGTTTTGGCCCGACCGAAGGATGCTCGGTCACGCCATACATTTCGGGCAGTTTGACCTCGATTGACGGCGCCTCCCCGGAATAGTCGATCGGGACGTGGCGGCCGAGCGGGGTTTCGAAATGGCTCGGCACCAGTCGGTCCAGCAATTGCATCTGCCCCCAGTCGAGCTGCCCGCGCAGGGCTTCGGTCAGGTCGAGGTTACGCAGATCGGCCTCGGTGCGTTTGCCGCGCAGGTAGGGCAGCATCGCCTCGCCGTTGAGCAGGGTGTCATCCGACAGGTCGGGCATCTCTTCGCCGTCCTGACGCAGGATATCGACGCGGGCGCGGAAACGCGCGGCGGAAGGGGAGAGCGTGAGGCCGATCTGGCGCAGCCCGTCCAGCGCGCCGCGGGCGATGGCCTCGGGCGGGGCGTCTGGCCAGTGGCGATCATCAAGAACCAGCGCGCCGAAGCGTTCTTGAGTGCGGGCCAGCACGCGGCCCTCGCGCCGCGACCAGGCGCAGATGTCCTGCCAGGCAATCTCGGGCGCGTGGAGGCGGCGCAGCTCGGCCTCTTGCAGAGCGATGCCCTGCCGGATGCGCGCCTCGCGCGGGTCGCCGTCAAGATCGGTCGCGACGATCAGGCGGGCGCGGCCAAGCGCGTCGGTCTCGCCGGCCACCGCGCCCTTCCCGCCCGAGAGCACATAGCGCGGCGCCTCGCCCTTGCGGCGCAGGCCGATGCGGTCAGGATAGGCCAGGGCGGCCATCTCGGCCAGAGTATAGCTGTCGGCGGGCTGCACCATGCGGGCAAGGCGCTTTGCCTCGGCGCGGATACGCTCGACCGTGCCGCGATGCACTTGCCAGGGGTGCTCGGCCTCGAACCGGCCGGGATTGGCGACGGCGGCGATGCGCAGGGCAAGATCGGCGGGCGCGCCCCGGATCGGGTCACGCTCGGCCAGCAGCGCAGCCAGAGTCGCGGCTTCCGGGCCAGCGGTCACCAGCATATGGGCGAGGCGCGGGTGCAGAGGCAGCGCGGCCAGCGCCCGCCCATGCGCGGTGATCCGCCCGGCTTTCAGCGCACCAAGCCCCTCGAGCAGCGCGCGCGCCTCGGCCAGCGCGGGGGCGGGGGGCGGCGTAAGGAAGGCAAGATCCGCGCCGTCCGACCCCCATAGCGCGAGTTCGAGCGCAAGGCCCGCCAGATCGGCCACGGCAATCTCGGGCGGAGCGAAGGCAGGCAGGGAGCCCTCTTCGCCCTTGGTCCAGAGCCGGTAGCAGATCCCCTCGGCCACGCGCCCGGCGCGACCGCGGCGCTGTTCGGCCTCGGCGCGGCTGACGCGCTCGGTCACCAGGCGGGCCATGCCGGACGCCGGATCGAAGCGCAGGCGGCGGGCACGACCGGCATCGACGACGACGCGGATATCCTGAATGGTCAGCGAGGTTTCGGCGATCGAGGTGGCTAGCACGATCTTGCGTCCCGAGGTGGCGGGCGCGATGGCCGCGCGTTGGGCGGCGAAGTCCATCGCGCCGAATAGGGGGCCCAGGGCGATATCGGGGCCAAGGCGACCCGACAGCAGCGCCTCGGTCCGGCGGATCTCGGCCTCGCCGGGCAGGAAGACCAGAACGCCGCCCTCGGTTTCTGTCACGGCCTCTTCGACCAGCGCGGCGGTGGCAGCCTCAAGCCGCATTCCGGTTGCCAGGGGGCGACCAAGCCAGCGCGTCTCGACCGGGAAAGCGCGGCCCTCGGAGACGATCACGGGCGCATCGTCGAGCAGCGCAGCGACGGGTTCGGCGTCGAGGGTCGCGGACATCACCACGATGGCCAGATCGGGGCGCAGGGCGCCGCGCGCCTCCCATGTCAGGGCAAGGCCCAGATCGGCGTTCAGGCTGCGCTCGTGAAACTCGTCGAAGATGATGCAGCCGATGCCGGTCAGTTCCGGGTCGGATTGCAGCATCCGGGTCAGGATGCCTTCGGTCACCACCTCGATGCGGGTCGCGCGCGAGGTTTTCGCCTCGCCGCGGATGCGATAGCCGACGGTCTGGCCGACCGGCTCGCCAAGCGTGTCGGCCATGCGTTCGGCCGCAGCGCGGGCCGCCAGGCGACGCGGTTCCAGCATGACGATCCGGCCCGCGATCTGATTGAGCAGCGCCAGCGGGACGCGCGTCGTCTTGCCCGCGCCGGGGGGGGCCATCAGCACGGCGCGCCCGGCCTTGGCCAGCGCGTCTTTCAGCGCGGGCAGCGCCTCGTCTATGGGAAGTCGATCCGTCACGACGTCCTTATCGCCGTTTCAGACGCCCTTTGCCATAGACCGTGTCGGTCGCGATCTCGATCACCTGAAGCCGCGCGCCATCGGGGGTGGGGGCATAGGTCAGCGTGAAGGGGAAGCGGCTTTTCTCTTCCATATCCTTGGCCGAGAAGCCCTCAAGCCGCCGGTATTCGCCCGAGCAGATGACATTCTCGCCCTTCGTCTGGGCCGGTTCGAGCTTGACCTGCGTGCGCTTCGATCCGTCGTAAAGCTTGACGTCGAGAGCGCAGGCCTCGGCGCGATCCACGTCGCGCAGCACGGCATAAAGCGCGGTCAGCGGGTCGATCGTGCCGGTCTGTTTGGCCGGGTCCACATCGAGGTCGCGCGGCGTGCGCGGCGGGTTGCGGCTGACCGAAACGGGCGTGCCCGACTGATATACGATCACGTGATCGACCTTCTTGTCGCCGCGCTCCGAGGTCTGGTTGTAGCTCAGCGGGGTGAAAGCGCCGGCCTTGAAATCACCCGCGACCGAGGCCTCGTGGCGCAGCTTTTTCAGCGCCCCCAGAAGGCCTGTGGTTTCCAGCGAGCCATTTGCGCCGTAGGACGCCCCCTCGATCTTGCCGTTGATCGTCAGGCGACCGGCCTTCAGACCCTTCAGCTCGACGTCGAACTGAATACGGTCTTTCTGGTCGGCCCAAAGCGGTTGCGCCATCGCCAGTGTCGCGCTGGCGGCAATCGCCGCGGCGCCCAAACGACCCTTAAGTGACGAAAGCATCATGGCTCCTCGGGAAAACCGGTGTTCGGTCTGGACATACACCGCTCCGAGGGGGCAAGAAACCGAAACCGCATCACGAATTCTGACGCTTTTGTCATCTCCTCCGTCCGAAGGCCTCCGATGAACGCCCATGCCATGACCGACCTCGCTGACAAGATCCTCGCCGGTGACCGCCGCTCGCTCGCACGGGGGATCACGATGGTAGAGTCGGCACGGGCCGATCACCGCGCGCAGGCGACAGAGCTGCTGGATCGGCTGGCGGGGGCGGGGCGGCAGGCACTGCGCATCGGTCTGTCGGGCACGCCGGGCGTCGGCAAATCGACCTTCATCGAAAGCTTTGGCATGATGCTGACGGCGCAGGGCCTGCGTGTTGCGGTGCTGGCGGTCGATCCGTCCTCGGCTCGCTCGGGGGGCTCGATCCTGGGCGACAAAACCCGGATGGAGCGGCTGTCGCGCGACCCGAACGCCTTCATCCGCCCCTCGCCCAGCCAGGCGCATCTGGGCGGCGTTGCACGCCGCACGCGCGAGGCAGTTGCGCTGTGTGAGGCCGCGGGCTTCGACGTGGTGCTGATCGAGACGGTGGGCGTTGGCCAGTCCGAGACGCTGGTGGCCGAGATGACCGATCTTTTCATCCTGCTGATGGCACCCGCGGGCGGCGATGAGCTGCAGGGCGTCAAGCGCGGCATCATGGAAATGGCCGACATGATCCTTGTGAATAAGGCCGACGGCGATCTCAAGCCCGCCGCGATGCGCACTGTGGCCGATTACGCGGGCGCGCTGCGCCTGCTGCGCAAACGCGCGCAAGACCCCGAGGGGTTCCCCAAAGCGCTGCCGGTTTCGGCACTGGAAGAGCAGGGCCTGATCAAGGCCTGGGACGAGATGAAGACGCTGGCCGACTGGCGGCGCGAACATGGCCATTTCACCTCGCGCCGCGCGGCGCAGGCCCGCCACTGGTTCGAGACCGAGGTGCGTGAGGGGCTTCTGGCGCGCCTGCACAATGACCCCGCCATTCGCAGACGGATGGGCGAGTTGGGTGCGGCCGTTGCCGCAGGTGAGGTAGCCCCTGCTGCCGCCGCGACAGAGATGCTGCGGCTTCTGGGTGCGGGTGGCCCGGAATAAACGCCCCCCTGAAAATGAACAAAGCCCCGGTCGAAGCGCCGGGGCTTTTCGTTTGGGACGTTCCCTGCCTCCATCCGCGAGGGCACGAGGGCGGAGGCAGGGCCGTTCCGGATCATGGGGCCGGTCGTCGGGAACCGACCGGGCCGCAATCAAGGGAAGTGGCCAGAAACCCGTTCGGGAAGCCGGGCCTGACCGCACGGCACACCGCCTGTTCGGGAGAGAGGCAGCGGCCGGTCGTCAAGGCAGCCGCCATTCCTGGCGGCGCCGACAGATCAGTTGGAGGGCATGTTCTGATGCTGCGGCATCATCCCTTCGGGCGCGCCGTTCATCATCTGCATCCCGCCCGTCGCCGCGGCATCGCGCTTGAGGTCGACCGGGATGTCGACCGCAACCTCGCCGGCCTTTTCGAAGGTCAGGACGACATGGACGGCATCGCCATCCTTGAGCGACTGACGCAGGCCCAGGAACATCACATGGTCCGCGCCACGCTTGAGGGCATGCGTGCCATGCGCGGCCACCGGGAAGCCTTCCTTCACCTCGACCATCTGCATCACGCCATTCGCATCCGCGATATGGGTGTGCAGCTCGACCCGGTCGGCGATATCCGAAGCCGCGCCGATCATGCGATCGTCCTCGGCGCCGTGATTCTCGATGACCATGAAGGCCGCGCCGGATTTCGACATCATCGTCGAGACGCGGGCATAGGGGGCGGTGATGGTGATGTCGCCGGCGAAAGCGGGCGCAGCGAAGGCAACCGCCGCGGCGGTCATGAGAAGTTTGAAGCGGGACATGCGTGTCTCCAGTCTGATCTTGGTTCGGGTTAGGCGAAGGGATCAGGCCGGAAGCGGGGGGCCGCGCGCGCGCGGGATCAGGGCCGACTGGGCGCTGAGGCTGGCAGGCTCGGGCGCATCGACGCGCACCACCATGCCCTCGGGACGCGTGAGGACAGGCGGCGCTGCATCCAGCGCGGCCATCATGCCCAGCACCATGTCGGGACAGAGGTGAACGGGGCCGACAGGGTCCCCGTTCTCATCGACCGAGACCGTGGTGACGCCGTAGCCGGTGCAGATCACGATCTCTCCGGCAACACGCGTCTGCCCGCGGGCAACGGCCATTGTCAGGCTTGTTGCCGCAAGGATTACCGCCAGCAGGATCGCCACGGCACTCTGTGCGTATTTCCGGTTCATGGCGGCAATCTAGCTGCCCGCCGGGTCGCGCGCCATGCCTTTAGTCAAGCCGAATTGCCGCAGGCAGCGCAAAAGCAAAAACCCCGCCGGGGGCGGGGCAGTCGCTTGGGACACGCTGGTCAGGATCAGGCGGCAGCCTGGGCCTTGACGATCGCTTTCTTGATCTTCAGCGCGTTGTCCGACAGCTCGGCGTCTTTGGCCTTGAGCAGGTAGGAGTCGAGGCCACCGCGATGGTCGACCGAGCGCAGGCCAGCGGCCGAAATGCGCAGCTTGAACGACTGACCCAGAACGTCCGAGATCAGGGTCACTTCGTTGAGGTTCGGCAGGAAGCGGCGACGCGTCTTGTTGTTCGCGTGGCTCACGTTGTTGCCCGTGATCGGGCCCTTGCCGGTCAGTTCGCAAACGCGCGACATGGCGTAAATCCTTCGTTTCCTCGGGGCGCGTGTCCGCCCGCTTCTCAACACAAACGAACGCCGCGAATGGCAGCGCCCGGAAATTCGTTTGGGGGGCATACGGGCAAAGCCGGGCGACGTCAAGCGATTCATGCGGGCATTCTGTTGGCCGCACACTCATTTTCCGCGCAAGCTTGCCGTGCCCCTCAGCCCAGCATTTCACGCACCCAGGCGGGAACAACCGTCGTGGCGGGGCCGTGCCGGGCCTCATCGAAATAGCGGCTGCCTGCAGAGGGTTCGAGGTTGAGTTCAAGCGTGGGCACCCCGGCATGACCGGCATCGGCGACGAATCCGGCCGCCGGATAGACATTCCCCGAGGTTCCGATCGACACGAAGAGGTCGGCGGCCCTCAGTGCCGTCCAGATCTCTTCCATCTGGTAGGGCATCTCGCCAAACCACACGATATCGGGCCGGGTGGCAGGCTTCTGACAGGCCGGGCAGGGATCGCGCGGCGTCATCTCGGCGGGTGCGGGCCAGCGATGGCCACAGGAATGGCACAGTGCCCCCGTCAACGTGCCATGCATATGGATGACATTGGCCGCGCCGCCGCGCTCGTGCAGATCATCCACGTTTTGCGTGACCACAAGCACCTCGTGGCGGCCGTCCTGCTCCAATTCCGCCAGGGCGCGATGCGCGGCATTCGGCTCGGCGGCGGCCGCCGCGGCGCGACGCGCGTTGTAAAAGCGATGCACCAGCGCCGGGTCGGCCATGAAACCCTCGGGGGTCGCGACATCCTCGATACGGTGTTCCTCCCACAGCCCGTCCGAGGCCCGGAAGGTCCGAATCCCGCTTTCGGCAGAAATTCCCGCCCCGGTCAGAATCACGATCTTGGCCATTCCCGCTCCTCTCGTTACATCTTGCCTATGCGTATCCTGTTCCTCTGCCTAGGCAACATCTGCCGCTCTCCCGCCGCCGAGGGCGTGTTTCGCGAAATGGCCGCCCGCGCGGGTCTGGAGGCCGAGGCCGACAGCGCCGGGACAAGTGACTGGCACCTCGGCGAGCCGCCCTATGGCCCCATGCTGGCCGCCGCGCAGGCGCGCGGCTATGAACTGAGCAGCCTGCGGGCGCGCCAGTTGACGCGCGATGATTTCGAACGGTTCGATTTGATCTTGGCGATGGATGCAAAGAATCTCGCGAAGGCCGAAACTATCCGGCCCGCCGCCGCCCGCGCCGATCTGCGGCTTTTTCTGGATGCGAAAACGGGCACACAAGACGTGCCCGACCCGTATTACACCCGCGATTTCGATGGCTGCCTCGACCTGATCGAGGATGGTGCGCGCCGCCTGATCGCCGCGCTTCAGCCGCCGCAGTAACCTTCGGCCGCGGCCGCGAAGTTCTTGTAGCGGTCCCAGAAGGCCTCGTCGGCCTTGCGATCCGACATGCGCACCTCCTGCGCCTTTTCCGGGTCCTTGAACAGCTTGGCGGCGCGGCGCTGGTCCGCGCGGCTCAGCGTCATGTCGGCCACCTGTTGGATGCATTCGCAAAGAGCGCGGTTCGTGCTGTTACGGCCCGCGCCCATGCAGGCACCGTCGATCGGACCCGCCGAGGCCTGAGTTGCGCCCATGGCGAGACATGCCGCCGCAAAAATGGTGAACTTCATGAATACTGCCCCGCGTACTGCCCTAAGGTGGCGGGATTGATTCCCGTCCTTGATTGCGGGCGAACCATAGCCGATTCTGCCGCAAATCGCAACGAAACCGACCCTTTGGTAGATTGCCGCGCGCAGTGGCCGCAGCACGCGCAAGCTATGGGCGCCCGCGCAGGCGCGCCCCCAACCGCTTGCGTTACTCGATCACCTCGGCCTCGTAGCCGGCGGCTTTGAGTGCGGCGAGAACGGTGGCCTCGGGCAGGCCGTTCACCTCGACCTCGCGGTCGGCCAGGTTGATGTCGGCCTTGCCGCCCACTTCGACGATGGCGGCTTCGACGGCGGCCTTGCAATGGCCGCAGGTCATGTTCGGAACGGAAAGGATCATGGCTTTCTCCTGATCTGATAGGCGCTAGATTGTGTATCTGGCTCGCGCGGTCAATGGCTCCGGGTCGGCCCGAAGGGCTTGCGGCGAAAATACCGAGGCCGACGGGGCGTTCAATCCCCCTTCCCGGTCCCTTTTTTTGCAGCTATATGCGCGCCCATGACCCAGCTCGATCACATCCGCAATTTCTCCATCGTGGCGCATATCGACCACGGCAAATCCACCCTTGCCGACCGGCTCATCCAGATGACCGGCACGGTGGCTGCGCGCGACATGAAGGCGCAGATGCTCGACTCGATGGATATCGAGCGAGAGCGGGGCATCACCATCAAGGCCAACACCGTGCGGATCGAGTATCCCGCCAAGGACGGCCAGACCTATATTCTGAACCTGATCGACACCCCCGGCCACGTCGACTTCGCCTATGAAGTCTCGCGCTCGATGCGCGCGGTCGAGGGCTCGCTCTTGGTCGTCGATGCGTCGCAAGGGGTCGAGGCGCAGACGCTGGCCAACGTTTATCAGGCGATCGACGCGGGGCATGAGATCGTGCCGGTGCTGAACAAGATCGACCTGCCCGCCGCCGACCCGGATGCGGTCAAGTCCAATATCGAGGATGTCATCGGCATCGACGCCTCGGATGCGATCCCGATCTCGGCCAAGACGGGCCTGGGGATCCCCGAGGTGCTCGAAGCGATCGTGCATCGCCTGCCGCCGCCCAAGGGTGACCGCAATGCGCCGCTCAAGGCGATGCTGGTCGATAGCTGGTACGACCCCTACCTGGGCGTTGTCGTCATGATCCGCGTCATGGATGGCGTGATCAAGAAGGGCGAGCGGATCAAGATGATGCAGACCGGCGCGGTTTATGGCATCGACAAGCTTGCCGTGCTGAAGCCGCAAATGGTGGATATTGCCGAACTTGGCCCGGGCGAGATCGGCGTGTTGACGGCTTCGATCAAGCAAGTGCGCGATACCCGCGTGGGCGATACGATCACCCACGAAAAGAAACCCTGCGACAAGCCGCTGGCGGGCTTCAAACCCGCTCAGCCGGTGGTGTTCTGCGGTCTTTTCCCGGTCGATGCGAACGATTTCGAGGCCTTGCGCGACGCCATCGAAAAGCTTGCGCTCAACGACGCCTCGTTCAGCTATGAGATGGAGACCTCGGCCGCGCTTGGCTTTGGCTTCCGCTGCGGCTTCCTTGGGCTGCTGCACCTCGAGGTGATCCGCGACCGTCTGGAGCGCGAATATGACCTCGACCTGATCACCACCGCGCCGAGCGTGGTGTTCAAGCTGCATATGAAAGACGGCGAGGTGCGCGATCTGCACAACCCCGCCGACATGCCCGACCTGACCTATGTCGATCATATCGAAGAGCCGCGCATCAAGGCCACGATCATGGTCCCCGACGAGTATCTGGGCGATGTGCTCAAGCTCTGCCAGGACCGTCGCGGTATCCAACTCGACCTGACCTATGCCGGTTCGCGCGCCATGGTGGTCTATGACCTGCCGCTGGCCGAGGTCGTGTTCGACTTCTACGACCGTCTGAAATCGGTCACCAAGGGCTATGCCTCGTTCGACTACCAGCTGAGCGAGTACCGCGAGGATTTCCTCGTGAAGATGTCGATCCTGGTGAATGACGAGCCGGTCGATGCGCTCTCGATCATGGTGCACCGCGACCGCGCCGAATCGCGTGGCCGCGCCATGGTGGAAAAGCTGAAAGAGCTGATCCCGCGGCACATGTTCAAGATCCCGATTCAGGCCGCCATCGGCGGCCGTGTGATCGCGCGCGAGACGCTCAGCGCGATGCGAAAGGACGTGACCGCCAAGTGCTACGGCGGCGACGCGACGCGGAAGAAAAAGCTGCTCGAGAAGCAGAAGGCCGGCAAAAAGAAGATGCGCCAGTTCGGGAAGGTCGAAATCCCGCAATCGGCCTTCATCTCGGCCCTCAAAATGGACGATTAAAAAGGGCGCCTTCGGGCGCCCTTTCGTTTCGTCAGAACTGCGATTGCGCCTCGGCAGCCTCGCGGCTGACAACCGCGCCGGCGGATTGCAGGTCGCGGCCCGCGCCCTTGACGGTTTCGCAGGCGCTCAGCGCGGCAAGGGCGAGCAGGGGGATCAGGTATTTGCGCATGGGTCTCTCCTCATATCGTGGGGGCATCGCGGCCCGAAAACCTTGCCCCGATATTTGGAAAGTCCTCGCCGCCGGGTCAATTGCGAAAACGCCACAGCAAGCTGCGGCGCGTCACGATCGGTTCAGCGGAGGGAGTGGTGAGCCGTGCAGGATTCGAACCTGCGACCCACTGATTAAAAGTCAGTTGCTCTACCAACTGAGCTAACGGCCCACTCTTCTCGTGTGAAGCAGGTTGTTACCCTGTTTTCCCCTTGCGGGTCAAGCTGTTAGCTGGCTCACTCTGTTCTGCGCGATGGCGGTTCAGTGTGGCGCGGCGCCTTGGCTCGTCACTGTGCGGCTCTCTAAAGGGCCGCGCTCGGGGGGTCAAGGCCGAATCTTCGGAAATTTTGCGCATCTGGAAAAAACCTATCGGCAGGCGTATATGCCCGGCATGAACAGCACCCTGACCCCTCCGACCGGCCTGCGCTTCATGAAGATGCATGGTCTGGGCAATGACTTCGTGGTGATCGACGCGCGTGATGGCGTCGATCCGGTGACGCCTGCCTTGGCGCGTGCGGTGGGGGACCGAAATCGGGGCGTGGGCTTTGATCAGCTTGCGGTGATCTTGCCTGCGCAAGGGACGGATTTCACGCTGGAATTCTGGAATTCGGATGGCTCGAAGGCGGGCGCTTGCGGCAATGCCACGCGCTGCGTGTCGGACTGGATGATGCGCCAGCTGGGCAAGGATGCGGTTACGCTGACCACGGCGCGCGGCACGCTTTCGGCGCGTCGGCGCGAGGATGGTCTGGTCTCGGTCAACATGGGCGCCCCGATTCTGGACGCTGCATCGATTCCGGTCGCGGCAGAGCCGATGCACCTGCCACTGGCGGGCGATCCTGTCGCCGTGGGCATGGGCAACCCGCATTGCATCTATTTCGTCGAGGATGCCGAGGCAGTGGATGTTGCGGGTCTTGGCACCAAGATCGAGCATGACCCGCTTTTCCCCGAGCGCACCAATGTCGAGTTTGCCTCGCTGATTGCGCCGGATCATCTGCGCATGCGGGTGTGGGAGCGCGGGGCGGGCATCACGCTTGCCTGTGGCTCGGGCACCTGTGCAACGGCCGTTGCCGCACATCTGCGCGGGCTGACCGGGCGGCATGTGATCGTCGATGTGGACGGCGGGCGGCTTGAGATCGACTGGCGCGAGGATGGCGTCTGGATGACCGGCCCGACGGCGCTGGTGTTCGACGGCGTCCTGTCGCCCGCATTTCTGGCCAGCGCATGAAAGCTCCGGTCTTTGCCACGCTAGGCTGCCGTCTCAATGCCTATGAGACGGAGGCGATGAAGGAGCTCTCGGCACAGGCGGGGATCGCGAATGCCGTCGTCGTCAATACCTGCGCCGTGACCGCCGAGGCCGTGCGCAAGGCCAAGCAGGAAATCCGTCGGCTTTCGCGCGAAAACCCCGGTGCGCCGATCATCGTGACGGGATGCGCCGCGCAGACCGAACCCGAGACCTTCGCCGCGATGGAAGAGGTCACCCGCGTCATCGGCAACCATGAGAAGATGTTGGCCGAGACATGGTCGGGGATCGGCGCAGAAATGCGTAGCCCGGATTTCATTGGCGAGACCGAAAAGGTTCAGGTCGATGACATCATGTCGGTCAAGGAAACGGCGGGCCATCTTATCGACGGTTTCGGCCGCCATCGAGCCTATGTGCAGGTCCAGAACGGCTGCGATCACCGTTGCACCTTCTGCATCATTCCCTTTGGGCGGGGCAATTCGCGCTCGGTCCCGGCGGGGGTGGTCGTCGAGCAGATCAAGCGGCTGATGGATCGCGGCTTCCACGAGGTGGTGCTGACCGGGGTCGATCTGACGTCGTGGGGGGCGGATCTGCCGGGCGGGCCACGTCTGGGGGATCTGGTGATGCGTATCCTGCGGCTGGTGCCAGATCTGGCGCGGCTGCGGATCTCCTCGATCGACTCGATCGAGGCCGACGAGAACCTGATGCTGGCGATCGCGACCGAGCCGCGCTTGATGCCGCATCTGCATCTGTCGTTGCAGGCGGGCGACGACATGATCCTCAAGCGGATGAAGCGCCGCCATTTGCGCGACGATGCGATCCGGTTCTGCGAGGAGGCGCGGCGGCTGCGGCCGGGGATCGTGTTCGGTGCAGATATCATCGCTGGTTTCCCGACCGAGACCGAGGAGATGTTCGAGAACTCGCTGCGGCTGGTGGATGACTGCGGGCTGACCTTCCTGCATGTCTTCCCCTTCTCGGCGCGCAAGGGCACGCCTGCGGCGCGGATGCCGCGCGTAGCGGGCCCCGCGATCAAGGAGCGTGCGGCTCGGCTGCGCGCCAAGGGGCAGGAGGCGCTGGAGCGCCATCTGGCCGCCGAGGTCGGGCAGGGGCGCGTGATCCTGACCGAAGGGCCGCGTCTTGGGCGCACCGAGTTCTTCACCGAGGTGGCCTTCGAGCGCGATATGCCCGAGGGGACGATCCTGAGCGCCCGCATCCTGGGCCATGATGGTGTGCGCCTTCTGGCGTGAGAGCCGGGGCGCTGCCCCGGACCCCGGGATATTTGTACCACATTGAAGGCAGGGGTCTTTCGTTTTTCGCGCGGGACGCTAGGGTCTGGCCATGCTGTGGATCAATGACACTCTGGCGATTGCCGATTGGGAGCTTTCGGAGAGCTTTACCCGCTCGCAGGGGCCGGGTGGACAGAACGTCAACAAGGTCTCGACGGCGGTGGAATTGCGGTTCGAAGCCGAACGCTCGCCGCATCTGACGCCGGCGGTGAAGGCGCGGCTGAAGCGGATCGCGGGGCGCAAGTGGACGCAGGACGGGGCCATCGTGATCCGCGCCGAGGAGACGCGCAGCCAGTTGCGCAATCGCGATCTGGCGCGTGAGCGATTGGCCGAGATGATCCGCGCCGCGCTGGTGGCGCCCAAGCGGCGGGTGGCGACGAAGCCGACGTTGGGCAGTCAGCGGCGCAGGCTCAAGGCCAAGACGGTGCGGGGCGAGGTGAAAGCCCTGCGCGGGAAGGTGGGCGATGACGAATGATCTGATCGCGCGGCGTGAACGTCTGCTGGGGCCGAATGTGCCGACCTTCTATGAGCAGCCGGTGCATATCGTGCGCGGCGAGGGCGTGTGGCTGTGGGATGCCGAGGGCCGACGCTACCTTGATTGCTACAACAACGTCGCGCATGTCGGGCATTGCCATCCGAGGGTGGTCGAGGCGATCGCGGCCCAGGCGGCGGTGCTGAATACGCATACGCGCTACCTGCACGAGGGAATTCTGGACTATGCCGAGCGGCTTCTGGGGCATTTCGGCCATGATCTGAGCCAGATCATCATGGTCTGCACCGGGTCCGAGGCGAATGACGTGGCGCTGCGCATGGCGCAGGCGGTGACCGGCAAGACCGGGCTGATTGCGACCGACAATACCTATCACGGGAACACCACGGCGGTGGCGCATCTGTCCACCCGGCGTCCGCCGATTGGCGGTTACCCCGGCCATGTGCGGCGTGTGCCTGCGCCGGACAGTCTGGCGCCACTCGGAGGCTCGCTGGCGGCGCAGCCGCAGGCTTTTGCCGCGGGCGTGGCTCGCGCGATTGCCGAACTGGAGGAGGCCGGGCATGGGTTCGCCGGGCTGATGCTCTGTCCGATCTTCGCCAATGAGGGCACGCCCGGGATTGCGCCGGGCTTCCTTGAGCCGACCGTCGAGGTCGTGCGCCGGGCGGGCGGTTTGATCCTGTGTGACGAGGTGCAGCCGGGTTTTGGGCGCGTGGGGTCGCATTGGTGGGGGCATGAGTTCCTGGGCTTTGCGCCCGACGTGGTCACTTTGGGAAAGCCGATGGGCAACGGCCATCCGGTGGGCGCGGTGGTTGCACGGCCCGATGTGATGGCGGCGTTTCGCGGCGCGTTCGGTTATTTCAACACTTTCGGCGGCAATCCGGTGTCCTGCGCGGCGGCGATGGCGACGCTGCAGGTGATTGAGGAGGAGGGGCTGGTCGAAAACGCGCGCGACGTGGGCAGCTATGCGCTTGGCCTGCTGCGCCAGTTGCGCCATCCGCTGATTGCCGATGTACGCGGCTTCGGGCTGTTCTTCGGGGTCGAGTTCGCGCAAGGCGCACAGCCTGCCAGCGACTTCTGCGGCAGGGTGGTCGAGGCCGCGAAAGAGCGCGGCATTCTGCTGGGCCGGGTGGGGCGCGAGCAGCATATCCTCAAGATGCGTCCACCCATGCCGTTTTCGCGCGCCAATGCCGAGCAACTGGTCGAGACGCTCGATGCCATCCTGCGCGAGATGCCTGCATGAGCGCGCGCGACGCGGCGCAGGCGCAGGCGGCACTGGCGCATTGGGGGGCGCTTGGCGCGCCACTGCGGCTGGTCTGGCAAAGCGAGAACGTGGTCTATGAGACGACGCTGCGCGATGGCTCCCGCGCTGCATTGCGCCTGCACCGGTCGGGTTATCAAGGGCGCGCAGGCATCGAGGTCGAGCTGGACTGGTGTGAACGCCTGGCTGCGGCAGGGGTGCCGGTGGCGCAACCGATCCGCGCCGTGAACGGGCGGCTGACGGCGGGGCTTGGCGGGCGCGTCGTCTCTTGTCTGCGCTGGATTGAGGGCGCGCCGATGGGGCAGGCGGATGTGCCTCTGGCCGGGTCGGCAGTGGCCGCGCGGGCGTTTGATCTGGGCAGGCTGATCGCCGCGCTGCACGACGCAACCGATGCCGGGGCCTGCCCGCAGCCCTTCGCGCGCAAGCCTTGGGATGCCGAGGCGCTGATCGGCGAGCAGCCGCGTTGGGGACGATTTTGGGAGAACCCCGCGCTGAGCGCCGACGGGCGCGCGCATTTGTTAGCCGCGCGCGAGGCTGCGCGCGGAATGTTAGCGCGGGCCCGCGATTTCGGCCCGATCCATGCCGATGTGATCCGCACCAATGTCATGCTGGGGCCCGAGGGGATGACGCTGATCGACTTCGACGACAGCGGGCCGGGATGGCGGCTTTACGATCTGGCCTCTGCCCTGATCCAGAGTTGGGGCGATCCGGCCATGGGTCAGCAGGCGCGGGCGCTGTTGCAGGGTTACGCTTCGCGGCGCGATCTGCCCCTGGATCAGGCGCAGCTTTTGCCGCTTTTTGTAGCGCTGCGGGCCTTCGCCTCGGCCGGATGGGTGGTCACCCGCGCGCCCGGCGATGCAACACGCTGCGCGGCCTATGCAAAGCGCGCGGTCGAGGCCGCGCAGGCCTTGCTGTCGGGGCGGCCTCTGTGGGAGTGTGCGCCATGATCAGGGTTATCGGCGAAGTACTTACCGGCTTGCTTGGCCTGCGTCCGCCGCAATTGCAGGTGGGCGCGCTTTGCGTGCGCCGCCACAAGGGAAAGCGGGAGGTCTTGTTGATCTCGTCGCTCGATACCGGGCGCTGGATCATTCCCAAGGGCTGGCCGATGAATGGCCGCACGCTTGCGGGCGCCGCCGCGCAGGAGGCCTGGGAAGAGGCCGGCGTGCGCGGGCAGGTGCGCCCCGGTCAGATCGGCGTCTTCACCTATCTCAAGAAGCGCGACAGCGGGATGCATTTGCGCTGCGAGGTGCATGTTTTCCAGATCGAGGTTCAGAGCCTGTCCGAGCGCTACCCGGAAGCGGGCCGCCGCACGCGCGAGTGGTTTACCAGTGAAGAGGCCGCCGAGCGTGTCGCTGAAGATGGCTTGAAGCAGATTTTGCGCAGCCTGTGACGATTCCGCAGTTGTTTTGCGAGGCTAAACCGGCTACCCCGCCGCCCGACTATGACGGTTTTACGTCAGTTATATGACATGTGGGGAGAGGGCATGGCGAAGCCTCCGGTGAACCAGTGGAAAACGCTCGACAAGGATCTGGGCCGTATCGGGCGGCTGGAGGAGGCGACGATGTTCGTCTCGCGGCCGCTTGTGGCGCCGGGGATTGCCTTGGCCTTCATCGTGCTGGCCGGGATCGCGGCTGCAATCTTGATGGGCTCGCAGCCCGGCGCGCTGATCGTGATCGCGGCAGCGGCCATCGGCGCCTATATGGCGCTGAATATCGGTGCCAATGACGTCGCCAATAACATGGGGCCTGCGGTCGGGGCCAATGCGCTGACGCTGGGCGGGGCGCTGATCATCGCGGCTGTCTTTGAAACCGCGGGCGCGCTGATTGCCGGCGGCGATGTGGTCAAGACCGTCTCGACCGGGATTCTAGCGCCCGGCGCTGTGACCGACAGCGCGCATTTCGTCTGGGCGATGATGGCGGCGCTTCTGGCTGCGGCCCTGTGGCTGAACCTGGCGACCGCGCTTGGCGCGCCGGTCTCGACCACGCATTCGATCGTCGGGGGCGTTGTCGGGGCAGGGATCGTCGCGGCGGGCTTCGGTGCGGTGAACTGGGGTGCAATGGGGACGATCGCGCTCAGCTGGGTCGTTTCGCCTGTTCTGGGCGGGGTCATTGCCGCGATTTTCCTGGCCTTCATCAAGGCCTATATCATGTATGCCGATGACAAGATTGCCGCCGCGCGCCGTTGGGTGCCGGTGCTGATCGGCATCATGGCGGGCGCTTTTGCCGCCTATCTTGCGATCAAGGGGCTCAAAAAGGTCATCAGCATTTCGATGGCCCATGCGCTCTTGATCGGGCTTGCTGCGGGTGTGGTCTCCTGGGCGGCCTCGGTCCCGCTGATCCGGCGCCAGTCAGAGGGGTTGGAGAACCGCAAGAAATCGCTCAAGAAGCTATTTTCCTTCCCGCTGGTGGTCTCGGCGGCGCTGCTGTCCTTCGCGCATGGCGCCAATGACGTGGCGAACGCTGTTGGCCCGCTGGCGGCGGTGGTTCATGCAGTCGAGGCCGGGGACATCACCGACAAGGTCGGCATCCCCGTCTGGGTCATGGTCGTCGGCGCGCTTGGCATCTCGGTCGGTCTGATCCTGTTCGGGCCCAAGCTGATCCGTCTGGTCGGGTCCGAGATCACCAAGCTCAACCCGATGCGCGCCTATTGCGTGGCGCTGTCGGCGGCGATCACGGTGATCGTGGCCTCGTGGCTGGGCCTGCCGGTGTCTTCGACCCATATCGCGGTCGGCGCGATCTTCGGCGTGGGCTTCTACCGCGAATGGCACGCCGAGCGCCGGGTGCGCCTGCTGGGCCTGCAAAAGGGCAAGCCGGTCCCGCCCGAGGAACGCTCGCGCCGCCTGCTGGTGCGCCGCTCGCACATGCTGACGGTGGCGGCGGCTTGGATCATCACCGTGCCGGCCTCGGCCGGGCTTTCGGCGTTGCTTTACGTGCTGCTCAACGGGCTTGCCGGTTAAACGACGACCGGCATGGCCTCCTGCTGGCCGACCCCGAAGACGCGCTTGTATCGGGCGATTTCATCCGTTGGCCCAAGCGCCTTCTCGGGGTTGTCCGACAGCTTGACGGTCGGGCGACCCTCGGCGCTGATCGCCTTGCATACGAGGCTGAACGGCGCCAGCCCGTCATCGGGCACGAGGCCGCGGAAGTCGTTGGTCAGCAACGTGCCCCAGCCAAAGCTGACCCGGACGCGGCCGGCGAAATGTTCGTGCAGCTCACGGATCTTTTCGACATCGAGCCCGTCCGAGAAGATCACGAGCTTCTGCGTCGGGTCCTCGCCACGCGACTTCCACCAGGTGATCGCGGTTTCCGCCCCATCGACCGGATCGCCCG
Source organism: Rhodobacter flavimaris (assembly GCF_021378075.1). GTDB lineage: Bacteria > Pseudomonadota > Alphaproteobacteria > Rhodobacterales > Rhodobacteraceae > Rhodobacter > Rhodobacter flavimaris. The sequence continues at coordinate 132,992 of NZ_JAJUOS010000006.1, read as the reverse complement.
AGTCGATGCGGATGCCCGTCCACCCCGCGAGCCAGTCGGGCGCGTGTTCCAGAAAACCCTTGGTGCCGTAAGTGTCGGGCAGGATGATGCGCAGGTTGCCCTCGTGCTCTTCCTGCCAGTCGGCCAGCACCTTGTAGGGCGCCTCGCGCAGCGCCGCGTCGGTTTCGGCCAAGGCGGCATAGACCATGGGCAGTTCATGCGCATTGGTTCCGACGGCCTCAAGGTCGCGGCGCATGGCGATCAGGCAGTTCGAGGTGCCGGTGAACGCGCCACCCTTGGCCGCATCGCCCAAGCCCTCGATCATCGCCTGCACGCACCAGTCCTGCCAAAGAAAGCCGTGCCGCCGCCGGGTGCCGAAATCGGCGATGCGCAGGCCGGGGATGCCCTTGAGCGCCTCGATCTTTTCCCAGACGCGGGCCATGGCGCGGGCATAAAGCACCTGCAACTCGAACCGGCCCATCGCGTTCAGCACCGCGCGCGAGCGTAGCTCCATCAGGATCGCCAGCGCCGGGATTTCCCACAGCATGACCTCGTGCCACTTGCCCTCGAAGGTCAGGTCGTATTGCCCGTCGCGAACCTCTAGGTGGTAGGGCGGCAGCTGGAAGCCCTCGAACCACTCCATGAAATCGGGGCGGAACATCTGGCGCTTGCCGTAGAAGGTGTTGCCGCGCAGCCAGGTGCTTTCGCCGCGCGTCAGCCGCAGCCCGCGCGCGTAGTCCAGCTGCTGGCGCAACTCGCCCTCGTCGATCAACTCGGTCAGACGGATGGATTTGGAGCGGTTATGCAGGCTGAAGGTGACCGTCGTATCCCGTGTATTGCGGAAAATCGACTGGCACATCAGAAGCTTGTAGAAATCGGTGTCGATCAGCGAGCGGACGATCGGGTCGATCTTCCACTTGTGGTTATAGACGCGTGTGGCGATATCGACCATCTGGGGCCTCCCCTATGCATCAAGCGCAACGCCCGCAGCGCGCATAGCGTCACGGGCGGCGGCAAGCGAGCCGTTCAGGTCGATGGCGCGGCAGGCGCCCTCAAGCACCCGCACATTGAACCCCAGTTTGGCCGCGTCGATGGCCGACCAAGCCACGCAGAAATCAAGCGCGAGGCCGACAAAGGTCAGATCGGTGATGCCGCGCTCTCGCAGGTAGCCCGCAAGTCCCGTGGGCGTGGCGTGGTCGTTCTCGAAAAACGCCGAGTAGCTATCGACCTCGGGGCGAAAGCCCTTGCGGATGATAAGATCGGCCGGGTCGATGGCAAGGCGCGGATGGAACGCCGCGCCCTCGCTGCCCCAGACGCAATGCGCGGGCCAGAGGGTTTGCGGGCCATAGGGCATATCGATTGTTTCGAAGGGCGACTTGCCCTCGTGCATGGCGGCGAAGGAGGAATGCTCTTCGGGGTGCCAGTCCTGCGTCAGGATCGTGACGGGGAATTCCTGCATCAGCGCGTTGATACGCGGGATGATCTCATCCCCGCCCGCCACGGCAAGGGCGCCTCCGGGGCAGAAATCGTTCTGCACGTCGATCACGATCAAAGCTTCGGTTTCGCCCGACATTGTTTCCTCTTGCGTCCCAATTCTGCCAGATTCATCCTCTAGCATCGCAGGTAAGTTATTTTGTTCAAGTTACAGGCCGCGCCATGACGACAGAGACCCTCCCGTTCTACCGCCGCCCGCTGGAGCTGTTGGTAGCGATTGCCATGTTCCTGTTCGTGCTGCTGTTTTCCTGGCATGCTGCGTTCTCGGACAACCCGATCATCTCGTATCCGGCGGATGGCGCGGGCGGCATGGGCGCGCGGGCGTTCTTCATGTTCTTTGCTGGCTGCGCGACGGTGTTCCTGATCGTGGGGCTGATCACCCTGGTTCGCACCGCGGGCCGCAAGGAAGAGATCGTGCTTGGTCTCGACACGCTCAGCCTGCCCGGCCCGATGGGGTCGAAGCCCGTGCATATCCCTTATCGCGACATCACGGCGCTCTGGCTGCATCGCCGCCGGGGCCGCAAGATGCTGCGCATCGCCTCGAACGGCCCGATGCGCGAGATCCTGGCCTCGAACCTGTCCGAGCATGTCACGCTTGAGGATCTGCAAGAGCGGCTTGAGGCGCGCATCCGTACGGCGCGGGCCTCGGGCGGGAACGTCTATACCTTCGCCGCCTGAGCCGCCCGGCTTGCCAGCGCCCCCGGTTCGGCGCTAGAGGGGGGCTATGTATACCGTCGCCGCCCTCTATCACTTCACCCGTTTTGAAAACCCCGCCGCTCTGCAAGGGCCGCTGGCCCGGCTGGCCTGCTCGATGGGGGCCAAGGGATCGCTTCTGCTGGCGCGCGAGGGGATCAACGGCACCATCGCGGGCACGCGCGAGGGGGTCGACGCCGTGCTGGCGCATGTGCGCGCCCTGCCGGGCTGTACGACGCTCGAATGGAAGGAAAGCACCGCGCGCGAGATGCCTTTCGGCAAGATGAAGGTGCGTCTCAAGCGCGAGATCGTGACGATGGGCGAGCCCGATGTCGATCCGCGCGCCTCGGTCGGCCATTACGTCGCGCCGCAGGACTGGAACGAGTTGATCTCGGCCCCCGATGTCGTGGTGATCGACACGCGTAACGATTACGAGGTTGAGATCGGCACCTTCAAGGGCGCAATCGACCCCAAGACCCGCAGCTTCCGCGAGTTTCCGCAATGGTGGCAAGAGAACGCCGCGCGTTTCCACAACAAGCGCGTCGCGATGTTCTGCACCGGCGGTATCCGTTGCGAGAAATCGACGAATTACCTGCTGAGCCAAGGCGTTGAGGACGTCTATCACCTCAAGGGCGGCATCTTGCAGTATCTTGAGGATGTGCCGGAAACCGAAAGCCTGTGGGAGGGCGACTGTTTCGTATTCGACGGTCGTGTCAGCCTGCGCCATGGCTTGAAACAGGGCGATTACGACAGCTGTCACGCCTGCCGCCGCCCGGTCTCGGCCGAGGACAAGCTACGCCCGGAATTCGAACAGGGCGTCAGCTGCCATCGCTGCATCGACGAATATTCCGATGCCGACCGCGCGCGGTTCCGCGAGCGCGAGCACCAGATGCAACTGGCCGCCTCGCGGGGCCAGGCGCATCTTGGGGCAACTCACTCCTCGCAGGACTGAGTCGCGATATTGCAGCCCTGCGTCACTTGCTCGCCTTGGCTAGGGAAGCTGAGGCGAGGAAGATCGAAATCATAGGCCGCTGCCGAAGCGGCCGACACAGTCACAAGTGCAAGGCTAAGAAGGATGCGTCTCATCTCGCGTCTCCAAAATGAACGAGTCGGTTCATATTTCTTATATGAACCGATCAGTTTAGTTGCGCAAGTCGATTCTGAACCAAGCAGTTCAATATTGGCGCTTGAAAGCTGTGCGCCATTCTATATTTTGGAATCATTCTAAAAAGGAGTCCGCCATGATCCCCGGCCTCGCCAACCGCCGACGCTTTGCCGATCTGTCCGAGCAGGAGGTTCTGGCGCTTGCGATTTCCTCCGAGGAGGACGATGCGCGCATCTATCGCCAATATGCCGAGCATCTGCGCGACGAATACCCGTCTTCTGCTGCCGTGTTCGAGGGCATGGCCGCCGAGGAGGACCATCACCGCCAGTCCCTGATCGATCGCCACCAGATGCGTTTCGGTGATGTTATTCCGCTGATCCGGCGCGAACATGTCGCGGGTTTCTACGCCCGCAAGCCGATCTGGCTGACCAAGAACCTCCCGCTTGAGACGATCCGCGCCGAGGCCGAGGCGATGGAGCGCGAGGCGGGCAAGTTCTACACGCTCGCCGCGCAGCGGACCTCGGATGCGGCGACGCGCAAGCTGCTTGGCGATCTGGCGGCGGCCGAGATGGGCCATGAGAAGAAAGCGACGCAGCTTGAGGCCAAGCATCTGCCGGAAGAGGCCAAGGAGGAAGAGGACCGGGCCGCGCATCGCCAGTTCATCCTGACCTGGGTTCAGCCGGGCCTTGCGGGGCTGATGGATGGCTCGGTCTCGACGCTGGCGCCGATCTTCGCCACGGCTTTTGCTACGCAGGACACCTGGACAACCTTCCTCGTGGGTCTTGCCGCCTCGGTCGGCGCGGGGATCTCGATGGGCTTTACCGAGGCCGCGCATGACGATGGCGTCATCTCGGGGCGCGGCTCGCCGATCAAGCGGGGCTTTGCCTCGGGGATCATGACGGCGGTGGGCGGGCTTGGCCACGCGCTGCCCTACCTGATCCCGGATTTCTGGACGGCGACCGTGATCGCGATGATCGTCGTCTTCGTCGAGCTTTGGGCCATCGCCTGGATCCAGAACCGCTACATGGAGACGCCCTTCCTGCGCGCTGTGATGCAGGTGGTTCTGGGGGGCGCACTGGTCTTTGCGGCGGGGGCGCTGATCGGGGGCGGCTGAGGGCACTGGCGCAAGCGGAACCCGCGTGTTAGCGCTAGGCCATGCTGGAAATATTTCTTAAGACGCTTCCCTTTTTCGGCCTGATCGGTCTGGGCTGGTTCGCCGGCCGGATCCGCTTCTTCCCCGCCGAGGCAACGGCCTGGCTGACGAAATTCGTCTTCTACTTCGCCCTTTCGGCGATGCTCTTTCGCTTTACCGCGACGCTTAAGCTTGAGGAGCTGTTCGACCCGCAGTTCTTTCTGGCCTACCTGCTGGGCTCGGTGCTGGTCTGGGTGATCGGCTTCGCGGTGGCCAAGGCGCGCAGCCGCCCGCTGAGCGAGGCCGCGATGGAGGCCCATACCGCGATGACCGGCAATACCGGCTTTCTCGGCGTTCCGATGCTGGTCGTGCTGCTCGGGCCGCCCGCTGTCGGGCCGGTTCTGATGGTGCTGGCGATCGACCTGATCGTGTTTTCCTCGATCATCACCATGATCATCACCGTGGCGCGGCATGGCCGTATCGCGGTCGCGCCGCTGGCGCTTGGGCTGGTTAAGAACCCAATGATCGTGTCGATGGCGGCGGGGCTGATCTGGGCGGGGCTGCATATTCCGATGCCCGCGCCCTTGCAGGATTTCGTCTCGATCCTCGGTGCGGCGGCCACGCCCGGCGCGCTTTTCGCCATCGGTGCCTCGCTTGCCGACCGCTCGGCCGAGCGGGTCGCGCCGGCGATCTGGCTGTCGTCGGCCAAGCTCTTCCTGCACCCGCTGGCGGTGGGCGTCGCCGCGCTGGCGGTGTTCGACGTGGAGCCCTATGCCGCAGGCGTCATGATCTCTGCCGCGGCCTTGCCGGTGGCGGGAAATGTCTACATTCTGGCCGCGCATTACGGTGTCGCGCCGCAGCGCGTCTCGACCTCGATCCTGATCTCGACAGCGATCAGCATTCTGACCATCCCGGGCGTCATCGCCTGGGTCACACAATAGGAAAACCCATGCACACGGTATCGGAAAACAAGTGTTTCGGCGGTATGCAGGGGGTCTATACCCACCATTCCGAGGCCACCGGCTGCGAGATGACCTTTGGCCTCTTCCTGCCCGAAGAGGCCGCGCAGGGGCCGGTTCCGCTGCTGTGGTATCTGTCGGGCCTGACCTGCACGCATGAGAACGCGATGGTGAAGGCTGGGGCGCAGAAATGGGCGGCCGAGCATGGCATCGCGCTGTGCTTCCCCGACACCTCGCCGCGCGGCGCGCATGTGGCCAATGACGATGCCTACGATCTGGGGCAGGGCGCGGGGTTCTACGTCAACGCGACTCAAGAGCCCTGGGCGCCGCATTTCCGCATGTGGGACTATATCGCCGATGAGCTGCCGCGCATCGTCACCGCCGCCTTCGACATTGACGAGGATCGTCAGTCGATCACCGGGCACTCGATGGGTGGGCATGGTGCGCTGACGCTGGCGATGCTCTTGCCGGGGCGGTTCCGCTCGGTCTCGGCATTCGCGCCGATCGCGCAGCCCTCGCAATCGGACTGGGGGCGCAAGCAGCTGACGGCCTATCTGGGCGCGGATGAGAACAACTGGCTCGATCATGACGCCACCCACCTGATGACCCGAGTGGGCTTTGATGGCGAAGTGCTGATCGACCAGGGTAGTGACGATCAGTTCCTTGACCTCTTGCGCCCCGAGGCGCTGGCCGCCGCGATGGCCGCGCGTCGCCAGCCGGGCGTGTTCCGCATGCAGGCGGGCTACGATCACAGCTACTTCTTCGTTTCGACCTTCATGCCCGACCACATCGCCTTCAATGCCGAGGCGCTCTGGCGGTGATCTGGGTCGATGCCGATGCCTGCCCGGTGAAGGCCGAGATCGAGCGCGTGGCGACGCGTCTTGGCCATCCGGCGTCCTTCGTGTCGAACGGCGGGTTGCGCCCCTCGGCCAATCCGCTGATCCAGATGGTCTATGTGGCCGAAGGGCCGGACGTGGCCGACATGCATATCGCCGAACGCGCCGGTCGCGGCGACGTGGTTGTGACCAACGATATCCCGCTGGCCGCGAAATGCGTCGCGGCGGGTGCGCGTGTCTTGCGCCCCGATGGCGAGGCGCTGACCCCCGCCAATATCGGCAATGTTCTGGCGACGCGCGATCTGATGGCCGATCTGCGCGCCGCCGATCCGTTCCGGCAGGGTGGGGGGCGTGCGTTCTCCAAGGCCGATCGGTCGCGCTTTCTTGACGCGCTCGACCGGACCGTGCGTGCAGCGATGAGGGACGCGAATGGTTGACGCGGTGATCTTCGATATCGGCAACGTGCTGATCGAATGGCAGCCCGAGCGGTATTACGACCAGATCATGCCGCGTGAGGACCGCGAGGCGATGTTCGCCGAGGTCGATCTGCACGGGATGAACGATATCATCGACCGGGGCGGCCCGTTCCGCGAGACGATCTACGACTGGGCCGAGCGTTATCCGCGCTGGCGCGACAAGATCCGGCTTTGGCATGATGACTGGATCCAGATGGCCGCGCCGGTGATCCCGCGCTCTCTGCGGCTGATGCAGGCCTTGCAGGCGCGCGGCGTTCCGGTCTTTTCGCTGACGAATTTCGGCATCGGCTCGTTCGATTATGCCTGCACGCATTACCCGTTTTTGCGCGATTTCGACCGGCCCTTCATCTCGGGGCATATGGGCGTCATCAAACCCGAGGCGCGGATCTACGAGATGCTCGAGCAGACAGCAAACCTGTCGGGCGCGCAGCTTCTGTTCACCGACGACCGGGCCGAAAATATCGCGGCGGCACATCTGCGCGGCTGGAAGACGCATCTCTTTGAGGGGCCGGCCGGCTGGGCTGCGCGCCTTGTGGCCGAGGGGCTTTTGACTGACGCGGAGGCACAATGAGCATCGACATCATCGGGCCGGAGGCCGAAGGGCTGCTCGACTGGATCACCCTGACCGAGGCCTTCGAGGCCGGTCACCGTCTGCCGCGCGCCGAGGTGGCCGATACCTTCCTTTATCGCGGCGAGGACACGCTGCTGACCCGCTCGGCTTGGATCTCGGGGTTGGGGATCGCGGTCAAATGCGCCACGATCATGCCGGGCAACCCAGAGGCGGGCCTGCCCATGGTCAATGGCGCGGTGAACCTGCTCAGCGATGAAACGGGGATGCTTGAGGCCATCGTCGATTTCCAGCTGGTCACCAAGTGGAAGACGGCGGGCGACAGCCTTCTGGCGGCGCGCCGCCTTGCCCGCCCCGACGCGCGCGAGATCCTGATCTGCGGCGCGGGCCATGTGGCCGCCTCGATGATCGAGGCCTATCGCGCGGCCTTCCCGCAGGCGCGGTTCACGATCTGGAACCGCACCCATCTGACCGCCGAGGCGCTGGCCGCCCGCACCGGTGCGCGCGCCGAGGCCGATCTGGCAACCGCTGTGCGCGGGGCCGAGATCATCGCCTGCACGACCATGGCCTCGCAGCCCTATATCCGCGGCGAATGGCTGCGTCCGGGAACCCACCTTGACCTGATCGGCGCCTATCGGCCCGACATGCGCGAGGTTGATGACGAGACCCTGCGCCGCGCCCGCATCTTCTGCGACAGCCGCGCGACCACGATCAAGCATATCGGCGAGTTCAAAGACCCGCTCGCGCGCGGCGTGATCTCGGAGGCCGACCTCGTCGCCGATTACTACGACATTCACGCAGGCACCTTCGCGCGTCGGTCGGACGACGAAATTACGCTGTGCAAGAACGGCGGCGGCGCGCATCTCGACCTGATCTGCGCGCAATATATCCTGCAAACCTGGCGGGTCAGCCGGGCCTGATCAGGCCCGCTTCGCCACCGCCACGCCCAGGAGTTCAAGCACCTTCGCCTCGATATCCGAGGCGTTCATGCGGGCCGAGGCATACATATCCTCGGGCGAGGCATGGTCGATGAACGTGTCGGGCAGCACCATCGAGCGGAACTTGTAGCCCCGGTCGAACACGCCCTGATCCGACAGGAACTGCGCGACATGGCTGCCAAAGCCACCTACCGCGCCCTCTTCGATGCAGATCAGCGCCTCATGCTCGGCCACCAGCCGCAGGATCAGGTCGGTGTCGAGCGGCTTGGCAAAGCGCGCGTCCGCCACGGTCGGTGCAAGCCCACGCGCGGCCAGCGCCTCGCGCGCCTTCAACACCTCGGCCAGGCGGGTGCCGAAGCTCAGGATCGCGACCCGCGCGCCCTCGGCCACGATCCGGCCCTTGCCGATTTCGAGCGGCTGGCCGCGCTCGGGCATCTCGACGCCCATGCCCTCGCCGCGCGGATAGCGGAAGGCGATGGGGCCTTCGTCATGCGCGGCGGCGGTGGCGACCATATGGACCAGTTCGGCCTCGTCAGCGGCGGCCATGACGACCATACCGGGCAGGTTGGCCATGAAGCCGATGTCGTAGCTGCCCGCGTGGGTCGCGCCATCGGCACCCACCAGACCGGCGCGGTCGATGGCGAAGCGCACCGGCAGGCGCTGGATCGCCACGTCATGCACGATCTGGTCGTAGCCGCGTTGCAGGAAGGTCGAGTAAATCGCGCAGAAGGGGCGCATCCCAGCTGCCGCAAGCCCGGCCGAGAAGGTCACAGCGTGCTGCTCTGCGATGCCTACATCGAAGGTGCGGCGCGGGAAGCGGTCGGCGAACAGGTTCAGCCCGGTGCCGTCAGGCATGGCCGCAGTGATCGCCACGATTTTCTCGTCGCTCTCGGCCTCGCGCACGAGGCTTTCGGCGAAGACCTTGGTGTAGGAGGGCGCGTTCGAGGGTGCCTTGACCTGCGCCCCGGTGATCACGTCGAACTTGGCGGTCGCGTGGCCCCGGTCGGCGCGGCTTTCGGCAGGGGCATAGCCCTTGCCCTTCTTGGTCAGCGCATGGATCAGCACCGGCCCCGTCGCGCGTGCTTTCAGCGTGCGCAGCAGCGGGAGCAGCGCGTCCAGATCGTGGCCGTCAACCGGGCCGACATAGGTAAAGCCAAGCTCTTCGAACAAAGTGCCGCCCACGGCCATGCCCTTGAGCATCTCCTTGGCGCGGCGCGCGCCTTCCTGGAAGGGCTCGGGCAGCAGGCTCACGGCGCCCTTGGCGACGGATTTGAGATCCTGCATCGGGCCTTCGGAGTAAAGCCGGGTGAGGTAGCTCGACAGTGCGCCGACCGGGGGCGCGATCGACATCTCATTGTCGTTCAGTACGACAAAGACGCGCTTACCCAGGTGTCCCGCGTGGTTCATCGCCTCGAAGGCCATCCCGCCTGACATCGCCCCGTCGCCGATCACGGCGATGGCGTCACCCGTCTCGGCCCCCAGCTCGCGCGCCATGGCAAAGCCCACTGCCGCCGAGATCGAGGTGGAGCTATGCCCCGCGCCGAACGGGTCGTAAGGGCTTTCCGAGCGCTTGGTAAAGCCCGACAGACCGTCCTTGGTGCGCAGGGTGCGGATGCGGTCGCGCCGCCCGGTCAGGATCTTGTGCGGATAGCACTGGTGACCCACGTCCCAGATGATCTTGTCGCGCGGCGCGTCGAAAACCGCGTGCAGCGCCACGGTCAGCTCGATCACACCAAGCCCCGCGCCCAGATGCCCGCCGGTGACCGAGACGGCCGAGATTGTCTCGGCACGCAACTCGTCCGACAGACGGTGCAGCTCGCGGTCGGTCAGTGCCTTGAGGTCCGAGGGCAGACGCACGCGGTCAAGGATCGGGGTAGGCGGGGTCTGGCTCATTGGCGTTCCAGTGTCATTTGTCGCGCGAGATAACGAAACGCGCGGCGTCCCGCAAGTTTTGCGCCTTTGCGCCATAGGGGGCAAGCGCGGTCTCGGCCTCGTCAATCAGGGCGGCGGCGCGGGATTTCGCGCCCTCGAGCCCCAGATGCGAGACAAAGGTGGCCTTGCCGGCCTGCGCATCCTTGCCGACTTGCTTGCCCACAAGCGCGGCATCGCCCTCGACATCCAAGATGTCGTCGGCGATCTGGAAGGCAAGGCCAAGCGCGCGGGCATAGGCGGCCAGCGGCGCAGGGTCGGCGCCCGCCAGGATCGCGCCCGCCTCGGCGGCGAATGAGATCAGCGCACCGGTTTTGCCCGCTTGCAGGCGGGTGATTTCATCAAGCGTCAGCGGCGCCGCAGCCGTTTCGGCGGCGATATCAAGCGCCTGACCATAAACCATCCCCGCCGCGCCCGAGGCTTGCGCAAGGGCTGTCACAAGGGCCACGCGCCGCTCGGCTGGGCCAAGGGTCGGGTCGCAGCACAGCTCGAAAGCCAGCGTTTGCAGCGCGTCTCCGGCCAGAACGGCGGTGGCCTCATCCCACTTCACATGGACGGTGGGCTGGCCCCGGCGCAGATCGTCGTCATCCATGCAGGGCATGTCGTCATGCACAAGCGAATAGGCATGCAGCGCCTCGACCGCGGCGGCGGCGGGCAGGGCCTGCGCCTGCGAAATACCAAAGAGCGCCGCGGATTCGAGCACAAGGAACGCCCGCAACCGCTTGCCGCCCTGCGCGGCATAGCCGATCGCATCGCGCAGATCTCCCGCGGGCAGGCGCGCGACGGCCTGATCCAGCGCGTGCTGAACCGCGATCTGCACTTCGCTCAGACGCTCGGGAAACATCAAAGACCTTCGACCGGAACCGTTCCGGCGGGCTTGCCGCCCTCGCCCAGTGTGATCTTCTCGACCCGCTCCTCGGCGGCTTTCAGCAGTTCGGCGCAGCGCGCCTTCAGGGCGGCGCCGCATTCATAAAGCGCGATGGACTGATCGAGCGGCACCTCGCCGCGCTCAAGCTGGTTCACCACCTGCTCCAGCGCCTTCATCGCCTCCTCGAAGCTCATCGCCGCGATCTCGGTCTGAGTGTCGGTCATTCGCCTGCTCCCCTGCCATTCGGAAACCCGGCGCCCAAGGCGCCCTGACCCTCCAAACCACATCAGGGGGCGCGTGTCGAGATCGGCTGGCGGCGCAATGGGGGGCGCCGCCGGAGCCGTCTTATTTCTGCAGGCTCTCAAGATACATCGCCACCGAGAGCACACGCCCCCGCGTTTCGAGCACCTCGGTGTAGGAACGCGCGGCCCCTTCGCCCTGCTCCGCCATGAACAGATCGCCGAAGACCGGCATCTGGCCGCCGTGCCCGCGAACACCCGTTCGCCCGTCGATGATGTGGATCACCTTGAGCATCGGAAACGCGCCGTCGTTTCTTGCGGCAAGCTGGGTCAGGTCAGGTGAGGGAATGGTCAGGTATTCGACCATCGGCCCATCGCCAGCTCCACCGCTGCCATGGCAGCTGGAGCAATACTGATTGAAGAGACCCTCGCCGACTTCAGGGCTCTGCGCAGCCGCGGGGGAGATTGCCAAGCATCCCGCGATCGTAATCACACATCCATAGGCGCGCATCTTATTCCTCCCGTTATCGAGATACGTGGGGAAATGATAACGCAAACAGGCGCGGCGGACCGTGATGCAGGTCAAAACAGGATGACGCAAAGACAGGCAATAGAAAGGGCCGCTTGGCTAAGCCAGCGGCCCCCGAGATCTACGGAGATGGTCCGGTTAGGGTCTGGTCGATCCTCCGTCCCAGCCAGGGTTATTTGCCCTTGGGATTGCCCTCAGGCCACGGCCCCCCTAACTGTCCCGACACCTCTCTCCACTATCACTCTAGACACTGGACCACCTCCTTTCATGCGTTGCCGATAAGGATAGGGTGGCACAGATTTTGTGTATGGCAAGAAAAATTACGCAATCTTTGGCGATAGGCGTGCAACGATTGCCTTGAAAGGCAGCAGTGCGACCAAAGAAAGCGCAACTTTCACAAACCAGTCCGCCGTAGCCAGCGAGACCCAGAGCGGCGCCATCGGGCCAAAGCCGATCAACGGCACGGCCTCGTTCGCCCAGGACACGTCATTGAGCGGCTCGATGAAGGCAAATTGCGCGGCAAAGGCGATCGAGAAGAAGATCGCCGTGTCGAGCGAGGAACCCACGAGGGTCGAGACCAGCGGGGCCTCCCACCACACGCCGCGGCGCAGGCGGTCGAAGACGGCGATGTCCATCATCTGGGCAACCAGGAAGGCCGCGCCCGAGCCGATGGCGATGCGCAGCGTGACATAGGGGCCGAATTCGCCCTGAATCTGGGTGCCGATCAGCGAGCAGATGACGCCGACGACAAAACCGGCGGCCACGACACGGCGCGCGGCGGCCGGGCCATAGACGCGGTTCATCACGTCGGTGACCAGGAAGGCGAAGGGATAGGTGAAGGCGCCCCAGGTCAGCCAGTCGCTGACGAGAAATTGCACCAGAATGTTCGAGGCCACGACGATGGCGGCCATGGCAAGAATGCCGGGGAGGAAGCGGTTCATGATTTCACCGTTTTTACATGGTAGCGGGGACATGGCCCGGAGGCTCCAGGCAGCGCGGCGCTTACGCGCTCTGCCCGCATGGGTCAAGCCATTTCAGGGCTTGAGCCGGTATTCGACCAGTTCGGTGCGTTGGAAGATGCGGAAATTGTCATCGGCCACCATCGTCATCCGGATCGCGCCGCCGCGGTCGCGCCAGACCGCAATGCCCTCAAGGTTGTCATGCACGCCCGCGCTGGTTTGCACCACCACATCGCCGCCGGTGACACTGTCGCCCGCGATATCGAAGACGCGCACCCGTGTCAGGAAACCCAAGAGGCCCCAAAAGTCGCGCTCCAGCAGGTAAAAGCGCCCGTCCGGCCCGAAATCGGCGCCCACCGGCAGCCAGTCTCCATCGCGCGGGATCGCGAAGGGCTGATCCCATACGCCATCGCGATAACGCCAGACCGGGAAGGGGCGGTTCAGCATCCCCGAGCGTTCGGGCAGGGTATAAAGTGTGCCGTCCGGCGCGATGGCCAGTGCCTCAAGCGAGGAGTTCGACTGAAAGCCCTTGAAGGCTTCGGGGCGGGGCAGGCGCTCGGCCGGGCCGTCATCGCGTGGGTAGCGGGCGACGCGGTGCAACCCCTCGAACGAGACATAGACCGATCCGTCCGGCGCCAGCGCCAGCCCCTCGGAATCGCCCGAGGACTGGCCGAGGCCGCTGCCCTTGCTGTCCTGAAGCGCCACCGGACCGGAACGCACTTCGACGCCGACGATCCGGTCGGTCGCGTCGCGCGCGATCCGTCCGCGCCACAGCGTCGCGCGATCCGAGAGCGCGACGAAATCGCGCCCGTCCTCGGTCAGTTCCAGCCCGGAGAAGCCACCGAAGGCGTCATTGGCAACGCGCCAGGCGTAGGTTTGCAGGAACTCGGCCCGCGGCGTGGGGTCGGCAGCGATTGCGGGATGCCCCGCGAAAGCCAGGGCCAGCGCGATCAGCGCGAGGCGAGCACGTTTTTGCATTGTCCTGGCAGGTCCGACATCACGTAGGTTTTTGCGTTCTTGGGCGGTGGGCCGGTGCGCTCGGGCTTTTTCGGCGGGTTGCGCAGCTCTTCAAGATAGGTCGTAACCCACCAGTTCAAGGTCTCGTCGCAGCCGTCACCGCCTTTTGACAACTCGGCCACAGTGGGTTTTTGGCGCTCGCATTCGGCCTGACCGGCAGGGCATTTAAGGCGCACGTGGAAATGCGAGTCATGGCCATAGATCGGGCGGATCTTTTGCAGCCAGTCACGGTCCCCACGCGGAGCGGTGTTGCACATGGCGATCTTCGCGGCGGCGGCGACAAAGACGCGATCCACCCGCGGGTCCGAGGCGGCGGCGCGCAGCAGCGCCATGTGCTGGGCCGACCAGTTGCCATTGGTGCGGGTCTGATCGGCGGTGCGGATCGAGACCGAGCTGATTTTTTCGCGCTCCGCCCGGCTGAGGTTCAGGCGCTGCGGCGGCAGCATCCAGATATCCGCATCAAGGCCGATCTGGTGGCTGGCGTGGCCGCCAGTCATCGGGCCGCCGCGCGGCTGGCTGATATCGCCGATGTAAAGCCCCTTCCAGCCCGGCAGGGTGGCGGCGAAGGCCGACAGATCGCTTAAGAAAGCGATCATCTCGGGCTGGCCGTAGTTGCGGTTGCGGCTGAGGCGCATGGCTTGCCAGGTGGGGCCGGTCTCGGGCAGGGCGACAAGGCCCGCAGCGCATCCGCGCGAATAAAAGCCAATCGCCGACGGGCGCTGCTGCGACGGGGCGTTGGCCGCACCGAAAAGCTGCCGGGCCAGCGGCTCGGCCGAGGCGGTGCTGCCCGCGATCAGCGCAAGGCAAAGGGCGAGAGGGCGGGTCAGGTGGGCAAGGGTCATATCGCGGGTCATCCTGCGCTTTGGGGCTGCGGGGTGCCATTGGGCTTGACCCAAAGTAGCAGCCCAAGCCCCAGAACGAAAAGTGCGATGAGCGGAGTGATGCCGAGCGACTGATTGCCCGTGAGTTGCGTCACCACCCCGATCGAGAGCGGTGCGATGAACGCGGTGGCCTTGCCGGTCAGCGCGTAAAGGCCAAAGCTTTCGGTCATCCGCCCCGGCTCGGCCTGATGCACCATCATCGTGCGGCTCGCGGCTTGCAGCGCCCCTCCCCCCGCGCCGATCAGCCCACCCATGACATAAAAGGCCACGTCGGGCAGGATGCTGTCAGGCCCGACGGCCATGCCAAAGACGCTCTCGCGCGAGATATAGACGACGCCGACCACAACGGCGGTCAACAGCACGACGGTAAACAGGATCACCGCCTTGGGGCCAAAGCGGTCGTCGGCCTTGCCGCCGAGCCAGGCAAAGATCGCCCCGGTGATCGCGGCCAGAATGCCGAAGATGCCGATCTGGGTGATCGACCAGTCCAGCACTCCCGCCGCGTAAAGCCCGCCGAAGGTGTAGATGCCGTTCAGCGCATCGCGGTAGAACATCGAGGACAACAGGAAGGCAAAGAGGCTGCGGTTGCGCGGCAGGCGGCGCAGGGTCTCGCGCAGCTGCGGCCAGGCCTCGCGCGCGGCGCGGGCCACCGGAACGGCGCCGGGGTGGCGCGGCTCGCGCACCCACAGGAAGAAGGGGATCATGAAGACCGCATACCATACTGCCGTCAGCGGCCCGACGATGCGCGTATCCTCTCGCGTCGCGATATCAAGACCGAACAGCGGCGGCAGGCCGACCAGAGTGCGGCCCGTGTTCGGGTTCACCTGCAACAACACCAGCATGATGATCAGCGCGACCATCCCGCCCACATAACCAAAGGCCCAGCCCGAGCCCGAGACCTTGCCGATCTCTTCGCGGGACGCGAGGTCGGGCAGCATGGCGTTGGTGAAGGTGGTGGCGAACTCCATCCCGATCATGCCGATGGCGAAGGAGGTCATGATCAGGATCAGGCTGAAATTGCCCGGCTCGGCATACCACAGGCCCCAGGCGCCAAGGACATACATGAGCGAGAAAAGCCAGATGAACGGCATCCGGCGGCCCGAGCGGTCGGCGATTGCCCCCAGAAGCGGTGAGGCGATCGCGATCAGCAGCCCCGCAAGGCCCACGCCATAGCCCCAGACTGTCTGCGCGTTCGAACCGCTGCCCAGCAATTCCTTCATGAAGGGCGCGAAGATGAAGGTCAGCAGCAGGGTGTTGTAGGGCTGGCTGGCCCAGTCAAAAAAGAACCAGCCCCAGATCCGCTTGCGTGTGGTGATCATGCCCTGCCCCCTGCGTTGCGGCGATCAAGCCCGAAAAGCGACGGCGGCGCAAGGGTTGGGGGCGATCACATCTGCGGTGGCCAGGGGCGCTCGTGCTCGGCGCCGATCCAGTGGAGTACCCATGCGGGCAGCTCCGGGCTGTCGGCCTTGTGCCCCATCGCCGAAAGCACCTCGACGGGCGGCACGATCCCCGCGCGCGACGTGATGGCGCCCCGGATCAGGATGTGGTTGCAGCACTCAGCGCCGCGCCACATGCTTTGCTCCATGTAGACAAAGCGGTTGTCCCAGCCAACGACGCGGGTGCGCATCTCGAAGCGCTGCATCATGGTGATGCGCTTGCGGTAGCGCGTGGTGTTGCCAGCCACCACGATCCCCCAGCGATTGCGCATCAGCGCCGCGTTCAGCCCGGTGCGCTGCGCCAACTGGATGCGCCCCAGATCGAACAGTGTCAGGATGCGCCCGTTATTGAGGTCTTTCCACGGGTCGATGTCCCAGGGCCAGGCGCGATGCTGGCTGATCACCGTGTCGAGAATGTCGAGTGTCTGGCCGCGCCCCGCGACAAGGGCCTTGGCCATGCGAATAACTGGATACATGCGCGCCTCCGAATTCTCCTATCGGTGCCGCGTCGCAGCATAGACGTCAATCGCTACGTCGCGGCATTTGGCCGATCCGTAAGGTTGCAACCCCCGCGCGCCTGCCTTACCTGTAATTCCGCATTGCCCGGAGGTTTCGCATGGTCACGCTGTTTCAGGCGCTCAACCTGATCCTGAATGTCGTCTGGTTCATCATGATCGCCCATATCATCATGAGCTGGCTGATCAACTTCCAGGTGCTCAATCTGCGCCAGCCGCTGGTCGCGCAGATCTGGTACGGGCTGAACAACCTGCTCGAGCCGATCTACGGGCGCATCCGCCGCTTCCTGCCCGCGACGCCGGGGCTGGACCTTGCGCCGCTGGTGGCCTTCATCGTCGTGATCATTCTGCAACGCGCGCTGATCAACAACGCGGGCTTCTTCTACGGCTATTGATCCCATGCCCGAACCCGCGACCGATCTTGCGCCCGATCCCGGCGCGCTGCTGGCCTCGGTCTTCGGGTTTCAGGCGTTTCGACCGGGTCAGGAAGAGATCGTGCGCGCGGTTCTGGCAGGGCGCGACACGCTGGCCATCATGCCCACGGGCGGCGGCAAGTCGCTGTGCTTCCAGCTTCCGGCGCTGTGCCTGCCGGGGATGACGGTCGTCATCTCGCCGCTGATCGCACTGATGCGCGATCAGGTGCGCGCGCTGCGCGAGGCTGGGGTCGAGGCCGGCGCGCTGACCTCGGGCAATACCGAAGAAGAGACCGAAGAGGTCTTTGCTGCGATCGACGCGGGGCGGCTCAAGCTTCTCTATATCGCGCCTGAACGGCTCGCCTCGGTCGCAACGCTTGGGCTGTTGCGGCGCGCGGGCACGCGACTGATCGCCGTGGACGAGGCGCATTGCGTCAGCCAGTGGGGCCATGATTTCCGCCCAGATTACCTGCGCATCGGTGGGCTAAAACGCGCCCTTGGCGTGCCGCTTGCCGCCTTCACTGCCACGGCCGATGAGGAAACCCGCGCCGAGATCGTCTCGCGCCTGTTCGAGGGCCAGCCCCCGGCGACCTTCCTGCGCGGCTTCGACCGGCCCAATATCCATCTGGCGTTCGAGCCCAAGGACCAGCCGCGCCAACAGATCCTGCGCTTTGCTGCCGCGCGCAGGGGCCAATCGGGCATTGTCTATTGCGCCTCGCGCGCACGCACCGAAAGCCTCGCCAAGGCGCTCAATGAGGCCGGGCACCCCGCCTGCCACTATCACGGCGGGATGGAGGCCGAGGATCGTCGCAACATCGAGGCGCGCTTTCAGCGCGAGGATGGGCTGATCGTGGTGGCCACGGTCGCCTTTGGCATGGGGATCGACAAGCCCGACATTCGCTGGGTCGCGCATGCCGACCTGCCCAAATCCATCGAGGGCTATTATCAAGAGATCGGTCGCGCGGGTCGCGATGGCGCCCCGGCCGAGACTCTGACGCTTTATGGCCCCGACGATATCCGCTTTCGCCGCCAGCAGATCGACGAGGGCCTCGCGCCGTCTGAGCGCAAGGGCGCCGATCACGCGCGCCTCAATGCGCTGCTCGGGCTGTCCGAGGCCAATTCGTGTCGCCGTCAGAAGTTGCTGGCCTATTTCGGCGAGGAGCTGGCCCAGCCCTGCGGAAATTGCGATCTGTGCGAAACCCCGCCCGATCTCTTCGACGGAACCGAGGCCGTGCGCAAGGCGCTGTCGGCCGCGCTGCGCACCGGCGAAAGCTATGGCGCGGGCCACCTGATCGAGATCCTGATGGGCAACACGAACGAGCGTATCACCGCGCGCGGGCATGACAAGCTGCCCACCTTCGGCGTGGGCCGCGACATGACCCGTCCGCAATGGCAGGCGGTATTCCGGCAGATGATGGGCCATGACCTCGTGCGCCCCGATGTCGAGCGTCACGGCGCGCTGGTGATGACAGACCGCGCCCGCCCGATCCTGCGCGGCGAAGAGGGGATTACCCTGCGCCGCGATCTGATCCGCAAGGCCAAGGGGCGCCCCGTGGTCAAGGCGCTGGTCTCGGAGGAAGACGCGCCGCTTCTGTCCGCGCTCAAGGCCAAGCGTCGTGCGCTGTCCGAGGCTGCGGGCCTGCCCGCCTACATGATCTTCCCCGACCGCACCCTGATCGAGATGGCCGAGGCGCGCCCCGCCAGTATCGACCAGATGGCGCGGATCAACGGGGTGGGGGCCAAGAAGCTTGACAGTTACGGCGCGGCCTTCCTTGAGGTGATCGCCGGGGCCGGAACGGGGGACATACACCCCGCACGGATGAAGCTTGCCGGGCGCGAGGAAGGGGCGCTTTTCGACCGCCTCGCGCAGGCGCAGCTTGAACTGGCCCATGGCGATCACGGCAACGACCGCTACCTGAGTTGCACCCAATCGACCCTGCGCAAGATCGCTGAGGTCAAGCCGCGCTCGCGCAGCGATCTGGCGCGTATCGCCGGGATGGGCGAGGCCAAGGTCGAGCGTTTCGCCGCGGCCTTCCTGGCCTTGATCGAGGAATACCGCTAGGCCTGCACTGCCTCGTCGGACAGGATCGGCAAGGTGCCCTCGGGCTGACAGGCATGGATCAGATCGGCAATTGCGCCCTTTTTCAGGGGCTTCGTCAGGTAATGATCGACCCCGGCGGCGAACAGTGGGTCGCTGTCGCCCTCCATCGCATGGGCGGTCAGCGCGCAGATCGGCACGTGACCCCCGGCGTCGGCTTCGGCGGCCCGGATCGCGCGGGTCGCGTCGCAGCCATCCATCCCGGGCATCGAAATATCCATGAAGATCAGGTCGGGTCGCAGTGCGCGCCACTGCGCCACCGCCTCGTGCCCGTTATTGGCGAAATGCACCTCGATCGACAGATATTTCACCATTTTCGAGAAGACTAGCTGGTTGGTCAGGTTGTCCTCGGCCGCAAGGATGCGCATCCGGCGTAGCGAGGGCTGGCCCGTCCGGTTCTGCGCGCTGCGCGTGGAGGAGAGCGCCTGCAACTCCCGATACAGCGCCGCGCGCAGCACCGATTTGTCGAGCCTCGCGCAAAAGCAATCGCCCGTCACCGCATCGCGGTGGGCCGTGACCAGCAAAATGGGCGCGGTGACGCCACGCGCGCGCAGCGTCTGGCAGATCGAGCTTTCGCTGCCGGTCGGCGCATCATCGGTCAGGATCACGTCGAAGCGCGCGCCCGCCTCGATCAGGCTCAGCGCCTCCTCGACATCCTGACTGGCGCTGACGGCAAGCCCGCAGGCCTCAAGCTGCCGCGTGACGACGGCGCGGTTGACCAGCATCGGGTCGATGACCAGCGCGCTGCGCAGCGCGATCGGCGGGCCGGGCGGATTGGCGGCGTTGGGTGGCTCGGCACGGGGCAGGGAGAGGCGAAAGCCAAAGCAGGCCCCCGCGCCCAACTCGCTATCGACCCAGAGCGTGCCACCCATCAGCTCGATCAGCTGGCGCGTGATCGCAAGGCCAAGGCCGGTCCCCTCGAACTTGCGGTTCGCCGCGCTGTCGACCTGGTTGAACTCGCCGAAGATATGCTCGACATGCTCGGGCGCGATGCCGATGCCGGTGTCCTCGACGGTGATGTGCAGCTCATAGGCGGCGTCCGCGCCCTCGAAGCCGACGACGCGGGCAAGGACATGGCCCGACGGGGTGAATTTCACCGCGTTGCCGATCAGGTTCATCAGGATCTGCCGCATCCGACCCGGATCGGCGATGAAGCGCGTGGGCAGGAAGAGGTCGTAATCGACCTGCAGGTTCACGCCCTTTTCGCGTGCCGAGGGTTGCAGCAGCACCATGATCTCGTGCAGGCAACGCTCCAGATCGAAGGGCTCGGGGTGCAGCTTGATGCGCGAGGCCTCGATCTTCGAGTAATCCAGCACGTCGTTGATGATCGCCAGCAGTGCCTCGCCCGAGGAGCGGATGGTTTCCGCGTAAAGCCTCTGCTCCTCGGTCAGTTCGGTCTCGGTCAGCAATTCGGCCATGCCCACCACGCCGTTCATCGGGGTGCGGATCTCGTGGCTCATATTGGCGAGGAAGGTCGATTTGGCGCGGTTCGCGGCCTCGGCGCGCAGGCGGGCCTCTTCCAGCTCGGCCTCGCGGCGGATCATGGCGGTGATGTCTTGCGACAGGCAAACCAGATCGCCTTCCTCGCCCCAGCGGTCGATCAGGCGGATGTGGCGGCCCTGCGGCGTGGTCAGCACGAAAGGGTCAATGCGCGGGCTGCGGATGCGGGCCTGCATCTGCCCGTGCCAGTCCTGCGGGTCGCGCCCGTCCAGCTCCACCAGGCCATTTTCCGCGATCAACCGCAGCACCGCGTCATAGGTCGTGCCGATGCTGACAGCCTCATTGCCGCGAAAGAACGACAGATAGGACTTGTTGGCTGCGACCAGACGCAGATCGCCGTCGAACAGGGCGAAACCGTCGCGGATGGTTTCCAGCGCGTCCCACAACCGCCGCTGCGCGCTTTGCGCAAGCGAGGTCGCCCGCGCCAGATCGAAGCGCACCTTGCTGTTTTCGCCCTTGAGCGTCGCGGCCTCGGTCAGGGCGCGTTCAAGCCCGTGGCGTTGTTGCACGATCTGGTCGCACAGCGCGCGGGCGTGGAGCGACAGCTTCTCGTTCGCGGCGAACAACTCGCGCTTCTTTTGCTCCAGCAGCCGCTCGGCGGCCAGCCGGGCGCGCCGTTCCTGCGCCAGTTTTTCGATGATGCTGGCACTCATCCCCGCTCATCCATTCCGCTCTTTGGGGCAGATTGGCAGCGGGGAATGAATTAACCCTTAAGCGGCGCGGCAGGGTGACCCGCCGCGCCAGATCATTATCAGCAGAGTTCGATCGCGATGGCGATGCCCTGACCGCCGCCGATGCACATGGTGATCAGGCCGCGTTTGCCGCCGGTGCGCTCAAGGTGATAGAGCGCCTTGACGGTCAGGATCGCGCCGGTCGCGCCGATCGGGTGGCCAAGCGCGATGGCGCCGCCGTTCGGGTTGACCTTGGCCGGGTCGAGGCCTAGGCCCTTGGTGACCGCCAGCGCCTGCGCGGCAAAGGCTTCGTTCGACTCGATCACGTCGAAGTCCGACACGCTCAGGCCGGTCTTTTCGCACAGCTGCTGCACGGCCGGGATCGGGCCGAGGCCCATGACCTCGGGGCGCACACCGGCGACCGAGTAGCCCAGGATTTTGGCGCGCGGCTTGAGGCCCGCGGCAGCGGCGGCTTCTTCGCGGGCCAGAACCACGGCAGCGGCGCCGTCGTTGATGCCCGAGGCGTTACCGGCGGTGACCGAGCCGCCCTTCTTGAACACGGCCTTCAGCGCTCCGAGCTTGTCAAGCGAGGTCGCCTTGGGGTGCTCGTCGGTGTCGAAAACCACGGTGCCCTTGCGCGAGACGATCTCGACCGGGACGACCTCTTCCTTGAAGACGCCTGCGGCGATGGCGGCGGCGGCGCGGTTCTGGCTTTCCAGCGCGAAGGCGTCCTGTTCTTCACGCGTGATCTCGCATTCGGTCGCGACGTTCTCTGCGGTCACGCCCATGTGGCCGGTGCCGAAGGGGCAGGTCAGCGCGCCGACCATCATGTCGATGACATTGGCGTCGCCCATCTTCTGGCCGAAACGGGCCGAGGGGATGATGTAGGGGGCGCGGCTCATGCAGTCCACGCCGCCGGCCAGCGCGAAATCGGCATCGCCCAGCATCAGCGCCTGAGTGGCCGAAACGATGGCCTGCGCGCCCGAGCCGCACAGACGGTTGACGTTCATCGCCGGGGTGCCGACCGGAACGCCCGCCTGCACCGAGGCCACGCGCGAGACATACATGTCGCGCGGTTCGGTGTTGATGACGTGGCCCAGAACGACCTGGCCGATCTTGTCGGCGCTGATCCCGGCGCGCTCGATGGCGGCCTTGTTGACCAGCGTAGCCAGGTCGATGGGCGAGAAGCCCGCAAGGCTTCCGCCAAAAGTGCCGATGGCGGTGCGCGCGCCGGAAAGGATAACGATGCCAGTCATGTAAGGTCCCCCTCGTTGGTTCGAATCGGACGTTAGCGCGCAGGCATCTATTTAGCTAGTTTCCGTTGGGGAAATGACGCCCCGTAATACAAGATAAGCGGAACTGCGCTGTGGGAAATTCGGCTCAGCCAGCGGCTGGGGGAACGCGGCCAGCCTCGCTCAGCAGTGCGACCTCACGTCCCTCGATCACGACGGCCGAGACCGGCCCGCCATAGCCTGCGCTGGTGTCGAGGTTAAGGCGGTTGCCGTAATGGGTGACCTCGTCGATAGCGGTGTGGCCATGCACCACCAGCAGCCCGTGATCGCGGCGGTCCTCAAGGAATTCCTGCCGGATCCAGAGCAGGTCGTCCTCGACCTGCGCATCCAGATCCACGCCGGGGCGGATGCCCGCATGGACGAAGAGCGCCTGTTCGGTGCGCAGCTGGATCGGCAGCGCGGCCAGCCAGGCGCGATGGCGCGCGGGCACGGCTGCGACGGCCTCGCGGTGGATCTGGTCAAGCGGGCGGTCCTCGGCATTGGCGACGCCGTAGGATTCAAGCGTGGTGCAGCCGCCGACGCGCGGGTGCAGCCATTCGATGCCGAAGCGCAGCATCGGGTCGTGGTAATAGGGGTCGTCCAGAAAACCCAGAAACATGCGGTCGTGATTGCCGCGCAGCACATCCCAAGGGCGCCCGTCGGCCTGTCCTTGCATCAGATAGTCGATCACCCCGGCCGAGCGCGGGCCGCGATCCACCAGATCGCCGACATGCACGACGCGGGCCTCGGTGTCGCCGGTCTGGCGGCGGTCGCGTTCGATCAACTCGTGGGCGGCCTTGAGGCGGTCAAGCTGGCCGTGGATATCGCCGATGGCGTAGATGCGCATTCTCGTTCCAATGAATAAGGCCCCCCGCCGTGGCGAGGGGCCCTTAGCTTGCTGTGAACTTAGCTCAGCCCACGTTGAATTCCAGCGGTTTCACCTGCTGGAAGAGACCGGTCGCCTCAAGCTCGGCCACGACCGAGGCGTCGAGCGCGTCGTCGAGATAGGCGATGGCGATCGCCTCGCCACCGGCGGCCGAGCGACCCAGGGTGAAGTTCGCGAGGTTCACGTTGTGGTTGCCAAGCAGCGTGCCAAGCTTGCCGATGATGCCGGGCACGTCCTTGTTGGTGGTGTAGAGCATGTGGTTACCAACCTCGGCGTCCACGTTGATGCCCTTGATCTGGATGAAGCGCGGCTTGCCATCCGAGAACACGGTGCCCGCGATCGAACGTTCGCGCGCGTCGGTGACCACAGTCACCTTGACGTAGCCGTCGAACACGCCAGACTTGTCCTGCGTGGTGGTCGAGATCTGGATGCCGCGCTCTTTCGCGATCACCGGGGCCGAGACCATGTTCACGTCGGGGTTGGCGCGCTGCATGATGCCCGCAACCACGGCGCAGTCGAGCGCCTTGAGGTTCATCTTCGACACGAGGCCGTCATAGGTGATGTTGATCGCCTTGATCGGCTCGTCGGTCATCTGGCCCACGAAACCGCCCAAATATTCCGACAGCTTCACCCACGGGCCCATGACCTTGGCCTCTTCGGCGGTCATCGACGGCATGTTGAGCGCGTTCTCGACAGCGCCATCCAGCAGGTAGTTCGACATCTGCTCGGCGACCTGAAGGGCCACGTTCTCCTGCGCTTCGGTGGTCGCGGCGCCCAGGTGCGGGGTGCAGACCACGTTCGGCAGGCCGAACAGCGGGTTTTCGGTGGCCGGCTCGACCGAGAACACGTCGAAGGCAGCGCCAGCGACATGGCCCGATTTCAGCAGGTCCGCCAGCGCCTCTTCATCGACCAGACCGCCACGGGCGCAGTTGATGATGCGCACGCCGGGCTTGGTCTTCTCGAGGTTCTCGCGCGACAGGATGTTGCGGGTCGAGTCGGTCAGCGGCACGTGCAGGGTGATGAAATCGGCGCGCTTGAGCAGCTCTTCCAGTTCCACCTTCTCGACGCCCATCTTCTCGGCCTTCTCTTCCGACAGGAAGGGGTCGAACGCGATGACCTTCATTTTCAGGCCCTTGGCACGGTCGCACACGATGCCGCCGATGTTGCCCGCACCGATGACGCCAAGCGTCTTGGCGGTCAGTTCGACGCCCATGAACTTCGACTTTTCCCACTTGCCCGCATGCGTCGAGGCCGAGGCCTCGGGGATCTGGCGGGCCACGGCGAACATCATCGCGATGGCGTGTTCGGCGGTGGTGATCATGTTGCCGAAGGGGGTGTTCATGACGATGACACCCTTCTTGGACGCGGCTTCCTTGTCGACGTTGTCGACACCGATACCGGCGCGGCCGATCACCTTGAGGTTGGTGGCTTTTTCCAGCAGTGCCGCGGTGGCCTTGGTGGCCGAGCGGATCGCGAGACCGTCATAGTTGCCGATGATCTCGGCCAGCTTTTCCTTGTCCTTGCCGAGCTTCGGCTGGAAATCCACCTCGATCCCGCGGTCGCGGAAGATCTGGACGGCGGCGTCGGAGAGTTCGTCGGAGATGAGAACCTTGGGGGCCATTTCTGGGGCTCCTGAATCTTGATGTAATCTGGGGAAGGACGGGCGCCGCCGGGGCGCCCATCGGACTTCGCAAATCAGGCTTGCGCCGCGATTTCCGCCTCGAAGGCGTATTCGAGCCAGGGCATCAGCGCCGCGACATCCGCCGCCTCGATGGTCGAGCCGCACCAGATGCGCAGGCCAGCCGGGGCATCGCGGTAGGCGCCGATATCGAGGGCGACGCCCTCTTTCTCGAGACGCTTGGCCACGGCCTTGGCGAAGGCGGCACCGTCCTTGATGCGCTCATCGGTGAACTTCAGGCAGACCGAGGTGGTCGAGGCCGTCGCCGGATCATTGGCGAGGTTCGCGATCCACGGACGGGCGGCGCAGAAATCCCACACGACTTTCGCGTTGGCTTCGGCGCGTGCAACGAGCCCTTTCAGGCCGCCGATGGTTTGCGCCCATTTCATCGCCACCAGGTAGTCTTCGACGCAGAGCATCGAGGGGGTGTTGATGGTTTCGCCGACGAAGATACCTTCGATCAGCTTGCCCGCCTTGGTCATGCGGAAGATCTTGGGCAGCGGCCACGCGGGCTTGTAGCTTTCCAGACGCTCGACAGCGCGGGGCGACAGGATCAGCACGCCATGGCCACCCTCGCCACCCAGAACCTTCTGCCAGGAGAAGGTGGTGACGTCGAGCTTGTCCCAAGGCAGCTCCATCGCAAACGCGGCCGAGGTCGCGTCGCAGATGGTCAGGCCTTCGCGGTCTGCCGGGATCGCATCGCCATTGGCAACGCGCACGCCCGAGGTGGTGCCGTTCCAGGTGAACACCACGTCGGTGTTGAAATCGACGGTGGTGAAGTCAACGATGTCGCCGTAGCCGGCTTCCTTGACGGTCGCGTCGAGCTTGAGCTGCTTGACCACGTCGGTCACCCAGCCCGAACCAAACGATTCCCAGGAGCACATGGTGACCGGGCAGGCACCCAGCAGCGACCACAGCGCCATTTCGACGGCGCCGGTGTCCGAGGCGGGAACGATGCCGATGCGGTAATCCGCGGGCACGCCCAGAATTTCGCGGGTGAGGTCGATCGCCTCTTTCAGCTTGGCCTTGCCGACAGCGGCACGGTGCGAACGGCCCAAGGGCGCGTCGGCAAGCATATCGAGGGAGAAACCGGGGATCTTCGAGCAGGGGCCCGAGGAGAAGCGCGGATTGGCCGGCCGCGCGGCCGGAGCTTGGTTAGCCATCAATGGTATCCTTCCAGATAAACGCCTCTCGTTGGGAAGAGGTGTCCCGCCGCCGCAAATACGGGGCGCCGCGATTCCGCACAAGAGGAAAATTGGTCCAATACGCCGCATCTGCACACGAAAGCGACATCGGTGTTCACTATCGGAAACTTCGCCCCTCGGGCCGCGCCACCTTTGCACCGCGCCGTGTTTTGCGCTAAGGCGCGGCGAACAGCGCTTTGGCGCCCGACCGGATAACCTTGCGGACCTTGCCCATGTATATCGTCACCCTGCTTGCCGACCCGAAATCCGCCAATCTCGAGCGCGTCGCCGTCGAATCGCTGCGCGACGCCTGGGCGGGGGGCGATGTGCGCTGGCTCAACCCCGGCGTTGCCGCCGAATTCCCGATCGAGGCGATCCCGGCCAACCGCTGGGCCGTGTGGGAAGGAATGCAGGCGCTTGGCCTCGATCTGGTGGTGCAGCCCGAGGCGGGGCGGCGCAAGCAGATGCTGCTGGCCGATATGGACAGCACGATGATCCAGCAGGAATGCATCGACGAGCTGGCCGATGTGGCAGGCGTGGGTGAGCGGGTGAAGGAAATCACCGCCCGCGCGATGAACGGAGAGCTGGATTTCGAAGGCGCGCTGACCGAGCGTGTGGGCCTTTTGCGCGGCCTGCCTGAAAGCGTCATCACGCAAGTGATCGAAGAGCGCATTACCTTCATGCCGGGCGGTCATGACCTGCTGCGCACCATGAAAGCCAATGGCGCCTATTGCGCGCTCGTGTCGGGCGGGTTCACCGCCTTCACCGGCTTTGTCGCCGAGACGCTTGGGTTTGACGAGAACCGCGCAAATATCCTGATGATCGAGGATGGCAAGCTGACCGGCGTGCCCTCGCGCCCGATCCTGGGCCGCGAGGCCAAGGTGCAGGCGCTGATCGAAATCTCGGAGCGGCTGGGGCTTGCCCATGACGCGGTCATGGCGGTGGGCGACGGGGCGAATGACCTTGGGATGCTGAACCTTGCGGGCGCGGGCGTTGCGCTGCACGCTAAGCCCTCGGTCGCGGCGCAATGCGATATCCGCATCAACCACGGCGACCTGTCGGCGCTGCTCTACATTCAGGGCTACGCGGTCGAAGAGTTCGCCTGAAGCGCCGCGCCCGCGCGCCAGACGCGGGTCAGGTTCCAGTCATCATCGAAGAGCACCAGATCGGCGGGCAGGCCCGGCGCGATGCGCCCGGCGCGCGCGCCGATAACCGAGGCGGGGATGGCGCTGGCCATCGCAATGGCTTGCCCGGCGGGCACCCCGGCCTGAGTGATCAGCGTGCGGATCGCCTGCGGCAGGCTGAGATCGGCCCCGGCGAGCGTGCCGCTCTCCAGCCGCAGCGCGCCGTCGCGGCGCAGGATGCGCTGGCCGGCAAGCTCGAACTCGGTCAGGTCCGTGCCTGCGGCGGCCATCGCGTCCGACACAAGGAACAGGCGACCCTGACGCTTGGCCGCCAGAGCCATGCGGATCGCGGCCGGGTGAACATGGATGCCATCGGCGATCAGCCCCACATCCACCGGCAGATCGAGCGCCGCGCCGACAAGGCCCGGCTCGCGCGAGCCAAGCTGCGACATGGCGTTGAACAGATGTGTGACGACACGGGCACCGGCATCGATCGCGGCGCGGGCCTCGTCATACGTGCAGTCGCTGTGGCCGAGGCTGACGATGATGCCGTTGCCCACCAGCCGTGCGATCTGTTCCGGCGTCACGGCGGCAGGGGCCAGTGTAATCATCAGCGCGGGCAGGCCGGTCACGGCTTCAAGCAGCACCTCGATGTCCTCTTCCGTCATCGGTCGGATATGCTGGCGCGGGTGGCAGCCGGGGCGGCGCGGATCAAGGTGCGGGCCTTCGAGATGCAGGCCCAGAAAGCCCGGCACGCGCGGAACGGCGGCGATGGCGGCGGCTAGCACCGTCTGCGTCGCGGCGGCACTGTCGGTGATCAGCGTAGGCAGAATGCCGGTCGCACCAAGCCGCGCATGGGCCGCGCAGATCGCGGCGATGCTTTGCACGCTGGCGGCGCCGTCCAGCATGATCCCGCCGCCGCCGTTCACTTGCAGGTCGATCAGGCCGGGGGCCAATGTGCCGTGGATTTGCTCTCGCGGGCCATCCGGCGCCGCCTCTTGCGGCACGATGGCGGCGATCTGCCCCTGACGCAGCACCAGCGCATGATCTTCGTGCCAGCTCTCGCCGTCGAAAAACTTTGCGCCGGTCAGGATCAGGTCTGCCATGTGCTCTCCTCGCGGGCCATCAGTAGCGCGCCGTCGAGGGATGTGCCAAGGGGCGATTGCATCGGCCAGTCCGCAAGCGCCAGCGCCGGGCCGAGGCCGCCGATCCAGGTAACCGGCAGCGGCGCCTCGCGCGGTTGCAGGATCAGGATGGCCGCGCGGATCTCGGCCCGTGCGGCGTCGAGCACATGGGCCGCCGCCGCGTCCGTGGCCTCGGCCGCCAGCACGCGCGGGGCGAGGGCGGCATATTCGGCCGGCGTCGCGCGCAGGCTGAAGGTCACGATACCTGGGGCGCCGCCCAACTCACCCGCGGTCTGCGCGAGAAGCGGGGTGGGCGGGATGTAGCCGTCGAGCATCCGCGTGGCGCGCATCAAAAGCGCGCGCCCGATCCAGGCGCCCGAAGCCTCGTCGCCCAAGCGCAGGCCCCAGCCGCCGATGGTCCGGATCTGCCCGCCCAACTGGCGCGCGCAGACCGACCCCGTGCCGATCGCCGCAACGATCCCGTCGGCCTGCCCAAGCGCGCCGCGCACCGAGGTGGTGACGTCCTGCACCACCCGCGCGCGAAACGGCAGCGCGGCCTCCATCCGGGCGCCCATGCCCGAGAAATTCGACCCCGCCAGCCCCAGCACGGCGCGCACCCGGCCCGGATCGCGCCCGGCCAGTGCCTGCTCGGCCGCGCGCATGATATTGCCGCGCGCGCCCTCGAAGTCCGAAGCCATGTTGGCCGGACCCGCGCGGCCCTCGCCCAGGATCTGGCCGTCACTATCGCTCAGAATGGCGCGGCAGCCGGTGCCTCCGCCATCCATGCCCAGAAAATACATCGTCTGCCTCTCGACGTGTAACGCCTGTGTCCACATAGACGAATTGGACAGACGGGCGGGGAATGCAAGATGGACTTTGAGTCTAGTCGCCCGATATGTCTGGGGCAATCCACCGAAGGGAAACCGCTTGCGCAAACCGATCCTGTTCATCGTTCTGATCGCCCTTGGCCTTGCCGGGCTGATCTGGGCGGCCGAGCCCGATCTGGGCGCGCTGCGCGATCTGCTGGCGCGGCTAGAGGTCTGGCGCGCGGCCCATCCCGGCGTGCTGCCCGCGGTGTTCTTCGGGGTCTATGTCGCGGTGGTGGCGGCCTCGCTGCCCTTCGCGGTCTGGATGACCTTGCTGGCCGGGGCGCTTTTCGGCTTCTGGGGGGCGCTGGCGCTGGTGTCCTTCGCCTCAAGCATCGGGGCCACGCTGGCCTTTCTGGCGGCGCGTTATCTGGCGCGGGATTGGGTGCGTGCCCGCCTTGGCCCGCGCGCGGCCCGGATCGACAAGGGGCTGGCGCGTGACGGAGCGTTTTACCTGTTTTCGCTACGGCTGATCCCCGTGGTGCCGTTCTTCGCCGTGAACCTTGCCTTTGGTCTGACACCGATGCGCGCGGCCACGTTCTACGGCGTCAGCCAGTTGGGGATGTTGCCCGGCACGGCGGCCTTCATCTTCGCAGGTACCCAGCTTGGCCGGATCGAGAGCCTCTCGGACGTGCTCTGCCCCGGCTTGATCGGGGCCTTCGTGCTGCTCGGGGTGCTTCCGTGGCTGATGCGGCTGGCGCTGCGGCTGATCGAGGCGCGCAGGCGGGCCGCGCGCTGGCCCCGGCCCGCCAAGTTCGATCGCAATCTGATCGTGATAGGTGGCGGTGCCGCAGGGCTGGTCGCGGCCTATGTCGCGGCGGCAGCCAGGGCGCGGGTCACGCTGATCGCCGAGGGACCGATGGGGGGCGATTGCCTGAATTACGGTTGCGTGCCCTCGAAGGCGCTGATCTCGGCCGCCCGCGCGGCGGTGGCGGCGCGCGGCAACGCGGGGCTGGGTGTCGCCGGTCAGGCGCAGGTCTATTTTCCGGCCGTCATGGCCCATGTGCGCCGCGCCATCACCGCCATCGAACCCAACGATTCCGAGGAGCGCTATCGCAGCTTGGGCGTCGAGGTGCTGCGGGGCCGCGCGCGCCTTGTCGATCCCTGGACGGTCGAGGTGGGCGGCCAGCGGCTGAGTGCCCGTGCCATCGTTCTGGCCACCGGCGCCGCACCGATCATCCCGCCAATTCCCGGTATCGAAACTGTCGCACCGCTGACCTCGGAAACGCTGTGGGAGCATCTGGCGCAGCTAGATGCGCCGCCCCGCGATCTCTTGATCCTCGGCGGAGGGGCGATGGGGTGCGAGTTGGCGCAGGCGCTGGCGCGGCTTGGTGCTGGGGTCACACTGGTCGAGTCGGGCACGATTCTTGCGCGCGAGGAACCTGAGGCCGCGGCCCTTGTACGCGCGGGCCTCGAGGCGGACGGTGTGCGGCTGATCGAGGGGCGCGTGACGCGCTTTGCACTGAACGTGGCGGTTCTGGAGGACGGCACCGAGGTGCCCTTCGGCACGCTCTTGCTCGCAACGGGGCGTCGTGCGCGGACCGAGGGGCTGGGGCTTGAGGATCTGGGCATCGCCACTGGCCAAGTGATCGAGACCGATGACTATCTGCAAACGCTCTGCCCCGGAGTTTATGCAGCGGGCGATGCGGCGGGGCCGTTGCAACTGACGAATGCAGCGGGCCATCAGGGCTGGATCGCGGCGGCGAATGCGCTGGCCGCGCCGTTCTGGCGATTCCGGGCCGAGGCGCCGATCCCTCATGCGGTCTTCAGCACGCCCGAGATCGCCCGAGTCGGTCTGAGCGTCGCTGAGGCACAGGCGCAGGGGCTGGCCCATGACCTTACCCGCTATCCGCTGGCCGATCTCGACCGGGCCGTGACCGAGGGCACCGCTACCGGATTCGTGCAGGTGCTGACGGCGAAGGGGAGCGACCGAATTCTGGGCGCGACCGTCGTTGGCCCCCATGCTGCCGAGATCCTTGCGGAATTCACCTTGGCGATGCGCCACGGGTTGGGCTTTGGCAAGATCCTCTCGACCCCACATATCTACCCCTCGTGGTCCGAGGCCGCGAAGAACGCCGCCGGACGCTGGCGGCAGGCGCGCGTCAACCCGCGCCTGCTGGCGCTTGCCGCGCGGTTCAACGCATGGAGGCGCGGATGATCGACGCGCTACTCGTCCCGGCGCAACGCCGGATGATGGAGCCCCCCGCACGTGTGCTGGCCGCAGCGGGTGTGCGCGCCGATCAGGTGACACTGGCGGGCTTTGGCCTTGGGCTGGCGGCAGTTCTGGCGCTGGCGATGCAGGCTTTTGGCGTGGCGCTGGCGCTGATCTTGCTTAACCGGCTCGCGGACGGGCTCGATGGCGCCATTGCGCGGCTGAGGGGCGCGACGGACCGGGGGGCGTTCCTCGACATCGCGCTCGATTTCGTCTTTTACGCGTTGGTGCCGCTGGGCTTTGCGCTTGCTGACCCCACGGCAAACGCGCTGCCAGCCGCCGTCCTGATCGCCGCTTTCGTCGGCACGGGGTCGAGCTTTCTGGCCTTCTCGACCATCGCCGCCAAGCGAGGGATGCGGGCCGAGGCCTTCCCGGCCAAGGGCATCTACTATCTCGGCGGTCTGACGGAGGGGGCGGAAACCATCGCCTTCTTCGCGCTGATCTGCCTCTGGCCGGCGGCGTTTCCCACGCTGGCCTATCTCTTCGCCGCGGCCTGCGGCGTGACCACTCTGACCCGCTGGGCCATGGGCTGGCGGGCCTTCGACAAAGGATGATCCATGCGATTTCTTGCGCTTGCACTGATGTTGGCGGCCAGCCCCGCGCTTGCGGACTGGTCCGCGACCCTGGCCGAGGCACGGGGTCAGACGGTCTATTTCAACGCCTGGGGCGGCGATCAGCGCACCAATGACTTCATCGCCTGGGTCGGCGCACAGACCGAAGCCGAGTTCGGCGTCAAGGTCACGCAGGTGAAGCTGTCTGACACCGCCGAGGCGGTTGCCCGCGTGCAGGCCGAGAAAGCCGCCGGTCAGGAGACGGGCGGGGCGGTGGACCTCATCTGGATCAACGGGCCGAACTTTCTGGCGATGAAAGAAGCGGGGCTGCTGCACGGCCCCTTCGTGGCCGATCTGCCCAATGCGCGGTATCTTGATCTTTCCGAAGGCGCGCCCGCAGCCACCGATTTCACCGTGCCGGTTGATGGCATGGAGGCGCCCTGGCGGCTGGCCAAGTTCGTCTTCGCCCATGATGCCGCGCGGGTCGAGCCTCCTGCGCGCATGGCCGATTTTCCCGCCTGGGCGGCGGCGCATCCGGGGCTGTTGACGCATCCGAACCCGGCGAATTTCATGGGGGCCACCTTCCTGAAACAGGCGCTGGCCGAACTTGCGCCCGATCCCGCGGCATTGGCCGCTCCGGTCACCGATGCTGCTTATGCCGCGCAAACCGCGCGGCTCTGGGCCTGGTATGACGCGCTGCGCCCGAACCTGTGGCGCGCCGGGCAGGCCTTCCCCGAGAATGAAAGCGTGCAGGCGCAGCTTCTGGCGGATGGCGAGGTTGATATCGCCATGTTCTTCGATCCGGCCGCGCCCGCTGCGCTGATCGCCCAAGGGGTGCTGCCCGACAGCGTGCGCGTCTTCACCCCCGAGGGCGGCACGATCGGCAATGTCTCTTTCGTGGCGATCCCGTTCAACGCGGCCAATCGCGCCGGGGCCGAGGTGGTGGCGAATTTCCTGCTCGACCCGGCGACGCAGGCGCATATGCAGGATGTGAACGTTCTGGGCAGCTATTCGGTTCTTGACCCGTCCAAGCTGGACGACGCGGCCCGCGCGGCTTTCGCGGCGCTGCCCTCCGCCCCCGCTCTGCCGACGCTGGAGCAGCTTGGCCCGACCCTGCCCGAGCCGCATCCAAGCTGGATGACCCGCCTGACCGCGGATTGGGCGAAGCGCTACACCCCGTGATCTGGCTGCGCGCCCTTGTCGCGATGCTGATTGGCGCGCCGGTTTTGGTGGGCGTCGGGCTGACGCTGGCCGCGGCATGGGGTGCGGATTGGGCAGCGGTTCTGGCGCAGCCGGGGCTTTGGGGCGGTCTGCGGCTTACGCTGGTCACCGGGATCGGCGCGACGGTGCTTTCGCTGGCGTTGTCGGTGCCGTTCGGGCTGTGGATCATGGGCCGGCCATGGGCCGCGCGCTGGCTGGCGCCGATGCTGGCGGTGCCCCATGCGGCGCTGGCGATCGGGCTTGCGTTCCTGATCGCCCCTTCGGGCTGGTTCGGGCGCGCGTTGGCGCAGGTTTTGGGCTGGGCCGTGCCGCCTGCATGGCCGCTGCCCGGCGATCCCTATGGGGCGGCACTCGTTCTGGGGCTGGTGCTGAAGGAGTTGCCGTTCCTCTTGCTGATGACGCTGGCCTCGGCCTCACAGGTCGATGTCACGGGGCAGATGGCGGTTGGGCGCAGCCTTGGCTACGCGCCGGGGCGGGTCTGGACGCGGGTCATCTGGCCGCAGCTTTATCCCGGCCTGAGGCTGCCGGTGTTCATCGTGCTGGCCTATGGGCTGTCGGTAGTGGACATGGCACTGATCCTTGGCCCCTCGCACCCGCCGACGCTCGCCGTGCAGATTCTGCGCCTTTATACCGCGCCCGAGATGCGGCAGGCCGAGGCCTCGGTGCTGGCCATTGGATTGGTCGCAATGACCGCCGCGCTGGCGGGCATCTGGTGGCTGGCCGAGCGTGCCTGCACGGCCTTCGGCCTTATGGCCCTGCGCCGTGGGCGGCGCGGCATCGCGCGTCGCTGGCCGGGGTCAGTTGTGATGGCCGCTCAAGGCGGGCTGTTTGCTACCGCGATTGCGGTGCTGGCGCTCTGGAGCATTTCCGGGAGCTGGCGTTTTCCAGACCGCTGGCCCGAGGGGCTGAGCCTTGCCCTCTGGGCGCGGGGCGACTGGATTGCCGTGGCGCTGCGCAGCTTCTGGCTCGGGCTGGCGAGCGTGTCTCTGGCGCTTACGCTGGCGGTCGCGGTGCTGGAGGGCGAGCATCGCGCGGGCCGTCCCTTGCGCCTTGGGGCGATTATCGTGGCGCCCTTGTTGCTACCGCAGATCGGGTTCTTGCAGGGGCTGACGACGGGGTTCCTGTGGCTCGGCCTGCCCGCCGGACCGCTGGCGGTGATCTGGGCCGAGGTGCTTTTCGTCTTTCCCTATGTGCTGCTGTCGCTTGGCGGGCCGTGGCGGGCGCTCGACCCCGATCAGTTGCGCGCGGCGGCAAGCCTTGGGGCGGGGCCGTGGCGACAGCTGTGGCGGGTGCGGCTGCCGCTGCTGGCGCGGCCCATCGCGGCTGCGGCGGCGGTGGGGTTTGCCGTCTCGGTCGCCCAATATCTGGCGGTTCTGCTGCCCGGTGCGGGGCGGGTGGCGACGCTGACGACCGAGGCGGTGGCACTGGCCTCGGGGGCTGATCGGCGGGTGGCTGCTGTCTATGGGCTGGCGCAGGCGGTGCTGCCGCTTCTGGCCTTCGCGCTGGCGCTGGCCTGGCCTGCCTATGGCCGGGGCGGTTCAGGGGGGCGTGCGCCATGACGCTGGAGTTGCACGACCTCTGCCTGACCGCGCCCGGCGCTGCCGCGCCGCTCTTTGCGCCGCTCAGCCTGCGCATCGCGCCGGGCGAGATCGCCTGCCTGACCGGTCCCTCGGGCGTTGGCAAATCAAGCCTGATCGCCGGTGTTGCGGGGCATCTGCCGCGCGGGTTCGTGCTGAGCGGGCAGGTTCGCCTGAATGGGTGCGATCTGCTGACCCTGCCGCCCGAGCGGCGCGGGGTTGGGGTGATCTTCCAGCAACCGCTCCTTTTCCAGCATCTGTCGGTCGCCGACAACCTCGCCTTTGGCCTTTCGCCTCAGGTCAGGGGCCGCGCGGCGCGGCGTGCGGCGGTGGCCGAGGCGTTGGAGAGAGCGGGCCTGCTGGACTTCGGCCCGCGCGATCCGGCGACACTCTCGGGTGGGCAGCGGGCGCGGGTGGCGCTGATGCGGGCACTGCTGGCGCGGCCCGCGGCATTGTTGCTCGACGAACCCTTCGCTGCGCTTGATCCCTACCTGCGCGCCGGGATTCGCGATTTCGTCGCTAAGCACCTGCGCGCGGCCGGGATTCCGGCGCTGCTGGCCAGCCATGATGCGCAGGATGCCGCCATCGCCCGGCAAAGCCTTGCCATCGCGCCGTTCGGGACGGGGCGCTAGCCTTGCCCGAGGATGGGCTTGCGGATAAGCCTCCGCCCCATGTTCAAGCGCCGATTCCCTGTTGGACCCCTTGTGCGCCGCGCCCTCTGGGCGGGGGCGCTGCTACTTGCGGCCTGCGTCGAGCCCACGGGCGGCGTGCGCGCGGTCAGCAAGGTTGCGGTGGCGGGCGGGGCGGTGACGCTGAGCGCGCCCTACGGGTTTTGCGTCGATCCGCGCTCGACCCGCGAGGGGGCTACGGGCAGCTTTGTGCTTTTTGGCAATTGCGCGGCGATCTCGGGCAATCCGCAGGCGCCCAAGCCGCCCGCGCGGGCGCTGCTGAGCGCGAGCGTCGGGCCGCAAAGCCCGCAGCCGGTGGCCGAGAATTTCGCGCAGATCGAGGCGTTTTTCCGCTCCGAGGCGGGGCGGGCGGCGCTGGCGCGCTCGGGCAAGGCGGTGGATGTCGAGATCCTCAGCGCGAGGATACGCGACAAGGCGCTGATGATGAAGTTGCGCGACCGCTCTGCCAGCCGTGGCACGCCGGTTGCGGAAACCTATTGGCGCGCGGTCACGGGCCTTGGCGGGCGGATCACGGCACTGTCGGTCATGCCGCTGGCACAGAGCGGGCTGAGCGACGACGAACAGCTTGCCCTGCTGCGCGACTTCGTCGCACGCACCAAAAGTGCCAATTGACCTTCGCGTCACGGCGGGTAGGACTGTGCGCGAAGTTGGCGCCCGCGCATGGGTCGCGGATTTTTGCCGAGCCGGCTCGTCCTAGTATCCGTATCTGTAACGATTTTCTGCTATGACCGCGTCATGAACAAGATCCCGACCTCATTGCTTGACCGTATTGTGCAAGCCCGGACGTTGAACCGTTGGGGGCGCGCCGCGCGTCTGGCCGAGCGGGCCGCCTTAAGCGATCTGCGGGTGCTGCGCACGCAGGCGCAGGCCCTGCGGCGCGAGGTGGAGCGGGTGTTGCATGTCTCGGACGCCCGGCTTGCGGCAGGGGCTGCGGACGATGCGATCGAGCGCCCCCTAGGCTGCGATTGGGCCTGGCGGCCCGCGCTATGGTCGGGTCCGGTGAAGCCTACAGGGATCGCCGGGGTGGCAAGTCGCGACCGACTGAGCCCCGAGATTGCGGTGTTTCACGACTGCCCCGGCCGCGAGCTGACCCTGCGCCAGATCCGCAATACCCGGCGCGGGGATGTGGCGCCCTTCGGGCTCAAGCTCGATGTGCTGGGATTTGGCGGTTCGTTCCTGTCGGTGGCGCTGGACCTGCCCGAGGCGGCGCTGCGCGGGCTGCGCCGGTCGCATCTGATGCGGCTGTCGGTGGATATGCAGCGTGAGCGCGCGGTACCGGTTTTCGGGCGGTTGAACATCAAGCATGGCCCCAATGTTGAACAGGTTGTTCTTCGGTTGTCGGGCAAGTCGGGGCCGCAGAGTGTCGAGTTTGACCTGGGCTCGGTGACGTTCAACGAGAAGCGGGTCGAGAAGGTCTGGCTCGACCTGTGTTTCGATGCGCCGGGCATGAACGAGATCGTGTTGCGCGATCTGCATCTGCTGCGCCATCCGCGCGCCGAGATCTGAGGAGCGAGAGCCATGCTGGAACTATCGCGCATCCGTGGCGGCATCTGGGAAGGTGTGATCCTCTCGCCGGAATTGCCGCGCGTCGAGGTGCTGCATCTGGGGCAGGCGCTGGAGGGGCTTGGGGCTGAGCGCCTGGCCGAGGGCAAGTGGCGGCTGAGCCTGCCGATCCCGGCCGAGGTGCTCTCGGACGGGGTGCAGACCTTCCTTGTGCGGGATCTGGAAAGCGATGAGATCGTCGAGCGGTTCTCGATCGTGACCGGGGTGCCGCTGGAGCAGGATCTGCGCGCCGAGATCGATCTGTTGCGCGCAGAGCTGGATATGCTCAAGCGCGCCTTCCGGCGGCATTGCGCGGAAGCCGAGGGCTGAGGGGCGCTGCCCCTCGCGGCCCGAGGGCCGCTCACCCCGAGGTATTTTGGCCAAGAAGAAGGGGAGGGGGCGGGGTGGCCCCGCCGGTCAGAGGATCGCGCCGAGGCGGGTGCCCTGGTTGATGGCGCGTTTCGCGTCAAGCTCGCCCGCGACATCGGCGCCGCCGATGATATGGGGGGTGATGCCGGTTGCGATGAGCTGGTCGGCGAGGCTGCGCTCGGACAGTTGGCCTGCGCAGAGGACGACGGTGTCGGCCTCGATCAGCGACGGGTTTTCGCGCGCCGGGCCGAAGGAGATGTGCAAGCCCTCGGGGGTGATGCGTTCGTAATTCACGCCGCCGATCATCTTGACGCCCTTGGCCTGAAGTGTCGCGCGGTGAATCCAGCCTGTGGTCTTGCCCAGTTTGCGGCCGGGTTTTTCCGGCTTGCGTTGCAGAAGCGTGACCGTACGGGTGGGCGGTTCGGGTTGCGGTTTGGCAAGGCCGCCCGGTGTGGTGGCGGGATCGCCCACGCCCCATTCGCGCATCCATTCCTCGGGGTGCAGCGTCGGGCTGTCGGAGGTAGTAAGGAACTCGGCGACGTCGAAGCCGATGCCGCCCGCGCCGACGATGGCGACGCGCGGGCCTGCAGTGACGCGGCCGGTGAGGATGTCGATGTAGCTGGCCGCGAGTTCCGAGCCGGGGATGTCGGGGTCGCGCGGGACGACGCCGGTCGCGATGATCACCTCGTCGAAGGGGGCGAGCAGATCGGGCGTGGCCTCGGTTTCAAGCCGCAGTGTGACGCCGCTGCGGGCGGCCATCGTGGCGAACCAGTCTGTGAGGCCGTGGAATTCTTCCTTGCCGGGGATGGTGCGTGCCATGGTGAGTTGCCCGCCGATTTCCGATGCCCGGTCGAAGAGGGTCACGGCATGGCCGCGCCCGGCAGCCGTAATGGCGGCGGAGAGGCCTGCGGGGCCTGCGCCCACCACAGCGATCGCCTTGGGTTGCTCGGTCGGGGTCAGCGACAGCTCGGTTTCATAGGCGGCGCGGGGGTTCACGAGGCAGGTCGAGATCTTGCCCGAGAAGGTGTGGTCTAGGCAGGCCTGGTTGCAGGCGATGCAGGGCGCGATTTCCGCAGCGCGTCCCTCGGCCGCTTTCGCGACGAAATCCGGATCGGCGAGGAAGGGTCGCGCGAGCGAAACCATATCGGCCTGGCCCTGTGTCAGGATCCCCTCGGCCACCTCGGGGGTGTTGATGCGGTTCGAGGTGATCACCGGGATCGAGACCTCGGGGCGCAGGCGTGCCGTCAGCCAGGCGAAGGCGGCTCGTGGAACTGAGGTCGCGATGGTGGGGATGCGCGCCTCATGCCAGCCGATGCCGGTGTTGAGCATCGACGCACCCGCGGCCTCAATCGCCTTGGCGAGTTGCACAACCTCGTCCCAGGTCGAACCATCGGGCACGAGGTCGATCAGCGAGATGCGGTAGATCAAGATGAAATCGGGGCCGGTGGCCTCGCGCACGCGGCGCACGACCTCGACCGGCAGGCGCATGCGGTTCGCATAGGCGCCGCCCCAACGGTCAGTGCGGCGGTTCACATGGCGGACAAGGAACTGGTTGAGGAAATAGCCCTCGGAGCCCATCACCTCGACCCCGTCATAGCCTGCCTCGCGGGCGCGGACGGCGGCGGTGACGATGTCGGCGATCTGCTTCTCGATACCGTCTTCGTCGAGTTCCTTCGGCGGGAAGGGGGAGATCGGCGATTTGACCGCCGAGGCTGAGACACATTCGGGGCCGTAGGCATAGCGGCCCGCGTGCAAGATCTGCATGGCGATCAGCCCGCCTGCCTCATGCACCCGGTCGGTGATCATGCGGTGATTGACAATGTCTTGTGGAGTGAACAGACCCGCTGCGCCCGGAAAAACACCGCCTTCGAGGTTAGGAGCCATGCCGCCGGTGACCATCAGCGCCACGCCGCCGCGTGCGCGGGTCGCGTAGAACTCGGCCACCCGGTTCCAGTCGCCGGTCTCTTCGAGATTGGTGTGCATCGAGCCCATCAGCACGCGGTTCTTC
The DNA here is from genome assembly GCF_021378075.1 of Rhodobacter flavimaris. Lineage (GTDB taxonomy): Bacteria > Pseudomonadota > Alphaproteobacteria > Rhodobacterales > Rhodobacteraceae > Rhodobacter > Rhodobacter flavimaris. Next base: position 93,455 of record NZ_JAJUOS010000006.1, on the reverse strand, counting down.
AAGACCACATGCCCCAGATCAAGCGGGGCCAGCATATGCGGATATTGGCTCATAGGTCTCCTCCCTTGGCTGCGGGCAATGTGACGCGAAGGTCCGGGACTGTCACGACGAACGCCGCGTCACGGGCGCGGCGCCATCGTTTCCGTCGCGGACTCAACGCGCCCTGCTTCCCCGGTATTGTCTCCTCATGGCCCCATTTCGGCCCGAATTACCCGCCATAGGTGAGGGAACCGACGAGTTTGCCGATGGGTGAAAGATGGATCGCCTGACCGAAATGGAAGCCTTTGCCACCGTGGTGGATCAGGGTGGCTTTACAGATGCCGCCAAGAAGATGGGGATCTCCAAATCCGCGGTGTCCAAGCATGTCTCGTCGCTTGAGGCGCGTCTTGGTGCGCGGCTGCTCAACCGCACCACCCGCCGCGTCAGCCCGACCGAGATCGGTCTGGCCTATTACGACCGCGCGCGCCGGGTGCTCAACGACGCCGGAGAGGCCGATGCGCTGGTGACCTCGATGCAGGTTGCGCCCTCGGGGCTTCTGCGCATCTCAGTGGCGACCGATTTCGGGGTCAATCTGCTTTCGCCGGTTCTGGGCGATTTCTTGCAGGAATATCCCGATATTACCGTCAACATGGTGCTGAACAACCGCTACGTCGAGCTGATCTCGGAAGGCTTCGACATGGCGATCCGGGTGGGTGAGCTGGAGGATTCGAGCCTGCGCGCGCGCAAGCTGACCGAGACCTCGCAGCGCATGATCGCCTCGCCGAGCTATTTCCAGCGCCACGGGCGGCCGATGCGGATCGACGATCTGACCGATCACAAGCTGCTGCATTACTCGAGCCAGTCGAACGGCAATGTCTGGAAGATCACCGCCCCCTCGGGTGAGCGGCGGCAGGTGCGGTCGAACGGCTGGCTGACGGTGAATGACGGGCAATCGCTGCTGCACGCCTGTATCGCGGGGCTGGGAATCGCCTATCTGCCCTCGTTCCTTTACGCGGATGCAATGCGGCAGGGGCTGGTCGAGGATGCGCTCCCCGATCTGCCGACCGAGACGCAGGGCATCTACGCCATCTACCCGCCGGGCCGCTTCACCCAGCCCAAGGTCCGCGCCTTCATCGATTTCCTCGCCGCCACCTTCTCGGACAAGGGTCCGGATATCTGGTGAGTCCGCTTTCTTCGGCGCTGTCCCTGTCGGGCGCCATCAACTGGGGGTCGAGGTGAGTATTGCCTCGACCCTTCTGTTTTTCGCCTGTCCCTCAGGAGTCTGATTGCTGGCACGCGGCGCGAGCCAACCCGCCCCCTCGGCCCCAAGCTGTTCCGGCGCGACTCCGTAACGCTCGATCAGGCGCGCACGGACGGATTCGGCGCGTTGCCGCGAAATCGCGATATTGGGGGCTAGGCCGCCGATCGTGTCGGTATGGCCGACCAGCGTCACCCGCGCCTCGGGGCGGGTCGAGAGATAATCGGCCAGCGCCGCGAGGGTCGAAAAATCCTCGCCCTCAAGCGTGCTCTTGCCGCTTTCGAACACCAGATCCTCCAGCACGACCGAGCCTTCGGTTTCCAGTGCGGTTCCCAGTGGCGTCGGCGGCAGGGCGGGGGCGGGGCGGTCTTGTGCCAGCGGGTTCGTGGGTGTCGCCACCGTGATTGGCTGGGCCGCTAGCGTGGTCAGGTGGATGAAGCCCGACTCGCTCGACCGGCTGACCGTCAGCGCGAGATAATCGGACCCGTCGCGCGCCGCGAGATAGCGAAAGTCGCTCAGGTCCACATGCATTTCGGGTTCGGGCAACAGGCCCAACTCGTAGCGGAAATCGAAGCCGCCGCAAGCGTCGGTTTCGCATTCGAACAGAATCTCATAGCCCGCCGCGGCGATCTGTTCGCGCAGCGGTGCGAGGATCTGTAGCGTGGTCATCTGGTTGGCGCGCAGCCGCCAGGCGCTGTCGGTGCGCGGCCCCTCGATGGCAATGCGCGGTGCGTCGCCATCTTTCCAGGGGCCGGTCAGCAGCCCGTAGCTGGTGGCCGGATTGATAGCCTCGGCACTTTGCGCGGCGCCCTGAGGCAAGGTCGGCTCGAAGGCGGCAGCGGCGCAGGGAAGGGCCAGCGCGGCAAGCCAGATCGCAGGCTTCATGGCGTGGCCTCGCTGCGGTAGTGGTAGCCGCTGCGCCGCTCCATCCCGAGCACGCGGTAAAGCGCATTCGCCCCGTCATTGGCATCGGTCACCACCAGCATCATCCGCTGTGCGCCGTTCTCGGCGGCCCATCGTGCGGCCTCATGGATCATGGCGCGGGCAAGGCCCATGCGGCGCATCTCGGGCAGGATCGCAAGGGCATGGATCATCGCGATACCGTCGTGGATTGCCACGAACATCGCCCCGGCGGCGCGGTCGGTCTTGCGCCCGAGGATGCAGCATTTGGGGTCGGTCGCGCGCTCCATGATCGCCTGACGGGCGGGGCCGATGCCGAGGTCGGTCCACAGATCGCGCGCGATTTGCAAGGGCGGCCAATGTGCGAAGGCGGTAACGGGCGGCACCTCGCCCTGAAGCGTGCCGATCGGGGCGTCATAAACCACCGTCGGGTCGGTCACGACGAAGCCGCGCGCCGCAAGTGCATTATCAAGCTCCGCATCATCGGGCCGGATCTGGAACTTCGGGCTCTGGCCAAGGGCGCGCTGCGCTGCGATGGCGGCATCCAGATCGCAGGCATCCCATGGCGCGAAACGTGACGCTGCGCTGACGCGCGAACCGCCGCCTTTCCCCTCACGGATCACGAAGCCGCCAGCTTCCGTGCAGGCGACCGGGGGCCATGTGGCGTCGATCACGGCGAAGACTTGATCGGTCATTGTCCCTCCGGGAAAGCGGCCTTCAGCGCGGCAAACCCGGCCTCAAGCGCCACGGGATCGGTCGCGCGCACAACGAGGTTCGTGCCATAACGCCCCTCGGTCACGAAGGGGTAAGAGCCGAAGCTGAGCCCGGGATGCGCGGCCGCCAGTGCGCCAAGCTGATCTGCGATCGATGCCTCGGGGACCATCATCTGCCAGCTGCGGGTCAGCAGCGGTGCGCCCCCGGTTAGCCGAGGAAGCAGCCCCGCCACCATCGCCTGGAAAATATTCGGCACACCCGCCATCACATGGCAGTTTTCCACGCTGAAACCGGGTGCGCCGGAAACCGGGTTGTCGATCAGCCGCGCGCCCTCGGGAATGCGGGCCATGCGCAGCCGGGCCTCGGTGAACTCGACCCCGCGCGCGGCGTAATGCGCGGCAAGGATGGCGCGGGCATCCTCGCGCACACCGATCGGACGACGGAAGGCCTCGGCCACCGCGTCGGCGGTGATGTCGTCATGTGTCGGCCCGATCCCGCCCGAGGTGAACAACTGATCGTGGCTTGAGGACAGCGCGCGCACCGCCGCCACGATGCTTGCGTGCTCATCTCCGATCACCCGGATCTGGCGCAGGTCGATGCCCACCTTCACAAGCTCTCCGGCCAGGAAATGGGCGTTACCCTCGCGGGTGCGGCCGGTCAGGATCTCGTCGCCGATAATCAGGATCGCAGCGGTGGGATTTGGCATCGCGGGCCTCCTTTGGCCCAATGTATAAGCCCCGCCTTTGCGGCGCGAAAGCCCGGCTCTGGCCAAGGCGCGCAGAAATGACTATCTAGGGCCCAAGCCAAGCAGGAGAATAACAGTGGAAGAAGCCCGCGGCCGGGTGACCAAGGACGGCATCCGCATCTATGAAGCAGCCGATTTCGACGGGATGCAGGCCGCCGGCCTTTGCGCCGCGCGTATCCTTGACGAGGTCGCCGCCCTGGTCGAACCGGGCGTCACCACCGGCACGCTCGACGACTTCATCCGCAACCGCGTTACCGAACTCGGCGCCACCTCGGCCACCATCGGCTATCGCGGCTACAAACATGCCTCCTGCATCTCGGTCAACCATGTGGTCTGCCACGGCATTCCCGGCGACAAGGTGCTCAAGGACGGCGACATCCTGAATATCGACGTGACCGTGATCCTCGATGGCTGGTACGGCGATACCTCGCGCATGTATGTGGCGGGCAACCTCAGCCGCAAGGCCGAGCGCCTGATCCAGGTCACCCATGACGCGCTGATGATCGGGATCGAGCAGGTCCGCCCCGGCAATACCTTCGGAGACATCGGCTTTGCCATCCAGCAATATGTCGAGGGCCACCGCATGAGCGTTGTGCGCGATTTCTGCGGCCACGGCCTTGGCCGCGTCTTCCACGCACCGCCGAACGTGCTGCATTACGGCCGCAAGGGCTCGGGCCCGATGCTTGAGGAAGGCATGTTCTTCACCATCGAACCGATGGTGAACCTCGGCCGCCCCGAGACGAAGGTGCTTGCTGACGACTGGACCGCGGTGACCCGCGACAAGTCGCTCAGCGCGCAATTCGAACACTCGGTCGGCGTCACGGCAGACGGCTACGAGATCTTCACCCTCTCGCCCGCAAACCGCTTCCACCCGACCTGGGGTTGATCCGCCCCTTCAATGTGGTGAAAATATCCCACGGGGGTCCGGGGGTGTGAAACCCCCGGCCGCTCTCAGCTTGCGGGGCGTTCGGCCCATCCGGCAAAGATCTTCTCCAGCGCGACAACCGCGTAGTAGAGAACGATGCCCAGGAAGGCGAGCGCGATCAAAACCGCGAACATCAGCGGGTAGTCGCCATTCGTCTCGCCCGATTTGAACAGGGCACCAAGACCACGCCCATGCGGGCTGACGATCTCGACTAGGTTGGTGCCGATGAAGGCCAGCGTCACCGCCACCTTCAGCGCGCCGAAGAATTCGGGCAGGGTCTTGGGCAGGGCGATCTTGCGGAAAATCGTGAAGCGCGAGGCGCCAAGCGCGCGCAGGATGTCACGATACTCCGGTTCCAGCGTGCTCAGGCCGATACCGACCGAAACAGCAATCGGGAAAAAGCTGATCAGGAAGGCCATCAGCACCGTGTTGAAATCGTGCTGCCCGATGAACAGAAGCGCGATGACCGGCACCAGTGTCGCCTTGGGGATCGCGTTGAAGCCCACCAGCAACGGATAAAGCGCATCGCGGGCAAGCTTGGAAAAGCCCATGACCATGCCCAGCATCGTGCCGAACAGAACCGCGATCAGCAGTCCCAGCACGGTGCGCCACAGCGTCTGCCAGCCCATCACCAGAAACAGGTTCCAGAACCGCGCATAGGCAGCGGGCAAGTCCGAGGGCGAAGCCATCACATAATTGGGCCAGCCATTGACCCAGACGATAAATTCCCAAAGCCCCAGGAAGGCGAGGATAGCCAGAAGGGGCACGACGATCTTTTGAGCGTTCTCCATCAATGCACCTCGCCGTCGCGGCCCTGGGCGATGCGGATCTGGTCGCGCAGGATATGCAGCATGTCCACGGCCCTGGGTTCGTAAAGAATGTCGATCGTGCGGTCGGCGGGCAGGTCGACGTCTAGCACGAATTGCGTCCGCGCCGGACGACCCGAGAGCACGATGACCTGATCGCCCAGAAAGACGCTTTCGCGCAGGTCATGGGTGATCAGCACGCAGGTGAAGGGCTCGGCCGCGCGCAGATCGCGCATGGTTTGCCAAAGATCCTCGCGGGTGAAGTTGTCGAGCGCGCCGAACGGCTCGTCCATGATCAGCACATCGGGCTTGTGGACGATGGCGCGGCACAGCGAGGCGCGCTGACGCATCCCCCCCGACAGTTCCGAGGGCTTCTTGTTCTCGAACCCCTTCAGCCCGACCATCTCCAGCAGATGCATCGCGCGGGCCTCGGCCGCGTCGCGCTTCATGCCGGGGGCCACGATCTCCAGCGGCAGCATCACGTTTTGCAATATCGTGCGCCATTCCAGCATCACAGGGTTCTGGAAGGCCATGCCCACCGTTTTGCGCGGGCTGGTCACCTCTTGCCCGTCCACTATCACCACGCCGCTGTCAGGCCGCATCAGCCCCGAGATCAGGCGCGTCAGCGTGGATTTCCCGCAGCCCGAGGGGCCGACGACGGCGCAGAACTCGCCCTTGGGCACGCCCACGTCGAGCCCGTCGAGAACGGGCAATGGCCCGTGCTTGGTCTTGTAGGCGTGATGCACGCCACTGATGTCGATGAATTTCGTCATGAGGCCCCTGCCTAGAAAGAGGGGGGCGCCGTGCGCCCCCCGATCCGATTTATTGGAGCATCAGGCTGCCATCGGTGGGCAGGTAGGCCGGGTCGTAATAAAGCGCCGCATCGGGCTCGGCCTTGAATTCATAGACCGACTTGGTCTGCTCGATCGCCTTGGCGAAGCGCTCTGCGTCGACCGAGCCGATGCCATGCTCCTTGACGAAATCGGTCAGCACGTTGCCGTCGATGGCCAGTTGCAGGCGACGGGTCTCCGTCTCGGGGTTGGCGGCGGGGTTGCGTTTGATCAGCGCTTCGACCGCGGCGGCGGGCTCGGCGATGGCGTCTTTCCAGCCCTTGGCGGTGGCGCGGATAAAGCCGGTCACGGCCTCGGGGTTGGCCTTGGCGAAGTCGGTGTTGACGATGATCGCGTTGCCGTAGAGCGCCACGCCATAGTCGGCCATCAGCAGGACCGAGATATCATCGGCCGGCACGCCGAGGCGTTCGGCGTTCAGCGTCGAGGTGAACGAGAAGCCGGTGATCGCGGCAACCTTGCCCTCGGCCAGCATCGGTTCGCGCACCGGGAAGCCGACAGGCTCGACGGTGATCTTGGCGGTGTCGAGGCCCTGCTCGGCAGCGAAGATCGGGAATTGCGCCCAGGCCCCGTCCGGCGGCGGCGCGCCAAGCACCTTGCCCTCCAGATCCTTCGGCGCTTCGACGCCAAGCGACTTGCGGCCAACCACGGCGAAGGGCGGCTTGTCATAGACCATCATCACCGCCGTCACCGGGGCGCCGGGGTTCTGGTCGATGAACTTCATCAGGCTGTTGATGTCGGTGAAGCCGATCGGGAAGGCGCCGGTGGCAACCTTCGGAATCGCGTCAAGCGAGCCGGCCCCTTCCGAGATTTCTACCGCGAGGCCCTCTTCGGCGTAATAGCCCTTGTCGAGCGCCACGAAATAGGGCGCGGCGGGGCCCTCGAATTTCCAGTCGAGGGTGAAGGGAATGGCGGTCTCGGCGATGGCGGGTGCGGTGGCGCCGATCAGGGCTGCGGCGGCCAGCGCGCTCAGCGTGCGGTGGAACATCAGTGACTCCCGTTGTTGGTTCGGGACGATCCTGAGGTGCGGCAGATGCGGATTGAAAGCTGTGAGAGGGGCGCGTGGATGGGTGTGCACATGATCGCCCAATAGGTAATCGGGTGCGCGCTGAATGCCCAATATTTGATCGTTCGGTTAAGTGTGGGCGCCTGTGCCAGTTGCGAATGCCTAAAAATGCAGGCGAATCTCAAGGAATCCGTCCTCTGCCAGTCCGAGCGGCTCCATCCGGGGGCCGGGCGAAAGGGGTAGAAAGCGCGCCGCGCGGGGCGATGTGCGATAGATCGCAGGGGTGCCGGGCAGCGGGGCGAAGCGCCAGATCGGCTCGGGGTCGGGGGCGATGGATGTGGTGCTCCGCACCGCATCCATGAGCGCGTCCTGCGCGGCCATGGGCGGGCCAAGGTCGAGCGCGCGGCTGCCCTCCGCAACAAATCCTCCGGCGCCCGAGCTGCGATAGTTGTTCGTGGCCAGGATGAAGCGGTCGTCGGGCGCGACGGGCTTGCCCGCATGACAGATCTCCCCGATGCGCCGCACGTCGGCGTTGGCCAGCCGACCGTCAAGCGCATAGCGCGCGGGTTGCGACAGGTCGATCTGGTAGGTCAGGCCCAGGATCACATCGAAATTGTAGCAGGGGAAATCGGGGTTCAGCAAAGGCTGGTCCTGAAGGCCCGGGCTGAGGCGGCAGAACAGCCCCGCCGCGCGCTCGAGCCAATCGGCCAGATCGGCGCCGGTAACCTCGATCGCGCTGACGGTGTTCGGAAAGAGGTAGAGATCGACGATATGGCGCGTGGTCAGCGGTCCCGGCGGGATATCGAGGAAGTGCTCGGGCCCACTGCGCCCGCCACACTTGAAGGGCGAAACGGCCGACAGGATGGGCAGATCGCCACCCATACAGCGCCGGACATGGTTGCGTTGCGCTTGGGCGACCAGTGTCAGCGCGCGGTCCGGCGCCACCGGGGCAAAATAGCTGTGCAACGCCACCGCAGAGTGGCCAACCGGGCGGCGCGCGAAAGCCAGTGTCTCGGCATGGGCGGCGGTATTGGTGGCGATAATGCGCGGCGCCTCGGGCGGGCGGGGGGGTCCCGCCGCCGGGTGGATCGGCCGTAGCTCGGTCGTGAAATCGGCGATGTGCCAGCCATCGGGGGTTTGCTGCAATTGCAGGTCCATCACGCCCAGATGCGAGCCCCACCGCCCCGCAAGCATCGCGGGCTTGCCATGAAGCGTGCCGCGCGCGGGGTCGATGCCGGGGGCTGCATGGGTTTCTGGGCCGGGGAAGCACAGGTGGCTGTGGCCGCAGAGCAGCACGTCGATCCCCGGCACCCGAGCCAGTGCAAGGGCGGCGTGTTCGGTATCCTCCTCGCAGGGCGATATCCCGGTATGTGCGAGCGCGACCACGAGATCCGCCCCGGCAGCGCGCAGGGCGGGCACATGGGCGCGCGCCGCCTCGACGATGCCGCGCGTCGTCAGGCGGCCTTCAAGGTGCTGGCGATCCCAAGCGGTAATTTGCGGCGGCAAAAGGCCGATAATGCCGATGCGCAGCGTGTGTTCGGTGCCAGCAGTATCGCGCATCGGGCGTGTCAGGATGACCCAGGGCGGCAGCAGGGTGCGGTCGCGCGGCGGCTCGGCGCCCAGTTCGGTGATCGCATTGGCGCAGACCATCGGGAAATCCGCCCCGGCCAGCGCGCGCATCATGAAATCGAGGCCGTAGTTGAACTCGTGATTGCCTGGCGTGCCCGCGTCATAGCCCACGGCATTCATCGCGGCGATCATCGGATGCGTTTCGCCTTCGGACAGGCCCCGCTCGCGCCCCCAGTATTCGGTCAGCGCGGTGCCTTGCAGGAAATCGCCATTGTCGAAGAGCAGGCAATTGGCGGCCTCGGCGCGCGCGGCGTCGATCTGGCTGGTCAGCCGCGCAAGGCCCACCGCGTCGCTCGGCCGGTCGGTGTAATAGTCATAGCCGTGGATATGGCCGTGCAGGTCCGTCGTCTCGAGCAGGCGCAGCGCGATCCGTGGCCCCTTGGTCGGGGGGCTAAGCGCGGAACCTGCAGTCATTCCTACCTCACCTTCCATTTCCAATTTGCAACCTATGGTGGAGTGATCTTGATGCCAACCAAAAGCACAGGCGTCTCAAAAGGTTTACCCACCCGCGCGGCATCCCTGCAACGCTACTGGCCAATTCGGGGCGTTCATGCGATCACTCCCCCGCAAGCGATGGGTGGAAACATGAGCGCATTCACGACAGCGGGCCACGCGCCTACGGCTGCCCTGGCCGAGGCGCTTGAGCGAGACGGCCTGGCCTTCGCCGGCTCGGGGCTGGAGCGCGCGGCGCATCTGCGTGGCGATGCCGCGTTTCTGGCGAAGGCGCTTGCGGACCCGGCCACGCTGATCCTGCCGTTCTGGCGCGGTCGTCCGCTGTTCGCCGCCGAACATGCACCTGCCACGGCGGCAGGGCGCGGACTTGCGCCGATCGCGCCGGGGCATCGGCTCTTGGCGGCAGGCGGTGAAGGCCCGATTTTTCTAGGCCTGTGCGAGGGCGTCGCGATCTTCGCCAAGGATGTCTCGGGTTGGGTGCCCGATGGCCCAATGCCCGACCCGGCCGCCTTTTTCGACGCCAGCGAACAGCGCCACCCTGAACTGCCCGAGGGCACGTTCTTCGCCGAATTGCGTGGGCAGCTGATGGCACTTGACCCGCGCGCGGCCGAACTGGCCGCCACCGCGCGGGCGATCCTGTCCTGGCATGGCTCGCACCGGTTCTGTTCGTGCTGCGGTGAGGCCAGTCAGCCCGAACAGGCGGGCTGGCAACGCCGCTGCGCGACCTGTCGCGCGCAGCATTTCCCGCGCACCGATCCGGTGGTGATCATGCTGGTGACGCGCGGCAACCGGGTCCTGCTTGGGCGCAGCCATCCCTGGCCCGAGGGGATGTATTCCTGCCTTGCGGGTTTCATGGAGCCGGGCGAGCCGCTTGAGGCCGCCGTGCGCCGCGAGGTGGCCGAGGAAACCGGCGTTCAGGTCGGCGCGGTCAGCTTTGTAGCCTCGCAACCCTGGCCCTTCCCGACCTCGCTGATGCTGGGCTGCCGCGCCGAGGCGGTTAGCGAGGCAATCACCATCGACCCCATCGAGATCGAGGATGCCCTCTGGATCACGCGCGAGCGGCTGGCCGCGATTTTCGCCGGGCTGGACCCCGAGATCCGGGCGCCGCGCAAGGGCGCCATCGCGGGATGGCTGCTAAGACACTGGCTGGCCGACCGGCTCTGACCGGCCCGCCCGAGGAATTTGAGAATGCGACTTTCGACCCGAGAAGATATCAACGCCACGCCCGATCATATTTTTGATCACCTCGCCAATTTCACGGTCTTCCGTGGTGAGGCGCTGCGCCGGGGCGTGTCGATGCGGCGCACCGATGCACTGAGCGAACCTGCGGCGGGCATGTCCTGGCAGATCGACTTCGACTATCGCGGCAAGGCGCGCCAGGTGACGGCCGATATCCAGCGGTTCAACCGGCCCGAGGCGCTTGACTATCGCGGCCTGTCGGGCAGTTACGAGGTGCTGCTGGAGCTGCGCCTGATGGCGCTGGCGCGTGCGCGCACGCGGTTGATTGTGGGGCTGGAGGTCAAGCCGCGCACGCTTGGCGCGCGGCTGGTGGTGCAATCGGCCCGCCTGGGGCGCGCGGGCCTTGAAAAGAAACTCGCCGACCGCGTGCGCGGCTTCGCGCGCCGAATCGAGCGCGGGCCTCAGGACTGACGGCGCGGGTCGGCGGGGTAGACGCCCAGAAGATCCATCTGCGAGGTGAAATAGCGCAGCTCGTCAAGCGCGAGGCGCACGTTGTGATCGTCGGGGTGGCCTTCGATATCGGCGTAGAATTGCGTCGCGGTGAAGCTGCCGCCGACCATGTAGCTTTCCAGCTTGGTCATGTTCACGCCATTCGTCGCGAACCCGCCCATTGCCTTGTAAAGCGCGGCCGGGATGTTGCGCACGCGGAAGACGAAGGTGGTCATCATCGGCCCGTCGCCACGGCGCGCCAGGTTCGGCTCGCGCGACATGATCAGGAAGCGGGTGGTGTTGTCCTGCTTGTCCTCGATATGGCGCGCCAGAACGTCCAGCCCGTAGATCTCGCCCGCGAGTTCCGAGGCCAGCGCCGCGACCGAAGGGTTGCCCTGCTCTGCGACGATCTTGGCCGAGCCCGCAGTGTCGGCGCCGGTGATCCGCTCCAGTCCGTGCGATTGCAGGAAGCCCCGGCACTGGCCCAGAAGCACCGTATGGCTCATCGCGGCGCGCACATCTTCAAGCTTCGTGCCCTTCACGGCCAGCAGGTTGATATGCACCCGCACGAAAGCCTCGTCGATGATGTGCAGGCCCGATTCCGGCAGCAGGTGGTGGATGTCGGCCACGCGGCCATAGGTCGAGTTCTCGACCGGCAGCATGGCAAGGTCGGCATCGCCCTTGCGCACGGCCTCAATCACGTCCTCAAAGGTGCGGCAGGGCAGGGCCTCCATCTCGGGGCGCGCGTCGTGGCAGGCCTGATGCGAATAGGCCCCGGGCTCGCCTTGGAATGCGATCCGTCCGGTCAGTTTGTGGCTCATGCGCTCCCCCATCGGCTGGTGTGGCCTTGCATTAGCGCGCGGGGCAGGCCGAGGAAAGCGCCAAAGCCCGCGCCGGTGCGGGAAAAGCACGCTCTGGCGCAGGTTTGTCGCATTGCCACGCAAAGAAACCTTGAAACGCAGGGCGTAAACCGGATACATGCCCTCAACTGAACGGCCATATCAGGGAAGAGCTATGTTCAATACCATGAATTTCCTCAAGGCAGCGGGCGCTCTGCTGGGCGCATTCCTGTTCTTCCTCGTCGCCAACACGGCATCGAACGCGCTCTTCACCATCGGCGACACCGCCCATGGCGAAGCGGAAGGCGAGCACGCCGAATTCGCGATGATGACGGCGGCTCCGGGCGGTCTGCTCGACGCGGGCGGCGGTGAAGAAGCTGCGGCCGAGGAAGAGGTTGTCGTCGCGCTAGACGGCGGCGATGCGGCCAAGGGCGAGAAGGTCTTTGGCAAGTGCAAGGCCTGCCACAAGGTAGATGGCACCAACGGCACCGGCCCGCACCTCGATGGCGTTGTCGATCGCGCTGTCGCCGGCGTCGAGGGCTTTGGCTACTCGGACGCGATGGTTGCCCACGGTGGCACCTGGACGCTCGAGGCGCTCGACGCCTGGCTGGCCAAGCCGAAAGACTACATCCCGGGCAACAAGATGTCCTTCGCGGGCCTGCCCAAGGCCGAGGACCGCGCCGACCTGATCGCCTACCTGCGCTCGCTCGGCGGCTGATCCGCGATCACCGTGCTGAATTCGAAGGCCGCGCCGAAAGGTGCGGCCTTTTCCTTTCATCTCACGCAGTTGCAACTTGCGCCCGCACGCGAGGCGCTTTTAGCTAGCCGCAAGCGTTTGGAAAGGGAGGCCCGGATGGCGAGGAAGCAGGCGGTGGCAGTGGCGGTTCAGGACCGGCGGCCGGGGCTGATGGTCGGGGCGGCGGTTCTGGGGGCGGCGCTGTGGATGGCTTTCACCGGCCTTGCGCGGGCCGAGGAAACCACCGTGGCCAGCGCGATCTCGACCCTGGGCGATCTGAAATACGGCCCCGATTTCACGCATCTGGACTATGTGAACCCGGATGCGCCGAAGGGCGGCGAGATCTCGGAATGGACCGCGGGCGGGTTCGACAATTTCAATCCCTACACGCTTGAGGGCCGCGCCGCCGCGCTGTCCTCGGCGCCGCATGAATCGATGCTGACGGGCACGTCTGACACGGTCGGCGAGGCCTATTGCCTGCTCTGCGAGAGCTTCGAATATCCGGCCTCGAAGGACTGGGTGATCTTTACCCTGCGCGAGGGGGTGCGGTTCTCCGACGGTACGCCGATGACGGCCGAGGATGTGCTGTTCTCCTACGAGATCTTCCGCGACAAGGGGCTGTCGTCCTTCCGTGCCGTGGTCTCGCAGCAGATCGCCTCGGCCGAGGTGCTGGACGCGCGCCGCATCAAGTTCACCTTCACCCCCGACTATCCGCGCCGCGATATCATCCAGGCGGCGGGCGGGCTGCCGGTGCTGTCCAAGGCGCAGTTCGAGCGCGACGGGCTGGATCTGGAAAAGGCCTCGGACAAGGTGCTGATGGGCTCGGGGCCCTATATGTTCGACAGCGCCAAGGATGGACGCACGGTGGTCTGGAAGCGCAACCCCGACTACTGGGGCGAGGATCTGCCGATCAACCGGGGCCGCAGCAATTTCGACCGTATCCGGGTGGAGTATTACGGCGACTATCAGGCCGCGTTCGAGGGCTTCAAGGCGGGCTCCTACACCTTCCGCAACGAGGCCAGCTCGATCATCTGGGCGACGGCCTATGATTTCCCGGCCTTCAACTCGGGTCAGGTGGTGAAGGCCGAGCTGCCCTCGGGCGATATTGCCTCGGGACAGGCTTTCGCGATCAATCTACGGCGCGAGAAGTTTCAGGATATCCGCGTGCGCGAGGCGCTTGGGCTGATGTTCAACTTCGAATGGTCGAACGAGACGCTGTTCTACAGCCTCTATGACCGGGTGAATTCCGTCTGGGAAAACTCGGAACTGGCGGCGACGGGGGTGCCCTCGGCCGAGGAGCTGGCGATTTTGGAGCCGGTGGCGGCCGATCTGCCTGCGGGTATCCTGACCGAAGAGGCGGTGATGGCGCCGGTTTCGGGCACGCGCCAGCTGGACCGGGGCAACCTGCGCAAGGCAGCCGCGCTGCTTGATGACGCGGGCTGGCCCGTGGGCAACGACGGCGTGCGCCGCAATGCGCGTGGCGAGACGCTGCGGGTTGAGATCCTGAATGACAGCCAGACCTTCGACCGGGTCATCAACCCCTATGTCGAGAACCTGCGCGCGCTTGGCGTCGATGCCACCATGTCGCGGGTCGATGACGCGCAATATGAAAACCGCCGCCGCAGCCATGACTACGACATGATCACCGCGCAGCTCGGGCAGGACTACATCCCCGGCGCCGATCTTCAGCAGTATTTCGGCTCGAACTCGACCGATGACGTGTTCAACGCGATGGGGCTGGCCAATCCGGCCATCGACAAGCTGATCCGCCTTGTCGAGGAGGCCCATACCAAGGACGAGCTAACGCCGCGCGTTCATGCGCTGGACCGCGCCCTGCGCGCCCTGCGTTTCTGGGTGCCGCAATGGTACAAGGGCAGCCATACGGTCGCCTATTTCGACATGTTCGAGCACCCCGAAACCCTGCCTCCCTACGCTCTGGGCGAGTTGGACTTCTGGTGGTATAACGCCGAAAAAGCCGAGAAACTGAAAGCCGCCGGCGCGTTCTGAGCGGAAGAATAATAAAGGCAGGCAGGTATGGGCGCCTATATCCTCAGGCGGTTGCTTCTGGTGATTCCGACGCTGTTCGGGATCATGCTGATCAACTTCACGCTGACCCAGTTCGTTCCCGGCGGGCCGATCGAACAGATCATCGCCCGTGTTGAGGGCGAGGCGGATTCGCTGCGCAACATCTCGGGCGGGGGCGATGCGGGGGCCACGCAGGGCGGCGTCGAGGATAGCGGCTATCAGGGCGCGCGCGGTATCTCGCCCGAGTTGCTCGCGCAGCTTGAGGTGCAGATGGGCTTTTCACGCATCGTCTGCGACGAGGGATTCACCGGCACGCCCGATCTGAAAGACCCCGCCTGCCGGAAAGAGCCGATCCCGGCCTGGAAACGCTTTTTCTACATGATGGGCGACTACCTGCGCTTTGACTTCGGCAAGAGCTTCTTCCACTCGCAAACCGTGGTGGAGCTGGTGCTCGACAAGATGCCGGTGTCGATAACACTGGGGCTGTGGTCCACCATCCTCGCCTATCTGATCTCGATCCCGCTTGGCATCCGCAAGGCGGTCAAGGACGGCACGCCTTTCGATACCTGGACGTCGGGGGCGATCATCATCGGCTACGCGATCCCCGGCTTCCTGTTCGCGGTCATGCTGATGGTGCTGTTCGCGGGCGGCTCGTACTGGAAGATATTCCCGCTGCGCGGACTGACCTCTGACAACTTCGACCAGCTGAGCATGATGGGCAAGGCGCTGGACTACCTGTGGCACATCGCCCTGCCGGTGATCGCCACGACCATCTCCAGCTTTGCCACGATGACCCTGCTGACCAAGAACTCGTTTCTGGATGAGATCAACAAGCAATATGTCATGACTGCCCGCGCCAAGGGCTTGGCTGAGCGCAAGGTGCTTTACGGCCATGTCTTCCGCAACGCCATGCTGATTGTCATCGCAGGCTTTCCGGCCACCTTCCTTGGCGTGTTCTTCGGCGCCTCGATCATCGTCGAGACGATCTTCTCGCTCGACGGTCTGGGGCTTCTGGGCTTCCAGGCGGCGGTTGAGCGGAACTATCCGGTCATCTTCGGCACGCTTTACGTCTTTGGCCTGATCTCGCTGGTCGTCGGCATCCTGTCTGATCTGATGTATGTCTTCGTCGATCCCCGGATCGACTTCGAGCGGAGGGCTGGCTGATGGCTTTGTCACCGCTCAACGCGCGCCGCTGGCGCAATTTCAAGGCCAACCGCCGCGCCTTCTGGTCGCTGTGGCTGTTTCTGGCGCTCTTCGTGCTGTCGCTCTTCGCCGAGGTGATCGCGAACGACAAGCCGATCCTCGTGCGCTACCGGGGCGAGTTCTTCGTGCCCGCCTATCGCTTCTACCCCGAGACGGCCTTTGGCGGCGATTTCCGCACCGAGGCGATCTACCGCGACGAGGCGGTGCAATGCCTGATCGTCACCGGCGGGCGCGAGGAATGCTGGGACGACCCCGACACCTATATGGACGAGGCCCGCACCAAGGGCACGGTCGAGGGCGAGCCGATCGAGAAGGGCTGGATGATCTGGCCGCCGATCCCCTATCACTACCGCACCATCAACAACGTGGGCACCGCGCCCTCGGCGCCGGATGGCAAGCACTGGCTGGGCACGGACGACACCGCGCGCGATGTGATGGCCCGCGTGATCTACGGCTTCCGCACCTCGATCCTGTTCACGCTGATCGTGACCTCGGTTGCCTCGGTCGTGGGTATCTCGGCGGGTGCGGTGCAGGGCTATTTCGGCGGGCGGGTCGATCTGGTCTTCCAGCGCCTGCTCGAGATCTGGGGCTCGACCCCCTCGCTTTACGTTATCATCATCCTCTTCGCGATCTTGGGGAGAAGTTTCTGGCTGCTGGTCTTCGTGGCGATCCTGTTCGGCTGGCCCGCCCTGACCGGCGTCGTGCGGGCCGAGTTCCTGCGGGCGCGCAATTTTGAGTATGTCCGCGCGGCGCGGGCGCTTGGCGTGTCGGACCGGGTGATCATGTTCCGTCACATCCTGCCCAACGCGATGGTCGCCACGCTGACGATGCTGCCCTTCGTCATCACCGGCACGATCTCGATGCTCGCCTCGCTCGACTACCTCGGCTATGGCCTGCCCAGTTCAGCGCCCTCTCTGGGGGAGCTTGCGTTGCAGGGCAAGCAACACCTTCAGGCGCCCTGGCTGGCTTTTTCGGCCTTCTTCACCTTCGCGATGATGCTCTCGCTTCTGGTCTTCATCTTCGAAGGCGTGCGCGATGCCTTCGACCCGAGAAAGGTCTTCAAATGAGCACCGTTCTCAAGGTCGATAACCTGCGCGTCTCGTTCCGTCAGGACGGCAAGATCATCCCGGCGGTCAAGGGTGTCTCCTTCACCGTCGAGAAGGGCGAAACCGTTGCATTGGTGGGGGAATCCGGTTCGGGCAAGTCGGTGACGGCGCTGTCCACGGTCGCGCTGCTTGGCTCGAACGCCGAGCTGTCGGGCTCGGTTCAATACGAGGGCGCCGAGATGATCGGCGCGCCCGAGGCCAAGTTGCGCGAGGTGCGCGGCAATGACATCAGCTTCATCTTTCAGGAGCCGATGACCTCGCTCAACCCACTGCATACGCTCGAAAAGCAGATCGGCGAGAGCCTTGCGCTGCATCAGGGCATCACCGGCGATTCGGCGCGGGCGCGGGTTATTGAACTGCTGGAAAAGGTCGGCATCCAGAACCCTGAAAGCCGCTTGCAGGATTATCCGCACCAGCTTTCAGGCGGGCAGCGCCAGCGCGTGATGATCGCCATGGCGCTGGCGAACGGCCCCGAACTGCTGATCGCGGACGAACCCACGACTGCGCTCGACGTAACCATTCAGGCGCAGATCCTCGAGTTGCTGGCCGAGCTGAAACGGGCCGAGGGCATGAGCCTTCTGTTCATCAGCCATGATCTGAACGTCGTGCGCCGGATCGCCGACAAGGTCTGCGTCATGCAGATGGGCGAGATTGTCGAGCAGGGGCGGACCGAAGAGATCTTCGCCAATCCGCAGCACCCCTATACCCGCAAACTGCTGGCGGCCGAGCCAAAGGGTCTGGCCGATCCCGTGCCCGAGGGGGCCGAGGAACTGGTGCGGACCGAGCATCTCAAGGTCTGGTTTCCGATCCAGCGCGGGCTTTTGCGCCGCACCATCGGCCATGTGAAGGCAGTCAACGACGCCTCGCTCAGCGTGCGCGCGGGCGAGACGCTGGGGATCGTGGGTGAATCCGGTTCGGGCAAGACGACGCTGGCGCTGGCCATCATGCGTCTGATCGCGAGCGAAGGGCCGATCGTTTATGCCGGGCAGAACATCGCCGACTGGGAGGCGCGGCAGCTGCGGCGACTGCGCCGCGACATGCAGATCGTCTTTCAGGACCCGTTCGGCAGCCTCAGCCCGCGCATGACGGTAGAGCAGATCATCGGCGAGGGTCTGACCGTCCATGGCGTCGATCCGGGTCGCAACCGGCGCGACATGGTGGCCGAGATCATGACTGAGGTCGGGCTCGATCCCGGTTCGATGACGCGCTACCCGCATGAATTCTCGGGCGGTCAGCGCCAGCGCATCGCCATTGCCCGCGCCATGATCCTGCGCCCGCGTCTGGTGGTGCTGGATGAGCCCACATCTGCGCTCGACATGACCGTGCAGGTGCAGATCGTTGACCTGTTGCGCGATCTGCAACGCCGCCACGGGCTTGGCTATCTGTTCATCAGCCACGATCTGCGCGTGGTGCGCGCGCTTGCGCACAAGGTCATGGTGATGAAGCGCGGCGATGTGGTCGAGGCCGGTCCCGCCGCCGAGATCTTCGCGCGCCCGCAGACCGATTATACGCGCGAGCTGATCACCGCGGCCCTGGGCGAGCGCGTCTGAGCAAGAAAAAAGCCCCGCCGTGAGGCGGGGCAGGTCAGCCTTTCGAATGAATCAGATCGCCGAGCTATGACCGGCCTTCGACAGCTCGTAGGCGTCGAAGTGCTGGGCGATCATGCGGGTCAGCGGGCGTCCCTTCTCGGGGATTTCCAGACCCTCGGTGGTCACGCGCACCATGTCCTCGAACTTGGCGGCGCAGCTGGCGAACATCTCGGCCAGTTTCACCGGGTCGGCGCGATAGTCGCGCACCAGTTCCTGAGCCGAGACCTTAAAGTCGCACATCAAAGCCTCGATCAGCCGCGAGCGCATCTTGTCGTCCTCAGTGAAGACATGCCCGCGCGCGGTCGAGAAGCGCCCTTCGCGGATCGCGCCGGTATGCGCGCCCGTTGCCGAGGCGTTCTGCGCGAAACCCTGCGGGAAGCGCGAGATCGAGCTTGCGCCCATGCCCACCAGCGCCTCGGCCAGATCGTCGGTATAGCCCTGGAAGTTGCGACGCAGCTTGCCCGCCTTGAGCGCCTTCGACAGCCCGTCGGTCGGCAGGGCGAAGTGGTCGATGCCGATCTCGTCATAGCCATCCGCCACGAAGAGGCGCCGCGCGGTCTCGAACAGCGTCAGGCGTTCCTGCGGTGTCGGCAGGTGATCCGAGGGGATCATGTTCTGCCGCCGCGCCATCCACGGCACATGGGCATAGCCGTAAAGCGCCACGCGGTCGGGGCCAAGCGAGAGCAGTTTCTGCACCGAATCCGAGATCTTCGCCGGGGTCTGGTGCGGCAGGCCGTAGAGGATGTCAGCGTTGAGGCTTTGCACGCCACGTTCGCGGATCATCTCGACCGCGCGGCGGGTGATTTCATAGCTCTGGTCGCGGCCGATCACCTGCTGGATCTGCTCGTCGAAGTCCTGCACCCCGATCGAGGCGCGGTTCAGCCCGCTTTCGGCCAGCGCATCCATGCGCGAATCGTCGATCTCGTTCGGGTCGATCTCGACCGAGAATTCGGCGCCTTCGCCCATCGGCACCGCCTCGAACACGGCGGCAGCGACGCGTCGCATCATGTCGGCCGGCATCAGCGTCGGCGTGCCGCCACCCCAATGCAGGCGCGACAGCGTCACGCCCGGCGCAAGGCGGCTCTTGAGCATTTTCAGCTCGGTCAGCAGGGTTTCCGAATAGATCCGCACCGGATCGTCGCTTTGCGTCCCCTGCGTCCGGCAGGCGCAAAACCAGCACAGCCGGCGGCAGAAGGGGACGTGCATGTAAAGCGAGATGGAGGCGCCGGCCGGGATGGCCTCGATCCATTGCTCGAAGTGCGACGGCCCCACATCGGTCGAAAAGTGAGGGGCGGTCGGATAGCTTGTATAGCGGGGCACCCGTGCGTCGAATAGCCCGAGCCGGGTGAGTTGCGATTCCTGTTCCATGCGCGTATCGTTACCGACAAGACGCGCAACAGAAATTGACCCAAATCAAGTGACACAGATGGCACACGACGACGTGTATCCGGTCTCCCTTGCCTGCGGAGACTGTCCGATTCGCCACCGCGCCGTTTGTGCAAGGTGCGAGTCGGATGAGCTAGAAGAGCTCGAATCAATCAAATACTACCGCAGCTTCGAGGCCGGGCAGACCGTCATCTGGGCGGGCGACAAGATGGATTTCGTGGCCTCGGTGGTGACGGGTATCGCCACGCTGACCCAGACGCTTGAAGACGGGCGCACGCAGATGGTGGGTCTTTTGCTGCCGTCGGATTTCGTCGGTCGTCCGGGGCGCGAGAGCGCGGCCTACAACGTGACCGCCACCACCGATATCCTGATGTGCTGCTTCCGCCGCAAGCCCTTCGAAGAGATGATGGAGCGCACGCCCCATATCGCGCAACGCCTGTTGCAGATGACGCTCGACGAACTTGACGCGGCGCGGGAATGGATGCTGCTTCTGGGGCGTAAGACCGCGCGGGAAAAGATCGCCTCGCTTCTGTCGATCGTGGCGCGCCGCGATGCCTCGATCAAGCTGCGCCATCCGCAGGGCCGCATGACCTTCGACCTGCCGCTAACGCGCGAGGCGATGGCGGATTATTTGGGCCTGACGCTCGAGACCGTCTCGCGGCAGATGTCCGCGCTCAAGCGCGACGGGGTGATCGAGCTGGAAGGCAAGCGCCATGTGACCGTGCCCGATATGGATCGCCTGCTGCTTGAGGCGGGCGATGATAACGACGGCGGCTTCCTGGTCTGACCGCGGCATGTCGGGAAATAAACGGCGCCCCGCAGGGCGCCGTTTTGTTTTTCGAGTGGTCTGTCGGTCGTTTCAGTGCGCCATCAGAACCGGCACCTCTGCCAGTTCTAGCATGTTGCGCGTCGCGCCGCCCAAGATCGCCTCGCGGAAGCGCGAGTGGCCATAGGCGCCCATGATGATCATATCGGCATTGGTGTCGCGCACGTGGCGGTTGAGCACGTCCGAGATGCGCGGCATGGTCTTGGCCAGAACCGAGACCTCGGCATGAACGCCATGACGCGCGAGCATCTGGCTGAGCTGGCCGCCGGGGTCCGAGCGTTCCGGGCCATGGGCGGGCGGGTCTATCACGGTGATATCGACCAGCTTCGCGGCCTTCAAAGCGGGCAGCGCCTTGCGCACCGCGCTCATGGCCTCGTTCGACTGGTTCCAGGCGACGACGACGCGCGCCGCAGCGGCTGCGCCCGTGTAGCCATCGGGCACGATCAGAACGGGAACCTGCCCTTCGAACAGGGCGGCCTCGACGATAGCCTCAAGCTCTTGCCCGCGGCCCTTGCCATAGGGCTGCCCCATGACCACGAGATCGGCAAAGCGGGCGCGCAGCCCGACAACCGTGGCGATGGCTCCGATTTGCACGACAAGCGTGTCCGCGCCCCAGCGGATGTCCTCGGCCCCCAGACGCGCCTT
The DNA here is from genome assembly GCF_021378075.1 of Rhodobacter flavimaris. Lineage (GTDB taxonomy): Bacteria > Pseudomonadota > Alphaproteobacteria > Rhodobacterales > Rhodobacteraceae > Rhodobacter > Rhodobacter flavimaris. The sequence continues at coordinate 72,169 of NZ_JAJUOS010000006.1, read as the reverse complement.
GACGGCGGCCTCGACCTCGCGTGCGTCTTTCTGGGCGCGGTCAAGCACCTCTTGCTGCACGAAGGCTGTGGCCCCGGCGTAGTAATAGCCCGTCTGGGTGCGATCGACGCCAAGGCAGAGCACATCTAGATGCGCGTCCTGCCGCCGGGCGACCGCGATTGCAGTCTCAAGCTGCGATCCAGCCGCAGCGGGATCGGTGACGATGGTCAGAATGGATTTGTACGACATGGTATCCTCCGCGCGTATCTCCCTGAGGAACGCTAGGCTTCAAACCGGTCGAAGACCTTGACCCGGATCAAGTCATCCCCCCGAGAGGGCAGGAAAAATTTCGCATCCGCCATGCAACTTTTGCGAGCGATCCTTTCGCGCGTCAGGCATATTGGGTGCGGAACAGGGGCGTTCAATGCAGTCGCGGCGCATTTTCTCGCACCTGCGGCGAAACAACACACCCCGCTCCGAGGGATTTGATGCAGATCAATGCATCGGGCATACCCTGAGACCACAAGGGCTACAGTCATGAATTCCCTGCCCGAAGACCGACTCGGGCCGGGGCAGGGAAACAGACAAGACGAAGGGACGCACAACATGTGGGATTATTTCAAGCTGATCGCGCTTGGCCTCGTGGCGGTACTTGCCGCCATCGCGGCCAATTACGCGCGCGATCTTGCCTATATGGTGAACGCGATCGAGGTCATGCTGGCCGCGGCAATCGCATTCATCTGGGTGCTTCGCACCATGGGGTCGGCTTCGGCCCCGCAAAACGAATACTTTGACGACGTCGTTCGCGCGGGTGTCATCGCAACCGCCTTCTGGGGGGTCGTGGGCTTTCTGGTCGCGGTCATCATCGCGTTTCAGCTTGCCTACCCGGCGCTCAACTTCGAGTGGGCCCAGGGTTACCTGAACTTCGGCAAGTTGCGCCCGCTGCACACCTCGGCGGTTATTTTCGCCTTCGGCGGCAACGCATTGATCGCCTCGTCGTTCTATGTCGTTCAGCGCACATCGGCGGCGCGTCTCTTCGGCGGCGGCCTCGGCTGGTTCGTGTTTTGGGGCTACAACCTGTTCATCGTGCTTGCTGCGACCGGCTACATCCTCGGCGCTACCCAGTCGAAGGAATATGCAGAGCCGGAATGGTATGTCGACCTGTGGCTGACGATCGTCTGGGTGTTCTACCTGGTCGCCTTCCTGGGCACGATCATCAAGCGCAAGGAACCCCACATCTACGTGGCGAACTGGTTCTACCTGTCGTTCATCGTGACCATCGCGATGCTGCATATCGTCAACAACCTCGCGATCCCGGTCTCGATCTTCGGTTCGAAGTCGGTGCAGGTGTTCGCCGGCGTGCAGGACGCGATGACCCAGTGGTGGTATGGCCACAACGCTGTGGGCTTCTTCCTGACCTCGGGCTTCCTGGGCATGATGTACTACTTCGTGCCGAAGCAGGCTGAACGCCCGGTCTACTCGTACAAGCTGTCGATCGTGCACTTCTGGGCGCTGATCTTCCTGTACATCTGGGCTGGCCCGCACCACCTGCACTACACCGCTCTGCCGGACTGGGCCTCGACCCTCGGCATGGTGATGTCGGTCATCCTGTGGATGCCGTCGTGGGGTGGCATGATCAACGGTCTGATGACGCTCTCGGGCGCCTGGGACAAGCTGCGCACCGACCCGGTCATCCGTATGATGGTGGTGTCGATCGGCTTCTACGGCATGTCGACCTTCGAAGGTCCGATGATGTCGATCAAGGCCGTGAACTCGCTGTCGCACTACACCGACTGGACCATCGGTCACGTCCACTCCGGCGCTCTGGGCTGGAACGGGATGATCACCTTCGGCGCGCTCTACTTCCTGGTGCCGCGTCTGTGGGCGCGTGAGCGTCTCTACTCGAACACGCTGGTCAGCTGGCACTTCTGGCTCGCCACCATCGGTATCGTTCTCTACGCATCGTCGATGTGGGTGACCGGTATCATGGAAGGCCTGATGTGGCGCGAAGTGGACAGCCAGGGCTTCCTCGTGAACGCCTTCGCCGACACCGTGGCTGCGAAGCACCCGATGTATGTCGTGCGCGCCCTTGGCGGTGTGCTCTACCTCGTCGGCTCGGTCATCATGGCCTACAACCTCTGGGCAACCGTCGCCAAGCAACCGCGTGTCGCGGCTGCCTCGGTGGCTGCTGTTCCGGCTGAATAAGGAGAGCGGCAGATGGCACTTCTTGATAAACACGGCGTCATTGAAAAGAACGCCACCCTTCTGCTGGTCTTCTCCTTCCTCGTCGTCACCGTCGGCGGCATTGTGGAGATCGCACCCCTCTTCTACCTCGAGAACACGATCGAGAAGGTGGAAGGCGTGCGTCCCTACACGCCGCTGGAGCTGACCGGGCGCGATATCTACATCCGCGAGGGCTGCTATGTCTGCCACTCGCAGATGATCCGCCCGATGCGCGACGAGGTGGAGCGCTACGGTCACTACTCGCTCGCTGCCGAGTCGATGTATGACCACCCGTTCCAGTGGGGCTCGAAGCGGACGGGGCCTGACCTCGCCCGCGTCGGCAACCGCTACTCGGATGCGTGGCACGTGGACCACCTGGTCAACCCGCAATCGGTCGTGCCGGAATCGGTGATGCCGAAATACGGGTTCCTGCTGAACCGGATGATCGAGGCGGACCACATCGGCGATCGCCTCAGCACCGATGCGCTCGTGGGTGTGCCCTACAGCTCTGACATGATCGAGAACGCCAAGGCGGATTTTGCCGCCCAAGTCGATCCCGATGGTGATTACGACGGGCTGAACGCACGCTATTCGGAGGCCTTCGGGTCGCCGGCAGTCAACGTGCGCAACTTCGACGGTCAGCCGGGCATCTCGGAAATGGATGCTCTGGTCGCCTATCTTCAAGTTCTCGGCACGATGGTCGACTTCTCGACCTTCGAACCCGTGGCAAGTCGCTAAGGAGGTAGGGGATGGACTATCATATCCTCAGGGAATTCGCCGACAGCTGGGCCATGCTTGCGCTGTTCGCGATGTTCATCGGGATCGTGTTCTGGGCGTTCCGCCCCGGTTCGCGCAAAACGCACGAGGATACGGCGAACATCCCCTTCCGGCATGATGACAAACCCGCCTGTCAGGGCGGTGGCTGCCAAGACGGCCGCTGCCATGACGACGGCGCCACGTTGTAAGGAGGCGTGGACGAAATGAGCAAAAAACCCACCAAACACCATCAGCCGGATACCACGGGTCACTCGTGGGACGGTATTGAAGAGTATAACAACCCCCTGCCGCGCTGGTGGCTGTGGAGCTTCTATGCCTGCATCATCTGGGGCATCGGTTACTCCATCGCGATGCCGGCCTGGCCGCTTCTGAACGGGGCTACCCCGGGCCTTCTGGGCTCGTCGACCCGTGCGAACGTTCAGGCTGAGATCGACCGCTACGCGGCGGCCAACAAGCCGATCGAGGAAAAGCTGGTTGCGACCGACCTGACCGCGATCGCGAACGACCCCGAACTGGCGTCCTTCACCCAGAACGCGGGTGCGGCCGTTTACCGGACCTGGTGCGCACAGTGCCACGGTGCGGGCGCAGGCGGCAACGCTGGCCTCGGCTATCCGAACCTGCTGGATTCGGACTGGCTCTGGGGCGGCTCGATCGAGGACATCTACCTCACGGTTGCCCACGGCATTCGTAACACCGAGGACGGCGATGCGCGCTATTCGCAGATGCCCGCCTTCGGTCGTGACGAGCTGCTGGACGCCACCCAGATCGCGCAGGTCGTGCAGCACGTCCGCAAGATCTCGGGGCAGGAGTATGATGCCGCACTGGAGGCCGAAGGCGCTGTCGTCTTCGCCGACAACTGCGCTTCGTGCCACATGGAAGACGGCACCGGTGACCGTGCACAGGGTGCGCCGAACCTGACCGACGCCATCTGGCTCTATGGCGGCGACGTCGACACGCTGACCTACACGGTCGCCAATGCCCGCTTCGGCGTCATGCCGTCGTGGAGCTTTGCGCCCGAGGGCGGCGAGCAGCGTCTGTCGGAAGCCGAGATTCGCGCAGTTGCGGCCTATGTCCACGGCCTCGGCGGTGGCGAATAATAATCCGGGGGGCTTCGGCCCCTCGGGTAGCACCGGCGCCCCGTCCTGTTCGCGCGTTTCCTGGGGGCGCCGGTGTCCTTATTGGGCAGGGCCTAGGCCCTGCCCAATTTCATATTCTGGATACACATTTAGCGGCGCGGCCTGATCTGTCAAAGCCTTAATCGCCCTGATCAGGCAAGCGCGACTTATTGCTGTATCGCAGATTAGCCTTTTTGACGCATGTCAAAGTCTTTTTTTCTGCTGCATAGCAGAAGAGACCCGAACACAGATTGCCTCAGCCAACGGAGAGAGTCGTGAGCTCGACCGATCAAGCCGATCCGCCCCCCCTTTACGCCGCACGCGAACCTGTTTTTCCCAAGCGTGTCAAAGGTAGTTTCCGCTCCCTGAAATGGGTGCTCATGGCGGTGATGCTGGGCATCTATTACATCACCCCGTGGATTCGGTGGGACCGTGGTCCCGCGCTGCCCGATCAGGCGGTGCTGGTTGACCTCGCGAACCGGCGCTTCTTCTTCTTCATGGTCGAAATCTGGCCGCACGAGTTCTACTTCGTCGCGGGCCTCCTGATCATGGCCGGTCTGGGGCTGTTCCTCTTTACCTCGGCCGCCGGGCGCGTCTGGTGCGGCTATGCCTGCCCTCAGACGGTCTGGACCGACCTCTTCATTCTGGTGGAACGTTGGGTCGAGGGCGACCGAAACGCCCGTATCCGCCTCTTGCGCCAGAAATGGGATGCCGAGAAGGCTCGCAAGCGGATCACCAAATGGGTCCTGTGGCTGCTGATTTCCGTCGCGACGGGCGGCGCCTGGGTCTTCTACTTCACCGATGCGCCTGAACTGCTGAAAAACCTTTTTGTCGGCGCGGCGCATCCGGTCGCCTACACCACCATCGCCGTGATGACCGCGACGACCTTCGCCTTCGGTGGCTTCGCGCGCGAACAGATCTGTATCTACGCCTGCCCCTGGCCGCGTATCCAGGCCGCGATGATGGACGAAGACACGCTGGTCATCGCCTATCGCGAATGGCGCGGCGAGCCGCGTGGCAAGCTGCACAAGGGCGTCACGCCCGAGGGGCAGGGCGACTGCATCGACTGTAACGCCTGCTTCGCGGTCTGCCCGATGGGCATCGACATCCGCAACGGCCAGCAGCTGGAATGCATCACCTGCGGCCTGTGCATCGACGCCTGCAACGAGATGATGGACAAGATCGGCAAGCCGCGCGGCCTGATCTCGTATATGGCGCTCAAGGACGAGGCGATGGAGCGCGCCGGTGGCCATCCGAAGAACGTCTGGAAGCACATCTTCCGTCCGCGTACGCTGCTTTACTTCACCCTCTGGGCCGGCATTGGTGTCGCGCTGGTCGTGGCGCTTTTCATGCGCTCGCCCATCGACTTCAACCTGACCCCGAACCGCGACCCGCTTTACGTGATCCAGGGCGACGGCTCGGTGCGCAACATCTACACGATGCGCCTGCGCAACAAGGCCGGGGATGAGACCACCTTCCGCATCACCGTTACGGGCGAGCATGGCGAGCCGCGTACCGACCTGCACCTGTTGCTTGAAGGCGCCGAGGGCAACGAAATCTCGGCCCCTGCGGATGAGACGCTGACCCAACGTGTCTATATCGAGGCACCGGCAGACTCTCGCCCCGCTCTGGCGGACCGCACCGAGTTGCGTGTATGGGTGGAAGAGGTCGGCGCACCGGCCCGTGCGGCGGTGGACACCGTCTTCAACGGCACCGGCAAGCGCGACTAACGGATCACTTGGGAGCAAGTTTTCATGGCGAAAGAGATCACCGGAAAGAAAGTTCTGGCGATTGCCGTCGCGGCCTTCGGCGTCATCATCGCGGTCAATGTGGTGATGGCGTGGAAGGCGGTCGCGACCTTCCCGGGGCTCGAGGTGTCGAACTCCTATGTTGCGTCGCAATCCTTCGACAAGGAGCGCGCGGCGCAAGAGGAGCTCGGCTGGACCGTCGAGCCCACCTATGAGAACGGAACCCTCTCGCTTGTGATCCGCGACCGGGCCGGCCTTCCGGCCCGTGTCTCCGAACTCAAGGCCCTTGTCGGGCGCACCACCCATGTGCGCGCCGACATCGCGCCTGAATTCAGCTATGCTGGCGGTATCTTCATCGCGCCGCTGGCACTCGAACCCGGCGCGTGGCTGTTGCATCTTGATGCTGTCGCGTCGGACGGCACACCGTTCCGCCAGCGCATCGACCTGTTCGTAAGAGGCTGATCCATGAGCGTCGCGCCCGCCGCAGGACGACTGACCGAAGCGCCCTCGGATTTCACCGACGAGCATGTTTCGGCCTCGGCTTGCCCGGCGTGCCTTGCGGCGCCATCGGCGGAAGACCTCGCCAAATCCGGCGATATCAAGGGCGCGCGCCTGATCCTGTCGCTGCCCACGGCGCATTGCGCGGTCTGCATCAGCGATGTCGAGCGCGCCTTGCGCCGCCACCCCGGCGTGCGCTCGGCCCGCGTCAACCTCACGCTCAAGCGCGTTTCGGTCGATGCCGAGGGCACTGTCGGCGCGGATGACCTGATCAAGACGCTCGACGGGATCGGCTACGAGGCGCATGAGCTTGACCCCGGTCTGCTCTCGGCGACCGAGACCGACCGGCGCGGCCGCGATCTGCTGATGCGGATCGGCGTGTCGGGCTTTGCCATGATGAACATCATGCTGCTGTCGATCTCGGTCTGGTCCGGGGCCGAGGACGCGACGCGCGACCTGTTCCACTGGATCTCGGCCGCGATTGCGTTGCCGACGGTGGCCTTTGCCGGCCAGCCCTTCTTCGCCTCGGCCTGGACCTCCCTGAAGGCCGGGCGCCTGGGGATGGATGTGCCGATCTCGCTGGCAATCATCCTGGCCTCCTCGATCTCGGTCTTCGAGACGATGAACCACGGCCACCACGCCTATTTCGACGCGGCGGTCATGCTGACCTTCTTCCTGCTCGTGGGCCGCTACCTTGATTATCGCACCCGCGCGGTTGCCCGTTCGGCGGCCGAGGAGCTGGCCGCGCTGGAGGTGCCGCGCGCGACCCTGCTGCGCGATGGCGCCGAGGTCGTAGTGCCCGTGAACGAACTCGCCCCCGGCGATCTGATCCGCGTGCGCCCCGGCGCCCGCATCCCCGCCGATGGCGAGGTGACCGAGGGCACGTCGGAGACCGACCGCTCGCTTCTGACCGGGGAAAGCCTGCCGGTCTATGCCGGGCCGGGCAGCAAGCTGAACGCGGGTGAGGTCAACCTGACAGGCCCGCTGACCCTGCGCGTGATCGCGGCGGGCAAGGACAGCGCGCTGCACCGGATGGCCGATCTGGTGGCGATGGCCGAAAGCGCCAAGACGCGCTACACCTCGCTGGCCGAGCGCGCGGCGCGGGCCTATTCGCCGCTGGTGCATATTCTCAGCTTCACCGCTTTCGGGGTCTGGATGTGGCTGACCGGGGGCGATCTGCGCTTTGCGATAAACATCTCTGCCGCGGTTCTGATCATCACCTGCCCCTGTGCGCTTGGCCTTGCGGTGCCTGCCGTGGTCACGGCCGCCTCGGGCAAGCTGTTCCGCAAGGGGCTTTTGATCAAGGACGGCACTGCGCTTGAACGTCTGGCCGAGGTCGATACCGTTGTCTTCGACAAGACCGGCACGCTGACAATGGGCACCCCGCACCCCGAGAACCTCGATGCGCTAAGCACCGAGGAATTCGGCGTGGCCGCAGCACTCGCCAGCGGCTCGTCGCATCCGCTGGCCCGCGCGATCCATGACGCGGCGGTGGCGCAGGCGCTTGCGATCCCGCTGCTCGAGGATATCCGCGAAGTGCCCGGTTACGGCGTCGAGGGGCGCTGGAACGGGCAGGTGGTGCGTCTTGGCCGGGCCGACTGGCTTGGCGCCGAGGCGGGCGCCACGACCGCGACCCATCTGCGCATCGGCGCGGCCCTGCCGGTGACGATCCGGTTCGCCGACCAGCTGCGCCCCGGTGCCGCTGAGGCCGTAAGCGCGCTAAGCGCGCAGGGAAAGCGAGTTTTCCTTGTGTCAGGCGATGTCGAGGGGGCGGTCAGCGCCCTGGCCGAGCGTCTTGGCATCGCGAACTGGCGCGCAGGCGCCTTGCCGCAGGAAAAGGTGGCGCTTGTAAACGATCTGACGGCCGAGGGCGCACGTGTGCTCATGGTCGGGGACGGGCTGAACGACACGGCGGCGCTGGCGGCAGCCCATGCCTCGATCTCGCCCGCCTCGGCGCTGGATGCGGCGCGGACGGCCTCGGATATCGTGCTTCTGGGCCAGGATCTTGCGCCCGTCGCGGATGCTCTGCGCGTCGCTGTTCAGGCGCGCCAGCGGATCAAGGAAAACTTCGCGATCTCGATCGTGTACAACATTGTCGCGGTGCCGATTGCGCTGATCGGCCTTGCCACGCCGCTTGCCGCGGCCTTGGCAATGTCCACGTCCTCGATTACGGTCTCGCTGAATTCGCTACGACTGAAGTGAGGACGCGATGGGCGTTATCGCATTCCTGATTCCGATCTCCCTGATCCTCGGCGGACTGGGGCTTTTGGCCTTCTTCTGGTCGGTCAAGGCGCGTCAGTACGAAGACCCCAAGGGCGACAGCGAGCGTATCCTGTCGGACGAGTTCGACGACCACCCCAAAGGCTGATCACGGGCTTTACGGCCCGATCACCGTGCATTCCGACGAGCGTGCCATCAGGCGGGCGCAGGCCAATTCCGCGTCGCCCTTCGTCATGCCAACGAAATTCGCCTCATAGCCGGTTTTGCGGGTCGCGACCTTGCGCAGCGCCGTGCCAAGTGTGTCGCTTTCCATCAGCGCGGTTTTCAGCAGCAGCCGCTCGGCCGCATATTGCGACGAGAACTTGCCCAGGCTGATCCCCCAGTTGCGCCCGCCCGAGGACGAGGCGCGCGACACCACCTTCTGTTCGGCGCGCGGCGCCGGGGCAGGGGGCGTGAGGGCCGCCAGAATCACGGTATTTGAGCGCGGAGCAGGCGCAGCCGCCATGGCCAGCGTCTCGGGCTGGGGCGCGGTGCTCTGCGCGAAGAGGGGCTCATCAGGGGGCGCGTCGCCCTCGGCAAGGCTTTCGTCGAACTCGGGTTCGGCTGCGGCCACCAGGGCCAGCGTCTCGGGTTGCGGCTCGGTTGCCTGAGCGAAAGCTTCACGCGGGGCCGCCATCGGGCGCGGAGTCTCGGCGGCGGCGGTCTGAACTACGATTTCGGGCGCGGGCGCGGCGGCAACGGCGGGCTCGGTCTCAGGCGCGGGTTCGGCCGTGGCGACAACTGCAGGCGCCTCGACGGGCGCGGGTTGAACTGCCTCGGTCAGAGCCGCCAGGATCGCCTCGCGGTCATGCGTCGGTTCGCCCGGACGCGCGATGGGGCGGGGGCTTTGAGTGGGTGCAGCCGAGGCCACGCGCGTCGGATCAGCCGGGGTCGGCGCGGTCGCGGCGGGGGCCTGTGCCATGTATTGTAGCGGTTCGGGGCGCACCTCTTGCACGCGGTTCGGTGCGCGACCAAAGCCGATGTCGAGCAACTCGGCCATCTTGGCGTTACGCTGCGCGGTCGAGGTGCCGCCGAAGACGGTCGCGATGATGCGCTTGCCGCCGCGCTGCGCCGAGGCGGTCAGGTTGAAGCCCGCAGCCACGGTGTAGCCCGTCTTGATCCCGTCGGCGCCTTCATAAGCATCAAGGAAACGGCGGTTGGTGTTCGCCACCTTGGCCATCCCTGCATCCGCGGTGCGGCGCGAGAAGATATTGTAATACTGCGGATAATCGTAGAACAGCCGGCGGCCGAGCGTGCTCATGTCGCGCGCGGTCGAGAGGTGCCCGGCGCGGGTCAGGCCGTTGGCATTCTTGAAGGTCGTGCTGTTCATGCCAAGCGCCTTGGCCGTGCGGTTCATGCGAGCCGCAAAGCCCGCCTCATCGCCGCCAAGCGCATCGCCGATCGCCGCCGCCGCATCGTTTGCTGATTTGATCGCCGCCGCGCGGATCAGGTAGCGCAGTGCGATGCGTTGTCCGGATTTCAGGCCAAGCCGCGAGGGCGGTTGGCTTGCGGCATTGCGCGAAATGGTGACCATCGAATCAAGGCTGATCTCGCCATGCTCGATCGCCTGGAAAGCGATGTAGAGCGTCATCATCTTGGTCAGCGAGGCAGGGTGCAGGCGTGTGTCGGCGTTCTTGGCGTAAAGCACTTCACCCGAGCGCGCATCCATCACGAACGCAGCATAGGGCGCTGCGAGCACGGCGGCCGGCACCAGAAAAAGTACGAATGAAAACAGCCCATAACGGACCCATCGCGCAAGCGTGGTCACGGTCCCAGCCCTTTTACTGCCTCTTACCCCGATTGTTTTGATTTGGGGCTTTCGATCAGCGTAGCACGGCTTTTGGAGGCTGAAAACCGTATTGTTTCAATGCGATTCACTGCGACATTCATGCATCGCGCAATATCTCGTAGGCGCCGGAAGGGCGCTCACGAGGAATTGTGTGAGGGGCTGAGTTTCCCCGCCCGGATTACTCAAGATTTGCGATGATCGCTCGCAGCACGTCGACGCCCTCGCCCTTTTCCGAGGAGGTGACGACGATTTCGGGATGGGCTGCGGGGTGCGCGGCCAGCGCGCCCTTGACCTGCTCGATGACCTTTTCGCGCTCGGCCTTGCTGATCTTGTCCACCTTGGTCATCACCACCTGGAAGGTTACGGCCGAGCGGTCAAGCAGTGTCAGGATCTCGTCATCGACTTTCTTCACGCCGTGGCGCGAGTCGATCAGCACAAAGGCGCGGCGCAGGTTCACGCGGCCCGAGAGGTAGGATTTGAGCAGCTCTTGCCACTTTTTCACGACGTTCACAGGGGCCTCGGCAAAGCCGTAGCCGGGAAGGTCCACGAGATAGGGGCCGTCCTGGGTCGTGAAGAAGTTGATCTCTTGCGTCCGGCCCGGGGTGTTTGAGGCACGGGCGAGGTTCTTGCGGTTGGTCAGCGCGTTGATCAGGCTCGATTTGCCGACGTTCGAGCGCCCGGCAAAGCACACCTCGACCCGGTCCGCCGGAGGCAGGCCGGACATCGCGACGACGCCCTTGAGAAACTCGACAGGGGCAGCGAACAGAAGGCGCCCACGCTCCGCGGCCATCGGCTCGGGCGTCTCGGCCAGTTGGAATTGCATCTTCATCAAAGCACCTCGACGCTGTCGCCACGCGCGATCTCGCCGCCCGTGATCACTGTGGCATAGAGCCCGAATTCATGGTCGCCCCACTGCGCGTCCAGCAGTGCAAGCGTATCGACATCTTCGCTGCCGGTTTCCGGGTTGGCGCAGGTCGCCCGGCAGCGGGTGATCGGCATGGCGATCTCAAGCTCGGTTTCGCCGATCTTCAGGCGGCGGCCAATCAGGTCGCGCTCGGCCCCGGCGGCCCATCCATCAACCCAGAGGTTGCCACGGAACCGATGGGGCGACATCGGCTTGCCTGCCCGTTGCGACAGCGCGGCCAGCGACCCGAGCGAAAGGATCGACACATAGGGGTCGGGCATATCCGCAAGGGCCACGTCCGCGACACTCTCGACCGAGCGCGGGGCAGGGCGGTTCGCGGGCCAGAGCGGGCGCAGCCATTCGATCAGATTGACCTGATCCTCGGAGCGCCCCGGGGCGATCCGCAGACGCCACAGGTCGGGGTGCGTCAGTTCGATCGTGCCATCGTCATGTGTCTTGGCCTGAACTGCCATCAACCCCGGGGCCGCGACGCCGCGCACGAAGTTCATTTTCGACGCCCATTGCGCAAGCGGGGCGTCGAACTTCGCGGCGTCATGGGCGATGGCCCAGACCCTGTCGAAAGGCAGAACGCGCCCCTTCGTCAGGGGCGCGCTGCGGATTTCCTCATATCCGACCGACTTGATTGGGTGTCGGAAGATATGTGCCAGTCTTGCGGTCATTTCTTCGGCTTGTCTGCCGCGGGCTTCTTGGCAAAGCCCGAGCGGATATTGCCGAAGAGGTCGGGGCGTTTCCCGTGCATCGACATGATCGTGTACTGCTGGATGAAGGTGATCGTGTTGTTCGCGATCCAGTAGAGCACGAGGCCCGAGGCGAAGCTGCCCAGCATGAACATGAACACCCAAGGCATCCAGGCGAAGATCATGGCCTGGCTCGGGTCGGTCGGGGCCGGGTTCAGCTTTTGCTGGAACCACATCGAGATACCCAGCAGGATCGGCAGTACGCCAAGGCTGAACATGAACAGCATCGAGCCGGGCTCGGGCGTCGCGAAGGGCAACAGGCCGAACAGGTTCAGGATCGACGACGGATCGGGGGCCGAAAGGTCCTTGATCCAGCCAAGCCAAGGCGCGTGGTAAAGCTCGATCGTGACGTAGATCACCTTGTAGAGCGAGAAGAAGATCGGGATCTGCAGAAGGATCGGCAGACAACCCGCGGCCGGGTTGACCTTGTTCTTCTTGTAGAGCTCCATCATGCCCTGCTGCATCTTCATCCGGTCGTCGCCGGAGGCGGCCTTGAGGGCCTCCATCTCGGGCTGCAGTTCCTTCATCTTCGCCATCGAGATGTAGGACTTGCGCGCCAGCGGGAAGACGAGCGCCTTGATGATGATGGTCAGCGCGATGATCGCCCAGCCCATGTTGCCGATCGCTCCGTGCAGCCAGTGCAGCAGGCGGAACATCGGCTTGGTCAGGAAGTAGAACCAGCCCCAGTCGATCGAGTCGATGAAGCCCTGGATGCCGCCCTCTTCCTGGTAATCGCGGATGGCTTCCCATTCCTTGGCGCCGGCAAAGAGGCGCGTGGCGATGTCGGCCGAGGCACCGGGGGCGACCTCGACGACCGGCAGGCGGGCTTCGGCCTGATACAGGTCCGAGCCGGCGGTGTATTTGACGACCGAGCTGAAGTTGCCGTCCATCGGCGCCAGCGTGGTCATCCAGTATTTGTCGGTAAAGCCGATCCAGCCGCTTTCGAGCGCGGGCAGAACCTCGGCCTGGCCCTCACCCTCGATCGGGTCGAGCTTGGTGATGTCCTTGTACTTGATCTCTTCGAGTTTGCCGTCGGTCATGCGCACCGCACCTTCGTGCAGCACATAGACGCGGTTGCCCTCGGGGATGCCGTGGCGGGCGATAATGCCGTAGGGGGCAAGGCGGACAGCGGCGCCGGTGTTGTTCTCGACGCGCTGCGTGACCGTGAACAGGTAGTTCTCGTCGATCTCGATCTTGCGGTGGAACACGAGGCCCGCGCCGTTGTCCCAGGTGATTTCAACCGGGGTGGCGGGGGTCAGGCTTGCGCCCGCCGGAGCGGTCCATACCGTGCGCGGGCCGGGGACCAGCGCCGGGTCGAGGCCGCCAGCCGGGGCCCAGCCGTAAACCGCGTAATAGGGATGCGCGTTCAGCGAGGTGTCGCCCACGGGCGACAGCAGCCGCACCAGCGGCGAGCCCGCATCGAGCGTTTCCTTGTAATTCTTGAGCGACAGATCGTCGATCCGGCCCCCCAGAAGCGAGATCGAACCGGTCAGCGCCGGGGTGTCGATCTCGATGCGCGGGGTCTGCGCAAGGGCGGCGTCCGCTGCGGCCGCGGGGTCGATCACCGCGCCTGGCGCCGATTGCTCGACGGCGGTCGGAACGGCCGGGGTCGCGGCGGGTGCCGTCTGCTCGGCCACGGCCGTAGGATCGGCGGGCGCGGGCTGCTCTGGCGGGAACAGATAGGTCCAGCCGATCAGCACAGCGGCCGAAAGCGCGGTCGCAAGGATGAGGTTCTTGTTCTGATTATCCATGTCGGGCAGTCCACCAGCCGTTCCAGGTTCGGGGTGGTTCAACAGAAGGGGCAGGGAAAGGTCAAGCGATTTTCCTGTAAAACGGCCCCTGGCGCGGCCAGAATGGTGTTTTAGGTCTCAGGATCCCCTGCGCCGGTCGAAGTTGCGCGCTTTCCTGCCTTTGCCCGGCAGGATTGCTCAGACACCGCCCCCCTGGAGCAGCCGCGGCGTCGCCGCCAGTTTGGCACGGTGGCGGTGATCCCATTCGCACAGATCGCCCATCGCCATCGGCCGCGCGATGGCCTTGCCCTGCACATGCCGACAGCCAAGTTGCGCCAGCAGCGTGTGTTCGGCGGTGGAGCCGACGCCGTCCGCGAGTGTCTCAAGCCCCAGTTTTTCGGCCATCGCGATCAGCGCAGCGACGGACTGGCGCTGCTCGTCATGGCTCTCGAGCTTGCTGACAAGGCTGCGGTGGATGCGCAGCCTGCGCGCCGCAGTGCGCCGAATCGCACTGACCGAGAGTGGCCCGTTGCCGAACCCCGCAAGCTCGATGCCGCAACCCAGGGCCGCCACCGCGCCGAGGTTGAGCCAGATGACCTCGTCGTTCAGATGCGCCATGACGTCTTGCATCAGCACCAGCCGGATCTGCGCGGGCGCCACATCGAAGCGGTCGAATTCCCATGTCAGACGTTCGGGCAGCTTGGGGTTTCCCAGCAGTCCGGCACAGAAGGGCAGCGAGACGGGGCCGGTCGCGATCCCGCGCCGTCCCCATTCGCGCAGGGCGGTAAGGCTTTGATAAAGCATGATTTCAGACAGCCTCTCGCGCAGGTGCGGCGAGTCGATCGTGCCCATCATGTCGTCTGCTTCGGGCGCGCCCTCGGTGGCGGTGTGGAGCCAACGTGCGACGGCCTGAACGCCGGAAAGGGCGCCGGTGTCAGTGTCGAGCTGTGGCTGGAACAGCGTGGTGACCTGCCCGTTCTCGATGGCCTCACGCGCTATCTGATTGGGCGATCCCTGCGCCCCGGCGGGCCGGTTCTGGTCATTTGCATAGGCGCGGATGGCGCTTGGGCCGCTGCGGCTGGCCTGCATCGCGGCGGTCTCGGCGGCACTCAGCAGCGCCTCGCCAGAGCGCGCCGGGCTGCGACCCATCAGGCAAAAGCCGACGTGGCAGGTCGCCGCGATGGTGCGCCCCGAGATCGGCAGCGGCAGCTCGCAGGCCGCCTGAAGACGTTGCGCCAGCTGGATCATGGCCTCCAGATCGGGATAGGCCGTGGGGCTGAGCATGATGGCAAAGCGCGGGCCCTCAAGCCGGGCCAGCCGGTCGCTGTCGCGCAGGACGTGGCGCAGCCGCTCCGCCGTGCGGCGCAAGAGCATGTCGAACTCGGTCTCGGTCATCTCGCGCGCAAGGGCGCCGGGATCGTCGAGGCCCAGCACAAAGCTGGCGGTGCTGCGGGCGGTTGCGGCGGCGTCGTCATGCAACATGCCCATGATCTCGACCGCCTCGGCGCGCAACGGCAGGCCGGTTACCCCATCGCGGGGCCGCTCGCGCGGGGTGGGCGCCCCAAGCGGGCGCGTGGACCAAGCCACCCCGATGGCAATCGAGGTCACAACCGCCAGCGCCTCGCCCCCGAACCAGAGTCCGGCAAGGGCGATGGCGGGCAAGAAAATCGCCAGCTCGCTGCGCAGAACGATTGGCCTAACCCTGTCGAATACAGTCCGTAATGCTGAACTTCCCATGATAACCCCCATTTGGCAGCGCGAGGGTCCCCACCCATCGCAGTGCAAAGGCTAGGGTCGATCTGGTCAGCGAAGCGTTAATCGGCGTTGCGCAAATTCGGGATGTTTTGGGTAAAATCGTCGCTTTCCGCGACCGAGCGCATCAGCCCGGCAAAGTCGAACACGCCCGGATCGCACAGATGCGAGGGGCGCACGTTCATCAGGGCGCGGAACATCACCTGGCGGCGACCGGGGCTGCGGGCCTCCCAGCCATCCAGGATCTGCTTGACCTGCTGGCGCTGCAGCCCGTCCTGGCTACCGCACAGATCGCAGGGGATGATTGGGTAGTTCATCGAGCGCGCGAATTTCTCGCAATCGGCCTCGGCCACGAAAGCAAGCGGGCGATAGACGAAGAGATCGCCTTCTTCGTTGATCAGCTTTGGCGGCATGGTCGCCAGACGCCCGCCGTGGAAGAGGTTCATGAAGAAGGTTTCAAGGATGTCGTCGCGGTGATGGCCCAGAACCACGGCCGAGCAGCCCTCTTCCCGCGCGATGCGATAGAGGTTGCCGCGCCGCAGCCGCGAGCAGAGCGAGCAATAAGTGCGCCCCTGCGGGATCTTGTCCACGACGA
The DNA here is from genome assembly GCF_021378075.1 of Rhodobacter flavimaris. GTDB lineage: Bacteria > Pseudomonadota > Alphaproteobacteria > Rhodobacterales > Rhodobacteraceae > Rhodobacter > Rhodobacter flavimaris. The sequence goes on along the minus strand of NZ_JAJUOS010000006.1, from coordinate 56,042 downwards.
CGGAATAGGTGTCCTGATACTCAATCCGGTGCGGCACGCCCATGTCCTCAAGGAACTTGGGCAGCACGGTCGAGGGGAAGCCCGGCTGCCCCTGATCGAGGTTGCAGGCCAGCAGATCGACGGGCAAGAGGCCGCGCCATTTCAGCTCATGCAGGATGGCCAGCAGCGTGTAGCTGTCCTTGCCGCCCGACAGGCAGACAAGCCAGCGCGCGCCGCGCTCGATCATGCCGAACTTTTCGATCGCGTCACGGGTCTCGCGCACGATGCGCTTGCGCAGCTTCTTGAACTCGGTCGTCGAGGGCGCGCCAGCGAAAAGCGGGTGGATCGGGGCGTCATCATCGTCAAGCATCGTGCTTATCCTTCGCGCGGTGGGCGTCGAATTCGGGGTCGGCGCCGGGCACCGGGTCATAGCCGTGGCCGCCAAGTGGGTGGCAGCTGAGGACGCGCTTGGCCGCGAGGTAACCGCCCTTGAAGGCACCATGGCGCTGCAGTGCCTCAAGCGCGTAGGCTGAGCAGGTGGGTTGGTAGCGGCAGCCATGACCGACCCAGGGGCTGAGCAGCAGGCGATAGGCGCGCACGGGCAGCGCAAGGATATGGGCGAGCGGGCTCATCCCTTGCCCCTGCGCTTGCCCTTGGCCGGTTCGCCGCGCGGGCGCGCCTGTTGTGCGCGGCCGGAATGGATGTCGGTCAGCGCGCGTTTCATATCAGCCAGCAGGGCGGCGAATTCGCGGGTCGCGGTGGCCTCGGGGCGGCCGACCAGAACGTAGTCCCAACCGGCTTGACCGCCCTCGGGCAGCACAAGCCGCGCGACCTCGCGCAGGCGGCGCTTGGCACGGTTGCGGGCAACGGCATTGCCGAGTTTCTTGGAGCAGGTGAAGCCCACGCGGATTAGGTCGGCGGGGCCTTCGTCCTCGCGGCGCTGGCGCGCCTGAAGCAAAAAACCCGGCGTGCCCTGACGCAGGGCCGAGGCCGCGCGCAGAAAATCCGCGCGCTGGCGCAGAATCTCGATCCGTGTCGTGCTGGCAGGCAGACAAACGGAAACCGCCGGCGCGCTTCCCGCACACCGGCCCTTGGGGCCAGTTACGGGAGCCTCCGGCGGCGTCATGGCTTACGTGCCGTTCCCGGGCTTACGCCGACAGAACGTGACGGCCCTTGGCGCGGCGCGCGTTGAGAACCTTGCGGCCCCCTTTGGTCGCCATGCGGGCGCGGAAGCCGTGGCGGCGGGCGCGGACGAGCTTCGACGGCTGATAAGTGCGTTTCATCGCGGTTACTCCGGGTTCTGTCTACGGTAGGGCTACGCGAACACTGGATTCGGCAGCCGCTCATATTCGAAGCCCGGGCTATAGTGGGGGTTCGACAGCAAGTCAACGGATCTGAGGCGTATTTTTCGTCCCCGCGACGGAGTTTGCGGCCCTATACGAATATAAGATCGGTTGGCGGGCTTCCGCGCAAGTGGCAGGCTCACTATTTATTGCGCGAAGCGTTTGGTATTACGTGGAAATGCCGCTGCTGCGGCGAACTGGCGGGAATTCCCCCGCGATGTGACGGGACATGGCGATCAATACCCTTTCGGGGCGCTTTCTGATTCTGACGACGATGTTCGTCGTGCTGGCCGAGGTGCTGATCCTTTTGCCGGGCATTGCGAATTTTCGCGAGGACTATCTTCAGACCCGGCTTGAGCGCGCGCAGATCGCCTCACTGGCGCTGCTGACGACCGACCAGATGATCGAACCCGACCTCGAGGAGGAATTGCTGGCCAATGCGGGCGTGTTCAACGTCGTGCTGCGGCGCAATGCGATCCGCCAGCTCGTGCTGTCCTCGCCGATCCCGCAGCAGGTGGCGGCGACTTATGACCTGCGCGAGACGCCCTACTGGCAACTGATGCGCGATGCGCTGGCGGTCATGGTGGATCCGTCGAACCACGTGATCCGGGTGATCGGCGATCCGGTGCAAAAGGGCGGTCTGGTCATCGAAGTGACCATGGAGACCGGCCCGATGCGAATCGCGATGTTCGAATACGGGCTGCGGTTGCTGACGCTCTCGGCGGCGCTCTCGGTCGTGACGGCCTTCCTGCTGTTCGCGCTGGTGCGCCAGTTGATGGTCGAGCCGATCAAGCGCGTCGTGGCGCATATGGCGGCCTATGCCGAGGCGCCGGAGGACGCGCGCCGCATCATCGCCCCCGAGGCGCGGATCGTCGAGCTGCGCGTGGCCGAGGATGCGCTGGCCTCGATGCAGCGGCAGTTGACCTCGGCGCTCAAGCAAAAGGAACGCCTGGCGCAGCTGGGACAGGCAGTGGCCAAGATCAGCCACGATTTGCGCAACATCCTGACCACCGCGCAGCTCTTCGCCGACCGGATGGAGGATTCGGACGACCCGGGGGTGCAACGCGCCGCGCCCAAGCTGATGAACTCGATCGGTCGCGCGGTGAACCTGTGCGAGACAACGCTGGCCTTTGGCCGCGCCGAAGAGCCGCCGCCAACGCTGTCGCGCTTCATGCTCTCGGGGCTGGTGGGCGAGGTGGTCGAGGGTGAACAGCCCCCGGCGGATGCCGCGCAGATCGACTTCGTCACCGATATTGCGCCGAACCTCGTGATCCGCGCCGACCGCGAGCAGCTTTACCGCGTGATCTCGAACCTTGTGCGCAATGCTCGTCAGGCGATCGAGGCCACCGGCAAGCCCGGCACCATCGAGATCGGCGCGGGTGAGGAACCCGAGGGCTGGTGGATCCGCGTGCAGGACACCGGCCCCGGCCTGCCCGAGCGCGCGCGCGAACACCTGTTCCAGCCCTTCTCGGGCGGCACGCGCAAGGGTGGCACGGGCCTTGGCCTTGCGATCTCGGCCGAGCTGGTGCGCGGCCATGGCGGTCGGCTGGAACTGGTGCGCACCGATGCCGACGGGACCGAGTTCAAGCTGCACCTGCCGCGTGAGTTCGATTTGCCCGAACGCACCTCCTGAGGCGACGGAAGCCGCGCGCCGCGCCGTTCAACCTGCACTTGGCTGATTACGAGAGCAGGAGTTTAAAATGTCTCTGAGAGCTTGGGCGACACCGCTGATCATCGGTTCGTTCCTGATCATGGCGGTGTCCGGTGTCGCGATGTTCTTCCACGTCGAGATCGGCGCGATGAAGGGCGTCCATGAATGGGCGGGGCTGGTCATGGCAGCGGCAGGTGTGGCCCATGTGGTCCTGAACTGGCGCGCCTTCACGCTGTATTTCAAGCGCCCTATCGCAAACGCGATCATGGCCGCCGGTGCGGTCGTTCTGGGCCTTTCCGCAGCAATCTCGGTCGAGGGTGCGGGTGGCAACCCGGTGGTGGCCGTGATGGGCGCCATGGGCAATGCCCGGCTTGAGCAACTGGCCGCACTGACGGGCGAGGAGCCGGGCGCGCTGGCGGCCCGTTTGCAGGCCGGTGGCTATGCCGTGACCGGTCCCGATGAGACCGTGGGCGCCCTGGCCGAAGGCGACCGGGGCAAGCAGGGCGCGATCCTGAGTGCGATTTTCTCAACGCAGCAAGGGGCCGTCGCGACCCAGTGATGAGTGCCTGAAAATTAGTTTCGGAAAACGTCGATTTAGCCCTTGCAAAGCCCCGAGTCGGGGGCTAAATCCCACCTCCACAGCGGACCCGTAGCTCAGCTGGATAGAGCACCAGACTACGAATCTGGGGGTCGGGCGTTCGAATCGCTCCGGGTCCGCCATTTAACTTCTTGACATCGTTGGAAGTTTTCGCCGCGCTTTTCAGCGCGGTTTTGGCGTACCGTTTTGCCGCAGTTTTTGGCCGCTCACGAAGTGGCGTTGGATTCGATGCTACAGGGGCGTGCCGGGATGGCTCTGCAAGGTCTGTGAAAATGAAAAACCCGCGCCCATGAGGGGCGCGGGTGCTCACTGAAGACCAGGCGTAAAATCACGCCTTGGGGCCAGCCTCCAGCGCATCTTCGAAGGTCCGAAGACCGGTGCGCGGCGCCTGCACCAGCACGGCCATGTTGCCGGGCTTGTGCTCGTTGCGCAGCATCTTGGTATGCGCTTTCGGGATCTCGGCCCAGGGGAAGACCTCGGACATGCAGGGGTCGATGCGGCGCTCGATCATCATCTTGTTCGCGGCCGAAGCCTGCTTGAGGTGTGCGAAGTGCGAACCTTGCAGACGCTTCTGGTGCATCCACATGTAGCGCACGTCGAAGGTGCAGTTGAAGCCCGAGGTGCCGGCGCAGATCACGACCATGCCGCCCTTCTTGCAGACCAGCGACGAAACCGGGAAGGTCGCCTCGCCGGGGTGTTCGAAGACCATGTCCACGTTCACGCCCTTGCCGGTGATGTCCCAGATCGCCTTGCCGAACTTGCGCGCTTCTTTCAGCCAGTCGTTATACTCAGGTGTGTTGACCTTGGGCAGCTGACCCCAGCATTTAAAATCCTTGCGGTTGATCACGCCTTTGGCGCCCAGCCCCATGACGAACTCGCGCTTGTCCTCTTCCGAGATCACGCCGATGGCGTTGGCGCCGGCCGCGTTGATCAGCTGGATCGCGAACGAACCCAGACCGCCCGAGGCGCCCCAGACCAGAACGTTCTGGCCCGGCTGCAGGTCATGCGGCGCGTGGCCGAACAGCATCCGGTAGGCGGTGGCCAGCGTCAGCGTGTAGCAGGCCGCTTCTTCCCAGGTCAGGTGCTTGGGGCGCGGCATCAGCTGCTGGGCCTGCACACGGGTGAACTGCGAGAAGCTGCCATCCGGCGTCTCATAACCCCAGATCCGCTGACTGGGCGAGAACATCGGGTCGCCGCCGTTACATTCCTCGTCGTCGCCGTCGTCCTGGTTGCAGTGGATCACGACCTCGTCGCCCACTTTCCAGCGCTTCACCTTGTCGCCCACCTTCCAGACGATGCCGGCCGCGTCCGAACCCGCGATGTGGTAGGGCTGCTTGTGACCATCGAAGGGCGAGATCGGCACGCCGAGACCGGCCCAAACGCCGTTGTAGTTCACGCCTGCGGCCATCACGAGCACGAGCACTTCGTGGCTGTCGATTTCCCAGGTGGGCACAACCTCGACCTGGAACGACTGCTCCGGCTCGCCGTGACGCTCGCGGCGGATCGCCCAAGCGTACATGTTCTTCGGCACATAGCCGAGGGGCGGCATTTCGCCGATTTCGTAAAGGTCTTTTTCCGGCGCGTCGTAGGGTGCGATACCGGTGTTCACGTCGAGGGCCATGAGCATCTCCTGTTTCGGTCGCCGCGCCGCAGAATCGGGCGGGGATTGCTGACCGGAATAATCTTGAGCGCGCAACAATGCAATGCCTGACGTTACGATTTTGTAATTTTGTGTCTCACCAATTGGCGGGGGTTGAAGGATTCCTGCTTCATTATAAAGCGCATATGCTATTTGCTCATGCGGCGCAGCTTGCGCCGCGCCGCGGCGAATTGACAGGGACATATTCTTTCGCATATCAGGTTGCTGTCCGCAATTTTGTTGCGAAGACCAGAATCGACCGTGGATCCGGAGGCCGCCATGACCGAGATGACCAAACCCGCCAAGGACAAGCCCTGGCTGTTCCGCACCTATGCGGGCCATTCGACGGCGGAAAAGTCGAACGCGCTCTATCGCATGAACCTCTCGAAGGGGCAGACCGGCCTCTCGGTCGCCTTCGATCTGCCTACGCAGACAGGCTACGATTCGGATCACGTGCTTTCGCGCGGCGAGGTCGGCAAGGTGGGCGTTCCGGTTTGCCATCTGGGCGATATGCGCGCGCTGTTCGACCAGATCCCGCTTGAGCAGATGAACACCTCGATGACGATCAACGCGACCGCGCCCTGGCTGCTGTCGCTTTATATCGCCGTGGCCGAAGAGCAGGGGGCCGACGTCTCGAAGCTGCAGGGCACCGTCCAGAACGATCTGGTCAAGGAATACCTGAGCCGCGGGACCTACATCTGCCCGCCCAAGCCCTCGCTGGCGATGATCACCGATGTGGCCGCTTATACCGCCGAGCACTTGCCGAAATGGAACCCGATGAACGTGTGTTCCTACCACCTGCAAGAGGCCGGTGCGACGCCCGAGCAGGAACTGGCCTTCGCGCTGGCCACCGGCATCGCGGTGCTCGACGACCTCAAGAAGAAAGTCCCTGCCGAGGGCTTCCCCGCGATGGTCGGTCGCATCAGCTTCTTTGTGAACGCGGGCATCCGCTTCGTGACCGAGCTGTGCAAGATGCGCGCCTTCACCGAGCTGTGGGACGAGATCTGCCTTGAGCGTTACGGCATCGAGGAAGAGAAATACCGCCGCTTCCGTTATGGCGTGCAGGTGAACTCGCTTGGCCTGACCGAGCAGCAGCCCGAAAACAACGTGTATCGCATCCTGATCGAGATGCTGGCTGTGACGCTGTCGAAAAACGCCCGCGCCCGCGCCGTGCAGCTGCCCGCCTGGAACGAGGCCCTTGGCCTGCCGCGCCCCTGGGATCAGCAGTGGTCGCTGCGGATGCAGCAGATCATGGCCTATGAGACCGACCTGCTGGAATATGGCGATCTGTTCGATGGCAACCCCGCCGTGACCGCCAAGGTCGAGGATCTCAAGGCCGGCGCCCGCGCCGAGCTGGAGACGCTCGATTCCATGGGCGGCGCGATTGCGGCCATCGACTACATGAAGGGCCGTCTGGTGGAATCGAACGCCGAGCGGATCAACCGCATCGAGGCGAACGAGACGATCGTCGTCGGCGTGAACCGCTGGACCGAAGCCGAGCCTTCACCGCTGACCGCGGGCGACGGTGGCATCATGGTCGTCGATCCGGCCGTCGAGGCCGACCAGGTTGCCCGCCTCCAGCAATGGCGCAATGGCCGCGACGCCGAGGCTGTCGCCAAGGCCATCGCGCAGATCTCGGCCGATGCGAAAGCCGGCAAGAACATTATGCCCGCCTCGATTGCCGCCGCGAAGGCCGGAGTGACCACGGGCGAATGGGCCGGTGTGATGCGCGCGGTTCATGGTGAATATCGTGGTCCGACCGGCGTGTCGCGCTCGCCCTCGAACAAGACCGAGGGGCTGGATGATATCCGTGATGCGGTGGATGCCGTCTCGACGCAGCTTGGCCGCCGCCTGAAGTTCCTGGTGGGTAAGCCGGGCCTCGATGGGCACTCGAACGGCGCAGAACAGATCGCCTTCCGCGCCCGCGACTGTGGCATGGACATCACCTACGAAGGCATCCGCATGACACCCGAGCAGATCGTCGCACGCGCGGTTGAGGATGACGCGCATGTCGTCGGCCTGTCGATCTTGTCGGGTTCGCACCTGCCGCTGATCGAGGAGTTGATGGAGCGGATGCGCGCGGCAGGCCTGAACCATGTGCCGGTTGTGGTCGGCGGGATCATCCCGGATGAGGATGCGCTCAAGCTGAAATCCTATGGCGTCGCGCGTGTCTATACGCCCAAGGACTTCGAGTTGAACCGCATCATGATGGATATCGTCGCGCTGGCCACCCCGGCCTCGGTCGCGGCCTGATCCAAGGCCGGGGGCTTCGCGCCCCCGGACCCCCGCGAGGTATTTGGACCAAGAAGAACCACAGCATTTCTTCTTGGTCCAAATACCTTCGCCGAAGGCATCCTCACCCACCGATTTCGAGCCTTTCGGAGGGCGCGCCTGCCCTGTAAGGTCGCCCGCATGACGACCCCAGCAATCACTTTTTCCGACGATCAGGCTGAAGCCTGGGATGCCGTGGCCGAGGCGCTTGAGGCAGCCGGGGTCGATATCGTCGAGGGGAATCTGACGCCGGACGGAGGTGGCAACCGGGTCTTGTCGGTGATCGGCAAGGCGGGCTCAGGCAAGACGATGTTACTTGCCGCACTTTACAAGGCATTGGAAGAAACGGGGGTCGAGATCGTCTCGGGCGATTTCGAGGGCAAGCGGCGCAAGGAGCGGCGGACGCTGGCAATTCTTGCGCCGACGAACAAGGCGGCTTCGGTTTTGCGAACGCGCGGTGTTCCTGCGACGACGATTCACCGCATTCTCTACACCCCCGTTTACGATCCAGAATATGAGCGCATCGCGGAATGGCTGGCGGGGCAGGGCGAGCGGCCGAACCTCGATCTGTTGCGGATCGACGGATTGACGGATGAGGCGCTCGATCGCGCCAAGGCCTTTTTCGACTTGCACAAGTCTGTGCCGGGGGCGCTGGCGGCGGCGGGATTGCGCGGGTCTGACTTTATCCAGGGCTGGAAGCGGCGCGAGGAGGGGCTCGATATCGGCTTCGTCGATGAGGCCTCAATGCTGGACGAACGCCAGTTCGACGACCTGCGCGAAATCTTCCCAACACTCGTTCTGTTTGGCGACCCGGCGCAGTTGGCCCCCGTGAACCAGTCCGGCCATATGTGTTTCGAGCGGTTGCCCGAACCCAGCAAGCATGTCCTGCACCGCATCCACCGCCAGACCGAGGACAACCCGATCCTCGATCTCGCCCATGTGCTGGCCGACGAAAACCTGACCTTCGAGGCCTTCGAGCGGATGATCTCGCAGACCGCGGCCCGCGACCCGCGTGTCGTTTGGGCCGAGCGGGTCGAGAGCGATCTAATGGCGCGCAGCCCGGTTCTCGTATGGCGTAATGCCACCCGCATTCGCTTGATCCACGCTTTCCGCGCCGCGCATAATGCCCCAGCTGATGCGCTTTTGCCCGGCGAGCCGCTGATCTGCGATGGGATCGAACTGCCGCTCAAACATCGTAAGAAGCGGATCGATCTTGAGGCGCGCGGCCTGATCAAGGGGGCGCAGGTGGTCTATCTTGGCCCGGGGAAGAAGACTGGGTTTTCGCGTCTGCATGTGCTGGGTGCCGAAGACCCGCGCCTGTCGGCCGCCTCGATCATCAAGATCGAGATGCCGGATGAGGAGGAGCCCTTCATCCCCTATGCCGCCCGCATGGGCGCGGCGTTCCTGCACGGCGCGGCGGTGACGATCCACAAGGCGCAGGGCAGCCAGTGGCCAGATGTGCAGGTCTTTGCGCCAGATATCTATGCGGCCTATCGCGCGGGCCGGACCGAGGCGGGCATCCCGCTTTGGAAGCGTTTGGCCTATGTCGCCATCACCCGGGCTGAGCATCGGCTGCTCTGGGTGACGCGGGCACGGCTGGCGCGGCCTTCGGGGCCGCTGTCGATTGACGATCTGCCGTCGGGGCCTGCACCCTTGCGGCTGGAGCGCGAGGAGGAGTGACCATGCCGGTGATGATCGTGACAGGGGCAAGTGCCGGGATCGGCCGCGCGGTTGCCGAGGCGGCACTGAAAGACGGCTGGCAGGTCGCCTGCCTCGCTCGGCGGACCGAGCCGCTGGAAGAGGTAGCAGCGCAGGGAGATGGCTTGCCGCTGGTCTGCGATGTGGCCGACCCGGTGGCCGTCGATGCGGCCTTCGCTGCGGTGGTGGCGCGTTTCGGGCGGGTGGATGTGCTTTTCAACAATGCGGGCGTCTTCCCCAAGGGCGCATTGATTGACGAGATGGATCTGGCCGACTGGGACAGGGCGGTCTCGGTCAATCTCAACGGGATGGTGTATTGCGCGCGGGCGGCCTTTGCGCAGATGCGCGCCCAGTCCCCGCAGGGCGGGCGGATCATCAACAATGGCTCGATCGCGGGGCAGGTGCCGCGCCCGCGCTCGCTGGCCTATACGGTGACGAAACATGCGATCAACGGGCTGACCAAGCAGCTTGCGCTGGACGGGCGCGGCTTTGATATCGCGGCGGGGCAGATCGACGTGGGCAATGCGCGCACCGAGCTTGCCGCACGCATGGAGGCCGGGGTGCTTCAGGCCGACGGTTCGGTGCGCAGCGAGCCGATGATGGAGGCGCGCGATGTGGCCAAGGCCGTGCTGCATATGGCCAGCCTGCCGCCGGGCGCCAATGTGCTGAACATGACTGTGATGGCGACCGAGATGCCCTTCGTCGGGCGGGGCTAGTTGCGGATCATCCGGAAGATCTCGGAGGCCGCCCAACCTGCCAGAACGGCAAGCGAGAGTGACAGTAACCCGTAAAGCGCCGCGTGTTCCTGCGAGAGGACGTAGAGCCAACGCTCCAGCCCGACCCGGCGCACGTAGATTGCCGCGCGGTGACTGTCGACGATCTGCCCGCCGCGCGTCAGGAAGATGCGGGTCTTGTAGTCGCCCTCGATCAGGTTCGCGGGCAGCTTGAAATCGGCGCGGAAAAGGGTGTTCTCGACGACTTTCACGGCGCCTTCATCCAGCCGGTAAAGGCCTTCGCGCTCACGGATGCGCAGCAGCGCCTCGGTAAAGGGGCGGGCGTCCGAAACCTCGATCGGCCCCGAGAAGGCGCGCACCGCAAGCGGGATGGTGATGCGGTGGGTCACGTCGGCGATCGGGTCGAGAATCCAGACCAGCCGATCCGAGGTGGCGATGGCGTAATAACTGGGCGCCGCGCCGATCCCGACAGATTCGGTGTTCACCCAGATGCCCATCTCGCGTGATTTGCGGCGCACCGTGACCGGGCCGACCGGGCCTTCGAGCGTTACGATGACGCCAAGCTGTGCGCCCTCGGGCTCCGGCTCGGCGCGTTTCACGGCGCCATAGATCAGGATCTCGGAGCCGTCGAATGAGGTCGTGATGCTGATGCTGTCCTGGCTGAGGCCGGCCACGACCTCTTCGGCGCGGGCGGGAAGGGCGCAAATGGCAAGGAAGAGAAGCAGCCAGCGTATCATGCCTTGCCCCCCATCGAGAGGGTGAACAGATCGGCGGGGCGGATCAGCAGGTCGAGCCCCAGTTTGACCGCCACGGCGATGACCAGCAGCGCCAGCAGGATGCGCAGCTGCTCGGCCTTCAGGCGCCCGCCGAGGCGCGAGCCGAACTGCGCGCCGACAACCCCGCCAAGGATCAGCAAGAGCGCCAGCATCACATCGACCGATTGGTTCGTCATGGCATGCATCAGCGTGGTGAACGCCGAGACGAACAGGATCTGAAAGAGCGACGTGCCGATCACGACTTTCGTGGGCATCCCCAGAAGGTAGATCATCGCCGGAACCATGATGAAGCCACCGCCCACGCCCATGATCGCCGCCAGAATGCCGACCACAACCCCCACCAGCATTGGCGGGATGACCGAGATATAGAGCCCCGAGGCGCGGAACTTGAACTTCAGCGGTAGATTATGGACCCAGGTGTGCTGATGGCGCTTGCCGCGTTTCGCACCGCTTTTCGCGCGACGCATGGCGCGCAGCGACTCCTGAAACATGAGAAGCCCGATCGAGCCGAGGAACACCACATAGGACAGCTGCACCACGAGGTCGATCTGGCCAAGCCGCGAGAGCAGGTTGAAGACGTAAATGCCAAGGCCCGAACCGATCAGGCCGCCCACCAGAAGCACAAGGCCCATGGGCACATCGACCGCCTTGCGCTTGAACTGCGCCAGCACGCCCGAGACCGAAGAGGCCACCACCTGGTTGGCGCCGGTGGCGACTGCGACGGTGGGCGGAATGCCGATGAAAAACAGAAGCGGCGTGATCAGAAACCCGCCGCCGACGCCGAACAACCCCGACAGAAGTCCGACCAATCCGCCCAGTCCCAGAAGGAGAAAGGCATTGACCGAAACCTCGGCGATGGGGAGGTAAATCTGCATGGGCAGTCCGACAGGATTGGGGTTTCAGTCTTGCCCCGCAGTGTGGGCAGTGTCAAACAACTTGCCCCTGCGACATCCGCTAGAGGCTGCGCAGATATCGTCGCAAGACCCGCTCCAGTTTCGCCGCACCCAGGGGGGCCATGGCCTTGGTGTGCTCGTGGCTGATGTTCTCGCTCGACATGCCCGCGCCCATGTTAGTAATCACCGAGACCGCCGCCGCGCGCAGCCCCAGGAAGCGCGCCAGGATGATCTCGGGGACGGTGGACATGCCGACCGCATCGGCACCCAATATCCGCGCGGCGCGGATCTCGGCCGGGGTCTCGAACGAGGGGCCGGAGAACCAGCAATAGACCCCTTCGGGCAGGGCCACGCCCTCGGCCTCGGCCGCCGCGCGCAGGGCCGCGCGCATTTGCGCATCATGCGCGTCGGTCATCGGAACGAAGCGCGCGTCGGTCGGCTCGCCGATCAGGGGGTTGGCGCCCGCGAAGGCGATATGATCGTTTAGTAGCATCAGATCGCCCGGCGGGATATCTGCCCGCAGGCTGCCCGCGGCATTGGTCAGCAGGAGGCTCTCGCAGCCAAGCGCTTTCAAAAGCTCCAGCGGCAAGCGCATCTCGGCGGGGTTGCCGTGTTCGTAGTAATGCACGCGCCCGCCGAAAACGGCGACGCGCACGCCTTCCAGCGTGCCGATCACCAGCTTGGGGTTGTGCCCCGACACACCGGCATGGGGAAAGCCCGGCAGATCGGCATAGGGGATAGCGACGCCATCGATCTCGTCGGCCAGATGGCCAAGGCCCGACCCCAGGATCAGCCCAAGGCGCGGTGCCTCTGTGCCCGCGCGGGCCTGCACAAGGGCTGCAAGCTCAGCGCTCTTTGACATATGGCTGTCCTCCGGCTCGTGGCGGGATGGCACGGCCGACGAAGCCAGCCAGAACGATGACGGTCAGAATATAGGGCAATGCGTCCAGCGCCGGGACCGGGATGGCAACGCCGAAGCTGCGCTCGATCACGTCGGGGCGCAGGGCAAGCGCCTGCAGGAAGCCAAAGAGCAGCGTCGCCCAAAGCGCATACCACGGCCGCCACTTGGCAAAGATCAGCGCGGCAAGCGCGATATAGCCCCGGCCCGCGGTCATCTCGCGCCCGAAGCCAGCTTGCAGGCCGGTCGCCATATAGGCGCCCGCAAGGCCGCAGAGCAGCCCGGTGATGGCAACGGCCGTATAGCGCAGACGGATGACCGAAACGCCCGCGGTATCGACGGATTCCGGGTTTTCGCCCACGGCGCGCAGACGGAGGCCAAAGCGCGTGCGGTAAAGCACCCACCAGGTCACCGGCACCGCCAGCAGCGCCGCATAGACCAGCGCCGAATGGCCCGAGAGCACATCGGCATAGAACGGCCCGATGAAGGGCACGGATTTGATCGCCTCGGTGAAGGGCAGCTCGATCGGGTTGAAGCGCGCGGCGCCCGACAGCGGCGGTGTGCGCCCGCCCTGACTGAACAGCGACTGCGCGATCAGCACCGTCGCGCCCGAGGCCACGAAGTTCAGCGCCACCCCGGAAATCAACTGGTTGCCGCGGAAGGTGATCGAGGCCACGCCATGGATCGCCGCCAGCATCATCGAGGCGCCGATCCCCGCCATGAGGCCGATCCAGACCGACCCGCTCAGCGCGGCGGCCGCGCCTGAGGCCATGCCAGCGATCAGCATCTTGCCTTCAAGGCCGATGTCAAAAATCCCCGCGCGTTCCGAGAACAGCCCCGCCAAGCAGGCCAGCAGCAGCGGCGTCGCCAGACGCAGGGTCGAGTCGAGAACCTGGAGAAGCGTTGCGTAATCCATCACGCGGCCCCCTTCGCCTTGGCGCGGAAGAAGATGCCCAGCATCATCCGCACCATGTTGTCGAGCGCGCCGGTGAACAGGATCACAAGGCCTTGCAGCAGCAGTCGCAGCTCAATCGGGATCGTCGTCCAGAGGCCCATCTCGGCGCCGCCCTGGTAGAGGAAGCCGAACAGAAGCGCCGCGAGGAAAACCCCGATAGGGTGGTTGCGCCCCATCAGCGCGACTGCGATGCCGATGAAACCCGCGCCCTCGGCCGAGTTTTGCAGCAGGCGCTCGGCCTCACCCATGACGTTGTTGATCGCCATCATGCCCGCAAGCCCGCCCGAGATCAGCATCGAGACCATGATCATCCGCGTGGGCGAGATGCCCGCGTAAAGCGCGGCGGGCTCGGACTTGCCATAGGCGCGGATCTGGTAGCCAAGGCGCGTGCGCCACAGAAGCAGCCAGACACCCCAACAGGCCGCCAGCGCCACAAAGAAGGTCACGTTGGCGGGCACGTTTTTCGAGAAGAAGAGGCTCAGGCCCGGGATCTCGCCAAAGGTCGGCAGCTTGGCGCCAGCCGGGAAGCGCGCGGTGGCCGGGTCCATCTGGCCTGCGGGGCGCAGCACCTCGACCAGCAGATAGACGATCAGCGCCGAGGCGATATAGTTGAACATGATCGTCGTGATGACGATGTGGCTGCCGCGCTTGGCGGCAAGATAGGCCGGAATGGCGGCCCATGCGGCACCGAACAGGCCCGCGCCGATCATCGCGGCGGGCAGCGCGATGGTCCAGTGCGGCCAGGGCAGCGCGAGGCACACCAGCGCCACGCCAAGCCCGCCGATCTGCGCCTGCCCCTCGCCGCCGATATTGAACTGCCCGGCGTGATAGGCGACCGACACCGCAAGCCCGGTGAAGATGAACGAGGTCGCATAGTAAAGCGTGTAGCCCCAGCCATAGGCTGACCCGAGCGCGCCCGTGACCATGACCTTCACGGCCTCGACCGGATCGCCACCGATCGCCAGAATGACCAGCGCCGAAATCGCAGCCGCCATCAAGAGCGAAATCAGCGGCACCAGAACCACATCGGCCCAACGCGGAAGTTTATCCATCAGGCGGCCTCCCCCGAGCCGGTCACGCCGGCCATCATCAGGCCCAACTCGCGCTCATTCGTTTCGGCGGGCAGGCGCTCGCCCATGATGCGGCCGTCGAACATCACCGCGATGCGGTCCGAGAGCGACAGGATCTCGTCAAGCTCGACCGAGACCAGAAGCACCGCCTTACCTGCGTCGCGTAGCTCGACGATGCGCTTGTGGATGAACTCGATCGCGCCGATGTCCACGCCGCGGGTGGGCTGGCCGACTAGAAGCAGGTCGGGGTTGCGCTCGATCTCGCGCGCGAGAACGATCTTTTGCTGGTTCCCTCCCGAGAAGCTTTTCGCGGGAAGGCCCGGGATCGGCGGGCGAACGTCGAAACGCTCCATCGCGCCTTCCGTCTTTTCCACGATGCCTGCGTTATCCATGACCAGCGCGTTCTTCTGGTATTCCGGCGCGTTGTGATAGCCGAAGATCATGTTCTCCCAGGCTGCGAAATCCAGCACGAGGCCGTGGTGGTGTCGATCTTCGGGCACATGCGCGATGCCGCGCGCGCGGCGCGACTGGCCGTCGGAGTGTTTGCCGGTCAGGTCGATTTCCTGTCCGTTGATCTTTACGCTTCCGGTGGCGCGGCAATAGCCGCCAAGAACCTGCAACAGCTCGGACTGGCCATTTCCGGAGACGCCCGCGATGCCCAGAATCTCGCCCGCACGGATCGTCAGACCGATTCCCTTAATCCGTTCGACCTTGTCCTGATCGACTACGCGGAGGTTTTCGATCTCAAGCACTGTCGCGCCGGGGTTGGCAGGGCCCTTGGGGACATGCAGCAGAACCTTGCGGCCCACCATCAACTCGGCCAGTTGCTCGGGGCTGGTTTCGGCGGTTTTGACCGTCGCGGTCATCTCGCCTCTGCGCATCACGCTGACAGTGTCGGTAATCTCCATGATCTCGCGCAGCTTGTGGGTGATCAGTATGATCGTCTTGCCCTGCGCGCGCAGATTGTCGAGGATGCGAAAGAGGTGATCGGCCTCGGCGGGGGTCAGTACCCCGGTCGGCTCATCCAGGATCAGGATGTCGGCCTGACGATACAGCGCCTTGAGGATCTCGACACGCTGCTGGTGGCCGACTGAAAGCTCTTCGATCCGCGCATCGGGATCGACGTCAAGCTCATATTCCTCGGCCAGGTGCTTGAGGCTGTCGCGCGCCTTGGACAGCGAGGGGCGCAGCAGCGCGCCCTCCTCGACGCCCAGGATGATGTTCTCAAGCACCGTGAAATTCTGCACCAGCTTGAAATGCTGGAAGACCATACCGATGCCGGCGCGGATCGCGGCCTGGCTGTCGGGGATCTGGGTGGGGCGGCCATGAATGATGATCTCGCCCGCGTCGGCCTTGTAGAAGCCGTAAAGGATCGACATCAGCGTGGACTTGCCCGCGCCGTTCTCGCCGATGATGCCGTGGATCGTGCCGGGCATGACCCGGATCGAGATGTCCTTGTTCGCCTGCACGGGGCCGAAAGCTTTCGAGATCCCGCGCAACTCGATGGCTGGGGCGGCAGTCTCCTGCCGCCCCGTATCTTGTGCCGGGTTCATTATTCCACCGGGCAGGTGTTGTCCGACATGTAGTCGTGAACGGAGATCTCGCCCGACTTGATCTTCTCGGCGGCAGCGTCCACGGAGGCCTTCATCTCATCCGAGACAAGTGCTGCGTTGTTGTCGTCCAGCGCATAGCCCACGCCATCGGCCTTGAGATCCATCACATGTATGCCGGTCTCGATTGCCTCGCCCGCCTTGAAGGCGTCATAGACGGCGTTGTCGACGCGCTTGAGCATCGAGGTCAGCACCTTGCCTGGATGCAGGTGGTTCTGGTTGCTGTCCACGCCAATGCCGAGGATACCTTCGTCTGCGGCGGTCTGCAGGACGCCGATGCCCGAGCCCCCGGCAGCGTGATAAATTACGTCAGCACCTTGCGAGATTTGTGCTTTTGCAAGTTCGGACCCCTTCACCGTGTCGCTCCAAGCTGTGGGCGTAGTGCCGACCATGTTCTGGATAACCTTCGCATCGGGGTTCACGGCCTTCACGCCCTGCACATAGCCGCAGGCGAATTTGCGGATCAGCGGGATATCCATGCCGCCGATGAAGCCCACGGTGCCGGTCTTCGAGGCCTGCGCCGCCATCATGCCGACGAGGTAGGAACCCTGCTCTTCGGTGAAAACGACCGAGCGCACGTTGGGTTGATCGACGACCATGTCGATGATGGCGAATTTTGTGTCGGGGTAGTCCGGCGCCACGGTGTTCAGCACGTCGCCGAAGGCAAAGCCGGTCATGACGATCGGGTTTGCGCCCGACTCGGCCAGACGGCGCAGAGCCTGCTCGCGCTGAGCCTCGGACTGCATCTCGAGTTCCTTGTACGAGCCGCCGGTTTCGTCGGCCCATTTCTTGGCACCGCCATAGGCCGCCTCGTTGAAGGATTTGTCGAATTTGCCGCCCAGATCGTAGATCAGCGCCGGATCGGCCAGAGCCGCACCGGAGCACAGCGCCAGAGCCGCAGCCGCGCCAAGAAACTTGTTCATAAGGGTCATGGGTCACTCCCGGTCGAGGTTGCGCATTCCTTTGCGGAACGCTGTTGGCGGGCACAAAGCCCGCAGACCACCCGAATTAGGGCTCAGCTTTCCGAGCCGGTCAAGCGAGATTTTCGCCCGCCGCCGCAAGACTTGGGAGAGTTTTGAGCGTTTGGTCAAACGCCGGGCGTATCGAGCGCCCGAGTCATGATCACCGCGTCGATATGACACCCCTCGGGGGTGCGATAGTAGCCCTTGCGGCGGCCCGATTCTGTCCAGCCCGCCTGCGCATAAAGCGCCCGCGCGGCAGTATTCTCGGCCGAGACCTCGAGAGAGGCGGTGTCGGCGGCGCGTTGCGTGGCGGCCTCGGCGAAACGCGCGACCAGCTTGCGACCGGTGCCGAGGCGCCGCGCCTCGGGGGCGACGGCAAGGGTCAGAAGCTCGGCCTCGCCCGCGATCACGCGACCCAGCAGGAAGCCCTCGGGTTCGGTCAGCAGGAAGCTGAAGCGCGAAGAGAGCAGCTCGGCGAATTCCGCCTCACCCCAGGGGCGCGGGGTGGTGAAGCAACGGGCGTGCAGGCTGGCGAGCTCGGCGGGCGTCATCAGTCGAGGATCACCGGCGGTGGGTCCGAGGGCGGGGCCGCATCGGCCGCGCGCATGTAGAGCGGCGCGGGGCGGGGCGCCGGGGCGCCGCTGGCCAGCCGCTTGGCGGCGATACGGGCGATGGCCTCGGCAATGGGATAGCGCGCGGCACGCAGGGCGGTCGCTCCGGTCGCCTCGGCCATGGACGCGGCGGCATCTCCGATCACCGGCGTGGCGGGGGCGGCAAGTCCGTCAAGCGGCTCAAGCGCCGGGGCGGATGTTGCCACGCCGTTAAGGAAGCTTTGCAGGTAGATCTTGCCCTGACGGGCATCGAGGGCGACCATCACCGGGTCATCGGTGCCCAGAACCTCGCTGTCGAAGCGCGACACACCATGGGCCGGAATGCCAAGCGACAACGCAAGCCCGCGCGCGGCGGCCACCGAGATGCGCACACCGGTGAAATTGCCTGGGCCGATGCCCACGCCAATCGCGTCCAGATCGCGCCAGCTTACGCCCGCCTCGGCCAGAAGCTCTTCGATCAGGGGCATCAGCCGTTCGGCCTGGCCGCGGCCCATCTCTTCGCTGCGCTGCGCGATGCAGCGTTCGCCGCGCAACAAAGCGGCCGCGCAATGCGCGGCCGATGTGTCGAAGCCAAGGACAAGCGCGTCAGCCGGCAACGGGACGCACCTCGGTCACCTCAGGGATGTAGTGGCGCAGCAGGTTCTCGATGCCCATCTTCAGTGTGAGCGTCGAGGAGGGGCAGCCCGCGCAGGCGCCCTGCATGTGCAGATAGACCACGCCGCGCTCGAACCCGTGGAAGGTGATATCTCCGCCGTCCTGCGCCACGGCCGGGCGTACGCGGGTGTCGAGCAGCTCCTTGATCTGCATGACGATGGCGGCATCGGGGCCTTCGTCATGATCGGCATGACCACCGGCGGCGGGGCCTTCGCCCTCCATCACCGGGGCGCCGGACTGGAAATGCTCCATGATCGCGCCGAGGATCGCAGGCTTGGCGTGATCCCATTCGGTCGCGCCGTCCTTGGTCACCGTGACGAAATCCGAGCCGAAGAACACACCGGTCACACCCGGCACCGCGAAGATCCGGCGCGCCAGCGGCGACTTGGTGGCAGCTTCGGCCGTGGGGAAATCGGCGGTGCCAGCCTCAAGCACGGTCTGGCCGGGCAGGAACTTCAGCGTGGCGGGGTTCGGGGTGGTTTCGGTCTGAATGAACATCTGCGCCTCCTTTGGGCTTGGCAGTGATATGCGCATTCCGAGCGAAGAGGTCAAGTTTTCAGGCTGTCGCAGGGGCTCAGGTAATCTCTTCGAGCCGTTCTTTCGACATATCGCCCGGCACAACCGTCAGCGGACAGGGCAGCGAGCCCGAACTGCGGCTGAGTTGCGTCACCAACGGGCCGGGGCCGGACTTGTCGGTGCCCGCACCCAGCACAAGCACGCCGATCTCGGGGTCTTGCCGGATCACGTCGAGGATCTCGATGGCCGGTTCGCCCTCGCGGATCACGAGTTCAGGGTTCACGCCCTGCTTGTCGCGCATCCATTTCGCGAAGACCTCGAAATGCGCCTCGATACGCTCGCGGGCCTCTTCGCGCATGATCTCGGCGACGCCGATCCAGTGCTGGTATTCCTCGGGCGGGATCACCGAAAGGATGATCACCCCGCCGCCGGTATGCGCGGCCCGCATCGCGGCATAGCGCATCGCGTTGAGGCATTCGCGCGTATCGTCGAGCACCACCAGAAACTTGCGCATGTCATCTCCTCTTGGCTGGGCAGATCATCGCCCGCGCCGGGGGCTTTGGCAACTGTGCCGATCAGAGCGGGCAGGAGGCCGCCCAGTCCATATAGATCTCGCGCACCTTGCGGGTCAGCGGGCCATGGTCATAGCGCACGTCATCGAAGGCGACGGCTGGGGTGACCTTGGCGAAGTTGCCCGACAGGAAGACCTCATCGGCCTTGCGGAAATCGTCGAGCGTCAGCACCGTTTCATGCACTACATAGCCCGCGGCGCGCAGGTTCTCCATGTGGCGCTTGCGGGTGAGGCCGGCGAGGAAGGTGCCGTTGGCGATGGGGGTGAAGAACTCGCCATCCTTCACCATCCAGACGTTCGCGGTGGCGGTTTCGGCCACGTTACCCATGGCGTCCTGCACCAGCGCGTTGCCAAAGCCCTTGTGCTTGGCTTCGACCAGCATTCGCGCGTTGTTGGGATACAGGCAGCCCGCCTTGGCGTTGCAGACGTTGTCGGCCAGCACGGGGCGGCGGAATTGCGTGGTGGTCAGTGTCGTGGTCGCGTCGGGCGCGGGCATCGGTACTTCTTCGAGGCAAAGCGCGAAGCCCGTCACGCCCTGCGCCGGGGCCACGCCCAGATCGGAACCATGAATCGCCCAGTACATCGGGCGGATATAGACGGCGGCATCCTTGCTGTATTTGCGCAGGCCCTCGCGGGCGATCTCGACCATGTCGGCGATCTCGACGGTCGGCGTGATCATCAGCGCCTCGGCCGAGCGATTGACGCGCGCGCAATGGGCCTCGAGGTCGGGGACGAGGCCGTCGAACAGCCGCGCGCCATCGAAGACCGAACTACCCTGCCAGATGCCGTGATCGGCCGCGCGCATTACGGGCACGTCGCCTTCGTGCCATTGGCCTTCGAAATAGGTGCGGATGTTCTTGCCGAAAGACATTTGGGCCTCCTTGTCGCGCGGCGATCTAAGCACCGGTGCGCGGCAAGGTCCAGAACGCCAATTGTATCGGTGTCAAAACGCCGGACGCGGGCAAGGGTTTCTCAACGAATGGGTGTCTCAATGGCGGATGTAACTTCACACCGGGATGGGGAACTGCCATGACCCTTGAAAAACGCCTCTTTGACCTGGGCTTTGCCCTTCTGCTTCTGCCGTTGCTGGCCGTTGCCATGGTGGTCGTTTGCGCGCTGGTCGCCTTGGTTGAGGGCAGGCCGATCCTCCACCGGTCAGAGCGCATGAAAGCCCCGGGCGAGGGGTTCACGCTCTGGAAGTTCCGCACCATGCAGGTGGTTGAGGGCGATGGCGGCATCTCGGGCGGGCACAAGGCCGCGCGCGTGACGCGCACCGGGCGCTTTCTGCGCCGCACTCGGCTTGACGAGCTTCCTCAGATCTGGAACATCCTGCGCGGCGATCTGAGCTTTGTCGGACCGCGCCCGCCGCTGCGCGAATATGTCGAGCGGTATCCACAGGTTTACGCCCGCGTGTTGCGGACGCGGCCGGGGGTAACCGGGCTTGCCTCGCTGCGCTATCACCAGCGCGAGGAGCGGCTGCTTGGCCATTGTGCCACCCCCGAAGAGGCCGACCGTATCTACTGCCGCCGCTGTATCCCGGCCAAGGCGCGGCTCGATCTCTTCTATCAGCGCCATGCCTCGGTCTGGTTCGACCTGACGTTGATCGGGCAAACCGCGCTGCGCGTGATCCGTTAGCAGTTAATCGGAACTTTACCCTGCGCCGCAAGCATCACGAGGCCTGGGCGCGTGATTCCGGGGCGAATGGCGGGAAGGAATGTCCATGAAAATTCTTCGGGGATCAGCGCTACGACCGCAGGATGAGGCGGGGCTGAGCAGGTCATTTCTGCCTTGGATGGCCCGGTTGATATCCGGTCGCAGGCAGCGTCCGACGCGTGTCGCGATCTACGGTGCGGGCCGGGCAGGGCGCCTGTTGGCCACCGAACTGCGCGCGCGCCGCGATATTTCGGTTGTCGCGTTCCTTGACGACAACCCCGAGCTGCACGGCGCCACCCTGAACGGCATACAGGTTTGCGCGCCGACCCGGCTGGATCGGTTGATTGCGGCACGCCGGATCGAGCGCGTGATCCTCGCCATGCCCGCGCTGTCAGAGCCAGGGCGTGGGGGGCTTCTGCGCAGGCTCGCGGAGCTTGGTGTCGAGGTCGATTATTTGTCGACATTTCCCGAAGCGGCGATTGACCGCTCCGATCAGCCCTTGGCGCCAGACACCCTGCTGGGGCGGCCTGCTATGGATGGCAGCCTGCCGCTGGGGGGCGATGCTTATCGGGCGCGCTCGGTGCTGATCACGGGGGCTGGCGGCACCATCGGTTCCGAACTCTGCCGCCAGATTGTCCAATGTGGCCCCGCGAAGCTTGTGCTGCTCGATCTGTCCGAGGCTGCGCTGTATCGGATTACGACAGATCTGCGTCCACTTGCCGAAACCTTTGGCGTTGAGCTGGTCTCGGTGCTCGGATCGGTGATGGACGCACCGCATATGGCAAGCATTCTCAGTCGGCATGGGGTCGAGGTCGTGCTGCATGCCGCGGCTTACAAACATGTGCCGATCGTCGAGGAAAACGCGCGAGTGGGGCTGGCGAATAACGCGCTTGGGACGGCTGTGGTCGCGCGCGCAGCGCGCGCTGCGGGTGTGGCGCGTTTCGTACTTGTGTCCTCCGACAAGGCGGTTCGTCCCGGCAGCCTGATGGGCGCCTCGAAGCGGTTCGCGGAACTGGCCGTGCAGGATCTTGCCGCGCGTGAGGGTGCAACCCTGTTCTCGATAGTGCGGTTTGGCAATGTGCTGGGCTCGTCAGGTTCGGTCGTCCCGCTGTTTCAAGGGCAGATCGCGCGCGGCGGGCCGGTGACCCTGACAGATGAACGCGCGACGCGCTATTTCATGACCATCCCCGAGGCCGCGCGGCTTGTGCTGACCGCCGGTGCGCTGGCCGAGGGCGGCGAGCTGTTCGTTCTGGATATGGGGGCGCCGGTGCGTATCGGCGAACTGGCGCGCCAGATGATCCGGGGCGCGGGCTACTCGGTGCGCGACGCGGCGCATCCCGATGGCGATATCGAGATCCGTGTTATCGGGCTGCGCCCGGGGGAGAAGCTGCACGAAGAGCTGATGGTCCGAACCGGCGCGCAGTTGACCGCCCATCCCAAGATCATCCGCGTGCACGAGGATCACCTGTCCGAGCTTGAGATGGCCGCCGCGCTGCGCGATCTGCGCAACGCGGTAGAATGTGGAGCGGATACAGCAGCAATCGACGTCGTTCGCCGCACGGTTCGGGATTACGCGCCGCAAGGGCATCAGAATGATGCTACCGCTCTCCGGCTTGTCCATCCCTGCTATCCGGGCGAGTGAGAGGACTCGAACGGATCGCTCGGGTAGCCGACCCCGCACAGGTAAAGGCCTTGCGGCGGGCAGACCGGGCCGCAGGCGGCGCGGTCCCGTGCCTCAAGCGCCTCGCGGACCTGCCCGGGTGCCCAGGCCCCGGCGCCTACGCGTTCTAACGTGCCGACGATCGAGCGCACCTGATTATGCAGGAAGCTGCGGGCGCGCAGGTGGAAGCGATATTCGCGCCCATGCGGGATATCGATTTCCTCGATCCGGATCTCATCGAGCGTCTTGATCGGGCTTGCCGCCTGGCAGATCGAGCTGCGGAAGGTGGTGAAATCATGGTGGCCCACCAGATGCGCGGCGCCGTCGCGCATCGCCTGCAAATCAAGAGGATTGAGCACCTGCCAGACCAGCCCGCGATCATGCGTTGCCGGTGCGCGGCGCTGCATCAGTCGGAACAAGTAGCGCCGCTCGATGGCCGAGAAGCGGGCGTGAAAGTCATCCTCCACCCGCGCGCAGGCCAGGATCGAGACCGGCGCGGGTTTCAGGTGAAAGTTCAGCGCCTCGGACAGGCGAAAGGGATCCCAGTCTTTCGCCAGATCCACTGTGGCCACCTGGGCGGTCGCGTGTACCCCCGCATCGGTGCGCCCTGCCGCCGCGATCGTGTGCGCGCCGGGTTCAAGGCGTGCAAGCGCCGCCTCGACCGCGCCCTGCACCGAGGGCTGGTCTGCCTGCCGTTGCCAGCCGGCGAACGGGCCTCCGTCATACTCGATCTTGAACGCGTATCTGGGCATGGCTTGGGCTTAGCCCGCGCGCTCGGGGCTGACAATCCCCCTCGGGCGGTCCTCCCCTCTAACAAAATCGCCGCGGCCCGCCTATCTTGAGGGGGAGGCAACACAAGGGCATTGCATTGCGCATTTCCGATATCGCCGACGGACTAGGGCGCCGCATCGAGGGGCTCGGGGCCTCGGTCTCCGAGGGGCTGTTCGAGCCGGTGATCCGTCTCGGGGTTACGGGGCTGTCGCGCGCGGGCAAGACAGTCTTCATCACCTCGCTGGTCGCGAACCTGCTGGACCGGGGGCGGATGCCTGCGCTGGTGGGCGCGTCGAATATCCGGGCGGCGTTCCTACAGCCGCAGCCCGACGACACCGTTCCCCGCTTCGATTATGAGCGCTACCTCGGCGCGCTGACCGGCCCCGCGCCGCACTGGCCCGAGGGCACACGCGCGGTCTCGGAATTGCGGCTGAGCTTTCGTGTCGCGCCGACGGGCCTGCTAGGCGGGTTGCGCGGGCTGCGCACGGTGCATCTCGATATCGTCGATTACCCCGGCGAATGGCTGCTGGACCTCGGGCTGATGGAGAAAAGCTATGCCCAGTGGTCCGAGGGCGTTCTGGCGCGCATCGGCGCACGGCCCGGCGCAGAGGCGTTTCGGGCGGCTCTTGAAGCTGCCGATCTCTCGGCGCGCTTTGACGAACCCGCTGCCAAGGCGCTGGCCGAGGCTTTCACAGCCCATCTTCATGCCGCGCGCGAGGCCGGGTTTTCCGATTGCTCGCCGGGGCGCTTCCTGCTGCCGGGCGAGATGGCGGGCTCGCCCGTTCTGACCTTCGCGCCGATCCCGCCGGGCGAGTATCCGCGCGGCTCTCTGGGGTATGAGATGGCGCGCCGATATGCCGCCTATAAATCGCAGGTGGTCAAACCGTTCTTTCGCGATCATTTCGCGCGGATCGACCGACAGGTGGTGCTGGTGGATGTGCTCGGCGCGATCCACGCGGGTCCTGCCGCGCTCGAGGATCTGCGCCAGTCGATGGCCTCGATCCTGCAAGCCTTCCGGCCGGGGACGGCGGGGTTCCTTGCATCGCTACTGGGAGGGCGCCGGGTGGAGCGCATTCTGTTCGCCGCCACCAAGGCCGACCATTTGCACCACAGCCAGCACGCCCGGCTGACGGCGATTACCGGCGCGCTCTTGCGAGAGGCCAAGGATCGCGCCGATTTCGCGGGGGCAAAGACGCAGGCTCTTTCGATTGCAGCCCTGCGCACGACGACTGAGGAATCGATCGCGCATGACGGGGTCGAATTGCCCGCCGTGCGCGGGCGTCTGGCGGATGGACGCTCGGTCGCGCTTTATCCGGGCGAGTTGCCGGTGGATCCCGCGCAGCTTTTGGCCCCGGCGCGCGACGGGGCGCGGCATTGGCTGGGGGCGGATTATTCGATCATGGCCTTCGCCCCGGCGGCGGTCAGCCTACGCCTGGGCGAGGGGCCGCCGCATATCCGGCTCGACCGGGCCGCCGAATTCCTGATCGGGGACAAGCTATGACCCAAAAACCGGTGATGATCGAGATCGACACGCCTGCACCTTCGCCGGCCGAGGCGCCCCCGGTCAGCGACTTGCCACGGCCGGGCGAGGCGCCGCTGCAAGGCCGCGCGATGCAGATCGCCGCGCGTCTGGCGGCGCGCCCGCCCTCGCGTCTCGGGCGGTTTTTCTGGCGTGCGGCGGGTGCCTTGGTTGCCTTCCTTGCCTCGGTCGCGGCCTGGCGCTTTGTCGAGGGGATGTTCGCCGCCAATCCGATCCTGGGTTGGGTGGCCAGCGTGCTCTTTGCTGCTTTCATCCTTGCCGCGCTGCTGGTGGCGATGCGCGAATTGTCGGCCTTCGCGCGTCTGAAGCGGCTCGACCGCGTTCACCGCGAGGTGCAGGAGGCCGCGCAGTCCGACGATCTGGGCCGCGCGCGCAAGGTTGTCGTGCATCTGAGCGCGCTTTACGCCGCCCGCCCCGAGATGGACTGGCCGCGCGCCAACCTGGCCGAGCGCGCGACCGAGCAGATCGACACCGACACTTTGCTGGTGCTGGCCGAGACCGAGCTGATGGCGCCCCTCGACGCCGCTGCGCGCCTTGAGATCGAGGCCGCAGCGCGCACCGTGGCCACTGTGACGGCACTGGTGCCGCTGGCGCTGGCCGATGTGTTCACGGCGCTTGGCGCCAACTTGCGAATGATCCGCCGTATCGCCGAGATTTATGGCGGACGCGCCGGCAGCCTTGGCAGTCTGCGGCTGGCGCGGACCGTGATGACGCATCTGGTTGCTACCGGCGCGGTCGCTGCTGGCGATGACCTGATCGAGACGGTCACCGGTGGGCATCTTTTCTCGAAACTCTCGCGCCGCTTTG
This sequence comes from Rhodobacter flavimaris, assembly GCF_021378075.1. Taxonomy (GTDB): domain Bacteria; phylum Pseudomonadota; class Alphaproteobacteria; order Rhodobacterales; family Rhodobacteraceae; genus Rhodobacter; species Rhodobacter flavimaris. The sequence continues at coordinate 30,182 of NZ_JAJUOS010000006.1, read as the reverse complement.
GCGAGGGGGTGGTGAACGGCGCGCTGACCGCGCGCGTCGGCGTGGCGGCGATCGAGGTGTGCCGCCCGATGCCATTCCGGGTGCTGCAAAAGCCGCGCGTCACGAACCTGACGGGGCGTGCGCTGACCGGGCTGTTCGGGAAAGGGAAGGCGGCCGAGGTCGAGTGACTTAGCGCAGGGTCGGGACGATCCCGGCGGGGCGGCCGATATCCTCGACGCCCATGCGCAGACCCCGACCGATGCGATGGGCCAGCGCCGACCAGCCTGTGGCGGCCTGTGGCGCGAGCGTCTCTTTCAGAACCGCGTCGAAGGTGGCGAGCCATTGCGGGAAATGCGCGGCCTCGACATTCTGCGCGCGGCGATGCGCCATCATGGGCGAGCCTTCATAGCCCGGCTGGAAGAGGATCGCGCCTTTCCAGAAGCGCGCGATCTTGGCCTCATGCGCGGGCCAGTCCTCGATATGGGCCGCGAAGATCGGAGCAAGCACCGGATGCACCCTCACGCGGGCATAGAACCGGGCGACGACAAGGTCGATTTCGGCTTCGGTGATCTCGAAACGGGGCGGCAATCCACTCATGCAAGCGGGATACGGGCGCGCGCGGGCGCGGGCAAGCGGCGTATTGTCTCAGCCGTCGAAAAGGTTGCCCTGAGGGGCTCCGGGTAGGACCGGCGCGGCAAGGCCAAGGTGGTGCCAGGCGCGCTGTCCCAGCATCCGGCCGCGCGGGGTGCGCTGGATCAGGCCCTGCTGGAGCAGGTAAGGCTCGATCACCTCTTCGATCGCATCGCGGCTTTCCGAGAGCGCGGCCGAAAGGGTTTCGACCCCCACCGGACCGCCGCCGTAATGCTCGGCCATCAGCATCATGTAGCGCCGGTCGGCGCCGTCGAGGCCGAGGTGATCGACGCCGAGCCGGGTCAACGCGCGATCCGCGATCTTTTGCGTCAGGCGGCCATCGCCCTCGACCAGTGCGAAATCGACAACGCGGCGCAAAAGGCGGCCTGCGATGCGCGGCGTGCCACGGGCGCGTCGGGCGATTTCGCGCGTCCCTTCGGGGTCGGACGGGATACCAAGCAGGCGCGCGCCGCGGGTGACAATCTGGTCAAGCTCGTCCTCGGTGTAGAACTGGAGCCGGGTCGGGATGCCGAAGCGGTCGCGCAAGGGGGTGGTCAGTAGCCCAAGGCGCGTGGTGGCGCCGACAAGGGTGAAGGGTTGCAGCTCGATCCGGACGGTGCGCGCGGCGGGGCCTTCACCGATCACGAGGTCAAGTTCGAAATCCTCCATCGCGGGGTAGAGCACCTCTTCGACCGCCGGGTTGAGCCGGTGGATTTCGTCGATAAAGAGGACGTCGCGGGATTCGAGGTTGGTCAGGATCGCGGCGAGATCGCCTGCTTTCGCTAGCACCGGCCCCGAGGTCATCTTGAAGTTCACGCCCAACTCGCGCGCCATGATCTGTGCGAGCGTGGTCTTGCCCAGGCCCGGCGGGCCGTGGAACAGCGTGTGATCCATCGCCTGACCGCGCATCCGTGCGCTTTCGATGAAGACGCGCAGGTTGGCCCGTGCCTCGGCCTGGCCCACGAATTCCTCAAGCGCCTGTGGGCGCAGGGCGCGGTCGGCGTCATCGGGGAGGCGCTCTGGGCGGAGGGTCGGGTCGGGTTCGGTCATGGTTCAGTTATGCGCTTTCGGACGGCGGGGGCAAGCGGGGGCGCTGCCCCCTGCACCCCCGAGGTATTTGGGCCAAGAAGAATGGGCTAGTCCTTGGGGGCAAGCAGGCGAAGGGCGGTGCGGATCAGTTTCGCGGTGTCGGTCGCGTCCGGGTGGTCGCTGGCCTCGGCCACGGCGCTGGCCGCTTCGGAGGGGTTGTAGCCGAGGTTGGTCAGCGCGCTGAGCGCCTCGGCGGTGAAGTTGGCCTTGGGAGCGGCGGAGGGGGCCGGGCGTGTGCGCGGTTTTGGAGCGGCTTCGATAACCTCGCCCGAAGGGGCGGCATCGACGGTGAGCGTGCCGCCCATCGCCATGACGGTGGGGGCCTTTTCTTTAAGCTCCATCACGACGCGCTGCGCGAGCTTTGGGCCGACGCCGGGGGCGGCCTTAATCGCGCCCCAGTCGCCAAGCGCGATGGCGCGACCAACGCCCTCGGCGCCGAGGGTGCCGAGAATGGCGAGCGAGGCTTTGGCGCCGATCCCCTGTACCGAGGTCAGGAGGCGATGCCATTCCTTCTCGATCAGGGTGGGGAAGCCGAAGAGTTGCAGCAGATCCTCGCGCACGAGCAGATCGGTGTAGAGCGCACATGCCTCGCCCACCGGGGGCAGGGTGGAGGCGGTGCGAGAGGAGACATGAACGATATAGCCCACGCCGCGCACGTCGATCAGCACATGATCCATCGCGCGATGGAGGATCGTTCCTGCGATGCGGCCGATCATGGGCGCGCCCTCCGGATGCGGGCCTGGCCTGCGCTGATCGCAAGGGCGTCGCGGCCCAGCATGGCGGCATTGGCGCGTTGGGACGACTGCAGGTGATGGGCATGGCAGATCGCGATGGCAAGCGCGTCGGCGGCGTCTGCCCCCTGGAACTGAACGCCGGGAAGCTGGTGGCGGACCATGTGCTGGACCTGCGCCTTGTCGGCATGGCCCACGCCCACGACCGCCTTTTTCACCGCGTTCGGGGCGTATTCGCCGACAGCCAGCCCGGCCTGCGCCGGAACGAGCAGGGCGATACCCCGCGCCTGACCCAGTTTGAGCGTCGCGACTGCGTCCTTGTTGACGAAGGTCTGCTCGACCGCCGCGGCATCGGGGGTGTAGCGCGCGATCACCTCGGTCAGTTCGGCGTGCAGGGTAACCAGCCGGAGCGCTAGTTCCTCGCCCGCCGAATGGATGATTCCGTTGGCGATATGGCTGAGTCGCGAGCCCGCCATCTCGATCACGCCCCAGCCGAGGTTGCGTAGCCCCGGGTCGATTCCGATTACGCGCATCCGTTCCTGCCCTGCTCGTGTTGTCTTTTTTCAACGGTTAGCACGAAAAGTGAACATCGCAAAGCCGGAAGCGCCGGGAGGGCAAAATGCGCAGATTTTGCTGCGCTGCGGCGAAATGCGCGAAAACGGGGGTGGCGACGCATCGAAATGACCGATTTTCGGTCAATTTGACGAGGCGCCAAAGCGGGCGCTTTTGCCATGCGATTTTCGCATGGCGGGACTGCTTTGGCGTGAGTTGTGTTTGCGAATTGCCCCAACTATCTGCGCCGTCAGAAGGGCAATGCCCGAAGATTACGCAGTTTATGAACAGGAAACGAAAATGTCCGCCGCTGACACCACCCTCCTCTCGGCCCGCAATACCCATGCTGGTCTCGTCTCGAAGATGATCAACTCGGTTCTGGCTTGGAACGACGCCCGCGTTACCCGCAACGCCCTGTCGCGCCTGACCGACCGTGAGCTTGCCGACATCGGCCTGACCCGCTTCGACATCGACCGCGTGGCCGGCTGAACATGGATCAAAACGAGTAGGGCCGCGCAGCTTGGACTGCGCGGCCCTTTGCTTTGTCGCGGAGCGGATCAGCGTATCAGAGGACGCAACACATCCGCGACGAGCCGTGTCGCCGGCTCTACCTTCAGGACCCAGGCACCGATCTTCTCAAACTGATTGCCGGCTGTCAGGGATGTGACCCGTTCGCCGTAAACCTCCTCGCCCAGTGATGCCAGCAGCGACCCCTTGATCAGGAGCGCGGCCAGAAACAGCAGCGAAAAGCCCCGCCACGGAATGGCGCGGCGCGCCTTCTTGCGGTGGGTATCAAAATAGGTGCGGCCCAAGGAACCATCGGCCTCGAACGCACCGCCGGCCGAATGTATCTGGTCGATACGGGCCAGCCGGCTTTGAAAATTCTGTATCTTGCTATCAGCCATCTTCGCCACCCTGAGGTACAGCGGAGCCACGGAACCAGTGCATACAAGTATGCGCCGGTTCCGCTTGTTTTTCGATAAAAACTTGGCGGTTACTGTTTCCGCTGCATGACCAGTGTGGTCCAGTCGCCGTGTTCGTTGCGGGATGCGAGGGTAAAACCTTGCACCACGTAAGCGGCGATCACGTCGTCGGCCTGCTCGTGCAGGATGCCCGAGAGGATGACGTGGCCCGATTCGGCGCAATATCTGCCCATATCCGGTGCCAGTGCGATCAGAGGTGCCTTCAGAATATTGGCAAAAATAAGGTCATAGGGCGCATATTCCTTCAGGCGCGGATGTTCGAAGCCTGCAGCCTCGAGGCAGACGACCTGGCCGGACAATCCGTTGGCCTCGACATTCGCGGCGGCGGTCTCGACCGCGACCGGGTCGATATCCGAGGCAAGCACCGTTTCGGGCCAGAGCTTCGCGGCCGCCATCGCCAGCACGGCGGTGCCGCAGCCGATATCGGCCACGTTGCGCGCGCGCAGCCCGTCACGCTCCAGCCGGTCGAGCGCGCTGAGGCAGCCAAGCGTGGTGCCGTGGTGGCCGGTGCCAAAGGCCATCGCTGCCTCGATCAAGAGCGGGATCGAGCCCTCGGGCACCTTGTCGGCATCATGGCTGCCATAGACGAAGAAGCGCCCGGCGACGACGGGAGCGAGCTCGCGGCGGACATGGGCGACCCAGTCGATGTCGGGCAGTTCCGAGATCGCGAAGGGTGCCGCCGCGTGCGACACCGCCAGCAACGCCAGCGCGACATCGTCGGGGCGCTCAAGAAAATAGGCGCCGACTTCCCAACGGTCCGATCCATCCTCGATCTCGAACACGCCAACGCCATAGGGCGCGGGGTCCAGCTCTTCGACCAGTTCGGCCAGGGCCTCGGCGCTGTCGCGGTCGGCGAGGGTGGTGAAGGCGGTGAAGGTGGTCATGACGGCTCCTGATCTGCTTGCCCCGCTTTGGCGCAGACGGCCGCGCGGGTCAAGCGCGGCGGCTCAGGCCGACAGGCCGATGGGGCACGCAACCCCGGTGCCGCCGATCCCGCAATAGCCCTGCGGGTTCTTCGCCAGATACTGCTGATGGTAATCCTCGGCGTAGTAGAGGGTGGGGGCGGGCAGGATCTCGGTCGTAATGGCGCCATAGCCGGCCGAGGACAGCCGCTGCGCATAGGCCGCGCGCGCGGTCTCGGCTGCCGCCGCCTGTACGGCGGTGTAGGTGTAGATGCCCGAGCGATACTGCGTTCCGCGGTCATTGCCCTGCCGCATCCCCTGCGTCGGGTCGTGGTTTTCCCAGAAGGTGCGCAGCAGCTCGTCATAGCTGATCACGGCGGGGTCGAAGATGACGCGGACAACCTCGTTATGACCGGTCATGCCAGTGCAGACCTCTTGATAGGTCGGGTTCGGAGTGATCCCCCCGGCATAGCCCACCATCGTCAGCCAAACGCCCTTCAGCTGCCAGAACTTGCGCTCGACGCCCCAGAAGCAGCCCATGCCGAACATCGCTTCGGCCATGCCTGCGGGGACGGGCGCGCGCAGGTCGCGCTGCCACAGGAAATGCGGCTCGGTCAGGGGCATCGGGGTGCCACGGCCCTGGAGGGCCTCTTGCGGGGAGGGCAGGCGGCTGAGTTTCATCGCGATCTCCTTTGTGCCGAAGATAGGCGCGGTCGCGCTCATGTCCAGAGCAGCCTGATTCAGATCAAGGCATCATCCGCGCGATGATGGCATGGCCGGATTGCTGGGAGGGAGGAGCCCATGGATATCGTTGCACTCATCGAGCGGATTGGCGAGGCGCCCACGGCGGCGCTGTTCGGGCTGATCACCGGGATCGTCTTTGGCGTCGCCGCTCAGCGGTCAAACTTCTGCCTGCGCGCCGCCACGGTCGAGTTCGCCCGCGGCAAGCTGGGGCCGAAGGTGTCGGTCTGGCTGCTGACCTTCTCGACCGCAGTTGTCTGGGTGCAGGGTGCGCAGATGCTGGGGCTGTTCCGCGCGGCGGACACGCGCGTCATGTCGGTGCCGGGCAGCTGGTCGGGCGCGATCATCGGCGGGCTGATGTTCGGCGCGGGCATGGTGATGGCGCGCGGCTGTTCGGGGCGGCTTCTGGTGCTGGCCTCGACGGGTAACCTACGCTCGGTCGTGTCGGGGCTGATTTTCGCCGTCGTTGCGCAGATGAGCCTCAAGGGCATCCTGGCGCCGTTCCGCGACAAGCTGGCGGGGCTGTGGATTACCGGGGCCGAGAATGTCTCGGTCCTCGATCTGCTCGGCGTACCGGATTGGAGCGGATTTGCCTTCGGTCTCGCTGTTGCGGTGCTGGCGCTATACCTGTCGATGCGCAACGGCATCGGCGCCAAGATCCTGATCTTCGCCTCGGGCGTGGGTTTTGCCGTCGCCATCGGCTGGGTACTCACCTGGCAACTTGCGCAGGTTGCGTTCGAGCCGGTGCCGGTAACCTCGGCCACGTTCTCGGGGCCCTCGGCCAATACGCTGATGTTCTTCCTCGACCGCAACGCCGTGTTCGAGTTCGACGTGGGTCTTGTGCCGGGTGTTGTGCTTGGCGCGCTGATCAGCTCGGTCCTGGCGCGCGAGTTCAGCTGGCAGGCGTTTGACAGCGTCCCGGTGATGCGCCGCTCGATGATCGGTGCGGTTCTGATGGGGTTCGGCGCGATGCTGGCGGGTGGCTGCGCCATCGGTAATGGCGTCACGGGCGGGTCGGTCTTTGCGGGCACCGCGTGGCTGGCGCTGTTCTGTATGTGGATCGGGGCCATCGTGACCGATTTCCTGCTCGATCAGCGCGCACCGGCGGCGCAGACCGCCTAGAGGAAGCTCTGCGGGTCAATGTCGATGGCAAGGCGCACGGCGTTCGGCACCTTGACCTGGCGCACCCACGCCCGCAGCGCGGCCTGAAGCGGCGCGCCCTTGTCGGCCTTGACCAGCATCCGCACCCTGTGGCGACCCCGCACCCGCGCAATGGGCGCCGGGGCCGGGCCGAACAGCTGCGCCCCGATCCGGCGCAAGGGCTCGGTGCGCCGCGCCAATTCGTTGCCGATCTCGAAGAGCGGCTGTAGCTCTGGCCCAGACAGGATGATCCCCGCCATGCGCCCGTAAGGCGGAACATTCTGTGCCCGCCGCTCGGCGGCTTCGGCTTTCCAGAAGGCCTCCTCGTCGCCCGACAGGATCGCGCGGATGACCGGATGTTCGGGCTGGTAGCTTTGCAACAGCGCCACGCCCGGCCGTTCGGCGCGGCCCGCGCGCCCGGCCACCTGCCGCATCAATTGGAACGTGCGCTCGGCCGCGCGCAGGTCCGAACCTTGCAGGCCAAGGTCCGCGTCGATCACGCCTACCAGTGTGAGCTTGGGGAAGTTGTGCCCCTTGGCCACGATCTGCGTGCCGATAATGATATCGGCACCGCCCTCGGCGATCTCGGCGATGGTTTCCTTCAGCGCCCTTGCGGTGCCGAACAGGTCCGAGGACAGAACTGCGACGCGGGCGTTGGGGAAACGCTCGGCCACTTCCTCGGCCAGCCGCTCGACGCCCGGCCCGATGGGGGCCAGCTTGCCCTCGACCCCGCAAGAGGGACAGCCGGCGGGGATCGGCTTGCTCTCGCCGCATTGGTGGCACACGAGGCGGTTCAGGAAGCGGTGCTCGACCATGCGCGCATCGCAATGATCGCAGCCGATCTGATGGCCGCAGGCGCGGCAGATCGTGACCGGCGCATAGCCGCGCCGGTTGAGGAACAGCATCGCCTGCTCCCCGCGCGAGATCCGGTCAAGCACTGCCCCCACCAGTGTGGGCGAGATCCAGTGAACCGACTCGATGCGTTCTTCGCGCATGTCGATGGCATGCATCTGCGGCAGCTCCGAAGCCCCGAAGCGCGCGTGCAGATCAATCCGGGCATATTTGCCCGCCGCGGCATTGGCCCAGCTTTCAAGCGAGGGCGTGGCCGAGGCCAGCACCACCTGCGCATCGCAAAACGAGGCACGCAGCACCGCCATGTCGCGCGCATTGTAAAGAACGCCCTCTTCTTGCTTGTAAGAGGTGTCGTGCTCTTCATCGACAACGATCAGCCCGAGGTTGCGAAACGGCAGGAACAGCGCCGACCGCGCGCCGACGACCAGCTGCACATCGCCCTGCGCCGCCATACGCCAGAGCCGCCGCCGCTCGGCCTGCGTCACGCCCGAGTGCCACTCGCCCGGCCGCGCGCCAAAGCGCGCCTCGACGCGGGCGAGGAATTCGGCACTGAGCGCAATTTCGGGAAGCAGAACCAGGGCCTGCCGCCCCCGTCGCAAGCATTCCGCGACGGCTTCAAGATACACCTCGGTCTTGCCCGACCCTGTAACCCCCTTGAGAAGCGTGACGCCGAAAGCGCCTGTACCGGCGCAGAGTTGGGCAGCGGCACGGCCCTGATCCTCGGACAGAGTCTTGCCGGGCAAATCTGCGTCAAGACGGGGGAAGGGCAGGTCGCGGGGTTGCTCGGCCTCTTCGACGGCGCCGCTTTTGGCGAGGCCCTTTACCACCTGCGGCGTGACGCCGGCCAACTGCGCAAGCTCGCTCAGGTAGAACCCGGCACCACCGTGATCGTGCAAGACCTTGAGCACCTTGGCACGGGCCTCCGTCTCGCGCTCCGGTGCGCCCGAGCCAATCCGGTAGATGCGGCGCGATCCGGGCGGATCGAACAGCCCCGTAGTGCGGGTCGCCAGCCGCAGCATCGCCGGGCGCGAGGTCATGGTGTATTCCCCCATCCGCAGCAGAAAGCTCCGCAACTCATCGCGCATCGGGGGCACATCAAGAACCCGCGCAACGGGCCGCAGCTTGGCCGCGTCGAAGCGCCCGTCACCCGCCCCCCAAACGACACCAACGACCCGTCGCGGCCCCAGCGGAACCTCGACAAAGGCGCCAAGGAAACATCCTCCCTCGGGTGCGAGGTAATCGAGCGGCCGCCCGATCGGCTCGGCGGTCAGCACAGAGACCCGCGCCCCTTCGGCGAACCAGCATTCATCCGGCATGTGTCACGCCTTCAATTTTCTTGCCTCCGGCGGGGATATTTTCACCACATTGAAGTGTATGCGCCGCCGCCCCCTCTTCAATGTGGTCGAAATATCCCGGGGGGAGAGGCCGCGAGGCCTCAGGGGGGCAGCGCCCCCCTTGCGCCGTTTGTCCGTTGCCGATTCCGCTCTGGGCAAGGGCGCGGGTTTGCGCTATCAGGCGCGCAAATGCTGCTCTGGAGGCCATAATGAAATTCTTCGTCGATACTGCCGATGTCGCCGCCATCAAGGAACTCAATGACCTTGGCATGGTGGATGGCGTGACCACCAACCCGTCGCTGATCCTGAAGTCGGGCCGCGACATCCTCGAGGTGACCAAGGAGATCTGCGACATGGTCTCGGGGCCGGTTTCGGCCGAGGTCGTGGCGACCGAAGCCAAGGACATGATCGTCGAAGGTCTGAAACTGGCCAAGATCGCCTCCAATATCGCGATCAAGGTTCCGCTGACCTGGGATGGTCTGACCGCCTGCAAGGCTTTCGCATCCGAAGGCCATATGGTCAACGTCACGCTGTGCTTCTCGGCGGCGCAGGCGATCCTGGCCGCCAAGGCGGGCGCGACCTTCATCTCGCCCTTCATCGGGCGTCTGGACGATATCAACCTCGACGGGCTGGAACTGATCGAGGACATCCGCACGATCTACGACAACTACGACTTCAAGACAGAGATCCTCGCGGCCTCAATCCGTTCGGTCAACCATATCTCGGATTGCGCCAAGATCGGTGCCGACGTGATCACCGCGCCGCCCGCGGTTATCAAGGCCATGGCTAACCATGTGTTGACGGACAAGGGTCTTGACCAGTTCCTAAAGGACTGGGCCAAGACCGGTCAGAAAATCGTCTGATCCAGACAGGACGGCCCGCCACACCAGCGGGCCGTTTTCGTTTCCGGGGGCATTTTCCACCTGATTTTCCGCTCCGCTCGTGTAAGGTGGCAAAAAACGAGAACCTTGGAAAACAAAGGGGCAGGCATGAGCGACCCGGCACTGGCCGATGCATTGCGCGAAAAGATCATCTCGGATCCCGAGGTCATCCTTGAGGACCGGGATCTGATGCGCGCCCTGATCGCCGCGAACGAGCGGGCGATGGGCGCCAATATCGTGGACCTGCGCGGTATCGCGATGCAGCGCCTCGAAGAGCGGCTCGATCGGCTTGAAGACACCCACCGCTCGGTCATCGCGGCGGCGTATGAGAACCTTGCGGGGACCACGCAGATCCACCGCGCGGTGCTGAAACTGCTCGATCCGACCGATTTCGAAGCCTTCCTGAACGTACTGCACAGCGATGTGGCCGAGATCTTGCGGCTCGATTCTATCCGGCTAGTGCTGGAGACGATGCAGACCCAGCACGACCCCGTTCTGCGCAGCCTTGGCGAGGTATTGCGTGTGGCCGAGCCGGGTTTCATCGACGCCTACATGACGGCCGGGCGCGGCGGGCAGTTGCGCCCTGTGGTGCTGCGCCAGACCCTGCCCGAGGCCGCGACGGTCTATGGAGAGGCCGCCGAGTGGATCCGTTCGGAGGCGCTAATGCGGCTCGACTTCGGGCCGGGGCGGCTGCCGGGGCTTTTGGTCATGGGCGCGCAGGATCCGCAGCAGTTCAAACCTTCGCAGGGGACCGACCTTCTGGGCTTTTTCGCAGGCGCGTTCGAGCGGGCAATGCGCCGCTGGCTGGCCTGATGGGTATCGGCTTTTCTCCGGCGGCGGGCGATGCGCTGCTGGCGTGGCTTGATTATCTGCGCGCGCTCGACGGCGCCTCAGCCAATACACTGAGCGCCTATCGCAGCGATGTCGCGGGGTTTCTGAGCTTCTTGCACGAACATCACGGCGAAAGCCATGGGCTGGCGCGGCTGGCAGCGATCACCCAACCCGACATGCGCGCCTGGATGGCGCATGAGCGGGGCCGGGGCCTCTCGGCGCGGTCGCTGGCGCGCGCGCTTTCCTCGGTCAAAAGCTTCATGCGCTGGCTGGCCGAGCGCGAGGGCTTCGACCCGACCCATGTGCTGGCCGCGCGAGCGCCGAAATACACCCGCAAGCTCCCCCGCCCCCTGACCGAAGAGGCCGCGCGGGCGGTGATCGAGCAGGTCGATTTGCAGGCAAGCGAGCCCTGGATCGCCGCGCGCGACGCCGCCGTGGTCACGCTGCTTTACGGCTGCGGGCTGCGGGTGTCCGAGGCGCTTGGCCTGACCGGCGAGGCCCATCCTCTGCCCGAGGTTCTGCGTATTCGTGGCAAGGGCGACAAGGAGCGTCTGGTGCCCGTGCTTCCCGCCGCGCGGGCGGCGGTCGCGGCCTATGTCGCCAGTTGCCCCTATCCGCCCACGCCGGGCGAGGCACTGTTTCGCGGCGCACGCGGCGGGCCGCTCAGCCGCCGCCTGATCGCCCGCGCGATGGAGCGTGCGCGCATGTCGCTGGGGCTGCCCGCGACCGCCACGCCGCATGCGCTGCGCCATTCCTTCGCGACGCATCTGCTCTCGGCCGGGGGGGATCTGCGCGCGATTCAGGAACTTCTGGGCCATGCAAGCCTCTCGACCACCCAGATCTATACCGCCGTCGATGCCACGCGGATCATGGAGGTTTACCGCGCAGCGCATCCGCGCGCGTGATCTGCGGTTGAGGTCGGTGGCGCTTTCTGGCTAGAGAGGCACATGGATATTCGCGTCAAAGCCCTTTCAGTGCACCTTCTGACCGCCACTGGCGCGGTTCTGTCGATGCTGGCCATGCTGGCCGCGGTCGAGGAGAAGTGGAGCCTGATGTTCCTGTGGCTCGTCGTGGCGCTGTTCGTGGACGGGATCGATGGGCCGCTGGCGCGCCGCTACGACGTCAAGCGCAACTGGCCGATCTATGACGGCGTGCTGATGGACCTGATTGTCGACTACCTCACCTATGTCTTTATCCCGGCCTATGCGCTCTTTAAATCAGGCCTGCTGCCGGGTTGGACGGGGTGGCTTGCGATCATCGCCATCACCTATACAAGCGTCATCTACTTCGCCGATACGCGTATGAAGACGAAGGATAATTCCTTCTCCGGCTTCCCCTCCTGCTGGAATATGGTGGTGCTGGTGCTCTTCGCGCTCAAGCCCGGTTACTGGATCACGCTCGGCGTGGTTCTGGCGCTGGCAGTGGCGATGTTCTTCCCGCTGAAGTTCATCCATCCGACCCGGACCGAGCGTTGGCGCGCCCTCTCGCTGCCGATGGCGCTAGCCTGGACGATCTTTGCGGGTTGGGCTGCTTGGGTCGATTTCCATCCGCAAAGCTGGGCGCATTGGGGGCTAGTCGCGACCTCGGTTTACCTGCTCGTGGTCGGCATCGCTCAGCAGATCATCCCTGCACGCCCGGTCAAAGCCGGGTAAGCATCACTCCGGCGACGATCAGGCCCGCCGCCATGCCCTTCTTGGCATTCATCTTCTCGCCGAAGATCAGCCACCCCATGAGCATGGCAAACAGGATCGAGGTCTCGCGCAGCACCGCCACGAGCGCGATGGGCGCCACCGTCATCGCCCAGATCGAAATCGCGTAGGCGCCGTAAGAGGCAACCGCCCCCAGGCCCGCCCGCATCCAGTCCCGCGCGGGCACGTTCAAATCGCGCAAGCCCCGGCGCGAGAGCATGAGTGCGGCAAACCCCAGCCCGCCGCCGATCATCAGCCAGCCGGTATAGCCCACCGCATCGCCCGCGACCCGCGCGCCCATACCATCGACCAGCGTATAGGTCGCCGTTGCGCAGGCCGAGCCGAGCGCGAAGGGCAGAAGGCGCCGGCTCTCGCCATCAGTAAAGACGCCGCGCGCCATCAGCAGGATACCCGCCCCCAGAATGGCGATGCCCGCGTAGCCTGTGGCCTCGATATGGTCGAGCGCGACGGCCGCCGAAACGATGGCAACCAGCATCGGCGCCGTTCCCCGCGCGATCGGATAGACACGGCTCAGGTCGCCCTGCTCATAGGCATGGGCGAGGAAGAACTTGTAGGCGAAATGCACGAAGCCCGCGCCGATGATCCAGGGCCATGCGGCCGGGATGGGCAGGGGGCGCATGATGACAACGATGACGCCCACGACGACTTCGGCCAGCGACAGCAGCACCATCGCATGGATCTTCGAGCCGCCTAGGCGGATCAGCGCATTCCAGAGCGCATGGAGGAAGGCTGCGGCGAGCACCGCGAAGAGGATAGGCAGGCTCATCGCGGGGGGACCGTGCGGCTGTCATGAAACTGTCACATGGCTATCTGCGGGGCATCCGCACGGCAAGCGGCGAATTGTGCGGGCCACAATGGGAAAGGGCGCCCGAAGGCGCCCTTTCGTTTCGGGTGTTACGGCGTTCAGCCAAGCGCCTCGTCGCAGCGCTTGCAGGTATGCGCGTGGCTGTGGCTGCCCACGTCAGGCAGGATCTTCCAGCAACGCTGGCACTTCTCGCCCTCGGCCTGCTCGAAGACGACCGCGAAGCCCGGAACCTCGGGCAGGCGGAAGGCCTCGTTCGGGGCGGGATCGGTGGTGATCTCAAGCCCCGAGGTGATGCACAGATCGGCGAAGTTCACCGATTTTAGCGCGGCGGCCAGGGCAGCATCCTCGACATGGACAACGGGGGCTGCCTCAAGCGAGGCGCCGATGACCTTTGCGGTGCGCTGAACCTCGAGCGCGGCGGTCACCGCCCGGCGGGCGCGGCGGATGCCCTCCCATTTCGCGGCCAGCGGTTCGTCGCGCCAGTCGGCCGGGGTGACTGCGAAATCCTCGAGGTGGATCGAGCTGTCCTCGCCCGGGAAGCGCGAAAGCCACACATCCTCCATGGTGAAGGGCAGCATGGGCGCAAGCCAGCGGGTCAGGCGATGGAACAACAGGTCCAGCACCGTGCGCGCCGCGCGGCGGCGGGTCGCCCAATGCGGGTCGCAATAAAGCGCATCCTTGCGGATGTCGAAGTAGAGCGCCGAAAGGTCTACCGTGCAGAAGTTGAACAACGCCTGGAACACGCCCGAGAAGTCATAGGCGTCATAACCCTTGCGCACGGTGTGATCGAGCTCGGCCAGGCGGTGCAGCACCCAGCGTTCCAGCTCGGGCATTTCCTCAACCGGCAGACGCTCGGCCTCGGTGAAGCCGTCAAGGTTGCCCAGCATGAAGCGCAGCGTGTTGCGCAGGCGACGGTAGCTGTCGGCCACGCCCTTGAGGATCTCTTTGCCGATGCGCAGATCGACCGTGTAGTCGGATTGCGCGACCCAGAGGCGCAGGATGTCGGCGCCGTATTCCTTGATGACATCGGCGGGCGCCACGGTATTGCCGAGCGATTTGGACATCTTCATGCCCTTCTCGTCCAGCGTGAAGCCGTGGGTCAGCACGCCGCGATAGGGCGCGCGGCCCTTGGTGGCGCAGGCTTGCAGCATGGAGGAATGGAACCAGCCGCGGTGCTGGTCGGTGCCCTCAAGGTAGAGGTCGGCGATGCCGTCCGCGGTGCCGTCCTCGCGGTCGCGCAGCACGAAGGCATGGGTCGAGCCGCTGTCGAACCACACGTCGAGCACGTCGAAGACCTGCTCATACTCTTCGGCATTCACGACATTGCCCAGCACCTGCTCCTTGAAGCCGGGCTTGTACCAGACATCCGCGCCCTCGGCCTCGAAGGCGGCCTTGATGCGCGCATTGACGTCGTCGTTGCGCAGCAGGAAGTCCGGGTCGGTCGGGCGCGCGCCCTTCTTGGTAAAGCAGGTCAGTGGCACGCCCCAGGCGCGCTGGCGCGACAGAACCCAGTCGGGCCGCGCCTCGATCATCGAGTAAAGGCGGTTGCGGCCCGTCGGCGGGGTCCATTTCACCAGTTGGTCGATCGAGGTCAGCGCGCGGGTGCGGATCGTGTCGCCATATTCGCCCATGCCGTCGTCGAGCTTGTAGTCGATGGCGGCGAACCATTGCGGCGTGTTGCGATAGATCAGCGGCGCCTTCGAGCGCCACGAATGCGGGTAGGAATGCTTGAGCTTGCCCTTGGCCAGAAGCGCGCGGGCATAGGCCAGCTGCTTGATGTTTGAGACGTTCGCCGGGCCTTCCTTGCCGTCGGGCAGCACGATGGCCTGACCGGCGAAGATCGGCAGATCCTTGCGGTAAGAGCCATCGGGTTCGACGTTATAGGTCATCGGCAGGCCGAACTTGAGGCCAAGCTGATAGTCGTCGTCACCATGCGAGGGTGCGGTATGCACGAAACCCGTGCCCGCATCGTCGGTCACGTGATCGCCCGGCAGCATTGGGACATCGTAATCCCACTCGCCATTGCCGCCCTCGGCCCCGTGATAGGGGTGCTGAAGGATGACGCCCTCGAACTCGCTCACGTTCACGTCGCGGATGCGGCGATACATCGAGCCGTCGAGCTTGGCCGCAGCCATGACCTGCTCGGCCAGCGCATCGGCCAGCACGAGGTATTCGCCGATGACGGCGGTCGATTGCTCGGGGCGGCCGGTGACCTCGTAAAGGCCGTAGGCGATGCTAGGGCCGTAGGCTACCGCGCGGTTTTGCGGGATGGTCCAGGGGGTGGTGGTCCAGATCACGATGGATGCATCGGTGAGGTCGATTGCTTGGAGCGTGACCTGCCCTAGGGACTTGCCGACGAACGCCGCTCCATTTTGCAGCTTGAACCGCACCCAGATCGTGTGGCTGGTGTGGTCGTGATACTCGACCTCGGCCTCGGCCAGCGCGGTCTTTTCGACCGGCGACCACATGACGGGTTTCGAGCCCTGATAGAGCGCGCCGTTCATGAGGAGTTTCATGAACTCATCCGCGATCACGGCCTCGGCGTGGTAATCCATCGTCAGATAGGGCTTGTCCCACTTGCCGGTGATGCCGAGGCGCTTGAATTCGTCGCGCTGGATGTCGATCCAGCCCTCGGCGAACTTGCGGCACTCCTGGCGGAAATCGACGACATCGACGGCGTCCTTGTCGAGACCCTTGGCGCGATACTGCTCCTCGATCTTCCATTCGATCGGCAGGCCGTGGCAGTCCCAGCCCGGAACATAGCGCGAGTCCTTGCCCATCATCTGCTGCGAGCGGACGATGAAATCCTTGAGGATCTTGTTCAGCGCGTGGCCGATATGCAGATGGCCGTTGGCATAGGGCGGGCCGTCATGCAGCACGAAGGGCGGGCGATCGCCTGCCTTGGCGCGCAGCGTGTCGTAGATGCCGATCCGGGCCCAACGCTCCAGCCATTCGGGTTCGCGCTGCGGCAGGCCCGCGCGCATCGGGAAATCGGTTTCGGGCAGAAAGACGGTGTCGCGGTAATCGACGGTATTCTCGGGCGTATCGGCGCACATAGATCGGTAGTCCCTGGCTTAAGGATTGGGCGCGCGGCCCGCGCCCCTGGGCTTTGCTCACATCTCCCGGCCACCCTGACGCGTCAGAGCGCCGGGCCGGTAATTCGATGGATGTGCAAGAGCCGGGTCATGGCGGCCTTATAGGCTTGCCTCGCACGCGCGGCAAGCGGGGAAAGGGGGCGCTGCCCCCTCGCGGCCGGGGCCGCTCACCCGCGAGGTATTTGGACCAAGAAGAAACGGAGGCCCTTTTGGCTTTGCACAAATATCCCGGGGGTGAGCCGGGAACGGGCGAGGGGGGCTGGCCCCTTGTCCCGGCCCTTCACCCCGGCGCGGCGATGGCATAGGGTGGGGCAACATTACTCTGGGGGAGAAGATGACCGACCAGCCTTCCATGCTTGGCGCCGATGAAGTCGCGGCACTTTTTACCCGTTCGACAGGCGAGTATCTGTTTGCGCGTTGGGGGCGGCCAATCGTGCCGGTCGTGTTCGGGGTCGATGCCGCGACCTTGGCGACGGTAAAGGGCGCGGTCGAGGCGGTGGTGGTGCTGGCTGGGCACAAGATGGCCGAGACCGATCCCGAACTTGGCGCCAACCTGATGGTGTTCTTCTTCCGCGATTGGCAGGAATTGCTCGAGGTGCCCAATCTCGATCACATGATCGACGGGTTGCAGGACCTGGTGGCGCGGCTGGACGATCAGGGGGCGAACCAGTATCGCGTGTTTCGTTTTGATCCCGACGGTGCGATCCGGGCCTGTTTCAGCTTCGTACGGATGGACGCGGCGCTTGACGAGGTTCCGGCCGAGACGATTGCGCTGAGCCAAGCGGTGCAGATGGTTCTGCTCTGGTCTGATCAGGCCTTTGCCGAGCGCTCGCCTCTGGCCGTGGCGCGGGGGGTGACGGTGCTGCGACCTGATATCGCTGCGGTGATCCGCGCCGCCTACGATTCCGTGATGCCTGCCGTTGCGCAAGACGCAAGCCACGCGCTGCGGCTGGCCGCGCGGGTGGGTGCGGCGGAGGGCGGCGCATGAGCTTCGAGTTCCCCCTGCGGGTCTATTACGAGGACACCGACCTTGCCGGGATCGTCTATTACGCCAACTACCTGCGCTTTATCGAGCGCGGGCGGACCGAGTGGGTGCGTGCGCTTGGCGTCGATCAGGTTGCACTGAAGCGCGAGCATGGGATCGTGTTCGCCGTGCGCCGGGTTGAGGCCGATTACCTGCGCCCCGCGAAATTCGATGATGAGCTTGTTGTGACAACCGATCTGGTCGCGGAAACCGGGGCGCGGATCGTGGTTGAGCAGGCCGTCTGGCGCGGCGAGGAGAAGCTGTTCACCGCTACGGTGACCATCGTCTGTCTGGGTGAAACTGGCGCGCCACAGCGTTTGCCGCCCGATATCCGGCGAAAGTTTGCCCCTGCGGTGCACTGATCTGCCAATTGCTACAGAGAAATAACGCGCTTGTTATGGCGCCCCCCCTGAACCTCGGTTAGAATCGCTGCTAACAGAGCCGCAAAACGTGGCCACAACCGGCGAGCAGTGACAGATGGAAACCGAAGCCCTCAATATGGCGCAGCAGATGGATTTTTCCCTGCTGGCGCTTTTCGCCCGTGCATCGCTGACCGTGAAGCTGGTGATGATGATGCTGACGGTCGCCAGTTTCTGGTCCTGGTCGATCATCATTCGCAAGTTCATCACCTACCGTGCCTCGCGGCAGGAAGCGGATGCGTTCGATCGTGCCTTCTGGTCGGGCGAGCCGCTTGACGAGCTTTTCGACCAGATCGGACCGGCGCCGGATGGTCCGAGCCAGCGCATCTTCGCCGCCGGTATGCTGGAGTGGCGCCGCAGCCACCGTCAGGATGGTGAGTTGATCGCGGGCGCGCAGGCGCGCATCGACCGTTCGATGGATGTCGCGATCGCCAAGGAGACCGAGGCGCTGAACGCGGGCCTGCCGTTCCTCGCGACCGTGGGCTCGACCGCGCCTTTCGTGGGTCTCTTCGGCACGGTCTGGGGCATCAAGGTGGCCTTCGAGGAAATCGCGATCTCGCAGAACACCTCGCTTGCGGTCGTGGCGCCGGGGATATCGGAGGCGCTGGTCGCCACCGCGCTTGGCCTTCTGGCCGCTATCCCGGCGGTGATCTTCTACAACAAGCTGTCGTCGGACGCCGACAAGATCGCCTCTGGCTACGGGGCCTTCGCAGACGAATTCGCTACCATCCTGTCGCGCCAGTTGGACGCCTGAGCCATGGGCGCGGGGGTCATGAAACGTGGCGGTGGCGGGCGCAAGCGCCGCGGCAACCAATCGAAACACGCCGCGATGAGCGAGATCAACGTCACGCCGATGGTGGACGTGATGCTGGTTCTCTTGATCATCTTCATGGTCGCCGCGCCGATGATGACGGTGGGTGTGCCGCTTGAGCTGCCCAAGACCGCTGCCAAGGCGGTGCCGACCGAGCAGGAAGAGCCGCTGACCATTTCGCTGCAACTCGACGGCACGGTGTCGATGATGAACTCGCCCGTGCCCGAGGCCGAGCTGGTGGACCGACTGCGCGCTGTCGCGCAGGAGCGGGACAGCGACAAGGTCTTCCTGCGCGCCGACGGGGGCATCGAATATTCCCGCGTGGTGCAGGTCATGGGGGCGCTCAATGCGGGCGGTTTCAACAATATCGTGCTCGTGACGGATACGGGCGGCCCGGGACTGACCGGGGAGCAGGCCGGAAACTGAGGCCGGGGTAGCGCGGATGCGCATGGATAGGGCAGACAAGATCGGCACGGGCGTTTCGGCGGTGCTCCACCTCGGAGTCATCGCCTGGGTGCTTTTGGGCGGTTCGTGGTTCAAGCCCAAACCCTCGGAGCCGATCGTGATGCAGGAGGTCTCGGTGATTTCCGAGGCCGAGTTCTCTGCCATGGTCGCGGCCGCGCCGAAGGCGTCGGAGACGCCGGTGGCCGAGATGCCCGCGCAGCCGCAGCCGCAGCCGGTCGAGCAGCCCGCCCCCGAAGAGGCGCCCGTGCCTGAACCCCAGCCCCAGCCCATGCCCGAGCCCGTGGCCGAGCCCGAGCCGCAGCCCGATATGTCGGACCTGGAGCCGGTGGAGCCCGCCGAGGTTACCGAGGTGCCGCCGAGCATGATGCCGCCCGTCGAGGTGCCGCAGGACACGACGACGCCCGATTTCTCGGCGCGCCCGGTGCCCAAGCCCGCGCCGCGCGTCGCGCCCAAGCCCGCCGAGGCGCCTGCGCCCGATGCCAAGGTGTCGGAACTGGCCGAACCCGAGACGCGGCCGGAGGAATCGGCCGAGCCCGAGCAGGTCATCGAGGAACCGAAAGAAGAGGCCGCGCCCCCCGAGGCCACGACCGAGATCGTGACCGAGGCGACCGAGACCGAGGAAGTGGCCAAGACCTCGGCGCCCGCAAGCTCGGCGCGCCCGCGCACGAAACCCGCGAAACCGGCGCCTGCGCCGACGGAAACCGCTGCGGCCAAGCCCGCGGCTGCCACCAAACCAGCCGAGGCGAAGCCCGCGACCGATGCGGTCAATGACGCGCTGGCCGAAGCCATGGCCGAGGAGGCCCAGGGCACGGGTGGCACTGGCCGCGCGGCCTCTGGCCCGCCGGTCACCGCAGGCGAGAAAGAGGCGCTGATCGTCGATGTGAAGGCCTGCTGGAACGTCGGCGCGCTGAGCAGCGAGGCGCTGCGCACCACCGTCACCCTGCGCGTCGCGATGAATCCCGACGGCAAGCCGGATATCGGCTCGATCGAGATGGTGGGCTACGAGGGCGGCTCGGACGCAGCCGCGCGGCAGGCCTACGAGGCCGGACGGCGCGCCATCGTGCGCTGCGGCTCGGACGGGTTCCCGCTGCCTGCGGAGAAATACGATCACTGGCGCGAGATCGAAATCGTCTTCAACCCCGAGAAGATGAGGATGAAATGATCACAGCGTCTTTTGGGCAGATTTTCGCGGCCGCTCAGGCGGATGTGATGCGCCGCGATGCAGAAACAGGTTACAAGGGGCCAAGGCCCGAACGAGGAATGGCGAGTATGATGCGGATTGCACTTGCGGCGCTGGCCGCGCTGATGATCGGCCCCGCGATGGCGCAGGCCCAGCAGGGGCCGCTGCGGATCGAGATCACCGATGGCGTGATCGAGCCGCTGCCCTATGCGCTGCCGACCTTCGTCGCCGAGACCGGCGACGCGGGCCAGATGGCCAATGACATCACGCGCGTGATCGCCGCCGACCTGAGCGGCACGGGTCTGTTCCGCGAAATCCCCGAGAGCGCGCATATCCAGCGTTTCGGTGCCTTCGACATGCCGGTGAGCTACCCCGACTGGCAGGCGATCAACGCGCAGGCGCTGATCGTCGGCGGCGTGTCGATGCAGGGCGGCAAGGTCGTGGTCAAGTTCCGCCTGTTCGATATCTATTCCGGCCAGCAACTGGGCGATGGCCAGCAACTGGCGGCCTCGCCCGCCAGCTGGCGGCGCCTGGCGCATAAGGTCGCCGACGTGATCTACAGCCGCGTGACCGGCGAGAGCGGCTATTTCGATAGCCGCGTCGTGTTCGTTTCGGAAACCGGCCCCAAGGATGCGCGCCAAAAGCGGCTGGCCGTGGCCGATTACGATGGCGCGAATATCCAATACCTGACGGATTCGAGCACCATCGTGCTCGCGCCGCGCTTCTCGCCCGATGGCGGACGCGTGCTGTATACCACTTTCGAGACCGGCTTCCCGCGCATCAAGATGCTCGACACCCGCAACGTCGCGGCCACGCTGCTGCCCGAGATCCCCGGCACGATGACCTTCGCGCCGCGTTTCTCGCCCGATGGCGGTTCGATCGTCTATTCGATGGAGCAGGGCGGTAATACCGACCTGTGGACCATGGGCGTCAGCGGCGGATCGCCCTCGCGACTGACCAATAGCCCCGCGATCGAGACCGCGCCCTCCTATAGCCCCGATGGTTCGCGCATCGTGTTTGAGAGTGACCGTTCGGGCACGCAGCAGCTTTACATCATGTCGGCAGGCGGCGGTGAGCCCACGCGGATCTCGTTCGGCGAGGGGCGCTATGGCACCCCGGTCTGGAGCCCGCGCGGCGATCTGATCGCGTTTACCAAGCAGCACGCGGGCCGCTTCCACATCGGCGTGATGCGCACCGACGGCTCGGAAGAGCGACTGCTCACGGCCTCGTTCCTCGACGAGGGCCCGACCTGGTCGCCCAATGGCCGCGTGATCATGTTCACCCGCGAAAGCCCCGGCGCCGCGGGTGGCGCGCAGCTTTTCTCGGTGGATATCTCGGGGCGGAACCTCAAGAAGGTCGACGGCGTCGGCGCAGCATCGGACCCGGCCTGGTCGCCCCTTCTGCCCTGATTCACAAGGCTCAACGAACCTGATAACATCGCCCGAAACGGGCAAACCAAAGGCGGTAACATATGACTTTCGCACCCAAGGCAGTGCTTCTTCTGGCAGTTCTGGGCCTCGCGGCCTGTAATAACCCCGACAAATACGGCGCGGGCAACGGCGTCGTCGATCCGGGCGGCATGTACGGCGACAACGGCATCTCGCAGGGGTCGATCAACGATCCGAACTCGCCCGCCTATTTCAACCAGGCGATCGGCGACAAGATTCTATTCCAGGTCGATCAGTCGACGATCAACCCCGAGGCTCGCACCATCCTGTCCGGTCAGGCACAGTGGCTGGTGAACCACCCGCAATATGCCGCGATCATCGAAGGCCACGCCGACGAGCAGGGCACCCGCGAATACAACCTCGCACTGGGTGCGCGTCGCGCCAGCGCAGTGCAGGAGTTCCTGATTTCGCAAGGCGTTGCCGGCAACCGCCTGCGCACCGTCTCCTACGGCAAGGAGCGTCCGCTGGCCGTCTGCTCGACCGAGGATTGCTACGCTCAGAACCGTCGCGCGGTCACCGTGATCTCGCTCGGCGCGGGGAGCTGATAGATGCGGCGGGTGCTGATGGCAGGCGCTATGGCGCTGGCGCTGATGGCGCCCGCCCATGCGCAGGATGCGCAAACCCTGGCCGATATCCGCGCCCAACTGGCGCAGCTGTCGGGCGATCTGCAGGGGCTGCGCGCGCAGCTTGTGTCGGGTGGCGCGCAGGGGATCCAGCAGGCGGGCGGCGCCAGCGCGCTGGAACGCATGAACGCGATGGAGGCGCAGCTCTCGCAGCTGACCTCGCGCACGGAAGAGCTGGAGAACCGCATCAACCGGGTTGTTACCGACGGTACGAACCGCGTCGGCGATCTGGAATTCCGGCTGTGCGAACTGGAGGCGGGTTGCGATATCTCGGCGCTTGGCCAGACGCAGCCGCTTGGCGGGGCGGGGGCTACGGCCAACCCGGTGACCGCACCGGCGCCCTCGGGCACTCCGGCGCCTGCGGGTGCTTCGCTGGCGATGAACGAACAGGCGGATTTCGACCGGGCCAAGGGGGTGCTCGGTCAGGGTGACTTTCGCGGCGCCGCTGACCTCTTCGCGACCTTTGCCGAATCCTACCCGGGTGGGCCGCTGACCGCCGACGCCATGTATCTGCGCGGCGATGCGCTGAAACAGGCGGGCGATACGGCGGGGGCGGCGCGCGCTTGGCTTGACGGCTTCTCGGCGGCGCCGAACGGGCCCCGTGCGGGCGACAACCTGCTGGGTCTGGGTGTCTCGCTTGGCGAGTTGGGCCAGAACGTCGAGGCCTGCGCCACGCTGGCCGAGGTGCCGATCCGCTTCCCCGGTAGCCCTGCTGCGGCGCAGGCGGTCTCGGCGATGACCGGTTTCGGGTGTCAGTGAGCGAGTTTGAGGAGCGCGCATCCCAACGTCTCGCGGATGTTGAGGCAGGGAAGATGACGCCCGAAGATGCTTGGCTTTACCAATGGGCGGATGCGGCGATCACGCCGCATCCGCGTTTTTCTTCCGAAAGGATCGGGGTCGCGGTCTCGGGCGGTTCGGATTCGATGGCGACGCTGATGCTGCTCGCGGACGCGCATCCGGTCGAAGCGGTCACCGTCGATCACGGATTGCGCCCCGAGGCGGCGGATGAGGCCCGCTTTGTTGCGCAGCTCTGTGCGGAGAGGGGCATCCCCCATACGATCCTGCACTGGCAAGGGCCGGAAGACCGCGGAAACCTGATGGATCAGGCAAGGCGCGCCCGGCTTGAGTTGATTGGCGCATGGGCGCAAGCGCGCGGCATCGCGCAGGTGGCGCTTGGTCACACGCGCGACGATCAGGCCGAAACCTTCCTGATGCGGCTTGCACGCGAGGCGGGGTTGGAGGGGCTCTCGGGGATGCGCGCGCGGTTTGAGGCCGAGGGCGTCCTTTGGCTGCGCCCGTTCCTGATGGTCGGTCGGGATGAGCTGCGGGGCTATCTGTCGCGCCAGGGGATCGGCTGGATCGAGGACCCGAGCAACGAGAACGATCGTTTCGACAGGGTGAAGGCGCGCAAGGCGCTACGTGCGCTGCGCCCTCTGGGAATCACCTCCGAGAAATTGAGCCATGTCGTTAGCCACCTCGCAGTGGCCGAAAGTGCCCTGGTTCTTGCGGTGCATGACTTCGCGAATGACCATGTGGCCGAGGTCAGTGGCGATCTGCTGATCGAGGCGGAGCCTTTCCAGCGCGCCCCGCACGAGGTGCAGCGGCGCCTGATCGTGGCGGCGCTGCGGTGGGTTGCGGGCGCGGATTACGCGCCACGCGCCCGGAAGGTCGCGGATTTCCTGCTAGGCTGGCGCGCGCGCCCTGACCGCACCCTGCACGGTTGCCGCATCCGGGTCAGCGATACCGAAATCCGCATCGCGCGCGAGGCGCGGGCCGTGGCCGGGCTGCGCGTGTCTGTGGGTAAGTCTTGGGACCGCTGGCAGCTGGAAGGACCGGCTGTCGAGGGGCAGGAAATTGCCGCCCTTGGTGCGCAGGGGCTGCAACTCTGCCCGAACTGGCGCGAAAGCGGGCTGCCGCGCGCCTCGTTGCTGGCCTCGCCCGCTGTCTGGCAGGGCGATACGCTGGTTTCGGCGCCCGTTGCTGGGCTTGAGAGTGGCTGGAAAGCGCGGATTGTCTGCGGCTCTTTTCACTCTTCGCTATTCAGGCGTTGAACCTGCCCGCGTAATCCCTATTTTCATCGCAACGGCTACGGGCTTGCCCGCGGCCTGAATAACTTTGGAGGTCCCCCCTTGGGCAACGCGCGCAATCTCGCCTTCTGGGCAGTGCTGTTCCTGCTGATCCTGGCACTGTTCAACCTGTTTGGCGATGGCCAGAGCACGATGAACTCGAAGCAGGTCGCCTATTCCGACTTCATTGCGCAAGTCGATAAGGGCGATGTGAAGAGCGTTCAGATCGACGGCGAGGACGTGCGCTACCAGATCGGCGATGGCTCGGCCTATACCACCGTCAAGCCCTTCTCGGACGAGATCGCCGAGCGCCTGATCGACAAGGGCATCCAGGTGCGCGTCATCAAGCAAGAGCAGTCTGGCTTCATGTCGCTTCTGGGCGTGTGGCTGCCCTTCATCGTGCTGATCGGCGTGTGGGTGTTCTTCATGAACCGCATGCAGGGCGGCGGCAAGGGCGGCGCGATGGGCTTTGGCAAGTCCAAGGCGAAACTGCTGACCGAAAAGCAGGGCCGCGTGACCTTTGACGACGTGGCGGGCATCGACGAGGCTAAGGAAGAGCTTGAGGAAATCGTCGAGTTCCTGCGCAATCCGCAGAAATTCAGCCGCCTTGGTGGCAAGATCCCGAAAGGCGCGCTGCTGGTTGGCCCGCCCGGCACGGGTAAGACGCTGCTTGCACGCGCCATCGCGGGCGAGGCTGGTGTGCCTTTCTTCACCATCTCGGGGTCTGATTTCGTCGAGATGTTCGTAGGTGTCGGTGCTAGCCGCGTGCGCGACATGTTCGAGCAGGCCAAGAAAAACGCGCCTTGTATCGTCTTCATCGACGAGATCGACGCCGTGGGCCGCGCCCGTGGTGTTGGCATCGGCGGCGGCAATGACGAGCGCGAGCAGACGCTGAACCAGCTTCTGGTCGAGATGGACGGTTTCGAGGCCAACGAGGGCATCATCATCGTTGCGGCCACCAACCGCCGCGATGTGCTTGACCCCGCGCTGCTGCGTCCGGGCCGTTTCGACCGTCAAATCCACGTGCCGAACCCCGACATCAAGGGCCGCGAAAAGATCCTCTCGGTTCACGCCCGCAAGGTGCCGACCGGGCCGGACGTCGATCTGCGCGTGATCGCGCGCGGCACGCCGGGCTTCTCGGGTGCCGATCTTGCGAACCTCGTGAACGAGGCTGCGCTGATGGCCGCCCGCGTGGGTCGCCGCTTCGTGACGATGGAAGATTTCGAGAACGCCAAGGACAAGGTGATGCTGGGGGTCGAGCGGCGCTCGATGGTGCTGACGCCCGAGCAGAAGGAAATGACCGCCTATCACGAGGCCGGTCACGCCGTGGTCGGCATGAAGCTGCCGAAGTGCGATCCGGTCTACAAGGCCACCATCATCCCGCGCGGTCAGGCACTTGGCATGGTCGTCTCGCTGCCCGAGATGGACAAGCTCAACTACCACAAGGACGAGGCCAAGCAGAAGATCGCCATGACCATGGCGGGCAAGGCGGCCGAGATCCTGAAATGGGGCGAGGATCACGTGTCCAACGGTCCGGCGGGCGATATCATGCAGGCCTCGGCCATTGCCCGCGCCATGGTGATGCGGTGGGGCATGTCCGACAAGGTCGGCAATATCGACTACTCCGAGGCGCATGAGGGCTATTCGGGTAACACCGGTGGCTTCTCGGTCTCGACCAAGACCAAGGAGTTGATCGAGGACGAAGTGCGCGGCCTGATCGAAGAGGGCTACCAGGAGGCGCGCCGCATCCTTGAAGAAAACATCGACGAGTGGGAGCGTCTGGCCCAAGGCCTGCTGGAATACGAGACCCTGACCGGCGACGAGATCAAGAAGGTCATGGCGGGCGACGCGATCCACGGCGACGACAACGACGACACGCCGACGGGCAGCCTGCCTTCGGTGACGGCCGTTCCCAAGACCAAGCCCGCCAAGGGCGGTGATACGGCGCCTGAGCCCTCGGTCTGAGGGCGGCACAGGCCGGGGGCGCAAGGCGCGGCCCCGGCGCTTACGTTTCTGGGGGCAGTAATGGCCAAGGCAACCGCAGGCCGGACGGGTGGGGACTGGAACCCCGAGTTCTACGCGCGCTATCGCGGGCTGCGGTTGCGCCCCGCGCTTGATCTGCTGGCGCATGTGGGCGATCTGCCCAAGGGCAAGGTGATCGACCTTGGTTGCGGTGCGGGTGCGGTTGGCCCCGCGCTGGCGGCGCGTTTTGCAGATCGCAAGATCGTCGGCGTGGACAGCTCGCCCGCGATGCTGTCCGAGGCTGCGGCGACGGGCGCCTACAAGCGTTGCGACTTGGCCGATGTCGCGCAATGGGCACCCAAGAAGCCCGCCGCGCTGATCTTTTCGAACGCGCTTCTGCACTGGCTGCCCGATCATGACACGCTGTTCCCGCGCCTGGCCGGATTCCTCGCGCCGGGCGGGGTTCTGGCGGTGCAGATGCCGCGGCAATACGGGGCGCCCTCGCATCGCTTCCTGCGGGAGTTCGCGCAGGAGATGTTCCCCGACCGCTTCGACTTTACCGGCTGGACCGCCCCCGTGGCAGAGCCTGCGCATTACGCGCGGCTGCTGGCGCCTCTGGGCGCGGTCGATGTCTGGCAGACGGATTATATCCATCGCCTTGATCCGCAGCCCGATGCCCACCCGGTGCGCCGCTTCACCGAGGCGACCGCGATGCGCCCCTATCTCGAGAAGCTGTCCGAGGCCGAACTGGCGGCCTTCACCCTGCGCTACGAGGCCGCGCTGGAAGCGGCCTATCCCGCCGAGCCCGACGGCTCGGTCCTGTTCCCGTTCCGGCGGGTCTTCCTGACGTTGAGAACCTCCTGATGCCCGCGCTACGCCCGACCCATTTCAGCGGTGAGATTGTCTTTCTTGGTCAGGTTGAGCCCGGTCACGGGCTGGCCTCGAAGCCGGTTGAGAGACTGGTTCTGGGCTTCGACGGCGCCGAGGGAGAGACGCATTCGGGCCTGACGCGGCCAAGCTGCTCGCGCGTGCTGGACCTGCACCCCAAGGGCACCGAGATCGCGAATACCCGCCAGCTGACCATCCTGTCGGATGAGGAACTGGCCGAGACGGCATTTGCGCTGCATATCCCGCGCCTCGCGCCCGAATGGGTGGGTGCGTCTATCGTGTTGCGCGGGCTGCCTGACCTGACGCATCTGCCGCCCTCGTCGCGCCTGCAAGGGCCGGATGGGGCGACGTTGGTCGTAGACATGGAAAACCTTGCCTGCGTGCTTCCCGGCAAGGTGCTAGAGCACCACCACCCCGGCAAGGGCGCGCGCTACAAGCCCGCGGCCAGCGGGCGGCGCGGCATCGTGGCCTGGGTCGAGCGCCCGGGCGTTCTGGCTCTGGGCGATACGCTGCGCCTTTTCGTGCCCGCGCAAAGGCGCTGGTCGGAAGAGCACAATCTCTGATCAAGGCCGAAACATTCGACCGCGTCCATTCCGACCGAAGGAATGTCGATTCTGGGCTTTTGCCAAATTTTTCCGCAGTTAAGCTGACGCGGGAAGAGGAGGAGCCATGCTGAGCGATATCGAGATTGCGCGCGCCGCGCAGAAACGCCCGATCCCCGAGATCGGTGCGAAGCTGGGGATCCCAGCCGAGGCGCTGATCCCCTATGGCCGCGACAAGGCCAAGGTGGACGAGGCATTCATCGCAGGCCTCTCTGATCGCCCGATGGGCAAGCTGATCCTTGTGACCGCGATCAACCCGACGCCTGCGGGTGAGGGCAAGACCACGACGACCGTCGGCCTGGGCGATGCGCTTTCGCGGATCGGCCAGCGCGCAGCGATCTGCATTCGCGAGGCCTCGCTTGGCCCGAACTTCGGCATGAAAGGCGGGGCTGCGGGTGGCGGCTATGCGCAGATCGTGCCGATGGAGGATATGAACCTCCATTTCACGGGCGATTTCCACGCGATCACCGCCGCGCATAACCTGCTGGCGGCGATGATCGACAACCATATTTACTGGGGTAACGGCCTCGAGATCGACGAGCGCCGCGTCACTTGGAAGCGCGTCATGGACATGAACGACCGTGCGCTGCGCGATGTCGTCGTGGGGCTTGGCGGCGTCTCGAACGGCTTCCTGCGCCAGACGGGCTTTGACATCACCGTGGCCTCCGAGGTCATGGCCTGCCTGTGCCTCTCGCGCGATCTCGAAGACCTGCAAGAGCGACTTGGCCGCATGGTCGTGGCCTATCGCCGCGACCGCAGCCCGATCACTTGCCGCGATATTGGTGCGGATGGGGCGATGGTGGTGCTGCTCAAGGAGGCGATGCAGCCCAACCTTGTGCAGACGCTCGAACACACACCCGCCTTCGTACATGGCGGTCCGTTCGCCAATATCGCGCATGGCTGTAACTCGGTCATGGCGACGACGACGGCGCTGCGGCTGGCCGATTACGTGGTGACCGAGGCGGGCTTTGGCGCCGACTTGGGGGCCGAGAAGTTCTTTGACATCAAGTGCCGCAAGGCCGGGCTGAAACCCGCAGCGGCTGTCATCGTCGCCACGATCCGCGCGCTGAAGATGAATGGCGGCGTGACCAAGGACAACCTTGGCCCGGAGAACGTCGCGGCCGTGACGAAAGGCTGTGCCAACCTCGGCCGCCATATCGCCAATACCAAGGGCTTCGGCGTGCCGGTCGTCGTCGCGATCAACCATTTCGCGACGGATACCGCCGCCGAGGTCGAGGCCGTGCGCGCCTATGTCGCGGGGCAGGGCTGCGAGGCGATCGAGTGTCGCCACTGGGCCGAGGGCGGCGCCGGCGCCGAGGATCTGGCGCGTAAGGTCGTGCAGATGGCCGAGGGTGGCAGCGCCTTCGCACCGCTTTACCCCGATGATATGAGCCTGTGGGACAAGATCGACACGATCGCGCGTCGCATCTACCACGCGGGCGATGTGATCGCCGACAAGGCCGTGCGCGATCAGCTGCGCCAATGGGAGGCGGCGGGGCACGGGAACCTGCCGATCTGCATGGCCAAGACGCAATATTCGTTCAGCTCGGACCCGGCTCTGCGTGGCGCTCCCTCGGGGCATACGCTGCCCATCCGCGAGGTGCGCCTGTCGGCAGGCGCGGGCTTTGTGGTGGTGATCTGCGGCGAGATCATGACCATGCCGGGCCTGCCGCGCCATCCGGCGGCAGAGAACATCCGGCTGAATGCGGAAGGTGAGATCGAAGGCCTCTTCTGAGGCACGGGGTTGAGGCGGGCGGCGTGCTGCGCTAGGGAGCAAGAGACCCAAGCGGAGGCACCCATGAAAGAGCCCGCAACACTCAGCACGATGGAAGAACTGCGCGTCGAGATCGACGCGCTGGACCGGCAACTGATCGCGTTGCTGGCCCATCGCACACGGCTTGTGGCCCGCGCGGCCGAGATCAAGCAGGTGGTGGGTCTGCCTGCGCGAATCCCGGAGCGGGTCGAGGACGTTGTGGCCAAGGTGCGGGCGCGCGCTGCCGAGGCTGGTGTCGACGACGGGCTGGCGGAACGGCTCTGGCGCGACATGATTGAGCACTTCATCGCGCAGGAAGAACAGGTTCTGGGAAAAGGGGACGGGCAATGACCGCCATGATCATCGACGGGAAGGCCTTTGCGGCGGGTGTGCGCGCGCAGGTTGCCGAGCAGGTTGCGCGGCTGAAGGAAGTGCATGGGATCACGCCGGGTCTGGCGGTGGTGCTGGTAGGTGAAGACCCGGCCTCCGAGGTCTATGTGCGCAACAAGGGCAAGCAGACCGTCGAGGTCGGCATGAACAGCTTCGAGCACAAGCTGCCGGCCGAGACCTCGGAAGAAGAGCTGCTGGCGCTGATCGACCGGCTGAACAAGAGCCCGGCGGTGCATGGTATCCTCGTGCAGCTGCCGCTGCCGGGGCATCTGAACTCGGACCTGGTGATCAACTCGA
>NZ_JAJUOS010000005.1 GCF_021378075.1 Rhodobacter flavimaris | reverse complement strand
AGGAGGGCCCGCGCTTCCAGATCAATTTCCAGAACTGCGTCCATTGCAAGACCTGCGACATCAAGGACCCCAGCCAGAACATAACCTGGACTACACCCCAGGGCGGCGACGGACCTAACTACCCAAACATGTAAGATATCAGGCGCCGCAGAGGAAACTCCGCGGCGCTGGTCTTTTCAGGGGGCGCGCCCGTCACAACGCCGTGTTCCGCTACCTTGTACGCGCGTGCGGACCGCCCGCCGCATTGCCTTGGGCGCGCGGTCTCGTTACCTTCGCCGCAAACGACCAGAGGATCTGCCCGTGCCTTTCAGCTTTTCGCTCCGCCCGTTGCTTCTGGCCAGCCTGCTCGGATCGGCGCTTGCAGCACCCCTCGCGGCGGAAGAGGCGGGGCCCTATCTCGCGGCGCGGCTGGCAGCGGGCGCGAATGATTATCGCGCGGCGGCAACCTATTACGCGCAATTGCTGCGCGCGAACCCGCAGAATCTGGAGTTGCAGGAATCCGCGCTGATCTCTCATGTGGTGCTGGGGGATTTCGACACCTCTATTCATATCGCCGAAACCATGGGCGCGCCAAAGGACGGTAGCCAGATCGCAGCGATGACGCTGGTCGCGAAGGCGGGAAGCGATGAGGATTACGCCTCGGTGCTCAGCCTGCTGGATGGCGGCGCCGATCCCGGCCCGCTTCTGTCCGGGCTGGTGCGGGCCTGGGCGCTGGCGGGGCAGGGCCAGATGTCTGAAGCCACCAAGCTTTTCGACGATATGGCCAAGCAGCCCGGTCTTGGCGCCTTCGCCGCCTATCACAAGGCGCTTGCGCTGGCGATGGTGGGTGATTTCGAAGGCGCCGATGCGATCTTTTCCGGCAAGTCTGGCGATCAGGTCAGCCCGACGCGCCGCGGTGTGATCGCCCATGTGCAGATCCTCTCGCAGCTCGAGCGGAACGCCGATGCCATCGCGCTGCTCGACAGCACCTTCGGCACCGAGCTGGACCCTGAACTTAGCGACATGCGCACGGCGCTGGAATCCGGCGAAACCGTCGATTTCTCGATGATCAACAGCCCGAGCGACGGTATGGCCGAGGTCTATTTCACGCTCGGCTCTGCGCTGGCGGGCGACGCGCCGGATACGTTCACGCTCGTGCATCTGCGGCTTGCCGCGATGCTGCGCCCCGATCACGCGGATTCGATCCTGCTGACCGCTTCGCTGTTCGAGCAGCTCGGCCGCCATGATCTGGCGATCGAAAGCTACACGCTTATCCCGCCTGACAGCCCGGTGTTCCACGCGGCCGAAATGGGCCGGGCCGAGGCGATGGTGCAGGAAGAGCGCACCGATGCCGCCATCGAGGTGCTCGAGCAGCTGACGCGCAGCCGACCCGATCTGGCCGGGGTCTGGACCGCGCTTGGCGACACCCTGCGCCGCGAAGAACGCTACAAAGAGGCCGCCGTCGCCTATGACAAGTCTATCGAGCTTCTGGGCGAGCCGCAGCCGGGCAATTGGTTCGTCTGGTATGCCCGCGCCATCTCGCATGAACGCTCGGACGAATGGGAGAAGGCCGAGGCGGGCTTTCGCGAGGCGCTGAAGCTTAGCCCTGATCAACCGGCAGTGCTGAACTACCTTGGCTATTCCTATGTCGAGCGGAAGGAAAACCTCGACGAGGCGCTCTCGATGATCGAACGCGCGGTCGCTGCGCGCCCCGATGCGGGCTACATTGTCGACAGCCTTGGATGGGTGCTCTACCGTCTGGGCCGCTATGACGAGGCCGTCGTGCAGATGGAGCGCGCGGTCGAGCTGGAGGCCGTGGACCCGCTGGTGAACGACCACCTTGGTGATGTGTATTGGGCCGTGGGCCGCAAGCGCGAGGCCGAGTTCCAGTGGAAACGCGCGATCAGCTTCGGGCCGGGCGACGATCTGGATATGGATCGCGTGCGCCGCAAGCTTGAGGTCGGCCTCGACAAGGTGCTTGAGGAAGAGGGCGCCGAGCCCCTGAAACCCGCGCAATGAGCGCGCTTTCGGTCTTTGCGCCCGCCAAGATCAACCTTGCCCTGCATGTGATCGGGCAGCGCGAAGACGGCTATCACCTGCTCGACAGCCTGGTTGCCTTTGCTCCGGTCGGGGACCGGCTGACATTACGCCCGGCCGAAGGGTTTTCGATGACGGTCTCGGGGCCCGAGGCGCAGGGCGTTCCTACGGACCACTCAAACCTCGTGCTGAAAGCCGCGGCGCTTTTCGCCGCGCACACGGGTATGACGGGCGGTGTGGCCTTCCATCTCGAAAAGAACCTGCCCGCGGCTTCGGGTATCGGCGGCGGTTCGTCCGATGCGGCGGCAGCTATTCGCGGGTTGTTGCAGATGGGCTTCGGTGACGCCTCGTCAGTGCAGGCCCGCGTGCTCGGACAACTTGGTGCGGCGCTCACCCGTCTTGGCGCGGATATCCCCATGTGTCTCTCGCCCGAGCCTCAGCGCGCGCAGGGCGTGGGCGACGATCTGACCGCGGCGACGCTTCCGCCGCTTCCCTGTCTGTTGGTCAATCCCCGCGTCGGCGTGGCCACGCCAGCCGTCTTCAAGGCGCTGATACAAAAGGATAATCCGTGGATTACGACGCCGCCCCAATTCGCGGATGCGCAAGACTGCATCGCCTGGCTCGCGGTTCAGCGCAACGACCTTCAACCCCCGGCAATTGCCACGGCCCCGGTCATCGCCACGGTTCTCGAAACCCTCGCCGCGCTGCCCGGTTGCCGCCTGACGCGCATGTCGGGATCGGGCGCCACCTGCTTTGCGCTCTTCGCCACTCCAGCCGAAGCCCGCGCCGCCGAAACCGCGCTGCGCGCCTCACGTCCCGAATGGTGGTGCACTGAAGGCACCCTTGGCGATCAACGCGCCGCCTCGGCTCCACGTCCGGCTTTCAATGTGGCCCAAATATCCCGGGGGTGAGCGGCAAGGCCGCGGGGGGCAGCGCCCCCTTCCCATCAGTTCAGCCGCGCGACGACGTATTCCGCCAGATCCGACAGCATGTCGCGCAACTCATGCGCCGGCAGGGCATGCAGCGACGCTTTGGCCTTGTTCGCCCAGGCCAGCGCCTCAAGGCGCGTGGCCTCCAGGGTGCCGTGCTTGCGCATCAACTCCAGCGCATGCTCCAGATCGCCTTCGCGCTGATCGCCCTTCTCGATGACCCGGCTCCAGAAGGCGCGCTCCTCGGCATCTGCCTTGGCGACGGCCTTGATCACCGGCAGCGTCAACTTGCGCTCGCGGAAATCGTCGCCCACGTTCTTGCCGATGACGTCCGAGGCGCTGCCGTAATCGAGCAAATCATCGACCATCTGGAAGGCGATCCCAAGCGCATCGCCATAATCGAACAGCGCGCGAACGGCGTTCTCATGCGCACCCGCGATCACGCCGCCCACTTCGGTCGCGGCCGAGAACAGCGCAGCCGTCTTGCCGCGAATGACCTTAAGGTAGATCTTCTCGTCGGTGCGCAAATCCTGCGCGGCGGTCAGCTGCAGCACCTCGCCCTCGGCAATCACCGCCGAAGCGTTCGACAGGATCGAGAGAACGCGCATGTTGTCCGTCTCGGTCATCAGCTGGAAGCTGCGGGCAAAGAGATAATCGCCCACCAGCACCGAACTCTTGTTGTCCCACAGCAGGTTCGCTGTCGGACGGCCCCGGCGCTGCTGGCTTTCATCGACCACATCGTCATGCAGAAGCGTTGCGGTATGGATGAACTCGACCGTCGCGGCCAGATGCACATGGTAGGGGCCGGCGTAGCCGCACAGCCGCGCGGCCGCCAGCGTCAGCATCGGGCGCAGGCGCTTGCCGCCGGCCTCGACGAGGTGCTGGGTAATTTCGGGGATGCGCGGCGCGTGCTCGGACGCCATGCGGTCGCGGATCAGCGCGTTGACCGCCGCCATATCCTCGGTCAGGGCCTGTGCCAGACGGTCATGCGGTTTCGTGGCCTTTTCATCGAGGCTCATCATTTTTCCTTCCCGATCCTCCCCGTCTCGACAGGGCGCGAGCTTGCCCCTAAGTGAGGGATTATGAAAGAGCTTCTGCGCACCACGGACCCGGTGAAAATGGCCATGGCAACCGCCCTTCTTGAGGGCGAGGGTATAACGGCGTTTCAAATGGACGTCCACATGAGCGTGCTTGAAGGTAGCCTCGGGATATTGCCGCGCCGCTTGATGGTGCATCCGCGCGACGTATTCCTTGCCAAGGCCATTCTGGCCGACAATCAGATCGGATCGGATTGATGTTTTCCGAGGCGGATCTGACCCACGATCGCTTTCTCGACGGGCGTCTGATGATCTGGCAGCCGAAGACGGGCTATCGCGCGGCCATGGACCCTGTGCTGCTTGCCGCGGCCTGTGCCGCGCAGCCGGGTCAGTCCGTTCTGGAGCTTGGTTGCGGCGCGGGTGTGGCGAGCCTGTGCCTTGGACGGCGTGTCGCAGGGCTTGATCTGACCGGGCTCGAACTCCAACCCGCCTATGCCGATCTGGCGCGGCGTAACGCCGCCGCGAATGGTATCACGCTTGAGGTGCTTGAGGGCGATTTGGCGCATATGCCCGCCGCGCTGCGCGGGCGCGCCTTTGACCATGTGATAGCCAATCCGCCCTACTTCCCGCCGGGGCAGGGCACAGCGGCCCGCGACGCGGGGCGCGAGCAGGCGCAGCGCGAGGCAACGCCGCTGTCGGATTGGGTGCGCCACGGCCTCAAGCGGTTGAAGCCCGGCGGCTGGATCACGCTGATTCAAAACGCCGACCGCCTGCCCGAACTGCTGACAGCTCTGTCGCAAGGCGCGGGTAGTATTGCGGTTCTGCCGATCGTTCCGCGCGTAGGTCGCGCGGCGGGGCGCGTGCTTGTTCAGGGCCGTAAAACCGGGCGCGGCGCCTTCCAATTGCTCGCGCCGCTTGCTCTGCATGCAGCACCACATCATGCTGCAGATGCCGAAGATTTGACGGAAATTGCGCAAGATGTGCTGCGTCGCGGCGCAGAGTTGCGCATGGGTCGCTAAAGTTTTCACAAGATTTCGCGAGTGGGCCGGGAATTATGTCGCAGCATTGCGACAACGGCGTGACACGACTCGGAATCTATGCTGCAATCACCCTATCAGAAACAGGAGAGGAGACTGCCATGTCGCTAAGTTCGCATATTACCGAACTTCGCAAGAAACATCAGGCATTGTCGGTCGAGGTCGAAAGGGCGAGTCGGAGTCCCGGCATCAGCGACTTTCAGCTCGCCGAAATGAAAAAGCAGAAACTCCGTATCAAGGAAGAAATCAGCCGCCTGGAACAGGCGTGATCATCCAATAAATTTTCCGGCCCCGATGGTCGGACCAAGTCTTTAGCGCGATCTGCTCGCCATGGCGGCAAGAAAGGCCCCGGCAGCGATCATCGCGGCCGCCAGTACCAATACGAGACTGGCGGCTGCGACGCCCGCCGCGACCAAGGCGAGCGTCGACAGCAAGGGCGCCGCGTAAGAGGCTGTGCCAAGCATCTGGATATCGCCGCGTTTGACGCCGATGTCCCAAGTGTAGAAGGCCAACCCCACCGGCCCGATCCCCAAAGCCAGAACCGAGGCCCACCCGCGCGTTGTCGCGGGCCAAAGCGTTTCCTCAAGCGCCAGATGCGCAACGCCTGAAAGCATCGCCGTCGCAAGGCAATAGACCGCGACCGCCGCCGTCGGCACGGCCCCCAGACGGCGCGAGATCAGCGAATAGCTCGACCAGGTCAGCGCGCA
This sequence comes from Rhodobacter flavimaris, assembly GCF_021378075.1. Classification (GTDB taxonomy): domain Bacteria; phylum Pseudomonadota; class Alphaproteobacteria; order Rhodobacterales; family Rhodobacteraceae; genus Rhodobacter; species Rhodobacter flavimaris. The sequence continues at coordinate 224,952 of NZ_JAJUOS010000005.1, read as the reverse complement.
AAGGAAGGCAAGCCCGTAGCCCGGCAGCGATTCGGCGCTGGCCGCCACGCCGCCGCGCGCGACGATCATCGCGGCACCGGCAAAAGCGATCAGCGCACCGATGATATGCAACGCGCGCAGCCGCTCGCCCGGCAGCAGACCCGAGAAGACGACGATCAGCAGCGGCCAGAGATAGGCAATCAGGCTGGCCTCGGCCGGGGGCGCAAGGCGCAGCGCCGAGAAATAGAGCAGATGATAGCCGAACAGTGCCGCAGTGCCGAAGGCATAGACCTTCCACGAGATTCGGCCGAGCACGCCAAACCCCTCGGTCGCGGCAACCCAGATCAGGCCGATCGTGCCGCCGATGGCAAAGCAGACCGCGTTCAGTTGCAGAGGCGGCACCGGGGCCGAGCCCACGGTGAACAGCGCCAAAAGCGCCCAAAGCGCCACCGCGCTGAAGCCGATCAGGGTGGCGCGCAGCCTACCATTTGGTTCGGAAGTCACGGTCTGCCTCCTGCTCGGCCATCGCGGCGGCCTCCTGCTGTAGCCAGTCCAGAAAAGTGCGGACGGGCGCGCGGGATTCGGCCTCAGGCGCGCAGAGATAGCGGTAACTTTCGCGCGCCACCAGAGCCAAGGCGAAGGGGGCAACCAACTGGCCGTTGCGCAGCGCCTCGGAGGCCAGCGTATGGCGGCCAAGCGCAACCCCTGCGCCACTGATTGCGGCATCAAGCGCATGGTCGGCTTGCGAAAACTGCGGCCCGCCAGAGGGCGCCGCGCCAAGGCCTGCGGCGCGAAACCACCCCGCCCAGTCGATCGTCGGGTTCATGAACGGGCTTTCGTCGTGATGCAAAAGCGGCGCGTGGCGCAGGCTCTCGGGGGTCGGGAACTCGGCGGCAAGCTCGGGCGTCATCATCGGCGTCAGCCATTCGCGCAGCAGAACGCCACTATAAAGGCCCTCGGCGCGATCCGGGCCGAAACGGATCGCCACATCCATATCGTCATGGCGTAGGTCGAGCAGCCGGAAGGTTGCGCTGAAACGCAGCTCGATCTCGGTGTGGGCGCGGGCGAAGGCGAAGAGGCGCGGGGCCAGCCATTTCGAGGTGAAGGCGGGCCCTGCGGTGACGTTGATCAAGTGCCCCCGCGACGGGCGCAGCGCACTGCGCCAGGCGCGGCGCAGGCTCTCCATCCCGTCGCGCACGCCGGGCAGCAGGCGCTGCCCGGTCTCGCTGAGCGAAACCGAGCGGTGGCCCCGAATGAAGACCGGCTGGCCCAGGATCTCTTCGATCTGCCGGATCTGAAAGGACAGTGCCGCCGGGGTGACGTGCAATTCCTCCGCCGCGCTCTGGAATGAGCGGTGGCGGGCGGCGGCCTCAAAGGCGCGCAGGGCGGTCAGGGGCAGGTTGTCAGGGTTCATTTCGATCAAGATATTCTTGTTGCACGCCTGAATTTAACTCGTTTGTGCTAATTATTTAAAGCTGAGATCTTGTGTGCATAGAGATTTTCTTGATGGAGAAGCAAATGCTGCAGATCCCCACATCGCAACGGCAAGAACGGGCGCTGGCCCATGCTTACGACCTGCGTCGACAGGCTTTTCGCCGCCTCTGGTCGGCCATGGCGCAGATCACGCTGCCGCGGCCAACGAAAAAGGCCGCCCCTGTTCAGGGACGGCCCGAAGCTTGCCACTAGGCGCGGATCAGACGACGAACTGGCCGCCGTTGGCCGATATGGTCGAACCGGTAACAAAGCCCGCTTCGTCCGAGGCCAGGAAGACCACACAACGCGCGATCTCTTCCGGCTCGCCCAGGCGGCCGACGGGGATCTGCGGGATGATGCGCTCGTTCAGCACCTTCTCGTCGATGGCGCGAACCATCTCGGTCGCGATGTAGCCCGGGCAGATCGCGTTGACGGTGATACCGGCGCGCGCGCCTTCCTGAGCGAGGGCCTTGGTGAAGCCAAGATCGCCTGCCTTCGCGGCCGAGTAGTTCGCCTGACCGGCCTGACCCTTCTGACCGTTCACCGACGAGATGTTGATGATGCGGCCGAACTTGCGGTCGCGCATGCCCGACCACAGCGGGTGGGTCATGTTGAACACGCCGCTCAGGTTGGTGTCGAGCACCTCTTTCCACTGCTGCGGGGTCATCTTGTGGAACATCGCGTCACGGGTGATGCCCGCGTTGTTGACCAGCACGTCGACGGGGCCCAGGTCGGCCTCGACCTGCGCGATCCCGGCGGCGCAGGCGTCATATTCGGCGACCGACCACTTGTAGGTCTTGATGCCGGTTTCGGCGGTGAACTTGGCCGCGGCCTCGTCATTGCCCGCGTAGTTCGCGGCGACGGTGTAGCCGGCGTTCTTCAGGGCGATGGAGATGGCTGCGCCGATACCGCGCGAACCACCAGTGACAAGAGCAACTCGGGACATGATTCCTCCTCTGGATCGTATGTCTTTGAAACGCTGTTACCGAAAATGAGTAGGGCGCGCAACATTATTGCGCGCCCGTTTTTGCAGTTGCGGCAAAAAAAGGCGCTATCAGAGGCCTTCAAGGCACATGGCAACACCCATGCCGCCGCCGATGCAAAGCGTGGCGAGGCCCTTCTTGGCGCCCGAACGCTTCATCTCGAACACCAACGTGTTCAGGATGCGGCAACCCGAGGCGCCGATCGGGTGACCGATGGCGATGGCGCCGCCGTTCACGTTCACCTTCGAGGTATCCCAGCCCATGTCCTTGTTCACGGCGCAGGCTTGCGCGGCGAAGGCTTCGTTGGCTTCGATCAGGTCGAGGTCGGCGGCTTTCCAGCCAGCCTTCTCAAGCGCCTTGCGCGACGACGGGATCGGGCCGCAGCCCATGATGGTCGGGTCGAGACCGGCGGTCGCGTAGGAGGCGATGCGGGCCAGCGGGGTCAGGCCGCGGCGGGCCGCCTCTTCCTCGGTCATCAGCAGAACGACGGCGGCGCCATCGTTGATGCCCGACGCGTTGCCTGCGGTCACCGAGCCGTCCTTGGCGAAGGCCGGGCGCAGCTTCTGCATCGATTCCAGCGTCGCGCCGTGGCGGATGTATTCATCGTTGTCCACGATAAGGTCGCCCTTGCGGGTCTTGACGGTGAAGGGCGCGATCTCGTCCATGAACTTTCCGGCTTTCTGCGCGGCCTCGGCCTTGAGCTGCGAGTTCAGAGCGAATTCGTCCTGCACCTCGCGTGAGATCTGCCACTGGTTGGCGACGTTCTCGGCGGTCTGGCCCATGTGGTAGCCGTTGAACGCATCCCACAGGCCGTCCTTGATCATCGAGTCGATCATCTTCATGTCGCCCATTTTCTGGCCCGCGCGCAGATGCGCGACATGGGGGCTGAGCGACATGCTTTCCTGACCGCCCGCGATCACGATCGACGCGTCGCCAAGCTGGATGTGCTGGGCGCCAAGCGCGACGGTGCGCAGGCCCGAGCCGCAAACCTGGTTGATCGACCAGGCAGCCGACTCGATCGGCAGGCCGGCATTGATATGCGCCTGGCGGGCCGGGTTCTGGCCCTGACCGGCGGTGAGCACCTGGCCGAGGATGGTTTCCGAGACCTCGCCTTTTTCAATGCCCGCGCGGGCAACGGCTGCTTCGATCACGGCTGCGCCGAGCTCATGCGCGGGGGTGTTCGCGAACGAGCCATTGAAACTGCCGACGGCGGTACGGGCCGCCGAGACGATGACGACGTTGGTCATAGATCCTCTCCTCAGTAGGATTAAGGGGCCTCTGCCCCGTTTCCGCTGCGCAGAATGCCCTAAGGACAGGTCAGGTCAAGCATATTAGCGAACTGTTGCGAACCGTTGCGCAATTATCTTGCGCAGTTAGCGCTAGAGCCCCGGCCGATCGCAAGGAATGCCGGAATCATGCCCGAATTTGGGTCGAAGTTTCGGCCTTCCAGGGCGGCACGATGCTGGGTGCGCCGAAATAATAGCCCTGCATGCAGTCGATTCCGATGGTGCGCAGGAAGGCCGCATCCTCGGGGGTCTCGACCCCTTCGGCCACGGTGAACATGTCGAAATGTTGCGCGATGGCCAGCAGCGCCTCGGTCAGCACCTGGTTGTCGGGGTTCTGCGCGATACCCTGAATGAACTGGCTGTCGATCTTGATGATGTCGAAGTAGAACTCGCGCAGGTAGCGAAACGAGGTATAGCCCGCGCCGAAATCATCCAGCGCAAAGCTGACGCCGCGCGCCCGCAGCCCCTGCATGAAGACGCTGACCAGTTCCGGCATGGTCATTGCCGAGCTTTCGGTGATCTCGAGGATCAGCCGCTCGGCCACGGTCTCATCCGCCGCCAGCCCTTCCTCGAGCGTCTTGATCCACTGCGGATAGCCGATCGAGCGCGCCGACATATTCACCGCCAGCCGCAGGCTCGGGTCTTCGGCCAGCGAGAACAGTCCCATCTCAAGCGACAGGCAGTCAAGCTGGCGGCCGAGTTCGGTGTTCTCGACCGCGCCGATGAACTCGCGCGCCGGAATGATCCGGCCGGTTTCGTCCAGCACGCGGATCAGCGCCTCGTAAAAGGCCGGGGTCTCGGATATCTCGGCCTGGTAGATCGGTTGAAAGGCCAGCACGACATCGCGCCGGTTCACGGCGTCGCGCACCATGCGCATCGTTTCGCGGTCACGCTGAGCGACGGCGAAATCCAGCGGGCTGGCCGCGTCCGGGCTCGGGGGCGCTTGGGGCGGAAGATCGCGGTTCGACATCACAGACTCCTTCGAGGTCGGGGCCAGATTCCCGCAAACCTGCTAAGAAGGCGTAAAGCCGCGAAAGTTATTGGCGAAGCGTGAAACGCGGCCTCAGCCGTCGATCACGGCCTGCAAGATCGCCTTGGCTTCCGGCGCATCCCATTCGGCGCCGCCGATCAGCCGGGCGACCTCGCGGCCCTCGGCGTCGATGATCACGGTCACCGGCAGGCCCGCGATGCCCATGGCCCGCGCGATCGACTGCTTTTCATCCTTGAACATCGGCAGGCGGGTCACCCCGGCCTCTTCGAAGAACTTCTGGATCTTGGGCAGCGGGTTGCGGCCCGTGGCCAGGGTCACGACCTCGAAGGCCTCGCCGCCCATCTCGGCCTGCAACCGGTCGAGCGAAGGCATCTCTTCGCGGCAGGGCGCGCACCAGGTGGCCCAGAAGTTCAGCACGACGACCTTGCCGCGGAACTCCGTCAGGCTGCGCTCGGCGCCGGTTTCATCAACGAAGGGCAGTTCGGGCGTGGGCAGGGGCTCTTCGAAGACGACAAGCTTGCGCATCTCGCCTGCCTTCAGGGCTTCGAGGTCGGCAGCGGCCGCGGCATTTGCACCCAGGCTCAGGGCGAGATAAAGGACGAGAAACCGCAGCATATTGCCTCCGACAAAGGGCCAGACCATGACCGACAGCAAGGATAAATCCTCGAACGCCATGTGGGGCGGGCGCTTCACTGCCGGACCGGACGCGATCATGGAGGCGATCAACGCCTCGATCGGGTTCGACCAGCGGCTCTACGCGCAGGATATCCGCGGCAGCCGGGCCCATGCGGCGATGCTGGCCGCACAAGGCATCATCAGTGATAAAGATGCCGAGGCGATCCGGGAAGGCCTGCTCACGGTCTTGTCAGAGATCGAGGGCGGGAATTTCCCGTTCTCGACCGCGCTCGAAGACATCCACATGAACGTCGAGGCGCGGCTGAAGGCGATTATCGGCGAACCGGCGGGGCGTCTGCACACCGCGCGCTCGCGCAATGACCAGGTGGCGACGGACTTCCGCCTCTGGGTGCGCGACCAGTGCGACGCGGCGATTTCGGGTCTCGATGCGCTGATCCGCGCGCTAATCGGTCAGGCCGAGGCGGGTGCCGACTGGGTCATGCCGGGCTTTACCCATCTGCAAACCGCGCAGCCGGTGACCTGGGGCCATCACATGATGGCCTATGTCGAGATGTTCGCCCGCGATCTGGGCCGTTTCAGCGATGCGCGCAAGCGGATGAACGAATGCCCGCTTGGCGCTGCCGCGCTGGCCGGCACCGGCTTCAACATCGACCGTTTCGCCACCGCCAAGGCGCTCGATTTCGACCGGCCGATGGCGAACAGCCTCGATGCCGTCTCGGACCGCGACTTCGCGCTGGAGTTCCTGTCCTCGGCCTCGATCTGTGCGGTGCACCTGTCGCGCCTGGCCGAAGAGCTGGTGATCTGGTCCTCGGCGCAGTTCCGCTTTGTTGCCATGTCGGACAAGTGGTCCACCGGCTCGTCGATCATGCCGCAAAAGCGCAACCCCGACGCGGCCGAGCTGATCCGTGCCAAGATCGGGCGCATCCTTGGCGCGACCGTGGCGCTGTTCACAGTGATGAAGGGCCTGCCGCTCGCCTATTCCAAGGACATGCAGGAAGACAAGGAGCAGGTCTTTGACGCGGCCGACAACCTGATGTTGGCGCTGGCGGCGATGGCGGGGATGATTTCGGACCTCACCGTCAACCGCGACAAGCTGCAAGCCGCGGCCTCGTCGGGTTTCTCGACCGCGACCGACCTGGCCGACTGGCTGGTGCGCGAGGCCGGTCTGCCCTTCCGCGATGCCCACCATGTCACCGGCACGCTGGTCGCCATGGCGGAATCGAAGGGTTGCGATCTGCCCGACCTGACGCTTGCGGATATGCAGTCGGTCAACAGCGCGATCACTTCGGCGATCTTCGATGTGCTCGGGGTTCACAACTCGGTCGCGTCACGGCAATCTTACGGCGGAACGGCGCCCGATCAGGTGCGCCTGCAAATCGCGCGCTGGAAGGAATTGCTGGGATGAGAACGCTGTCGCTGATTGCCCTTGCGCTGCTGGCCGGATGTTCGGCACCGCGAGTCGATGCGCAATACAGCGTCAGTGAAAACCGTGTCTATCCCACGCTTAGCACCGATATCGGCGGATTTGGACTGAAGGTGACCCCATGAAACGCCTTGTGATCCTTGCAATGCTGGCCCTGGCGGCCTGTGGCGTCGATGGCGCGCCGATTCCGCCGGGCGAGGTTGCCGCAACCCGCTGATCCCGCTTGCCGCAGGGGCCGCGCTGCTGCTACTGCGCCCACGAACCTGCCCCGAGAAAGGTCACCCGATGGACCACTTCCTCTACCGCGATGGCGTGCTTCATGCCGAGGACGTCGCGATCCCCGAGATTGCGGCCGCCGTCGGCACGCCGTTCTACGTTTATTCGACCGCCACGCTGACCCGCCATTTCCGCCTCTTCGACGAGGCGCTGGAGGGGATGGACCACCTTGTCTGCTTCGCGATCAAGTCGAACTCGAACCTCGCGGTGCTCAAGGTGCTTGGCGATCTGGGCGCGGGGATGGATGTGGTCTCGGGCGGTGAATACCGCCGGGCCAAGGCTGCCGGTGTGCCGGGCGAGCGGATCGTCTTTTCCGGCGTCGGCAAGACGCGCGAGGAAATCCGGCTGGTGCTAGAAGGCGGCATCCGCCAGTTCAACGTCGAATCCGAGCCCGAGCTGATCGCGATTTCCGAGGTCGCCTCGGATCTGGGCGTAAGCGCGCCGATCGCGATCCGCGTCAACCCCGACGTGGATGCCAAGACCCATGCCAAGATCGCGACCGGCAAGTCGGAAAACAAATTCGGCATCCCGATCGCCAAGGCGCGCGCGGTTTACGCGATGGCGGCCAAGCTGCCGGGCATCTCGGTGGTCGGCGTCGATGTGCATATCGGCTCACAGCTGACCGACCTTGCGCCCTTCGAGGTCGCCTTCACCAAGGTGCGCGAACTCACGCTGGCGCTGCGCGAGGACGGGCATGACATTCGCCGCCTCGATCTGGGCGGCGGCCTTGGCATTCCCTATGAGCGTTCGAACGCCGCCCCGCCGCTGCCGGTGGAATATGGCGCGGTGATCCGGCGCACTGTGGGTGATCTGGGCTGCGAGATTGAGATCGAGCCGGGGCGGCTGATTTCCGGCAATGCCGGGATCATGGTGGCCTCGGTCATCTATCTCAAGCAGGGCGAAGGGCGCGATTTCCTGATCGTGGACGCGGCGATGAATGACCTCGTGCGGCCCTCGATGTATGACGCCCATCACGACATCATCCCGGTGGTGGAACCCGCACCGGGCACCGAGGCACAGCCCATCGACGTGGTCGGCCCGGTCTGCGAAACCGGCGACACCTTCGCCAAGGCGCGCGGGTTGACGCCGCTTGGCGCGGGCGATCTAGTCGCCTTCCGCTCGGCCGGGGCTTACGGCGCGGTGATGTCGTCGGAATACAACTCGCGCCCCCTGATCCCCGAGGTTCTGGTGAACGGGGATCAATTCGCTGTCATTCGACGCAGACCGAGCTTTGAGGAAATGCTGGCCCGCGATAGCATCCCCGAGTGGCTCTGAGCGATTTGGCGTCGGAGCCGGAAAGGAACGATGCCGAAACGCGCCCGCCCCGCAACGCCCGCGCCGCTTGAGGCGCTGCGCCGTCCGCTCGTCCTGACGCGGGCGGGCATGGTGTTGGAGCGGGGCCTGCGCGCCTTCTGGCCGTTGCTGAGCCTTGCCGCGCTTGGCTTTTCGGCCGCGGCGTTCCGGTTGCAAGATCATCTGACGCCGGGCTGGCTATTCGCGGTGCTTTGGGCGACTGGGGCCGCGATCTTCATCGCCCTTGTCTGGGGTGCGTGGCGCTTTCGCTGGCCCGCGCGGCGCGAGGCCGTGGCGCGTCTTGATGCGACCCTGCCGGGGCGACCGCTGACGGCGCTAAGCGATGCGATGGTGCTAGGTGGCAATGATACCGCCAGCCGTGCCTTGTGGGAGGCGCATCTGGCCCGCATGGCCGCCCGCGCGGCAGGTGCGCGCGCCGTGGCCCCCGCGCCCGATCTCGCGCCGCGCGACCCTTTTGCTTTGCGTTTGACGGCGTTGACCGCGCTGGTGCTGGCCCTTCTGTTTGGCGCGCCTTTCCGCGTGCTGGATGTGCAGGCGCCCGGTGTGCTCGGCAGCGCCGAGGCCGCGATGGGCCCCAGCTGGGAAGGCTGGGCCGAGCCGCCGCGCTATACCGGCAAGCCGGGGCTCTACCTTAATTCGCTCGATAGCGACCTGATTGCCCTGCCCGAGGGCAGCCGCATGGCGTTCCGCTTCTACGGTCCGGCAGGCGCGATCCCGTTCGAGGAAACCGTCTCCAGCCCCGCGGCGCTGCCCGAGGCCGAAACCGGCGAGACGCTGCAAAAGCGCGAATTCATCATTGAACGCTCCGGCATCGTCGAGATCGGCGGCCCCGGCGGGCGCCGGTTCGAGATAACGGCGCTGGCAGATGAGACGCCAAGCGTAGCGCTTGTCGGCGTCGCCGAGCGCCGTGCCGATGGCAAGCTCGCGCAGCCCTTCCACGCGATGGACGATTACGCGGTGACCTCGGGGCGGGCGCGGGTCAGCCTCGATCTGGATGCCGTGCCAAGGCTTTACGGCCTCGCGCTTGCGCCCGAGCCGCGCGAGGATCTGGTCTTCGATCTGCCGCTGCCGATCTCAGGCTCGCGCGCGGATTTTGTTGAGACGCTGGCCGAGGATGCTGCCCGTCATCCCTGGGCGAACCTGCCGGTGAAGCTGACGCTCGAGGTCGAGGACGGGCGCGGCCAGACCGGCAGCACGGGCGCGCAGGCGCTTGAACTGCCAGGGCGGCGGTTCTTCGACCCGCTGGCTTCGGCGCTGATCGAGGCACGCCGTGACCTGCTCTGGTCGCGCGAGAACCGGGTGCGGGTGGCGCAATGGCTGCGCGCCGTGTCCTCCCGCCCCGATGAATTCATCCCGAAATACGACATCTACCTGATGCTGCGCATGACGGTGCAGCGGCTTGAGACCGGTCCTCTGACCCCCGAGGTGCGCGATGAGATCGCCGAGGCGCTCTGGCAGATGGCCGAGTTGCTGGAAGATGGCGGCCTTGCCGATGCGCTGGCCGCGATGCAGCAGGCACAGGAACGCCTGTCCGAAGCAATCCGCAACGGCGCCTCGAAGGATGAGATCGCCAAACTGATGCAGGAACTCAAAGAGGCGACCGACCGCTATATCCAGATGTTGGCCGAGCGCGCACAGCCGGAGGAAGGCCCGCAGTTCGGTCAGCAGCAACCCAGCCAGCAGATCACCGGCGACCAGATCCAGCAGCTGATGGACGAGATCCAGCGCCTCATGGAAGAAGGCCGGATGGCCGAGGCGCAGGAATTGCTCGATCAGCTAGCGCGGATGATGGAGAACCTCAAGGTCACGCAGGGGCAGGGCGGCGAGGGCGACATGCCCGGCAACCAGTCCATGCAGGATCTGGCCGAGACCCTGCGCGAGCAGCAGAAACTGTCCGACGATTCGTTCCGCCAGATGCAGGAGGGTTTCGGTGACGGCGCCGAGCCCGAGCAGCCAGGCGAAGGCGAGGGCGAAGAGGGCCAGGGCGGGACCGGAGCGGATGAGCTTGCGAAGCGCCAGCAGGCCCTGCGCCAGAAGTTGGGGCGTCAGCAAGGGCTGATGCCGCGCCTTGGCAATGAGTCGGGCGATACCGCGCGCCAGCAGCTCGATGAGGCCGGGCGCGCCATGGAAGAGGCCGAGCAGGCGCTGCGTGACGGCGACAACGGGCTGGCCATCGACCGGCAGGCGGACGCGATCGAGGCGTTGCGCGAAGGGATGCGGTCCTTGGGAGAGGCGCTGGCCGAAGAGGCCGGGCGCCAGCAGGGTAATCCGGGCGCCGATGGCGAGCGCCGTCTGGGCGATGCGCTCGGTGGCAACAGTGCCCGCGAATTGCCGCGCGATCCGCTTGGCCGCAGCCTTGGCAACGGCGATCGCATCGGCGCGCAGGACGAGATGCTGGGGGCTGACGACGTTTATCGCCGCGCGCGCGATCTGCTGGATGAAATCCGGCGCCGCTCAGGCGAGCGGCTGCGCCCCGAGGAAGAGCTCGACTACCTGCGCCGCTTGCTCGACGCGTTTTAGGGATTATTGCGCGGTGTCGTCGCGCAGCTTGTGGATGACGCCCTGCAACTGGCTATCCAGCCAGATGCGCCCCTTGTCGACGCTGGCCACATAGCTTTCCAGCACCGGCGAAAGCGGCGGGGCCAGTGCCTGCAACTTGGGCGCCGAGGTATATAGCACAACCGCGATCAGCCCGATCAGCAGCACCAGCGAAAATCCGAACCGGAAGCCCGAGCGTTGCCGTGCCAGCGTCTGCGGCGCATCGACGGACACGTCGAGGTCGATCCGGTCGGAGCTGGCGCGCAGGGTCGAGTTGATCTCTTCGATATCGGGCAGACGCTCGCGCCGCGATGCGGCGCCTTGGTCCTCGGGCTCGTCCTCTTCGGGTGATGCAATGTCACCCTCGGGGCCGCGCTGCATCTGCGCGATCTTGGCCGCGGCGCGCGAGGCAGCCTGGGCGGCGGCCGGCTCCAGCGTCATTTCTTCCTGGGTCTCGATCGGCGCGCTTTCGGTGCGGCGCTGCGCGGCCTCGCGCTCGGCCTCTTCGCGCAGGATCGCAAGCAGGCTGTCATCGAGTTGGCGCCGCGGGGTCTGGCCAGCGGCAGGGGCGGGCGCGATGCCCGGCTCATCGGCATGGGGTTCGGGGGCGGGTTCCGGTTCCGGCTGCGCGGGCGGCTCCGGTTCGGGTTCAGGCACTGGCGCAGGAGCCTCGACCACAGGCTCCGCAGCGGCTTTGCCGGGCTGGAACCAAAGCTTGCCACAGGCCGAACACTGGACTTCGCGCCCGGCGTCGGGGATGGCCGCATCATCAACTTCGTATTGCGCTGCGCAATTCGGGCAGACCAGCCGCATTCCGATAACCTACCTCTTGCCCCTCCGATCGCCATTCTGGCAATTCACTTGCATATGTTGTAGCAAGCGCGTGGCCAATATCCAAGGGTTTGCGGCACCTACAGGATTATTGCAGACGGGATTAGCGCGAACAAAGGGGCTGTGCAGTGATCGAGCTGCAAAATGTGGCAATGAGCTATGGCGGGAGCGAGCTGCTCTCGGAGATGACGCTCAAACTTGTGCCGGGGTCGTTTCACTTTCTGACCGGCCCGTCGGGCGCGGGGAAAACGACGTTTCTCAAGCTGTGTTACGCGGAATTACTGCCCTCGGCGGGGCAGCTGAGCCTGTTTGGCAGCGATGTGCGCGGCCTTGGGCGCGACGAGATCGCGGGCCTGCGCCAACGCATCGGTGTCGTGCATCAGGATTGCCAGTTCCTTGATCATCTTTCGGTTGCCGAGAACGTGGCCCTGCCGCTGAACGCCACCGGGCGCAACGTGAATGAGGGCGAGTTGCGCGAGCTGCTTTCCTGGGTCGGGCTGCGCGCCCAGGCTGAGGCGTTGCCGCCGCAGCTGTCGGGCGGCGAACGTCAGCGCGCCGCGCTGGCCCGCGCGGTGATGATGTCGCCCGATGTGATCCTGGCCGATGAGCCGACCGGCAACCTCGACTGGGAGATGTCGCTGCGGCTGCTCTCGCTGTTGATCGAGCTGAACAAGATGGGCAAGACCGTGGTGATCGCGACGCATGATCTCAACCTGATCCGCACGGCCAAGAAAGAGGTTGCGGCGCGGGTTCTGCGCATCGCAAACCGGCACTTGCAACTGGCAGGGGCGGATCTGTGATGCGGGTGGCGCTGGCTTTTCTGCGGGGCGATCTTTCGGCGGCTGGCCGGGTCGTGCCTCCTACCGGTTTCACCGCGCGGCTGACGCTGCTAACGGCGGCGGCGATGGCCTTCCTTGCGGTCTTCGCGCTGGCCTTGTCGCTCGCGACGGGGCGGCTCGCCGATCGCTGGTCCGAGGCGCTGGCGCGTTCGGCGACGATCCGCATCTCGGCCCCGGCCGAGCAGATGCAGGCCCAGGTGCAGGCGGTGTTGGGTGTGCTGTCCACGACGCCCGGCATTGCCAGCTACCGTCCGCTGGAACCCGAAGAGATGAAGGCGCTGCTCGGGCCGTGGTTCGGGCCGGACCTGCCTGTGGACAGCCTGCCGCTGCCGCAGCTGATCGAGGTGACCGAGACCGCCAAGGGGATTGACGCCGAGGGGCTGCGGCTGCGCCTTGCCGCCGAGGTGCCGGGCGCGGTGCTGGACGATCACACCCGCTGGCGCCGCCCGCTGGTCGCGGCGGCCGAGCGGCTGCGGATGCTCGGGCTTTTGTCGCTGGTATTGATCGGCGGGGCGATGGCGGGGATGATCACGCTGGCGGCGCAGGCGGCGCTGGCCGCGAACGGGCAGGTGATCCGGGTGCTGCGTCTGGTGGGCGCGCGCGACGCGTTCATCGCCAAGGCCTTCGTGCGGCGCTTCACGCTGCGCGGGCTGGCGGGGGCCGCGCTTGGGACCGGGGCGGGGATGATCGCGATTGCGCTTTTGCCCGCGACCGACGAGGCCGGCGCCTTCCTGACCGGGCTAGGCTTTGCGGGCGCGGGGTGGCTATGGCCGCTGGTCATTCCGCCGCTGGCGGCCGTGGTCGCCTATGGGGCGACCCGCGCCGCGGCGCTGCGTATGTTGAAGGGAATTCGCTGATGATCGTCGTGCAATATCTGCGCTCCATCGTCTTCATCGTGCAGATGTACATCATGTTGGCGGTGATCTCCGTCGGCCTGTTCCCGGTCGCGCTGATCGGCAGGCGCGACGGCGCGATCTGGGTGTGCCGCGCCTATTGCAAATGGGTGTGCCATTCGGCGCGCTGGATCGTCGGGCTGCGCACCGAGATCCGTGGCGAGGTGCCGTCGGGCGATGTGCTCGTTGCCTCCAAGCACCAAAGCTTTCTCGATATCCTGATGATTTATGCCGCCGTGCCGCGCGGCAAGTTCATCATGAAGAAAGAGCTGGTCTGGACGCCCTTCGTCGGCTGGTATGCCTATCTGATCGGCTGCATCCCGGTTGACCGTGGCAAGCGCGGCGCGGCGGTGCGCTCGATGCTGGCGAGAGCCAAGGACAGCCGCATGGCGGGTGGGCAACTGATCATCTTCCCGCAGGGCACTCGCGTCGCCCCTGGCGTCAAGCGCGACTACAAGATCGGTGCCGGTGCACTTTACAAGCAGATGCAGCAACCCTGCGTTCCGGCGGCAACCAACGTCGGCGTGTTCTGGCCGCGCCACGGTATCCTGCGCAAGCCCGGCATCGCGGTGATCGAGTTCTTGCCCGTCATCCCGCCGGGCCTGAAGGTGTCCGAGTTCATGGGCCGGCTTGAGGCAGAGATCGAACCTGCCTCGGATGCGCTGATGGCCGAAGCGGGCTTCGTGGCGCGGTAAGTCTCAGGCCAGTTTGAGCGCCGCGATCCCGGCGACGATCAGCGCAACGCCCGCAACGCGCATGGCGTTCACCGGCTCTGCAAACAGCACCACCGCCAGAATGGCCGTGCCAAGCGCGCCGATCCCGGTCCAGACGGCATAGGCCGTGCCAACCGGCAGGTCGCGCATCGCCCGCGAAAGCAGCACGAAGCTTGCGACCGCGCCCAGAAGCGTCAGCGCCGTCGGCATGGGGCGCGAGAATCCGTCGGAATATTTCAGGCCAAGCGCCCAGGCGACCTCAAGCAGCCCCGCGATGCTCAGCACGAGCCAGGGGCTCAAGCGGCAAGCCCTTTCGAGCCCATGTCGAGGAACTTCTTGCGGCGTTCCTTAATCAGTTCGCCACGCTTCTTGCCTTTCAGCTCGGCCAGCATCAGCGCGATTTCCGAGCCCACGGCGGCGATCGCTGCTGCACGGTCACGCTGCGCGCCGCCCAAGGGTTCCTGGATGATGCGGTCGATGATCGCGAGTTTCTTGAGATCCTGCGCGGTCAGGCGCAGCGCCTCGGCGGCCTCGCGCATCTTCTCGGCATCCTTCCACAGGATAGACGCGCAGCCCTCGGGCGAGATCACCGAATAGACCGAATGTTCGAGCATCGCGATACGGTCCGCCGTGGCGAAAGCCACCGCGCCGCCCGAGCCGCCCTCGCCGATGATCACCGACACGAGCGGGACGCCGATCTGCAGGCATTTCTCGGTTGAGCGGGCGATGGCCTCGGACTGGCCGCGCTCTTCCGCGCCCTTGCCGGGATAGGCGCCGGGGGTGTCGATCAGGGTCACGACAGGCAGGCCGAAGCGGTCGGCCATATCCATCAGGCGGATCGCCTTGCGGTAGCCCTCGGGACGGGCCATGCCGAAGTTGCGGGTGATGCGGCTGGCGGTGTCATGACCCTTTTCATGGCCGATGACGACGACGGGCTGGTCGTTGAGGCGCGCAAGGCCGCCCATGACGGCATGATCGTCGGCGAAGTTGCGATCGCCCGCGAGCGGCGTGAATTCGGTGAAGAGCGCGTCGATATAGTCCTTGCAATGCGGACGGTTCGGGTGACGCGCGACCTGGCATTTGCGCCAGGGGCTGAGATCCTTGTAGAGGTCCTTGAGCAGCTGCGCAGCTTTCTTGTCGAGCGCCGCGGCCTCTTTCTCGACATCCATCTCCGCGTTCTGGCGGGCCAGGGCGCGCAGTTCTTCTGCCTTGCCTTCGATTTCGGCAAGCGGCTTTTCGAACTCGAGATAGGTCGTCATCGGATCCCTCCGTTTCGGTGCGTCGTCTATATGACGACGCTGGCGGGGAAATGCAACTGATGCGAGGGGGAGGGAGGCTTACGTCTACGTCATGTCCTTATAACGGAAACGCCCCGACCGTGAGGCCGGGGCGTCCCTGTTTCCCTCATGCAGCGGGGCCTCCCCTCCCCACCGCTCCGGGATTCGATTCTTCACGAAGAGTTCAACCCTTAATCATTTCTGCCTGTCTGACAATAACCTCGGCCTGACGAATCGACGCGATATCGACCAAACGGCCCTTGTAGACGGTGGCGCCGGCGCCTTCGGCCTTGGCCTTCTCCATCGCGGCGAGGATTTCGCGCGCTTCGGTCACAGCGGCTTCGGAGGGCGTGAAGACCTCGTTCGACAGCGCGACCTGCTTGGGGTGGATCGCCCATTTGCCAACCATGCCGAGCGTGGCCGAGCGCAGCGCCTGCGCGCGGAAGCCCTCGTCATCCGAGAAGTCGCCGAACGGGCCATCGACCGGTAGGATGCCGTGGGTGCGGCAGGCGGCGACGATGGCGGTCTGGGCCCAGTGCCACGGGTCCGACCAGTATTTCGCGCCTTCGCGCAGCATGTAGTAGTTTTCCTGCGTGCCGCCGATGCCGGTCGTCGCCATACCCATCGAGGCCGCGAAGTCGGCGGCGCCGAGGCTCATGGCCTGGAGGCGGGGCGAGGAGGCCGCGATTTCCTCGACATGGGCGATGCCAGCGGCGGATTCGATGATGACCTCAAGCGAGATGCGCTTCTTGCGGCCCTTGGCGGCCTCGATCGCGGTGACCAGCGCATCGACGGCATAGACGTCGGCGGCGCAGCCCACCTTGGGGATCATGATCTGGTCGATGCGCTCCGAGCCGTCTTCCAGCAGCTCGACCACGTCACGATACCAGAACGGCGTGTCGAGGCCGTTGATACGGACCGAGAGATACTTGTTGCCCCAGTCGATATTGTGCGAGGCCGCGATGATGTTGCGGCGCGCCTGCGGCTTGTCGTCAGGGGCGACCGAGTCCTCAAGGTCGAGGTTGATCACGTCGGCTGCCGACTGGGCCATCTTCTCGAAAATCGCCGGGCGCGAGCCGGGGCCAAAGAGCTGGCAGCGGTTGGGGCGGGCGGGGGCGGCGGGCTGAACGCGGAAGCTCATGATCTCTCTCGCAATGATGTTTCGAGTTTTGTCGCTGGCGGGATATAATATTGCGCGCAGCGTTTCAAGGGCATTTCGCGGGCGCAGAATCATTGCTGCGGTTGCGGTGGAAACTTGACGGGTTTTGGGGTGCGGTGGGATAATAATGCGAAAATTTTCCACATGGCAGTATAATCTTCGGCAATGCTTAAATCGTAAGCGACAATTCTCGAAAAAATCCCCGCGTGGCGCGCTATTCTGTTGCTAAGTCAACAATACTGTCCAATCGGAGAGCGCCATGTCCATGATCGAGACCCCGTACCTTCTGTTCCTGGGCGACGCGCCCGATCAACTGGCGGCCAAGGTCGCGCAGGGTATCAAGGACTGGCGCCCGGAATTCGCGCTTGGCCAGTATCGCATGGAGGGCTGCAAGGCCGATATGGGGCTGGCGGACATGAACCTCGCCACCGCCAAGGCAGCCGGTGCCAAGACGTTGGTGATCGGTGTTGCGAACCGTGGCGGCGTGATCAGCCCGGCCTGGAAGAAGGTTCTGGTGCAGGCTCTGGAAGAGGGGTTCGATCTGGCCTCGGGGCTGCACAACCTGCTGCGCGACGAGCCCGATCTTGTGGCAGTTGCCGCCGCCTGCGGGCGTCAGCTGCATGACGTGCGTGTGCCCTCGGTCCAGTATCCGATCGCCAACGGCATCAAGCGCACTGGCAAGCGTTGCCTTGCCGTGGGCACCGATTGCTCGGTCGGCAAGATGTATACGGCGCTTTGCATGGAGCGCGAGATGCGCGAGCGCGGCATGAAGGCAAGCTTCCGCGCCACCGGGCAGACCGGCATCCTGATCACCGGTGACGGTGTGCCGCTGGATGCCGTGATCGCCGATTTCATGGCGGGCTCGGTCGAGTATCTGACGCCCGACAATGATGCAGATCACTGGGATCTGATCGAGGGGCAGGGCAGCCTGTTCCACGTCTCCTATTCCGGGGTGACGATGGCGCTGATCCATGGCGGTCAGCCCGACGCGCTGATCCTGTGCCACGAACCCACCCGTGCCCATATGCGTGGCCTGTCGGGCTACAAGCTGCCCTCGCTTGAGGCGGTGCGCGATATGGCGCTGGCACTGGCCAAGGTTGCGAACCCCGCCTGTCAGGTGGTGGGCGTGTCCGTGAACACCCAGCACATGCCCGAGGCTGAAGCTCTGGCCTACCTTGCGCAGGTCGAGGCCGACATGGGCCTGCCCGCCACCGACCCCTTCCGTTTCGGGGCGGCCACGCTAGTGGACGCGCTGGACGCGATCTGAGAGGCTGCGCGCGTGGCCGGGGGCGGATGCCTCCGGCGGAGGTATTTGAACCAAGAAGAAAGGGGATGCGATGATCTCCGTGACGGCGGATGTGTTCCGGCTGGCCGAGGTGTTCACCATCTCGCGCGGGAGCCGGACCGAGGCCAAGGTGCTGACGGTGCGGATCGCGCGCGCTGGCGCCGTGGGCCTGGGCGAGTGCGTGCCTTATGCGCGCTATGGTGAGAGCCTGGAGAGCGTGGCGGCGCAGATCGAGGCGCTTCCCGCCGGGATTTCGCGGGCCGAGTTGCAAGAGGCGCTGGCGCCGGGGGCCGCGCGCAATGCGGTCGATTGCGCGCTGTGGGATCTGGAGGCGAAGCTCGCGGGCAAGCGGGTCTGGGAACTGGCCGGGCTGCCTGCGCCGGGGCCGATGACCTGCGCCTATACGCTCTCGCTCGATACGCCAGAGAAGATGCAGGCGGCGGCCGCACGCCACTCGCATCGCCCGCTTCTGAAGATCAAGTTGGGCACGCCCGACGACATGCCGCGGCTGGAGGCCGTGCGGGCAGGCGCGTCCAATGCGCGGATCATCGTTGACGCGAATGAGGGCTGGAGTGCCGAGGTCTATCAGGATCTGGCGCCGCATCTGGTCCGGCTGGGTGTCGCGCTGGTCGAGCAGCCCTTGCCGGCAGCGGATGACGAGGCACTGATCGGCATTACGCGGCCTGTGCCGGTTTGCGCCGATGAAAGCTGTCATGATCGGGCGAGCCTGGGTCACTTGCGCGGCAAGTATGACATGGTGAACATCAAGCTCGACAAGACCGGCGGGTTGACCGAGGCGCTGGCCCTGCGCGATCTGGCGCGGGCCGAGGGCTATCAGATCATGGTCGGCTGCATGGTGGGCTCGAGCCTTGCCATGGCGCCTGCGGTGCTGGTTGCGCAGGGCGCCGAGTATGTTGACCTTGACGGGCCGCTTCTGTTGGCCGAAGACCGTGCCACCCCCTTGGCCTATGCCGAGGGCAAGGTTTACCCGCCCGAGGCCGGGCTTTGGGGCTGAGCAAGGAGAGACGAATGAGCCGGACTGTCTATCTCAATGGTCAATATCTGCCGGAGGAAGAGGCCAGCGTCTCGATCTTCGACCGTGGGTTCGTGATGGGCGATGCCGTCTACGAGGTGACCTCGGTTCTGGGCGGCAAGATCCTGGAGTTCGACGGCCACGTCGCGCGCCTCAACCGCTCGTTGGCCGAGCTGGAGATCGTTTGCGACATCAGCCGCGAGGAGTGGCTGGAGATCCATCGCGAGCTGATCAAGCGCAATGACCTCGACGAGGGCATGATCTATCTGCAGGTCAGCCGCGGCAATGCGGGCGATCGCGATTTCCACTACCCCCCGGCAGGCACTCCGCCGACTGTCGTGCTTTATACCCAGTCGAAGCCCGGTCTGGCCGATGATCCGAAGGCGCAAAAAGGGATCACCGTGATTTCGGTCCCGGATCTGCGCTGGCACCGCCGCGACATCAAGACCGTGCAGCTGCTTTACGCGTCGATGGTCAAGATGGCGGCGGAGAAGGCGGGCAAGCAGGACGCCTGGTTCGTCGAGGACGGTTTCGTCACCGAGGGTTCCTCGAACAACGTCTATATCGTCAAGGACGGCAAGATCATCACCCGCCAGCTGTCGAACGACATCCTGCACGGGATCACCCGCGCGTCGCTGCTGAAATATGCCGCCGAAGCGCAGATGGAGATTGTCGAGCGTCCCTTCACCGTCGCAGAAGCCCAGGCGGCTGACGAGGCGTTCTTCACCTCGGCTTCGGCTTTCGTCATGCCGGTGGTTGAGGTCGATGGCGTGGCGCTTGGTTCGGGCAAGCCCGGCCCGGTGTCCCTGCGCCTGCGCGAGATCTATCTGGACGAAAGCGTCAAGGCCGCGATCTGATCGCAACTGCCTTATGAGAATGAGAAAACCCCGGCCACAGCCCTGGCCGGGGTTTTCCGTTGCCGGGCCGTTTTACACGGCGCGCGGCGCGCGGAACTGGAAAAGATCCGGGGTCAGGCTTGCCGCATCGGTATTGTCGAGGATCAGGATGGCCTCGTCCTCGATCACGACGCGGGTGCGGCGGCGGCCTTGCACCTGCTCGAAGCGGATGCTTTCGCGGCGCGGGGCCGGGCCGTCGAGTTCAAGCTCTAGCCGTTCGCCGGGGGCGAGATCGTCGATCCGCGGCAGGTCGTCATCGGCGTCATGCACCGACGCGGGCTGCTGCGCCAGAGCCGCCGGGGCAGGGCGGGGGCACTGTTCGGGCGCGTGCAACATGGCTTCCAGCCGTTTCCACATCGCCTCGTCGGGGTTTTCCCGCAGCTCGGGTGCGGCGGGCTCAATCGTGAGTGGCTCGGGCTGTTCGATAAGACGGGTGCTACGACGCGCCTGACGCTCGGCGAAGCGCAGGGCTTCGGAGGGGGACGGTAATTCGTCCTTGGTGATGACCGGTTTTTGCGGCGCCGGAACATCTTCCGGTGTCGGTGACGGGGAACGCCGACGCAGCGGCGCGATCCCCAGACGGGGGCACCCCAGCTCTGCCCAAAGCAGCAGCGTGAGCGCCACACTTAATGCGAGAAATAACGCGAACATGAGATAATCCTTACTCTATGGAAAAACGATGACGCTGGGGAAAACACGCGGCAAGGGAATTGTGGCCGCGCGCCCTCCGCATTGTTCGCGCCCGGTGTGCAATAGGTGCGAACCGAAAGAATTGGATGGTCAGCGTGGAAACGCACGCCAATGGGTTGCAAAGAATTCGTTAATTTCAACGGGCTAAGCGGCCCGTGATGCCGCGCGAATGGTTCAGGCGCGAATCACTGCACAAATTTGGACACTTAAAGCCCGCTGTCGCGCAGCACCTGATCAAGCACTGGCGCCAGTCGGTCAGCCCAGGCGATCTGGCCGTCAGGCTGCGCGATCAGATCGTTGCGCAATTCGATCAGCACATTCGGACGGCCCGGCGTCAACGCATGCCGGTCGATGGAGTCGCCGTCGAGATGGCCCGAGTAGGGCTCATTATCGCCCACGCACAGGCCCTGCGCCGCCAGCGCCGCGATCAGCGGTTTGGCCAGCCGCTCATCCCGGTGCGAATAAAGGATACCAACTTGCCAGGGGCGCGGTGCGCGCCCGCGCAGGCAGGGCGTGAAGGAATGCACCGCGCAGATCACCCGATCCGTCCGGGCACCCGCGATATCGGCCAGCGCGGCGTGGTAGGGGCGGTATAGTCGCGCCAGGCGCTGCTCGATCTGCTCCGTGCAGGCATGCCTGTTCGCCGGAATCACCGTACCGTCATAGAGTCGCATTACCAGCGTCGGGTCGTCCTCGCCCCGGTTAGGGTCGATCACGAGGCGCGAGAAGTCGGTGGAGATCATCGGCGCATCAAGCCGCTCGGCCAGCCGATCAGCCAGCCCGAGCGCGCCGACGTCATAGGCGATATGGCGCGCCATATCCTGCGCCGCGATCCCCAGAGAACCGCCGCCAACCCAGTCGGGAACGGTGTTTGTGGCGTGGTCAACGGTCACCAGCCAGCGCGAGGGGCGCTCGGTGCCAACGGTCCGGTAGGCGGGGTGGGGCGTCATACTCTCGTCGTCCAAAATCGTCACAC
Organism: Rhodobacter flavimaris; assembly: GCF_021378075.1. GTDB lineage: Bacteria > Pseudomonadota > Alphaproteobacteria > Rhodobacterales > Rhodobacteraceae > Rhodobacter > Rhodobacter flavimaris. The sequence continues at coordinate 203,461 of NZ_JAJUOS010000005.1, read as the reverse complement.
GAGAAATACGCGAGTTCTGGGGGGCAGGCCAGTTGCTCTGTGCGACATTTTGCGCCATAGCTGTGCCCGGCCCACGAAAAATTTTGTCAATATGAGGAACGAGGACGCATGAGACGCCTTCGCAATGTCAAGATCGTGGCCACTCTGGGGCCGGCATCGTCGGACTACACCACCATTCGCGCGCTGTTCGAGGCCGGGGCCGATGTGTTCCGCCTGAATATGAGCCACGGCACACATGCCGAGCAGAAGGCGCGCTACGATATCATTCGCCAGATCGAGGCCGATACCGGGCGCCCCATTGCGGTGCTGGCCGACCTTCAGGGCCCGAAGCTGCGCGTAGGCACCTTTGCCGCGGGCGCCGCCGATCTGGAAGAGGGCTTTCCCTTCCGTTTCGACCTCGACCCGACCGAGGGCGAGGGGCATCGCGTCTGCCTGCCTCACCCCGAGATTTTTGCCGCCCTCGAACCCGGCGCCACGCTGCTGGTCAACGATGGCAAGATCCGCCTGCGGGTCGACGAATGCGGCCCCGATTTCGCGAATTGCACCGTGACCACGGGCGGCACGATCTCGAACCGCAAGGGCGTGAACGTGCCTGATGTGGTGCTGCCGCTGGCCGCGCTGTCCGACAAGGACCGGGCCGATCTTGAGTTTGCCTGCGAGATGGGCGCCGACTGGCTCGCGCTCAGTTTCGTGCAACGCCCCGAGGACGTGATCGAGGCCCGCACGCTGGCGCGCGGCCGCGCCGCCATCCTGTCCAAGATCGAGAAACCCGCCGCCGTGAACGCTTTCGAAGAGATCCTCAAGGTCTCGGACGGAATCATGGTGGCGCGCGGCGATCTGGGGGTTGAGCTGCCGGTCCATGCCGTTCCGCCGATCCAGAAGCGCCTGATCCGCCGCTGCCGTGCGGCCGCGAAGCCGGTGATCGTGGCGACGCAGATGCTCGAGAGCATGATCGAAAGCCCGATGCCGACCCGCGCCGAGGTCTCGGACGTCGCCACCGCGATCTATGAGGGCACCGACGCGATCATGCTGAGCGCGGAATCCGCCGCCGGGCGCTACCCGGTCGATGCGGTCGCGACCATGAACTCGGTCGCGCAGTCGGTCGAAAACGACCCGACCTACCGCGAGGTGATCGAGGCCTCGCGCACCGTGGTCCGCCAGACCGTCGCCGACGGGATCGTGGCCGCCGCGCGCGAGATCGCCGAAGCCACCGATATCTCGGCCATCTGCTGCTATACCCAGTCGGGCAAGACCGTCTCGCTCATCGCGCGCGAGCGCCCGCGCGTGCCGATCATCGCGATGTCGCCGGTGGTGCAGACCCTGCGCAAGATCTGCCTGTCCTGGGGCGTACATGCCGTGCGTTGCGAAGAGGTCGAGCGGTTCAAGATGGCAGTTGTCAACGCGGCCCGCGCGGCGCGCGATTTCGGTTTTGCCGACGAAACCAACCAGATCGTCGTCACCGCGGGCGTGCCCTTCAACGTGCAGGGCACGACGAACATCCTGCGCGTGGCGCCCTGCGACGAAAGATTGATTTTCCGCACCGATCCGGAGTAAGCTTACCTAGGGGTAAGCGAGGGCTCGGCCATGATTGACATGGATACGTTGCTCGCCCTTGGGGTGGTTATTTTTCTGCTGTCCATTCCCTCGGGCGTCTCGGCATTTGCCAACAGTCGTCCTCCACATGCCGCAATTCTGGCGGTGGTCGTGGGGGGCGGGTTGTTGATCTACGCGGCGATGATGAAACCCGGCGGCTACACGATGGGCGAAGTCCCGGATGTGGTGCTGTCGGTGATCGGGCGCATCCTGCTGTAGAATTGTGTGCATACCCCCTTGCCAAACAGGGAGGGCGGCTATATCAGGCGCCCTCTATGAGCCCGCGCGGCCGGCCGAAGTGGCATGCCGAGTCGCGTGAATACCCACTCGAAAGAGGAGATGGAAATGCCCAAGATGAAGACGAAATCCGCTGCCAAGAAGCGGTTCAAGTTCACGGCGACCGGCAAGGTCATCGCTGGTCCGGCCGGCAAGCGCCATGGCATGATCAAGCGCACCACCAAGTTCATCCGCGATAGCGCGGGCACGATGATCCTGTCCGATGCGGACGCCAAGATCGTCAAGAAATACATGCCCTACAACCGCTGAACTGGAGGCTGATCAATGTCCCGCGTTAAATCCGGCAAGGTTACCCACGCCTCGCACAAGAAAGTTCTGAAGGCTGCCAAGGGCTACTACTCGGCCCGCTCGCGCAACTTCCGCACCGCTACCCAGGCCGTCGACAAGGCCAACCAGTACGCGACCCGCGACCGCAAGGCCCGCAAGCGCAGCTTCCGCGCGCTGTGGATCCAGCGTATCAACGCCGCTGTCCGCGCCTTCGACGCCGAAATGACCTATTCGCGCTTCATCAACGGCCTCGCGCTGGCTGGCATCGAAGTGGACCGCAAGGTTCTCGCCGATCTCGCCATCCACGAGCCGGAAGCGTTTGGCGCCATCGTCGAAAAGGCGAAGGCTGCCGCGGCTGCGTAATCTCCCCATCTGAGGGATTGCACTTTGAACCCCGCGCGGCGCTTTGCCGTCGCGGGGTTTTTCTTTCACACGCTTGAAATCGGGCCGGGGCGGGGCTAGCACTCCCCCGACCAGACAGGAGAGACCAGATGAACGCGCTCGACGTGCTCAAGGCGAAATATCTCGACGGGATCGCGCAGGCCGCTGACGAGGCCGCGCTGGAAGAGCTGCGCCTGGCCGCGCTTGGCAAGAAGGGCGAGATCAGCCTGAAGATGCGCGAACTGGGCCAGATGAGCCCGGAAGAGCGCCAGACCACCGGCGCCGCGCTGAACGTGCTGAAGAACGAAATCGACGCCGCGCTGCGCACCAAGAAAGAGGCGCTGGCCGATGCCGCGCTGGACGCGCGCCTGCGCAATGAATGGCTTGATGTCACGCTGCCCGGCCGTCCGCGCCGCGCGGGCACCATCCACCCGGTCAGCCAGGTCATGGACGAGGTCACCGCGATCTTCGCCGACATGGGCTTTGCCGTGGCCGAGGGCCCGCAGATCGAAAGCGACTGGTATAACTTCGACGCGCTCAACATCGCGCCCGAGCACCCCGCCCGGCAAGAGCACGACACCTTCTTCATGGCCCGCGATGCCGCCGACCCGCGCCCGCCGCATGTGCTGCGCACGCATACCTCGCCGGTGCAGATCCGCGCCATGCAAAAGACCGGCGCGCCGATCCGCGTGATCGCGCCGGGTCGCGTCTATCGCATGGACATGGACCAGACCCACACGCCGATGTTCCACCAGGTCGAGGGCCTTGCCATCGGCAAGGACATCTCGATGGCGAACCTGAAATGGGTGCTGGAAGAGTTTTGCAAGACCTTCTTCGAGGTGCCCTCGGTCGAGCTGCGCTTCCGCGCCTCGCACTTCCCCTTCACCGAGCCGTCGGCCGAGGTCGATATCCGCTGCTCGTGGGAGGGTGGCCAGCTCAAGATCGGCGAGGGCAACTCGTGGATGGAGATCCTTGGCTCGGGCATGGTGCACCCCAAGGTGCTGGAAGCGGGCGGCATCGACCCGGCCGAGTGGCAGGGCTTTGCCTTCGGCATGGGGATCGACCGTCTGGCGATGCTGAAATACGGCATCCCCGACCTGCGCGCCTTCTTTGAAAGCGACCTGCGCTGGCTGCGCCACTACGGCTTCGCCGCTCTTGATCTGCCGACTGTTTTCGGAGGCCTCTCCAAATGAAATTCACCCTCTCCTGGCTGAAAGACCACCTCGACACCACCGCCTCGGTGGACGAGATCGCCGATGCGCTGACCGACCTTGGCCTTGAGGTCGAGGAAATCGCCAACCCGGCGGGCAAGCTGGAAAGCTTCACTCTCGCCAAAGTGCTGCATGCCGAAAAGCACCCCGACGCCGACAAGCTGCGGGTCTGCAAGGTGCTGACCGATGAGGGCGAAAAGACCATCGTCTGCGGTGCGCCGAACGCGCGCGAGGGGATCACGGTCGTCCTTGCCAAACCCGGCGATTACGTCCCGGGCATCGACGTGACCCTTGGCGTGGGCAAGATCCGCGGTGTCGAAAGCCACGGCATGATGTGCTCGGAGCGCGAGCTGGAACTGTCGGACGAGCATAACGGCATCATCGAGCTGCCCTCGGGCGAGGTCGGCGAGCGGTTCGTGGACTGGCTGGCCGAGAACCGCCCCGAGGCGGTCGATCCGATGATCTACATCAAGATCACTCCGAACCGCCCCGATGCGCTTGGCGTGCGCGGCATTGCGCGCGATCTGGCTGCGCGGGGGCTGGGTGTGCTCAAGCCGCTGGAGATCGAGGCGGTGCCGGGCGGCTTCGCAAGCCCGATCAAGGTTGAGATCGACCCCGCGCTGAAGGAAAAGGGCTGCCCGCTGTTTGCCGGCCGCCTTATCCGTGGCGTGACCAACGGCCCCAGCCCGGCCTGGCTGCAACAGCGGCTGATCGCCATCGGGCTGCGCCCGATCTCGGCGCTGGTCGATATCACCAACTTCTTCACCTATGACCTGAACCGCCCGCTGCACGTCTTTGACGCGGCCAAGGTGAAGGGCGATCTGCGCATCGTGCCCGCCAAGGGCGGCGAGGAGATGCTGGCGCTCGACGAAAAGACCTACACGCTGCGCGAAGGCCAGATGGTGATCTGCGACGACAACGGCGTGGAAAGCCTTGCGGGCATCATGGGCGGCGAGCATTCGGGCTGCACCGAGGAGACCGTCGATGTCTTCCTCGAAAGCGCCTATTGGGACCCGATCACCATTGCCGCGACGGGCCGCGCGCTGCGCATCAACTCGGACGCGCGCTACCGGTTCGAGCGGGGCGTGGACCCGGCCTTCACCCTGCCGGGGCTGGAGCTGGCAACGCAGATGGTGCTCGATCTGTGCGGTGGCGAGGCCTCGGAAGTCGTCATGGACGGCGCCGTGCCCGCCACGACGCGCGCCTACCGGCTGGACCCGGCGCGGGTCATCAGCCTTGTCGGCATGGAGATCCCCGAGGCCGAGCAGCGCCGCACCCTTGAGGCGCTCGGCTTCGCGCTCGATGGCGACATGGCGACGGCGCCGAGCTGGCGCCCCGACGTTCTGGGCGAGGCCGATCTGGTCGAGGAAGTGGCGCGCATCGCCTCGCTGACCAAGTTGCAGGGCAAGCCGATGGCGCGGGAAACCTCGGGCGTGCCCGAGCCGATCCTGACGCCGGGCCAGGTGCGCGAGAAGACCACGCGCCGCACCATCGCAGCACTTGGTTACAACGAGTGTGTGACCTACAGCTTCATCGACGCGAAATCGGCGGCGCTGTTTGGTGGCGGGGCCGAGGCCACGCGGATCGAGAACCCGATCTCATCGCAGATGACGCATATGCGCCCCGACCTGCTGCCGGGCCTGTTGCAGGCGGCCGCCCGCAATCAGGCGCGCGGTTTCTCCGATCTGGCGCTGTTCGAGGTGGGGCCGGTCTTCTCGGGCGGTGAGCCGGGCGATCAGGTGACCGTGGCGACGGGCCTTCTGGTCGGGGCCTCGGCGCCGCGCGATCCCTGGGGCTCGCGCCGGCCGGTCGATGTCTATGACGCCAAGGCCGATGTCGAGGCCGCGCTGGCCGCGATCGGTGCGCCCGCCCGGGTGCAGGTCAACCGCAAGCTTGATGCCTGGTGGCATCCGGGCCGCGCGGGCAATATCGCGCTTGGCCCCAATGTGCTGGCGACCTTTGGCGAGCTGCATCCCAAGATGCTGCGCGAGATGGGTGTGAAGGGCCCGGCGGTGGCCTTCACCATCCGGCTTGAGAACGTGCCCTTCCCGAAGGTCAAGACGCCCACGCGCCCGGCACTGGCGATCTCCGACCTGCAAGCGGTCGAGCGTGACTTCGCCTTCGTCGTCGATACCGGCACCGAGGTGATCACCGCGGTCAACGCCGCCTATGGCGCCGACAAGGTGCTGATCGAGGCGGTCTCGGTCTTCGACCAGTTCACCGGCGCCAAGGCCGAAGAGCAGATGGGCGCGGGCAAGAAGTCAATCGCGCTTTCGGTGCGGATCCAGCCGCGCGACAAGACCCTGACCGATGCCGAGATCGAGGCCGTATCGGCCAAGATCATCGACAAGGTCACCAAGGCCACCGGCGGCACGCTGCGCAAGTAAGCGCCCGGACAGAACACGAAAGGCCCCCGGTTCGGGGGCCTTTTCATTTGCCGCGATCCGAGGGGTGGTTCACGCCATCCGCCCAGGGCACCGGGTCCAGATCGCGCGGGTTCACGCCCTCAAGACAGCCCGCATTCACCCCGTATTCGTTCGGGTTCGAGCGGCGCTGGTGATGCGTGTAGATCCCGCAGGTCTTGCAGAAGTAGTGTTTGGCCGTGTTGGTGCCGAACTGGTAAAGGCTCAGGTTTTCGGCGCCCTTGACGATGCGGATGCCCGAAAGCGGCGCCGAAACTGCCACTGCACCGCGCCGTCGGCAGAACGAGCAATCGCAGCGCCGCGCGGTGGCAAGCCCGTTCGACAAAGTCACCTCCAGCTCGACTGCGCCGCAATGGCAGGTGAGGCGATGCGGAGAGGTGACCTCGGGCAGCATCAGCGCCGCCGCCGCACGACGGGGATTGTGGTGCGGTGATACTCGGCCTCGGGGTGCGGCGGGCGGCCGTGGTTCTGGCCCCAGAAGTTCGCCCCGCCAAGGCGCAGCCAGTGCGGCACCATCAGCAGCAAGCCTGCGGCGAAGCCCCCGGCATGAGCCCAGTAGGCAACGCCATCGGTCAGCCCGGAGGCCGTGCCGTTGAACAGCTGCATCCCGAACCAGACGCCCAGGACGACCCAGGCGGGTATGGCGAAGATGCGGAAGAAGATGATGAAGATGAACAGCACATCGACCCGCGCGCGGGGAAACAGCAGCAGATAGCCGCCCATCACCCCGGCAATCGCGCCCGAGGCGCCGACCATCGGAATGGTCGTATAGGGTTCGGCCAGGATCTGCGCGAAAGCGGCGGCAAGTCCCCCGGCAAGGTAGAAAAGCAGAAAGCCGACATGGCCGAGCTGCTCTTCGAGGTTGTCTCCGAAGATCCACAGGAACAGCATGTTGCCCGCCAGGTGCATCATGCCCGCGTGCAGGAACATATGGGTGATCAGCCCGTGCAGCGCGTGGCCCTGCGTCACCTCGGCCGGATAGAGCGCGCCGTTGATCCACAGCGCCTGCATATCCCCGGCCAAAGGCAGCGTGAGGGCGAAGATAACCACGTTGAGCGCAATGATCGCCCAGGTCACATAGGGCGTCTTGCTCGAGGGGTTATGGTCGCGTATCGGAAACATGGGGCGAGTGTGCCGATCCGCGAACCATCGTCAAGCGTTACCGGCTGCGGCCAAGAGCTGCGCGTTGCCGCCTGCCGCCGTGGTGTCGATGCAGATGTGTCTCTCGTGGAAACAATGGGCTGCGTCGGGCATCTCGGTGATCAGCGGCAGGATCGGCCCCTTGCGGCTGGCAAGGGCCTTGGCGCAGGCGCGGGCGGTCTCGCGGTCGCCCCACCAGAGCGCGGCCGAGAAACCTTCGCGGGTCGCAAGCGCCTCGGGGGAGAGATCCGTTGCCAGTTCGGCAACACCGCCAAGCGCCGTCACCGCTGCGGCCTGAGCCGCGGCTTTCTCGGCGCCGGGGCCCATGCAGAGCAACGCGGGGCGCGGGTGCAGCGTCAGGCGATTCGACTCACCTGTCGGGCCGGGCATCTCGCGCTCCAGCGCCGGGCGGTGCGGCTTGGCCTGAGGTTGGGCAAAGCGCGCCACATATTCCGGGCCGCCCGCTTTCGGGCCGGTGCCCGACAGGCCCTCGCCGCCGAAAGGCTGGCTGCCGACGACCGCGCCGATCTGGTTGCGGTTGATGTAGAGGTTGCCGACGGTGATCGCCTCGGTCACCTCCTGCACGCGGTTGTCGATGCGGCTGTGCAGCCCGAAGGTCAGCCCGTAGCCGGTGGCGTTGATCGTCTTGACCACCTTGGGCAGGTCCTCGGCGGCGAAGGTCGCGACATGCAGCACCGGGCCGAAGATCTCGCGCTCGAGATCCGCGATGCTGTCGATGCGGATCACGGTGGGCGCGACGAAATGGCCGGTTAGCCCCTCGGGCAGGTCCATCTCCTTCAGCACGCGGCCCTCGGCGCGGGCCTTGGCAATATGGGCGCGGATGGTGGCCTCAGCCTCGGCGTCGATCACGGGGCCGACGTCGGTGCTCAGATCCCAGGGGTTGCCGATGCGCAGCTCATCCATCGCACCAAACAGCATCTCGGTCAGGTGCGGGGCGATTTCGTCCTGCACATAGAGGCAACGCAGGGCCGAGCAGCGCTGACCCGCCGATTGGAAAGACGAGGCGAGGATATCGCGCACCGCCTGCTCGGGCAGCGCGGTCGAGTCGACGATCATCGCGTTCATCCCGCCGGTCTCGGCGATCAGGGGCGCGCCCGGGTCCATCGCCTGCACCATCGCGCGGCGGATCGCCTGCGCGGTATCGGTGCCGCCGGTGAAGCACACGCCATTGACGCGCGGGTCCGAGGTCAGGCGTGCGCCCACGGTCGGGCCGTCGCCCGGCAGCAGTTGCAGCGCCTCGCGCGGGACACCGGCAAGGTGCATCAGACGCACGGCCAGGGCGGCGATGATCGGGGTCTGCTCGGCGGGTTTGGCCAGCACGGCGTTGCCAGCGGCCAGCGCGGCCGCGATCTGGCCAGTGAAGATCGCCAGCGGGAAGTTCCACGGGCTGATGCAGGTAAAGACGCCACGCGGCGCGGTGTCTTCCGTGGTTTGCGAGGCGTAGTAGCGCAGGAAGTCCACGGCCTCGCGGATCTCGGCCACGGCGTCGGGCAGGTTCTTGCCAGCTTCGCGGGCGATCACCGCAAAGATCTGGCCGTAGTGCTCCTCGTAAAGGTCGGCTGCGCGGTTCAGAACGGCGGCACGGGCGGCGGCATCGGCCTGCCAGGGGCGGGCATTGCCAAGTGCGGCCTCGATATCGGCGGCCGAGGCCGGGCGCACAAGGCCCACGACCTCGCCGGTGGCGGGGTTCTTCACCTCTTCGGCGGCCATGGGGGCGCAGTCGCCCGCCACAAGCGGGCTTGCCTCGGGCAGCAGGCCCGCGGCAAGCGGCGCGCGCGCGGCCTCGATAGCCGCAAGCGTGCCGGTCTGGCTCAGGTCGTGGCCTTGCGAGTTGCTGCGGCCGGGGAACAGGTCGGCGGGTCGGCTCAGCGCCGGGTTCTCGACCGTGCTCAGGGCTTCAAGCGCGGCAAAGGGGCAGGCCGCGACCTCCTCGGGCGAGACGTCCTCGTCCACGATCTGGTTCACGAAGCTCGAGTTCGCACCGTTTTCCAGCAGGCGACGCACGAGGTAGGCCAGCAGGTCGCGATGCGCACCGACGGGGGCATAGATCCGGCAGCGGGTATTTTCGGACTTCAGCACGATGTCATGCAGACGCTCGCCCATGCCATGCAGGCGCTGGAATTCGAAATCGCGCGTGTCGGTGCCCATCTCGGCCACCATGTCGAGCACGGCGGCGACGGTATGGGCATTGTGGCCCGCGAACATCGGATAGATGCGGTCGGACATCGCCAGCAGCTTGCGGGCGTTGGCGATATAGCTCACGTCGGTCGAGATCTTGCGGGTGAAGACCGGGAAATCGGGCAGGCCCTGAACCTGTGCACGTTTCACCTCGGCGTCCCAATAGGCGCCTTTCACCAGACGCACCATGATCTTGCGATCAAGCCGCGTGGCCAGCGCGTGCAGCCAATCCAGCGCGGCGCCCGCGCGGCGGCTGTAGCCCTGAACGACGATGGCAAAACCGTCCCAGCCCGCCAGCTCGGCATCCGACAGGACGGCCTCAATCACGCGCAGCGACAGCACGAGGCGATCGACCTCTTCGGCGTCGATGGTAAAGCTCATGTCGGCCTTGGCGGCCATGCGGGCAAGGCGAACGACCACTGGCACCAGTTCAGCCATCACGCGCGCTTCCTGCGCAACCTCATAACGCGGGTGCAGCGCCGAGAGCTTGACCGAGATGCCGGGGTTGTCGCGCAGTTGGCCGGGCTTGCAGCGCTTGGCGATGGCCTCGATCGCCTTGGCGTAGGAGGCCTCGTAGCGGCGCGCGTCGGCGGCGGTGCGGGCGGCCTCGCCCAGCATGTCGTAGCTGTAGGAATAGCCCTGCGCCTCAAGCTTGGCCGCGCGATCCATCGCGCTTTCGATGGTTTCACCCAGAACGAACTGGCGTCCCATTTCCTTCATCGCACGCGACACGGCGGTGCGGATCACCGGCTCGCCTAGGCGTTTCACGGCACCACGCAGCGCGCCCGCAAGGCCGGGGCCGCGCTCTTCCAGAACCTTGCCGGTCAGCATCAGTGCCCAGGTCGAGGCGTTGACCAGCGAGCTGGCCGAGTGACCCAGATGCTTGCCCCAGTCCGAGGGGGCGATCTTGTCTTCGATCAGCGCGTCCATGGTGGGCGCATCCGGCACGCGCAACAGCGCCTCGGCCAGGCACATCAGGGCGATGCCCTCTTCGGTGGACAGGCCGTATTCCGCAAGGAACACCTCCATCAGGCCCGGGCGGGCCTCGGCGCGGATGCGGCGCACCAGCTCGGCGCCCTTGCCCGAGATGCGGGCGCGCGCAGCCCCGTCCAGTGCGGCCTCATTCGCCAGACGGCGCAGCAGCGGCGCTTCGGGCTGGAGAGTGAGCGCGTCGATCTGTTCGAGGGTCGGCGGCAACGTCGAGTGAATCATGGGACTGACCTTGAAGGGGGATTTGCTTTGTCCCAGAATACAGGGAATGCGCCGGGCGATTTGACCGATGATGGCGAAACCGCAGGCGAAACGACTGATCTTGAGGTGAAATGCATGCCAAACGACCTGCCCGATCTGGACGGTTACGACCGCAAGATTCTGGCGGCCCTTGTCGAAGAGGGGCGGTTGAGCATGACCGAGCTTGCACGCCGCGTCGGGCTGACCAAGTCGCCGGTGCAGGCGCGGGTGAAGCGGCTGGAGGAAAGCGGGGTGATTTCAGGCTACCGCGCGGTGCTCAGCCCGATCCGAATGGGGCTTGCGCATGTGGCCTTCGTCGAGGTGCGCCTGAGCGACACGCGCGAGGCCGCGCTGCGCGCCTTCAACCGCGCCGTCCGCGCCCTGCCCGAGATTGAGGAATGCTACATGGTCGCGGGCGGGTTCGATTACCTGCTCAAGGTGCGCACGCGCGACATCTCGGACTATCGCCGGGTGATGGGCGAGAAGATCTCGGCCCTGCCGCATGTCGCGGCGACCTCGACCTATGTCGCGATGGAGGCCGTGCAGGAGGCCGGGGGCGTTATTTCTCCGCCAGTATGACGACGGTTTCGCCGGTCAGCAGTTCCAGCGTAGTGCCGTTCAGCCGCGCCTGATCGACCCGGCCGATGGTGGAATGGAATGCCTGTTCTGCCTGCATCTGTTCGGGCGGGCAGGCCATGCGGGTACCGGCCAGCGCGCCGATATGCAGCTTGCCATCGCGCGTCTCGACGCGGCCGTTGTAGCGGTTGCAGCCGGAACTTCCGGTGATCGTGTTTTCCTCGCTGCGGGTGAGGGTGACGCTAACCTCTGGCGCGACAGGCTGCCCGGCGATCTCGCGCACCTGCCATTCGGCGCCGATGGGCAGGGCGGCCAACGCGTCGGTCGTGGCGTCCTCGCGGCAGGCAGTCATCGACAGGGCGGCAAGGGCGATCAGGGCAAGGCGCATCGGGCTTCCTTTCGTGGGGCGGGGCCAAGCATGACCGCGCGTGCCGGGGCCCGCAAGGCGGCTCACGCAAGCGTGCTCAGAACGTCGGCGGGGTGTTGACCCAGATGACAACCGTCTGGCCATCGGCCGCGTTGGCCCAGGCGTGCGGGCGGCGGCTTTCGAAATAGATCGAGTCGCCGGGGCCAAGCTCATGCACCTCTTCGCCATCGAGGGTGATGCGGAAGCGCCCGTCGATCACGGTGATGAATTCCTCGCCCTCGTGGTCATAGCCACCCTGCGACGTCGCGCCGGGCGAGAGGATGAAGCGGTGACAGTCCATTTGTCGGCGGCCCTCGGCCAGGACCTCGACGCGCACGCCCTCGACCGGCATCGGCCAGAGCCGCGCGGCGCCCGCTCGCACCACCGCGCCACCGGGCTCGTCCTGATCGGAAAGCCGCGAGACGGTTGTGCCGTAATAGCGCGCGAGATCCGCGAGCGTCTTGAAGCTGACCCCCGCGCCGGTGCGCTCCAGCGTCGAAAGCGCCGAGGCGGAAACGCCCATCTTCTGCGCGACATCGTCAAGCTTTTCGCCGCGCACCTGGCGCAGATGGCGCAGCGAGGCGCCCAGCTTTTCGTTCAGGATCTCGGGGGCGGGGGGCGCGCTGCCCTCGGCCTCAAGCGCGGCACGGATCGCTGCCGGGTTCAGCCCGCTTTCCCGGCGCAGGAAGGTGATGCGCTGCAACCGCGCCACATCCGCGGCCGAGTAAAGCCGCTGCCCCGAGGCCCGGCGCGTCGGCGCGACAAGGCCCTGCGTCTCCCACAGGCGCAGGGTCGAGGGTGCAACGCCCACGGCGCGCGCAGCTTCGGTCACGCGAAACAGGGGTTCATCAGGGATCTGGGCAGTCGAGTCGGTCATTTTCCAAGCCTTACACCGGCAATATGCAGCGGGTCACGAAAGAGGTCAAAAAATTTCTTGCAGAAAAAATGCAAAGTGCGATGTTGAGGCATCTCGAATCGGAGCCTACTCATGACTGTGCAAACCTCGCCGGAACTTTCCGCCCGCAAGAACGCCGCCATCGCCAAGGGCGTCGGCATGACCACCCAGATCTATGCCGAGCGTGCCGAGAACGCGGAGCTGTGGGACAAGAACGGCACGCGCTATATCGACTTCGCCGCCGGTATTGCCGTGGTGAACACCGGCCACCGTCACCCCAAGGTGATCGAAGCGGTCAAGAAGCAGCTCGATGCGTTCACCCACACCTGCCACCAGGTCGTGCCCTATGAGAACTACGTGGCCCTGGCCGAGCGCCTGAACGCCAAGGTTCCGGGCGACTTCGCCAAGAAGACCATCTTCGCGACCACCGGCGCCGAAGCCGTTGAGAACGCCATCAAGATCGCCCGCCACTACACCGGCCGCGCCGGCGTTGTCGCCTTTGCGGGCGGCTTCCATGGCCGTACCTTCATGGGCATGACGCTGACCGGCAAGGTCCAGCCCTACAAGGCCGGTTTCGGCCCGATGATGAACGACGTGTGGCACCTGCCCTTCCCGAACCCGCTGCATGGCGTCTCGGGCGATGAGGCGATCGGCGCGCTCGAGCGTCTGTTCAAGGCCGATATCGAACCCGCGCGCGTTGCCGCGATCATCGTCGAGCCGGTTCAGGGCGAGGGTGGTTTCTACCCGGTGCCGGAAGGCTTCATGAAGCGCCTGCGCGAGATCTGCGACACCAACGGCATCGTGCTGATCGCCGACGAGGTCCAGACCGGCTTTGCCCGCACCGGCAAGCTCTTCGCGATGGAGCATCACGGCGTTGCCGCCGACATCACCACCATGGCCAAGGGTCTGGGCGGCGGTCTGCCGATCTCGGCCGTCACCGGCCGCGCCGACATCATGGACAGCCCGAACCCGGGCGGCTTGGGCGGCACCTATGCTGGTAACCCGCTTGGCATCGCGGCGGCCCATGCCGTGCTCGACGTGATCGAGGAAGAAGACCTCTGCGCTCGTGCCGAACGTCTGGGCGGCCGCCTCAAGCAGCGTCTGGCCGGTATGCGCGACCAGGTTCCGGAGATCGTCGATATCCGCGGCCCGGGCTTCATGAACGCGGTCGAGTTCAACGTGGCCGGCACCGACACGCCGAACCCCGAGATGACCAACCGCATCCGCGAAGAGGCTCTCAAGCGTGGCCTGATCCTGCTGACCTGCGGCGTCTATGGCAACGTGATCCGCTTCCTCGCGCCGCTGACCATCCCGGATGCGATCTTCGACGAGGCGCTCGATGTCCTCGAAGCCTCGATCCTCGCGGCGAAAGGCTAAGGCCATGTGGGGAGAGGGGCCGCGCGTCGAACGACTGGACGAAACCGATCAACGGCTGATCGCCGCGCTTCGGCGCGACGGCCGGGCCGCGGTTTCGGACCTCGCAGGGCAGCTCGGCCTCTCGCGCGCCACGGTGCGCGCCCGGATCGAGCGGCTGGTGGCCAAGGGGGAAATCTCGGGCTTCACCGTTCTCACGCGTTCGGACGTCGCTGCGGCGCCCGTGCGCGGTCTGATGATGCTGTCGATCGACGGTCGTGGAACCGAGCGGATCGTGCAGCGTTTGCTTGGCCTGCCTCAGGTGCAGGCCGTGCATACAACCAACGGTCAGTGGGATCTGATCGTCGAGATCGGCGCGCGCAGCCTGCCGGATCTGGACGAAACCCTGCTGGCGATCCGGCGCTTCGAGGGCGTGCTGCGCAGCGAAACCAATTTGCAGCTGTCCTCGCGCAAGCCCTCGGCGCGGCTCTGAACGGGCGGGGATGACCCCGCCCGCCTCACCATGACGTGTGGGGCGCGACAATCGCGCGCATCCTCCTTGGCCCGGAGACGTTCGGCCTCTATGATCGCGCCCGCGAACAGGAGGACATCATGATTGCAGAGCTAGGCCACTTCGCCCTTATCCTTGCGTTTTGCGTGGCCATCGTGCAGGCGCTGGTGCCGCTGATCGGCGCGCACAAGAACTGGTCGGGCTGGATGGCCGTGGCCGAGCCCGCGGCCTCCGCGCAGTTTCTGCTGATCGCGCTGTCCTTTGGCGCGCTGACCTATGCCTTTGTCACCTCGGACTTCTCTCTGCAGCTTGTCTATGCGAACTCGCATACCGACAAGCCGATGCTTTACAAGGTGTCGGGCGTCTGGGGGAACCACGAGGGCTCGATGCTTCTGTGGGTGCTGATCCTTGCTCTGTTCGGCGCGGCCGCCGCCTGGTTTGGCGCGGCCCTTCCGCCGCGTCTCAAGGCACGGGTGCTTGCGGTGCAGGCCTGGATCGGGGCGGCCTTCCTTGGCTTCATCCTGTTTACCTCGAATCCCTTCACCCGTCTGGCCGAGCCGCCCTTCAACGGGCAAGACCTCAACCCGCTGCTGCAAGACCCCGGCCTCGCCTTCCACCCGCCGTTCCTCTATCTCGGCTATGTGGGGCTTTCGATGGCCTTCTCCTTCGCCGTGGCCGCGCTGATCGAGGGCCGCGTGGACGCCGCCTGGGCGCGTTGGGTGCGGCCCTGGACGCTTGCGGCCTGGATCTTTCTGACCATCGGCATCGCCCTTGGCTCGTGGTGGGCCTATTACGAGCTTGGCTGGGGCGGTTTCTGGTTCTGGGACCCGGTCGAGAATGCCTCGTTCATGCCCTGGCTCTTGGCGGCGGCGCTGCTGCACTCGGCCATCGTCGTGGAAAAGCGCGAGGCGCTGAAAAGCTGGACGATCCTGCTGGCGATCATGGCCTTCGGTTTCTCGTTGATCGGCACGTTCATCGTGCGTTCGGGCGTCATCACCTCGGTGCATAGCTTCGCCAATGACCCCGAGCGGGGGATTTTCATCCTCGCCATCCTGGCCTTCTTCGTCGGCGGCGCGCTGACGCTTTATGCGGGCCGCGCGGGCGCGATGCAGGCCAAGGGCGTCTTCTCGATGGTCTCGCGGGAAACCGCGCTGGTGATTAACAACATCCTGCTGGCGGTTTCGGCGCTGGTCGTCTTCGTGGGCACCGTCTGGCCGCTGGTGGCCGAGATGGCCTGGGGCCGCAAACTCTCGGTCGGCGCGCCGTTCTTCGAGAAAGCCTTCACCCCCTTCATGATCATCCTGGCGATCCTGCTGCCCATTGGTGCGATGATGCCGTGGAAGCGTGCCAAGCTGGGCAAGCTGGTGCGCCCGCTGGCCCCGGCACTGGTGCTGGCACTGGTCTGCGCAGGGTTTGCCTGGACGCTGGAGACCGGGCGCTCGCTTCTGGCGCTTGTGTCCTCCGGTCTCGGGGCGTGGCTGGTTTTCGGCTCGCTGGCCGAGATCTGGCAACGAGCGGGCCGCACGCCTGCGCGCATCCTGCGTCTGCCACGCGCCGACTGGGGCAAATGCACGGCGCACTCGGGTCTGGGGATCGTCTTTGCCGGCATCGGCCTGCTGATGGCCGGTCAGGTCGAGGATATTCGCGTGGCCCAGATCGGCGAACCCTTCGAGGTCGCGGGTTACGCGATCACGCTCGAAGAAGTGCACCAATTCGACGGGCCGAACTATGTCTCGACCACCGCTACCCTGAACGTCGAGCGTGACGGCAAGCTGGTCACCGTTCTGCATCCCGAAAAACGCGCCTATCCGGTGCAGGCGATGCCGACGACCGAGGCCGATATCGACAACGGCTTCCTGCGTGACATCTATCTGGTGATCGGTGACAAGCAGGCCAACGGCGGATGGGCCGTGCGCACCTATATCAAGCCTTTCGCCAACTGGATCTGGGCGGGCTGCCTGATGATGGCCTTCGGCGGTCTGCTCAGCCTGACCGACCGGCGCTACCGCGTGGCCGCCGGCGCGCGCCGCACCTCTTCCAACGCCGTTCCCGCGGAGTAAGCCATGCTCAAACGTCTTGCCCTTTGCCTTCTGCTGGCCAGCCCCGCTTTCGCCGTCCAGCCCGACGAGGTGCTGCCCGATCCCGCGATGGAGGCCCGCGCGCGCCAGATCAGTCAGGTGCTGCGTTGCCCGGTCTGTCAGGGCGAGAATATCGACGAATCGAACGCCGAGGTTTCGCGCGATCTGCGCTTGCTGGTGCGCGAACGCCTGCTAGCGGGGGACACCGACAGTGAGGTGCTCGACTACATCACCGACCGTTACGGCGAATATGTCCTGTTCGAGCCGGAGAAGACCGGCGCGAACCTGATCCTCTATTACCTCGGACCGGTGGCGCTGCTGGTCGCGATGGGCGGCGCCTTCGTCTACCTGCGCGGTCGTCGCCGCGAGGATGGCCCCGGCACCGGGCTTTCGGCCGAGGAAGAGGCGCGCCTGAAAGAGCTGATGCAGGACGAACCTGGCAAGTGACGCAGTGTTCCGCTTCCCCCGCCGCGCCACGCCGCTAATGTGGCGCAAAGGCGAGGGAGGACGCGCATGGGCTACGAGGCAATCCGATACGAACTGACCGAGGGTATGGCGGTAATCACGCTCAACCGCCCCGAGGTGATGAATGCCCTCAACACCGCGATGCGCGCCGAGATCCTCGACGCGCTGCGCCGCGCCGCGACCGAGGCGCGTGTTGTCGTGCTGACGGGGGAGGGGCGAGCCTTCTGCTCGGGGCAGGATCTGGCGGATGGCGCAGCCTCGGGCGCGTTCGATCTGCAAAAGGTGCTGCGCGAGGAATACGAGCCGATGCTGATGGCGATCTATGATTGCCCGCTGCCGGTGATCTCGGCGGTGAATGGCGCGGCGGCGGGGGCGGGGGCGAACCTTGCGCTGGCGGCGGATGTGGTGATCGCCGCGCAATCGGCGGCCTTCCTGCAAGCCTTCACGCGGATTGGCCTGATGCCCGATGCGGGCGGCACCTACTGGCTGCCGCGTCAGGTGGGCTTCGCGCGGGCCATGGGGGCGGCACTGTTCGCCGACAAGGTCTCGGCCGATCAGGCCGCGCAATGGGGCATGATCTGGGAATCGGTGCCCGATGCCGCGTTCGCCGCGCATTGGCGCGCGCGGGCCGCGCATCTGGCCAAGGGCCCGACCGCCGCCTATGGCGCGATCAAGCGCGCCTTGCGCGAGGGCTATGGCAATGACCTGCCCGCGCAGCTTTCGCTTGAGGCCGAGTTGCAGGGCCAGCTGGGCCAAAGCCGCGACTTCCACGAGGGCGTGACCGCCTTCCTGCAAAAACGCCCCCCGGTCTTCGAGGGCCGCTGACGGGGCTTGCCCCCGTCCGTGCCGCGGGTTAGCCAGAACCCGTGCGGGCGTGGCGAAATGGTAGACGCATGGGACTTAAACTCCCTTGGGCGCAAGCCCGTGCCGGTTCGAGTCCGGCCGCCCGCACCATCCCCGATCAGCGTGGTCCAAGCAGATAGCTCGCCGTTGCGCGGTCGAAGCCAACAATAGCCTGCCCGGCAGCGAATGCGGGCTGGAGCGCGCCCCGCAGCCGCAGCCGCGCGGCAAGGGCTGCCTGCGGGTCGGCGGCCATCAAGGCGTCGATATCGCGCGGGATCGCCACGGGCTTAAGATCGGTGGGCGGGGTAGGGACCCGGCCTTCGGCGCGCGCCACGACCTCGGGCGCATCAAGCTGCCAATGCGCCATGATCCGGTCGGACGGCAGTCCCGCGTTGATGCCCGGCATCGCCCCGTAATAATCGACGAAATACTCCGACGCGGTGGCCCCGAGCACGCCGATATTCAACCCGGCATTGATCGCGCGTAGCGGATCGTAGGTCCAACGCACCCGAGTGATCCCGCGCGCAAGACAACAGTCGCGCTGGAACCATTTCATTCGCGCACCAAGCCCCAGCCCGCGCGCCTCTGGCGACACCGCCAGCCGGTGCGAGTGCTGCAGGCCCGCTGTCGCCGTTGGAAAGCCGAACAGGAAGGCAAGCATCCGATCACCCGCGAAGGCGCCTGCCAACAGCGCGCCTTCGTGTTGCAGCGACAGCATGATGTCCGAGTTGTCGGGGCGTTCGCCCTCGCCCCAGACCTCGACCTGAAAACGCTCGGCCCGGGCGAGTTCGTCCAGCCCGTTCAGCTCGCGCAGCGTGACCTCGGCGCTCATGCGCGGAACTCCTCGGTCATCCGGGTGACGGTTTCAAGGAAGGGACGGTCGAGCGTCACGCCGACGCCCGGCCCGTTGCCCGGAACCGGCATCAGGCCATCCGCGGCCTCGAGCGGTTCGTTGATGATATCGCGGTGGAAATAGCGGCTGGCCGAGGAGGTATCGCCCGGCTTGGTGAAGTTGGGCAGCGTCGCGAGGTGGATGTTATGCGCGCGCCCGATCCCGCTCTCCAGCATGCCGCCGCACCAGACCGGCGCGCCGAAAGCCTCCGACACATCGTGGATCGCGCGCGCTGCCGCATAGCCACCGACGCGCCCGACCTTGATGTTGATGACGCGTGCCGCGCCCGCCGCCAGCGCCTTGCGGCAATCGGCGGGGGTGCGGATCGACTCGTCAAGGCAGAGCGCGGTGGCGATCTCGCGCTGCACCAGCGCATGGTCGTGAATGTCGTCCACGGCCAGCGGCTGTTCGATGTAATCGAGGTTGAAGGCATCCATCGCGCGCAGCGTGGCCAGATCGGCCAGCCCGTAGGCGGTATTGGCATCGACGGTCAGCTTGACGTCCGGATAGGCGCGCCGCACCGCTTTGAGCAGTGCCAGATCATGCCCCTGCGCGACCTTGAGCTTGATGCGCTTGTAGCCCGCCTCGACGGCCTCGGCCACGCGCTCAACTGTGGTGTCGATCGCGGTGATGCCAAGCGAGACGCCCACCGGAACCGCATCGCGCACGCCTCCAAGAGCCGACTTCAGCGGCAGGCCGAGCGATTTGGTCCAGAGATCCCAGAAGGCCATCTCAACCAAAGCCTTGCTCATGCGGTGGCCGCGCCAGGGCGCCAGCAGCGCCGCCAGCTCGGCCGGGTTGCCAAAGCGTTTGCCGACGATCTGCGGCAAGATCAGGTCGCGCAGAAACCCTAGCGCGCCGGGGATGGTTTCCTCGAGATAGTCGGGGAAGGGGTCCATCACCCCCTCGCTGAACCCCTCGACGCCCTCGCCGCGCAGGATCAGCACGGGGAAGGTCTTGTCGGTCAGCGTCTGGTTCGAGACCTTGAAGGGCGTCACCAGCGGCAGGTTGACAATGCGCAGCTCGGTGGACTCGATCTTGAGCCCGGTAAACGGAACGGTCATTTGGGTTCTCAACGGATTTTGGAGATGAAACGGGCGAAGACTTCGCTCTCGGGGTTGTTGAACAGCTTTTCGGGTGGGCCCTGTTCGGCCACGAGGCCCTGATGCAGGAACACCACCTCGGTCGAAACCTCGCGCGCGAAGGCCATCTCATGGGTGACGACGATCATGGTGCGGCCTTCGGCGGCCAGATCCTGCATCACCTTGAGCACCTCGCCCACCAGTTCCGGGTCGAGCGCCGAGGTCGGCTCGTCGAACAGGATCGCGTCGGGTTCCATCGCCAGCGCCCGGGCAATCGCCACGCGCTGCTGCTGCCCGCCCGAGAGTTGCGAGGGGTAGTGGTGCATCCGCTCTGCAAGGCCTACGCGCGCCAGAAGGGCCTCGGCCTGATCGCGGGCCTCGGCCTTGGGCTTTTGCTTCACCTGCACCGGCCCCTCCATCACGTTCTCCAGAACGGTGCGGTGGGTCCAGAGGTTGAACTGCTGGAATACCATGCCAAGGTGCTGGCGCATCCGCTCGATCTGGCGCTGATCGCCGATGCGGCCGTTGCTGAAGGCGATCGTCTCGCCATGCACCGCGACGCTGCCCGAACTGGGGATTTCAAGGAAGTTCAGGCAGCGCAGGAAGGTCGATTTGCCCGAGCCGGAGGCGCCGAGGATCGAGATCACATCATGGTTGCGCGCTTGCAGGGAGATGCCCTTAAGCACCTCATGCGTGCCGAAGCTCTTGCGGATGTCCTGGGCGTGAACAACCAGGTCTTGCGGGGTTTGAGGCTGCATTGTCAGGTTCCTTACGCGCGGCCCGGGGCCGCCATGTGGCGCGACAGGCGGCGCTCGGCGAAGCGCCACAGATAGACGAAGCAGGCGGTGATGATCAGGTAGAGCACCGCGGCCTGGAAATAGACGGAGAACTCGAAGCTGCGCGAGAAGATCTGCCGGGTGCGGCCCATCAGGTCGAACACGGTCACGATCGAGGCCAGCGCCGAGGCTTTCATCAGCAAGATGATCTCATTGCCAAGCGCGGGCCAGGCGATGCGATAGGCGTGGGGGAATACGACCCGGCGCAGGATCGTGGGGCGCGACATGCCCACGGCGCGTGCGGCCTCGACCTCGCCCAGGGGCACGGCCTGAATGCCGCCGCGCAGGATCTCGGTCTGATAGGCGCAGGAGTTCACCGCGAATACCAGAACGGCGCAGTTGAACGGGTCGCGGAAAAAGCCCCAGAGCCCAAGCGTCGTCAATTCGGCGCGGAACTGGCCCGAGCCGTAGAAGACGAGGAACAGCTGCGCCAGAAGCGGCGTGCCGCGCACGAAGGAGATATAGGCCCGCAGCGCAAGCTGCGCGGGGAGCGGCCCGTTGGCGCGCAGCAGCGCCAGTCCCGGCGAGGCCGCGGCGGCGATGGCAGCCCCCAAGCCGGTCAGCGCAAGCGTGGTCGCCGTGCCGTCGAGCAGCTTGGGCAGGTTGGTGGCCAATGTGTCGAGGAATGCCATCTCATGCCCTCCGCAGGCCACGGTTCGCGCGCCGCTCAAGCCGCGCCAGAACCAGTTCGGACAGCAGGCACATCAGCCAGTAGATCAGGCAGGCCACGAGGTAGAAGGTGAAGGGTTGCTTGGTCACGCCCACGGCCACCTTGGTCGCGCGCATCAGATCGTCGAGCGCGATGACTGACACGAGTGCGGTATCCTTGAGCAGGTTGAGCCACAGGTTCCCCATGCCGGGCAGCGCGTAGCGCCACAGAAGCGGCAGCTTGATGCGCCAGAAGATCTTGCGCGCCGACATGCCGATGGCACGGCCCGCAAGGATCTGCCCCTCGGGCACGGCCTGGAATGCGCCGCGCAGAACCTCGGCCGCGAAGGCCGCGAAGACCAGCGCCAGCGCGATCACCCCGGCCGCGAAGGGCGGGAAATCGACCGGGCCCGCTTCGGGCGCGATCCAGGCCATCACCCGGTTCAGCCCGAGGCCGAGACCGTTATAGACGATGAACAGCGTCAGGATCTCGGGCAGGCCGCGCATCAGCGTGGTGTAGCCCACGCCGATCGCGCGCAGCGCCGGGATATGCGACAGCGACAGCGCCGCCACCGCAAACCCCAACAGCAGCCCCACGGGCAGGGTGGTCAGCGCAAGGCGCATCGTCACCCAAAGCCCCGCGAGGATCTCGTCGCCCCAGCCGAGGGGGCCGTAGGAGAACAACTCCATCATCACATGCCGCCTCTCGCCGGGAGCGCCCGATTACTTCATCGTGTAGATGTCGATGGTGAAGTACTTGTCGTTGATCGCCTGATAGGTACCGTCGGCGCGGATTTCCTCAAGCGCCTTGTTCAGACGCTCGCGCAGGTCGTTGTCTTCCTGACGCAGCGCGATGCCCACGCCCTCGCCGACAAAGGCCGGATCGGTGATCGGCTCGCCCGCCAGCTTGCAGCAGGCACCGTCTTCGGTCTTCTCGACGAAGTCGAGCAGCGGCAGCATGTCGCCCACCATCACGTCAAGCCGGCCCGAAGCCATGTCGAGGCTGGCCTCGTCCTGCGTCGGGTAAAGGCGCACATCCGCATCGGGATACATCTGCACGGCATAATCGGCCTGCGTCGTGCCCGCCTGAGCACCCACGACCATGCCCTTGAGCGCGTCATTGGTGAATTCGGTGATCTCCGATTCCTTCGGCACGACATGGGTCATCGCCGCCATGTAATAGGGCTCGGTGAAGGAGACCTGCTTCTTGCGCTCTTCGGTAATGAACATCGAGGCGATGATGAAGTCGTATTTCTTGGCAAGCAGGCCGGGGATGATGCCGTCCCAATCCTGCGCGACCACCTCGCATTCGGCGCCGATGCGCTTGCACAGTTCCTGGCCGATCTCGACGTCAAAGCCTTCGACCTTGCCTTCGGGGGTGACGTAGTTGAAGGGCGGGTAGGCGCCCTCGGTGCCAAGGCGCAGCGTCTCGGCCTGGGCGCCGCCTGCGAGCGTGGCGAAGGCGAGCGAGCAGGCCAGAAGTTTCGAAGCAATAGTCATCATGTTTCCCTGTTGTTGGAGGCTGTTTTGATTGGTTATTGGGCGACCGGTGTCAGCGGGTTGCCGACATGGCCTGTGAACGCGCCGTAAAGCCGCGCGATTTCGTTGAGCCGGGCTTCGGCCCCCTCGCCACGCGCGAGGAAGATGTCGTTGATCATCAGGTTGCCAAGCAGCGCCAGATGCGCGGTCGAATCCCAGAACTGGTTGAACTGGGTCGCCACCATGAAGACCTCGTCGGCGTAATCCGCGCCCCAGGCGCAGTAACGGTCGGTGAAGATCGTCACGGCGATGCCGCGCGCCTTGGCTTCGCGCGCCAGAACCAGCGCCTGACGCGAATAGCGGCGGGCCTCGAAAATGGCGAGGCAGGTGTCCTGCGGCGCGGCGCCTTCGACCAGCACCTCGGCGAAGTTCCCCGCCGACAGATCCACGATCTGCACGCCGGGGCGCACATATTGCATCTGGCTGGCGAAATACTGGGCCAGCCCACGCTCGGTCTGGAAGCCGGTCACGAGCACGCGCGGGCGCTTGGTGAACCGCTCGACCGCGGTCTGCCATTCGGGGGTGCGCGCGAGCTCGTAAACGCCGACCAGCCCGGCCATCTCGGCTTCAAGCCCCTGCGACAGGCGTTCTTCGCGCTGCCCCGAGGTGCTGCGCAGCGCCTGAAGGCGATCCTTGATCAGCCAGGGTTGCTCGCCGATGTCGTCCTTCAGGTGATCCTTGAGGTCCTTGAAGTTGGCATAGCCGATCGCGCGGCAGAACCGGCCGATGCTGACCTCGCTCACCTCGATCTTGGCGGCGAGGGTCGCGGCGGTCTCGAACGGGAGGTCCGAGAACTGCGCAAGCATGAAGCTGGCAATCGCCCGCATTGAAGGTGATCCCGTCTCGGCGGCCTGGGCAAGCCTTGCGCGCAGCGGCTGATGGTCGGGCGTTGTCAGGGTGCTTACTCCGGGTGCGAATATGACAGCTTTCTGACATTGCAAGCAGCATTTCACCAAACTTGCAAGTGCGATGTTGTCGTTACTTCCGGAATCCGCCTTTTACCGAGGTCTCAAAAGCGATTGAGCGCAGCAAGATGGCACTGGTTGAGGGGGGGCGAGGTGGATCGGTTGCCGTGCCCGACGCCGAATCGGCGCTTTGCGAAGGCATGCACCGTGTCGTCGCCCTGAGCACGCCAGAGATATGTTGCAATTGGCGCCAGACAGAAATCCGCCGGATTAGAGGGGAATATTATATAATTAGAATAATTATAGAAATTTTGATCTGCCTCAAGGTCGTCTTCGAAACGGCCAGCTAAATCGAGAGCGCGCGAACGTCATTAAAGGGTAAAGACCGATGAGACCTATCCTGACACCCGCATTCGCTACGACGCTAATCCTAGCCGGAGGGGCGCAGGCCGACGATGCGGCATTGCGTTCCATGGCGAAGGAGTATTTCGAGCCGATCCCGCTTCAGGCGCCGATGCTCGAAAACAACGTCATCAGCCGTGACCGTGTCGATCTTGGGGCCAAGCTTTTCTTCGATCCGCGGATGTCGCGTTCGGGCCTTTTCTCGTGCCAATCGTGCCATAACGTCGGGATCGGCGGCGTCGACGGGCTGGAGACCTCGGTCGGTCATGGCTGGCAGGCGGGGCCACGCAATGCGCCCACGATGCTCAATGCTGTGTTCAACATCGCCCAGTTCTGGGATGGCCGCGCGCCCGACCTCGCGGCGCAGGCCAAGGGGCCCGTGCAGGCCGGCGTCGAGATGAACAACACTCCCGACAATGTCGTGGCCACGCTCAAATCGATGCCGGGCTATGTAGAGGGTTTCGATGCGGCTTTCCCCGGTGAGAGCGACCCGATCAGTTTCGACAATTTCGCCCTGGCGATCGAGGCCTTCGAGGCCACGCTGATTACGCCGAACTCGCGCTTTGACCAGTTCCTGATGGGCCAGGACGGGGCGATTTCCGATCAGGAAAAGAACGGGCTTCAGCTGTTTGTCGATACCGGCTGTGCCGCGTGTCATGCGGGGATCAACGTCGGCGGGCAGGATTACTATCCCTTCGGCGTGGTTGAGAAACCCGGCGCGGCGGTTCTGCCCGAGGGCGACAAAGGGCGTTTCGCGGTGTCGGAAACGGCTGATGACGAATATGTCTTCCGGGCGGCACCGCTGCGTAACATCGCGTTGACCGCACCCTACTTTCATTCCGGCAAGGTCTGGGATCTGAAGGAGGCCGTGGCGATCATGGCGAATTCGCAGCTTGGCGCCGAGCTTGAGGACGCCCAGATTGACGATATCGTGGCGTTCCTTGGCACGCTGACCGGCGAACAGCCCGAGGTCGTTCATCCGACGCTGCCCGCACGCACGATCAACACACCGAAACCGGCGCCGATGTAAGGCCGGTCCCGATTTCTGCTTCAAACGGCCCCTGCGGGGGCCGTTTTCATCTGTATGCCAATACATTGCCAATCGGGCGCAGCTGATGCATTAGTTGAGCGAAATGCTCTGAAAATGTAACTCATGCACCGACTGGCCCTGGATCACTACGAACCCCACGCCCGCGATACCCTTTCGGCGCAGGCATATGCCTATGTTTCCGGTGGCGCGGGGCATGGCGCAGCGATCCGGCGCAACCGCGAGGCCTGGGGACGTGTCTTGCTGGATCCCGCGCTCGGTCGTCGGTTGCGCGATCTCGACTGCGGGTTGGATCTGTTCGGGCGTCGGTATCGCTTTCCCTGCCTGGTCGCGCCGATGGCCTATCAGCTCCTGGCACATCCTGATGGCGAACGCGCCACCGCGCTTGCCGCGGCGGCCCAAGGTGCAGGCTTCGTGCTGTCATGCCAGACATCGCTGCCGCCAGATCAGGTCGCCGCGGGACCGTTCTGGTTCCAGCTCTACCTCCAGCCAGACCGCCGCGCGACACGCGCCTTGGTCGAAGCCGCGATCGCCGCCGGGGCCGAGGCGCTTGTCGTTACGATGGACGCCCCGCTCAACGGGATCCGCAATGCCGAGATCGACGCCGGGTTTGCGCTGCCCGACGGGGTCCGGCCGGTCATGCTGGATGCGCTGCCGGCGCAGGCGAGCCGGCAAGCCGAAAACCCGATTGCTGGTGCGATGGCCGCCGCGCCGGACTGGGCCGACCTGGCCACGCTATGCGCCGAGGTGGCCTTACCCGTTCTGGCCAAGGGCGTGATGTCGCCCGCCTCGGCGCGCGCCGCGCTGGAGGCTGGCTGCGCAGGTGTCATCGTGTCGAACCATGGCGGTCGCGTGCTAGAGGGGCTGCCGGCTACCGCGCAGGTTCTGCCACAGATCCGCGCGGCCTTCCCGCATGCGCTGATCCTTGTCGATGGCGGCATCCGCTCGGGCGAGGATCTGTTTCGCGCGCTGGCGCTAGGGGCCGATGCCGCGCTGCTCGGGCGGCCCGTCTTCTACGCGCTGGCGCTTGGCGGGGCGCAGGGCGTTTCGACCTGCCTGCGCCGCCTGCATGACGAGTTCGCCGTGACCATGGGCCTGATGGGGTGCGAGAGACTGGCCGAGATCACCGCCGAGCGGCTTTACCGCCCCGAGGTCACTTGAAGGCATAGGCGATCGGGAAGCGCATCTCGAACGGGCCGCTGCCCATGGCGGCGGGCGGCGCGGGCAGGCGATCAAACTCGTCGATCAGAGCCAGCGCCGCGCGATCCAGCACCGGCCAGCCCGAGCTTTCGGAAACCGCACGCGCCTGCACGCGCCCGTAGCGATCCAGCGTGAACGAGATGGTCACCTTACCCTCGGCGCGCGCCTTGCGGGCGGCGGACGGATAGGTCTTGGCCCGCGCCAGCGCCAGCACGAGGTCTTTTTGCCAATCGGCGATCTGTGCCTTCTCGTCGTCGTTCAGACCGATTTCGGTATCGGTCGCACCCGATTGCGCATCCTGACCGGCGCTTGGTCGCGGAGCAGCGGCCTGACTTGCCGCGGCCGGGGTTTCGACATGCTCGCGCTGAACTTCGGTCGGGGTTTCCTTGGCGTCGGTGTCCGACTGATCGTCCTCCAGCGGATTTGCGATGCGGAACTGAAGCTCGGGGTCTTCGACCGCGATGGGGATCTGCGCCAGCAGCGGGTCGTCGGTTGCCTTGGCCAGCTCGCGCTCGGCGGGGCTGTCGAGGGCGGCCTGACTGTCTTGCGCCGGATCGCCTTCGGCCAGGTCTGTCTCGGGCGCGGCCAGTAGCATTTCGACCGGCGCGAGGTCGATGAACTCGCGCCCCTTCAGGCCCGGATCAAGCGCGGGATCGCTGAGCGGCTGCGGCTGCGCAAGCCAGATCCCGGCAAGTGCCAGATGCGCGGTCAGGCTGAGGCCCGCGCCCAAAAGCAGCGCAGGCCCGCGCCGGGGCGAGAAGACGAGGCTCATGGCTGGCGCTCCGCGCGGGCGGGTGTGGCATCGTCCTCGCCCTCCAGCCCGACAAGCCCGATCTTGAGGTAGCCCGCCCCGCGCATCTTGTTCATCACGGCCATCATCTCGCCATAGGGCACGGCGCGATCGGCCGAGATGTAGATCCGCGTGTCGCGGTTGAGCGTGGTGAGGATATCAAGCTCCATCGGTAGCTCGGCCAGCGTGACCTCGCGATCGCCGACGATCACGGCAAGCTCTTCGTTCACGGTGACGATCACCGGCTCGGTCGGGCGCGGGGCAGGGGCTGCTGTTGCGACGGGCAGCTCAACCGGAACATCGACGGTCGAGAGCGGGGCGGCGACCATGAAGATGATCAGAAGCACCAGCATCACGTCGATGAACGGCGTGATGTTGATTTCGGAATGCGCGGCCAGATCGTCCCCGGCCTCGGACAGACGCACAGCCATGGCTTACTCCGCAACCTGAAGGCGGGGCAGATCCGCCTCGGGTGGCAGTCGCAGCGCAACGATGTCGTTCTGCTCCGGCGCATCGATACCATCGCGGTCGAGATCGCGCGACAATGTGCGCTCGACCAGCGCGGCGGCATCGGCCAGCGCGATCCGGTAGCCAGCCACGACCCGCGTCAGGTGGTTGTAGAGCAGCACGGCCGGGATCGCGGCGACCAGCCCGATGGCCGTGGCCAGAAGCGCCTCGGCGATGCCGGGGGCGACGACCGACAGGTTCGTGGTGCCGGACTCGGCGATGCCCACGAAGGCATTCATGATCCCCCAGACGGTGCCGAAAAGACCCACAAAGGGCGCGGTCGAGCCGATCGAGCCGATCACCGTCACGCCCGATTGCATGGCGCGCGCTGCCCCGGCCTCGATCCGCACGAGGTCGATGGCGGTGCGCTCCTTGATGCCCGCCGTGCCCAGGCCGGTCGAGGCTGTGCGCTCATTCATCGCCGCCTGCTGCATCCGTCCGACGGCGCCGGTGCGCGCGACCTCTGCGCCCAGCTTTCCATGCCGCAGCACTGA
Source organism: Rhodobacter flavimaris (assembly GCF_021378075.1). GTDB lineage: Bacteria > Pseudomonadota > Alphaproteobacteria > Rhodobacterales > Rhodobacteraceae > Rhodobacter > Rhodobacter flavimaris. The sequence continues at coordinate 175,250 of NZ_JAJUOS010000005.1, read as the reverse complement.
CGCGTAATCGCGCCGCAGCCGCCGGGAGGCGAGTAGCACCTGCAAAAGCTTTCCACCCCAGATCGCCCAGGCGAGAACCGAGGCGAGCAGCAGACCAAGCATCACCGATTTGACGACCCAGTCGGCATCCATGAACATGGCCAGCGGTGTAAGCGCCTCGGTCTCGGCGGCGGCGCGCAGGGCCTCCGCCAGCTCGACGAGTCCGGCGGCGTCAACCCAGCCGATCAGCGTTGCGTTCGATGCGGAAGATACGGTCATGTCAAACCTCGGCCCATTGGCGGATCAGGTTGTGGTAGATCCCGGTCAGGCGCACGACCTCGGGCGTATTCGCCCCGAGTTGCTCCCCAAGGGACTGGATGGACTGGTCGAGGTCGAAGAGCATCTCGCGGCGTTGTGCATCGCGCATCATCGACTGAACCCAGAAGAAACTGGCAACGCGGCAGCCCCGTGTGACGGGGGTGACCTGATGCAGCGAGGTCGCGGGATAGATCACCGCGGAGCCCGCAGGAAGTTTCACCGCCTGCGCGCCGTAGTGCCCCTCGATCACCAGCTCGCCGCCGTCGTATTCCTCGGGTTCGGACAGAAAGACCGTGCAGCTGACATCGGTGCGGATCTGGCGGCCCTCGCCGGGGATGACGCGGATGGCATTGTCGACATGAACGCCGAAAGTCTGCCCGCCAGCATAGCGGTTGAACATTGGCGGCAGGATCTGCGCGGGCAGCGCCGCCGAGACCCAGACCGGGTGGCTGGTCAAGGCGCGCACCAGTCTCTGTTGCAGACCGGGCAGGATCGGGCTGTTGAGCGGGATCTGCGCATTGCGCTTGATCTCGGCCGATTGCGCGCCTGCGGTGGCGCGGCCGTCCTGCCATTCGGCCCGCTCAAGGATTGCGCGAAAATCGGCCACCTCGGCCGGGCTGAGGATATCGTCGAGGGTTATCAGCATGGTGCCACTCCTGTGAACGGACCCCGGGCAGCCGATGGCAGCCCGGGGCATCGAAGCCCGAAGCTCAGAACTTCATCTTGAGAGAGATCGAGGCCGACCGGCCGGGCGCGACATAGACAAACGGCGTCCCCGAGCGGTAAGCCGCGTCGTAGTAGGTTTCGTCTGTCAGGTTGTCGATGCGCGCCGACAGGACGGTCGTCTGGGTCAGCTCGTATTCCGCCATCGCATCGAAGCGCCAATAGCCGGGCAGCTTGTTGCCGTTCTCGGCGAAGGTGCCAAGCGTCATCGGCCCGCGCCAGGTCGCCTGACCGCCAATCGTCCAGCGATTGTCCAGCGCGTATTTCGCAAGCAGGTTGAAGCTTTGATGCGCGGTATTGGCCAGGCGGGTGCCGATGGCGCTGCTGTCGGCGCTTTCCAGGATCTCGGAATTCATCAGCACCGCACCGCCATAGAGCGAGAGCCGCTCGGCGACCTTCCCGGCGACGCCCAGTTCGACACCGCGGATGCGGTACTTGCCGCTGTCGGCCGTGACCGCCGCCGCACCGCGCCCGGTTGTTTCGCGCGCATTGTCCTTGGTGGTCTGGAAGGCCGCTGCGGTGAACAGAAGATGTTCCCACTCCCACTTGGTGCCGATCTCGATTGCGGTGTTCTCTTCGGGGTCAAGCAATTGCCCTGCCTCGTCGAGCCCGTTGTAGCTGCCGCCGCCTGCGTCCAGTTCCTGCCCCATCGGGTTCGACGAGGTGGCGATCGAGGCATAGACCATGCCCTGGTCGTTCAGCTTGTAGGTCAGGCCCGCGTTCCAGTTGAACATCGTGTCCTGCCGGGCGTAGCTGTAGCCCGAACCCTCGCGGGTGATGTCGTAATCGTCGACCCGTGCGCCGAGGTTCGCGGTCAACTGCTCCGAAAGCTTGAACGTGTCGGTCAGGTAGAGCGAGGTCGTATCGACCGTCGTCGTGCGCGGGTTGCCCGACAGCGGCAGCGCCGCGCCCGCGGCCCAGCAGGCCGAGGTATCGGGGTTGTAAAGATCCACGCCCGAGCAGGTCGTGCCGGTCAGCCCGCCGTAATCCTCGGAATCCAGCCCCGAATAGGCCTGCTGCTCGATCTCTTCGCGCGACACCTGGAAGCCGATCACGAAGTCATGGCTTATCGGGCCGGTATCCAGGCTGAACGCACCCTCGGTCGTGTTCGAGAGCATCCGGTTGACCTGGTAGCTCGACTTCATCGAGGTGGTGACGGTGCCCGTCGTGCTGTCATACGACGAAGGCACCGAGGCGATATAGTCGATGGTGCTGCGGCCGATCCGGGTGCGGTTCGACAGTTTCAGCCCGTTGTCGAAAGCATAGCTCGCCCCGAAGGTCGCTATATCCTGCGTGCCATCCTGGAAATCGCGATCGGCGATGCCATACCAGGTGTCGCGGTCCAGCCCGACCGTCTCGGTCGCGGGGCCGCCGTCGATCCAAGGAATACCCCAGTCCGATTGCTGGTTCATCTCGAGGTGATAGGCGCTCAACTCAAGCGTCAGCGCATCGCTGGCCTTGTATTCGGCAGCAACCGACAGGCCCCGGCGGTCGTCATAGACGCCGTCGCGGCCGGGCACATCGCCGACCTGTGCCATTGCGTTGACCCGCGTGCTCAGCCGCTCATCCCAGACCTTGTTCCAGTCGATGGTCTGGCGCAGCAGCCCGTCGGTGCCCACGGTCGTCTCGGTCTCGGTGAAATCGTCGGCCTGCGGCTTCTTGGTTATCACGTTGACCGCACCGCCCGTGGTGCCGCGCCCGGCGATCGAGCCCGAGGGGCCCTTGGTGATCTCGACCTGCTCGGTCTGGAAGGTCTCGCGGATCGCCGCGCCGGAATCGCGCACCCCGTCGATATAGGTGTCGTTCGTCGCCTTGAAGCCGCGGATGTAAAGAACGTCGCCAAAGGCATTCCCGCCCTCGCCGGTGCCAAGCGTCACACCGGGGGTGGTGCGCGCAAGCTCGCGGATCGAGGTGGCGTTCTTGTCGGCCAGAACCTCCGCCGTAACCGCGTTCACCGTGCGCGCTGTCTGGCTGAGTGGCTGGTTCAGCAGCGAATTGCCCGAGCTGACGGCCTTGTAGCCAGCCTGCGGGTCTGCATAGGGCGAAAGCCCGCCCGCGCCCGCAACGGGGCTTGGCGCGGCGGCGGGGGCTTCGGCCTCGGTCGGCGCTGCGGTGGTGGTGGCTGCCGACGCAGTCGCCGTGCCGGAGGCGGTTGCTGGCTTCTGCGCGGGTTCGCTCGTCTCGACCTCAAGCACCGGCAGCAAGATGACGCCGGTCTGGGTGGTATCCTGAGCCAGCGCGGGGCTGGCCGAGCCAAGCGCCGCGAGTGTGGCCAATGCCAGTGACTGATTGCGGTTGGTCGTCCCTCGCGACGTGAAATTCACCGACCTCAGGGAGGCCGTGGACTGGGTGCTGCGCATTGCGTTCCTCTTTGTCTGTCCTGTTCGGATGGGTGGCTAAGACAAAGAGGCTTGGCTTCCTTACGGCGGCGATAAATGATTCCGATAATAACAGTCAAGTATGATCCGGCGGTTCGAGTCTCCTTCTGTTCGCGCGCCTTCAAAGCTGTCCACCACGGAGGCCTTGCGTCACTGCGCGGTCCAGCCTCCGTCAACGGGGATCGACGCGCCGGTCAGGTTATGCGCGATCGGATTGCACAGCCAAAGCGCCAACGCACCGATTTCCGCCGCGACCGAGGTGCGGCGCGAGGGCTGTTTTTCCGCCAGCAGATCGGCCACTCCCGCCGAGCGGTCGCCGCCGTGCAATGCTGCGCGGGCGGCGATTTGCGGCTCGATGATCGCAGTTTCGGTCCAGCCGGGACAGATGCAGTTCACCGTCACCCCGCCGCTTTCGCGGCTGCCTGCGGCGGCATATTCCAGCGCGGCGACGCGCGACATTCCGACCAGCCCGAATTTCGAGGCGACATAGGGCGCCTTGTTCACCGAGGCCACCAGTCCATGCACCGAGGCAATGTTGATCACCCGGCCATAGCCCCGCGCGGCCATGCCCGGCAGGGCGGCCTGCATGGTGGCGAAAGCGGCGGTGAGGTTGATCGACAGGATACGCTGGAAGGTCTCCATCGGCATATCCGCGATCGAGGCGGTGTGCTGGATCCCGGCGTTGTTGACCAGAATGTCGATCGGGCGCCATGCCGCCGCCTCCTGCACCAGCCTGCCTGCGGCGTTCGGGTCCGATAGGTCGTGACCGAAGAACCGGGCCTCGGGGGCACCGGCATCGATCAGCGCGGCGCAGGCGGCCTCGGCCTGCGCGGCATCGGCAAGCCCGTGCACCGCGATGGCGGCCCCTGCGGATGCAAGGGCGCGCGCGATCTCAAGCCCGATGCCCTGAACCGAGCCCGTCACGAGGGCGCATTTCCCAGCCAGATCCGTCATTTCGTCATCTCCTTGAGTTGGTCGCGCAATGCGTTCTTGAGCACCTTGCCGTAGTTGTTCTTGGGCAGTTCGGGCACGACGTAATAGCTTTTCGGGCGCTTGAAGCGGGCGATATTGGCCAGGCACAGGGCGTCAAGCTCGGCCTCGGGGACAGCGGCGTCGGGCCGGAACACGACGAAGGCCACGACGTCTTCGCCCCATTCGGGATCGGGGCGACCGACGACGGAGACCTCGTGCACGTCGGGGTGGGTCAGCAAGACCTCCTCGACCTCGCGCGGGTAGATGTTCGTGCCGCCCGAAATGATCACATCCTTGGAGCGATCATGCAGCGTGAGATACCCGTCGGCATCAAGCGCGCCCATGTCCCCGGTCATCAGCCAGCCGTCGCGAATGGCCTTCGCAGTGCTTTCGGCGCCGTTCGAATGGCCCGTCCAGTAGCCCGCCATCACCAGCGTGCCCTGCACCGCGACTTCGCCCACCTCGCCCGTGTCGGCCTCTGTGCCGTCGGCACGCAGGATTCGCAGCCGCACGCAGCTTTGCGCCCGCCCGACCGAGCCGAGCCGTGCCTTCCAGTTCGGCGCGCTGCGGTCGGCGACCTCGGCGCGGGTCAGCGAGGTGATCGCCATCGGGCATTCGCCCTGGCCATAAATCTGCACGAAGCGCGGGCCCATGACTTCGACCGCCTCGACGATATCGGCCAGATACATCGGCCCGCCGCCGTAGATCACCGTCTTGATGCCCTCGAACCCGCCGCTCTCGCGGGCAGCATCGACCAGACGACGCACCATCGTTGGCGCGGCGAACATCGAGATCGGCCCCACTTCCGCGCTTAGCTCCAGCACCTCCTGCGCGTCGAACCCGGCCGAGAGCGGAACCACATGGCGCGCGCCGCGCATGATATGGACGAAGTTGTAAAGCCCCGCGCCATGCGACATCGGCGCCGCGTAAAGGATGGCATCTTCGGGGGCGACGTCATCCACATCGGCAAGGTAGCTCAGCGTCATCAGCGTAAGGTTCAGCGCGGTCAGCATCACGCCCTTGGGGCGACCGGTCGTGCCCGATGTGTAGAAGAGCCAGATCACATCGTTTGGCAGGGTCGGGTGCGGTGCCGTCCGAGGCAGGTCCGAAACCGGCGGCAGGTCTGCAATCGGCTGAAGCGCGCAAGATGCGCCGTTCAGCGCTTCGGCCAGATCTTCGGCCATGTCGGACGAGACGAAGCACAGCCGCGCCTCGGCATCGCCGATGATCCATGCGGCTTCGCGCGGGTGCAGCTTGGCATTGATCGGCACGGCGACAGCACCAAGATGCCAGATCCCATAAAGCGCGATCAGGTATTCCGGGCAGTTCTTTGCGAAGACCGCCACGCGGTCGCCCGGCGTGATGCCGGATCGGGCGAGCCACCCGGCCAGCGATGCCACGCGCGCGGCCAGCGCGCCATAATTCGCGACCACGGTATTGCCCAGAAGCAGCGCGGGCCGGTCGAGGAAGACATCGACGGTGCGGTTGAGCCATTCTGCGGGGTTCATCGGCCGATCTTTCGCGCTTCGAGGATCGAGCAGTAATTCGCCACGCCCGAGCCCCCCATGTTGAAGACGCATCCAAGCTGCGCGCCGGGCTGTTGCATCTGCTCGGCCTCGCCCACCAGTTGGCGCGCCGCGATGACATGCATTGAAACACCCGTCGCCCCAACCGGGTGCCCCTTGGCCTTGAGCCCGCCCGACAGGTTCACTGGCAGTGCCCCTCCGCGAAGCACGGTGCCGTCGTCGATGGCACGCGCCCCCTGACCGGGCCGCGCCAGCCCCATCGCCTCGTAGACAAGGAGTTCGGCGATGGTGAAACAGTCATGCACCTCGGCGAAATCCAGATCGTTCACTGTGATGCCCGCGGCCTCATAGGCGCGGGCAAAGGCCTGCGCCGGGCCTTCGAAGGCGGTGATGTCGCGCCGCGACATCGGCAGGAAATCGTTCACCTGAACCGCGGCGCGAAAGCCTACGGCGCGGCGAAAATCATCCAGCATGTCATCGGCCACCAGCACGAGCGCCGCCGCCCCGTCCGACACAAGCGAGCAATCGGTCAGCCGCAGCGGCCCGGCGATCAGCGGGTTCTTTTCCGAAACCGTGTTGCAAAACTCAAAGCCGACATCCTTGCGCATCTGCGCCAGCGGATTGGCCAGCGCGTTCACATGGTTCTTGGCGGCGATCCGCGCGAGGGCCGCGGACTGGTCGCCCCATTTCTGGAAATAGGCCGAGGCAAACCGGCCGAAGATCTCGGGGAAGGTCGCTCCCGCCTCTTCGGCGGCATAGCTTGCGTGGCTCAGCGCCTCGGCGACGCCCGCCGTGGGAAGGTGGGTCATCTTTTCGGCGCCGATCACCAGCGCCACGCGCGCCTCGCCCGCGCGGATGGCATTGCGCGCGGCGTAGATCGCGGTCGAGCCGCTCGCGCAGGCATTCTCGCAGCGGGTGGCGGGCTTGAAGCGCAGTGCGTCATCTGCCTGCAACGCAAGCGAGGCGGCGAAGCCGTCGGGCACGAGGCCCGCGTTGAAATTGCCCAGCCAGATCCCGTCCACGGCGCTTGCCGGGATACCGGCATCGCCTAGGGCCTCTTGCGCGGCCTGCACGATCAGGCTTTCCAGCGTCTCTCCTTCGAGCCGCCCAAACCGGGTGTGGCCCCAGCCGACGATTGTGGCATCCATTTTCGTTCCTCCCTCTCGCGTCCCGTAATAAGCTTGTGCGCGATGCCGCTCTATTCGTGGAACTACGCTATGACCGAGGATGACGAGGCCCTGAGCGCCTTCAACTTTGCGCCGATCGGGCTTGTGCTGACGCATCGCCGTGTCGTGGTTCGTGCCAATGCCCAGATGTGCAAGGTCTTCGGCTATGCGCGCACGGCGCTGGAGGGCCAGTCGCTGTCGATCCTGTATCCCAGCCATGAGGAATTCGACCGGATCGGCGTGATCGGTCTGGAACGGATGCGGCGCGAGAATTTCTACGTCGATGAGCGGATCATGAAGCGCCGCTCGGGCGAGCATTTCTGGTGCCGGGTGCGCGGGCAGTCTCTGACACCCGAAAACCCGTTCGAGCGCGCAGTCTGGAGCTTTGCCGACATTTCCGGCCTGCGCCCGATCGTCAATCTTACCCTGCGCGAACGGCAGATCGCGATGCATATCGCCGAGGGGCTGACCAGCAAGGAAATTGCGCGGCTTCTTGATATCTCGCACCGCACGGTCGAGGCGCATCGCGCGCGCCTGCAAGAAAAGCTCGACGCGCGCAACACTGCGGAAGTCATCGCCCGGATTACCGGCCTGCCGCAGTAACCGCCAAGCCGTCAGTGAAAATCGCGGCTGGGGAACAGCCGTTTGGCCTGCTCGCGCGGGTGTCTTGCGCGGGCGGGGTAGCGCGGCGGGCGCGGGGCGTCGTCGGCCTGGGGCTGGGTGATGCCGATCACCTCATCCATCGGGTGGCCCAGTTCCGACAGCCGGTGCGACAGATCCTCGATCTGATCGGCGATCAGATGCACGACGATGCCCTCGCGCTCCAGCCGCCCGGTCACGCGCAGAAGCCGCCCGCCCATCACGACGCGGCGATAGCGTTCATAGACCTTGGGCCAGACGACGATATTGGACACGCCGGTTTCATCCTCAAGCGTCAGGAAGATCACGCCCGAGGCCGTCCCCGGCCGCTGCCGGGTGATGACAAGACCGCAGACGGTGGTGCGCTTGAGCGGCGCCGTGGGCAGGCGGTCATGCGGCGTCAGGCCGGGAATGGCGGGGCGCAACAGCTCCATTGGATGGGCGCGCAGCGTCAGGCGCATGGCGAGGTAATCCTCGACCACCTCCTCGCCCAGATGCATGGCGGGCAGGCTGACTGTGGGCTCGCGCAGCCCCTCGCCGTCGAGCGGGTCCGAGAACAGCGGCAGCGGCCGGGGCGCGCGGATCGCCCGCACCTGCCAAAGCGCGTCGCGCCGCCCAAGCCCCATGCCCGCGAAGGCATCCGCCTCGGCCAGGCGTTCCAGCGTGGGGGGCTGAATGCCCGCCCGCAGCCAGAGGCTTTCAGGGTCGGGATAGCCGTTGCCCCGCGCCGCCACGATCCAACCCGCATCCTCTTCGCGAAAGCCCTTGATTTGGCGAAACCCCAGCCGCAGCGCCAGCGCGCCGTCGGCGCGGCGTTCCAGCCGGTTGTCCCAGGTGCTGCTGTTCACGCAGACCGGGCGCAGCTCAACCCCGTGCTCGCGCGCATCGCGCACGATCTGGGCGGGGGCGTAGAAGCCCATCGGCTGCGAGTTCAGCAGCGCGCAGGCGAAGATCGCCGGGTGATGGCATTTCAGCCAGGACGACACATAGGTCAGCATGGCAAAGGCTGCCGCGTGGCTTTCGGGAAAGCCGTAATCGGCGAAACCCTCGATCTGGGAAAAGCACTGCTCGGCGATTTCCTGGCTGTAGCCGTTGCGCAGCATCCCGCGGATGAACCGCTCGCGGTGCTGGCCGATGGTGCCCATGCGCCGGAACGAGGCCAGCGAGCGGCGCAGCTGGTCGGCCTCTTCGGCGGAATAGCCCGCGCCGACCACGGCGATCTGCATCGCCTGTTCCTGAAACAGCGGCACCCCCAGCGTCTTGGCGGTCACCTGCTCCAACGCCGGGCCGAAGGGTTCGGGGCGCTCCAGCCCCTGCCGGCGGCGGATATAGGGTTTGACCATGCCGCCCTGGATCGGGCCGGGGCGCACGATGGCCACCTCGATTACCAGATCGTAGAAGGTCGCGGGTTTCATCCGCGGCAGGAAGTTCATCTGCGCCCGACTTTCGACCTGAAACACCCCCACGGCATCGGCCCTTTGCAGCATCCGGTAGGTGGCCGCATCCTCTTGCGGGATGGTGGCAAGCGTGTGGTCTACGCCCTCATGCGCGCGCAGCAGATCCAGCGACTTGCGGATGCAGCTAAGCATCCCGAGCGAGAGGATATCGACCTTGAGAATGCCAAGCGCGTCGATATCGTCCTTGTCCCATTCGATGACGGTGCGGCCCTCCATCGCGGCATTCTCGATCGGGCACAGCTCATCAAGCCTGCCGCGGGTGATGATGAACCCGCCGACATGCTGGCTGAGATGGCGCGGAAAGCCGATGATTTCGCCGATCAGGCGGATGGTCTGGGCAAGGCGCCGGTCGCGCGGGTCCAGCCCCAGCTCGCGGATGCGCTCGGGGTCGGCGCCGCCGTTCGACATGCCCCAGATCTGGCCCGACAGCGCGGCGGTCACATCGAGGCTGAGCCCCATGACCTTGCCCACCTCGCGGATCGCTGCGCGCGAGCGGAAATGGATCACCGTGGCGCAAAGCCCCGCGCGGTGGCGCCCGTATTTCTCATAGATCCACTGGATCACCTCCTCGCGGCGCTCATGCTCGAAATCGACGTCGATATCGGGCGGCTCGCCGCGATGGCGCGAGATGAAACGCTCGAACACCATGCCGATCATGTCGGGCGAGACATCGGTGATGCCGAGCAGGTAGCACAGGATCGAATTGGCGGCCGAGCCGCGCCCCTGACACAGGATGCCGCGCGCACGGGCCTCGGAGACGATGTCATGCACGGTCAGGAAATAGGCGGCGTAGCCCAACTCGCCCACCAGGCCCACCTCCTTCGCCATCAGGGTCTGGACGCGCTCGGAGGGGCCGTCGGGATAGCGGCGGCGCAGCCCCTCCTGTGCCAGCCGGATCAGCCGCACCTGCGGAGTTTCGCCATCCGCGATCTCGTCGGGGTATTCGTAGCTGAGTTCGGACAGATCGAAGCTGCACCGCGCGGCGATTTCCAGCGTGCGCCGCACGGCGGCCGGGTGGTTGCGATAAAGCCGCGCCATGTCAGGCAGGCCCTTCAGGCGGCGCTCGGCATTGGGCAGGGCGCGGGTGCCGATCATGTCGATGGTGATGCCCTCGCGCAGGCAGGTCAGCACATCGGCCAGCTGGCGCCGCGCGGCGCGATGCATCAGCACGTCGCCCACCGCCACCATCGGCGCCGAGGCCCGCAGCGCCAGCGCGGCGCAGGCGTCGAGCCAAGCCTGATCCGAGCCGTCATAGCGCGGCGCGGCCCCCAGGAAGACATGGCCGGGATACCGTCGGCCCAAGTGCCGGAGCGGCGCGCGGGCCGCGCCCAGATCGGGTGGCGGCAGGGCGATCAGGATCATCCCCTGACATCCCTCGGCCAGGTCTGCCAGATCAAGGTGGCATTCGGCCTTTTCGGCGCGGCGCTTGCCCAGTGTCAGCAGCCGGGACAGCCGGTGATAGGCGTCGCGGTCGGTGGGCAGGGCGATCCACTCGACCGGGCAATCGCGCAGCACCAGCCGCGCGCCGACGATCAGCCGGGGCAGGCGCACGTCCTCGGGGCAGGCCAGATCCTGCGGTTGCCCGACCTCCTGGCGCGAGCAGGGATCGATCCGGTGGGCAGAGCGGATGCGCAGCGCCGCCCGTTCTTTCTCCAGCGCCCGCAGCGCGCTATAGGCCCGCACCACCCCCGCCAGCGAGTTGCGGTCGGTGATGGCGATCGCCTCAAGCCCCAGTTCGGCGGCGCGCAACACCAGTTCCTCGGGGTGCGAGGCCCCGGTCAGAAAGGTGAAGTTCGAGGTGACGCAAAGCTCGGCGTAGCTCATGCGAATTCCCCCTGCACGAACCAGCCGGGGTCTTGCGGCGTGTAGAACAGCCACAGGCGGCGGCCCTGCCGGGTCTCGACCCGCCAGTAATCGCGCATGCCCGAGCGCCAGTTTTCGTCCTCAAGCCACCATTCCGGGGCGATGCGCTCTGGCCCGGTGGCGCGCGCGGTGGCGAATGACATGCGGCGCCAGCGGAACCGCTCGGGCGGCTGCGGACCCGAGCCTGCGATGGCCTCGGGCGGGAACAGGCGCAGCGGGCGGGGGCGGGGGCTGCACCAGCCGCCCTCGGGGCTGCTGTAGGCTGCCGGGGCGATCAGGAAGCTGCGCTCGGGGATGTGGCTGTCGGCGGGCAGGAAGCGTTGCACGTTCTCCAGCCCGATGCGGGTGCCGATCCGGGTGATCAGGTCGGCCAGCCGGTCGGGGGCACCCTGCACCTGCATCGCGCCGATCTGTTCGACGGGCAGCGGCTCGACAAGCGTTGCCTCCAGCCGGATCTGGTCGATGCCGAAACCCGCGTCCACCTCGGCCACGCCGCGTTCGAACAGCGGCAGGATGCGCGCGGCATCGCGCATTGCCGCGGCCAGGCGCAGCTCGACCTGCTGGCTACCCTGATCGACACGGCGCAGGGTCAGTTCCAGCCGGCGCGCGCCCACCCCTTGGGCCTTGAGCCGGGCGCAGAGCGGCTCAAGCAGCCGGGCGGTCGCGGCCATCACGTCCGACACAAGGCCGATCGGGTCGGGGAAGGTCAGGCGCAGGCCGAAATGCGGTGGGTCGGCCTCGGGTGAGATCGCCTCGGCCACATCGCCCAGGGCCTGATCGAGCCGCGCCAGAAGCGCCGGGCCGAAGCGACGCGCAAGGGGCGCGCGCGGGGTGGTGCACAGATCCGCAATGGTGCGCAGGCCAAGCCGTTGCAGGCCGGTGCAGATCGCCTCGTCCAGCCGCAGCGCCGCGACCGGCAGCTGGGCGAGCGCGCGCCGCGTCTGACCCGCCGGGGCGATGCCCGCGCCGAAATGCGCCAGCGCCCAGGCCGCGCCGCGCGTATCGGCCAGCCCCAGCCGCAGCTCCAGCCCGGCCCGCGCGAGGCGCGCCCGCATGTCCTCCAGCATGGCCTCTTCGCCGCCCCACAGATGGGCCGAGCCGGTCACGTCCAGCACCAGCCCGTCCGCCCCTTCGCGCCCGACCCAGGGGCAATAGCGCCGCGCCCAACGCCCCAATGCCAGCAGGAAACGCGCATCGCGCCCGGGTTCGGCGGGGCGGCTGACCAGGTCGGGGCAGAAGGCGCGGGCATCGGCCAGGCTCATGGCGCGGTGCAGGCCCAGTGCCTCGGCGCGGGCGTTGAGGCAGTGGATACGCTCGGTATTGCTTTGCCGCAGCGTCAGCGCAAAGGGCGCCTCAATCGGGCGTGTTCGCAGAACCCGGTCGGAGGCCAACCGGGGAAACCACATGCAAACGACGCGTTTCCCGATTCCATCGAACATGCCAGGCCCCAAATGTTCCTGCTTTGTTCTTGATAATTTCCCACCGCATCAGAGTCGAGTCTTCGTCTTGCGGATCGAAGACCGGCGCGGCGTGCCAGCGCGTTTCCGCCGCGTTCGAGCCCATGCCCTCGGGGATCAGGCAAAGCCCGGTCGTGCCCCCCGCCTGCGCCGCCAGTTGCAGCCGCCGCCCTTCGCGCAGATTCAGCGGGCGGGTGATCTCGATCACGACAAAGGGCAGCGCGCCATCCTTCAGCGCCTCTTCGGCCACCGCAAGGCTGTCGGTCTGGCTTGCCGTGCGGGTCAGCAAAAGATCCGACGGATCCATGAAGGACAGAAAGCCCACCGGGTGCAGATTGTCCGCCTGCCAGGCCTCGCGCACCCAAAGCACGGGTTTGCCCGTCATGGCCGCGGCAATCGCGGCAAAGCCCGTGGCGGCGGGGCCGCAGGCCTCATGCACGCGGCCTGCGCGCAGGGGAAGGAAGGGGGGCGAAGCAGAAGACATGCCAAAGACTACCGCGATGACTAGCGATTTCAAGCGGCCCCATGACCTGCGTTCTGCTCCCGGATTGACAATGCCGTCGGCACGGGCGACGCTTGGCCTATGGGGATCCGCGATCTCCCCACGAGGCGATAGCCGAAGCTCGCGTTCCACATCAACCCGCACCCTTGGGAGGAACGCATATGCCTGCGCCCGACGCCATCACGCCCGACAAGCTCGCCAAGCTGATCGGCACGCCCCGCTGCCCCATCATCCTCGACACTCGGCGCGACGCGCTGCGTGCCGAAGACGCGCTGGTTCTGCCCGGTGCCCGCGCGATCCCCGAGGTCGAGATGGCGCCAGAGCGGCTCGCACCCCTGATCGCAACGCTGCAAGGCCCGGTGGTTGTGGCCTGTGCCGAGGGGCATAGTCGCAGCCAGGGACTTGCAGCCCTGCTGCGCAGTCAGGGCATTGCGGCAGAGTATCTCGAGGGCGGTTATGCGGCCTGGCGTGATGCGGGGCTGCCCCTGATCGATCCGGGCAAGATCACCGCGCGCGATGCCGAGGGGCGCAGCGTCTGGGTCACCCGATCCCGCCCCAAGGTGGACCGCATCGCCTGCCCCTGGCTCATCCGCCGCTTCATCGACCCGCGCGCGGTCTTTCTTTATGTCGCGCCCGCCGAGGTGGCAGGCGTTGCCGCGCTTTTCGGTGGCATGGCTTTCGATGTCGAGGACACCTTCTGGAGCCATCGTGGTGATCTGTGCACCTTCGACGTGATGCTGGCCGAGTTCGGGCTGAAATTGCCCGCGCTCGACCGGCTTGCGGTGATCGTTCGGGGTGCGGATACGGCTCGGCCCGATCTGGCGCCCGAGGCGCCGGGGCTGCTGGCGGCCTCGCTCGGCCTGTCGCGGATGTATTCCGACGATCTTGAGCAGCTGGAGGCGGGTATGGCACTTTATGACGCCTTCTACCGCTGGTGCCGGGACGCCACCGGGGAAACCCATAACTGGCCGACCAACCGGCCCGGAGGCGCCGCATGACCGAACAGTCCTATATCGCCGCACCCCCGGATTACCCCAGTCTTGCCGAGGCGACCAAGGTGTGGGCACGTATCGCGGCGCTTTCCTTTGGCGGGCCGGCAGGCCAGATCGCCGTGATGCACCGCATCTTGGTCGAGGAGAAACGCTGGCTCGGCGATGACCGGTTCTTGCATGCGCTCAACTTCTGCATGCTCCTGCCCGGCCCCGAGGCGCAACAACTGGCCACCTATATCGGCTGGCTGATGCATGGCGTGCGTGGGGCGTTGGTGGCGGGGCTTTTGTTCATCGCGCCGGGTGTGGTCGCGATCATGGCGCTGTCGTGGGTCTATGCGGTCTTCGGCGAGGTGGGGCTGGTTTCGGGGCTGTTCTTCGGGCTGAAGGCGGCGGTGCTGGCCATTGTCGTGCAGGCGGTGGTGCGGGTCGGCAAGCGCGCGCTGAAGAACCGCGCGATGCAGGGGATCGCCGCGGCTTCGTTCGGCGCGATCTTCCTGTTCGGCGCGCCGTTCCCGGCCATCGTTCTGGCGGCTGCGCTGATCGGCTGGGCGGGGGCAAGGGCGGGCCTTGCCGCTTTCCAGCCGGGCGGAGGCCATGGAGCGGTCGGCAAGACCCATGTGGCCGACGCACAGACCTTGCTCGGCGAGGAGCATATCGAGACCAGCACTGCCGCAACCCGAGGCGCCTTCACAGCCGGGCTTGGCGCGCTGGCGCTTTGGCTTGGGCCGGTGGCGGTGCTGTGGCTGATCGCGCCCGGCAGCGTCTTCGCCGAGATCGCGGCCTTCTTTTCCAAACTCGCCGTGCTGACCTTCGGCGGCGCCTATGCGGTGCTGGCCTGGGTCGCGCAAGAGGCGGTGGGCCACTACGGCTGGCTTGCGCCCGGCGAGATGCTCGACGGGTTGGGCATGGCTGAGACAACGCCGGGCCCCCTCATAATGGTTCTGCAATTCGTGGGCTTCATGGGGGCCTTCCGCGAGGCGGGCTGGGCGATGCCGCTGCTGGCGGGAACCCTGGGCGGGCTCTTGGCGACTTGGGTGACCTTTGCACCCTGCTTTGCGTGGATATTCCTCGGCGCACCCTGGATGGAGCGGCTGCGCAAGAACGCCAACCTGTCCGCCGCACTGACTGCCGTGACCGCCGCCGTGGTCGGCGTGATCCTGAATCTCGCGATCTGGTTTGCAATGCATGTGATTTGGCGCGAGGTCATGCGCCTGCAGGCTGGCCCCGTCTCGCTTGAACTGCCGGTGATGGCGTCGATCGACTGGGCGGCGGCGGCGCTGGCTGCGCTTGCGCTTGTCGCCGTGTTCCGACTGAAGCTCGGGATGGCGACGGTGCTGGGCGGAGCGGCGCTGGCTGGCATCGCGCTGCATTTGGCCGGTTTAAGCGTTTGATCGCGGGGGCCACAGTTTTGGAAACGGTTTAGGCTCCAGACTCATTGAGTTTCACGGCCATTCGAAACCGAAAACCGCGACCGGTCTGTAAACCAGACTGTAAACCGGGACCCGCGATTTCGGCTAAGTAGTGGAGGCGGGTACCGGAATCGAACCGGTCTTCACGGATTTGCAATCCGCTGCGTAACCTCTCCGCCAACCCGCCAGCCTTGAGGTGGGTCTGAACTAATGGAATGCGCAGCGCCGCGCAAGGGGCAGATTGTGCCGCAATGCCCCGCCGACGTGAAACTTGTGCGCAACAGCCACATGGCCAGTGCTGCGGCATGTTGCCCACTCGAATCTTATATGGCAAAACCGCACAAAGGACGCCCAAACCGAAGAGTTCAGACATGCAAGATTTCGCCGCGCGCCGCACGATGATGGTGGACACCCAGGTTCGTCCCAATGACGTGACGAAATTCCCGATCATCGACGCCATGCTGAACGTCCCGCGCGAAGAGTTCGTGCCCGCCGCGCGCCGCGAGGCCGCCTATGTCGGCGAGAATGTCGAGATCGCGCCGGGCCGCGTGCTGCTGGAGCCGCGCAACTTCGCCAAGATGTTGGATGCATTGGATATTCAGCCCTCTGACCTGGTGCTCGATATCGGCTGCGGGCTGGGGTATTCGGCGGCCGTGATCGCCCGGATGGCCGAGGCTGTCGTCGCTCTGGAAGAGGGTGATCTGGCGCCGCAGGCTGAGGCCACGCTGGCGCAGGCCGGGGCCGACAACGCCGCTGTGGTCGCTGGCGATCTGGCTGCGGGCTCGGCCAAGCACGGCCCCTATGACGTGATTATCATCGAGGGCGCGGTCGAAGCCGTGCCGCAAGCGATTCTCGACCAGCTCAAGGAAGGTGGTCGTATTGCCGCATTGTTCATCGAAGGCGCGCTCGGCACCGTTCGCATCGGCCACAAGATTGATGGCGATGTGACCTGGCGCTACGCGTTCAACGCCTCGGCCCCGCTTCTGCCGGGCTTCAAGGCGAGCAAGAGCTTTATGCTCTGACCGGCGCGCTTCGGCGGCCCGGTCGGTGGATGTGAATTGAAGAATGGGCCGCAATTGCGGCCCGATTTCCCTTGGCGGTGACGCCGGGGCCATGACCCGAAAAACGAGGACCGAGGCATGACGCGCAAGACTCTGAAACCCATCGTGCTCGCGGCAGCAGCAACGTTTGGCATGATGATGCAGCCCCTGGCGGCCCGTGCCGAGACGTTGTCGGACGCGCTGGTCTCGGCCTATCGCAACTCCAACCTGCTGGAGCAGAACCGCGCCGCACTGCGCGCCGCGGATGAGGACGTCGCGGGGGCCGTCGCCGCGCTGCGCCCGGTGCTGCAATGGTCTGCGGATTACGGTTACTCTAAAGCCGATCTCAAGCCGACCGCTGACCGTGTGACCGGTTCGATGACGCTGGCCGCGCAGATGACCCTCTTCGATTTCGGCCGCCATCAGCTGGCGCTCGACATCAAGAAAGAGGCTGTTCTGGCAACGCGCGAGGCGCTGCGCTCGGTCGAGCAGAGCGTGCTGCTGTCGGCGATCTCGGCCTATACCAGCGTCAAGAGCAGCGCCGAGCAGGTCGCGATCAACGAGAATTCGGTGCGTGTGATCGGCGAGGAACTGAAGGCCGCGCAGGATCGTTTCGAAGTTGGAGAGGTCACCAAGACCGACGTTTCGCAAGCCGAGGCGCAGCTGGCAGCGGCGCGTGCGTCGCTGGCGGCGGCTCGCGGAAGCTACGAAGTCGCGCGCGAGTCCTACAAGGCCGCGATCGGCCATTATCCCGGCTCGATTGCTGCTCTGCCGAATGCGCCTCAGTTGCCCAAGTCGGTTGGTGAAGCGACCTCGATCGCGCAGCGCAACCACCCGGCGGTCAAGCAGGTCCAGCACAACGTGACAATGGCGGAACTGGGCGTCTCGGCAGCTGCGGCCGAGCGGATGCCGAAGGTGACGGGTTCGCTGTCCTACAACTATGCCGAAGGTGGCTATGCCACCGAAAGCGCGGGCATCGCGCTGAGCCAGACGCTCTATTCCGGCGGCGCGCTTCCGGCGGCACATCGTCAGGCCCTTGCCAGCCGTGACAAGGCGCGTGCCACCCTTTCGCAGACCGGTGTGGAGCTGGCGCAGGGCGTGGCCCAGGCCTGGGCGCAGATCGACGTCTATCGTGCCCAGATGCGCGCCTATGACGAACAGATCCAGGCCGCCTCGATCGCCTATGACGGCGTCAAGGAAGAGGCGACCCTGGGCGCGCGCACCACGCTTGATGTGCTGGATGCCGAGCAGGATCTGCTCGACGCCCGCGCCTCGCGGATCGATGCCGAGGCCCAGTTGCAGGTAGCCTATTATCAACTTTTGTCGGCTATGGGTCTTCTGACTGTGGAAGACCTCAAGCTTGGAATCCCGACCTATGATCCGGCGGCCTATTACAACGCGGTGCGCAACGCGCCGTATACCAGCACGCAAGGCAAGAGCCTTGATCGCGTGCTGCAGGCTATCGGCAAGAACTGAGGAAGGTCGCTCGCTCCTGCCGCCCGCATTTAGTGCGGGCGCGCGGATCCTTGCGCAAATATGCGATTTTCACCCGCTTGGGGGCTGGACAGAAACGCGAAGCGATCGCAGGATTGAGGCATGATGTCTGAACCCGGAAAGCAAATCGAGATTGAGGACGTGCTGTCGTCCATCCGCCGCTTGCTGTCGCAGGACAATTCGGCTGCTGCGCCGGTCAAGGCCGTGGTGCGACCGGTTCCCGTGCCCGAACCCGCGCCGGAGCCGGTTGCCGAAGCAGCGCCCGAGGTCGAGGCTGCCTCCGACGCGGCGGGTGATGTTGATCTGCTTCTCCTGACGCCCGCGCAGCGGATCGCGCCTGCACCGGAAGCGCCGCTGGTGCTCGAGACGCCGCTGGTCGTGCCCGAGGATCTGGGCGAAGAACTCAGCCGCCTGGAAAGCAGCCTCGCGCAGATGCAGGCCGCAGTTGCCGAAAACGGGGGCGAGTTCGAGCCCGAAGAGGGTGATCCCTTCGAGGCCGATGGCGACGAGCTGGCCGAGCTGGTGGCGGGGGACGTGGCGCCTGAGCCGCCCTTCGACGAGGACCAGTCCGACAGCCTGTTTGCCGACGAAATGGCGATTGCCAGCTCGATTGACGAAGACGCGTTGCGCGATCTGGTGACCGAGATTATCCGGCAGGAATTGCAGGGCGCGCTCGGCGAGCGCATCACGCGCAATGTCCGCAAGCTTGTCCGGCGCGAGATCCAGCGCGTCCTGGTCAGCCGCGACTTCGAATAACGCTATCCACTTAAATGCAAAAGGCGCGCCAGCCGGGCGCGCCTTTTGCATTTGGGGAGGTCTTGTGACTCAGGCGGCTTCCGCCTCGTCCGCGGCCATGCGGCGTTCGCTTTCCTCGCGCGACAGCGCGACCGAAGTGCGCACGCCCTTTGCGACGAATTCCATCAGGCCCTTCACCACGCGCTCGTTCGGGTCGATCCCGGCGCAGGACAGCACTTCCCGACCGTCGCGCGAACGCGCCCACCGGGCGATCTGCTCGGGGCCATTCCCGTATTTCTTGTCATCGGCAATCGCATCGTCGAGCGCCGCCAGCACCACGGCCGCGAAGAGTTTGCGGGCGCGTTGGCCTTGCTCGTAGTTGAATGCGGAGCCGTCAACGAAATCGCGCATTATTTCGTCCTTTGTTATTGCTCTTACGTTTCCTGGCGTGCGGGTCATCTAGGGCGGATGGGTCCCGATTCGATACAGCCCCTAAGGTATGGCTGCCATGCATTTTTTGCATGGTGGTTACCGTATTTAGTCGAGTCCGCTTTCGGCGACCGGCCATATATATGCACCCAGCCAAACCGATCAAGCTTTTCTTCAATGAAAAAAGGTATCTGAAGGTCGTATGACGCTGCGGCGCAGAGGAGGCCGCCACCCAAGGCGCTCAAAGGTGTGAACTTGTCGATCCATGCTTTGGGTGCATGGCTAACGCATTCGTGAACGCTAACGGCGCCGTGGCTAGGCCTACTCGCGCCAGATCCGGGCGGCGTCGGCCAGCATTTCTCCGTCCGCGCGGTCGAGGCGCAGATGGGCGATGGCGTGGCCACCCGATTGGGTGAAAAGCGTGCCGACCACGCGCCCATCGGCAGTGATCTCGGTGCCCACGGGCGCGGCACCCTCGATGCGCACGGATGCAAGGCCCTTGCGCAGCTCGGTCTTGTGCTTCATCCGCGCGGTGACTTCCTGACCAACGTAGCAACCCTTGCGGAAATCGACGCCGTGCAGGCGCTCGAACCCGGCCTCAAGGATATAGGTCTCGGGGGTCAGTTCGATCCCGGTCTCGGGGATGCAATGGGCGACGCGGATCGCATCGAAATCGGTGCCGTCATCGCCCGCGCGCTCGCCGTAAAGCCGCCAGCCTAAGGCGGGATGTCGCGGGTCTTCCACAGCGCCGTCGGGCGCGGGCCCAGTGCCGTGAAATACCTTGCGCGCCGAGCGAGCGATCTGCACATCCGCGCGCAGCTTGTACATCGAAAGACGGCGCACCGTTGCCTCGGCAATTGTCGCGTCGATATCGAGAAGGATCGTCTCGCCCCTCGGCACTAGCAGGAAATCGGCCAGATACTTGCCCTGCGGCGTCAGCAGCGCAGCATAGACCGGCCCCTGAGCCAGCTGGCGGATGTCATTGCTGACCAGCCCTTGCAGGAAATGTTCCCGGTCATTGCCGGTAATCTCGTAGATCGCGCGTTCGCCCATGGTGCCTCCTACCCCCGATATAGGGGGCGCGTCTTACTCGACCAGTTGCATCCGGCACAGGCCCGCATAGGTGCCGCCTTTGGCGAGCAGCTCGTCATGCGTGCCTTCCTCGACGACCTGGCCCGCCACGATGACCACGATCTTGTCGGCGGTGCGCACGGTCGAGAGCCTGTGCGCGATGACCAGCGTCGTGCGCCCCTGCGCCAGCCCGTCGAGCGCTTGCGAGACTTTCGCCTCGGATGCGGTGTCGAGCGCCGAGGTCGCCTCGTCCAGAAGCAGGATCGGCGCGTTGCGCAGCACAGCGCGGGCGATGGCCACGCGCTGGCGCTGCCCGCCCGACAGCGCCGAGCCGCGCGGCCCGGCGGGGGTGTCGATGCCCGCGGGCAGGGCCGAGGTGAACTCGGTCACATAGGCGGCGTTCAGCGCCTCTTGCAGACGGTCGTCGGGCACGTCGGTGCGGCCTAGCAGGATGTTTTCACGGATCGTCTCATCGAACAGCGCGGCCTCTTGCGCCACGGTCGAGAACATCCCGCGCAGCGCCGCCAGATCGAGCGTGCGGATATCGACGTCGCCAATGGTGATGCGCCCCTCATCGGGGTCGATCAGCCGGGTGAGCAGCGCAAAGACCGTGCTTTTGCCCGCACCCGAGGGGCCGACTAAAGCCGTGGTCTTGCCTGCCTCGGCGGTAAAGCTCAGCCCGCGCAGAACGGGCGTGCTGTCATAGGCCATGCGCAGATCTTCAAGTCGGATCTCGGTTGTCTGGGGCAGGGCGGCGGGTTCGGCGGGGCTGGTGATCGAGGGCGGCGTGTCGAACAGCCGGTAAAGCCGCTCAAGGCTAGCCGCCGCCGCCTGCCAGGTGCCCGCAAGGCCACCGAGACGGCGCATCGGCTGGAAGGCCAGCGCCATCGCGGTGAAGAAGGACATGAACTCGCCCACGGTGCGCTCACCGGCGATGATCTGGCGCCCGCCAAGCACCAGAACGGCGAAGAAGCCAAAGCCCGTGATGATATCGACCAGCGCCGGGATCAGCGATTGCGACGCCGCCATCTTGACCTGTGCGCGGCGGATGATGGCAACAAGGCGCTCGAACCGGCCGGCCTGGTAGTCTTCCATCCGGTTCAGCTTGACCGCGTTGATGCCGTGGAAGACCTCGTCGAGCCGCGTCGCGCGCAGCCCCGAATTGTGCCGCATCTGGCCGGTCTTGCGACGAATGTAGCGCTGCGCCATCACCGTGGGCAACACCAGAAGCGGCGCGCCGATCAGCGCGGCCAGGGTCCAGACCGGGTCGATCGAGACCGCCACGCCAAAGAGCGACAGCAGCGCAATGGCATCCCGCCCCGCTCCGGTGATGAAGACCGACCACACGCCCTGCACGGCGGTGGTATCGCCCTGCACACGCTCGATCAGCGCGCCGGGCGGGTTGTGCTGGAAGAACCGCTGGTCGAGCGTCAGGATATGCCGCAAGAGGTCGGTCTGCATCTCGGTCGAGGTGCCAAGGGCGATGCTCGACATCAAGGTGCGCGAGGCGACCGAGGTGACTGCGCGCACGACGAACAGACCCATGATCGCGCCGCCCACCCACCAGATCAGGTTGGCCTGACCGGCGACGAAGACGCGGTCGAACAGGGGCTCCAGCATCCAGCTGAGCGCGCCGAGGGTCGAGCCTTCGACGATCATCAGCAGCAGCGCCAGCGCCATCTTGGGCCAGTGGCGGCGCAGGTAGCCTGTCCACAGCCGGGCAAAGAGGGCGCGCGAGGAATAGGGGTCGGTGCTCTTGGCCAAGGCAAGCCTGTCGTTTGAGGGCGCGAAAGGCGCGCGTTTCACGCGGTCTAGCGCGAAACTGCCCCCGCGGGCAAGCAAGCCGCGCAAGGCCGCTGCCCGCTGCCGGGCGTTGACCGCGCCCGCGCCGTTCTTTACCGCTTGGTCCATCAGCCCACGGAGACCCCACATGAGCCTCGCCCACGGCCGCCCCTACCTGGCCATCCCCGGTCCCTCGACGATGCCCGACCGCGTGCTGCGCGCCATGCACCGCGCCGCGCCGAATATCTACGAGGGCGAGATCGTGGACCTTACCGCGACCGTGCTGGCCGACCTGCGCCGCGTGGCGCTGAGCAGCTCGCATGTAGCGATCTACATGTCGAACGGCCATGGCGCCTGGGAGGCCGCGATCGCCAACATGTTCTCGAAGGGCGATAAGGCGCTGTTGCTGGCCACCGGGCGCTTTGGCATCTCCTGGGCGGAACATGCGCGCGGCATGGGGGTGGAGGTCGAGATGATCGACTTTGGCCGCCGCACGCCCGCCGACCCCGCCCGGCTGGAGGCTGCGCTGCGCGCCGATACCGAGCGGCGCATCAAGGCGGTGCTGGTGACCCATGTCGATACCGCCTCGAGCCTGCGCAACGATATTGCCGCGATGCGTGCGGCGATCGACGCGGTTGGGCATCCCGCACTGCTAGCGGTGGATTGCATCGCCTCGCTGGCCTGTGACGAGTTCCGCTTCGACGACTGGGGCGTCGATGTGATGGTTGCGGCCAGCCAGAAGGGGTTAATGGTGCCGCCGGGTCTGGGCTTCGTCTGGGTCTCCGACAAGGCGGTGGCGGCCAGCAAGGGGTCAGACCTTGCGACGCCTTACTGGAACTGGCACCCGCGCATTTTCGCCGAGGCCTATTACCTGCATTTCGCCGGCACCGCGCCGACCCATCACCTTTATGGCCTGGCCGAGTCGCTCAAGATGCTGCTCGACGAAGAAGGCCTGCCGCAGGTCTGGGCGCGCCACGCGGCACTCGCCCGCTCGGTCTGGGCGGCCTTCGATGCCTGGGGGCAGGGTGGCGATTTCCGTCTCAACATCGTCGATCCCGCAGCGCGCTCGCATGCGGTGACGGCGGCGCGTATCGGTAATGGCGGTGCCGACCGGCTGCGCGCCTGGTGCGAACGCGAGGCGGGCGTGACCCTCGGCATCGGTCTTGGCATGTCCGAGCCGGGCGCACCCGATGAGGGCGATTACCTGCGCGTGGCCCATATGGGCCATGTGAACGCGCATATGACGCTCGGCGCGCTGGCGGTGATGGAAACGGGGCTTCAGGCGCTGTCGATCCCGCATGGCAAGGGCGGGATCGCGGCGGCCGCGGCGGCCCTGGCCGCTACGGTGAAATAACGGCGCGCGGCGGGACCCCGCCGCGGCCAGAACCCCCGCCGCCACCGAGGCGGGGGCTTTCCTTGATCTGGTTATTGCTGGCCGTTCTTTTCCAGCCACTCGACCATCCAGGCGATCTCGGCTTCCTGCGCGGCGATGATCTCCTGCGCAAGCTTGCGCACTTCCGGGTCGTCGCCGTATTCGCTGACGATCTGGGCCATCTCGACGGCGCCCTCATGGTGCGGGATCATCGAGCGCACGAAATCCACATCCGCATCGCCGGTCAGCGGCACGGCCATATCGGCATGCATCTTGGCATTTGCCGCGAGATAGGCCGCGGTCGAGGGTGCCGCGTCGGCGGTAGCCGCCGCGCTTTCCATCGTATGCCCGGTATGGCTTTCCTGCGCATAGGCACCAAAGGCCAGCGCGAAGGCCAGCGGGCTCAGAATGGCGATACGGCGGGCGCGACTGATTCTGCTCATTTTCATCTCCTGTACGCTTTGGCAGGACGGTGCTTGCGCGGGGCGCTCCGCGCAAATCACCAAGCAGAGAGGGGAGCGTGATCGGCTTTAACGCGCCTGTGCCGCGCGGGCGCGGGCCAATGCGCCGGGCAGGGCGGCGGCGATGGCTGCCATCTCGGCCTCGGGTCCGCATGAGACCCGAATGCAGCGATCAAGCGGTGCCACGCCGGGCATCCGGGCGAAGATGTCCGCCGCTGTCAGCTCGGCTAGAACTGCACGGGCAAAGGCCCCGTCGGCGCCGCAGTCGATGGCTACGAAATTGGTGGCCGAGGGCAGGGGCGTCAGGCCATTGTCGCGCGCAATCTCCGCGATCCGATCGCGTGAGGCAGCCACGAGGCGGCGCATGAAGGCCTGCCAGGTGCGATCCTGCAAAGCCGCAAGCGCGCCCGCCTGGCTGATCCGGCACATGCCGAAATGGTTGCGGATCTTGTCGAAGGCCGCAATCAGCGGCGCCGCGCCAATGGCATAACCCACCCGCGCGCCCGCCATGCCATGCGCTTTCGAGAAGGTGCGCATCCGGATCACGCGCGGATCGTCGGGGGCAATGGGCGCCTCGGTGCCTTCGGGGGCAAGCTCGACATAGGCCTCGTCAAGGATCAGCAGGCTGCCTTCGGGCACGCGCTCGACCATCCGCGCAATGGCCTCGCCGGGGTGGTGGGAGGCCATCGGGTTGTCGGGATTGGCGATATAGATCAGCTTGGGCGCAACCTCGGCGGCCTTGGCGAGCAGCGCCTCGGGGTCCTCGCGGTCGTCGCGGTAGGGCACCTTGTGCAGCACGCCGCCAAAGCCCGCGACATGGTAGTTGAACGTCGGATAGGCGCCGTCCGAGGTCACCACCGTATCGCCCGGCTCGATCACCAGCCGCACAAGGTAGCCTAGCAACCCGTCGATCCCTTCGCCCACCACGATATTCTCGGGGCGGCAGCCGTGATGCGCGGCCAGCGCCGCTTTCAGGTCGTGGTTCTCGGGGTCGCCGTATTTCCACGCGTCGCCTGCCGCCGCCGCCATGGCCGCAATCGCCCGCGGCGAGGGGCCGAAGCCGTTTTCATTCGCGCCAAGCCGCGCCGCGAAGGGGCGGCCGCGCAGGCGCTCCTGCGTCTCGGGGCCGACGAAGGGCACGGTCGAGGGCAGCGAGGCGATCAGCGGGGTGAAGCGAGGTCCGGTCATGGCAAATTGCTACGGGCAAAGCCGAAACCCGGCAAGGGAATTTCGTTGCGTCACCAATGGTCGCACCCATCTCGCGCCCACGCGGGCGGCCCTTATATTGGGGTCAAAGAGGAGGACCCCATGGCCACTGTCACGATCGAAGTTCTGGGCGGCATCGCCTATGTCTCGCTCTCGCGTCCCGAAAAGATGAACGCCGTCACCTTCGACATGATCGAAGAGATGATCGCGGCAGGCGAGGAACTGGCTGCAATGCCCGACCTGCGTGCTGTGGTGCTGGTAGGCGAGGGGCGGGCGTTCTGCGCCGGGCTTGATGTGTCGAACTTCGCGCGCCTCGCCATGGGCGGCGCCGAAGAGCTGATCATGCCCCGCAGCCATGGCGAGGCGAACCGCTTCCAGCAATTCTCGCTGATCTGGCGCGCGCTGCCGGTGCCGGTGATCGCCGCGCTGCATGGTGTGGTCTTTGGCGCGGGCTTCCAGCTGGCCATGGGCGCAGACATTCGCGTGGCCGCACCCGCGACACGCCTCTCGATCATGGAAATGAAGTGGGGCCTGATCCCCGACATGGGCGGCATGGTCACGCTGCCCGAACTGGTACGCCCCGACGTGCTGCGCCGCCTGACCTATAGCGCCGAAGAGATCGAGGCGCGTCAGGCGCTCGACTGGGGGCTGGTGACCGAACTGGCCGAAGACCCATTCGCCCGCGCCTCACAACTGGCCGAGGCGATTGCCGCGCGCAGCCCCTCGGCCATCCGGGCGGCGAAGCGTCTGATCGCGACGGCCTATAGCGCGCCTGCCGCACAGGTGTTGCTGGCCGAAAGCCGCGAGCAGGTCGATCTGATCGGCAAACCGGACCAGATGGAGGTTGTCGCGGCCAATCTTCAGGGGCGCGCTCCGGCCTTCGCCTGATCACCCCTTGAGAAACTTGCGCCGCGCCTCTTCTGCGATGGCTTGTTTCATCATCAACTCGGAAAGCCGTGACATCGCGGCTTTCGCACCCTCGGTTCCCTTGGCCGCGGCATAGGCCACGCGGGCCGCCTCGACCTGTTTCTTGAGGACAATCTCCTCTGGCAGCACACCCGCCGCCGCCATCATGCGAAAGCCCACGGCCTCGCCCGCCGACAGATGCGCCTCGCCCGAGCGGTCGGGGAGGGGCTTGCCCTCCCCCTCTAGACGTTCAAGCTGGCCTTCGGCACGCGCCTTGAGCATCCGCCGTTCCGCAAGACGCTCAAGCCAGCTTGCCATCAGCCAAGCTCCGCCAGGCGCTTGACTGCGGCGGCGACCTTGGCGGCCTCTTCCTCGCGGGCGGCAAGGTTGTCGCGGGCCTCCTCGATCACCTCTTCCGAGGCGTTCTCGATGAACTTCGGATTGCCCAAGCGGCCCCGCAGCGCGCCAGCCTCTTTCTCCAGCTTGGCCAGCGATTTCTCGAGCCGCGCCTTCTCGGCCTGAATGTCGATCACGCCTTCCAGCGGCAGGCCGAACAGCGCGCCCACGACCGGGATCGAGATCGCCCCCTTCGGGATCGCGGTCTCGGTTACCGAGTCGACGCGCGCAAGACGCAGGATCAGCGCCTCGTTGCGGGCAATGGCGGCGCGGGCGGCCTCGTCGGCCTCGGCCAGAACCATCGGCAGCTTGA
Organism: Rhodobacter flavimaris; assembly: GCF_021378075.1. Classification (GTDB taxonomy): domain Bacteria; phylum Pseudomonadota; class Alphaproteobacteria; order Rhodobacterales; family Rhodobacteraceae; genus Rhodobacter; species Rhodobacter flavimaris. Next base: position 148,664 of record NZ_JAJUOS010000005.1, on the reverse strand, counting down.
GGCCCACCGGCACGCCCATCTGCGTGCGCGACGAGCGGATCGTGTCGATCAGGTCGATGACCCAGTTCATCTCGCGGTCGGCCTCGGCATCGACCAGCTCGGCGCCGTAGCTCGGCCAGTCGCCATGCACCAGCATCTTGGCACGGCCACCTTCCGGCGCGGTCAGCTCCCACAGCTCTTCGGTGATGAAGGGCATGATCGGGTGCAGCATGGTGTAGCACTGCTCAAGCACCCAACGCATGGTCACGCGAGTTTCCTCGGCCTGCTCTCCGTCAAAAAGCGGCTTCGCGAATTCGACATACCAGTCGCAGACCTTGCCCCAGACAAAGCCGTAAAGCGCCTGCGCCGCGTCGTTGAAGCGATAGGCCGCGAAGGCCGCATCGACGGTTTCGCGCACCTTGGCGGTTTCGCCGATGATCCAGCGGTTCACGGTATGCGTGGGCTGCGGGATGCCGGCCGGGGCCGGGCCTTCGAAGACGCCGTTCATCTCGGCAAAGCGGGTCGCGTTCCAGATCTTGGTGCCAAAGTTGCGATAACCCGCGATTCGGTCCTTCGAGAGCTTGAGCACCCCACCAAGCGCCGCCATCGCAGTATTGGTAAAGCGCAGCGCGTCGGCGCCGTATTCGTCGATGATCTCGAGCGGGTCGATCACGTTACCCGCCGTCTTCGACATCTTCTTGCCCTTCTCGTCGCGGACAAGCTGATGCAAGTAAACGGTGTGGAACGGGATCTGATCGACCACGGCCAGCTGCATCATCATCATCCGGGCGACCCAGAAGAACAGGATGTCGAAACCGGTCACCAGCACATCGGTCGGGAAGTATTTCGAGGTGCTCTGATCCCAGTTCGGCCAGCCAAGTGTACCGATCGGCCAAAGACCCGAGGAGAACCAGGTGTCGAGCACGTCCGGGTCGCGCCAAACCGGATAGACCAGATGCGTCGGGTCCTGGCTTACGGCGTAATCCGCCAGGCTTGATGCCAGGGCCTCGATTGCGGCCTGTTTGTCGGCCACCTCAATCATGCGCGCATGGTTGAGCGGGGTCGGAATGTCGGCAATGTCGTCGCGGAACATCTCGACCACGTCGCCGAAACCGGCGGCGCAGTGGTAGACGTCATTGCGGTGAAGCATTCCGCCTTCCTGCAACAGGCGGCCCAGTTCCACCTCATCGAGCGCGCCGTCGCCCTCATCATCCTTGAAACCCGGCGCCGACAGGTCGAGCCCATACCACACTGGAATCTGGTGCCCCCACCAGAGCTGGCGCGAGATGCACCAGGGCTCGATGTTCTCCAGCCAGTGGTAATAGGTCTTCTCGCCAGCCTCGGGCAGGATCACCGTATCGCCATTGCGCACCGCGTCCAGTGCCTTGCCCACGATCTTCTCGGCATCGACATACCACTGGTCGGTCAGCATCGGCTCGATAACCACCTTCGAGCGGTCGCCGAAGGGCTGCATGATCGGCTTGGCCTCGACCAGTGCCACAAGGCTGGTTTCCTCGTCGCGCTCGTCGCCGCCTTCCTCGCTGTCAACCGGCGGCTTACCCGCCGCCTTGCCAAGGCGCGGATCGGTGGCGGGCACCATCACGGCCAGACCTTCGCGGGTGATCGCCTCGACCACGGCCTTGCGGGCCTCGAAACGGTCAAGGCCGCGCAGCTCCTCGGGCACCAGGTTCAGCGTATCGACCTCTGCCTCGGTGAACGTGGCCCCGCGCGAGATTTCCATCGCCCGGGTCGCGCAGTCCTCATAGCTCGCGCCATCCGCACGCATCTGCCCGCGCGTGTCCATCAGCCGGTAAAGCGGCAGGCCCGCGCGCTTGGCCACCTGGTAGTCGTTGAAGTCATGCGCGCCGGTGATCTTCACCGCACCCGAGCCGAAGGTCGGATCGGGGTATTCGTCGGTGATGATCGGGATCAGGCGGCGATGCTCCTTCGGACCCACGGGGATCTCGCACAGCATCCCCACGATCGGCGCATAACGCGCGTCCGAGGGATGCACCGCCACCGCGCCATCGCCCAGCATCGTCTCGGGGCGGGTCGTGGCGATCGAGATATAGTCGCGCTCTTCGGTAAAGAGCACGTTCCCCTCGGCGTCCTTCTCGACATAGGTATAGGTCGCCCCACCCGCGAGCGGGTATTTGAAGTGCCACATGTGACCGGCAACTTCGATGTTCTCGACCTCAAGGTCCGAGATCGCGGTCTCGAAATGGGGGTCCCAGTTCACCAGCCGCTTGCCGCGGTAGATGAGCCCCTTGTTGTACATGTCCACGAAGACCTTAATCACCGCGTCATGGAAATTGCCCTCTTCGCCCTCGGGTGCGTTCGGGGCGCCCGACATGGTGAAGGCGTTGCGCGACCAGTCGCAGGACGACCCGAGCCGCTTGAGCTGGTTGATGATCGTCTGGCCGTATTTGCCCTTCCATTCCCAGACCTTGCCCAGAAACTCCTCGCGGCTGAAATCGGTGCGCTTCTGCCCCGATTTCGCCAGCTCGCGCTCGACCATCAGCTGCGTCGCGATACCGGCGTGGTCCTGCCCGGGCTGCCAGAGCGTGTCATAGCCGCGCATCCGGTGCCAGCGGACCAGGATGTCCTGGATGGTGTTGTTGAACGCATGGCCCACATGCAGCGCACCGGTGACGTTCGGCGGCGGGATCATGATGCAGAAAGTTTCCTCACGCGAGGCATTGGCCCCCGCCTTGAAGGCCCCCGCCTCTTCCCATTTCGCATAGATCCGCGGCTCGGCCTCGCGCGCATCGAAGGTCTTTTCCATCGTCATCGGTCACGTCCTCATTCGGCTTGAGGCTCTTTAGCGCGCAGGCCAGACAAGGAAAAGCCTTTCCCGCATGGGCCAAGCGCCCGGCGCCCCTTCAATGTGGTGAAAATACCCCGCGGGGGTCCGGGGGCGCGAAGCCCCCGGCCGTGCCCTCAGACCGCGCGGTCAAGCTTGGTCGACAGATGGATCAGGCTCTCGGTGCCTTGCACCCCCGGAATAGCCCCGATGTCGTCGAGCACCTTGTCCAGCTGCTGGGTCGAACTCACCGCCAGTTGCAGCAACAGGTCGACCCGCCCAGAGGTGGTCAGGACGCGCTCGACCTCGGGGATGGATTTCAGGCGGCTCAGGATTGCGGCCTGGGCGCGGGGCTCGATCTCCAGCAGGGCGCTGGCGCGCAGACGTCCCGCCCGCGCGGCCTCGCCCAGCTTGACGGTATAGCCCGCGATCACGCCGCTCGTCTCCAGTCGCTCCAGCCGCGCCTGCACCGTCGAGCGCGCCACCTTCAACCGCCGCGCCAGCGTTGATAGCGACATCCGCGCATCCGAGGACAGCTGCCCGATAATCGCCTGATCCAGCTCATCCATCATCTGCACCTGAAAACATGACCGAAAGTTTCGTCATTATAACGAGATTTTCCGGCAAATATACCCATTTGATCGGTGAGATTGTACAGCATCTGCCGCAGCATAAAAGGAACAGGACGAGGGCGGATCGAACGCACCCTCCTGGGCTTGATTGAAACGCGTAGGCGCCCTCCGACCCGATCAGGGGCAGAAGAAGGCGGCCGCTCATTGGGTAAGGGAGAAACCAATGGGACTGACGAACACGATCTGGGCAAATCCTGCCGAGGTCATCCGGCTCAAGCGGCCGGACCATCCGGTGTTGGTTTTCGCACCGGCCGCGCTGCAGGCGACTGCCCGGCGCTTTATCAAGGGTTTTCCGGGGGTCGTGACCTATGCGGTCAAATCGAACCCCGACGAGATGGTGATCCAGAACCTCGCCGCGGCGGGGGTGACGGGCTTCGACGTGGCCTCGCCATGGGAGATCGACCTCGTTCGTCGCCTCGCACCCAGTGCGGCGCTGCATTACCACAACCCGGTGCGCGGCCGCGACGAGATCGCCCATGCCGTCGCCGCCGGGGTCAAGACCTGGTCGGTCGATTCCGTCTCGGAACTCGACAAGCTGATCGCCATGGTGCCGACCGCGGGCTGCGAGATCTCGGTGCGCTTCAAGCTGCCGGTCGAGGGCGCAGCCTATAACTTCGGCGCCAAGTTCGGCGCAACCGCCGATGTCGCGGCGCTTCTGCTGCGCCGTGCGGCGGCGGCGGGCTTCATCCCCTCGCTAACGTTCCACCCCGGCACGCAATGCACCGATCCGATGGCCTGGGACACCTATATCCGCGCCGCCGCGACGATCTGCGCCGAGGCGGGCGTCAAGGCGCACCGGCTGAACGTCGGCGGCGGCTTCCCCAGCCATCGCCAGCAGGCGCTGTCCCCTGCGCTCGAAGACATCTTCGCCCTGATCGACCGTGTCGCGACCGAGGCCTTCGGCGCCGACCGCCCGATCCTGGTTTGCGAGCCGGGCCGTGGCATGGTGGCCGAGTCCTTCAGCCTGATCGCCCGCGTCAAGGCGCTGCGCGACGAGGCGCATGTCTTCCTCAATGACGGCGTTTACGGCAACCTCACGGAGATGCCGCAGATCGGCAATATCGACCGCATAGCTGTCCACGCCCCCGATGGCCGCCCGCGCACCGCCGCGCTGATCCGCCGCGTCGTCTTCGGGCCGACCTGCGACTCGCTCGACCGGCTTCCGGGCGAGCTGCCGCTGCCCGGCGATCTGGCCGAGGGCGATTACCTCGTTTTCAGGGGGATGGGCGCCTACAGCACCGCCACGAACACGCGCTTCAACGGCTTTGGTCAGTGTGAGATCGAAACCGCCCTGTCGCTGGTCGGCTAAGTCTAATCACTACATCGTAAATGACCTGCAATGGACCTTGCCCTATAGTAAAGGGTAAGGTCCTTTCAATTTGGTCGGTGGGATGTCCGAAAGCGTGCTCAGTCGGAAAGCGGTGTGCTCATGCGGGGCGTGATCGAGCACATCTTTTCCGCGTTCCGGCGCCGTGGCACAGCCGAGCCCGCGGCGACGCCGCAGGCCCATGGGCGCGAGCCTGTCGATCACGTGATCCTGCTTGATGGCACGATGGGCACGCTCAACCCCGAGCGCATCACCTCGGTCGGCATTCTCTACCGCTTCCTGCGCCGCTCGAACCCGCGGCTGTCGCTTTATTATGGCAAGGGCCTGCAATGGCGCGAGTGGCGCGAGTTGCGCGATGTCTGGCTGGGGTGGGGGGTAAACTGGCAGATCCTGCGCGCCTATGGCTGGCTTGCGATGCGCTACCGGCCCGGCGACCGGATCTTTCTGCTGGGCTATTCGCGCGGCGGCTTTGCCGTGCGTTCGCTGGCCGGGCTGATCGACCGCGTGGGCCTGCTGCGCAGCGATCACGCGACCGAGCGCAACGTCCATCTTGCCTGGCGGTATTATGAAGCCGCCACCCCGCCCCGCGTCGCGCCCGTCTTTCGGCGCAAGTTCTGCCACTCCGACACGCATATCGAGATGGTTGGCGTGTTCGACACGGTCATGGCGCTTGGGATACAGGTTCCGTTCCTGTGGGTGCTGAGCGAACCGCGCTACCGCTTTCACGACCACAACCTCGGCCCCTCGGTCAATCACGGCTACCAGGCGCTTGCGCTGGATGAGACGCGCTCGGTGCTGGAACCCCTGATCTGGGGCACCGAGGAAAGCGGCGCCGACCGGATCGAGCAGGTCTGGTTCCGTGGCAGCCACGGCGATATCGGCGGGCAGCTTAACGGCTTCGAGGCAGCGCGGCCGCTGGCCAATATCCCGCTCGTGTGGATGCTTGAGCGCGCCGAGGCGCTGGGCCTGACGCTGCCCTCGGGCTGGCAAGAGGAATTCCCGACCGATCCGCAGGCCCCGTCAGTCGGGTCGTGGCGCAGCTGGGGGCGGTTCTTCCTGTTCCGTGCACCGCGCGTCGTGGGCCGCGACCCGTCCGAGCGTATCCACGAAAGCGCCGTCGGATCGCAGCGAAACTGGCGCACGATCCTGTTGCCCTCGGTCCTGCGCCGCCGCTCCGACGGATCAGATCGGGTCGCCCATGATGAAGCAGGTGGTCGAACCGGTGGCGTAGAGCTTGCCGTCAGCGACGCCGCGGATCTCGCCCCGGGCGACTCCGGTTGAACGACCGATGTGCATCAGTTCTCCGATGCCGACGATCTCGGCGCCGATGGGGATCGCGCGCAGCATGTTGACCTTGTATTCGAGCGTGGTCTGATACTGCCCGCGCGGCAGGCCGGTGATGATGGCGCAGGTCATGCAGGTGTCCATGATCACCCCATACCAGCCGCCATGCACCCCGCCGAAAGCGTTCGAATGCTGGAGAAGCGGCGTGCCGGTCACCTCGACGCGGCCTTTCTCGACCGCGCTGATCCGGTAGTTTGCACTGCGCGCGAAGGTCGTGGTGGGCACCTCGCCCGCCATCATCTTGCGCATGTATTCGAGGCCCGAGACCTCGCGGATCGCCTCGATCGACAGGAAATCGGCGGGGTCTTCGGCAAACAGCGGATCGGTCATGTGGTTCTCCCTTTGCCGCAGGGTAACCTGCGGGCGGACAGCGAAAAGGGGGCCGAAGCCCCCTTGCGCAAGTTCCGTTACGTCACGACCGTTCAGGCAACGTTTTCCAGCACCGCTGCCGGGGCCACGCCAAGCGCGTGACACACGTCGCGGGTCAGCTGCGGGCGGTTCAGCGTGTAGAAATGCAGGTCGTCCACGCCGCCACGGATCAGGTCGTCGCAAAGCTCGGTGCAGAGCGCGGTGGCCAGCAGCTGCTCGCGCCCGTCGCGGGTCGCGGCCTCGAAAGCCTCTTCCACCCAAGCCGGGATCGAGGTGCCGCAGCGCTGTGCGAAACCCTTGGCGCCTTTCCAGGACTGGATCGGCAGGATGCCCGGGATGATCTTGGCGTTGATGCCTTCCTTCTCGCAGGCATCGCGGAAGCGGAAAAAGGTTTCGGCCTCGAAGAAGAACTGGGTGATGGCCGAGGTCGCTCCGGCTTCCACCTTGCGCTTGAGCCAGCGCACATCGGCGAAGGTGTCGGCGGCTTCCGGGTGCGGCTCGGGGTAGGCACCACAGCGGATGGCAAAGCGACCATCAGCGGCCAGCGCCTCGATCAGCTCGACCGACGACGCGAAACCCTCGGGATGCGGCACGAAACCGGCCGAGCCCTTCGGCGGATCGCCACGCAGCGCCACGATCTCGGTCACGCCGGCCTCGGCGTAGGAATTCACGATCTCCAGCGTCTCGGCCTTGGTGGCGTCAACGCAGGTCAGGTGCGCGGCGACGTTCAGACCGTAGTTCTTGTGGATGGTGCCGACCGCCTCATGGGTCAGCTTGCGGGTGGTGCCGCCCGCGCCATAGGTGACCGACACGAAGTTCGGTTGCAGCGGAGCCAGCATCTGCACCGTCTCCCACAGGCGGAACGACGCATCCAGCGTCTGCGGCGGGAAGAACTCAAAGCTGATCTTCGGCGTGGTCATGATGGTATCCTTTCGTTGCGCCCCTTGTGCCTGATTCTGGGATGTGAGACAAATTCATAATCCTCAAGAAGGTTATGAGGCGCACAACAAGATGCATCTTGAGTTTCGACACCTGCGGACGATCAAGGCGATCCACGATGCCGGCGGCCTCGCGCGCGCGGCGGATATTCTGCACATCACCCAGTCGGCCCTGTCGCATCAGGTGAAGGGGCTTGAGGATCAGGCCGGGGTCGAGCTGTTCGTGCGCCGCTCGAAGCCCCTGCGGCTGTCGGCGGCGGGGATGAAGCTCTTGCGCCTTGCCGAACGCATCCTGCCCGAGATCGACGCGGTCGAGCAGGAATTCGACGCCCTGCGCAAGGGCCGTGCCGGACGGCTGCATATCGCCATCGAATGCCACGCCTGTTTCGACTGGCTTTTCCCGGTGTTAGAGCAGTTCCGCCGCGCCTGGCCCGAGATCGACATCGACATCCGCCCCGGCCTTGCCTTCAACGCGCTGCCCGCGCTGGCGCGCGAAGAGGTCGATCTGGTGATCTCCTCCGACCCGGAAAAGATCGAGGGCATCGTCTTCAACCCGCTTTTCGATTACTCGCCCACCTTCATCGCCGCCTCGAACAGCCCGCTTGCCGCCAAGCCCTATGTGGTGGCCGAGGATTTCGCGGATCAGACACTGATCACCTATCCGGTGGACCGCGCGCGCTCGGACGTGTTCACGCAATTGCTGACCCCCGCACGGGTTGAGCCGAAAGCCCATCGCAAGGTGGAACTGACGACCGTGATCCTGATGCTCGTGGCCTCGGGGCGCGGGGTGGCCGTGCTGCCCGACTGGGTGCTGCGCGAGGTAAAATACCAGCCCGACTACATCACCCGCCCGGTGACCGAGAAGGGCCTGACCAAGCGCCTTTACGCCGCCACGCGCGAGGAAGACGCGACCGAACCCTATATGGCGCATTTCCTGCGTCTGGCGCGGACCGAACCGGTCAAGCTCCAGCGGGCCTGATGTATCCGCACAATTCTGTGCGTGACGAAGGGGCGTGTGCGTCCTACATCGGTTGCAATCCGAGGGACATTCCGATGACCGCCATTCCGCAGCCGACCCGCGCCGCCAGCGCGACCGTCTTCCCGATCCTGATCGCGATCAGCCTGTGCCACATGCTCAACGATGTGATGCAGTCGATGCTGTCGGCGATCTATCCCATGCTGAAGGCGGATTTCGCGCTCGATTACTGGCAGATCGGGATGATGACGCTGGCCTTCCAGGGCACTGCCTCGCTGTTGCAGCCCGCCATCGGGATTTTCACCGATGCGCGCCCGCAGCCATGGTCGCTGCCGGTGGCCTCGGCCTCGACCTTCTTCGGGGTGCTGGTGCTGGCCTTCGCGCCCAGCTACCCGGTGCTGATCTTGGGCGCGATGCTGATCGGCATCGGATCGGCCATCTTCCATCCCGAAAGCAGCCGCGTGGCACGTCTGGCCTCGGGCGGGCGCTTTGGGCTGGCGCAATCGGTGTTTCAGGTCGGCGGCAATTTCGGCACGGCGATCGGGCCCTTGCTTGCGGCCTTCATCGTACTGCCGCTGGGGCGCGGGTCGGTTGCGCTCTTCGGCATTCTGGCGGTGATCGCGGGCACGGTTCTGGTGCGCGTCAGCCGCTGGTATGGCGGCGTTTTGGGCAACCGCGTGCGCCGGGCGGGCGACAAGACCCTGCCGCTGCCGCGCAATCGTGTCGTCGTGGCGCTGTCGGTGCTGGCCTTCCTGACCTTCACCAAGAATATCTACATGGCCTCAATTAGCTCTTATTACACCTTCTACCTGATCGAGACCTTCGCGGTGGATACCCGCACGGCGCAGCTGATGTTGTTCTTGTTCCTTGGCGCGGTGGCGGCGGGGACGGTGCTGGGCGGGCCGGTGGCCGACCGCTGGGGCCCGATGACCGTGATCTGGATATCAATCCTGGGCGTTCTGCCCTTCACGCTGGCGCTGCCGCATGTGGGGCTTGTGGCCTCCGGGGTGCTGTCGGTGCTGATCGGCTTGATCCTCGCCTCGGCCTTCTCGGCCATCGTCGTCTTCGCGCAGGAACTGCTGCCGGGCAGGGTGGGCATGGTCGCGGGCATCTTCTTCGGGCTTGCCTTCGGCATGGGCGGGATCGCTGCGGCGGCGCTTGGTGTGCTGGCCGACCACTACGGCATCCGCACGGTTTACCTGATCTGCTCGGTCCTGCCCGCGATGGGGGTGCTGACGATCCTTCTGCCCAAGCGATCCGAGTTCATCACCGGCAGCTGACCCCTTGGAATCTCGGCGCGCCTTGTGTATGGCGAGCCCTTGAGCCAAAGGAGCCCCCCGATGCAAGGCAGCGCAAACCTCAACCTGATGATCAAGGCAGCCCGCAAGGCTGGCCGCTCGCTGGTCAAGGACTTCCGCGAAGTCGAGAACCTTCAGGTCTCGTCCAAGGGTCCGGGGGATTTCGTGTCGAAAGCCGACCGCGAGGCCGAGCGCATCATCAAGGAAGAGCTGCGCGGCGCCCGCCCGTCCTATGGCTGGCTGGGTGAGGAAACCGGCGAGGACGCCGGCGAAGACCCGACCCGCCGCTGGATCGTCGATCCGCTCGATGGCACCACCAACTTCCTGCACGGCCTGCCGCATTGGGCGGTCTCGATCGCGCTTGAGCACAAGGGCGAGGTTGTCGCCGGGGTGATCTTCGACGCGGCCAAGGATGAGCTTTATTACGCCGAGAAGGGCCTTGGCGCCTTTATGAACGAGACCCGCCTGCGCGTCTCGGGCCGCCGCAACATGATCGAGGCGATCTTTGCGACTGGTGTGCCCTTCGGCGGTAAATCGACCCTGCCCGCGACGCTGCAAGACCTTGCGCGCCTGATGCCGGTCTGCGCCGGTGTGCGTCGCTTCGGTTCGGCGGCGCTTGACCTCGCCTATGTGGCCGCGGGCCGCTACGAAGGCTATTGGGAGCGCGGCATCAACCCGTGGGATATGGCTGCGGGCCTGATCCTCGTGAAGGAAGCCGGCGGTTTCATCGGCCCGGTGCGCGAGGGGCGCGACATCTTCGAAAGCGGCTCGGTCATCGCGGCCAATGCCGAGATGTTCGAGCCCATGTGCAAGATTCTGCGCCAACCCGCCTGATCGGGCTACCGTTCACCACTTGTTCACTTTGATCTGAGAGCCTGCCCGCAGAAGCGATCTGCGGGGGAACGATGACGGGTGAGGTGAACTGGATTGGCGTGGGGCAGGCCTTCGCGCTGCCCGAGGATACAATCGACGCAGCGGTGGAAGAGCTGTCACGCGCGGCCGGTGACATGGCGCGTTGCGCGGCGGCCGAGGCCATGGTCATGGGGCGTGTGGCCGCCCTGCGGACGCTTTTGGGCGAATGCGCTGCCTTGCAGGAGCAGGCAGGGGCGACCGAGGCCGAGACGCTGCAATCTGCCCTTGCCGCATTGCGCGACGATCTGGCCTCGCTTGAGGAAACCCTGCCGCTGGAGCGCGCCTTCCATGCCGATGAGCGTGACCGCGCCCGGGCCCGGATGGCTCAGGCCCGTGGCCGGCTGCGTCAGGCGATGCCCGGCTGATCGTTAGTCGCGCCGGGGCGTGTTCAGCCCGCGCTGTACTGCCGGGCGGGCCAGGAACCGGTCGAGATAGCCGGGCACATTGCGCAGCTGATCCCATCCCGCGATATCCGCCGCCTTGTAGCCGTCGCGCAGTGCGCGCAGCCAGGGTGCAATGGCAATATCGGCGATCGAGTATTCCCCGGCGATCCAGTCTTTCCCCTCAAGCGCGGCATCCAGCAGCTTGAGTTCGCGCTCGACCTCGGCGCGGAAGCGTTCCTTGGCGCGCGGGTCTTCGATCTCGCGTCCGGCGCCGGTGTGATAGTAGGCCAGCTGGCCAAACATCGGGCCGACGAAGCTGACCTGGAACATCAGCCATTGCAGGATCGGATAGCGGTCCTGCGCGGGCATGAGGCGCCCGGTCTTCTCGGCGAGGTAGATCAGGATCGCGCCGCTCTCGGTCAGGGTCAGGGGCTGCGCGCCGGGGCCGTTCGGGTCGATGATCGCGGGGATCTTGTTGTTCGGGTTGAGCGCGGAAAACTCGGGCGAGAATTGCTCGCGCTCCTCGAAGCGGATGTGATGCGCCTCATAGGGCGACCCGAGTTCCTCTAGCATGATCGACACTTTGACCCCGTTCGGGGTGGGGCGCGAATACAGCTGGATCGCCGTTGGATCGGTTGCGGGCCAGCGTTGCGTGACGGGATGGCGGGCAAGGTCGAACATGAAAACCTCCTGACGCGGGGATGCGAGGCGCGAAATTCCCCCTACGGTAAAGATGCAGTCGGATTGGAATCATGCTACCCCTTACGGGTCGCGACCAAACGACGCGGCACTGTTCAGGGGCAAGAAATGATCAAAGAGTTCAAGAATTTCATCGCCAAGGGCAATGTCATGGACATGGCCGTTGGTATCATCATCGGCGCGGCTTTTACCGCGATCGTGACCTCGCTGGTCTCGGACCTGATCAACCCGATCATCGGGGTGGTCACCGGCGGGATCGACTTCTCCAACCTCTTCGTGAACCTGGGCGAAGGTGAGTTCGCCTCGCTGGCCGCCGCGCGCGATGCCGGTGCGCCGGTCTTCGCCTATGGCGCCTTCATCACGGCGGTCATCAACTTCCTGATCATCGCCTTCGTGGTGTTCCTGCTGGTCAAGGCGGTCAACCGCATCAAGGACGCGGCCAACCCGCCCGAGGAACCCGCGCCCGCCGCGCCCGCAGGCCCGACCGAGCTGGAGGTTCTGCTGCAAATCCGCGACGCGCTGCAAAAGTAAGTCGCGTGGATCGCTGGAATGAAAAGGCCCGGTCGTTTGACCGGGCCTTTTGCTTAGATTGACAGGGCCTCGTGCGCCGTGATGAACGGCATCCCGAGCGCCTCGCCCACCGGCGGGCAGGTGATGTGGCCCGCGTGCACGTTCAGACCGGCCAGCAGGTGCGGGTCTTCGTAGCAGGCCTGCTTCCAGCCCTTGTTGGCCAGCGCCAGCATGAAGGGCAGCGTCGCGTTGCCAAGCGCCAGCGTCGAGGTGCGGGCAACCGCGCCCGGCATGTTCGCCACGCAGTAATGCATCACGCCATCGACCTCGTAGATCGGATCCTGGTGGGTGGTGGCGCGCGAGGTCTCGCAGCAGCCGCCCTGGTCGATCGCGACATCGACGATGACTGCGCCGGGCTTCATGGTCTTGAGCATGTCGCGCGTCACCAGCTTGGGCGCCGCGGCGCCCGGGATCAGCACGGCGCCGATGACCATGTCGGCCTGCGAGACAAGCTCGGCCGTGGTGGCGCGGCTCGAATAGGCGGTGCGGAAGGTCTTGCCGAACATGTCGTCAAGCTGGCGCAGGCGCGGCAGCGAGCGGTCAAGAACGGTGACATCGGCGCCCATCCCGGCAGCCACTCGGGCCGCATGAGTGCCCACCACGCCGCCGCCGATCACGACGACTTTGGCCGGGGCCACGCCCGGAACGCCGCCCATCAGCACGCCGCGGCCGCCATTGGCCTTTTGCAGCGTGTAGGCGCCGACCTGCGGGGCCAGCTTGCCCGCGACCTCGGACATCGGCGCCAGCAGCGGCAGGCCGCCGTTGCGGTCGGTCACGGTTTCATAGGCGATGCAGGTGGCGCCCGACTTGATCAGGTCCTTGGTTTGCTCCGGATCGGGGGCCAGGTGCAGGTAGGTGAACAGGATCTGGCCGGGGCGCAGCATTGCGCGCTCGACGGCTTGGGGCTCCTTGACCTTCACGATCATGTCGGCCTCGGCAAAGACGGCCGCAGCGTCGGGCAGGATCTTGGCGCCTGCCTCGATATAGTCGGCATCGGCAAAGCCCGAGCCCATGCCCGCGCCCGCCTCGATCAGCACTTCATGGCCGTTCGCAACAGCCTCGGTGGCCGCGCCCGGCGTCATGCCGACGCGGAATTCCTGCGGCTTGATTTCGCGCACGCATCCGATTTTCATTTGGTATCCTCCCTGGATCCTGAGATCTGCATGTGGACGATCCTGCGCGCTTTTTGCCGCAATTGTGTTGAATTCCTGTTGCGATTCCGGGTGGTTTGAGGCGATATCTTCTGGGTATCCTGATTTTGACCGGAGAAAATTGCGCAATCATGACGCTTGACGCCACAGATCGCCGAATCCTGACCGTGCTGCAAAAGCAGGGCCGCATCTCTAACGCGGAACTGTCCGAGCGGGTGAACCTCTCGGCCTCGGCCTGCCATCGCCGGGTGCAGCGGCTGGAGGAAGAGGGCTATATTCGCGACTATGTGGCGCTGCTTGATACCCGCAAGCTCGGGCGCCCGACCACGGTCTTTGTCGAGATCACCCTATCTGGGCAGGCCGATGAGGTGCTCGAGGCCTTCGAGCGCGAGGTCAAGAAGATCCCCGATGTGCTGGAGTGCCACCTGATGGCGGGTTCGGCCGATTATCTGCTGAAGGTCGTGGCCGAGGATACCGAGGATTTCGCGCGCATCCACCGCGCCAAGCTCGCACGGTTGCCGGGTGTGCAGGGGATGCAGTCGAGCTTTGCGCTGCGCACCGTGTTCAAGACAACCGCGCTGCCGGTCTAGTCGCGCCAGAAGCGCGGCAGGGCCAGCACCAGGATCGCAAGCAGCCCAAGCCGCCCCAGCAGCATCGCCAGCGTCATCAGCCAGGTCGCCGTGTCGTTGAAATCGACCATGGTTCCGGTGCGCGTAACCATCGGCCCGATGCCGAAACCGATATTTCCGATGCAGCCCCAGATCGCGAACAGCGCCGAGGTCAGATCGACACCGGCCATCGACATCGCGACCGAGAGCACGCCGAGCGTCAGGATATAACCGGTGACATGCAGCATCAGTGGGTAAAGCGTTGTCTCGTCCAGCGCCTTGCCGTCGTAATGTGGCTGGATCACCCGGTGGGGTGAGTGCAGCTGACGAATGCTGGTGCCGATCGCGGCGAAAACCACCTGCACCCGGAACACCGACAGCGCGCCCGAGCTGGACCCGGTGCAGCCACCCGCCAGCCCCAGCAGGAAGGCCAGCACCAGCGCGAAGGGCCCCCAAGCCTCGATCCCGGAAACGCCGAAACCGGTGCCGGTCAGCACCGAGGCAAAGTTGAACGCGGTTTCACGAAAAACCTGCTCGAAGGCGATATCCTCGCGGATCGCGCGGTAGGCCGACATCATCACGCAAAAATAGGCAAACCAGCGCAGGAAGGCGCGGACCTGCGAGTCGCGCCAGAGCGGCTTGGCTTGCCCCTGCACCAGTTGGAAGAAACGGATATAGGGCATCGCGCCCAGAAGCATGAAGACAAGCCCTGCATATTGCGCGGCGGGCGACCAGATTGCGAAATTCGCGTCATATGTGCCAAAGCCACCCGTGGCGATGGCGGCCATGGCATGGATCACCGCATCAAGCGCCGGCATCCCGCACAGCAGGAAGATCAGCGCGCACAGAAGCGTCAGGCCCGAGTATATCTGTAGCAGCGAGATCGCAATATCGCGGGCGCGCGGCAGCACCTTGCCCAGCGTGTCGAACCCCTCGGTCTGGAAGTAGCGCATCCCGCCGATGCGCATCACCGGCAGGAAGATCATCGCCACGAAGGCGATCCCCAGCCCGCCCATCCAGTTCAGCATCCCGCGCCACAGGACGACCGATTTCGGCAGCTCCTCAAGCTTGAGGAACACGGTGTAGCCGGTGGTGGTGATCCCCGAGACTGCCTCGAAATAGGCATCGGTATAGCTGACGTCGGGTTTGCCCAGAATAAAGGGCAACGCGCCGAACGCGGGCACGATCACCCAGATCGCAGCGGTGAGCAGATAGGCCTGGCGCAGCGACAGGCCCTTGCCGCGGTCCACCCGGGAGGCCAGCGCCAGCAGCGCACCAAAGAGAATCGTTATGATTGCGGCCTCGAATACTTGCGCCCAGTTCGGATCCGCTAGCGACAAATCCAGCGCAGCGGGGGCAAGCATGGTGACCCCGAGCGCCAGCAGAATCAGTCCTAGATGGTGAAAGACAGGGCCGAAATCGGGCATGATGCGAGAGCCTGTGTGCGGGCGCGGCATAAGCGCAATTCACGACCGCGTGAGCACCAAAAAACCCCCGATGGCGGGGCCATGGGGGTTGATTGTTGCGGATAAACCGCCAGCATTTTCAGGTGCTTAGAGAGCGCCTTCGCGCTGGGCCTTCTTCCGTGCCAGTTTACGGGCACGACGGACGGCTTCAGCTTTCTCGCGCGCTTTCTTGACCGAAGGCTTCTCGAAATGTTGCTTGAGCTTCATTTCACGGAAAACCCCCTCGCGCTGAAGTTTTTTCTTCAGAGCACGAAGCGCCTGTTCGACGTTGTTGTCGCGAACGCTGACCTGCATGTGGTGTCACCACCTTCCTAAGTTAGAGTTGCATCAGAGTGCAGGAAGCGGCCATATAGCAGGGAAGCCCCGCTTTGTCTACTGCCCGCGCGGAAGGAAAAACTCCATGAAAAACGACCATTTGGACGTGGACCGGCTACAGGCCGAACTGCTTGCCGCGATCGAGCCGCACGTGCCCTTCGATGGCTGGTCGGAGCCCGCGTTCAAGGCTGCGGTGGCCGATCTGGGCGTCGATCCGGGGTTGGCGCGCGTGGTCTGCCCGCGTGGCGCGGTCGATCTGGCGGTGGCCTATCACCGGGCGGGGGACCGCGCGATGGAGGCCGCGATTGCCGCCGGAGATTTCACCGGGTTCAAGTTCCGCGACAAGATCGCCGCCGCGGTGCAGATGCGTCTTGAGGTGGCCGACCGCGAGATGGTGCGCCGGGGCGCGGCACTCTTCGCGCTGCCGCAACATGCCGCGACGGGCAGCAAGCTGATCTGGGAAACCTCGGACCGGATCTGGCGCGCGCTTGGCGACTCGAGCGAGGATTTCAACTGGTACACCAAGCGCCTGACGCTCTCGGGCGTCTATTCGGCGACGGTGCTGTTCTGGCTGGGCGACGAGAGCGAGGATCACCGTGAGACGCGCGAATTCCTCGATCACCGGATCGAGAACGTGATGCAGTTCGAGAAGGTCAAGGGCAAGGTCATGGGCCTGCCCCTGGTGAAGGATTTTCTGGGGGCGCTGAGGGCGCCCACGGCGCCGGATCTGCCAGGCCGGACGGGAGGCGATAAATGACTCTGGCGCAGATGATGACGGCGGTCGAGATCACCGCTCCGGGCGGCCCCGAGGTGCTCAAGACCACGACGCGCGCCGTGCCGATGCCGGGGCCGGGCGAGATCCTGATCGAGGTGTCCTATGCCGGGGTGAACCGCCCCGATGCCTTGCAGCGCGCGGGCGCCTACAAGGCGCCGCCCGGTGCGTCGGACCTGCCGGGGCTGGAGTGTTCTGGGCGCGTGGCGGCCCTTGGACCCGACGTCGCGGGCTGGCAAGTGGGCGATCCGGTCTGTGCGCTGCTACCCGGCGGCGGCTATGCCGAATATGTCGTGACGCCTGCTGTCCATGCCCTGCCGGTGCCCATGGGCGTCAGCCTGCGCGACGCCGCCTGCCTGCCCGAAACCTGCTTCACCGTCTGGTCCAACATCGTCATGCGCGGCGGGCTGAAGGCGGGCGAGCGGTTCTTGGTGCATGGCGGCTCGTCCGGTATCGGCACGACGGCGATCCAGATTGCCTCGGCGCTTGGCGCGCGAGTCTTCGCCACCGCCGGCTCGGCCGAGAAATGCGCCGCCTGCGCCGATCTGGGCGCCACCGCGATCAACTACCGTGAGCAGGATTTCGTCGAGGTTCTGCGCGCCGAGGGTGGGGCCGACCTGATCCTCGACATGGTCGGCGGAAGCTATATCGCGCGCAATATCAAGGCGATGGCGGATGACGGGCGGATAGTCTTCATCGCCTTCCTTGAAAGTCCCAAGGCCGAGATCAACTTTGCCCAGGTGATGCTGCGTCGGCTGACGATCACCGGCTCGACCCTGCGCCCGCAATCCGACGCCGCCAAGGCCGAGATCGCGGCGCAGCTGCGCGGGCGGGTCTGGCCGATGATTGACGCGGGCAAGCTGCGGGTGATCCATGACAGCGAATTCCCGCTGGCCGAGGCGGCTGCCGCCCATGCCCGCATGGAAAGCAACGCTCATATCGGCAAGATCGTGCTGAAGGTGCGTTAACGCACCGCCTCCATCAGCGCGTCCCGCATGGTGCAGTCGCGGATCGTATCCGTGCCGCATCTGCGGGGCTCCAGGCCTTTGGTCAGGCAGACCCGCGCCTCTTGAAGCCGCCCGGACTTGCAGGTGATGGTGATCTGGTCGCGGGTCAGCCTGGGGTTGGCCTCAAGGAAGGCTTCTTCGACCACGGTAGCGGGCAGGCGGATGTCGCGGTTGAGGCGCGAGAAGACCTCGGGGATCGTCACGCTCTCATAGGCCGCGCGGGCGGTGGCGTAGTATTCCTCGGCGCTTAACCCCGCGCAGCGGCCGTGTTTTTTCCACTGATACCAGGCCGCCCCATCCGAGCCCATCACATCCTCCATCGCTGCCGATTGCGCGCGCGAGGGATCGCGGGCACTGGTGCGGCAATAGCTGGGCCAGCCAGTTTCATATTGCGGCCAGAGCCCGTGCAGCACGAAGGTCGCGTCATTCGCCGGATCGCATTGCGCGGCATCGCGGCCCGCGCCGTCGGTCGCGCACCAGCCCGGCGCCCAGGACAGCGAGAGCACGTAATAGTCGAAATCGCCTGCCCGTTCGCCCTCGGCCCATGCGGTCAGGGGCCACAGCATCAGGCAGGCCAGCGCGAAACCCTGCATTTTCTCTTTTCTCCGGACGTTTTCGGCACTATATACGGCTCAATTCCCCACCAGAAATGGACCGCGGCCGGGAAAAACCTAGGCCGCAGCCGGTTTCTCGGCACGGGAGAGATTTGTAAAGGATGGCTCCGATGACGAACAAGCCCCTGATGTCCAAGGCAACCGCCGTGTGGCTGGTGGACAATACGACGCTGACCTTCAAGCAGATCGCGGATTTCTGCGGCATGCACGAGCTTGAGGTGCAGGGCATCGCCGATGGCGACGTGGCGGCCGGTGTGAAAGGCTTCGACCCGATCGCCTCGAACCAGCTCGACCAGAAAGAGATCGACAAGGGTGAGGCTGACGCGGGCTACAAGCTGCGCCTCAAGTTCAACGCCGCCGCCGTGGGCGAAGACAAGCGCCGCGGCCCGCGCTACACCCCGCTGTCCAAGCGTCAGGACCGCCCGAACGCGATCCTGTGGCTGGTCAAGTTCCACCCCGAACTCGCCGATGCGCAGATCGCGCGCCTGGTGGGCACCACCAAGCCGACCATCGCCTCGATCCGCGAGCGCACGCACTGGAACATCCAGAACATGACCGCCATCGACCCGGTCGCGCTTGGACTGTGCCGCCAGTCGGAGCTGGATTCCGAGGTGCAGAAAGCCGCCAAGAAGCGCGCCGCCGAAGGCGTGATGAGCGATGACGAGCGCCGCAAGCTGGTCTCGACCGAGCAGTCGCTTGGCATGGCGACCGAGCCGCGCCTGCCGACCGCGATCGCGGGGCTTGAGAACTTCACCCTGGGCGGTGGCGATGAAGAGAAGGCCGAGCCCAAGGATTTCTCGGATGCGGACAGCTTCTTCAACCTGCCGCATGGCGATGATGACGAGGATGACGAGGACAACTGATCCTCGCCACACCGAACACAAGGGCCGCCCCTCGGGCGGCCTTTTTCTTTGCGCGCTGGCCAAGAAAAAAGGCGGCCCGAAGGCCGCCTTTCATCGCTGTGCCGGTCGTCAGATCGACAGGCAGATGTATTTCATCTCGAGGTAATCCTCGCAGCCGTGGTGCGAGCCTTCGCGGCCCAGACCCGACTGCTTGACGCCGCCGAAGGGCGCGACCTCGGTCGAGATGATGCCGGTGTTGACGCCGACGATCCCGTATTCGAGGCCTTCCTGCACGCGGGTGATGCGGCCGATGTCGCGGGCGTAGAAATAGGACGCCAGGCCGAAGATCGTGGCATTGGCTTTCTCGACCACCTCTTCCTCGGTCTCGAAGCGGAACAGCGGCGCGACGGGGCCAAAGGTTTCCTCGGTCGCGACCTTCATCTCCTGCGTGACGCCGGTGACAACGGTCGGTTCGAAGAAGGTGCCGCCAAGCGCGTGGCGCGCGCCGCCGGTCACGACCTTGCCGCCGCCCTTGAGCACGTCGGCGATGTGTTCCTCGACCTTGGCCACGGCCTTGTCCGAGATCAGCGGGCCGGTGGTGATACCATCGTTTAGCCCGTCGCCCACGTTCAGCTTGCGCACTGCGGCGGCCAGCTTTTCGGCGAAGGCATCATAGACGCCGGCCTGCACGTAGATGCGATTGGCGCAGACGCAGGTCTGGCCGTTGTTGCGGAACTTGGACATCATCGCGCCCTCGACAGCCGCATCCAGATCGGCGTCGTCGAACACGATGAAGGGCGCGTTGCCGCCCAGTTCCATCGAGCATTTCATGACCTGATCGGCGGCCTGACGCAGCAGGATGCGGCCCACTTCGGTCGAGCCGGTGAAGGTCAGCTTGCGCACGGCGTGGTTCTCGCAGAACTCCTTGCCGATGTCCGAGGCGCGCGACGAGGTCACGACCGACAGGATACCCTTGGGCAGGCCCGCGCGTTCGCCCAGAACCGCCATCGCCAGCGCCGAGAGCGGGGTTTCCGAGGCCGGGCGGCAGACAAAGCCGCAGCCCACGGCGATCGCCGGGCCAGCCTTGCGCGCGATCATGGCGTTGGGGAAGTTCCACGGCGTGATCGAGCCCACAACGCCGATCGGCTGCTTGATCACCTGGATGCGCTTGTCGCGCATGTGGCCGGGGATCGTTTCGCCGTAGATGCGCTTGGCCTCTTCGCCGAACCATTCGATGAACGAGGCGCCATAGGCGATCTCGCCGCGGGCTTCGGGCAGGGGCTTGCCCATCTCGGCGGTCAGGATCAGCGCGAGGTCTTCCTGATTCGCCATCATCAGGTCGAACCACTTGCGCATGATCGCGGCGCGCTCTTTGCCGGTGCGCGCGGCCCAGTCCTTCATCGCGACCTGCGCGGCGGCGATGGCGCGGGCGGTCTCGGCGCGCGACAGGTCGGGCACGGTGCAGATCACGTCGCCGCGGGCGGGGTTGGTCACCGCGAAGGTCGCGCCGTCATCGGCGTCGATCCACTCGCCAGCGACATAGGCCTTGGTGACGAGCAGCGAGGGGTCCTTGAGCAGGGATTTGAGATCGGTGTTGGTATCGAGCATGGGTCATCCTCCCGGAATTTGGGCATGGAGTGAGGGAAGCACGCGCAGAGGGGCCTTGTCCATCCTTCCGAATGGTCAGATAGGGCCGCCGCGCTTGCCGAACAGGGCGGTGCGCTTGCCAAACTGGCAGGTCAGGTGCGGAATCGCGCCGACCAGCAGGGTTGCAGATCGCCGGGCATGGGGGTTGCTGCATGAATGGCGCGGGCGATGGCGCGGGCAAGGCAGCTGGCCGCCGCATGGCCCAGAACGAAGGGGTCGGCCATCGGATCGGGCAGGGCGCGCGCACCGGTTGCCGCCGCAAAGACCAGATCGCCATCGAAAGGCGTGTGCGAGGGCACAAGCGCCCGCGCCATCCCGTCATGCGCGGCCACCGCCATGCGCTGCGCCTGCGCCTGTGTCAGGATCGCGTCGGTCGCGACGATGGCGATGGTGGTGGCCTCGCCCATCCGTTTCATCGGAGCGGGTTCATCCGCCGCAGGGTAGGTAGCCGCGACGCCAAGCCCGCCGAATTCGCCCTCCAGTTCCCAAGGCGCGGCCCAGAATTGCGGCTGATCGCCGACGGTCGCCTGCCCAAGTGCGTTGACCGCCACCAGCGCGCCGACGGTGATGCCGTTTTCCAGCACCGCCGAGGCCGAGCCGAGCCCGCCTTTCAGGTTCCCGGTCATCGCGCCGTAACCCGCGCCCGCCGTGCCGATCTCGAAATCAGAACTGCTGGCCTCCAGCGCCGCACGGCCAAGGGGTGCGTAGGGATTGGCGGCCCACCCCTTGTCGCCGCAATTGAGCAGATCGAAGAGGATCGCGCCGGGCACGATGGGCACGCGCATGTCGCCCACGGCAAAGCCGCGCCCCACCGCCCGCAGCCCCTCGGTCACGCCCGATGCCGCATCGAGCCCGAAGGCCGACCCGCCCGACAGCACCAGCGCGTCCACCTCTTGCACCAGCTTGTCGGGGGCCAGCAGGTCGGTCTCGCGCGTGCCGGGCGCGCCGCCCATCACATGCACCGCCGCGACGAACGGGCGCTCGCCCACCAGCACGGTGCAGCCGGAGCGCAGCCGCTCGTCCTGCGCATTGCCCACGCCCAGCCCCGCGACATCGGTGATCAGATTTCTTGGCCCCGGTCTCATCGCGTTTACTCCCTCAGATGCAGCGTCCGCCGTCCACTTCCATCGCGACGCCGGTGATCATCGACGCTTCGTCCGAGCACAGGAAGAGCGCCGCGTTCGCCATGTCCTCGGGGGTCGAGAAGCGCCCGATCGGGATTGTGGCCAGAAACTTCGCGCGCACCTCGGGGGTGTCTTCGCCCATGAAGCTCTTCAACAGCGGCGTTTCCCCCGCCACCGGGTTGATCGCGTTGACGCGCACGCCAAAGGGGGCAAGCTCGACGGCCATGGCGCGGGTCGCGGTGATCATCCAGCCCTTCGAGGCATTATACCAGTTCAGCCGGGGGCGCGGCGAGACGCCCGCCGTCGAGGCCACGTTCAGGATCGCCCCGCACCCGGCCGCCTTCATATGCGGCACGATGCTGCGCGCGGTCAGATAGACCGACTTGCCGTTGACCGCAAAAACCCGGTCAAAATCGGCCTCCGAGACATCCTCCATAAAGGCGGGCAGGTGGGTGGTGCCCGCGTTATTGACCAGAATGTCGATCCGCCCCCAGGCTTGCATCGCGGCCTCGGTCATCGCGGCGACGGACCCGCCCCGGCTCACATCGACGGCGCAGGGGATCGCGCCGATCTCTGCGGCGAAGGTCGCTGCGGCCTCGGCGTTCAGGTCCGCGACCATTACCTGCGCGCCCTCGGCCACGAAGCGCCGCGCGATGCCCGCCCCGAACCCCGAGGCCGCCCCGGTCACGATCGCCGTTTTGCCTTGCAGTCTCATGTCATCCTCCCTCAGCCGTGCCACGCCGCGACTGTCTTTAGCGCCGAGAAGCCGTAAAGCGCCTCGAACCCCTTTTCGCGACCATGGCCGGATTTGCCGGTGCCGCCGAAGGGCAGCTCGACCCCGCCGCCCGCGCCGTAATTGTTCAGGAAAACCTGCCCGGCCCGCAAGCGCTTGGCCATGCGCATCGCGCGCGGCCCGCTTTCAGACCAAACCGAAGCGACCAGCCCGTAATCGGTGCCATTGGCGATAGCGGTCGCTTCATCTTCGCCCTCGAAGGGGATGACAAGCTGCGCGGGGCCGAAGATTTCCTCTTGTGCGAGGCGATGCGCGCCATGCCCGCCCGCGATCAGGGTGGGGGCGAAGTAATGCCCTCCCGCAGGCGCATCGGCCACGACCTGCCCGCGCGCCGCAATCTCGAGATCGGCGGCCAGCGCCAGATAGCCTTCGACGATCTGCTTTTGCCGCCCCGAGATCAGCGGCCCGAGGTCGAGATCGGCCAGTGCAGGCCCCACGCGCAGGGAGCGGTAGGCCTCGGCCATGCGGGTGACGACCTCGTCATAGCGGCTGCGCTCGACTAGGATGCGCGAGGCGGCAGAACAGGTCTGGCCCGCGTTCTGAATACCTGCGTTGACGAGGAAAGGCAGCGCCCGGTCGAGGTCTGCATCCGCAAACACCAGTTGGGGCGACTTGCCGCCCAGTTCCAGCGTCACCGGCACGACATTCGCCGCCGTTGCCGCCTGGATCATCTGCCCAACGGCGACCGAGCCGGTAAAGCTGAGGTGGTTGATGCCGGGGTGCAAGGACAGCGCCGCCCCCGCTTCCTCGCCCAGACCCGTCACGATATTCAGCGCACCCGCGGGCAGGCCCGCCGCGCAGGCGATCCGCCCGAAGGCGAGCGCGGTCAGCGAGGCTTCCTCGGCGGGTTTCAGCACGGCGGCATTGCCCATCGCCAGTGCCGCCCCGACCGAGCGGCCAACGATCTGCATCGGGTAGTTCCAGGGCACGATATGCGCCGTCACGCCATGCGGTTCACGCAGCGTGTAGGCGGTGTAGCCGTTCAGATAGGGGATGGTTTCGCCCATCACCTTGTCCGCCGCGCCGCCGTAGAACTCCAGATACCGCGCCAACGCCACCACATCGGCGCGCGCCTGTTTCAGCGGCTTGCCAACGTCGAGCGCCTCGGCCTGCGCCAGCGCCTCGGCATGCTCCAGCACCAGCCCGGACATGCGCATGAGGACGCGCCCGCGTGCAGCCGCGGTCAGCGCGCCCCAGTCGCCCGCAAGCGCGCCTTGTGCCGCCGCGACGGCCGCGTCGATATCAGCGGGCGTGCCGCGCGCGATCTCGGCGATGGTCTCCCCGGTCGAGGGGTTCTCGACCGGCAGGTGTTCGGCGGTGGGCAGCCACCGACCGCCAATCAGGATCTCGGCCGGGTCAAACCAGAGCGGTTGCATGTCTCTCCTCCGTCCATGCTTGCGGAATTTGCGGCGCGGCTGCCAGAAGCCGCGCGGTGTAGGCGTGTTGCGGGGCGGTAAAGAGCGCCTCGGTCAGGCCCTGCTCGACGATCCTGCCCGCCTGCATCACAAGGCAGCGGGTCGTGACCGCGCGCACCACCGACAGGTCATGCGAGATGAACAGATAGGCCAGATCGTGGCTGCGTTGCAGCCCCGCCAGCAGATCAAGCACCTGCGCCCGCACCCGAACGTCGAGGGCCGAGACTGCTTCGTCCAGCACGATCAGCTTGGGGCGGGTGATCAGCGCGCGGGCGATGGCGATGCGCTGGCGCTGCCCGCCTGAAAATTCGTGGATGAACTTGCCCCGGTCGTCGGGCGAAAGGCCCACCTCGCGCAGCGCCTCGGCCACGCGCTCGCGCCAGTCGGCGGGGCGACCGGTCAGGTGGAAGGGCTCTGCCACCAGCCGCTCGACCCGCTGGCGCGGGTTGAACGAACCATAGGGGTCCTGAAACACCACCTGCACATCGGCGCGGGCGTGGCTGGGCATCTCGGGGCTGACCGCGTGGCCCGAAAGCGTGATCGCGCCAGACGCGAGCGGATCGAGCCCAAGGATCGCGCGGGTCAGGGTGGATTTGCCGCAACCGGACTCGCCCACCAGCCCAAGCGATTCACCCGCGCCAAGGGTGAAGCTGACGTTATCGACGGCGCGCAGCTCGGGGTGCGGCGCGAAGGGCTTGGGGCGCGGCAGGCGATAGCTGCGGGTGGCGGCGCTGACGGTCAGCAGTGGCGCGCCGGTCTTGGGCGTGCGGGCAGCAGCGGGATGGTGGGTCGAGGCCGCTAGCAGATCGGCGGTATAGCGCGCCTTGGGACGACGAAAGAGCCGCTCGGTCGCGCCGGTCTCAATCACGCGGCCTGCCTGCATCACCGCCACCCTGTCAGCCATGCCGGCGACCACGGCAAGGTCATGAGTGATAAGCAAAAGCGCCATGCCTTCAGACCGCGCGAGATCATGCAGCAGGCTCAGCACCTCGGCCTGGGTGGTAACGTCGAGCGCGGTCGTGGGCTCGTCCGCGATCAGCAGGCGCGGGCGCAGCGCGATGGCGAGCGCGATGGCCACGCGCTGACGCTGGCCGCCCGACAGCTCATGCGGATAGAGATCAAGCGGGAAACGCGGCGCCGTCAGGCCCACGCGATCCAGCCGGTCGCGCGCGACCGCCAGCGCCTCGGCGCGCGGCATCCTCTGATGGACCATCAGCGTCTCGGCCACCTGATCGCCGATGGTCATCAGCGGGTTGAGGGCGGTCATCGGTTCCTGGAAGATCATGCCGACCTCGTTGCCGCGCAGACGGCAAAGGGCGCGTTCGGGCAGGGTGGTGATCTCGCGCCCCTCCAGCCGCACCGCGCCCGACACCTGCGCGCCCGGCGGCAAGAGGCCCATGATCGCCAGCGCGGTCATCGACTTGCCCGAACCGGATTCGCCCACCAGCCCGACGATCTCACCCGGCGCGAGCGACAGCGAGACCTCGCGCAGGATCGCGGTGGGGCCGATCTGGACCGAGAGGGTTTCCAACGACAAGAGGCTCATGCGACGCGCCCCCGCAGCCTTGGGTCGAGTGCATCACGCAACCCGTCGCCCAGCAGGTTCAGCCCCAGCACGGTGGCAACAATCGCAAGGCCCGGAAACAGCGCCACATGCGGTGCCATCACCACCATAGTCTGCGCCTCGGCCAGCATCCGGCCCCAGCTGGGCGTCGGCGGCTGCGCGCCAAGGCCCACGTAGCTCAGCCCCGCCTCGGCCAGAATGCCAAGGCTGAACTGGATCGTCCCCTGCACGATCAACAGGTTCGCGATATTGGGCAGGATATGCTCGACCGAGATGCGGGTGCGATGCTTGCCCGCAACCCGTGCCGCGCGGATGTAATCGAGCGTCCAGAGGCTGAGCGCACCTGCACGCGCCACGCGGGCGAAGACGGGGATGTTGAAGATGCCGATGGCGATGATCGCGTTCAGCGCCGAGGGGCCGAAAACGGCGGTGATCAGAATGGCGATCACGAGCGAGGGGAAGGCAAAGATCAGGTCGTTGCCGCGCATGATCGCCTCATCGAGCCAGCGCCTCCGATGCGCGGCGGCGGCAAGGCCAAGCGGCACGCCAAGCCCCATGCCGATCCCGACCGCCACCAGCGCCACCGCGAGCGAGGTGCGCGCCCCCGCCATGATCATCGACAGGATATCGCGCCCGAAATGATCGGTGCCCATCCAATGCGCGGGTGAGGGCGGTTGCAGCCGCGCGCCGATCTGCAGAGCGGTCACGTCATAGGGTGTCCAGACCAGCGAGATGAGCGCCGCGACCAATGCAATTGCGGAGAGCACCGCACCAAGCACAAGCGCGGGCCTCATGCCGGTCTCCTCAGCCGCGGGTCCACGGCGGCATAGGCGAGGTCGGTCAGGAAGGTCACCGCGATCACGGCGAACACGAGCAGCATGACGACGGATTCGACCACGATCAGATCGCGCTGCGTGATGGCCTGAAAGATCAGCCGCCCGAGGCCCGGCAGGTAAAAGACGTTCTCAATGATGATCGCGCCTGCGAGCAGGAAGGAAAACTGCATCCCGAGGATTGTCAGCACCGGGATCAGCGCATTGCGCAGCGCGTGGCGGGTGAGCGCGGCCTGACGGCTCAGGCCCTTGGCGCGGGCGGTGCGAATATAGTCCTGCCCCAGCGTCTCGATCAGGGCCGAGCGCAGAACGCGCGCGAGGATCGCTGCCTGCGGCAGCGCCAGCGCGACGGCGGGCAGGGTCAGGGCGCGCAGCGCGGCGAGCGGGTCGGACCAGCCTGGAAAGCCCCCCGCCGGGAACAGCCGCCAGCGCACCGCAAGCAGCAAGACCAGCAGCATGGCGAACCAAAAGTTCGGCACGGCGATACCAAGCTGCGTCGCCCCCATGACCGCCGCATCCGTCGCCTTGCCGCGACGCGCAGCCGCGATCAGCCCGGCGGGCAGCGCCAGTGCCGTGGACAGCGCCAGCGCGATCAGCGCCAAGGGCAGCGAGATCTTGAGCCGGTCGCCCACCAGCTCGGCCACCGGCACCTTGTAGGTATAGCTCAGCCCGAAATCGCCGCTGAGCATGCCACCCACCCAATGCAGGTAGCGCAGCGGCAGGGGCTCATTCAGGCCAAGCTGATCGCGCAGCGCGGCAACCGTCTCGGGCGCGGCATTCAGCCCTAGCATAAAGGACGCAGGATCGCCCGGCGTCACCTCGATCAGCGCGAAAATCGCAAGGCTCGCCACAACGAGCGATGCGATCAGCGAGGCAATGCGTTTCAGGATATAGCGGCCCATTCCGGGCAGGTTCCGCCGAGCGGACCGGATGGTCAAGGCCCCTCGCATGTCTCCGACCATTTCACGGGGGCCATTTCACGGGGGATTGCGCGACGGCGCGGCTTGGGGCAGCATCTGCCCGAGTCGCGGCGATGGCGTCGCCGGAGGGCCGTTGGCCCGGTGACTTGCGGGCAACCGCCGGACGTCCTGTACGCCGGGATCTTTCGGGGTCCCCTGGCCCCTACGGAGACGACAATGCAAAGACCCGAATTCTACACCTGCGAGAACGGCCAGAAGGCCCCGCTGCCCTTCGCCCCCGAGGAATACGAGGCCCGTCTGGAAGGTCTGCGCGACCTGATGGAGATGCACAGCCTCGACGCCTGCCTCATGACCTCGATGCATAACATCGCCTATTACTCGGGCTTTCTCTATTGCAGCTTTGGCCGGCCCTACGGACTCGTGGTGACGCGTGACCGTTCGGTCGTGATCTCGGCGGGGATCGACGCGGGCCAGCCCTGGCGACGCTGCCATGGCGAGGCGCTGACCTATACCGACTGGGCGCGCGACAACTACTGGCGCGCGGTGGCCCATGTCATCGGCACCGGCAAGGCGGTGGGGGTCGAGGCTGATCACCTGACCATGGTCAATGCCGAGAAGTTCAACCACTTCCTCAAGCCCAAGCGCGGTATGGACATCGCCCCCGGGACGATGGTGCAGCGCATGGTCAAATCCGCCGCCGAGATCGAGCTGATCAAGCACGGCGCGGCGGTGGCCGATGTGGGCGGCTACGCCATCCACGACACGATCAAGGAGGGCCTGCGCGAGATCGACGTGGCCATGGCGGGCCGCGACGCGATGGAGGCCGAGATCGCCAAACGCTTCCCTGACGCCGAGTATCGCGACACCTGGGTTTGGTTCCAGTCCGGCCTCAACACCGATGGCGCGCATAACCCGGTCACCGGGCGCAAGCTCAAGCGCGGCGATATCCTCAGCCTCAACTGCTTCCCGATGATCTCGGGCTATTACACCGCGCTCGAGCGCACCATGTTCGTAGGCGAGGTGGACCCGGCCAGCCTTAAGATCTGGGAGGCCAACGTCGCCGCGCATGAATACGGCATGAGCCTGCTTGTGCCCGGCGCGCGCTGCGACGAGGTCACCGCCAAGATCAACGACTTCTTCGCCGAGCGCGACCTGCTGCAATACCGCACCTTCGGCTACGGCCACAGCTTCGGCGTGCTCAGCCATTACTACGGCCGGGAGGCGGGGCTGGAACTGCGCGAGGATATCGACACGGTGCTGGAACCCGGCATGGTGATCTCGATGGAGCCGATGCTGACGCTGCCCGAGGGCATGCCCGGCGCGGGCGGTTACCGCGAGCATGACATTCTGGTCGTGGGCGAGGACGGATCCGAGGATATCACCAAATATCCCTACGGGCCTGCCTTCAACGTGGTCGGATAAGCAACTTCGGGTCCGCGGGGCAGCCCGCGGACCCGGCCGTTCAGCTTTGCGCGGGCGCTGCGTAGCGCATCATGATCTCACCGGCGGCGTTCTGGGCCGCAGTGAACTCGGCCGAGGTGAAGGCCTGTACGGTCTTCAGCCCGTTGACCGAGCCCGATGCCCCCGCGACCATCAGCGCAGGCAGCATTTTCCGAACGTCATCCGTCTCGACGATCATCAGAAAGTCATTGTCGCCGGTCGTCAGCAGGTAGGTCACAAGCTTGCCGCCCGCGGCCTCGACCAGGGCACGGGTGGCGCTTTCACGATCGCTCGGATGGGCGATCATGCCTTTCATTGCGGCAGCGGAATAGCTGCCGGTCACGATGAATTTGGACATGGTTCCTCCCTCTCTGTCCTCGACCGAGCGGGTCAGGATGCCCGCAGCCGGGCCGGGGACGCGCGATCATAGCATGAAACGGGTCGATTCTGCGGGGCGCGTGTCACAAAAGCTTTGCTGCGCTGTCAGGCTTCTGTCGCATCGCTGTCCCATCGTCCGCGCGATTTCCGTCAGGAGGACGATACATGTTCGCACCACGCCTTTTCGCCGTCAGCTCGACCATCGCGCTTTGCGCCGCCATGCCCGCGGCCGCCGAGATGAACTTCAACCGCATCGCCGCTTTCGCGACCCCGGCCAATATGGCCGAGGGCGAGGATCGTGCCCGTGAAACCTCGTCCGAGATCATTGCGGCGACCGAAGATGGCATGATGCTCGTCTACACCGACAGCCCGCTAGGGGTGATCGGTCTGGTCGATATCGCCGATCCCAAGGCGCCGAAACCGCTTGGCAATGTCGCGATGCAGGGCGAGCCGACCTCGGTCGCCGTCATCGGCAATACCGCGTTTGTCGGCGTGAACACGTCGGAAAGCTATGTGGCCCCCTCGGGCCGTCTGGCGATGGTCGATCTGGGCTCCAAGGCCGAGGTTGCGTCTTGCGATCTGGGCGGCCAGCCGGATTCGGTTGCGCGCGCCAAGGACGGCGCGTTCCTGGCCATCGCCATCGAGAACGAACGCGACGAAGAGCTGAACGATGGCGCGCTGCCGCAGATGCCCGCGGGCTATGTGGTCAAGCTGCCGCTCAAGGACGGGCTGGCCGATTGCGACGCTATGCAGAAGATCGACGTGACCGGCCTTGCCGCCGTCGCCGGTGACGACCCCGAGCCCGAATTCGTCGACATCAATGCCGCGGGCGAGATCGTCGTAACCATGCAGGAAAACAACGAGATCATCGTGATCGGCGCCGATGGCGCGGTCGCCAACCATTTCAGCGCGGGCAGCGTCACCCTTGAGGACGTGGACACCAAGAAGGACGGAAAGATCGCCTTCACCGGCAGCCTGACCGACATTCCGCGCGAACCCGACGCGGTGAAATGGATCGACGCGGATCATTTCGCCACCGCCAACGAGGGCGACTGGAACGGCGGCTCGCGCGGCTGGACGATCTTCAAGAAGGACGGCACCGTCGTTTACGACAGCGGCAATACCTTTGAGTATGCCGTGGCCGAAATCGGCCATTTCCCCGACAAGCGCGCCGGCAAGAAGGGTGTCGAGCCCGAGTCGGTCGAGTTTGGCATCTTCCACGGCCAGCCGCTGGTCTTCATCGGGTCCGAGCGCGGCTCGGTCGTCGGTGTCTATGACGTGAGCGATCTGGCCGCGCCCAAGCTGCTGCAACTGCTGCCCTCGGGCATTGGCCCCGAAGGTTATGCCGCGATCCCCGCGCGCAACCTGCTCGTTTCGGCCAACGAAACCGACCTCGGCGCCGATGGCGCCGCGCGCGCCCATGTGATGCTGTATGAGCGTTCGGACGCCCCGGCGGCCTATCCCACGATCACCTCGGCCGGTGCCGAGGAGATGATCGGCTGGGGCGCGCTGTCGGGCCTGGTCGCAGATGCCGAGAAGCCCGGCATCCTCTATGGCGTGTCGGACAGCTTCTACTCGGCCGCGCCCTCGATCTTCACCGTCGACGCGAGCGCCAAGCCCGCCCGTATCGTGAAGGCGACGGTCGTGACCCGCGATGGCGCCCCGGCGCAACTGATGGACCTTGAGGGCATCACGCTTGACGGTGAAGGCGGCTTCTGGCTGGCGACCGAGGGGCGCAGCGACAAGATGATCCCGCATGGGATCGTGCATGTCGATGAGAACGGCAAGATCAAGGAGCAGATCGGTCTGCCCGCCGAGCTGTCGGCCAATGAGGTCCGCTTTGGCTTCGAAGGCATCGCCAAGGTTGGCGACACGCTGTGGATGGCCGTTCAGCGCGAGTGGAAGGACGATCCGGCAGGCATGGTCAAGCTGGTGGCCTATAACACCGAGAGCGGCGAATGGGGCGCGGTGCGCTATCCGCTTGAAGCCAAGGGCGCGGGCTGGATGGGCCTGTCCGAGATCACCGTGCAGGGCGATCACGCCTATATCGTCGAGCGCGACAACCAGCTTGGCGATCTGGCGGCGGTGAAGAAGATCTTCCGCGTGGCACTGGCCGAGATGCAGCCCGCGGCGCTTGGCGGAGAGCTTCCGGTGGTGGCCAAGGAAGAGGTGCGCGACCTGATCCCCGAGCTGAAATCCTTCGGCGGCTACGTCGTGGATAAGGTCGAGGGCTTTGCCATCGACGCGGCGGGCGAGGGCTTTGTGGTCACCGACAATGACGGCGTCGATGACAGCTCGGGCGAGACGCTGTTCTTCTCGATCGGCAAGCTGAACTAAGCTCTGCGGCCTTGAATTCGGCCCGCGCGGGGCAATCCTCGCGCGGGCTTTTTTGCCACGCGGGGCGCCTGCGGTCCCGCGCGGGGGTTGACGCAGCGACGCGGGCTTGACCATCTGCGCAGATTGGTCGGATCCTGTTCGGGATTCGTAATCAGTTTCGAGGGATTTGCCACCGTGATCCGCAGTTTTGCCCGTAGTTTGCGCCCGCTTGCGATGCTTTTGACCGTGGCAGGTCTTGCCGCCTGCGGCGCACCGGACACTTCTGGCGCAACGCTTTCAAGCGCGAACGTTCCGGCCGAATACCGTGCGCGCCCGGACGGCGAGCGCGTGATCCCCGCCGTCAATCCCGCCTATCTCAACGAGCGTAACCGTCGCCGCTGGGTTGCCTATGACGGCCCCGAAGAGCCGGGCACTTTCGTCGTCGATCCCCATGCGCGGCTGCTTTACCACGTGGTCGAGCCGGGCAAGGCCATGCGTTTCGGTATCGCCGTGGGCAAGGAAGGCCGGGGCTTCCGTGGCGATGCGGTGATCCGGCGCAAGGAGGAGTATCCCTCCTGGACGCCTACCAAGAACATGATCCGGCAAGACCCCGAGGTTTACGGCCCGCTGGCGGGCGGTCTGCCGGGCGGTCTGGACAACCCTCTCGGGGCGCGGGCGCTTTACCTCTACCGCGGCGGGCGCGACACGATGTATCGCATCCACGGCACGATGGACCCGAGCTCGATCGGCAAGGCCACCTCGGCGGGCTGCATCCGGCTGTTCAACCAGGACATCATCGACATGTATGACGAGATGGACTTGGGCACCAAGGTCCATGTCCGCTCCTACGAGGAAAGCCTTGAGATGGAAGGCCCGATGGTCGAGCTGCACACGGGCTACCTCGTGTCGGCTTCGGATGCGGCGGCGATTGCCGCCGATCAGGCCGCGTGGGAGGCCGGGCTGATCGTCGATCCGGCCGTGGCCGAGGCGCAGGCCCATGCCGCGGCGGCGGCGGCGGCCGAGGCACAGGCTGCCGGGGTCGAACCCGAGCCCTACCTGCTGACGATCTCGAGCGTCGATGCGCGCGAGCGCGAGTTGCAGGGCCTCGACTGATCAGCGCATGAGGATGACGTAATCCTTCCGGGTGGCCTCCAGCACCTCCCAGGTGCCGGTAAAGCCCGGACGGATCACGAAGGCGTCGCCCGGCCCGACCTCAAGCCGCGAGCCATCGTCGCCAGCGATGACCGAGTGGCCCTCGTGGATGCGGCAATATTCCCATTCGTCGTAACTGATGCGCCACTTGCCGGGGGTGGATTGCCAGATGCCGCAGTAAAGGCCGCGGTCATCTTCCACATTCCAGGTGGTATGCACGGGGTCGCCCGCAAGGACTTTCTCGGCATCGGGGCGCGAGGTTTCGGGCTCGGCAAGGCTCGGGGTCAGGGCTTCGATCAGCATGTTTCTTCTTTTGGGTGTCAGGGGAGTTGCCGGCGGGCCACCCATCGAGGGTGGCCCACCGGCGCGCGGACTTCCCCCTCGATGGGGGAAATCCGCGCAGGTTGGCGTATCTGGCGGGCGTCAGTCTACCCAGTGAACGCTGGTCAGATCGTTGGCCTGGCTGGGCGAGTTCTCCCACAGCCCCTCGATCTTGGCATTGGCGACGCCGGTCTTGGCAAGCTGGAAGAGATAGCCGTTGACGAAATCGGCGGCGATCATTTCCTGCGCGGCGTGGTTGATCCGGCTGCGCTCGCCCGCGTCGGTGGTGCGGTCCAGCTCGGCCATCAACTCTTGAAATGCCGGTTTGGCATAGCCGAAGTAGTAATCGTCGCGGGCGTAGATGTTGATATCGGCGGGTTCGGTATGGCTGACGATGGTCAGGTCGAAATCCTTGCCCTTGAACACCTGCTCCAGCCATTGCGCCCATTCGAGATTGCTGATCTCGGTCTTGATGCCCACGGCGCCAAGCTGGGCCGCGATGATCTCGCCCCCGCGACGGGCATAGGTGGGCGGCGGCAGGGCAAGGCGCAGGGTCAGATCGCTTGCACCGGCCTCGGCCAGCAGGGCCTTGGACTTTTCCGGGTCATAGGCCGACAGGGCCGTCAGATCCTGATAGTCGGGATTGTGCGGGGCGAAATGCGAGCCGATCGGCGTGCCATAGCCGAACATCGCACCGTCGATCACGTCCTGACGGTTGATCGCATGGGAGATCGCCTCGCGCACGCGGATATCGTCAAGCGGCGCCTTGCGGTTGTTCATCGCCAGGATGGTTTCGCCCTCGGTCGAGCCGACGATGACCTTGAAGCGCGGATCGGACTGGAACTGGATCAGCGTCTCGGGCGCGGGGAAGTTCGGGAAGGCATCCACGTCGCCCGCCATCATCGCGGCAAAAGCCGCAGTCGGGTCAGAGATAAAGCGGAAGGTCGCGCTGTTCAGCGCAGGCTTGTCGCCCCAATAGCCGGGATAGGCGGTGAGGGTGACATGATCGCCCTGCGCCCATTCGCCGAACTGGAAGGGGCCGGTGCCGACGGGATGGGTCGCGGCATCGGTGGCGCTTTCAGGCGCGAGGATTACCGCATCGCCCCAGGCCATTTTGAATGGAAACGCGCCATCGGGCGCCGAAAGCGTGACCTTGACCGTCGCCGGGTCGATCACCTCGACCGAGGCAATCCCCTTGAAGAGCGCCTTCTGCGCATTGGCGCTGTCCTCCGCCCGCGCGCGGTCGAGCGAGAACTTCACATCCTCGGCGTCGAAGGTGCTGCCGTCATGGAAGGTCACCCCCTGCGCAAGGTGGAAGGTGTAGGTGCTGCCGTCCTCCGACACATCCCAACTGCGTGCCAGCGCGGGCAGGACCGATCCATCCGGGGCAAAGCGCGTCAGCCCCTCGAAGAGGTTGGCATAGACGACCTCGTCAATCGCCGCCGCGGCCCCGGCGGTCGGGTCGAGGTTCGGCGGCTCCAGCACCATGCCAAGCGTGATCGCGTCGGGCGCGGCAAGCGCGCCGCTGGCCGAAAGCGCGAGCGCGGCGACGGCGGAAAGCAGGCGGTTGGTCATGCGAAACTCCCAAGGTTGTGGCATGATGGTGCCGGAGATGATCGGTCCGAACCCGTTTCAGATCAAGGCGTTTGCCGCCGCGCGGCCAAGGGGGAAACGTGGCGGCATTCTCCCGGTTGGTGCTGCGCCGCGGCATTTCTATCTTTGCAATATGGGGGCAGGGGCGCTATGCCTGCCTGCCAAGGGAGAGAGGGAGGTTGCCATGAGTGCCACGGGAACCACGCGGCAGAAGATGCCGTCCGATATTGCTGCGATGAAGGGCGGGGCGCCTGTCGTCTGCCTGACGGCCTACACCACACCGATGGCGCGCATGATGGATGCGCATGTCGATCTGGTGCTGGTGGGGGACTCGGTCGGCATGGTGCTGCACGGGCTGCCCTCGACGCTTGGCGTGACGATGGAGATGATGATCCTGCACGGCAGGGCCGTGGCGCGGGGGCTGCAAAACGCCTGCCTCGTGATCGACATGCCCTTTGGCAGCTACGAGGAGAGCCCCGCGCAGGCCTTCCGCAATGCCGCCCGGCTGATGTCGGAAACCGGCGCGGGGGCAGTCAAGCTGGAAGGCGGGCAGCATATGGCCGAGACGATCGCCTTCCTGGTGCAGCGCGGCATTCCGGTGATGGCGCATATCGGTCTTACGCCGCAGTCGGTGAACGTGTTCGGCGGCTACAAGGTGCAGGGCCGTGGCGAGGATGGCGCGCGCCTGATGAAAGACGCGATGGCCGTCGAGAAGGCAGGCGCCTTTGCCGTCGTGCTGGAAAAGGTTCCTGCGAGCCTGGCCGACCGGATCACCGCCGAGGTTTCGATCCCGACCGTGGGCATCGGCGCCAGCGCGGGCTGCGACGGGCAGGTGCTGGTGGTAGACGACATGCTTGGCCTCTTCACTGCCTTCAAGCCGAAGTTCGTCAAACGCTATGGCACGCTTGGCGAGCAGGGCGAGGCCGCGATTGCCGCCTATGCCGCCGAGGTGCGTGCCCGCGCTTTCCCGGCGCCCGAACATATCTTTGCAGATGAGGTGAAGAAATGACCCAGATTATCCGCACCTCGGCCGATCTGCGCGACCGCGTGGCGGCATGGAAACGCTCGGGTATCCTGGTCGGCGTCGTGCCCACCATGGGGGCGCTGCATGACGGCCACATGAGCCTAGTGCGCGAGGCGCGCAAGCAATCGGACCGGGTGATCGTGACGATCTTCGTCAACCCGATGCAGTTCAACAATGCCTCGGACCTCGACAAGTATCCGCGCGACGAGGCGCACGATCTGGCCATGCTTGAGGCCGAGGGTGTGGATGTCCTCTTCGCTCCCGGCGTGAATGAGGTCTATCCGGACGGCTTCGCCACCAAGGTCTCCGTGTCGGGAATATCCGAGCCGCTCGAGGGCGCCTTCCGTCCCGGACATTTCGACGGCGTCGCGACGGTGGTCAGCAAGCTGTTCGGCATGACCCAGGCAGGGCGCGCCTTCTTCGGCGAGAAGGACTGGCAGCAGCTTCAGGTCGTGCGGCGCCTAGTCGAGGATCTGAATATCCCGATCCGCATCATCGGCTGCCCGACCATCCGTGAACCCGACGGACTTGCCATGTCGTCCCGCAATGTCCGTCTTTCGGAAGCCGAGCGCGCGCAAGCCCCGGCGCTGCACCGCATCATGACCGCAGCGGCCGAGCAGATACGTGCCGGCGCGCCGATCGAAACTGCGCTGGAGCAGGCCAAGGCCGAGATCCTTGCCGCGGGTTTCCACGATATCGAATATCTCGAGGTCCGCTCGGTGGAAGGTTTGCGCCCGATGGAGACCTTCTCCGAGCCGGGTCGGATGCTGGTCGCCGCTTATCTCGGCGACGTGCGCCTGATCGACAATATCGCGGTATGAGGGCGTGCTAAGGGGGCGCTGCCCCCTCGCGCGAAACGCGCTCACCCCCGGGATATTTGGACAAAGCCGAAAGAGACGAGTGGTCACCTGACCTGCGATAGGTGATCGCCGCAGGTCAGGTGCTTTCGTCTTTGACGGTCATCGGCGTCCCCACCTGTACCGCACCCCAAGACTAGCGCGAAATGGTTAAGGAAACCTTTCGCCCTTTCGGCTTTGCTCAAATATCCTCGGGGGGTGAATGCGCGTAGCGCAGAGGGGGGCAGACAGCCCCCCATTCCCGCTTTGCCCATGATTACTGACCCAGTTTGGCGTGCACCTCGCCGAGGTCGACCTCTGCGGTCGGCATCTTGTTGTCCGGATCGTCGAAATCGTAGCGGAACAGCTGGAAGTCTTTCTTGTAGATCTCCCAGATCAGGTGGCGGGACAGATCGTCGAAATAGTCGCTGACCTTATGCGCCCTCTTGGGGCCGTGGCCCTCGGATTCGTTGAAGCGGGGTATTTGCGTCAGATCGACAGGGACCGGCGTCTCGATCCGGTCGAGCACCTGCTGCATCCCCTCGTTGAACTGCTCGGTGAAGATGATCTGATCGTAGCACCCGCCATTCGCGATGAAGGTCGCGATATGGCCAGACATCGCCGACCAGTGGATGTCGGGCTCCATAGGCTTGCGCCAACGGATGGTGTCGCGAGCGAACA
Organism: Rhodobacter flavimaris; assembly: GCF_021378075.1. GTDB lineage: Bacteria > Pseudomonadota > Alphaproteobacteria > Rhodobacterales > Rhodobacteraceae > Rhodobacter > Rhodobacter flavimaris. The sequence goes on along the minus strand of NZ_JAJUOS010000005.1, from coordinate 111,622 downwards.
GCAGGAAGCGGCGGAAGGATTTGATCTGGTCGAACTCGAACCCATCCTCGGGCGAGCCGACTTCGATCCCGTATTTCTGCGCGAGTTGCGGTACGAGGTTGCCGCGGTAGCGTTTGCCGTTGCGCTGGATGCCCGCGATCTTGTCGAAAAACGAACTCAGGATGCGCGCGTAGGGATTGCGCACGCAGGTGAAGGCAAAGGACTTGTGCGCGCGTACATTCGCCTCGATCAGGGGCTGGCTGTGCTCCTGCGCCCATTTGTGCAGGCCGGTCGCCGAGTCGTGGATGTCTCCATCAAAAAAACGACCGTGATCCGAGTAATACATGATCTGACCGATGGTCGAGCAGGCGCATTTCGGGACGACCCGATAGACCACGCTTTCACTCTCGGTCATCCAGGTGCCGGGAAAACCCATTAATACACTCCTTCAGCGTTCCGAGCCCGGACAGTGGTGGAACGTCGTAAATACTTCCTTAAAGAACAGAGAACCCCTGTCATTTCAACGGTGACTGGCATTATCTAGACGCCGCAAAGACATCATCTGCCCCAGACCCGCGCATTATGGCCAAGATCGCCTTTATCCTGTTGACCCACAAAGACCCCGAGGGGGTTATTTCCCAGGCTCGCAGGCTGTCTTCCGAGGGTGATTTCGTCTCGATCCACTTCGATGCCCGCGCGAGCCAGACGGATTTCAAGCGCATTCAGACGGCGCTGGCGGGCGACCCGGCGATCACCTTCGCGCGGCGGCGCGTGAAATGCGGCTGGGGGGAGTGGAGCCTGGTCGCGGCGACGCTTGAGGCGGTCAAGGCGGCGGTCGATGCCTTCCCGCAGGCGACGCATTTCTACATGGTCTCGGGCGACTGCCTGCCGATCAAGACGGCGGAATATGTGCATGACTTCCTTGATGCCGAGGATGTCGATTACATCGAAAGCGTCGATTTCTTCACCTCGGGCTGGATCAAGACCGGGATGCGCGAGGACCGGCTGATCTACCGCCATTTCTTCAACGAGCGCCTGAACAAGTGGCTGTTCTACAAGAGCTACGAGTTCCAGCGCGCCCTTGGGTTGACTCGCAAGGTTCCCGAGGACTTGCAGATGATGATCGGCTCTCAATGGTGGTGCCTGCGCCGCCAGACCGTCGAGGCGGTGCTGGAGTTCTGCCGTGCCCGTCCCGCCGTGATGCGTTTCTTCAAGACCACCTGGATCCCCGACGAGACCTTCTTTCAGACACTCGTGCGTCACCTGGTGCCCGACCAAGAGATCCGCAGTCGCACCCCGACCTTCTTGATGTTCACCGATTACGGGATGCCGGTGACCTTCTACAACGATCACTACGATCTGCTGCTGGGGCAGGATTTCCTGTTTGCCCGCAAGATCAGCCCGGATGCTGCGGACCTCAAGGCACGGTTGGGCGCGCTTTGGCACGACTCCGGGCGCGCCTTTTCGATCTCGGGCGAGGGGCGGGCGCTGTTTTCCTTCCTGACCGGGCGCGGGCGTATCGGGCGCCGGTTCGCCCCCCGTTTCTGGGAGGTCGAATCCTCGCTTGGCCGCGAGCGGACGCTTTTTATCCTCGTGTGCAAGAAATGGCATGTCGCCAAGCGGCTGGCCGAACGGGTGGCCGCGCACGCGGGCATCCCGCGCGTCGAATACCTGTTCAACGAACTCTGCCCTCTGCCCGCGCTTGGTGGAATCGAGACCACACTTTCCAAGCGCAACCGTCATCGCCGGGCGCTGCTGCGGATGCTCTTCGACTATCACCGCATCGATCGCCTGTTGATCTGCCTTGACCCGACCGAGTTCGAACTGCTGCGCGATCTGACCGCGGATCGGGTGGATGCGCGCATCCTTGAGATCGAGTGCGATTTCACCGACGACTACCTGATCGGCCATGCGCGGCGCGTGGGGCTTGCCGGGGCCAGCTCGCCCGCCGGGGTGATCGAGCGGCTTTTGCCGACCATCCGCTTCGATCTGAAATTTGAAAGCGACCGGATGCGCGACGCTGGCTTCCCTGCGTTCGAGCATATTCGCCAAGGGGCCTCGCCGCAGGCAAATGCCCTGCCGCTTGCGCGTTTTCTGGGTGTCGATCGCGATCTTGCGCAAGAGATCGCCGCGACCGAATATCTGTTTCTGGACTGAGGAGATTCCCCCGTGGCCTATGCCTATGACCCGACGAATATCTTCGCCCGCATCCTGCGCGGCGAGATCCCGAACAACACCGTTCTTGAGACCGAGCACACGCTGGCCTTTCGCGATATCGCCCCGCAGGCCCCCGATCATGTGCTGGTGATCCCCAAGGGCCCCTATGCCACCTTCGATCATTTTTCGAACGTGGCGAGCGACGCGGAGATCGTCGATTTTTACCGCACTGCGGGGCAGGTCTGCAAAATGCTGGGGATTGAGCCGGGCGAGGGCGGCATGGGCTTCCGCGCGATCACCAATTCGGGCGATCACGGCGTGCAGGAAGTGCCGCATTATCACCTGCATATCCTTGCCGGGCGGGTTCTCGGGCGGATGCTTTCGCGCGGCTGAACTGGCCGCACCCTCTTGCCCCGAAGGGCGCAATCGCTAATATGCGCGGTCGAACCAGACTGCCGGAGCCAGCCCATGACCATCGCCGCCCCCGAGACCCAAGTTGTCACCACCTGGAAGGTCGCCTGTGACGGCGGCGAGGGGGCCTTGGGCCATCCGCGCGTCTACCTGACCATCCCGCATGACAGTGGCGAGGTCGAATGCCCCTATTGCGACAAGAAATTCGTGATCGACCGCGATCACGCGCATGACGATCACTGATCGGATCTGATCGGTTCGCAGGCGGCCCTTCGGGGCCGCTTTTCGTTTGCGGGTTTCGGCCCGGCGCGGGCTATGGCAGAACGGGTCAACGCGACACGGAGGACCCCATGGCTTTCGGCAAAGGCTGCCATCTGCATCTGATCGACGGCTCGGCTTTCATCTTCCGCGCCTATCACGCGCTGCCGCCGCTGACCCGCAAGTCGGACGGGCTGCCGGTGGGGGCCGTCGCGGGCTTTGCCAACATGATCTTTCGCTACATCGAAGAGGCCAAGGGCCCCGATGCGCCGACCCATGCGGCGGTGATCTTCGACTATAGCTCCAAGACCTTCCGCAACGAGATATTCCCCGAATACAAGGCCAACCGCCCGCCGCCGCCCGAGGATTTGCGCCCGCAGTTCCCCCTGACCCGCGACGCGACGCGCGCCTTCAACCTGCCCTGCATCGAGACCGAGGGTTTCGAGGCCGACGACATCATCGCTACCCTTGCGCGCGAGGCCCGCGAGGCCGGCGGGCGCGTCACCATCATCTCGTCGGACAAGGATCTGATGCAGCTGATCGGTGGCGGAGTCGAGATGCTCGACGCGATGAAAAACCTGCGCATCGGCCCCGATGAGGTCGAGGCCAAGTTCGGCGTGCGCCCGGATCGGGTAATCGACGTGCAGGCGCTGGCGGGCGACTCGGTCGATAACGTGCCCGGCGCGCCGGGGATCGGGATCAAGACGGCGGCGCTTCTGATCAACGAATACGGTGATCTGGAATCCCTTCTGGCGCGGGCCGAAGAGATCAAGCAGCCCAAGCGGCGACAGACCCTGATCGACTTCGCCGACCAGATCCGGGTCTCGAAGCGCCTTGTGACGCTGGACGATCACGCGCCGCTTGATTTCACGCTGGACAGCCTTGAGGTCAAGGACCCGAACCCCGAAGAGCTGATGGCCTTCCTCAACCTGATGGAGTTCCGCACGCTGACCAAGCGTGTCGCGGATCGCTTCGGGGTTGAGGCGCCGACCCTGCCGCCGATGGAGCCCGCCGGTGTCGATGCGGCCGCGCGTTGGGCTGCCGGTGCCGCGCCGCAGCCGCGGCTTGAACCGAAAGCCACGCCCGAGGCGCCTTTCGACACCTCGGCCTATGTCTGCATCCGCGATGCCGCGACGCTTCAGACCTGGCTGGACGAGGCCCGCGCCCTGGGCTGGCTTGCCGTCGATACCGAAACCACCAGCCTTGACGAGATGCGCGCCGATCTGGTCGGCGTGTCGATCTGCTCGGTCGCGGGCAAGGCCGCCTATATCCCTCTTGGCCACACGACCGGGGGCGACGATCTTTTCGGCGGCACCGCCCGCGCGCCGGGGCAGATGGATCTGGACGCGGCGTTGGCGCTGCTCAAGCCCGTGCTTGAGGACGAGGCGATCCTCAAGATCGGGCAGAACATGAAGTATGACTTCAAGATTTTCGCCCGCCACGGCATCCGCGTCGCGCCGTTCGACGACACGATGCTGATGAGCTACGCGATGTTCTCGGGGCTGCATAACCACGGCATGGATGAGCTTTCGGAACGCTATCTCGATCATCGCCCGATCCCGATCAAGGAGTTGCTCGGAACCGGCAAGGCGCAGATCACCTTCGACAAGGTCGAGATCGACAAGGCCGTGGCCTATGCCGCCGAGGATGCCGACATCACGCTGCGCCTGTGGGCCCGCTTCAAGCCGATGCTGCACCGTGCCCGCGCCACCACGATCTACGAAACCGAAGAGCGCCCGCTGGTGCCCGTTCTGGCCGATATGGAGATGGCGGGCGTGCGCGTCGATGCGCAGGTGCTGGCGCGCATGTCCAATGCCTTTGCCCAGAAGATGGCGGGGCTGGAGGCCGAGATCCAGGAGATTGCGGGCCAACCCTTCAACGTGGGCTCGCCCAAGCAGCTGGGTGAGATCCTCTTTGACCAGATGGGTGTCCCGGGCGGGGCCAAGGGTAAGACCGGCGCCTATTCCACCGGCGCCGATGTGCTTGAGGACATCACCACGATGGAGGATCAGCCCAAGGCGGGCGAGCTTTCCTCGAAGGTGCTCGACTGGCGGCAGATCTCGAAGCTGAAATCGACCTATACCGATGCGCTGCAGGGCCATGTGAACCCGGAAACCGGGCGGGTGCATACCTCTTACAGCATCGCGGGCGCGAACACGGGGCGTCTGGCCTCGACCGATCCGAACTTGCAAAACATCCCTGTGCGCAGCGACGAGGGCCGCCGCATTCGCGAGGCTTTCGTGGCCGGGCCGGGGATGAAGATCGTCAGCCTCGACTACAGCCAGATCGAGCTGCGCATCCTTGCCCATGTCGCTGACCTGCCTACGATGAAAGAAGCCTTCCGCGAGGGCTTGGATATTCACGCGATGACCGCGTCAGAGATGTTCAACGTGCCGATCGAGGGCATGGACCCGATGATCCGCCGTCAGGCCAAGGCGATCAACTTCGGCGTGATCTACGGCATCTCGGGCTTTGGTCTGGCGCGCAACCTGCGTATTCCGCGCGCCGAGGCGCAGGGCTTCATCGACCGCTATTTCGAGCGTTTCCCCGGCATCCGCAAATACATGGACGACACCGTGGCCTTCGCCAAGGAAAACGGCTTTGTCGAGACGCTGTTCGGCCGCCGCATCCACACGCCCGAGATCAACGCCAAGGGCCCGGGCGCGGGCTTTGCCAAGCGCGCCGCGATCAACGCGCCGATTCAGGGCGCCGCCGCCGACGTGATCCGCCGCGCCATGGTGCGTATGCCCGATGCGATCCGCGATCTGCCCGCGACCATGCTCTTGCAGGTGCATGACGAATTGATCTTCGAGGTCGAGGAAAGCGCGGTCGCGGCCCTGATCAAGGCTGCGCGCGCGACGATGGAGGGGGCGGCCGATCCGGCGGTGCATCTGTCGGTGCCGCTTGTCGTCGATGCAGGCACCGGCGCCAGCTGGGCCGAGGCGCATTAAGGGCCGCTCAGGCGCGGGTCATCCGCGCCGTCAGCCGCCGCGCAACCGGGGCCACGACCAGAACGGCCGGGTAGGCCAGCGCCCAGCTGGGCAGCCAGGCTCCGATCCAAAGCCCCATGAACCCCTCGACCGCGCCTGCCGCGCGGAAGGTAGCCACGCCCGAGACGAGGAAAGACATCAGCCCTGACAGGATCAGGCTGAAGACGAAATGTGCGTAGCGGGCGGGGATCATCGCGGGGCTCCTGACCTTTGCGGAAGGCCGGGTTATCGCGCATTCGCGCGTAAGCGTCCATCGCGGGCAGGGCACAGGCCCCTGTTCATCGGCGCGCAGATACGGCAATGCTGCGGGTGACTTCGTTCGCGTTCCCGCTAGAGTGGCCCCATGCCGCACGATCACGACCACCACGGTCATCATCACCACCATATCACCCCCGAGACGGGGGACCGGCAGGTTGCCTGGGCGGTGGCGATCAACGTCGGGCTAACCTTCGCGCAGGTCGCGGGCGGGCTGGTCGCCGGATCGGTCGCGCTGATTGCCGACGGGGTGCATAACTTCTCGGACGCGGCGGCGCTGGTGCTGGCCTTCGGGGCGCGCAGGCTGGCGCGGCGCGGCGCCGATGCCGCCATGAGCTTTGGCTGGGCGCGCGCGGAGGTTGTCGCGGCGCTGGTGAATTACGTAGCCCTGGTTATCCTGGCGATCTGGCTGATGGCCGAGGCGACGGGGCGCCTGCTGAACCCGCCCGGTGTCGATGGCTGGATCGTGGTCTGGCTGGCGGGGCTTGCGCTGGCAATCGACCTTGGCACGGCCGCACTGACCTGGCGGCTGTCGAAAGACAGCCTGAACATCCGCGCGGCCTTCCTGCACAACCTGGCCGACGCTGGGGCCTCGGTCGCGGTGATCGTGGGCGGCGTTCTGATCCTGCTCTACGACTGGCGCCTTGTGGACCCGCTCCTGACGATCGGAATTTCGCTCTTCATCCTGTGGCATGTGGCGGGCGACCTGCGTCCTGTGCTGCGCATCCTGATGCTTGGCGCCCCCGAACGGCGCGACGCGACCGAGGTCACCCGCCGCCTGACCGCGCTCGACGGTATCGAGAGCGTGCATCACGTTCACCTGTGGCAGATCGACGAAAAGCGCAGCTCGCTCGAGGCGCATCTGGTGCTGACAGAGGGTGCGGATTTCGCCGAGGTGATCGCGCGGGCCAAGCATATGCTGGCCGAGGAGATGGGCCTGACCCATGTCACGCTGGAGCCCGAAACGCCCGCGCGCGGCTGTGCGGATCACGAGGGCGCCTGTCCTAGCCCTTCGCCTTACTGAACCAGTCAAGCCCCTCGGCGGTATCGCCTGCCGGAAAATATTCGGCGCTGACATCGCCGCCATAGCCCTCGGCATCGAGCCGCGCGAAGAAGGCCGGGTAGTCGATCTCACCGCCCGTCGGTTCGTGCCGCCCCGGGTAGCCCGCGATCTGGATATGGGCCGCGCGCTGGCCGTATCGCTGCCAGGCGGTGCCTACATTGCCGATGATCCGATGAGCGTGGTAGGCATCGAATTGCAGATACAGGTTCGGCGCGCCGAGTTCATACAGGATCGCCTCGGCCTGCACGAAATCGTTCAGGAAATAGCCTGGCATGTCGATCGGGTTGATCGGCTCGATCGTCAGGCGTTGATCCGGCACCTGCGCGGCGGCCCATTCGAGATTGCGCAGATAGCATTCGCGCGCCTCGGGGCCCGAGGCCAGACCCGACATGATATGCAAAAGCCCCGCGCCAAGCACCTCGGCATAGTCCACGGCCTGTGCGAACTCGCGCCGGAAGCGGCCTTCCTGCCCCGGAATGGCCGCGCAGCCGCGCCCGCCATCGGCCCAGTCGGGGGCGGGGGTGTTGATCAGCACAAGGCGCAGGCTGGCCGCGTCAAGGCGGTCGCGCACGTCCTGCGCCGGGTGATCGTAGGGAAAGAGCGCCTCGACCGCGTCGAACCCCGCCGCGCGGGCGGCGGCGAAGCGATCCAGGAACGGCCGCTCGGTGAACAGGAATGTCAGGTTGGCGGCAAATCGCGGCACGTCACAGCTCGGCCATCGGGATCACCGGGAAGAACTGCCCGCCCGACCACAGGCCAAGCCAGTCCTGCCCCTCATGCGGGCCGGGAACGGCGATGTCGATCAGCCGGTAGAAGGTCTTGCGGTCGATCAGCGCCTCAAGCCCACGCCGGATATGGACATAGGGCGAGGGCTCGCCATCGGGGGCGCGCACCACGCGGATCGGGTTCTCGGCGCCTGCGGTGACGCTATCGCCGACATTGGTGGTGAAGGTCAGATCCTGCGCCTCGCCCGTGCCCGAAACGGTGCAATCGACCGCCACGAAGGGCGCATCGACAACGCGGATGCCCACCTTCTCGACCGGGGTCACAAGGAAATACTTGCCGTCCTCAAGCTTGAGGATCGAGGCGAACAGCTTGACCAGCGGTTGCCGCCCGATGGGTGTTCCAAGGTAGAACCATGTCCCGTCGCGGTGGATCTCCATATCCAGATCGCCGCAAAAGGGCGGGTTCCAAAGGTGCACCGGCGGCGGCCCCTTTTTCGTGGCCTTGCCCGCCGCCTGGGCGAGCCCTTCGGCCGATGGAGCTTTCACGGCATTTTGTGGGGGTTGATCGTCAGTCATGGTCGCTTTGCGTTTGGGTCCGGAACAAATATCTGTTTTCCTGACGATATAACCTGTGGGGAGCCTTTGTCATGTCCGAGCCTGCCGATCTTGTCGCTGAAATCGAGCGCCTGGGGGAAAAGCTCGGCCTAGCGCGGGCCTCGATCAACCGCCGCTTCATCGGGCAGGAGCGCGTGGTGGAACTCGTGCTTTCCGCACTTTTGTCGGGCGGGCACGCGCTTTTGGTGGGCTTGCCGGGTCTGGGCAAGACGCTGCTGGTCGATACGCTCTCAACCGTGATGGGGCTCAGCTCCAGCCGGATCCAGTTCACGCCTGACCTGATGCCCGCCGATATCCTCGGCTCGGAAGTGCTGGAAACAGCGGCCGACGGCAGCCGGGCGTTTCGCTTCATCCCCGGCCCGGTCTTTTGCCAGCTTCTGATGGCGGACGAAATCAACCGCGCCAGCCCGCGCACCCAGTCGGCGCTGCTGCAAGCCATGCAGGAAAAAGAGGTGACCGTCGCCGGGGTGCATCACCCGCTTGGCCGCCCGTTCCACGTGCTTGCCACGCAAAACCCGATCGAGCAGGAGGGCACCTATCCGCTGCCCGAGGCGCAGCTTGACCGTTTCCTCGTGCAGATCGACGTCGAGTATCCCGACCGCGCGACCGAGCGCGATATTCTTCTGGCAACCACCGGCGCCTCGATGGCCGAGGCTCATGCCGTCTTTACCCCTGATGAGTTGATCACCGCGCAGGAAATCGTGCGCCGGATGCCGGTGGGCGAGAGCGTGCTGGAGCTGATCCTCGATCTGGTCCGCGCCTGCCGCCCTGGCGAGGCCGAAAGCGCATCCATCGCCAACGAGGCGCTGGCTTGGGGGCCTGGGCCGCGCGCGGCTCAGGCGCTGATGCTGACCGCGCGGGCGCGCGCGCTGATCAATGGCCGCCTTGCCCCCTCGGTCGAGGATGTGCTGGCGATGGCGCGCCCGGTGCTGACGCATCGTATGGCACTGAATTTCGCTGCCCGCGCGCGGGGCGAAACCCTTGCCTCGGTCATTGCCAGCGTCGCCGCGCAGGTCTCGGGTCAGGCCGAGGCCGCCGAGTGACCGCCAAGCCCCAGACCGCGGCGCTTGAGTTGCGCCGCGCGGCCGAGGGCGCAGCCTCGGCCCTGCCGCCCTTGCTGGTGGCCGCCGAACAGCTTGCGGCGACGGTGCAGATGGGCGGGCATGGCCGCCGCCGCGTCGGCCCGGGCGAGGAGTTCTGGCAATACCGCCCCGCCCATTCGGGCGATGAGGCACGGCGGGTAGACTGGCGCCGCTCGGCCCGCTCGGATCAGCAATTCGTGCGCGAGCGGGAATGGCAACTAGCGCAATCGGTGCATCTTTGGGTCGATGACGCGGCTTCGATGCGGTTCAGCGGCGCGCCCGAGGGGGCGCGCTCGCGCCCCACGAAAGGCGCGCGGGCGCGACTGCTGGCGCTGGCGCTGGCGGTGTTGATGGTGCGTGCAGGCGAGCGCGTGGGCCTGACGGGCCCGCTCGCGCCGCCGCGCCCCGGCCGCGCGCAGCTGCAGACGCTGGCCGGGCTGCTGTCCGAAGATGCCTCCGCCGAGGATTATGGCGTGCCACAGGTCGCGGGCGTCGCGCCCTACGCCCGCGTGGCGATGCTGTCGGATTTCCTGGGCGATCTGGCCCCGCTTGAGGCCGCGCTGGCCGCGCTGGCCGATCGCGGCGTGTCGGGCGTGATGCTTCAGGTGCTCGACCCCGCCGAAGAAGAGTTTCCGTTCCATGGCCGCACCATTTTCGAAAGCATGGGCGGCAGCCTGAGCCACGAGACCCGCAAGGCTGACGATCTGCGCGCGCGCTATCTGGCGCGGCTCGCAGAGCGCCGCGACCGGCTGGAAGGTCTGGCCCGTGCGGCGGGCTGGCAGTTCGCGACGCATCACACCGGCCATCCCGCGCAGGTGCCGCTGCTGTGGCTTTGGGCCGCGCTTGAGCGGAGGCGCGGATGACCGTTTTCGGCCCCATCGGCTTTACCGCGCCTTGGCTTTTGCTGGGGCTGTCGGCCTTGCCGGTGCTGTGGTTCTTGCTGCGCGCCGTGCCCCCCGCGCCGATCCGCCGCCGCTTTCCCGGTGTCGCGCTGCTTCTGGGGCTGGCCGATGAAGAGGTGCAGGCCGAGCGCACGCCCTGGTGGCTTCTGGCGCTGCGGATGCTGGCGCTGGCGGCCGCGATTGTGGGCTTCGCCGGCCCGGTCTTGAACCCGGTCGTAAGCGTGCCGGGGCAGGGGCCGCTCTTGATTGTCGAGGATGGCTCCTGGGCCTCGGCACGCGACTGGTCGCGCCGGGTTGCGCGCATGAAAGAGGCGCTGAGTGAGGCCGAGGGTGCCGGTCGCCCGGCCGCGATCCTGATGCTCAGCGATCCGCCGCCGGGTCCGCAGCCCTTCGCGGCGCCGGGTGATCTGGTGCCGGGTCTTGCCGGGTTGAAGCCCGCCCCGTGGGAGCCGGGGGCCGATGTCCCGCCGCTGCCTGACGGGCGGTTTGAGACGCTCTGGCTGTCCGACGGCCTTGCGCGACCCGGCCGCGAGGCTCTGGCCGACGCCCTGCGCGCCCATGGCGCCCTGCGTGTGTGGCAGCCCGCCGTGCCGGTTCTGGCGCTTGGCGCGGCGCGGATTGTCGAGGCCGAGGTTCATGTGCCGGCGCTTGCCTCGGCGCCCGTGCCCTTCCCGGTCGAGGTGACGGCGGTCGGTCTCGACCCCGCCGGGATCGAGCGTGAACTGGCCCGGCAGGAGATCTCGCTGAGCGCCGCGACGCGGGCCGAGGCGATCTTCGACCTGCCGCCCGAGCTGCGCAATCGCGTGACGCGCTTCGAGGTCACGGCCCTGCGCAGCGCCGGGTCGGTCAGCCTGACCGACGATGCCGTCAAACGCCGCAAGGTCGCGCTGATCGGCGGCGCGCCCACGCGCGAAGGCCTCGCGCTGCTTTCGCCGCTGCACTACCTGCAACAGGCACTGGCGCCGAGCGCGGATCTGCTTGAAGGCACGCTTGACGATATCCTGATCGCCAAACCCGATGTGATCGTTCTGGCCGATGTGGCGACACTGGCCGAGCCCGACCGCCTTGCCGAATGGGTCGAGGAGGGCGGTCTGCTCTTGCGCTTTGCTGGCCCTCGGATGGCTGCAGCCGAAAGTGGCGACGATCCACTCTTGCCGGTGCGGCTGCGGGCGGGCGGGCGCTCGGTCGGTGGCACGATGAGCTGGGGCGAGCCGCGTCAGCTTGCGCCCTTCCCCGAGGCATCGCCCTTCTTCGGCCTGACGCCGCCCGACGATGTGACGGTGCGCGCACAGGTCATGGCCGAGCCCGGCCCCGAACTGGCTGAACGCACCATCGCCGCGCTTGCCGATGGCACGCCGCTTGTGACCCGCGCGCGTTTTGGACAGGGCGAGGTGGTGCTGTTCCACGTCTCGGCCAATGCGGAATGGTCGAGCCTGCCGCTCTCGGGTCTCTTCCCGCAGATGCTGGAGCGGCTGGCCATCTCGGCCCGTCCGGCGCAGCCGGGGCAGGCCGAGCTGGCCGGAACCACATGGCGTGCGGTCAAGCTGATCGACGCTTTCGGGCGGCTTGAGGGCGCCGAGGCAAGGTCGGGCATCCCCGGCGAGGATCTGGGCGAGGCGCTGGCGGGCGCCGGTGCCGGGCCAGCCCTGCCGCCGGGGCTTTACGCGGCCGAGGATCGCTCGGTCGCGCTGAATGCGTTGGCGCCCGGGCGGGAGCTTTCCCCTGCGCTCTGGCCGCTCGATGTGCCGGTCGAGGGGGGCGAGGCGCCGCGTGCCATGCCGCTCAAGGGCTGGCTGGTGCTGGCGGCGCTTGGGCTTCTGGCGCTGGATATCCTTGCAGCGCTTGCGGTCTCGGGGCGGCTGCGCGGGCCGCGCGTGGCGCGGGCAATGGTGGTTCTGCTGGCCCTTGGCCTTGGCATGATGCCCGGCACAGGCCTGCGCGCCGAGGAAACCACGATGGACCCCGAGCGCGCGATTGCGGCGGCCTCCAACGTCGTGCTTGCGCATATGCCCACAGGTGACCCCGAGGTGGACCGGATCGCGCTGGCGGGGCTGCAGGGGCTCTCAGACACGCTTTTTGCGCGCACTGCGGTCGAGCCATCGGAACCGATGACGCTGGATATCGAGCGCGACGATCTGGCGCTTTTCACGCTGATCTACTGGCCCGTCACCGCTGACCAGCCCGCGCCCTCGCCGCAGGCCTATGCCCGGCTGAACCGCTATCTGCGTGGCGGGGGGATGATCCTGTTCGACACGCGCGATGCCGATCTGTTGGGGGTCGGCTCTGCCTCGCCCGCAGCGCGGCGGTTGCAGGCGCTGGCCGCGCCGCTCGATATTCCGCCGCTCGAACCCGTTCCGAGCGATCATGTCCTGACGCGGACCTTCTACCTGCTGCAAACCTTCCCCGGCCGTTATGACGGCCCGATCTGGGTTGAGGCCGCACCTCCCGATGCCGAGCGCGCCGAGGGGATGCCGTTTCGCAACCTCAACGACGGGGTGACGCCGCTGGTGATCGGTGGCAATGACTGGGCCGCCGCTTGGGCCGAGGACGCGCGCGGCCTGCCGATGTTCCCGATCGGGCGGGGCTCGGCCGGGGATCGCCAGCGCGAGATCGCGCTGCGCTTCGGCGTCAACCTCGTGATGCATGTGCTGACCGGGAACTACAAATCCGACCAGGTCCATGTGCCTGCGCTGCTGGAAAGGCTTGGGCAATGAGCGGGCTTTCGGTCATCTTTGTGCCGCTTCTGCCCTGGGCGGTGCTTGGCGCGGGGGCGGGGCTGGCGGTTGCGATGCTGGCGCTCGCGCTCTGGCGTGGACTGCCCGGCTGGCCGCTGCGCGGGGTGGCGGCCATGGTGCTGCTGGCCGCGCTGTCGGGGCCGTCGCTGCAACGCGAAGAGACCGAGGCGCTGTCCGATATCGTGCTGCTTTTGGATGACCGCTCGGCCTCGCAGGGGCTTGGCGGGCGCGCTGCGCAGACCGACGCCGCCGTGGCGGCACTAGAGGCGCGCATTGGCGCCCTGCCGGGAACCGAGTTGCGCCGCGTCACAGTGCCCGATGGCGAGGAGAACAGCGGCACTCGGCTGGGTGCTGCACTTGCCGAGGCGCTGGCCGCCGAACCTCGCGCGCGGGTTGCCGGGGCGGTGGTGATCAGCGACGGGCAGGTGCATGACGCGCCCCTGATCCCCGAGCTTCCCGCGCCGCTGCACCTGCTTCTGACGGGCGCTCCGCAGGACTGGGACCGGAGGCTCGTGATCCAGACCGCGCCCGCCTTCGGCATCATCGGCGAGCCTGTCTCGATCCGCTTGCGCATCGAGGATGTCGGTGCCGTGCCTGCCGGAGTGGGCAGCCGCGCGAAAGTCTCGATCTCGATCGAGGGCGAGGAGCCGAATGAATACGAGGTCAGCGTCGGGCGCGATCTGGAACTGCCGCTGACCCTGCGCCATGGCGGGCAGAACGTCGTGCAATTCTCGGTCCTGCCGGTCGAGGGAGAGCTGACCACGCGCAACAATGACGCGGTGGTGCAGATCAACGGCGTGCGCGACCGGCTGCGGGTGCTGCTGGTCTCGGGCGAGCCCCACGCGGGCGAGCGCACCTGGCGCAACCTGCTCAAGTCCGACCCGGGCGTGGATCTGGTGCATTTCACCATCCTGCGCCCGCCCGAAAAGCAAGACGGCGTGCCGGTGGCCGAGCTGTCGCTGATCGCCTTCCCCACGCAAGAGCTGTTCATCGACAAGATCGACGAGTTCGACCTGATCATCTTCGACCGTTATGGCGAGCGGGGCATCCTGCCCTCGGCTTATTTCGAGAATATCCGCGACTATGTTCTCAAGGGCGGGGCGGTGCTGGTCGCTGCCGGCCCGGAATATGCGACGGTCGAGAGCCTGTGGCAGACCGATCTCGCCGATATCCTGCCCGCGCGTCCCACGGGCCGCGTGCTGGCCGAACCCTTCCTTCCGCGCCCGACCGAGCTTGGTCTGCGCCATCCGGTCACGGCTGGGCTTGAGGGCGCGCCGGGGCTGGAGGGCGACGATGGCCCGCATTGGGGGCGCTGGCTGCGCCAGATCGAGCTGAGCGACCCGACCGGCGAGGTCGTGATGCAAGGTGCGCGTGGTGCGCCGCTGCTGGTGCTGTCGCGTGCGGGCGAGGGGCGGCTGGCGCTTCTGGCCTCGGACCATGCATGGCTTTGGGATCGCGGCTATGAGGGGGGCGGGCCGCAGCTTGAGCTGCTGCGCCGCATCGCGCATTGGGAGATGAAGGAACCCGAGCTTGAGGAAGAGGCGCTTTTTGCTGAGGTCGAGCCGGGCAGCATGGCGCTGACCGTCGTGCGGCGCACGATGGAGGGGCAGGCCGATCCGGTGCAAGTAACGCTGCCGGATGGCTCAACCCGCGAGATCGCCTTGCAGGAAACCGCGCCGGGGCGCTTCACCGCGCGATGGGTGGCCCCCGAGGCGGGGCTTTACCGGCTGGCGCAGGGCGATCTGGAGCGGGTGGCGGCCCTCGGCCCGGCAAGCCCGCGCGAATATGAAGAGCCGATCGCTTCGCCCGAGCCATTGGCGGCGGCGCTTGTCGCCTCGGGGGGCGCTGTGACGCGGCTGTCCGATGGTATTCCCGCGGTGCGGACGGTGCGCGAAGGGCGCCCCTCGGCCGGGCGCGGCTGGATCGGCATTACCCCGCGCGGGGCGGCGGCGACCACCGATATTCGCGTCGTGCCGCTGCTGCCCGCTTGGGCCTGGCTTGCGATAGCGGCGCTGCTTAGCGTTGCGGCCTGGCTGCGTGAGGGGCGAGGCCGGACCCGCGCTTAAACCGGCGGGTTTTCCAGCAGCGCCTTGCGCGCGGTCGAGGCGAATTCGCGCCGCCACAGCATTGCCGTGGTGAACAGTGCCGCCGCGATCAGCGCCCAGGGCCCGAGCAGCCAGGCCAGCGACGCCAGCGCGAAATAGACCGCACGCAGGCCGCGGTTGAAGCTTTTGGCGGCGTTGATGTTGAGCCGAGCGGCCTGCTCGGCGCGCGGATAGGCCAGCGGGTCTTCGGGGTCATTGGGCACGGCGGCCATGGCAATCGCGGCATAGCTAAACAGCCGGTGCGACCAGACGAACTTCAGGAAGGCATTCGCGCCGAAGAGCACGGCGGTCAGGATGCGGCTTTCCCACAGCAGGCGCGGCCCGCTGCTCAGCGCGAATTCCTCTGCCAGATCGGTCAGTTGCTCGGGGTTGCCGATCAGCGCCAGCCCGCCGCCGATAGCAATCAGCGCGGTCGAGGCGAAGAAGGTCGTGGATTGCCGCAACCCGTCCACCATGGCGCTGTCGAAGATGCGCGGCTGGCGCGTCACCAGCTGGCGCATCCACTCGCGCCGGTAGCCCTCCATCAGCTTGCCGACCGAGGGGCGATGCGGCGCCGAACGCTCGGTCACCCAGCCGATCCAGAGCCAAGATCCGACCAGCAGCCCCAGGGCGGCAAGGTCGAGAGGCCCGAGCGGGCCGATATGCAGCAGATTTTCCATGCGCAGAGCTTAGCGGGCAGACTCAATGCTTGCCAGATAGCAAAATTGGTTATATTTTTTTACCGGACGGAGGAGGTTGCTCATGGATATGCCCATTCCCAGCCGGCGCGTTCTGGACCGCAAGGCGGCGATTGTCGCGCGGCTGCGCGCAGCGCTTCCCGCAGATGCGGTGATCGACGATCCCGCCGAGACGCGCGCCTATGAATGCGATGCGCTGTCGGCTTATCGCTGCCAGCCCATGGCGGTGGTCTTGCCGCGCACGACCGAAGAGGTCGCCGCCGCGCTGAAGATCTGTGCGGCCGAGGGCGTGCCGGTCGTGCCGCGCGGCGCCGGGACCAGTCTGGCGGGGGGCTCGATGCCCTCAGAGGATTCGGTGGTGCTGGGGCTGGCGCGGATGAACCAGGTGCTTGAGGTCGACTACGACAACCGCTTCGTGCGGGTCGAGGCGGGGCGCACGAACCTCTCGGTCACCGGCGCGATCGAGGCCGATGGCTGGTTCTACGCGCCCGACCCCTCAAGCCAGCTCGCCTGCGCGATCGCGGGCAATATCGGGATGAACTCGGGCGGGGCGCATTGCCTGAAATACGGAGTGACGACGAATAACCTGCTGGGCGTCAAGCTGGTGACGATGGCGGGTGAGGTGGTCGAGATCGGCGGGCCTTATTGCGATGCCGCGGGGCTGGATCTGCTGGGGCTGATCTGCGGCTCGGAAGGGCAGTTGGGTGTCGTGACCGAGGCCACATTGCGCATCCTGCCCAAGCCCGAGGGTGCGCGCCCGGTGTTGATCGGGTTTTCGTCGAACGAGATCGCAGGAGCCTGTGTGGCCGACATCATCCGCGCGGGTGTGCTGCCGGTGGCCATCGAGTTCATGGACCGCCCCTGCATCGTCGCGACCGAGGCCTTCTGTCACGCGGGCTACCCCAATTGCGAGGCGCTGCTGATCGTCGAGTGCGAGGGCTCTGAGGCCGAGATCGCCGAGCAGTTGGGCCTGATCCGTCAGATCGCGATGCGCCATGACCCGGTCGAGTTCCGCGAGGCGCAGAGCGAGGACGAGGCCAAGCGCATCTGGCTGGGACGCAAGTCGGCCTTCGGCGCGATGGGGCAGATCGGGGATTACATGTGTCTGGACGGCACGATCCCCGTCTCGGCCCTGCCGCAGGTGTTGCGGCGGATTGGCGAGCTGTCGGCGGAGTACGGGCTGGAGGTGGCTAACGTCTTCCATGCCGGGGATGGAAACATGCATCCGCTGATTCTTTATAACGCCAACGAACCCGGCCAGCAGGAGCAATGCGAGCGCTTGGGTGCCGAGATCCTGAAGGCCTGTGTCGAGGCGGGCGGGTGCCTGACAGGCGAGCATGGCGTGGGCATCGAGAAGCGCGACCTGATGGAGGTGCAGTTCGACGCGCCCGATCTGGAGGCGCAGATGTGCGTCAAGGACGTGTTCGATCCGGGTTGGTTGCTGAACGCTGCCAAGGTGTTCCCGCTGCATGTAAGTGCCGGGCGGCGTGCCGGTTGAGAGTGCCGGGGGCTGTCTGCCCCCGGACCCCCGAGGATATTTGAACCACATTGAAGGCAGGGCAGGATGAAGGTTGAGAGCGAGGGGCAACTGGCCGAGGCGATCCGTGCGGCCACGGGCCCGCTGGATATTGTGGGTGGTGGAACGCGACCGGTGGGGCGCGGTGCGGGCGAGGTTCTGGAGGTCGGGATCTCGGGGATTTCGCTTTACGAGCCCGGGGCCCTGACGCTGGTGGTCGGGGCGGGGACGCCCTTGGCCGAGGTTGAGGCAGCGATTGCCGCGGAGGGGCAGCGGCTGCCCTTCGAGCCTGCGCGGTGGGGCGCGTTGCTGGGCGCATCCGGCGAGAGCACCATCGGCGGTGTGGTGGCGGCGAATGTTTCGGGGCCGCGGCGGGTGCAGGCGGGGGCTTGCCGCGACAGTCTGATCGGGGTGCGTTACGTCGATGGGGCGGGCACCGTGGTGAAGAACGGCGGGCGGGTGATGAAGAATGTCACCGGCTATGATCTGGTGAAGCTGATGGCCGGAAGCTGGGGCACCTTGGGGGTGCTGAGCAAGGTCGCCTTCAAGCTGCTGCCCGCGGCGCCTGCGCAGGCGAGCGTGGTGATGGATATTCCCGCGGGTGAGGCGGTGGCGGCGCTGTCGCGCGCGCTTGGCTCGCCCTACGACGTGTCGGGTGCGGGGTGGTTGCCGGGGCTGGGTGCTGTCGTTCGGGTCGAGGGGTTGGCGGAATCGGTCGCCTATCGCGCGGAGCGGCTGGCCGCGTTGCTGGCGCCCTATGGTGCGCGGATCGAGCGTGATGGGAGTGCCGCGATTTGGGCTGATCTGGCCGAGGTCCGGCCTTTCCATGGGCGTTCGGGCGATCTGTGGCGGTTCTCAATCAAGCCCTCCGAGGCGCCGGGGGTGATCGCGCGGCTTGGCGGCGAGGTCGTGCTGGACTGGGGCGGCGGGTTGATCTGGGCCTTGGTGCCCGAGGGCACCGATGTTCGCGCGAAAGCCGCGCCCTATAGCGGCCATGCGATTTGCCTGCGCGGTCAGGCTGCGGCCTTTGAGCCGGAGGCCGCGCCCGTTGCCGCGCTCTCGCGCGGGTTGCGTGCGCGCTTTGATCCGCGCGGTATCCTCAACCCCGGAAGGATGGGCTGATGCAGACGAATTTCACCGCTGAGCAGCTGACCGATCCGGGCATCGCGCGCGCCAATGAGATCCTGCGATCCTGCGTGCATTGCGGGTTTTGCACCGCCACTTGCCCGTCTTATCAGGTCTTGGGGGATGAACTCGACAGCCCGCGCGGGCGGATCTACCTGATCAAGGATATGCTTGAGGCCGGACGACCCGCCGACGCGAAGACAGTCAAGCATATCGACCGCTGCCTGAGCTGTCTGGCCTGCATGAGCACCTGCCCCTCGGGGGTGCATTACATGCATCTGATCGACCATGCGCGCGCCCATGTCGAGAAGACCTACAAGCGCCCGCTGTTCGACCGGCTGCTGCGCTGGACGCTGGCGAAGATCGTGCCCTATCCGGGGCGGTTCCGGCTGGCGATGCTGGGCGCCAAGATCGCCAAGCCCTTCGCGGGGCTGCTGCCCGATGCGCGGCTGCGCGCGATGATTTCCATGGCCCCGAAAGAGATCCCTCCGGTTAGCCGCAACGATGATCCGCAGACCTTCCCGGCGATGGGAGAGCGGCGCTATCGTGTGGCCTTGCAGATCGGCTGCGCACAGCGGGCGCTGAACACCGATATCAACGATGCGACGATCCGCCTGCTGCGCCGTCTGGGCTGCGATGTGGTGATCCCGAAGAACCTCGGCTGCTGCGGGGCACTGACGCATCACATGGGTCGCGAGGGGGAAAGCCACAATCAGGCCGCACGCAACATCCGCGCCTATCTGGGCGAGGGCGAGCTGGACGCGATCGTCATCAACACCTCGGGCTGCGGCACGACCGTCAAGGATTACGGTCATATGTTCCGCAACGATCCGATGGCCGCTGACGCCGCCAAGGTCTCGGGGCTGACCTGCGATATCAGCGAGTTTCTCCAGCGCATCGGCCTGCCCGAGGGCGCGCCCAAGGATCTGCGCGTGGCCTATCACGCGGCCTGCTCGCTGCAACACGGTCAGCAGGTCAAGACCGCGCCCAAGGATCTGCTGAAACGCGTGGGTTTCACCGTGGTCGAACCCGCCGACAGTCATCTGTGCTGCGGCTCGGCCGGCACCTACAATCTGCTCCAGCCCGAGATTTCGGCCGAACTCAAGCGGCGCAAGGTCGCCACGCTGGAGGCCAAGGCGCCGCAGGTCATCGCGGCGGGCAATATCGGCTGCATGATCCAGATCGGCTCTGGCACCGGGGTGCCGGTGGTGCATACGGTCGAGCTGCTCGATTGGGCCACAGGCGGGCCAAAGCCGCGCGCGCTGGCCGATTTGCCTTAATCTCGCCCAAGGGGCGGTCTAGAAAGGGTCAACCCACGAGGCACCCATGCTCCGACTGATCCTGGCCATCTTGCTGCTTGCCGCGCCCGCCCGGGCCGAGCCGAGTGCGCTGCAAAGCCTGACCACCGGCTCGGACAGCCGTGGCTGGGAGGCGGTCGGGCGGCTCGATTTCGGCGGGACGGGGTTTTGCACCGGAACGTTGATCGCGCCGGATCTGGTGCTGACTGCGGCGCATTGCCTGTTCGACAGCCACACCGGGCAGATGATCTCCGCCGATGAGATCGAGTTCCGGGCGGGTCTGCGCAACGGGCGCGCGGTCGCCTATCGCGGTGCGCGGCGGGCGGTTGCGCATCCCTCTTACCTCTACCAGGGGCCAGACCGTTTCGACCGCGTCGCCTGGGATCTGGCGCTGGTCGAGCTGGACCAGCCGATCCGTCTGCCGCAGTTGCAACCCTTCGCGATCGACACCCCTCCGCACCGGGGTGAGGATGTGGGCGTTGTGTCCTACGCCCACGACCGGGCCGAGGCGCCTTCGCTGCAAAAGCTTTGCAAGGTGCTCGACCGGCCCGACGATGTCGTGCTGATGGATTGCTCGATCGACTTCGGATCTTCGGGTGCTCCGGTCTTTGCGCTGCGCGACGGGGTGATGCGGATCGTCTCGGTCATCTCGGCCAAGGCGCGTCTGAATGACCGGCCGGTTTCTCTGGGCACGCTGGTCAGTCGCGTGGCCGACATCGAGGCGGTGATGGCCAATCGCGCGCCTGCCACGCGCTCGCTTGCGACGCGTAGCGACGGGGCCAAGTTCCTGCGGCCCTGAGGGTCTTGAAACCACGTTTCCCCTTCCCCAGATCAGTCTGACCGAGGCGCCGCAAGGGCCTTGGATGAACCGCCCGTCCCGATGCGGAGGGCTAGACGACATCGCTCAGTTGAGGATGAGACCATGCGTAGTTTTGACTTTTCGCCGCTTTACCGTGCCACCGTCGGCTTCGACCGTGTGGCTGACATGATGGATCGTGTGCTTTCGGCTGAGGTGGCCCAGCCGACCTATCCCCCCTACAATATCGAGAAAACCGACGAGAACGCCTATCGCATCTCGATCGCCGTCGCGGGCTTCGGCTCGGATGAGCTGAACGTGGAACTGCGGGAAGGCGCGCTGATCGTTTCCGGCAAGAAGGCCGAGGAAGAGGCCGCCCGTACCTACCTGCACCGCGGGATCGCCACCCGCGCGTTTGAGCGCCGCTTCGCGCTGGCCGATCATATGAAGGTCACCGGAGCGAGCCATGCCGACGGGATGCTGCATATCGAGCTGGTGCGCGAGGTGCCCGAGGCGCTGAAACCCCGCCGGATCGAGATTGCCGGGCCGAACACCGTCGAGGCCAAGGCCGTCGAGACGCTGGAGGCCTAAGCGCTCTTCACATCCCTTCAGGCGCGCGGGCAGGGGCCTGCGCGCCTTTTCATTTATGCGTCTCTGCCAGATCGTCGCGCGCCACCGCGACCGATTTTAGGATCGCATGGCAGGGCACGCCGGGCGCCAGCCCAAGCGCCGTGACCGAGCGTTGGGTGAGGCGCGCAAGGATCGCCTCGTCGCCCATGCGCAGTTGAACCCAGGCGCGCTGGCCGCTGTCGGTTTCGATCTTCTCGACCCGTCCGGGCAGGATGTTGAGGGCCGAGAGGCCCTGTGGCGCCTCGCGCGCAAGGATCACGTCGCTGGCGTGGATGCGGATGCGCAGCTCGGCCCCCACCGGCGCGGGTTGCGAGACCCAGACAGTTCCGGTTGCCGTTTGCAGCCGTGTCAGCCCGTCGGCATCGGTTCCCAGAACGCGGGCGCGCAGCAGGGCGCCGGCCTCTTGCGCGCCGAACTGTGCGGCAAGCGCGGGGTCTGCCAGAACATCCTCGGCCCGGCCCGAGGCCAGGATGCGGCCTTCCCCCAGCACCACCAGCGTATCGGCAAGGCGGGCGACCTCGGCCACCGAATGGCTGACGTAGAGAATGGGCAGACCCGCATCGCGCAACCGCTCGACGAAGGGCAGGATCTCGGCCCGGCGCGGGGCGTCGAGGGCGGCCAGCGGCTCGTCCATCAGCAGCAGGCGCGGTTTGGACAGCAGGGCGCGGCCAATGGCAACGCGCGCCTTTTCGCCGCCCGAGAGCGCGCCGGGGCGGCGCTCAAGCAGCGCGCCGATGCCAAGCATCTCGACGACACGGTCGAAGGCGGGGCCCGTGGCGCCGCGCGGGGCAAAGCGCGCGCCGAACAACAGGTTCGCGCGCACGTCCAGATGCGGAAAGAGCCGCGCGTCCTGAAAAACGTAACCGATGCGGCGGCGGTTCGGCGGCAGGCAAATCCCGGCGGCGGTATTGAGCAAGACCTCGCCCTGCGCCACCACCCGCCCCGCATCGGGGCGCATCAACCCGGCGACCGTATTCACGACCGTCGTCTTGCCGCTGCCCGAGGCGCCAAACAGCGCCGTGACCCCGGCAGGCGCGGTGAAGGCCGCATCCAGTGCGAAGCTGCCGAAATCATGGCGCAGCGAGACCTCCAGCATCACGCCCCCCTGATCCGCGCGGCGACGCGGCGCGCGATGAACTCGGACAGCAGTACCGCGCCGATGGCGACGATGACCGAGATCAGTGCCAAGCGCCCGGCGAGCGCGCTTTGACCGGGCAGTTGCAGCGCAGTGTAGATCGCCAAGGGCAGGGTCTGCGTCTGCCCGGGAATGTTCGACACGAAGGTGATGGTGGCGCCGAACTCGCCCATCGCCTTGGCGAAGGCCAGCACCGCGCCCGCGATCACGCCGGGCAGGATCAGCGGCAGGGTCACGCTGCGAAAGACCGCAAGGCGTGAGGCGCCAAGGGTGCTTGCCGCCTCTTCAAGCCTGGGGTCCACGGCCTCGATCGCCAATCGCATGGCGCGCACCATCAGCGGAAAGCCCATGACCGCTGCCGCCAGCGCAGCCCCTGTCCAGCGAAAGGCGAAGACCAGCCCGAAGGCCTGTTCAAGAAAGGCGCCCACCGGCCCTTTGCGCCCGAAGGCCAGCAGCAGGAAATAGCCGGTGACCACCGGCGGCAGGATCAGCGGCAGATGCACCAGCGCATTCAGCAGCCACAGCCCCGGCCAGCGCCCCCGCGCCAGCACCATCGCCACCGCCAGCCCGACTGGCAGCGAGGTCAGCACCGCCACCCCCGCCACACGCAGCGAGAGCATCAGGGCCGTGGCTTCTTCGGGCGTCAGTCCGGTCATGGGGCGGGGATCACCGTAAAGCCCTGCGCGGCGAAGATACCGGACGCCTGCGCGGAGCCGAGGAAGGCCAGAAACGCATCGGCTGCATCGGCATTCGGGGCATCCTGCATCCGCGCGGCGGGGTAGACGATGGGCGGGTGGCTGTCAGAGGGGAACTCTGCGGCGATATGCACGCGCGGCTCTGCCGCCGCGTCGGTGGCATAAACGATCCCGAACGGCGCCTCGCCCGTGGCCACCAGCGCCAGGGCCGCGCGCACGTTGTCAGTCTGCGCGACCTGCGGGGCGAGGGCCTGCCACAGCCCCAGATGCTCCAATGCTGCCTTACCGTATTGCCCGGCCGGGACGGCCTCGACGAGGCCCATGGCCAGATACTCGGTCCCAAGCCGGTCGGGCAGGTCTGCCAGTGCGACCGATCCCGGCGCCGAGGCGATCAGCACCAGCCGGTTTCCCAGCAGATCGCGGCGCGAGCCCTCGGCCAGTGCGCCCGCAGCCTGAAGGCTGTCCATCCACTGGGTCGAGGCCGAGATATACAGATCCGCGGGCGCCCCGGCCGCGATCTGCTGTGCCAGCTTGGCGCTGCCGCCATAGGCAAGGGTCGCGGTATGGCCGGTCTCGGAGTGCCACTCCTGCGCGATCTCATCGAGTGCGGTCTGCATCGAGGCTGCCGCGAAGACCAGAACCTCATCGGCCCGGGCGGCAATCGGGGTCAGTGTCAGGGCAAGGATGGGCAGAAAGCGCATGGGTTTCCGGCTCGATATGTTTCGTCGGACATAACAGTGCGGCGCGCGGTGGCGCAAGCTTTATTTCCCATCGGACATATCGCACCGAACCAAGGCACCAATCGTCGCCAACTCATCCGCGCCCGCCTCGCGCAGCTTGGCCTCGAGCGCGCGATAGGCCGCAAGCACTGTCTGCCCCACCTCGGTCAGTGCCGCGCCGCCGCCCTTCGCGCCACCGCGCGCGCTTTCGACAAGCGGCTCGGCAAAGCCCGCGTTCATCGCCTCGACCAGCATCCAGGCGCGTTTGTAGCTCATGCCCATGCGCCGCCCGGCGGCCGAGATCGAGCCTTCCTCGGCGATCCCCGCAAGCAGGTCTGCCTTACCCGGGCCAAGCATCAGTTCGCCAAAATAAAGCCGCAGCATCAATCGGGTCGGGGTCATCGGGGCCTCCATCGCAGGGCGCCATCCTGTCGGTTGGGCGCGGGCTTGGCAAGATCGCGGCCCCTTGCGCATCCCGCGCCCATACGGCAGCTTGAGCGCGATCCTCGGGGGAACCATGCGTCTATCCATTGCCTTTCTCGTGGCTGGCTATGTGCTCAGCCAATTCTACCGTGCGTGTCTTGCGGTCCTGACGCCCGTTCTCAAGGCCGAGCTGGGGGCAAGTGCGGGTGATCTCGCCGTCTCCTTGGGGCTTTGGTATGTGGCCTTCGGGCTTATGCAGATCCCGGTCGGCGAGGCGCTGGACCGGATCGGGCCGCGTCGGACGGTGGGCGCGCTGCTCGCGCTTGGCGGCGGTGGTGGGGCGGCTGCCTTCGCCATGGCAGGCGGGCCATGGGGTATCCACATCGCGATGATCCTGATCGGGATCGGCTGCTCGCCGGTGCTGATGGGGTCGTATTACATCTTCGCACGCAGCTTCCCGCCTGCGGCCTTCGGCTTTCTCGCGGGGGCGGTGATCGGCGTGGGCAGCCTTGGCAATCTCGCCGGCGCCGCGCCGCTGGCGGCCACGGTCGAGGTCATCGGCTGGCGCGCGACGCTTTGGGCGCTAACGGGCATCACGCTGGCCGTGGCGGCGGCGATCCTTGTCTTCACCCGCGACCCCGAGCGGCTGACGCAGCCTGCAGGCAAGCGCGGCTCGGTTCTGGATATCCTGCGGCTGCCGGGGCTGTGGCTACTCTTGCCGCTGACGGCGGCGAATTACACTGCGGCGGCGGGTATCCGCGGACTTTGGGCTGGGCCGTATCTGACCTCGGTACATGGCGCGGATGCGGCGCTGATCGGCAATGTGACGCTGGTGATGGGGCTTGCGATGATCGCGGGTAATTTCGCCTATGGCCCTGCCGACCGTCTGCTGGGCAGCCACAAGCGAGTTGTGCTGGCGGGCAACGTCGTGCTCGCGATCGCGCTGGCGGCGCTTTGGCTGATGCCGGGGGCAGGCCTGTGGACGGTGACGGCGATGCTGGCGGCCGTGGGCTTCTTCGGCGCCTCCTTCCCGGCGATCATGGCGCATGGGCGCGCCTTCTTCCCGCCGCATCTGGTCGGGCGCGGGGTGACGCTGCTCAATATGTTCTCGATCACCGGGGTCGCGCTGGCGCAGTTCGGCTCGCGTCCGGTCTATGAATATGCGGCGGGCGCGGGCTCGCCCCAGACCGCCTATGCGACGCTGTTCCTGTTCTTCCTTGTGCCGGTGGTCATCGGCCTGTGCTTCTACCTCTTCACCCGAGACAACCCGGCCGAGACAGTCTAGAACGCTGCAATGCAGATACCCAAGCCCGATCAGATCGAAGTCATCGCCCCGAACCTCAAGCGTCGCCTGTCGGGGGTGACGGCGACGATTGTACGGCTGGTTCCGATCCAGGCGCGGGACATCGGGATCGTCGCGACTGGGCCGGGGCTGCCGCCCTCAGTGCCACATGTGCCGCTCTGGCGGCTACCGCTTCTGCCGCGTAGGCGTCAGGTCTGGCACGCGCGTCGCAACACCGAGATGTTGCTGGGTCTGTTCCTGAAGACAGTCTTCCGTATGCCGCTAAGGCTGCTTTTCACCTCCGCGAGCCAGCGCAAGCATACAGGCTACACCAAATGGCTGATCTCGAAGATGGATATGGTGGTTGCGACCTCGTCGAGGACAGCAAGCTATCTGGAGCGCCCCTGCCGGGCCATCCTGCACGGAATCGATACCGGGGCTTTTTCCCCGCCCGATGATCGCGCGGCGCTACGAACGTCTCTTGGCGTGCCGAACGGCGTCTTGGTGGGTTGCTATGGCCGTATTCGCGCACAGAAGGGCACAGATGCCTTCGTCGATGCGATGATCTCGATCCTGCCCGACCGGCCGGGGGTTACCGCACTGGTGATGGGGCGCGCCACCGAAAGCCACGGTGCCTTTCTTGAGGGGCTGAGGGCAAAGGTTCACGATGCAGGTCTGGCGGGGCGCATCCGCTTCCTGCCCGAAGTCACCGTGGATCGCATGGCGGATTGGTATCGTGTTCTCGATCTCTACGTCGCGCCGCAGCGTTGGGAAGGATTTGGTTTGACGCCCGTCGAAGCGATGGCCTGCGGGGTGCCGGTCGTCGCGACACGTGTCGGCGCGTTCGAGGAAATCGTCACGCCGCAAACCGGGGCGCTCGTTGCTCCTGACGATATTCCGGCGCTTGCGACGGCGACGGCGGCGTTCCTCGACGACCCGGCTCGCCTTTCGGCGGCCTCTGAAGCGGCGCGGCTGAGGGTCGAGGAGAGCTTCCGTATCGAAGCCGAAGCCGCCGCCCTGATCGCCATCTACCGCGAGATGCTGGCGTGAGCTGGCTGCCGTTCCTGCTCGCACGCACCCTGCGGCGCGAGACCCCTCTTGCGACGTTTTCGGTCGCGCAGTCGGACCTTCTGGCCGCGCTGGCGGGCAAGCGCGTCGCGCTGATCGGCAATGCTCGCGCCTTGGCCGAGACCGATTTCGGCGCCGAGATCGACAGCGCCGATCTTGTCATCCGCATCAACCGCGCACCGATGCCGTCCGCGCGCAGCCATGGCACGCGGACCGATTGGCTCGCACTGGCTACACGCCTCAGCGCCGAAGACCGCACTCGGATCGGCCCTGCCCGCTATTTGTGGATGAGTCCCAAGCGTAAGCGGCTGGATTGGGAGACCGCGACAAGCCCCGGCTTCTACCTTTATCCGCTTACCGATTACACGCGTCTCCACGCAGCGCTTGGCGCCCCGCCCACGACTGGCGCGATGATGATCGACCTGATCGCGCGCAGCGACATGGCCTCGCTGACGCTTTACGGCTTCGACTTCTTTGCCTCGCTCTCGCTGTCGGGGCGGCGCACGGCCGAACAGGTGCCGCATGACTTCACCTCGGAAGCCGATTGGGCCGCTGATCTGATGGCGCGTGATTCCCGCATCACATTGCGGAAATCGTGACGAATCCCTTTCCAAATCTCCCAATCTTCGTTAAGCGGCCTCGTTCTTTTGAGCAAGGAGGTCCTGATGGGCTACAAAGTCGTCGTCGCCGGCGCCACGGGGAACGTGGGCCGCGAAATGCTGAACATCCTGGCCGAGCGCCAGTTTCCTACCGATGAGGTTGTTGCTCTGGCTTCGCGCCGGAGCCTCGGCACTGAGGTCAGCTATGGCGACAAGACCCTGAAGACTAAGGATATCGAAGGCTTCGATTTCTCGGGCTACGATATCGCTCTCTTTGCTATCGGCTCGGAGGCGACGAAGAAATACGCCCCCATCGCCGCGTCGCAGGGCTGCGTCGTCATCGACAACTCGTCGCTCTACCGCTACGACCCCGAGATCCCGCTGGTCGTGCCGGAAGTGAACCCCGAGGCCGTCGAGCAATACGGCAAGAAAAACATCATCGCGAACCCGAACTGCTCGACCGCGCAGCTCGTCGTGGCGCTCAAGCCCCTGCATGACCGCGCGCGCATCAAGCGCGTCGTCGTCTCGACCTACCAGTCGGTGTCGGGCGCAGGCAAGGAAGGCATGGACGAGCTGTGGGAGCAGACCAAGGCTGTCTACAACCCGACCGCCGAAGTGCCGCCGAAGAAGTTCACCAAGGAGATCGCATTCAACGTGATCCCGCATATCGACGTCTTCCTCGACGACGGTTCCACCAAGGAAGAGTGGAAGATGACCGCCGAGACCAAGAAGATCCTCGATCCCTCGATCAAGCTGACCGCGACCTGCGTGCGCGTGCCGGTTTTCGTGGGCCACTCGGAAGCGGTGAACATCGAGTTCGAAGAGTTCCTCGACGAAGACGAGGCCCGTGACATCCTGCGCGAGGCGCCGGGCATCATGGTCGTCGATAAGCGCGAAGCGGGCGGCTACATCTCGCCCAAGGAATGCGTGGGCGACTACGCGACCTTCATCTCGCGTATCCGTCAGGACTCGACCATCGAGAACGGCATCAACCTGTGGTGCGTGTCGGACAACCTGCGCAAGGGCGCGGCGCTGAACGCTGTGCAGATCGCGGAAACGCTCGGCAACCGCTGCCTCAAGAAAGGCTGATCGCCGCGCGATCCGCTGACCCAAACGTGAGGGCGCCGTGATCGGCGCCCTCTTGCTTTTGTGCCGCCCCCCGGTGACCCTGCGCGCAGATATTCCGGGAGGCCCCGCATGAAATTTTCGCTTATCACCACTTTGATGCTGGCTGCCGCGCCCTCGGCGCTTCTGGCGGCTCCGATCGAACATCCCGCCCGCGTCGATGCCGTGACCCTGTTCCCCTGGGGCGCGCAGGTCAGCCGCAGCGTGGCCGTGGCGGAGGGTGAAACCGAGGTGCTGGTGCCGAACCTGCCCGACGGCACTGACGTTGCCTCGTTGCGCGTCAGCGGTGCGGGGGTGCGGATCGGCGCTGTCACCCTGATCGACGAGCGTCAGCCAGCAAGCGACGCGGTCACCTCGCCCGAGATCGAGGCCGCACGCGCCGAGGTCGAGCGGCTGGAGGCTGCGCTGGCCGCGGGCGAGGACGCCGTGGCCGCGATCCGGGCGCAGGCGTTGGCGGCTCAGGCGCGAGTTGCGTTCCTGAACAGGCTCGACACCTCCAACACTCCGCCCGATCAGGTCGCAACCCTTGCCGCGACCGTGGCCGAGGGCGTGCTGGAGGCCTCGCGTCAGGCACTGGTCGCCGAGGCCGAGGCGCGCGCCGCCGATCTGGCCCTGCGCCCCGACCGCGAGGCGCTGGAGCAAGCCCGCAAGGCGCTGGCGGCGCTGGAGCACCCCGCGCGAGACAGCGATGCCGTGCTGATGCAGGTCAGCGGCGCCGGGACGGTGACGATCACCACCTTCGTTTCCGATGCCGGCTGGCAGCCCGCCTATGACGTGCGTCTGGATCGCGCGCAGGGCGTGCTTTCGCTCGATCGTCTCGTGTCGGTGCATCAGGCCAGCGGCGAGGATTGGAGCGGCGTCGCCCTGACGCTTTCCACCGCGCGCCCGTCCGAGCGCAGCGCGCCCTCGGAACTCTGGCCCGAGTTCCTGCGCTTTGGCCCGCCCGATGAGCCGGTGTTGATGGCCAAGGCCGAGCGCGGCTATGCGATGGAGGCCGCGCCCGCGCCGGAGGCCGACGCGGCGCTGGTCGGGGCAGGCGCGCTTGAGATGGTCGGCGAGACGGTTACCTACCGCTATGACGGCGCGGTCGATATCCGCGATGGCGTCGAGGATCTGCGGTTGCAGCTCGACCGGCTGGACCTGCGCGCTGAGGTGCTGGCCGAGGCGGTGCCGATGCTCGACCCCACAGCCTATCGCATCGCCGAGGCGCGCAACGACAGCGGGCAGGTGCTGCTGCCGGGCCCGGCGACGCTGTGGCTCGATGGCGCGGTCATCGGCGCCAGTCAACTGCCGCTGGTGGCGGCGGGCGCCGAGCTGCGCCTTGGCTTTGGTGCCATCGACGGAATGCAACTGCGCCGCATCGTCGAGCAGGCACAGGAGGGCGACCGCGGGGTGATCTCAAAGTCGAACGAACGCAGCGAGACGGTTCGCATCGAGGTCGAGAACCTGACCGGCGAGGCTTGGCCGGTGCGCCTGATCGACCGCGTGCCCTATGGCGAACAGGAAGATCTGGAGATCGGCTACACCGCAACGCCGAAGGCCACCGAGGAAAATTACGACGACAAGCGCGGCCTGCTGGCCTGGCGCTTCGATCTGGGCGCTGGGGCCAAGCAGACGGTCGATCTGGAAACCACGATCCGCTGGCCTGCGGGTCAGGTGCTGCGCTGAAACGAAACGGCCCCGCATTGACGGGGCCGTTGCTTCTCAGAGCTCTTCGAAAGTGCCCTGATCTGGCAGGAACTGGCTCAGGCTGCCTCCGCCGATGTCGTGCCAGAGGCCATGCAGCGTCATGTCGCCAGCCTCAAGCGCGGCCTGCACGAAGGGGAAGGTCATCAGGTTCTCAAGGCTGATGACGACCGCCTGTTTTTCCAGCGCATTGACCTGGTCTGCCTCGGGCAGTTCCTTGACGCGCTCGAAGCCTGGGCGCAGCAGGTTCAGCCAGGCGCCCACGAACGAGGTCTTCTCCTCAAGCTCGGGGGCCTTGCCGGTGCACATCGCATGGCAGCCTGCGACGCCGCCGCATTGCGAATGGCCCAGAACGATCAGGTGCGAGACCTTGAGCGCCCGCACTGCATATTCGACCGCAGCCGAGGTGCCGTGGTGGTCGCCGTCCGGGTTATAGGGCGGCACGAGGTTCGCGATGTTGCGGTGTAGGAAGAACTCGCCCGAGTCCGCGCCGAAGATCGAGGTGACATGAACGCGCGAGTCGCAGCAGGAAATCACCATGGCGCGGGGGCGCTGCCCGTCTTCTGCCAGACGGCGATACCAAGAGCGGTTCTCGCTGTAGGTGGTGGCTTTCCACCCTTGAAAACGCTGAACGAGGTAGTTGGGCAGTGGCCGCACGTGTTCCTTCATTTTCGTCCCTTTCCGATAGCTGCCGTTACATAGGGGCGGGCATCTTGATTTTCGAGAGGTTTCTTGCGCGGTTCAATCATTTCTTATGAGCGAAGGCGCAGTTGGGTATGCGGCGGCCCCCTTGCAGAGATGCACTGGTGTATTGCGTGCACCCTCGCCTCGATAAAACCGGCATAGTGCGGTATGATCCCCTGCGCGCCTGTGTGCTCGGATCGAGCAGTGGGCGAGGGCTTGGGCCTTGCGGCTGGTGATGCCCGCGCTAGGGTGACCCAAAGGCTGCCTTTGCCGGAGACCCACCATGACCGCCCTGCCGTTCTTGCCCGACCGCCCCGAGATGCGCTTTGCCCCGGCAAACGCGGCCAGCCTGCCGCTATGGCTGTGCGAGGGCGACGCCCGCCCCGAGGCACTGACGCCTGCGCAAAGCGCATGGGCGACCGCGCAGGGCTTTACCGCAGCTTTAGGGCAGCTCTGCCTGTTGCCCGCCGAAGATGGCGCGGTGGCCGGGGCCTTGTTCGGTATGGGCAGTGCGGCGAAACGCGCGCGAGGACGGTTCGCGGTCGCGGAGGCGGCAAGCTCCTTGCCCGAAGGCAATTGGCGGATCGAGGGGCTGTCCTCCGCCGCCGAGGCCGAAGAGGCAGCACTTGGTTGGCTGCTAGAGGGCTATCGCTATCGGCGTTATGCGGCGGGCTCGACCCCAAAAGCGCGGCTGATCTGCCCCGAGGGCGTGGATGCCGCCCGGCCTGAGATCATCGCCGAGGGCGAGGCGCTGACCCGCGATCTGATCAACACCCCCGCCAATGACCTTGGCCCGGTCGAGCTTGAGGGCGCCGCGCGGGCACTGGCCGCGCGTCATGGTGCGCATGTGCATACGGTCGAGGGCGAGGCGCTTCTGGCGCAGGGCTTTCCGCTGATCCATGCGGTCGGGCGTGCCAGTACCCGCGCACCGCGTCTGATTGACCTGCGGTGGGGCGAAAGCGGGCCGGAATTGACGCTGGTGGGCAAGGGCGTGTGTTTCGACACCGGAGGGCTCGATATCAAGCCCGCGGCCTCGATGGGGTTGATGAAGAAGGATATGGGCGGGGCGGCCACGGTTCTGGGGCTTGCGCATATGATCATGGGGCTCGGCCTGCCGCTGCGGCTGCGCGTGCTGATCCCTGCGGTCGAGAACGCGGTGGCGGGTGATGCCTTCCGCCCGCAGGACATCTACACCTCGCGCAAGGGTTTGACGGTCGAGATCAACAATACCGATGCCGAGGGGCGCCTGGTGCTGGCCGACGCGCTGGCCCTTGCCGACGAAGAGGCACCCGATCTGATCTTGTGCATGGCGACGCTGACCGGCGCCGCGCGGGTCGCGCTTGGCCCCGACGTGCCGCCTTTCTACACCGATGACGATGATCTTGCCGGGGCGCTTGCGCGCGCAGCGGTGCAGGTCGCGGACCCGCTCTGGCGGATGCCGTTCTGGGCGCCCTACGAGGCGATGATCGAGCCGGGCATCGCCGATCTGGATAACGCGCCCTCGGGCGGGATGGCCGGGTCGATCACGGCGGCGCTCTTCTTGCGCCGGTTTGTCACCGAGACCGAGCGTTTCGCACATTTCGACATCTACGGCTGGCAACCGGCGGCAAAGCCCGGGCGGCCCAAGGGCGGCGTGGGGCAGGGCGCACGCGCCATCCTGGCCGCTTTGCCCGAGGTGCTGGGCCTATGAGCGACCGCCGCCTGACCCCGTTTTCCGGCCGTGTCGCGCTTGAGGCCCTGCGCGGACAGGTCGAGGCCGCGGCCTTCACCAAGGGCGAGGCTGCGCGTCTGGCCTGCCCGGTGACCGACCTGCTGGCCAGCCCCGAGGGTCCACGCGACCGCCAGTTGCTGTTCGGCGCCGATCTGGTGGTGATCGACCGGCAGGGGGCGCATGTCTTCGTGCAATCGGTTGCCGATGGCTATTGCGGTTGGGTGCCCGCCGATTGTCTGGCCGCGCCGCAGCTTGCCACGCACCGGGTGATTGCGCCCGCAACCCATGTCTATCGCGAGGCCTCTATCAAGCGCGGCGAGGCGATGCGCCTGTCCCTGGGGGCGCGCGTGGCCGTACTGGCGCAGGAGGGTGGCTTTGCCCGCACGCCCGAGGGGTTCATTCCGCTCCAGCACCTGCGCGCGTTGGACGATCCGCCCGCCGATCCGGTTACGCTTGCCGAGAGCCTGCTTGGAACGCCCTACCTGTGGGGCGGGAATTCGCGCGACGGCATCGATTGCTCGGGCCTTGTGCAGGTGGCGTTCCATGCCTGCAACCGTCCCTGCGCGGCGGATTCCGATCTGCAACGGGCTGAGTTCGGCGCCTTCCTGCCGCACGGCACCCCGCCGCAGCGGGGCGATCTGTTCTTCTGGCGCGGCCATGTCGCCATCGCGGTCTCGCCCGAGCGGCTGATCCATGCCAATGGCCACACGATGAGCGTCGCCTATGAAGAGATCGGTGCTTGTCTTGCGCGGATCGAGGCTGCGGGCGAGGGGACGTTCTACGGGATCAAGCGCCCTTCCTAGTCGATCGGGCGGATCAGCTTGCGTTCCAGCACGCGCAGCACGGTCGGCAGGTCGTGTCCGCGCTTGAGGATCTGCCCGTCCATGCCCACCACGGCATACATCCCCTGCTTGCTGCGCAGCGCGGGGCGCTTTTCGATGCGGTAGATCGGGTGCTCGGCCGCGCGGCGAAAGATCGAGAAGACCGCCATCTCGCGCAGGAAGCTCATGGCGTAGTCACGCCATTCGCCTGCCGCCACCATGCGTCCATAAACGGACAGGATCGCCCCTAACTCGGTCCGGTCGAAGGCGACCTGCTCGGGGGCAGGGCGCGGGCCGGGGAACGGGGTCGGCGGCTGCATGGTCATGACAGAATGGTGACACCGGGCCTGCGCCAAATCAACCCTCACGAGAGGGGCGCGTTCGCAGGTCGCGAAATTGCCATGGAATCTTCGCGGTCTTGCCCGGGCGCGCACCCCAAAGCTGCCGTGTTTGCAGGCCAGATTGGGGACAGCGGAAATCGCTAAGTCCCCGGCAGGGCGGTCAACAGCCCCCACCGTTCGTCCTGCCGGGGCGCATCACGCGCATTTTTCCGCCCGGCGATTGCCCTTGGTCGCGTTTCGCCCCATCCTGCGCCCATCGCTGCTACGGAGGCCCGCGTGAAACCGATCCGCCTGACGATTGCCCTGGGGTTGATGCTTGTTGCAGGCGTTGCCCTTGCCAAGGAAGACCCGACCAATCCTGTCGTGCTCAAGCGCGTGGAGGCGATGCGGGCGATGAAGGCGCAGGTTACGCTTCTGGGCGATATGGCCGTGGGCAAGGCGCCCTATGACGCCGCGCTGGCCGAGGAAACCGCGGCCGCCTTCACTACGACCGCCGATCTGGTCCCGGTGCTCTTCGACGCGGAAGAGGACGACCCGGCCTCGGACGCGCTGCCCGACATCTGGTTTAACCGGGGCGAGTTCAACCAGAAGGCCGACCGGCTTTACAAGGCGGCGATGGGCCTTGACTGGAAAAGCGCAGGCGGCCTTGCGGCCTCAATGAATGCGGTGAATGCGGCCTGCAAGGATTGCCACGGCCGATTCAAGATGTGACCCCGCTCAGTTGCAGTCGATCTTTTCGATCTTGCCGCTGGCGTCGACGTGGAAATTCAGCCGGTTCGGCCGGAAATCCATGGTGACCATGTCTCCGGGGTGGATGACGCGCAGCGGCACCGCGAATTTCATGCTTGCCAGCACGGTTTCCGACTGCCCGATCAGATCCTGAAGATCCGCGGCGGTGCAGCCGGCTGGCGCTGGTTCCTCGGGCGCGCACCCCGCGAGGGCGGACAGGAGAGCCAGGCCAGCGGCAAGCTTACGCACGCCTTAACCGCAATCGATGTTGAAGATGTTGCCCACGGCATCTAGGCGGAAGACGATGCGCTGCGGGTTGTATTCCTGCGGCTCGATGCCCCGCCATTCGATCACGTTGACCGGGCGGGTGATGCCGAGCGTCGGGATGATCGCGCCGGGCTGGCCGAGGGCCGAGACGTAGTCGATCGCGTGGCAGGTGTCGGGCTCGCGCTGTTCAAGCCCGCCGGTTTGCGTGACGGCCGGGGTCATATAGGGCGCCGGCATGACCGGCGGGGCCTCTTCGATCGGTTCGGACTGGCAGGCCGCCAGCGTTAGCGCCGCGGCCGTCATGACGGTAAATCGGATCAACATGTCGCACCCATTCTTGCGTTCGCCGTGGCAATGCCACAGGGTTTGGCAAAGCTATACTAGGAGAATTTGCCGATGAGAACCCGTGCCGCAGTGGCTGTTGCCCCCGGGAAACCGCTTGAAATCATGGAAGTGAACCTTGAAGGCCCGAAGGCTGGCGAGGTTTTGGTTGAAATCAAGGCCACTGGCATTTGCCACACCGACGAATTCACATTGTCGGGAGCCGACCCCGAGGGCCTGTTCCCGGCGATTCTGGGCCATGAGGGTGCGGGAATCGTGCTTGAGGTCGGTGAGGGCGTGACCACGCTCAAGCCCGGCGATCACGTGATTCCCCTTTATACGCCCGAGTGTCGCCAGTGCCCAAGCTGTCTGAGCCAGAAGACGAACCTCTGCACCGCGATCCGCGCGACGCAGGGTCAGGGCCTGATGCCCGATGGCACGACGCGGTTTTCGATGCTCGATGGGACGCCGATCTATCACTACATGGGCTGCTCGACCTTCGCCAATCACACGGTGATGCCCGAGATCGCGCTGGCCAAGATCCGCGATGACGCGCCCTTCGAGAAGGTCTGCTACATCGGCTGCGGCGTGACGACGGGGATCGGTGCGGTGATCAACACGGCCAAGGTCGAGATCGGCGCCAAGGCGGTCGTCTTCGGTCTGGGCGGGATCGGGTTGAACGTGATCCAGGGCCTGAAGATGGCCGGGGCCGACATGATCATCGGCGTCGATCTGAATGACGGCAAGCGCGAGATGGCCGAGCGGTTCGGCATGACCCATTTCGTGAACCCCTCGAAGATCGAAGGTTCGGTCGTGCAGCATATCGTCGATCTGACCAAGACCCCCTTCGACCAGATTGGCGGGGCGGATTACTCGTTCGACTGCACGGGCAATGTGAAGGTGATGCGCGATGCGCTGGAATGCACCCACCGCGGCTGGGGCGTGTCAGTCATCATCGGCGTGGCGCCGGCCGGAGCCGAGATCCAGACCCGTCCGTTCCAGCTGGTGACGGGCCGGGTGTGGAAGGGCACGGCATTCGGTGGGGCGCGCGGGCGCACCGATGTGCCGGGGATCGTGGATTGGTACATGAACGGCAAGATCGAGATCGACTCGATGATTACCCACACCATGCCGCTTGAGCGGATCAACGAGGCCTTTGATCTGATGCACAAGGGCGAGTCGATTCGCTCGGTCGTGATCTACTAAGGCCAAGGCCGGGGGCTGTCTGCCCCCGGACCCCCGAAGGTATTTTAGCCAAGAAGAAGCCTAGGGGCCGAGGTAGGCCTTGAGGGCTTCGGGCGGGTTGTTCAGCAGACTTTCGGTCGGCTGGGGCGGGAGGGTTTTTCCATCCGCCACGAGGATCGTATCGGGGCAGAGGCTGCGGGCGTCGTCGGGGTCGTGCGAGACCATAAGGATGGTCGTGCCCTGTTCGGCAGCGATTTCGGCCACGAGGACGAGCATCTCGGCCTTAAGGGCGGGGCCCAGGGCGGCGAAGGGTTCATCCAACAGCAGGAGCGGGCGGGCGCGCAGGAGTGCGCGGGCCAGTGCCACGCGCGATTGCTGGCCGCCCGAGAGGGCTGCGGGTTTTCGGTCTTCCAGCCCTTGCAGGCCGGTGCGGGCGAGGGCCTGTGTGATCCGGGCATGGTCGGCGCGGCTGAGGCGCAGTTTGGGGTCGATGCCGAGGCCGAGGTTTTGAACGACGCTGAGGTGCGGGAAGAGGTTTTGGTCCTGAAACAGGATCGAAAGCGGGCGGTCTCCTGGTGCCATCCGGGTCAGGTCGGTCTCGTTCCACAGGATGCGCCCGGCCGTGGGGCGGATGAAGCCCGCGATCGTCGAGAAAAGCGTCGATTTGCCCGCGCCCGAGGGGCCCATCACGGCGATACGCGCGCCGGTGGGCACGCTCAGGTCGGCGGTCAGCGAGAACTCGCCCTGGACGATGTGCAGCTTATCGAGGGTCAGCATGGTGTCCGATCCGGTCGCAGGCCCAGAAGAGGGCGAAGGTGAGGGCCATGAGCAGGCAGGCGGCCGCGGCGGCCTGATCCATTCGATAGGCGCCCATCAGCTGAAAAAGCGCAAGGGGAAGGGTTTGCGTGCGGCCGTCTGAGAAGAGCGTGATCACTCCCAGATCGCCCATCGAGAACGCCGCCGCGATCCCGGTAGAAAACCCCAGCGGGCGGGCGAGGCGCGGTAGTGTCAGGTAGCGCAGGCGGGCAAATCCGCTGAGGCCAAGTGAGGCTGCCAGCCGGTCATAGTCGTTTTGCAGGGTGCGGACCTCGGGCAGAAGGATACGCACGGCGAAGGGCAGGCTGAGCGTGGCGTTGGCGATCAGGGTGACGGGCAGCGTCAGGCTGGTGGGGTTCACGAAGGCGCGGGCGATCAGGAAGAGGCCGGTGCCGATGACCAGCGCCGAGGCGGCCATGGGCAGCATCGCGGCGGTCTCAGCCCAACGGCGGCGGGGGGCGGCCAGCGCAAGGGGCAGGGCCAGCGCCAGCGTCAGTAGGGTCGAGACGGTGGCGAGAGTGAGCGAGATGCGGGTGGCGGCCCAGATTGAGGGGGGCAGATCGGCCAGTGCGGGCAGGCCGCGTACCACGATTGCGCCGATGGGGAGAAGCAGGAATGCCGTTGCCAGCAGGATCGCCAGCCCGTCCTGCATCCGTAGGAGTGCTCCTTGCCCAAGCGGTGTGGCCAGCGGGCGGTCGAGGCCCGCGCCAAAGCTCTCGCCCCGGGTGATCCGTGCGGTGAGGGTAAGCGCCGCGACGCAGATCGCCACCTGCACCAGCGCCAGCGAGGCCGCGCGCCCGAGGTCGAAATCGAAGCGGAAGGCCTGATAGATCGCCACCTCGACCGTGGTGGCGCCGGGGCCGCCGCCCAGGATCAGTGCAACGGCGAAGGAGGTCAGACAGACGAGGAAAATCGCCAGGAAGGCGCCGGGCAGCACGCTGCGCAGCATTGGCCATTCAAGATGGCGCTGGATCTCGTGCGGGCCAAAATCGAGCGAGGCGGCAAGGCGCAGGCGCTCGGACGGGATGGACTGCCAGCCGTGCAGCACCATGCGCGTAGCCAGCGGCAGGTTGAAGAACACATGGGCAACGATGACCCCATGCGCCCCGTAGATCGAGAACTCGGGCAGGCCGAATCCGCCAAGTGCCGCGTTGACCATGCCGCGGCGCCCGAAGACGGCGATCAGCCCCATGACGGCGACGACGGTGGGCAAGATGAAGGGCGCGCCGAGCAACGAGATCAGCGGCCCACGCCCGGCGAAGCGGCGCCGGAACAGGGCGCGGGCGACGGGCAGGGCCAGCAGGCAGGACAGCATGGCCGAGACCGCCGCCTGCCAGAGCGTGAACCACAGCGCCGAGAGATCCCCCCCGCGCAAGCCGCCAAAACCCCCGGCGCGGATCGTCACCGCGCCGAGGGGCACCAGCACCAGCGCCGCAACAAGTGCGGCGGCTAGTGCGGGCCAGATCAGTGCGCGAGCGCCGCTTCCCATTCCGCCAGTGCCGGGACGCGCAGGGCCTCGGCCTCATCCTCGGTGTAGAAGAAGGTCTTTTCCGGGCGCGGCAAGGCGGCGAAGCCCTCGGGCAGGAAGCCCTCTTTGATGACAGCCGGATAGGACCAGTTCGCCATGGCGATCATGCCCTGGAACGCTTCCGACAGGATGTAATCCATGAAGGATTGCGCCAGCTCGGGCGTGTCGGTCGTCTTCATCTGCGCGGCCACCTCGGTCATGAAGTAGTGCCCCTCGGGGAAGATCGCGGCGACCTTGGTGTCATCCTCTTCGGCGATGATGTGATAGGCGGGCGAGGTGGTGAAGCTGAGCACCATATCGGCCTCGCCATCGGTGAAGAGGCCGTAGGCCTCGGACCAGCCGGGCGTGACGGTCAGGATCTTGGGGGCGAGCTTGGCCCAGGCTTCGCCAGCCTTGTCGCCATAGACCGACTTGACCCACAGCAGCAGCGCGAGGCCCGAGATCGAGCTGCGCGGATCCTGAATGGCGATCTTGTAGGCATCGTCCGGCGCGTCCAGAAGCTCTTGGAACGAGGCAGGCGGATTGGCGAGCTTGGTCTTGTCGTAGATGAAGGCCGTCTCGCTCCAGTTGAAAGGCAGGAAGGTGTCGTCATTCCAGGCGATCGGCAGGGTCAGGGCCGAGGTGTCTTCGTTATGCGGTGCGAAAAGCCCGGTCGCGCGGGCGCGGGCCAGAACGTCGGTGTTCAGACCGATGACCACGTCGGCCTCGGTCTTGTCGCCTTCCAGCAGAACGCGCGGCAGCACGTCACCCGCCACGAACTGCAGATCGCAGGCGCAGACCGCCTCAAAGCCCTTCTCGATGGCGGGCCCCGGCCCCCATTCGCTGGTGAAATATTCGGGCGCATAGACAGTGAGCACGGGCTTTTCGTCGGCCAGCGCCGGGCTGGCAGCCAAAAGACCCGCAAGCATCAGAGTTTTCTTCATCTCGTCCTCCAAAGCCGACGGGCGGAGTCGGGGCC
Organism: Rhodobacter flavimaris; assembly: GCF_021378075.1. Classification (GTDB taxonomy): domain Bacteria; phylum Pseudomonadota; class Alphaproteobacteria; order Rhodobacterales; family Rhodobacteraceae; genus Rhodobacter; species Rhodobacter flavimaris. The sequence goes on along the minus strand of NZ_JAJUOS010000005.1, from coordinate 72,210 downwards.
GGGATGAACCGGAAACCTTCCCTCCGCCGGTCTTAACCGGTTCAGGTTCAACGGGTTCGCATGACGCATCTCAGCTTGGGCAAAACTGCCCGCAGCACCCCGAGGTAGCGCGCAACATAGGGCAAAGCGGGCCTCTCGCAAGGGAAATCGCTTGAGTGTGGCCCGCCGCGCCTTTATCCGAGGGCGAAAGGAGAGCCGCCATGAGCTTCAACACCTTCGGTCACCTGTTCCGCGTCACCACCTGGGGCGAAAGCCACGGGCCCGCCCTTGGGGCGACGGTGGATGGCTGCCCTCCCGGCATCGAGATCTCGGAAGAGTTCATCCAGGTCTTCCTGGACCGTCGCCGCCCGGGCCAGTCCAAGATGACCACGCAGCGGCAGGAGCCCGATCAGGTGCGCATTCTCTCGGGCGTGTTCGAGGGGAAAAGCACCGGCACCCCGATCCAGCTGATGATCGAGAACACCGACCAGCGCAGCAAGGATTACGGCGAGATCGCGCGGCAGTTCCGCCCGGGCCATGCCGACGTCACCTATCACCAGAAATACGGCATTCGAGACTATCGCGGTGGCGGGCGTTCCAGCGCGCGGGAAACTGCGGCGCGGGTGGCGGCGGGCGGCGTGGCGCAGGCGGTGCTCAAGGCGCTGGTGCCCGATCTGCGGATCACCGGCTACATGGTGCAGATGGGTGCCAAGCATATCGACCGCGCGCGCTTTGACCGCGACGAGATCCTGCGCAACCCGTTCTTCATTCCCGATGCCGACGTGGTGGCCGAATGGGCGGATTATCTCGATGCGATCCGCAAGGGGCACAGCTCGGTCGGGGCGATGATCGAGGTTGTGGCCGAGGGCTGCCCGCCCGGCCTCGGTGCGCCGATCTATGCCAAGATGGACAGCGACCTTGCGGCCGCCATGATGACGATCAACGCCGTGAAGGGCGTCGAGATCGGCGAAGGCATGGCCGCCGCCGCGCTGAGCGGGATCGAGAATGCCGACGAGATCGTCATGGGTCCGAACGGCCCCGAGTATCTGTCGAACCACGCGGGCGGCATTCTGGGCGGAATCACCACCGGCCAGCCCATTGTCGTGCGCTTTTCGGTCAAGCCGACCTCGTCGATCCTGACGCCGCGCCGTTCGGTCAACACGGCGGGCGAAGAGGTCGAGGTCATCACCAAGGGCCGTCACGACCCCTGCGTGGGCATCCGCGCCGTGCCGGTGGCCGAGGCGATGATGGCCTGCGTGATCCTCGATCACTTGCTGCTCGACCGCGCCCAGACCGGCGGCGTGCGCGGCCGCATCGGCTGATCTCGTCGCAGCACCTGTTCCATGCGATGCTTTTCCGACCAGAATCGGGAGGCAGATCATGATCCTTTATCACGCGCCGCGCAGCCGCTCCTCCACCATCGTTGCGCTGATCCATGAGCTTGGCGCCACGGACCGGGTCGAGATCCGTCCTGTGACCATCCCGCGTCAGGACGGCTCGGGCGGGCGCGACCCGCTGAACCCCCACCCCGAGGGCAAGGTGCCCTACCTTGTGACCCCCACCGGACCGGTGCGCGAGCGTGGCGCCATCGTGCTGAGCCTGTGCGAGGCCTTCCCCGAAGCAGGCCTTGCCCCCGGCCCAGGCGAAGAGGGACGGGGTGAGTTCCTCTCGTGGCTGTTCTACTATCAGGGCGTGATCGAGCCCGTGCTGGTGGGGCAGGTGATGGGCGTCGATCACCCGGTCTTTCGCGCCACCTTTCGCGGCCCGGCCGAGATGGCGGAGACATTGCAGGCGGCGCTGGAGAAAGGCCCCTACCTGATGGGCGAGCGTTTCACCGCCGCCGATCTGCTGGTCTTCTCGCCCTTCGGCTGGTTTCCGCAGATCATGCCCGACGTCCCGGTCATCCGCGACTGGGTGGCGCGGGTCATGGCGCGGCCCTCTCTCCAGAAGGTCGCCGAGTGGGATGAGCAGTTGATCGCAGGCTGATCGCCCGGCCTTGCCCCGGCTGAACCGCGCGGTTTATGTTGAGCCGTCCGGCGCGTGGCCGGGACGGAGGGCGCATGGCCGAGGCAGAGACCAAACCGAAGATCCGCAAGGGCCGAAAGTTCGCGCAGGTGCTTGAGGGTGCGCGCACGGTCTTCCTGCGCGACGGGTTCGAGGGTGCCTCCGTCGACGACATCGCGCGTGAGGCGGGCGTGTCGAAAGCCACGCTCTACAGCTATTTCCCCGACAAGCAGCTTCTGTTCATGGAAGTCGCCAAGGCCGAATGCGCCCGTCAGGCTGATGAGGCCGTGGAGCTGATCCACCGCCAGGCCCCGGTGCGCGACGTGCTGCGCTTTGCCGCCGAGAAGATCGTGGCCTTCATGTCCTCGGATTTCGGGCGCGGCATCTTCCGCATCTGCGTCGCCGAAAGCGATCGCTTCCCGCAGCTTGGTCACGAATTCTACCACTCCGGCCCGGTGATGGTGCGCGAGCGGCTGGTGGACTACCTGCGCGAGGCGGCAAGCCGGGGTGAGCTGGTGATCGAGGATTTCGAGCTTGCTGCCGACCAGTTCGCGGAACTGTGCAAGGCCGACATCCATGCGCGGCTGATCTTCGGCGTCGATACCTGCTGCGCGCCCCGCGACGTGAAGCGCACCATCGACGGCGCCATCGAGATGTTCATGGCCCGCTACGGGGCGCCGCGCTGAACGCCCTCAGGCCTTGTCGCGCACGATCAGGTGGTTGCCCGGCCCCTGCTTGACCTCGAAGCGACCGGTCTTTTTGAGCAGATCCGAAAGTTTCGCAGCGCCATAGGTGCGGGTGTCGAAGTCGGGATGCGACAGGGTAATGAACTGCCCCAACTGCCCCAGCGAATACCATTCCTCTTCAAGCCCGATGCGCTTCATCGCGGCGACGACGATGGGGATGGCCTTCGAAGGGGGCAGCTTGGTCGTTTCGCCGCTCGGCGGTTCGGTGGCCGGGGTGCCCGGTTCCGGCGGCGAGGTATCGGCTGGCGTGCTGTCAGCGCCGAGGTTCTCGACATAGATGAAGCGCTTGCACGCGTTGCGAAAGGCCTCGGGGGTCTTCTGCTCGCCGATGCCATAGACGTCCAGCCCCTGTTCGCGAATGCGCGAGGCAAGGCGGGTAAAGTCGCTGTCCGACGAGACCAGCACGAAGCCGTCGAACAGCCCCGAATGCAGGAAATCCATCGCCGCGATTACCAAGCCGATGTCCGAGGCATTCTTGCCCTTGGTGTTCGAGAATTGCTGATCGGCGACCATGCCAAGCGCATTGACCTTCTTTGCCCAACCGGCCAACCGGGCCGAGGACCAGTCGCCGTAGATCCGGCGAACCGAAGCCTCGCCGAGGCCGGAGATCTCTTCAAAAATGGATTCAGCGTAGCTGGCGGGAACGTTGTCTGCGTCGATCAGGACGCATAGGCGCGGGGCGCGAGTGGCGGGCATGGTGCCTCCTTGGATGGGTACACACTAGGCCATTGGGCGTGGCGCCGCCATGCGAAAGCAGTCTGGCGGTGTGCAAAATGAAAAACGCGCCCCAGAGGGCGCGCTTTCCTGTTCAGGATCAAGCTGCGATCAGACGTGCTTGCCTTTGTGCGGCGCCCAGAGGCGCTTGTTGCTCAAGTAGAGCAGCACGGTCAGCAGGCCCAGAAGCATGACGGCGGTGAAGCCCATGTTCTTGCGGCCCATCAGCTTGGGTTCGGCGGTCCACATCAGGAAGGCCGAGACGTCTTCGGCCATCTGCTCGACGGTCGCCGGGGTGCCGTCTTCATACTCGACCAGATCTTCCGAGAGCGGCGGGGTCATGGCAATCCAGCCACCCGGGAAGGCGTGGTTTTCATAGAAGAACGAACCGGCTTCCTCTTTTTCCTCGCCGGTGAAGCCGGTGAGGATGGCCGTGATGTACTCGGGACCACCGATGCCCTTGACGAGCTGGTTGATACCGGTGCCGTAGGGGCCGTGGAAGCCCGCGCGGGCCTTGGCCATCAGCGAAAGGTCCGGACCCATGCCCTCGCCCTTGCGGGTCGGGAACATGTCGGTTTCCTTGCGCGGACGCGGCTCGCCGGAGTCCTTGTCGATGGCCTCGTCGAGTTCGGCGGCGTAGGCGCGCACCCAGTCGGGGTTCATCTGCGGGCCGCCCTCATCCGACAGCGAGCGGATCGGGACAAACTTGAGCCCGTGGCAAGCAGCGCAAACTTCGCGGTAGACTTGGAAGCCACGGCGCAGCTGCTGCTGGTCGTAGCGCCCGAAGGGCCCTTCGAACGAGAAGGCGATATCTTCGATATACGCCTCACCGCCCGCGGCGAAAGCCGAACCGGTGCCAAGCACGAGCGCGGAAACGGCAGAGATCAGAAGTTTTTTCATGATTTCAGGTCCTGTTTCTTACTCGGCCGGGTTGCCGTAGTGGTTGTTGAAGTCTTCTTCGACCGTGGCCGGGATCGGCAGCGGCTTTTCGATGATGCCCAGAAGCGGCAGGATCACGAAGAAGTAGGCGAACCAGTAGGTCGCGCCGATCAGCGAGATGTAGGGGTAGATCCCGTCGGTCGGCATGGCGCCAACCCACATCAGCACGACGAAGTCGATCGCCAGCAGCCAGAACCACCATTTGAACATCGGACGGAACTGACCCGAGCGGACTTTCGAGGTGTCCAGCCACGGAGCCAGGGCCATCGCGATGATCGCGCCGAACATCGCGATAACGCCGAAGAACTTGGCGTCAACGATGCCGAAGGTGATCTTGTTGACCAGGATCACGGCCCAGACGTCGGCCGTGAAGGCCCGCAGGATCGCGTAGAACGGCAGGAAGTACCATTCCGGAACGATATGCGCCGGGGTCGAGAGCGGGTTCGCCTCGATGTAGTTGTCCGGGTGGCCGAGGTAGTTCGGCATGAAACCGACAACCGCGAAGAAGATCGTCAGGACGAGCGCGAGCGCGACCAGATCCTTCACCACGAAGTAGGGCCAGAAGGGCAGGGTGTCTTTCTGGGCTTCCGCTTTCGAGCCGCGACGCACCTCGACACCGGCCGGGTTGTTGTTGCCCGTGGTGTGGAAGGCCCAGATGTGAACGGCGACGAGGGCCGCGATCACGAAGGGCAGCAGGTAGTGCAGCGAGAAGAAGCGGTTGAGCGTGGCGTTGTCCACGGCCGGTCCGCCAAGCAGCCAGGCCTGGATCGCGGGGCCAACGCCCGGGATCGCGCCGAACAGACCGGTGATAACGGTGGCGCCCCAGAACGACATCTGGCCCCACGGCAGCACGTAGCCCATGAAGGCGGTGCCCATCATCATCAGATAGATCACCATGCCGACGATCCAGGTCACTTCGCGCGGAGCCTTGTACGAACCGTAGTAGAGGCCGCGGAAGATGTGGATGTAGACGGCAAGGAAGAACAGCGAGGCGCCGTTGGCATGCATGTAACGGATGGCATAGCCGCCGTTCACGTCACGCATGATATGCTCGACCGAGGCGAAGGCCAGATCGACATGGGGGGTGTAGTGCATCACCAGGACGATGCCGGTGACGATCTGAAGCCCGAGGCAGAACGCCAGGACGATGCCCCAGATCCACCACCAGTTCAGGTTTTTCGGCGTCGGGATCATGATGGTGTCGTAAATCATCGACACGATCGGCAGACGCGAATGCAGCCACTTCTCGATGCCCGTCTTGGGCTCGTAATGGTCGTGCGGAATTCCAGCCATTTAGCTTCTCCCTCAGCCCAGCAGGATCGTGGATTCATCGGTGAACTGGGCCACCGGAATGTCGAGGTTGCGCGGCGCTGGACCCTTGCGGATGCGGCCGGCGGTATCGTAGTGCGAGCCATGGCAGGGGCAGAACCAGCCGCCGAACTCGCCGGCGTCGCCAAGCGGCACGCAGCCCAAGTGGGTGCAAACGCCCATCATCACCAGCCATTCGCCAGCTTCGTCGAGGGTGCGGTTCTCGTCCGAGGCGTCAGCGCCCGGCTTGTTCGCATTCTCGGCCGACTGGTCGATCAGGGTGGTGAGATCGACGGCGCGACCGGCCTCGATTTCATCGGGGGTGCGGCGACGGATGAACACCGGCTTGCCGCGCCATTTGACGGTCAGCTGGGTGCCGGGCTCGACGCCCGAGATATCGACGTAAATCGAGGCGAGCGCCTTGACGTCAGCCGATGCGTTCATCTGGTTCACCAGCGGCCAGACGGCCGCGCCCGCAACCACGGCGCCGGTGCCGGCGGTCGCGTAGTAGAGGAAATCCCTCCGGGTGCCTGCGTGATCTTCTGCGTGGGACACGTATCTTCTCCCTTCCCGGGCCTGAAAATCAGGCCGATACGACTTGCCGGGCCGCACTAAGTGCCGCCGAACATGGGGGGTTCTTTAGCAATCACAAACCTGTCAGTCCAGCAGACATTCACGTGCAGACGTGGCCAATTGCCGCGATGCAACAGTAGCTTGGGTGTTTTGCCGCATGTTGCGCGTATGTTTTGCGCAAACATTGCGAAACCCCCGTGCCATAAGGCGCAGAGGCGGTCGGTATCGGGCGCGCGCGCGACTCAGTCCGGGGCGAGCATGTATCCCAGCCCGCGCACCGTCTGCAGGTAGCGCGGCTCGCGCGGGTCGGGTTCGATCTTGCGGCGCAGGCGGGTGATCTGAACATCGACGGCGCGGTCGCCCGCGCCCTCGTCTGCGGCTCCGGCGCGATCACGGCCCAACTCGTCGATCAGCTCGGCACGGCTGATGACCTCGCCGGAATGCGACGCGAAGATACGCATCAGCGCGACCTCGGTCGCGGTCAGGCGCACCGGCGCGTCGCCCTGCCACAACTCGCCTCGGTCCTGGTCGTAGCGTAGCGGGCCGAGGCTGATGTATTTCGGTCCGGTCTGCACCTCGGTCGGGACGCGCCGCAGAATGGCGTTGATGCGCAGCAAAAGCTCTTTCGGCTCGAAAGGCTTGGCGAGGTAGTCGTCGGCCCCGGCCTCAAGCCCTTCGATGCGGTCGCGCGTCTCGCCGCGCGCGGTCAGCAGCAGGACCGGTGTGGCCACCTTGCGGGCGCGCAGGTCGCGGGTCAGGCTCAGCCCGTCCTCGCCCGGCATCATCACATCCAGCACGATCAGGTTGAACTCAAGCCCCGCCAGCAACCGCCGCGCATGGGCGGCATCGCGCGCGGCCGTCACAAGAAAACCGTTTCGTGCCAAGAACTTGTGTAGAAGCCCCCTGATACGTTCGTCATCGTCCACGATCAGCAGATGCGGAGAATTCGCCGAGCCGCCCATCAAGCGCCGTCCTTCATCATCTGGTAGTGGCGACGCATCTCGAAATCCATCATCGCCTCAAGCACCTGGCGGAAGCCGGCGACGGCCTGCGGCCCCGCGGCGCGATAGGCCGCGCGCATCCGCTCGCGCTGTGCACCAGACAGTTCGCGCTCCAGCGCCTCGCCCTTCTCGGTCAGGAACAGATGCCGCTCGCGCTTGTCCTTGCGGCCAACGCGGCTTTCGACCAGCCCATCCTCGATCAGCGTGCGCAGCACCCGGTTGAGCGATTGCTTGGTCACGCCCAGAACCGACAGAAGCGTGGTTACGGTCAGGCCGGGTTGGCGGTTGATGAAGTGAATGGCGCGGTGATGGGCGCGCCCATAGGCGTATTTCTCGAGGATTCGGTCCGGGTCGGCGGTAAAGCCACGATAGGCGAAGAACATCGCCTCGATGCCCTTGCGTAACTGCTCGTCCGTCAGGAACAGCAGGGTCTCGCCGCCCTGCGTGCCGCTGTCTGCCATGTGTCACCCTCTCTTTTCGGTGATTTTATGTCAGCGTTGTTGACTTTCCAAGAATCAATTGCTACCGAAGCCCACAATTTGCGCAATATTATGTCCGCATCGGACATTTTCTGCGCAATATTCGAAAACCGGGTGATCCGAAGGAGGATAAAATGGCCGGGGCTTATGATGATCGCGATGGCTGGATCTGGATGGATGGTCAGATGGTGGAATGGCGCAACGCCAAGGTCCACATCCTGACCCATGCGCTGCACTATGCCTCGTCCGTCTTTGAGGGCGAGCGCTGCTACAACGGCAAGATCTTCAAGAGCGTCGCGCATTCCGAGCGTCTGCACCGCTCGGCCAACCTCCTGGATATGGAGATCCCCTACACCGTCGAGGAAATCGAGAAGGCCAAGTATGACATGCTGGCCGCGAACGGCTGGAAAGACGCCTACGTGCGCGCCGTTGCCTGGCGTGGCGCGGGCGATGACATGGGTGTCTCGGCCAAGCGCAACCCGGTGCGTCTGGCCGTGGCCGGCTGGGAGTGGGGTAACTATTACGGCGATGCCAAGATGAAAGGCGCCAAGCTCGACATCTCGAAATGGCGCCGCCCCGATCCCAAGACGATCCCGTCCGAGGCCAAGGCCGCCGGTCTCTACATGATCTGCACCATGTCCAAGCACGCCGCCGAGGCCAAGGGCTGCTCGGATGCGCTGATGATGGATTACCGCGGCTATGTGGCCGAGGCGACCGGCGCCAACGTCTTCTTCGTGAAGAACGGCGAAGTGCATACGCCCAAGCCGGATTGCTTCCTGAACGGCATCACCCGTCAGACCGTAATCCAGATGCTGAAGGACAAGGGCATCACCGTGCACGAGCGTCACATCGAGCCGGTGGAACTGGCCGGGTTCGAGCAGTGCTGGCTGACCGGCACCGCCGCCGAGGTCACCCCGGTGGGCCAGATCGGCGACTTCCACTTCGAAGTGGGTGCGCTGACCCGCGACATCTCGGAAAGCTACGAGCGTCTCGTGCGCGCGTGATGCGCGAAAGCACAAATGGAAAGGCGCGCCCTAGGGCGCGCCTTTTTCATTTCGATCTCGCGAAGCTTGAAACGCTCAGACCGCGTCCTTCTGCTCGCGGTCGATGCGCAGATACTCCTGCACCTTGCGCGCACCGCGATCGGCCGGGCGCTGGTTCAGCTCTGTCACCGCAGGATGGATACCTTTCTTGCGTTCGATATCGACGAATCTTTCGGTCCGGGTGCCTTCGGCTTTCGGGGCAGCGTGGTCGGTAATATGACGGGTCATCTTGGCCTCCTCAGCTTGCTTAGTGAGGAACCCTAGCACAACTTTGCCGATTCTGCGACCGGGCCCGATGCCGCATCCAGACCTAGCCCTGCGGCGTCATCACTTTGCGCTGTGCATTGCGCCTCAGGCCCAGTTGATGCTCGCGCCAGATGATCAGCACGCCCGCAAGGATGATCAGCGCCGCGCCCGCCAGCATGACCAGCGTGGGCACCTCGTCGAAGACGAAATAGCCGATCAGCAGCGCGAAGATCATCGAGGCATAGTCGAAGGGCGCCACGATAGAGGCATCCGCATAGCGGTAGCTGGAGGTCAGCAGGATCTGACCCACACCCCCGAGCAGCCCTGTGGCGATCAGCAGCGCGGCTTCGGTGGGCGTCGGCATGACCCAGCCGAAGGGAATGGTGATCAGCGACAGCAGGGTCGAGGTGATCGAGAACCAGAAAACGATGGCCGAGGTCCGCTCGGTCGCGACAAGCTTGCGGATGAAAACCTGCGCCAGCGCCGCGCAAAGCGCCCCCATCAGAACCAGCATCGCACCAAGGGCTTCCCGGTGCCCCGAGTCGCCTACGGCACCGAGCCGCGGGGACAGCACGATCAAAACACCCGCCAGCCCGAGCGCAACGGCAGACAGGCGGAAGGCGCGCACTTCCTCGCCCAGGAACATCGCGGCGAAAACCACGACCAGCAGCGGGCTTGCATAACCGATCGCGGTGACCTCGGGCAGGGGTAGCAACACCAGACCGGCGAAGCCGAAGCCCATCGCCGAGGTGCCGACAACCCCGCGCCAGACATGGCCCATCGGGTTGCTCACCCGCAGGCCCTGGCCCAACTCGCGCCGCCAGGCCAGCCAGCCCAGGATCACCGGAATTGCGAAGGCCGAGCGGAAGAACACCGTCTCGCCCGCCGGGATCGCCCCCCCGGTGGCCTTGATCAGCGCCGACATGACGATGAAGACCAGTACCGAGATCACCTTGAACAGGATGCCTGTCAGGGGCGAGTGTTGCAGGCTCGAAGCCGCGGGTGTCGGGGTGCTTGGTTTCATGCAGTGACGGTAGCCCGGATGTTCGCGAAGAAAAGCGGAAAGGCTGTATCCCTTACAATTCCGCTTCGGGTTCAGGGCTTCAGCCGCTCTGCCGCCCAATGCGCGGCGTCCGCTACCGCCGCATCCGGATCATCGCGCAGCCCAAGCGCCAGCGGCCGCAGCGCTGAATTCCCGGAATTGCCGATCGCATAAAGCACGTTGCGCACCATGCGGTCGCGCCCGATCCGCTTAATCGGCGATCCCGCGAACCGCGCCCGGAATGCCGCATCGTCCAGCACCACGAGTTCGGCAAGCGTCGGCGCGCCGATCCGGTTCTCATAACCGATTTCACGCGCCTCGGCGGCGAATTTGTTCCAGGGGCAGGCGGCCAGACAGTCGTCGCAGCCATAGATCCGGTTGCCCATCAGCCCGCGCAATTCGGGATCGACCGGCCCCTTGTGCTCGATCGTCAGGTAGGAAATGCAACGCCGCGCATCTAGCCGGTAGGGCGCCGGAAAGGCCCCGGTCGGGCAGGCATCCAGACAGGCACGACAGTTGCCGCAATGGCTGACCTCGGGCTCATCCGGCGCCAGCTCCAGCGTCGTAAAGATCGCGCCCAGAAAAAACCAACTCCCCAGATCCCGCGCCAAGAGGTTCGTATGCTTGCCCTGCCACCCCAGACCCGAGGCCTGCCCAAGTGGCTTTTCCATCACCGGGGCGGTATCGACGAAAACCTTGATCTCACCCATAACCCCGCGCCGCCCGGCCTCCTCAAGCAGCCATCGCCCGACGCGCTTGAGCCGCTTCTTGACCAGGTCATGGTAATCCTTGCCGCGCGCATAAACGCTGATCACCCCGTGATCCCGACGCGCCACCGCCGCCATCGGATCCTCCTCGGGCGTGTAGACCTCGGCTAACATCACGACGGAACGCGCCTCAGGCCAAAGCGCCGCCGGGTAGCCGCGCCAGCCCATACGCTCAGCCATCCAGCCCATCTGCCCGTGCATTCCGCTGCCGACGAAGGCCTCCAACCGCACGGCTGCCTCGGGACTCGCATCGGGACGGGTCACCCGCAGCTTCGAAAACCCTTCCTCAAGGGCTTTACGGGTCAGCGCAGCTTTCAGATCCGTCACGGGCCTTTCCCTTCAATGTGGCGAAAATATCCCGGGGGTCCGGGGGCAGCGCCCCCGGCTGCGCTCAGAAATCCAACTCGGCATATTGCGGCGAGGGCGGCATGCCCGGCAACTGATCCGCCAGCAGCGACCGGAACGCCGGGCGCGACTTGATCTTGGCATACCAGTCCTTGACTGTTTCCGAGCGGTTCCAGTCTACGTCCGAGATATAATCCAGACAGCTCAGATGCGCGGCCGCCGCAAAATCGGCCAGGGTCATGCTGTCCCCCGCCAACCAGCGCCGCTGATCCAAAAGCCACCCCATGTAATCGAGGTGATACTTGATGGCGCCAAGCCCTTCCTTGACGGTCTTGCTGTCCGGATATCCCTTCTTCATGACCTTCTTCCAGACCCGCTCGCCCATCACCTTGCGGGTAACTTCCTCGTTGAACTTGTCGTCGAACCAGGCGCAGAGTCGGCGCACCTCGTAGCGCGCCTCGGCGTCGCGCGGCATCAGGGGCGGCTGCGGCGCGGTCTCTTCCAGATACTCGCAGATCGCCTGGCTTTCGCTCATGACGCGAGAATCGAGACGCAATACCGGCACCTTCCCCGCCGGGTTGCGGCGCAGAAAATCGGGATGCTGCTCCCAGTAACGCTCCTCGACCAATTCGACCTCGATCTTCTTCTCGGCCAGCGTCAGGCGGACCTTGCGGCAAAAGGGCGAGAGCGCGACGTGATAAAGTCGGTTCATGAGGATACTCGGAAGAAACGGGTTTCTTCCCTGATAGCGGGCAGGCGCGGGGCGTTCAATGCTTGGCGCCCGCACAGCGCGCCTCTTGCCCGGATTTCCGCCGTTTCTTCGGCGCGGGCTCGGGGAGTGCCGCTTCCATGACCGCGATCAGACCGGTCAACCAGCCGGCATCCTCCTACTCATCCGCCTCGATCCGCCACCAAGGCTTGGCGCCGGGGTAGGGAAAGCCCTCGACCGGGTCGCCAAGATAGGCACTCGCCTCGGGGATCTGACGTACGAAAAGCGCATCGTCACAAAGCAGCGCGACCGTCTTGCCACCCGCATAGACGGCATATTCGCCGAACATGGGCCGCAGTCGCACCCGGTCCCCCAATTGCTCCAACAGGAACTCGGCGGTTTCCGGGCTGGTCGCCATCAGAAACTGCGCCGCGCCCGAAGTGCGGCCTGAATCGTGCCATCGTCGAGGTAATCAAGCTCCCCCCCGATCGGCACGCCCTGCGCAAGGCTCGTGATCCGCAGATCGCGGCCTTCAAGCGCCTCGGCGATGTAATGCGCGGTGGTCTGCCCCTCGACCGTGGCGTTGAGCGCAAGGATCACCTCGCGCACGCCCTCGGTGCCGACGCGCTCGATCAGCGTCGGAATGCCGAGTTCTTCCGGGCCAACGGCGTCCAGCGCGCTCAGCGTGCCGCCAAGCACATGGTAGCGCCCCTTGAAGGCGCCGCCGCGCTCCATTGCCCAAAGATCGGCGACATCCTCTACCACGCAGATCTCGCCGGTCGCGCGGGCCGGGTTCTCGCAGATGTCGCACACCGCGCCGACCGAGATATTGCCGCAACGCGCGCATTCCCGGGCGGTCTCGGCGACATGGGCCATCATCTGCGCAAGTGGCGCCATCAGGCCGGCGCGCTTGCGGATCAGGTGCAGCACCGCGCGCCGGGCCGAGCGGGGCCCAAGCCCCGGCAGTCGCGCCATCAGCGCGATCAGCTCCTCGATCTCGTCGCGCGCGCCGCTCATCTCAGGTCGGCAGCGGCATGTCGGTGGGCAGGCCAAGCTCCTGAAGCAGTTTCTTCTGCTCATCGATCTCGCGCTGCCGGGCCTTGTGCTGCGCTTCCTTGATCGCGGCAAGGATCAGGTCCTCGACCACTTCCTTTTCCGAGGCGACGAGGATCGAGGGGTCAATCGACAGCCCGGTCAGCTCGCCCTTGGCCGTGGCGCGCGCCTGCACCAGCCCCGCCCCGGATTCGCCCACGACGATGATTGTGCTCAACTCTTCCTGAAGCGCCGCCATGCGCTCTTGCATATCCTTGGCGGCCTTCATCATCTTGGCCATGTCGCCCAACTGGCCCAAGCCCTTGAACATCGCGTTCTCCTTAACTGTCCTCGAAAGGATCCCATTCGTCTTCGACCTCGGGCAGGGCCTCGGCCTGCTGCTCAAGAGCGATCTGTGCGGCGGTGGTGATATCGTCGAAGGCGGCCTTCGGGAAGGCCTCGAAGATCGCCGCGATCACCGGGTTCGAGCGCGCCTCGGCCTCGGCCGCGCGGCGGTCGGCATTGCGGATCTCGGCGATGGTTTCGGCGCCGCCTTCGGACACGACCGACACACCCCACCGCGCCCCGGTCCAGCCCGCGAGCCGCTGCGAGAGCGTCGCCGCCAGATCGCGCGGCGCGTCCTCGGTCGGCTGGAACTCGATCCGTCCGGGTGCGTAACGCACCAGGCGCAGGCATTTCTCGACATCGAGCAGCAGTTTGACGTCGCGCATCCGGCTGATTAGTTCGACCACATCCTCGAACCGGGCAAAGCGCGCCAACGCGGTTTCGATCTGCGCCGCACGGGCCACGGCGGCATTGCCTGCCCGCGCAATTGGTGCGCCATAAATCCCGCGCATGGTCGCTGCGGCCATGGGTTCAGCCTGTGCGGTCGGCCCTCCCCCAGACCCGCCGCCCGGCGCGGGCCCGCGCCCGGCCGCGCCGCCCGGGCCGGACTGGATCTTGCGCATCAGCGTTTCGGGGTCCGGCAGGTCGGCGACATGCGTCAGGCGGATGATTGCCATCTCAGCGGCCATCATCGCATTGGGCGCATTGGCCACCTCTTCGATCGCCTTGAGCAGCATCTGCCAGAAACGGCTGAGCACCCGCATCGGGATCGCGGCGGCCAGCGCCTGGCCGCGCGTGCGTTCTTCCGGCGGAACGGTCGGATCGTCGGCCGCCTCAGGTGTGATCTTGATGACCGAGACCCAATGCGTGATTTCGGCCAGATCGCGCAGCACGGCCATCGGGTCCGCCCCGTCGGAATACTGGCTGCCGATCTCGGTCAGCGCGCCCGCAGCATCGCCCTTGAGGATCATGTCGAAGAGATCAAGCACGCGCGCCCGGTCGGCCAGCCCCAGCATCGCGCGTACCTGCTCGGCCGTGGTCTCGCCCGCGCCATGGGCGATCGCCTGATCCATCAGCGACATCGCATCGCGCACCGAGCCTTCGGCGGCGCGGGTGATCAGCGCCATCGCATCGGGCGCAAGGCGCGCGCCTTCCTTCTCGGCGACACGGGCCAGATGCGCCATCATCACCTCGGGCTCGATCCGCTTGAGGTCGAAACGCTGGCAGCGCGAGAGGACCGTGACCGGCACCTTGCGGATCTCGGTCGTGGCAAAGATGAATTTGACGTGGGCGGGCGGTTCCTCAAGCGTCTTGAGCAGCGCGTTGAAGGCGCTGGTCGAGAGCATGTGCACCTCGTCGATGATGTAGACCTTGTAGCGCGCCGAGGCCGCCCGGTAGTGCACGCTCTCGATAATTTCGCGGATGTCGCCCACGCCGGTGCGCGAGGCCGCGTCCATTTCCATCACATCGACGTGGCGCCCCTCGGCGATAGCCTTGCAATGCTCGCAGTGCAGGCAGGGTTCGGTCGTGGGGCCGCCCTTGCCATCGGGGCCGACGCAATTGAGGCCCTTGGCGATGATCCGCGCCGTGGTGGTCTTGCCCACCCCGCGAACGCCAGTCATGACGAAGGCATGGGCGATCCGGTCGGCGGCGAAGGCGTTCTTGAGCGTGCGCACCATCGCCTCTTGCCCGATCAGGTCGGCAAAGGTTGCCGGGCGATACTTGCGGGCCAGAACCTGATAGCCGGTCTCGGGCGTGTCGGACATGCGCGTCTCCTCTCGTCGCGCCGCAGTCTATCCGCGGGGCGGGCCAAGTCAAACCGATGTGGAGAGAGGGTGAGAGGCTGGACATCTCTGGTCGAAAAAAAATTACATAAATATCAATATGTTGAATGGTGTTTCTGGGTGCTGTTTGTAGCAGGGGGCGTGGGGCTGTATGTGGCGAAGATGTCACGGGCAATTTCCGTCAAGACCTAAGTGCACATGCCGTATCGAATGAATGGCACCTGAAGCGGGCGCGATGTTCGCGCCCAGCCTCTGAGAAAGGTGTAGAATCAGACGAAAGCGAGTTCGACGCTTAGGATAACAATTCGCGCAGCGCCCTGACGCGCTCAGGAGTAACCTTCGGGTCGCGCCCGCCTGATACGATGCGGATGAACTCGATCCACGCGCGCTCGTTCTCGCTGAGCTGGTCCCACGGTCCCATCGGAGAACGAGGTGTCACGATTGGTCCGTCGCTCATAGCCCGAAGATACTCCGAAGCGTAGTGCGGGACCGGGCGGTCAGACGAGGATCGCCGTTGCCAGACGCCTTGCGGATCTCGTCGAGCCATCCACGCTCGTTCTCACTGACTGGCGTGCCGAACACCTCGACGATTGCGGTCGCCGCGGTGACGCCGACGGACTGTTCGAGCGCGAGACGCATCAGCACTGCCGGGTCCGCCTCCAGCGCTTTCGCGAGCGCGGGAACCCGATCCAGCGGCACCTTATTCGCGCCAGATTTCAAGAGGCTCATCATGTTGCTGTTCACGAAGCCGACTTCGTGGGCAATGTCTCCCTGAGATTTCTTGTGCTTCAGGTCGCGCACACGCTCGGCGATGAACTCTGCGGCGGGACTGTCTTCGTAAGGTTTTTTCTTCACGGTATCTCCTGTGTATTGAAGCTGTAATACAGTGATACCGCGCGCGCTCGTGCAGGTCGGGTGGGACTATGCATCTGCTCAGAGGGAAGTCGAAGTCCTAGGAATATTGCGCAGACATGATGGGGATGCGTTCTGGCGCCACAGACGTGGCCGGTAGAACCCTCCGGGTTTGCGAACGTGGTCGTCTTGTCTCGCTACAGGTGAACTTCTACACGCGACGCTTCTGGAGATCGGGATTTCCTAAGGATCGCGCGCGCCGCGAACATCGCTGCCAGTCTCGACCCCGACTTTGAGCGCGCAGGACTGCGCGTCCTGAAAGGAAAGCTCTGATGCCCCGTCCGCCCCACGTCTGCACCTGTGGTCGCATTGCGCCACACGGCAAGCGCTGCCAGTGCCAGATCGAAAGCACCCGCGTCCGAAACCGTCGCCACGATGCGCGCCGCCCTAGCGCCCGCCAGCGTGGCTACACGACCGACTGGCAGAAGGCCCGCGCCGAATACCTGATGTTCCATCCTGAATGCGTGGTCTGCGGTGCGCCTGCGACCGTTGTCGATCACATCACACCGCACCGGGGCAACAAGGAACTGTTCTGGGATTGGCGCAACTGGCAGAGCCTCTGCGCCCACCACCACAACAGCGCCAAGCAGCGTCAGGAGCGGGCGCAGGTCGGCTATTGCAGCGTATAAGTTACTTGGTTCTCGCTAGCGGAAATTACCGTCAGCACGTGACCCGCTATGCTGACTGAGTTCGCGCCCGCTCTAGTCGGGACGCGAATTGTGATCTCTCGGACTCCAGTAATCATATCTGACGGCGTGTTCGGAGGAAGAAATACCGGCGCTCTGTAGGTCGTCGAAGTGCCGCTGTAGGGCAGATAGCCTATGTTGCCCGTGTGATATGTCTGTGAATTTCCGCCAATCATGATCGGAGTGGAGTTCATTGTTGTTTTCTGGCTCGAAATTGACACATCGCGCCGAAGGAAAGTTGCGGTCGATCTGGTGCCACTAATGAAGATAAGCGCGGTGGTTCCCGTGGGGCGAGTTCTGCCAAACACATCCGCTCCGCCAAATGCATTGGGCAGACTTTCTTGGCTTACGACTTCAAGAACTGCATCGCCCCTGCCTGCAACCAAGTTGTCGCCAACACGAACGCCGCCCGCCTTGACGGTCGAACTCGGTTCAATTTCCTGACAGCCTGCAAGGAGTAAGATACTCGACAGGACTACGGTGGCGAGTTTGGCAATCTTCAATTGTGAATTCCTTGTCCGGTCATGGTTCTGAGAGTGGGTTAAAGGTTCCGCTCCTCAACGATAATCGGGCCTAACGAGCAGACACGGCAAGAGGATTTTTGGCTGTTGCTCCTTGCTGCCTCGCTTTGGTCGGCCGTTGTTATGCTGTTGAGCTGCCCGCCGCTTCCTGACAAGGCCGAGCGCCGACCTCGACCTTGTATGCACCTTCGCGGGTGTTGATCCCGAGGCGGTCAGGGAGAGGAGGCGGGCACGGTCCGACGTGCCCGCTGCACTAAATTCTACTTCCCAATAACCTTCTTAAACTGCTCGGCAAGTCCAAGGAATTTTTCTAGAACCTTGAAGTCACCATTCTCAAGAATCGTTTTATCGTGCTCCGGATCGTCGGGGCCGAAAATGCGCACGCTTAAAGATTTTTTCATTTCGTGTTGAGTGTCTTCTGGGAGACTAGCGATAAACGGATCAAAAGCTTGCACCTGCAAGAAGAACGACCTGGCTTTTCGTTCGTTGATCCGGTGAAGCGCGGCTTGCTTTGACGCATAAACCGCGAAGGACAAAAGCAATGCTGTCAGGGAAAGAGATTTTGCGATTTGAAGCCAGAAAAGAGGTGCGGGCGTGAGTGTTGGGGTGAAGCAAAAAATACTGAAAAGTATCCAAGTAATGGTTGCCGCGATACTGCCGATAGTGACTCTTCGCCAAAGCTGTGCTGCCTTGAACTCTCGATCTGCAATGTTCTTGTGTCCGCCGGTAACGCTATCCAGAGCAACCAATTCATAAAGTTTGATGATGCTAAGGTGTTTATCGTTCGAGTCTTCAATGATCTCTTGTAGAATCGCGCGAGTTTCTTCGTTCCTCCTGTCCGCCTTGGCTGTCTGATCCGATTGGAAATCATCCAGCCATTCTTTGGCGGTCTCTTTGATGAGATTGATGGTTTCTAAGAATTGGCTGTCGTTGCTATGTTGTCGAGTCGTGAACTCTGTTTTTTGTGCAGTAATAAGTGCGGAAATTTCTTCTTTCCAAGACTTGATGTTTTCTTCAAATTGGTCTGCGGATGTCTTCGCTGTTTCTTTAAGGCTTAATGCTTCATTGGTTGATTCTTTTATGTTTTCTTCAGTCTTCCAATAGAATTCTTCAAGTCGAGTTTGCTCAGCCCTTAGTGATCTCACGAATTTCTCATATCCGATTAAAGCTGACTCTCGGTCCGCAAGGCCTGATTGTGGGCTGATTGTGCTCGCTCGAAGTTGATTAATATAACTTAGGCTTGGGGTGATCTGGGTGTTTAGATCTCGAAAAATATTGGCGTCTTTAGTGCGGATGAGGTTCGTCATTGTTTGAATGACGCCCTGATTTTGGAACTGGCTTTGAATTTGATTAAGGATATCGAATGGCGCTATATCAGCATCTAGAGATGCGATTGTATCCCTTAGTAGATAAACGACCTTTGAAAATCTAGCTCGCTCGACTTCAATTACTGGATCTGTAATTGAAACTTCTAAGTCAATGCCTTCGATAAGCTTTTGGAGGGAAGTGTTGATTGGGTGCTTTGTAAGATCGTCTTGCCAGCGCTGCATGTTGTTAGGTGCCTCGTTAGTGATGCGGCATACTTACTGAAGGTTGTTCCGGAGACAACCGAATTCAATTTAGAGTGTGGGCCGGATGTTGGAGAAGCGGGGGGGGGGGCACCTTCGGACTTCCTGCCCCAGACAGGACCGGCGGGGTGAGGTTCGCGCAAGATCTGCGCTAAATAACTTTTCGAAGCCCGGTTAGCCCTATTCAGTCAAGCCCTGCCTCGTCGATCTTACCGTTCTCGACCCAGGAAAAGATGAAACCTTTGATCGGGTCCAGCAGGATCGTATTGAAGTTTGTCTGGTCCCAAAGTGGGTGGGCGGTAGGCTCACCGATTGTATTGACGACCCATCGCCTTTCCTGCGGGACGACGATGACGCGGCCCAAAAAATGGGTCATTAGGCTTCCGACGCATACCCCGTTATCCCAGCGCATCCCCTTTACATGGATGACGAGCACAACGTTCTTGTCGAGCGACAAATTCGGAGAATCCTCTGTTCTCTTCGGTCGCTCAATGACATTGAAACCGGCAAGCTCCAACTGATCAGCTGCATAAGCCTTCACTTCGCCGATGTTAGTCCAGCAGCCATTTTGGCTGTCGTCCAACACCTCCACCCAGGCTCCGCTGAAATCAGACGGTGCCCATAGCGTATTCAGCGCCATGCTGGGGGTGGCCACAGATACGAAGAGCGCACTCATCAGCGCAGGAACGGAATTCCACTTCAATGTTAGCCTCTTAGAAAACTGATTACTTGAACTATACCTCGCGACTCCGTGAGGGCAATCGGTTCTGCAAGAGCCGTAGGACGGGTCACAGTTTCGTCAGGCCCACGTGAACGATACAGATACGCACCCGGCGACCGCTCGCGCCCTGAATGTTTGTCCCTTCCCGGTCCGATCACGATGATCTAGAGGATGCGAGCCAGACAGATTTGCCTCGTTCGTAGAGCCCGAAGCGGTCGGATTGCTGTGACCCCCGACATTCATCCAGCTGATGCCGGAGTCCGGGGATCAGATCAGGATGCCGTTCCAACTTTCAATCTATGTTACATCGACCTCGTTCAAGGTAACATTTCTTGGCTTTGATGTCGCATTTCGGGCGTCGCATGTAACATTTCACGCCCAAAACACGCTGCAGATGGCTCGGATAGGGCTCGAAATGTTACATCGATCAGGCCAAGGGGAGCCACGAAATCCCTTATTTTGTTAAGTGCTATGTGCCTCACTTAACGCAGATGAAACATGAAACGCCTGATTTCGGGTTTTCTCCTGGGTAGGCGACGGCAACGGTCGAGTTGTCGTTCATCTGGAACGACCTCCTCGCAGAGAGGCCAAGGTTCACGGGCGGCGGAAACTGGGTTGCCGGAACCCCGCAAGCATCGCTGCGACCCGTTCTCTCGCCAGGAGAGAAGAGCAAATGAACCAACAACTGAACGGGCCAAAATCTAGGGCCCTCATTTGTCCGCATCTCATGTGGAGTTCTGGGGCGCTCGCTGGCAGGTCTCTTATGAGAAGTCCTACTCATCACCAAAGATGTCACGGACCGCAGCAGGCGCGCGCCCCGGAGCGCCTGCGACGTGCTCGGGCGCATGTGCGGGGCCGGCTGTGTCGGAGGGCTGTCGCGAAGGTTGAGGTCCGATCCCGAATCGAAGGCGTGGAGGGTTAGCTCGCTCGACTTGCTGGGCGCGGATCTGCCATATGTGGCCTATCCTCCAGAAGCAGATTTCGCAGAGATGGCGTTGGGGAAATCTACAAGCGTTTCCTGCCTGTAGGCCGCGCCATGAACGCGAACCCGTAGATCCCGCCACCTGTTACAGAACGAGTGGACCCTCTCTTCGATGATAGGGTCGGGGTTGAGTATGAAGAATGTTCGCGGACTGTAAGCCGTCGCTCGCACTGCGAGAGCGGGCATTCCAAACTCTTGAAGCCAGTATTCTACTTCGGCGTCATGGCCACCACGACGGCGTGTGTTGTGGTGGTAAATCACTGCGCAACGACCCTGAGCCAATGCCCTGACCTCGCCGATGGGTATCTGTTTTCCGAACTTGACGCTGCCCTTGCGCCGTTCACTGTTGTCAACAATGCCATTGTCCGGATCGGCGAATACGAGGTCACACCCGGACAAATCTGCCAAGACGCGCGCGAACCATTCCCGTCTCCAGGGACGCCTCTGATTTGCGGAAATTCCCGCGACGTCTAGGCACTCGTCCGATGAGACTGCATCACCAAGCAAGGGCAACAGTGACGAGATAGAGCGCGCATCGACCACTACCTCCTTAAGGTAATCAAAGAGGAGGCGATCAAGTGATCCGTATCGAGCTGGACTGGCGAGATAAGATACATGCCGTCCATCCTTGTTATGATCTTCGTCGGGAAAGCGATACCAAGCCACACCAAGCCTGCGTCCGAGTGAGAGTGCCCGCAGCAGCCCAAGCTTGACGAAATCGCCAACATCCCCTGCGTAACGATCTTGCATTAACTCCTCCCGTCGAGGTGGCCATCCGACTGTTCAATGCTTATGCGAGAACAAGAAGCTTTTCATCCGTCAGCGCTCTCTCTCCGTCCCAACAGTAGACACAAGGCGTATCAGGGTAGTCGAGACAGGCAGCTTGCGGGGTCTCGATCTGGGGCGCGCCGCGCATCTTGTAATGGCCGACCAGGACTGGCGGGTTCTCCTCGCCATAGAGGTCGAGGCCCAGTTCATTGGTGATCTCAGTCTCCGGTAGGCATTCGGGGTTCGGGACCGAAAGCGCGGCGGCTCGCCAGGTCGGGGCATCAGCACGCCACCACGCGATCCGAACTTGGGTTCGGTAATGCCCGCTGTTGTCGTGAAAGCCGATGCCCGCTGGTAGCGCAGTCTCAGGCCCGCTCAGGAGCAGATCAACGGCTCGCGCGAAGGGCGTCTCCTTTCGGGCGACCTCTTCGAGATCGTCCGGACGCAGCCGCCCGTCTGGACGGCGGGCGGCGATCGTTGAGATGGCCGTGTCGCTCCAGCGAGCGTGCACCAGTCGTAGTCCGCCGAGATCGCGCCAGAGGGGCAGGGTAAGGAACCATTCGGTCCAGTCCAGCGCGTCGTTACTGCCGATTCCAAAGCGCTCGATGAAGCTGCTGTGCTGCGCCCGGTTCTTGTCATCGCGCGCCCTGAGAGGCTGCCCGTTACTGTCGAGGCGGTGAAACAGGATCGCGTTGAGTTCGTGGTTGCCCATCACGGCGACGGCGTCATCGTCTTCGATGAGCCGACGCACTCGCGCCAGAACCTCAGCGTCGTCAGGGCGCGACACGGACTTCCCGGCGTCGATGAAGTCGCCCAAGAAAGCGAGGCGCTCGCTGGAGGCCCCTGTCGCCAAGCTGCGCGAGAGCCGCTCTGGGTCGGCGTGGATGTCGGGGATCACGGTGTAGTTCGACATGCAGATCTCCTTGTCGCAAACAGGAATAAGCACGGCCGCAGGACGCGTCCATGGCCGGGGGGATGATGTCAGTGAGAACTGGAGGTTAGGATTGGCGCGCGATGGCGGTTGGTCCTAACTAATGATCTATGCGCTAATCGGCCGCCGATCAAGGAAAGCCAAGCCAATGTGCGGACGTTTCGTCGATCCGAACCTGCGCGGGACCGAATTTGAGCATTCGGAGATCAAGATCGCGCCCTTCCCGCGGCGCTTCAACGTGAAGCCGACCGAGGACGTGCTGATCTTCGCCAAGGAACCGCTTGAGGCGATGTTGGCGCGGTGGGGATTGATCCCGTCCTGGCACAAGGGCGAGCTGCGGGACTGGAAGGCTAGGACCTTCAATGCCCGGATCGAGGAGGCGAAGGACAAACCAACCTTTCGTCAGGTCTGGCGCCATGGGCGCTGCCTGATCCCGGCAGCAGGCTACTACGAATGGTCAGGCGCGCCAGGCGCGAAGCAGCCGCATTTCATCAGCTCGGCCGGAAATGAAGAGACCCTCTGGTTCGCCGGGCTTGCCTCGCGCTGGCAGGGGCTTCTGACCTGCACGATGATGACCCGCGCCGCGACGCCCGAGATGACCTGGCTACACCCACGGATGCCAGTGATCCTGAACGCAGAGGAACGAGATGCATGGCTCGCTGGGACCGACGACACCGAGCTTGGTGGGCATGTTCAGCTTCACCAGCACGAGGTCGCCCGCTTTAGTCTTCATGACGATGGCCCTCAGCTAATTGAGGGGATCGGGTAGGTATGGCTTCGGTGGCTGAGTAGATCAGTCTCTCATAGTCGATCCTTGAGCGCTCTAAGTTGACCCCTTCTAGCTTTCACTTGATGGAGCCATACCCGCTCTTTCGCGATGGAGGACGAAGCCCGCACTGTGCGCGGCAGGATGGTTGGAAGGCGAAGTCTAGGGGTTGATCGACCGCAAGATTCTTGCGAAGTATGCTAATCGTATGATATGGTGTTATTAGCAAAGTGCAGAATTTCTGCAATCCAACCCCCCGTAAATCATCACCCCTGAAAAGACATCTATCAACATGACGAATAGCAAGGATTATCCTTCCAGAGCCGTAGGTTACATCCGCCTCTCAACGGACAAGCAGGCTTCAGACGACAACGAGTTTGAGAAGCAGGCAAAGAGCATACGAAACGCCTGTGAGCGCCGCGGGTTCAACCTCCTCACCATCTACGAGGATATCGCTTCAGGTGCCGATCCTCTTGGCGCTGTTCGTCGTGAAGGTCTGATGGACGCTGTTGCTCGCGCCAAAGCAGACGGAGCTGTGCTAGTCATTTCAGAGCCGACCCGCCTTTTTAGGAACGTCGAGGCTGCGCGGAGCTTTCTTGCGACACTCGACGTTCCGGTCTTTTGCGCCCGCGTTGGTCGCTTCATGAAGGCGCCAGCTCTTATTCGTGCTGTCGCCCGGGGTGAGGCATCCGTCCGGTCGATCCGGCAAGGCACGGTTGATGCAATGGCGCGCAAGAAGAGTGAGGGCGTCGAGTTCTCGAACAGCGACGTTCGGAAGAAGGCGGCGCAGGCATCTGCAAAGGCGAGGGCGCTGAAGTCCGACGAGATTGCTATGCAGGTTGCGAACATCTTGCAGTCCGACGCTGCATATCGTGATCTGTCGCACAGGGCTCTGGCTGACCTCCTGAACCGCCGTCGTATCCTGACCGGGTGGAAGCGTCCCTGGACGCAGAACAGCGTCAGAGACGTGCGTAAGAAAGCCGAAGCGTTGATCCTGGAGATGGGCCAAGATTACGACGACGACGGGCTGAATGATACTCCGGTCGCCGATAAGCCTATCCGTGCCGACGAGGTGACGAAGCCCCTGTCGAAGGTGCATGAAGTTGACGACGAACAGGCTAAACTGGCGAAGCTCCCCACCTATGGCCTCTTTTGATCTTTGGTCATCGCGTCAACGTGCGCGATCGACGGCGAAGAGATCGGCGGCCGAACAGGCTCTTCGCCGCGTTCCCCACTCGAACAAGATCCTGTTGCGGGGGCGGCGGCGGGGAACGGCAGCGAAGCGGGAGCCGTCGTCGGTCGTTGGCGTATTTGCATTTTCGTTGCCGACGATTCGGATGGGTGAGCCTTCTCTGCCCTCAGATCCCGAATACGTCTCGCTGTGAATGCGAACTAAAGAGGGGCAACAGGCTGAGTGGCCTCTAGTTTAGGCATCTCCGACACCAGTCTCGGCTTCGTTTCCTAGGTCCGCCGTTGGGCACGCCGATGCCGGTAGCCTCGTTTGGGGTATGATAGAGATCGAAGGCTCTCTAACGGCGAGGAGGACGCGAGGGCGCTGGTCAAGGCGAACTGAAGCGAAATCCCAATTTGGGCATATTTTGAACACCTTGCTCTTCCAGGGTCTCTCTCCGTTGACGAGCGCATCTTTGCGACGCAGCATCAAGCCATTGAAAAGGGGATGTTGATGCGACACTTCGCACTTGGTCTTCTGGTCGTCCTGTCGCTCAACACGGCTGCGCGGGCTTGGACCAGCGATGAGCTGATGGATACCTTCGACGCGAGAGACCTCACGTCGACAGAGATCCGGTTTCTTCAGGCGGCAATGGCGATCAAGAACACCTACGTTGGGATGATCGACGGCAAGTGGGGGGCGCGCAGCACACAATCGTTGCAGGCCTATATCCGCAAACGTGACTTGGATCTCGATCTCGAGAACCTGCCCAACATCGCGCCGGTCGCGCTCGCTCTCGATACAATCACCATCTTCGCTGACGAAGGTTGGTCGAGATACCATTTCGACTTTGCGGATCTGTCTTTTCTTTCGCCGAGGGAGACGATGTCATCGAGCGTCAGTTCCAACGGGCTCAGCTTGGATTTCAACGATTCCGTTTCGTCGCTCGCTATTTCACTGACATCTGGCGATGTAGACAGGACGGTGGCTTTCCATCGATATGCCCTCGATAACGCGGTCTCCGCTCCTTACACTGTCCGCAAAGACGCTGTTTTGATCACTTCCGCGCAGGTGACGGAGGGCAAGACGCTCTATGTGCGGTCCGACAAGATTACGAGCAGCGAGTGGTCCACCATCCTAGTCTCGGCCTTGGACCGTGATGCTGGGCGGATGGCCTTGGTCACGGGCTCGATCCTGCCGCATCGAGGTGGTGATCTGGATTTACCCAAAGGGGGTGAGCTCTACACCGGTGTGATGGCGTTCCTTGAGGACATGAAGAACTCGGATCCCACCTCCGAAGGGCCCGCGCCTGGCCAGGGAACTGTGGCGGCCCGTCCGCCCTCGGCGCCAGAGGAGAGCACGCAGGGAACTGGAACAGGGTTCGCGGTCGCGCCAAACGGAATGATCCTGACGAACAACCACGTCGCGGGGAATTGTCGCAACATCACGGTCGACGGCTCACCAGCGACCCTGATCGGAAAAGATGAAGCGTTCGATCTTGCACTGGTGCAGGTCGCAGGCGTGACCGATCTGCCGAGCGCTACGTTTGCCGAGCGTCCTGCACCGTTGAATGCGGATGTAACGATCGCGGGCTATCCGCTGACAGGGCTCCTCGGTGGTCTGAATGTGACGCGCGGGTCTGTCACGAGTGTGAAGGGGCTCGGCGGTGATGGTAGCCGGATGCAGATCTCTGCGCCGGTTCAGCCTGGGAATTCCGGTGGTCCTGTCGTCGATGCGCATGGTCAGGTGATCGGTGTCGTGGTCTCGAAACTCGACGCGAAATTCGTGCAGGACGAGGTCGGCGACATCCCGCAAAACGTCAACTTTGCCATCCGCGGTGAGATCGCGAAGCTGTTTCTCTACCAGAATGGGGTGACCCCGACGATCAGCGATCTTACTGACCAGGTCGCCCCAGAGAGCCTCGGGACACAACTCAAGAGTGTGACTCATCTGGTCTCTTGTGACTGAGGATGTTTCGGAAATCAGCGTTACACCAAGTGGTCGTTCGGGATCGAATTGCTGTTGCGCCCCCTGTGCTCACGGCGCATCCTACCGCCGTATTTCGAGGGTTCCATGAGCAACAACGACATCAAGAGCTTAGGCAGTTTCGTCTGGTCTATCGCAGAGCTTCTACGTGGCGATTTCAAGCAATCTGAATACGGCAAGCACGCACAACGATAAGCTCGGGAGGGGTAGTCGCGCTTAACGTTGAGATGATGAGATTTGTGAAGGCACTTTTGCCGTTGGAGATTCGAAATGAGCGATTTGAAAACTTTGTTCAAGCGAGTGGAATACGATCTGGAGGGGCTCCTCCACTTCATCGATCTAGGCGACATCGCACTGCCCGACATCCAGCGACCGTTCGTCTGGACCAACGCCAAGGTGCGCGACCTCTTCGACTCGATGTATCGCGGTTTCCCTGTTGGCTACTTCTTGTTCTGGGAAAGCTCGACAGAAACCGGAACCAAGCAGATCGGTATAGGCACGAAGCAGTATCAACAGGCGTCCCGTCTGGTGGTCGACGGTCAGCAACGTCTGACCTCGCTCTACGCGGTGTTCCGGGGCCAGAAGGTTCTCGACGCAAACTACAAGGAGCGTCAGATCGAAATCGCTTTTCGGCCACGTGACGGCAAGTTCGACGTCACTGACGCTGCGATCCGTCGGGACGTGGAGTGGATTCCGAATATCTCGGTGCTCTGGTCAAGCGGTAGGGCGTCATACAGCCTGGTTAGGGACTACCTGAAGCAGTTGAAGGTGAAGGTGGATCTGACCGAGGAAGAGGAGGAAGTGATTGCCCACAACCTCGATCGCCTTTTCGATCTGCGCAAATACCCGTTCACTGCGCTCGAGATCGCCTCGTCGGTAGACGAAGAGCAGGTCGCCGACATCTTCGTCCGCATCAATAGCAAGGGCGTGCCACTCAACCAGGCAGATTTCATTCTGACGCTGCTTTCGGTGTTCTGGGAAGAAGGTCGGCGCGAACTCGAAACCTTCTGCCATTCGGCGCGGACGAAGTCGACGATCGGTGGCAAGGCGTCTCCCTTCAACCACCTCATAAACCCGGACCCGGATCAGTTGCTACGCGTGTCTGTCGCTTTTGGGTTCGGTCGCGGTCGTCTCAAGAGTGTGTATCAAATTCTGCGTGGTAAGGACGCCGAAACCGGAGACTTTACGTCCGATAAGCGCGACGCTCAGTTCGAGGTGCTCAAGGCCGCGCAGGCAGAAGTCCTCGACCTGACTAACTGGCATCAGTTTCTGAGCGCGATCGTGGGCGCTGGATTCAGAAGCGCGGAGATGATCTCGTCGAACAACGCCCTTCTTTATGCATATGCGTTCTACCTCTTCGGTCGTAAGCGCTACGGCGTGCCTGAGCACGTCCTGCAGAAGCTGATCGGTCGCTGGTTCTTTTCGACCTCGCTCACCGGGCGCTACACCAGTTCCCCCGAGTCGGTGATGGATGCCGATCTGGCTAGACTACGGTCGATCACAACCTCCGAAGAGTTCTGTGATGTGCTCGACGGCATCATCGAGGGCAACCTGACCAGCGACTACTGGCAGATCACGTTGCCCGCGAACCTCGACAGCTCATCCGCCCGTAACCCCGAGTTGTTCTGTTACATCGCCTCGCAAAACCTGCTCGGCACGCGGGTTCTGTTTTCGCACAAGACGATCCGGGACCTGATAGACCCGGCGCTCCAGACCAAGAAGAAGCCTCTCGAACGTCACCACCTCTTCCCTCGGGCCTACCTTGAGGCGAACGGTATTGTCGATCTGCGCCACATCAACCAGATGGCGAATTTCGCGCTGCTAGAGTGGCCCGAAAACATCGACATAAGCGACGACGCTCCGAGCATCTACGCACCGAAAGTGCTCGCGCGTTTCGATGAAGATGCGCGCGGAAAGATGATGGAGGATCATGCTCTACATGCGGGATGGGAGAGCATGTCCTATGACGACTTTCTGGCCGCGCGACGTAGTCGGATGGCATCGATCATCAAGCAGGGCTTCGCAGCCTTGGCGTAGCGCGCAGTCGATGTGGCTAACCGTCCAGGGGCGGTGAACCTGGGTGGAGGATAGCGTTATCTCGGGGCGACTGCATCGACGCGGCCGCCGAGCCCGGCAATGCCTCTCAGCCTCGCGGAGAGCCGATTTGCCGCGGGGTGAGCTGCTGATGGGTGGGGCTGGCGCCTGTGAGGTGCGTAGGGGCGTCAGGCGGCCTTCCAGTCGCTCGTGGCGTGCCGCCAATCTCAATCGAACCTTGCTTGATCTTGGATTAGGCTATGGCATCGGATCTGCCGTGTGGCACAAAGATCGGTAGATCAAATTTCACCTTGTTCAGAGCCTCTGCCATCAGCGTGATAGGGGACGCGTGGATGTAGACTGACGCCACCTCTTGTGGCGCATGGCCGGAGATCATCTTGGACAGCTCGCGGGGAACGCCAGCGCGAGCCAGTTCAGTCGCTAGAGTATGGCGGAAGCTGTAGAAGACCTTCTTCCTGCTCTTAAGGCCGAGGTTTACAAGATAGGTGTTGTTGAACCAGTCATTGACCTTGTCGGTTCGTTCCGCCCACTCTGGAAACAAGAGCTTTTCGCCGCTCCTTCGCAACCCCTCGACGTATTCGAGGAAGCCGAATTTCACGAGGTCGTCGTGGATCGGGACGAGACGCTTGCTGCGCTGGTTCTTCGACGCTTCAGCGAGAAAGAAAACGGGGACACCCTGTTCTTCGTAGATGTTCTCGAGCTTCATGCGAGCCATTTCGGATGAGTTGCGAACGCCGGTGAAGAGCATGACCAGGAGTGCCCACTGGTTGAGGCCGTAATGCCTTGGTTCGGCGAAGATCTGGTCGCCGAAGATCTTCTTGAGCTCATCTTTCGTGAAGGGCAGGTAAGATGGCTCTAGGTGGACCTTGCTGCCGGTATCGACGCGGATGCCTTGGGCGGGGTTCGTCTCGATGTGGCCGTTGTTCGACGCCCACTGAAGTATGCTGGAAAGATGCGATAGCCACTTCATGTTGATGGTTTTCGGCGCCAGCGGCGGGAAGGGCTCCTTAAGCTTAGCATTGGCTTTGATCGCCTGCGGCAGCGTCAATCCTGGAAAACGCATGGTGTAGCGGTTCGGCGTCTTCAGTAGAGCCTGCTTGTAGTCGATCACGTTTTTCTTGGTTATTGAGGAAACCGCTAAATCGCTGCCCATGAACTCGTTGAACATACGCACCGAGTTCCGGTGCTCTGCCATTGTCTTTGGGGCGAGCGTGCTCCCGCCTGCCGAGCGTTCGTTGTGGAACGCAGTCAGCGCTTCGGAGAGGGTAATCCCGCCGCGTGAGCCGGGACCTTCCTGAGAGGAAGGGAAGGGGTCAGGTGCAGTCAGAAGAGGGTCTCTTGGCTGGCCGCCATAGTCGCCTCTGTCACGTTCGAGCGTGCGCTCTAGGGCCTCGATCTCAGTGCGCAGCAAGGCTTTGGACAAGTCATGCCACTCGGGGCTGTGCGGTTGCACCTCGAGCCTATGATCGGCAACGTATGCACGCACTGCATCTTCGATCCAGCGCGTTTCACCTGTGGTAAAGCTGGAACGGAGGGCCGCGAGGCGTTGCTTGCGAAGGTTGGCATAGTGGTCGCGAGCGCCAAGCATCAGCTCGTAATTTGTTGTTGAATTGATCATGGCGACCTCACCATGGCCGATGCCAATCTCACCTCTGCCGATCTTCTCGAGGAGTAGAGCATGTTCCGCAAGCATCTCAGACATAGTAGGCATGGCATCGCGCTGCTGCTGATCTGCCTGAAGTATGCGGTTGTAGTGATCTTTCGCAGCCGCCGAGAGTGGTAGCGCCCGTGCGTTGCCGCGGTTTTCGTGGATATCGCGCGCTGCGTCGATTCTTGCGAGGAAGCCGTCTATAATTCCATGAGCAATGCGCTCACGCTTACGTGTGTCTGATGGCAGGTCCTTCTCCACAAGTTCTCGCGCGCCGATAATGTCGCGAAGTTCCTCAGGCACGGTGATACGAACGATCCACTTTCCTCGAACATGTTGGACGTATTTCATGCCTGCCTCGGAGCCCTGTTTGTAGCGCATGTTGTAGCAGAACTTGTAGCGCATGTCCTTGGAACGCAAGGGTTCCATGGGAATTCAATGGGATATGTGAGGGTGGGGTGAGAGGCTGGACATCGACCCAAGCGGGGCTCGTTGCGGCTGCTTCCTTCCGGACCTGACCGGGTTGGCGAGGCGCTCGCCCGCGCCAACCTCTCGCGGGTCGATATAGGGGCATGTCACCGGATTCGCAAGCCTTCGACTGTGAAGCAGGGCAATCTCGGTTGGGAAGAAAGGGGGCGCTGCCCCCTCGGCGCCTTGCGCCTCACCCCCGAGGTATTTTGACAAGGAGAAATGCTGCGTTCTTCTTGGTGAAAATACCTCGCGGGGGTCCGGGGGTGCGAAACCCCCGGCCGCAAGGTCAGATCCCGAGGAGCGATGGGACTTCGCGCATGGCGGCGAAGATCTCTGCACCTTCGGCAGCCAACCTCGGATTGGGGCCATGCGGCGCAAAGCCCAGGCAACGCATGCCCGCAGCGCGGGCAGCGCGGGCGCCCGTCGGGCTGTCTTCGATAACGACGCTGCGAGAGGGATCAGCGCCCAGGCTGCGGGCTGCGATCAGATATAGATCGGGCGCAGGCTTCGGGCAGCCCAGATCCTGCCCCGAGAATAGGCGTCCCTCAAGCCTGGCCCTGATATCGGGGTGCTGCCCCAGGGTCGCCTCCATCTTGGCCATCCGGCCGTTGGAGCCTACTGCGTAGGGAATGCCATTTGCATCGAGCGTATCGAGGAGTTCGCGCATCCCCGGCATCAGTTTGGTTCCCATGCGCAGGCGCGCATAGAGCCGGTCGTAATAGCTTTCGACCCAATTTTCGGGGAGCGCAGCACCCAAGGCGCGGCCCTGACGGGCAACGCCTTCGATGGTGCCGCCTATGAACATCTGCTCGAGCTCAGGGATGCTGAGGTTGAGGCCGTGGGCAGCAAAATCCTCTTGAATCAGTGCGAAGGTCGCAGGCTCGCTGTCAACAATGACACCGTCGCAATCAAAGAGAACGGCCGAGGGCTTCATGCGGGCATCCGTGCTAGGGTGACAAGTGTGTCGCCATATTTGCGTTGGTCGATCTGTTCGAGCGGCGCGGGGACAGTGGGCGGCAGGTTCTCCTCCCAGACAATCATCGCACCCGGCGCGATCCAGCCGTTTTCAAGGCAGGAAGCCAGGGCGTTCTCGCCCAACCCCTTGCCATAGGGCGGGTCAAGGAAGATCAGGTCATAGCCTGCACCTCGGCAGGGGCCCATGTTCGTTGCATCGCGGCGCCACACATCGGTGACGCCCATGGCCCGCATCAGCTCGATATTGCGGCGCAACAGCGCGCGCGATGCCGTGCCGTCATCGACGAAAGCCACCCGTGCTGCGCCACGCGAAAGCGCCTCGAGCCCGAGCGCGCCGGTGCCGGCGAACAGATCGAGCACGCGCGCGCCGGGGACCGGGTTGCCATGGGTGCCGTTGATCAGCAGGTTGAAGATCGACTCGCGCACGCGATCCGTCGTCGGTCGCAGATGGGCGCGCGCGTCGCCTTCGCCCACCTCGGCCAGTTTCAGGCCGCGCTTCTCGCCTCCGATGATCCTCATTTCATCAGCGCCTTCAAGTCGGCCGCCGCGGCGATCGCATCTGGCGAGACCTGCTTGCCCCCCTCGATCAGTCGCTTGCCGATCATATAGGCGCGTGCATCGTTCAGCGCATCGACGGCGATCAGTTGCCCCGCGCGGAAGTACCAGAAGCTTTGGCCGTCACCGCCTCGCGCCACGACCTGATCGTAACCCGCGTTGAGGCCGGCGATCTGCAGCTTGGCGTCGAACTGGTCCGACCAGAACCACGCTTTCGGCGCGTAGGCACGGCCTGCGCCCAGCATGTTCTCGGCGACGGTTTCGGCCATGTCGATGGCATTGCCCACAGATTCCAGCCGGATGCGCCCGTTCCCTGTCGGGAAAGAGGCGCAATCCCCCGCCGCCCAGATCGCGGGGTCGGACGTGCGGCACTGGTTATCCACCTTGATTCCGTTTTCGACCTCCAGACCTGCCGCCTCGGCCAAGGCGCTGGTCGGGGTGACGCCGATCCCGACGATGGCGAAATCGGCCTCGATCAGGCGGCCATCGGCCAGCTCGGCGCCGGTCACGCGGTCGGTTCCAGTCAGGCGCGCGAGGCCGGTACCCTCGATGATCTCAACGCCATGAGAGATGTGTAACGCGCGGATCGCGTCGGCGGTCTCGGCGCAGGCCACGCGCCCGAGGATGCGCGGAGCGGCCTCGACCACGGTGACGGTCAGCCCAAGCTTTCGGGCGACGGCGGCGGCCTCAAGCCCGATATATCCCCCGCCGATCACCACAAGACGCCGCCCCGCGACGAACTCGGGCGCCATCGCGTCCACATCTGCCAAGGTGCGCACGACATGTACCGAGGGCAGGCGCCCGCCGATGCCTTCGGGCAGCCAGCGCGGCGCGGCGCCGGTGCAGAGCGCAAGCTGGTCATAGCCAAGCACCTCGTCACCCATCCGCACCTGCCGTGCGGCGCGGTCGATCGAGGTCACCCGCGTGCCGGTCATCAGGCGGATGTTGTTGGCCGCCCACCAGTCGTCAGCGCGCAGGGCCAGGCGCTCCAGCGGCATGTTGCCCAGCAGATAGGCTTTCGATAGCGGCGGGCGCTGATAAGGCGGCACGGGCTCATCGCCGATGATCGTCACATCCCCCGTGTACCCAAGCGCGCGCAGCTTCGCCGCCATCGAGGCCGCCGCCTGCCCGCCCCCCACAATCACGATGCCTGCCATACCATCACCTCTGGTCACTTTCCACGCCGACCCTATATCCTCCGGGCAAACCTGTGCAACGCGAAGGGAGAAACACATGGGTATTACGGTGGGGGACAAGCTTCCCGGCGCCACGCTGTTGAAAATGGGAGAGAACGGACCGGAGGCCGTGGATCTGGGCGCCAAGCTGGCAGGCCGCCGCGTTGTGCTCTTCGGTCTGCCGGGGGCTTACACCGGGCCTTGCACGACCGCCCATGTTCCCTCGTTCATCCGCACCAAGGACAAGCTGATGGCCAAAGGTGTGGATGAGATCATCTGCCTCGCGGTCAACGACCCCTTCGTGCTCAAGGCCTGGGGCGAGTCGACCGGCGCGACGGCGGCGGGAATCACCATGCTTGGCGATTCGGAATGTGCCTTCACCAAGGCGATCGGGATGGATTTCACCGCGCCGCCGATCGGCCTGATCAACCGCTCGTCGCGTTACGCGATGCTGGTCGAGGACGGTGTCGTCAAGGTTCTCAACAAGGAAGAGAACGGCGGCGTGTGCGAGACCTCTTCGGGCGAGACGATGCTCGAGTCGTTTTGACAAGGGCTGGCGGGGGCGGCGCGCGCCGCCCCCGGGCGCCTGCGCGAGCAGGCGCAATTCCCTCAGGCTTGGCCGCAAAGACAGGCGATGGGCTGTGAATGGTCGCGCTCGATCACCGCCTCGGACGGCAGTGCATCCAGCGCGCGGGCCAGTTCGACGTCGAGAATGCTCATCCCGCCGCAGCTATGCGTGCTGAGCGTGACATCCACGACATTGAACACATTACGCCAGTCTGGGTGGTGATTCATCTTCTCGGCGATCAGGGCCGCGCGGGACATGAACCCCCAAGCCTGCGAGAAATTCCGGAATTTCCAGACCTTGCGGATCGCATCCGCCTCCGGGTCGGCGCGCCAGCCGGTCTCTTCCAGCGCGGGCAGCAGGGCCTGCCGCTCGTCTTGAGAAAGAAGTTCAACCTTCGCCATGGCATCCTCCTTTTTTCATCACATAGCGCGCGCATGCTGCGCGCCAAGCCGCGCCTAACCGCTGCGAAAAGGGCCCAGATCGGTGAGCGCGGCTATATCCTCGTCCACCGCCGCGCGCTCGGCCTCTAGATAATCCGCGACGGCGCGGCGCAGGCCGGGATGCCCGATCCAGTGCAGCGAGTGGGTCTGCACCGGCAGGTATCCGCGCGCCAGCTTGTGGTCGCCCTGCGCCCCGGCCTCGACCCGCGCCAGCCCCTGCGCGATGGCCCAGTCCACCGCCTGATGATAGCAAAGCTCGAAATGCAGGAAGGCGTGGTCTTCTACGCAGCCCCAGTAACGGCCGAAAAGCGCCTCGCGTCCGATCAGGTTCAGCGCCCCGGCGACCGGCTCTCCGTCGCGCTCGGCGATCACCAGCAGCACATCGTCGCGCATCTCGTGCAGCAGATCGAAGAAGGCGCGCGTCAGGTAGGGGCGGCCCCATTTGCGGCTGCCGGTGTCCTGATAGAACGCCCACATCGCCTGCCAATGCCGAGGCTCGATCGCGTCGCCAGTCAGTGCCCGGATTGTGCCGCCGAAGCCCTGCGCCCGTGCGCGTTCCTTGCGGATCGCCTTGCGCTTTCGCGAGGACAGATCGGCCAGGAAATCCTCGAACGAACCATAGCCGCGGTTGAACCAGTGGAACTGCTGCCCAAGCCGGTGCAGGTAGTCCGCGCCGGGACCGAAGGCAGTCTCCTCCTCGGTGCAAAAGGTGACATGGGCTGAGGAGATCCCGGCATTCGCGGTGATCTGCGCCATCCCCGCCAGCAGCGCCGCGCGCCCCTCGGCCTCGTGACCCGGGCGGGTCAGCAGGCGCCGCCCGGTGACGGGTGTGAAGGGCACCGCGCATTGCAGCTTGGGATAATAGCGCCCGCCCGCGCGCTCGAAGGCATCGGCCCAGGAATGGTCAAAGACATATTCGCCCTGGCTGTGCGACTTGAGGTAAAGCGGCGCCACGGCGATGATCTCGCTGCCTTTCGAGGCAATCATCGGGCGCGGCTCCCATCCGGTGCCCGGCCCGACCGAGCCAGAGGTTTCAAGCGCGCTCAGGAAACGGTGGGTGGTGAACGGCTCGCGCGCGCGCCCGTCCACGGCCTCGGGACAGGCGCAAGCGTCCCAAACCTCTGCCGGGAGTTCGCGGACCCCGGATAAAAGCGTGATTTCAACTGCTTCGCTCATGCCTTTTCCTTTCGCCAAAGGTGGCATGACGTAGCGTTGCGTCAAGGGATCGGCGCGGCATATCCCTCGAAAGTAACATTCTGGGCAACCGTGCGCGCGCGGGCCTCAGCCTCGGATGAGCGGATGGTCCAGCACAGGATCGCGGCGCCTTGCGCTTTCAGTTCGGCCACGCGCGCGGCGCCCAGATCGGCCGCCTCGTGCGAGATGAAGCAGGCGCCAACGGCATCATAATCGGGGATCAGCGCCAGCCGCTCGCGCACAGCGGTGGGCAGCAGCGGCCAGTCCTCGGCGCGATAGGCCGAGG
Organism: Rhodobacter flavimaris; assembly: GCF_021378075.1. GTDB lineage: Bacteria > Pseudomonadota > Alphaproteobacteria > Rhodobacterales > Rhodobacteraceae > Rhodobacter > Rhodobacter flavimaris. The sequence goes on along the minus strand of NZ_JAJUOS010000005.1, from coordinate 36,775 downwards.
TGGTCAGGCCGACCGGAACCTCGGGCGCCGCCGCGTGGAAGGCCGCAACCGAATGCGGGTTGAAGGACATCACCGCAACCAGCCCCTTGTGGCCGCGCAGGGCCTCGGCCACGGCGCACTCCATCGCGCCGACATCGGTCCCCATCGCGCCGTCCTGATCCTTGAGCTCGATCAGCAGCGGCACGGCGCCGCCGACGATCTCAAGCACCTCGGCAAGGGTCGGGATGCCGTCGTCGGCATCGATCAGGCGTGTCGCGCCAAGCTCGCGCGCGGTGAAGGCCCGAACGCGTCCCGGCACGCCGGTCAGGCGGCGCAGGTCGTAGTCGTGGAACACCATCGGCACCCCTTCGGCCGAGGGCTGGATGTCGATCTCGATCCCGTAGCCCGCCGCGACCGCCGCGCGCACGGCGGCGCGGCTGTTCTCGGGGCGGCCCGCTGCTCGGTCATGCAGCGCGCGATGCGCGATCGGCGCGCGCAGGAATGCCTCTGGCAGCATCATGCGACCTCGAAGATCGCCTCGATCTCGACGGCGACGCCAAGCGGCAGCGACACCGCCGACACGGCCGAGCGCGCGTGGCGCCCTGCCTCACCGAAGACCTCGACCATCAGGTCCGAGCAGCCGTTGATCACCTTGGGTTGGTCGATGAAATCGGCGGTCGAGTTCACGAAGCCCACCAGTTTGACCACCCGTTTGATCCGGTCGAGATCGCCAAGCGCGGCCTTCGCCTGCGCGATCAGCGCCAGCCCGCAGAAACGCGCCGCCAGCGCGCCCTCGCTCACATCCATATCGGCGCCGAGGCGCCCCTTGATTAGCCCCTCGGGGCCGTTCGAAATCTGGCCCGAGACAAAAAGCTGGTTTCCGCTGCGCACGAAGGGCACGTAATTGGCCGCAGGCGCAGGCGCGCCGGGCAGTGTGATACCGAGTTCGCTCAGGCGGGTGTCGATGCGGGACATGAAAAACCTCCGTGCTGGTGTTGCACGGAGGTTAGGCGCAGGCGCAAGGGGCCTCAAGTGCCGTTATGCACGGCAATGGTTTGCGGGATCGCCGGGCCAGCCAGAACCTGCGAGAGTTTCGCGGTGGCGACGCGGAAGGCCTTGGTGATCGGCGTCAGCATGAGCGCAAGGAAGCTCATCTCCCAGTAGATGGTCAGCGGGATGACGGCGAAAATCATCAGGCCCTGCGCCTCGGCCATCGACTCGACCGGCAGAAGCAGGATCACCGCGGCCGAGGCGCCGATTTCGATCAGCAGGGCAACGGTCAGCAGGATATGCGCCATCAGCGCCTGGTTTATGCCCACCGGATGATAAAGCCAGTCGGGCACCCGGTGCCGCATTGCCAGACCCATGCTGGGGATCAGCGATCCGAACAACACTGCCGCCAGCAGAAAGATGTTTTCGCCCCGCATGATCGCCATCGGCATCAGCACGAACCCGGCCGCGAACACCCCGATCCCGTGCAGTCCCGTCAGGCGGGCGCTGGAGGCGTGCATCATCTCGGAGGTCTTGGACAGGAACTTCATGGCCGGAGTCCTTTCTATAGGGCTCCTTACACTTTGTTCACCAATCTGGGCGCGATCTGGGCAAGATCGGGGTAATTTCCGTTCCCGTCAGGCCACGAGCTGTTCGGCACGCTTGAGGTCGACCGAGACGAGTTGACTGACGCCCTGTTCCTGCATGGTCACGCCGAACAGGCGATCCATCCGGCTCATGGTCACCGCGTGGTGGGTGATTATCAAAAAGCGCGTATCGGTGCGGCGGGTCATCTCATCAAGCAGGTCGCAGAAGCGGGTGACGTTGGCGTCGTCAAGCGGCGCGTCGACCTCGTCGAGCACGCAGATCGGCGCGGGGTTCGCCAGGAACACCGCGAAGATCAGCGCCATGGCGGTCAGGGTCTGCTCGCCCCCCGACAGCAGCGACAGGGTCGAGAGCTTCTTGCCCGGCGGCTGGCACATGATCTCAAGGCCCGCTTCCAGCGGGTCGTCGGATTCCACCAGTTGCAGGTTCGCCGTGCCGCCACCGAAGAGGTGGGTGAACAGCGTGCGGAAGCTTTCGTTGACCTGCTCGAAGGCGGTCAGCAGGCGCTCGCGCCCCTCGCGGTTGAGGCCCGCGATGCCGGCGCGCAGCTTGCGGATGGCCTCTTCCAGGTCGGCCTTTTCCTTGACCAGAGTGTCGTACTCGGTCTGCACCTCGCGGGCGTCTTCCTCTGCGCGCAGGTTGACCGCACCGAGCGCCTCGCGCTGGCGCTTGAGCCGCGCGACCTCGACTTCGAGCGTCTCGGAATCGGGCATCTTGTCGGGGTCGGAGCCAAGCGTTTCTAGCAGTGCCTCTGGCGTCTGTTCCGTCTCTTCCATGATCCGCTCGGCGGCATAGGCAACGGTTTCACGCGCGGCATCCACGCGGGCCTCGGCGCGGGCGCGGGCCTCGCGGGCCTCGCCGGCCAGACGCTCGGCCTCGCGCTCGGCGATCTGCGCTTCGCGCAGCGCACCCTCGGCGGCAGAAAGCCGGTCGCTGGCGGCGGCCTTGCGGGCCTCGGCGGTGGCGATGGCCTCGTTCAGCTCCTCGCGCTTGGCGGCAAGCTCCTCGGGCACCGCGGCCGCGTCTTCCAGTTCGGCCTCGGTTTCCTCGCGGCGCAGTGCAAGTTCAGCCGAGCGCTTCTCGGCCGTCTCAAGGCGGTGCTTCCAGCCCGAGATTTCCTTGGTCACCTCCTGACGGCGGCGCAGCCGGGCCTCGCCCTCGCGGCGGATCTCGTCATGGGCCGAGCGGCGGGTGAGCATGGTCACACGCGCGGCCTCAACCGTCATCTTGATCGCATCCACCTCGGAGCGGGCGGAATCCAGATCGGGCAGGGCGGCCAGTTGGCCCTCGGCCTCGGCCAGGGCCATGCGGGCGGCGCTGGCGGCTTCCTCGTGGCGCTTCACCGCAAGGCGTGCGCTTTCCACCTTGCCAGCCGAGATCGAGCGTTCCGCCTCGGCCCGGCTCAGCGCGCGGCCAGCCTCGGCCAAGCGCTGGTCGGCGGCGCGGCGGGCCTCGCGGGCGCGGGCATCACCGGCCGAGGCGTCGGCCAGCTGACGGGTCAGCATTTCATGCGCCTGACGGGCACCCTCGGCGCGGGCGGCAACCTCTTCAAGGTCGCGCTTGAGTTCGACAAGGCGGTTGAGCTGTTGCAGGCGCAGGGCCGCCGCAGTCGGCGCATCCTCGGCCCCGGCGCGGAAGCCGTCCCACCGCCACAGATCGCCGGCCATCGACACCAGCCGCTGGCCGGGTTTCAACTGCGCTTGCAGCCGCGTGCCCTCATCGCGGTCGGCCACAAGCCCGATCTGCGAGATGCGGCGGCCAAGAACCGCGGGAACATCGACATGGGACGAAAGCGGCTCGATCCCGACCGGCAGGCCCTGCGCGGCGTCATATTCGGGCAGCAGGCCCCAGCCGGATTTCGCGCCAGCATCCACCTCGGGGGCGCGCAGATCGTCTGCCAGCGCGGCACCAAGCGCGGCCTCATAACCCTTGTCCACGCGCACGCGGTCAAGCAACTGCTTGCCGGTCGCGGCCTCGCGCTCAACCAGGCGGGCAAGGGCAGCAACTTCGGCGCGCAGCGCGCCAGCCTCGCCCTCGGCCTCGGATCGCATGGCGCGCGCGGCGCTTTCGCGCGATTGCACCTCGGCGCGGGCCTCTTCAGCGGCGGCGAGCGCCTCTTCGGCGATCTCGGTGGCCTCGGCGGCCTCTTCCTGCGCGGACTGTGCCGCCTCGAAGGACTCGCCCGCGTTATCGAGCGCGTCTTGCGCGGCCTCGGCCGCCTCGCTGGCGCGTGCGGCTTCGGCTTCCGATTTCTCGGCGGTGGTGCGGTTGTCGGCGACAAGCCGCTGCGCCGACTGGTGGCGCGCGGCCAGGCGGGCGACATCTTCGGTCAGCTCGCTCAGCGTGGCCTCGCGGTCTTGCAGAACCGAGGACGCTTCCGACGCCGCATCGGCGGCAGCAGAAAGCTTGTCCTCATGCCCCTCGGCGGCCTTGATCAGCTGCCCCATTTCCCAGTCGAGCCGTTCGATCGTCTCGCCAGCATCGCGGTTCAGACCCGCCTCGCGCTCCATGTCGCGGTCAAGTTGCAGGATGCGCGATTTCAGGGTTTCGATCCGCTGCGCGGCCTGCGTTTCCTGATCAGTCAACTGGTCGCGCTGCACGACAAGGCGCTGGAGGATCGCTCCCGCAATCGCCTCTTCCTCGCGCAGCGGCGGCAGGGCGTCTTCGCGCGCGGCACGGTCCTTGGCACTAGCACGGGCGGCGAGTTCGGCCTGCGCCGCGCCCTGCATCCGCTCGCGCCAGAGGCCCTCGGCCTCACCCCGCGCGGCCTCGGCCTCGCGCCAACGACGATAGAGCAGCGCGCCCTCGGCCTTGCGCAGGTCGTCGCCGATCTCGCGGTAGCGCGCGGCCTGACGGGCCTGACGGGCAAGCTGGGCAAGCTGCTGGCCCAATTGCTCGATCACGTCATCGACACGCAGCAGGTTCTGCTCGGCCCCGTTAAGCTTCAGCTCGGCCTCGTGGCGGCGCTGGTAGAGGCCCGAGATCCCGGCGGCTTCCTCAAGGATGCGACGGCGCGCCTTGGGCTTGGCGTTGATCAGCTCGGCAATCTGGCCCTGGCGCACCAGCGCGGGCGAATGCGCGCCGGTCGAGGCGTCGGCGAACAGCATCTGAACGTCGCGCGCGCGCACGTCCTTGGTATTGACCTTGTAGGCCGAGCCCGCATCGCGCGTGATCCGGCGCACGATTTCCAGCGTGTCGGCCTCGTTGAAGCCCGAAGGGGCGAGGCGTTCGGTATTGTCGATTTGCAGCGAGACCTCGGCGAAGTGCCGCGCGCCGCGCGTGGCGGCACCGGCGAAGATCACGTCCTCCATCCCGGCGCCGCGCATGGCCGAGGGGCGATTTTCGCCCATCACCCACCGCAGCGCCTCAAGCAGGTTCGACTTGCCGCAGCCGTTCGGCCCTACGACCCCGGTCAGCCCGTCATGGATCACCAGATCCGTGGGGTCCACGAAGCTTTTGAAGCCATTCAGTCTGAGGCGGGTGAAACGCAAGCCGGAGCCTTTCCGAATCCTGAAACAGGGCCGAGTGTCGGGCGCACAGGGCCATGAGTCAACGCCGTGCCCCATGATCTGGCGGGTTTGCGCGCCTTATCCACAAGATATGCGTGGATTTCGGCTTTCGGGGCTGCGCAATCGAGCTTAGCCTAGCGACGAGAAACCAAGGGAGGTCGCGCATGGTCGGGGCACTTGCCATCATTTTGCTGTTCCAGCTTGCGGGCGAGGTGATCTCGCGCGCGGGGCATTTGCCGCTGCCCGGACCGGTGCTGGGAATGGTCGGGCTGGTGGTGGCGCTGTCAGTGTCGACGCGGCTGCGCGAGCTGATCCGGCCCACCGCGCAAGGCGTGCTGCAAAACCTGTCGCTGTTGTTCGTGCCTGCGGGCGTGGGTGTGGTGGCGCATATGCCCACGCTGGCCAATTACGGGCTGGCGCTGGCGGTGTCGCTGGTGGTCTCGACGCTTCTGGCCATCGTGGTGGGTGCGGTGACCTTCACTTGGGTCGCGCGCCTCGTCGGGAGCCGCGCCGATGACTGATGCCGCGCTGATCTGGTCCTACCTTGCCTCGAAGCCGCTCCTGTGGCTTTGCGCGACGCTTTTTGCCTATTGGGCTGGGGATACGATTTTTCGCCGCTCGGGGCGCAAGCCCTGGGCTAACCCGGTGATGATCGCGGTGATCTTGCTGGCAGTTTTGCTGGGGCTGACCGGCACCGAATACCAGAGCTATTTCGAGGGCGCGCAGTTCGTCCATTTCATGCTGGGTCCGGCGACGGTGTGCCTTGCCGTGCCCTTGCAGGCCAACCTGGGCGCGGTGCGGCGGGCGCTGGTGCCGATCGTGGTGGCGCTGCTGGCGGGGTCGTTTACGGCGGTCTTCTCGGCGTTGGCGATTGCCTGGGCCTTCGGGGCGGATACCGCGCTTCTGGCCACGCTCGCGCCGAAATCGGCCACGGCGCCGGTGGCGATCGGGATCTCGGAATCGCTTGGCGGGGCGCCGACGCTGACGGCGGTGCTGGTGCTGCTGACCGGCATGATCGGGGCGATTTTCGTGACACCCATGCTCAATGCGCTTGGGCTGAAGGACTGGCGCGCACGGGGCTTCGCCACGGGGGTCGCGGCGCATGGCATCGGCACGGCACGCGCCTTTCAGGTGCATGACACGGCGGGGGCCTTCGCTTCGATTGGTATGGGGCTGAACGCGGTGCTGACCGCCTTCCTTGCGCCGCTCGTGCTGAGGATGTTTCTCTAGCCGCGTGTGCGCGGCGGGTGTGCCTTGTAGACCGGCAGTTTCCAGCCATAGCGCAGCGAACCCGCGCGCAGCGCAAAGGTGACCAACCCGCAGCCGATCAACGCAGGCAACCCGCTGAACCCAACCGCCGTCAGTATCAGCGCGGCGGCCGCGCCCGCGAAGGCGCAGCTTAGGTAAAGCTCACCCTGTTTCAGGGTCAGGGGAACCTCGTTGCACACCACATCGCGCATCAAGCCGCCGAAGCTGCCGGTGATGACCCCCATGATCAACACGATCACCGGGCCATGGCCAAGCGCCATGGTCACGGCGACACCCGCAGGGACCGCGACGGCCAGCGCGCAGGCATCGAGCCACAAGAGCGCGCGATAGCGGCTTTCCAGCAGATGCGCGGTGAAGAAAACCAAGACAGCGGCGGCCGCAATCAACAGGATGAAACCCGGCCGCCCGACCCAGAACACCGGATCGCGCCCCAGCAGCAGATCGCGCAGCGTGCCCCCGCCGACCGCCGTCAGCGTCGCAATGAAGATGAAGCCCACGAGGTCAAGTTGCTGGCGGGAGGCCACCAGCGCCCCCGTCAGCGCGAAGATCAGCACCGAGGCATAGTCGAGGATCGCCCCGACCGGCAGGCCCGCCAGCCCGCTCATGCCTTGACCTTGAAGGGCGCCATGCCGGCGCGCGCGAGTTCATCCGCGCGCTCGTTCTCGGCGTGGCCGGCGTGGCCCTTGATCCATTTCCAGGTGACCCGGTGGCGGGCCTGCGCCTCGTCAAGGCGCTGCCACAGATCGACGTTCTTCACCGGCTTCTTGTCAGCGGTTTTCCAGCCGTTGCGCTTCCAGCCGTGGATCCAGCTGGTCACGCCGTTCTTCACATAGGCCGAGTCGGTGGTGATGGTGATCGCCACATCGCGGCTAAGGCGCTCAAGCGCGTTGATCGCAGCCAGCAGTTCCATGCGGTTGTTGGTGGTGTCGGCCTCGCCGCCGGACAGCTCACGCTCCTTGACGATGCGCTCGCCATCCATCGCGCGCAGAAGCACTCCCCAGCCACCGGGGCCGGGGTTGCCCGAGCAGGCGCCATCGGTCCATGCGTAAAGATCGGGCATGGGTCAGGTGCGCTCCATCGCAAGGCGCAGGCCAAGCGCCGCGAAAGAGGCGGCAAAGGCACGGCGCAGCCAGGCCATGACGGCGGGGCGCGACAGCACCGCCTGCCGCCCCGAGGCCGCAAGCGCCGCGTAGGCCACGAAGACCGCGAAGGTCATCGCGGCAAAGCCGCCGCCAAGCGCCGCCATCACGTCGATCCCGTCGGTGGGCGCCATGAATTGCGGCAGGAAGGCCATGAAGAACATCGGGATCTTGGGGTTGAGCAGGTTCAGCGTCACGCCGCGCCGGACGATCCGGCCGATGCTTTCGGGTTCGGCCGCGCGCAACTCTAGCCCGCCCTGGCCCTTCAGCGTGCCCCAAGCCATCCACATCAGATAGCCCACGCCCGCGAATTTCACCGCCTGAAACAGCAGGGCCGAGCTGTGCAGCACCGCTGCAAGCCCCGCCATCGCCACGCCCAGATGCACCAGCGTCGCCATCGTGCAGCCGACCGAGGCCCAAAAGCCCGCGCGCAGCCCCTGACCCAGTGTGACCGAGAGCGTGTAGACTACGCCGATCCCCGGCGCGAGGCAGACGATCAGGACGGTCAGGAAATACTCGATGCTCATGATGCCTCCCTCAGAACGCGCGGAACCTTGAATTCGATATCCTCGCGCGCGGTTTCGACCAGTTCAACCGTCAGATCGTATCGGTCGCGGAAGGCGTCGATGACCTCGTTGATCAGCACCTCGGGAGCTGAGGCTCCGGCGGTCACGCCGACCGCGCGCACGCCGTTCAGCGCGCGCCAGTCGATGTCGGTGGCGCGCTGCACAAGCTGGGAGTAGCCGCAGCCTGCCGCACTGCCCACCTCGACCAGGCGGCGCGAGTTCGACGAGTTCGGCGCGCCGATCACCAGGAGCGCCTCGATCCGCGGGGCGATGGTCTTGACCGCGGCCTGACGGTTGGTGGTGGCATAGCAGATGTCTTCCTTGGCGGGGCCGACGATCTTGGGGAAGCGCGCCTGAAGGGCAGCCACGATGCCCGCCGTGTCATCGACCGAAAGCGTGGTCTGGGTGATGAAGGCCAGACGATCCGGGTCGCGCGGGGTCAGCGTGGCGACATCGGCGACGGTCTCGACCAAAAGCACCTCACCCTCGGGCAACTGGCCCATGGTGCCCAGAACCTCGGGGTGGCCGGCATGGCCGATCATGACCATTTGAAGCCCCTCGTCGTGGTGACGTTCGGCCTCGATATGAACCTTGGACACAAGCGGGCAGGTGGCGTCCACGAACACCATGTGGCGGCGGCGCGCCTCGGCGGGCACCGATTTCGGCACGCCATGCGCCGAGAAGATCACCGGGCGGTCATCGGGGCATTCGTCCAGCTCCTCGACGAAGACCGCGCCCTTGTCGCGCAGGCTGTCCACGACGAACTTGTTATGCACGATCTCGTGGCGGACATAGACCGGCGCGCCCCATTTCTCGAGCGCCATCTCGACGATCTTGATGGCGCGGTCCACGCCCGCGCAAAAGCCGCGCGGGGCGGCGAGATAAAGGGTCAGTGCTGGCTTCATCGGCATCTCCTGTTGTCCCACAGGTATGCGGCGGGCGGCCTCAGGTCCAGAGGGGATGTGTCAGCCCGCGCCCATGGCCTGGGCGGTCACCCATGCGACGGCGACGTAACGGCCGGTCTTGGCCAGCGCGACCATCGGGATGAAGATCCACAGGTTCATGCGCAACACGCCGGCGACAAGGCAGGCCAGATCGCCCCCCGGTGCCCAGCTGAGCAGCAACACCCAGATGCCCCAGCGTTCGAACCAGCGATGCGCGCGCTCCATCTGCTGCGGCGTGGCGGGGAACCAGCGCCGGTCGGACCAGTGGTTCGCGCCGCGCCCAAGCCCGTAGGTGATCAGCGCGCCAAGCGTGTTGCCGATACCGGCAACCACAAGCATCTGCCAGACCGGAGCTATGCCCGCCGTCTGCATGGCGACAAAGACGATCTCGGACTGCATCGGGATCGGCGACGCTGCCAGCATCGCCGAGAAGAACAGTCCCAACAGTGAGGCAGTCTCTTCCATCGTCTTCCTCAGGGCGCGGCAGGCACCCGGCGCGGCAGATATAGAAAGAGATCAGGCGTTGGTCGAGGTCTCGGTCTCGCGCGGCTCGCGCGGAGGGCGCCCGATTACATCGCGCAGCGCATCCAGCTCGATGAAATTATCGGCCTGGCGACGCAGCTCGTCTGCGATCATGGGGGGCTGAGAGCGAATCGTCGAAACGACCGAAACGCGCACCCCCTGACGCTGAAGCGCCTCGACGAGCGGGCGGAAATCGCCATCGCCCGAGAACAGAACCGCGTGATCGAGACGGGGCGCAAGCTCCATCGCGTTCACGGCAAGCTCGATGTCCATGTTGCCCTTGACCTTCCGGCGACCCATCGAGTCGGTGTATTCCTTGGCCGGTTTCGTCACCATCGCGTAGCCGTTGTAATGCAGCCAGTCGACCAGCGGACGGATCGGCGAATATTCCTCGTTCTCGAGCAGGGCAGTATAATAGAAGGCCCGAACCAGCTTGCCGCGGCGCTCGAACTCCTGTCGAAGCAGTTTGTAGTCGATGTCGAACCCGAGCGACTTCGCCGCTGCGTAAAGGTTCGAACCGTCGATGAACAGCGCAAGCCGTTCGTCTTTGTAAAACATCAAAAAGTCCTTTCCATCAGGCCTGCCGATGACGCCGTTGAGTGGTTGGCGCGGAAAATAAAATTGACCAATTACGCCGACAGAACACGATTTGCATGTTAGGACATAGCAACAGCAGCGGCGCGAGGATATCTACCTTTATGTATAGTAACACGTTTTTGGTTGCCGTAGGGTCAAATCTGCCTTCGCAAACAGGCTCCTCGGCGGAAACTGTCCGATCCGCGCTGACAAACTTACCAGCCGAAGGCCTGCATCTGGCGGCTGTAAGCCGCTTTCACCGCTCGCCTGCTTTTCCCGCCGGATCGGGGCCGGATTTCGTGAATGCTTGCGCGGTCGTGCGGGGCGAGATGGGGGCAGTCGAAGCCCTGGCGGCGCTGCATCGGGTGGAAGAGGCGCTGGGGCGTTCGCGCACCCACCGCTGGGAGGCGCGCAAGATCGACCTTGACCTGCTGGCGATGGGCGATGCGGTGCTGCCCGACCTTGCAACATTTACCCGCTGGACCAGCCTGCCGCTGGAGGCGCAGATGCGCGAGGTGCCCGATCAACTGATCCTGCCGCACCCGCGCATGGCGGATCGCGCCTTCGTGCTGATTCCCTTGGCCGAGATCGCGCCGCGGTGGCGCCACCCGGTCAGCGGAAAGACCGTTGCCGAGATGGCCGCAGCGCTGCCCGAGGCGGAAAAAGCGGCGCTACAAGCGTTTGACCCGGCGACCTCTGTGGATGAAACGCTTGTCAATACCTTTTGAAGCGCCTAAATAGGCCCCTCACACCTCCCAAGTCTGATTGGAGTTGCAGATGGCCCGCGTGACGGTTGAAGATTGCGTTGACAAGGTTCCGAACCGGTTCGAGCTGGTGATGCTCGCTGCCCACCGCGCGCGTGAAGTCGCCGCAGGTGCTGCCCTGACCGTGGATCGCGACAATGACAAGAACCCCGTCGTGGCGCTGCGCGAGATCGCCGAAGAGACCCAGAGCGCGGATGACCTGCGCGAGCGTCTGATCGAGTCGAACCAGACCCAGATCGAGGTCGACGAGCCGGAAGACGACGCGATGTCGCTGCTCATGGGCGGCGAGATGGATCGTCCGAAGGAAGACGACATGAGCGAAGAGCGGATGCTGCGCGCGCTGATGGATGCGCAGGGCCGCGGCTGATCGCACACAGACGGGCGCGAGGGGGGATCGCAGCGCGAAATGATCGACGTCGAAGACCTGATCGCGCTCGTTCGCAACTATAACCCGCGCACAAATTCCGAACTTATCCGCAAGGCCTATGCCTACGGTCTGAAAATGCATGAAGGGCAGTTCCGGCATTCGGGCGAGCCCTATTTCACGCATCCCGTCGCCGTTGCCGCCATCCTGACCGAGCAGCGGCTGGACGATGCCACGATCATCACCGCGCTCCTGCACGACACGATCGAGGACACGCGCTCGACCTATACCGAGGTCTCTGAGATGTTCGGCGCCGAGATCGCCGAGCTGGTCGATGGCGTGACCAAGCTGACCAACCTGCAGCTGTCGTCGAACGCCTCGAAACAGGCCGAGAATTTCCGCAAGCTGTTCATGGCCATGTCCAAGGATCTGCGGGTGATCCTGGTCAAGCTGGCCGACCGTCTGCACAACATGCGCACGATCAAGTCGATGCGTGTCGAGAAACAGGCCCAGAAGGCGCGCGAGACGATGGAGATCTTCGCGCCGCTGGCCGGGCGCATGGGTATGCAATGGATGCGCGAGGAGCTGGAGGATCTGTCCTTCAAGGTTCTTAATCCCGAGGCGCGCACCTCGATCATCCGCCGCTTCGTCAGCCTGCAAAAGGAATCGGGCGACGTGATCCCCAAGATCACGCATGATATCCGTCATCTGTTGGAAGAATCGCAGATCGACGCGGATGTTTTTGGTCGCGCCAAGCGCCCCTATTCGATCTGGCGCAAGATGGAGGAAAAGCAGCTCGCCTTCTCGCGGCTGTCCGACATCTACGGTTTCCGCGTGATCACCGCCTCCGAGATGGATTGCTACCGGGTTCTGGGGCTGATCCACCGCCGCTGGCGCGCGGTTCCGGGGCGGTTCAAGGATTACATCAGCCAGCCCAAGACGAACGGCTACCGCTCGATCCACACCACGGTCTCGGGGCGGGACGGTAAGCGGGTCGAGGTGCAGATCCGCACCCGCCAGATGCACGAGGTGGCCGAGGCCGGCGTTGCCGCTCATTGGTCCTATCGAGACGGGCAGCGCGCCGCGAACCCCTTTGCGGTCGATCCGGCGAAATGGCTCAACTCGCTGACCGAACGTTTTGCCGAGGGCGATCACGACGAATTCCTCGAGAACGTGAAGCTCGAGATGTATTCCGATCAGGTCTTCTGCTTCACGCCGAAGGGCGACGTGATCAAGCTGCCCAAGGGCGCGACGCCGATCGACTTCGCCTATGCGATCCATACGCGGATCGGCAACTCCTGCGTGGGCGCCAAGGTCGATGGCATTCGCGTGCCGCTCTGGACCCGGCTCAAGAACGGTCAGTCGGTCGAGGTGATCACCGCCGCCGGGCAGCGCCCGCAGCCGACCTGGCTTGATATCGTGGCGACCGGCCGGGCCAAGGGCGCGATCCGCAAGAGCCTGCGCGAAGAGGACCGCTCGCGTTTCGTCAAGCTGGGGGCCGAGCTTGCCCGCGTGGCATTCGAGCATGTCGGGCGCAAGGTCACCGACAAGGCGCTGCGCACCGCCGCCAAGACGCTGGGGCTGCCCGACGATATCGAGCTGCTGGCACGTCTCGGCTCGGCCGAGCTGACCGCGCGCGAGGTGCTGGAATCGCTTTACCCCGAGCTGATCGCCCGCGGCGCCGACACGATCGAGCCCACCCGCGCGGTGATCGGGCTTGGGGCCGACCAGAGCTTCCGCCGGGCGTCCTGCTGCCAGCCCCTGCCGGGCGAGCGCATCGTGGGCATCACCTATCGCGGGCAGGGCGTGGTCATCCACGCGATCGACTGCCCGGCGCTTGAGGAATTCGAGGAGCAGCCCGACCGCTGGGTCGATCTGCACTGGCAGCCCGGCCAGCACCCGCCGGTCTACTCGGCCTCGCTCAAACTGACGATTTCGAATGATGCCGGGGTGCTGGGACATATCTGCACCTTGATCGGGCAGCAGAAGGCAAATATCTCGGATTTGCAATTCATGGACCGCAAGCCGGATTTCTACTCGCTGATGGTTGAAGTCGAGATGCGGGATGTGGAACATCTGCACACGTTGCTCACGGCGCTTGAGGCCGAGACAGATGTGGCGCAGGTCCAGCGTTGGCGAGATCTGGCGCGCAAGCCCTGAGGCAGCCCTGACGGGCGGAAGGAAGAACGGTGGTTTTCAAACGGCGCGAAAAACGCCCCTTCCTCAGCGCCCTGCGCGAAGCGGTCTGGCCCCGCAGCGGCTGGACCCGCGCTTTTCACTACGTCAAACACCGCGTCAATCGCCTGCCCGATCAGCCGCACCGCATCGCGCGCGGGGTCTTCGCGGGTGTTTTGATCTCGTTCACGCCGTTCTTCGGGTTGCACTTCCTGTCTGCGGCGGCGGTCGCGCTTCTGGTCCGCGGCAATGTCATCGCCTCGCTTCTGGCCACGTTCTTCGGCAACCCGATTACCTTCCCGATCATCGCGGTCAGCTCGGTCAAGCTGGGCCAGTGGATGCTGGGGCGTGCGGTTGACGATGGCCATGCCGAAACGCTGGGGCAGACCTTCCTGGCCGCCGGGCATGACCTCAAGCACAATATCGTCGCCATTTTCACCCCCGCGCATAGCGAGTGGGGCGGGCTCGCACAGTTCTTCAGCGATGTATGGCTGCCCTATTTGGTGGGCGGGTTCGTTCCGGGCATCGTGGCGGGGCTGATCTGCTACTATATCTCGCTGCCGATCATCGACGCCTATCAGAAGCGCCGCCGCACGCGGCTCAAGGAACGGCTTGAGAAGATCCGCGCCAAAATCGCGCACAAGCGCGAAGAGCGCAAAGAGAACAGCCGCCAGGAACCGCCGACCGACGGCGCGTGAGCCGTCAGAATTCTTGGCAAAGCGCCCCGGATACCCTTCAAACCGTCTCGGCTCTCGCGCATACTCCGCGCGCAATCTTCGGAGGACATCATGCTCCATTCGCTTCGCCTCGGTGTGAACATCGATCACGTCGCCACCATCCGCAACGCGCGCGGCTCGGCCTATCCGGACCCGCTGCGCGCCGCCAAGCTGGCCGAGGCCGCAGGCGCGGACGGCATCACCGCGCATCTGCGCGAGGATCGCCGCCACATCCGTGACGCCGATATCGACGCGCTGATCGCCGATCTGGCCGTGCCGCTGAACTTCGAGATGGCGCCCACTGCCGAGATGCAGGCCATCGCGCTGCGCACCCGTCCGCATGCCTGCTGCATCGTGCCGGAAAAGCGCGAGGAGGTGACGACCGAAGGAGGGCTTGACGTCGCGGCCGACCTTGCGCGGCTGACCGATTATGTTGCGCCCCTGCGCGAGGCAGGCATTCGCGTCTCGATGTTCATCGGCCACGATCCGCGCCAGATCGAGGCCTCAGCCAAGATCGGCGCGGCGGTGGTCGAGCTACACACCGGCCATTACTGCGATCTGCATTATGCTGGCCAATTCGCCGAACGCGACGCCGAGCTGGAGGCCCTGCGCGCCGGTGCCGCCTATGCCCACAGCCTTGGGCTTGAGGTTCACGCAGGCCACGGCCTGACCTTCGAGACCGTCGGCCCCATTGCCGAGATCGAAGAGCTGCGCGAGCTGAACATCGGCCATTTCCTGATCGCGGAATCGGTCTTCATGGGGCTTGAGAATGCGATCAGGCAGATGCGCCACCTGATGGACACCGCGCGGGGCGAGTGAGCGGATGATCCTCGGCATCGGCACCGATCTGGCCAATATCGAGCGCATCGCCGCCACGCTCGAACGCTTCGGCGACCGCTTCCGCCATCGCGTTTTCACCGAGGCCGAGATCGCCAAGTCCGAGCGCCGCGCCGATACCGCAGGCACCTATGCCAAGCGGTGGGCGGCGAAAGAGGCGTGCTCGAAGGCGCTTGGCACCGGGCTGCGCATGGGCATCGCCTGGAAGGACATGGGGGTTACGAATCTGCGCTCGGGCCAGCCGGTGATGGAGCTGACCGGATGGGCGGCCGAGCGCCTGCGCGAGATGACGCCTCCGGACCACGAAGCCATCGTTCACGTGACCTTGACCGACGATCACCCCTGGGCGCAGGCCTTCGTGGTGATCGAGGCGCGGCCGCTTCCTTGACTTGGGCTGCGCGGCAGGCCAAGGAAGGCGGGACTTTCAGACCAAGGCGGGAAAAGCATGGCGAAGAAATCTGATGGCGGGATTGTCGAGACGATCAAGACGGTCTTCTGGGCACTGCTGATTGCGGGCGTGTTCCGCACCCTGTTCTTCCAGCCGTTCTGGATCCCCTCGGGCTCGATGAAGGACACGCTGCTGATCGGCGATTTCCTCTTCGTCAACAAGATGGCCTATGGCTATTCGGCGCATAGCTGCCCGTTCTCGGCCTGCCCGATCGAGGGCCGCCTGTTCGGCTCGGAACCCGAGCGCGGCGATGTTGTGGTCTTCCGCCACCCGACCCGCGGTGTCGACTTCATCAAGCGCGTCGTCGGCCTGCCGGGCGACCGCGTGCAGGTGATCGACGGCGTGCTGCAGATCAACGGTACGCCCGTGCAGCTGCAAGACGGCGGCCAGTTCACCGAGATTAAGGACTTGCAGGGCCCGCAAGGCCTGATGCCGCGCTGCGCCAATGACCCGGTCGGGCAGGGCGGCACCTGCATCAAAGAGCGCAAGATCGAGACGCTGCCCAATGGCGCGACCCACTCGATCCTGAACATCACCAACAATTGGGTGGCCGATAACACGCCGGTCTTTACGGTCCCCGAGGGCCAGTATTTCTTCATGGGCGACAACCGCGACAACTCGGAAGACAGCCGCTTCCCGGCTGCCGCGGGCGGGCTTGGCTTCGTCCCGGCTGACTACCTGATCGGCCGCGCCGACCGGGTGATGTTCTCCTCCGCAGGGCGCTCGCTCTTCTTCTTCTGGACCTGGCGTCCGGATCGCTTCTTCAAGGCGATCGAGTGAAGATCGGCGCGGATATCGAGGCCTTCATGGCGCGCCTCGGGCATCGCTTCGCGCGGCCCGAGGTTCTGGTGCGCGCGCTGACGCATTCCTCGATCGGCACGGCGACGCGGCCCGATAACCAGCGGCTTGAATTCCTGGGCGACCGCGTTCTGGGCCTGACCATGGCCGAGGCGTTGTTCCGCGCCGACAAGTCCGCCTCGGAAGGTCAGCTAGCGCCGCGCTTCAACGCGCTGGTGCGCAAGGAAACCTGCGCCGACGTCGCGCGCCAGATCGACCTTGGCGCCGTTCTCAAGCTCGGCCGGTCCGAGATGATGTCGGGTGGACGCCGCAAAGAAGCCCTCTTGGGCGACGCGATGGAGGCGGTGATCGCCGCCGTCTATATCGATGCGGGGTTTGAGACCGCCCGCGATCTGGTGCTGCGCCTCTGGGGCGACCGGATCGACGCGGTCGAGGAAGACGCCCGCGATGCCAAGACCGCGTTGCAGGAATGGGCGCAGGCGCGCGGCCTGCCGCCGCCGAAATACGTCACCATCTCGCGTGAGGGCCCCGACCACGCGCCCGTCTTCACCATCGAGGCGCAACTGGCCAATGGTGCAGTCGAACGTGCCGCCGCCAAAGCCAAGCGCCAGGCCGAACAAGCCGCCGCCAAGGCCCTTCTGGCACGGCTGGAGGCCCCGCAGGCCTGATCGCGCCGACCCGATATTCCGCTTGGTCTAGCAATCACCTGCACCAGCCCCCTATCCCTTTTGCGCCGGAATGGTGCGAAAACCGAATAATCTGGCCAGCCGCACGCATTTCCACTATGCCAGCCGCAAGAACCTCAAGGAGATCCAATGACGACTCGCTCGGGCTTTGTGGCCCTTATCGGTGAACCGAACGCTGGAAAATCGACCCTGCTCAACCGCATGGTGGGGGCGAAGGTCTCGATCGTGACCCACAAGGTGCAAACCACTCGCGCCCGTATCCGCGGTGTCTGCATGGAGGGCGATAGCCAGATCGTCTTCGTCGATACCCCCGGCATCTTCCGCCCGCGCCGCCGTCTTGATCGCGCCATGGTCTCTGCCGCCTGGGGCGGTGCCTCCGACGCCGATATCGTCGTTCTCCTGATCGAGGCACATCGCGGCCTGACCGAAGGAACGCGCGCCATCATCGCCGCCCTGAAAGAGCGCGAGGGGGGACAACCCGTCGCGCTGGCCATCAACAAGATCGACAAGGTCAAGGCCGAGAAGCTTCTGGAGCTCGCCGAGGCCGCCAATGCCGCGTTCCCGTTCGTCAAGACCTTCATGATCTCGGCCGAGCGCGGCTACGGCGTCGATGACCTGCGCGAATGGCTCGCCGGGGAATTGCCAGTCGGCCCCTGGTTCTACCCCGAGGACCAGATCGCCGACCTGCCCATGCGCCAGATCGCCGCCGAGGTTACGCGCGAGAAACTGACCCTGCGCCTGCACGAAGAAATCCCCTACCAGCTCACCGTCGAGACCGAGAAATGGGAAGACCGTAAGGATGGCTCCACCCGGATCGACCAGCTGATCTATGTCGCCCGAGAGGGCCACAAGGGTATCGTTCTGGGCAAGGGCGGCGAGACGATCAAGGCGATCTCCACCGCCGCCCGCGCTGATCTGAGCGAATTCCTCGGCCGCCCGGTCCACCTGTTCCTGCAGGTCAAGGTGCGCCCGAACTGGCTCGAAGAGGCCGAGCGCTATTCCGAGATGGGGCTCGACTTCAAGGACGGCGATTAAGATGCAGGCCCGCCTGACCTCGGAACTCTGGGTCCGGGCCTATCTGAAACGCCTCGAACTCGCCCATATCCCGGCCTATCTCGCGGCGCGCGGCCAACCCGACGCGGGCTCCGTCATGGTCAAATGCGCGACACTCGACGGACAGGCCAAACTCTGGCAGCGCAGCTTCGACCTCACCACTGGCGCGCGCAAATGGGTTCCTCTGACCGAAGGGCCCGAACCCGAGGTCGATGCTTCGATCCGCAAGCAGCGCAGCTTCGACCCCGACCTCTGGGTGATCGAGATCGAAAGCCGTGACGGTGCGACCCTTCTCGACCAGGACGGGCTGAGCGACTGACTTTCCCTTTCTTCTTGGCTGAAATACCTTCGGGGGGACCGGGGGGCAGACAGCCCCCCGCCTCTCCGACCCGAGACCGGCATGGACTGGCAAGACCGCGGCACAATCCTTTCCACCCGCCTGCATGGCGAAACCTCGGCGATTGTCGAGGTCTTCACGGCGGACCACGGCCGTCACGCGGGCGTCGTGCGGGGCGGCGTCTCGCGCAAGATGGCCGCCACGCTGCAACCGGGTAGCCATGTGTCGCTGGCCTGGCGCGCAAGATTGGAAGATCACCTTGGCAGCTTCACGGTCGAACCGCTGCGCTCGCGCGCAGGCGCAATGTCGGATCGGCTCGCGCTGATGGGATTGAACGCGGTCTGCGCCATGCTCGGCTTCGCGCTACCCGAACGCGAACCGCACCCGCGCCTTTATGCTGCGACCGAGCCGCTTTTCGACGTGATCGGCCTCGCGCATGAGGGCTGGCCCGTCGATTACCTACACTGGGAAATGGCGCTGCTCGAAGAGCTTGGCTTCGGGCTCGATCTCACCCGCTGCGCGCTCACCGGCGGGCGCGAGGATCTGGCCTATGTCAGCCCGCGCACCGGTCGCGCGGTCGCGCGCGAGGCCGCCGGAGACTGGGCGCCGCGCCTCCTCCCCCTGCCGCAATGCTTGCTCGGGCAAGGGCCAGCGACCTTGGTTGAAATCGTCCAAGGCCTGAAATTGACCGGACATTTCCTCGATCTCTTCGCCGCCGAACACAGCCGCCGCGCACTGCCCGAGGCCCGCAACCGCCTGATCGACGCACTCGCACGTCAGGGCTGAGCGCGGCTATCCAGAACCAGTTGCAGCAGCGCCAGATCGAGCCAGCGCCCGAACTTCTGCCCAACCTGTGGCATCGTCCCGACATGGACGAACCCAAGCTTGCCATGTAGCGCGATCGAGCCCGCATTCCCCGCTTCGATCGCGCCGACCATGACGTGATAGCCCGCCGCGCGGGCGTGCGCGATCAGTGCCTCCATCAGCGCGCGCCCACGTCCACTGCCGCGCAGATCCGAGCGGATATAGACCGAATGCTCGACCGTCCCGCGATAGCCATCAAAGGCGCGAAAGGGGCCGTAGCTTGCATAGCCCACGGTCTCGCCCGCTTCCTCCAGCACCAGAACCGGCAGACCTGCCGCCTGACGCGCCTGCATCCACTCCACCCGGTTCGCGGCGTCGATCTCGATCTCGTTCCAGATCGCGGTCGTGTTGCGCACGGCGTCATTATAGATCGCGGCGATGGCGGGGGCGTCGGCGGGCGTGGCGTTGCGGATCATGCAGGGGCTCCTTTGCCGTCACAGTGCCCAAACGCGCGACAGGCGCAACGCAAAACGAGGCCCGAAGGCCCCGTTGACTGCTCGATTATTGCAAGCTCAGCCCAGAAGACGACGGGCAATCACCTGCGCCTGAATTTCCGCCGCGCCCTCAAAGATGTTGAGAATGCGCGCGTCGCACAGGATGCGCGAGATGGTGTATTCCAGCGCGAAGCCGTTACCGCCATGGATTTGCAGCGCATTGTCGGCAGCCGCCCAGGCCACGCGGGCGCCGAGCAGCTTGGCCATGCCGGCCTCAAGGTCGCAGCGGTGGCCGTGATCCTTTTCCCAGGCCGAGAAATAGGTCAGCTGGCGGGCGATCATGATCTCGACGGCCATCATCGCAAGCTTGCCCCCGACGCGCGGGAACTCGATCAGCGACTTGCCGAACTGCTTGCGGTCGATGGCGTATTGCATCCCGATCTCGCAGGCCGATTGGGCAACGCCCACGGCACGCGCGGCGGTCTGGATGCGGGCGCTCTCGAAGGTTTCCATCAGCTGCTTGAAGCCCTTGCCTTCTTCGCCGCCCAGAAGGTTTTCACCCTTCACGCGGAAGCCGTCGAAGCCAAGCTCGTATTCCTTCATGCCGCGATAGCCCAAAACCTCGATCTCGCCGCCGGTCATGCCGGGGGTCGGGAAGGGGTTCTCGTCGGTGCCCGGGGTCTTTTCGGCCAGGAACATCGACAGGCCGCGATAGTCGGTCGTGTTCGGGTCGGTACGGGCGAGCAGCGTCATCACATGGGTGCGCTGCGCATGGGTGATCCAGGTCTTGTTGCCGGTCACGACCCAGTCATCGCCATCCTTCACGGCGCGGGTGCGCAGCGAGCCGAGGTCCGAGCCGGTGTTCGGTTCAGTGAAGACCGCAGTCGAGAGGATTTCGCCCGAGGCAAGACCCGGCAGCCATTTGGCCTTCTGCTCCTCGGTGCCGCCGCACAGGATCAGTTCCGCCGCGATTTCCGAGCGCGTGCCAAGCGAGCCCACGCCGATATAGCCGCGCGACAGTTCCTCGGTCACCACGACCATGGAGGCCTTGGACAGGCCAAGCCCGCCGTATTCCTCGGGGATGGTCAGGCCGAACACGCCCAGTTCGGCGAGCTCGTTGATGGTGTCCATCGGGATCAGCTCATCCTTCAGGTGCCATTCATGGGCGAAGGGGATCACGCGTTCCTCGGCGTAGCGGTGGAACTGGTCGCGGATCATCTCGAGGTCTTCGTCGAGGCCCGAGGTGCCAAACAGCGCACGGCCCTGGTTGTCGCGCATCATGGCGACCAGCGCCTGGCGCGCGGCGGGGCTGTTGCCCTCGGCGATCAGCTTGGCGGCCTCGGCGCCCGGCGTCCAGCTGACGCCCAGATCGGCAAGGCGCGCAACCTCGCCCTGGCTCATCGGAATGCCGCCCGAGATCTGCGCCAGGTATTCGCCAAAGCCGATTTGCAGGATCAGGCTTTCCATCGCGCCGAACTTGCCTTCTTCGGCGATGCGACCGGCCCAGCCGCGCAGCTGGATCAGCGATTGGTTATAGGTGGCCAGCCACGAAAGGGCATGGGCGGCGAACTGGTTTTCCTCAAGCGCGGCACCCGAGACCTTGCCGTCGCGGGTCACAAGGGCGCGCAGCGAGTTGGTCGCATCGGCAGTCAGTTTGGCGATTTCGGGCAGCGTGGCCTCGGTCAGCGCCAGCAGGTCGGTCATATGGATATTGGTCATGTCAGCCCCATCATGCGCCATGAATCGGTTCCTTTCTGCGGTTGCACAGTGCTTAGGGGTTTTGCAGTCGCAGCGCAATAAAAATTCGTATGGGCGGCAAAATGTGACTGAATGTGTCGCGCGCGGAATGGGCTGTCAGGCTGCTTTCCGCGCGCCAAGTGCCTGCAAAGCCCGTTCGCGCGTCAGTATGGGGCGGGTGGCGGCGCTGTGCTCGGGCAATGCCGTGTCGGCCAGCGCGCTCAGGGCAGCCAATGCAGGCTGACGGCACATGCGCCCGATGTCGAGGCTTTGGACAAGGCAGCCCTCGGCGATCATCAGCGCGGGCTGGTCCAGCAAGATCCCGTGCCAGTTCAGCACATTCGGGCGGTCCGGCTGAATGGCGTGGATGCCATCGACCAGATCACGCGCCTCGGCGATCGCGCTGCCCGCGCCGGGCAGGGCGATGCGCTGATGCGGCGCGACCCAGAGATCGTTGGCCGAACCGAAATGCGGTGCGCACAGCCGCACGGGGCGCAGATTACCAAGCGCGGGCAGGGCCACCCGACCCGACCAGAGCACCGGTTGCGCGCCGTGATGGGCGGTCTCAACCAGATCGCCGGGGCGCAGCGTGCCGACCGCGCGCCAGCCCTGCGGCGTGGCGACTTGCGTCAGCGGCGCCAGCGCGCCGGAGGGCCCAAGCGGGTGCCGATGATCGCCAAAGGCCAGCCAGTCGACCCGAGGCCCGACACGCGCCGCGCCTGTCCCGGCTGCCAGCGCCAGAAGATCCTCGCGCGGCATCGCAAGCGGCAGGCCGCCGACGCGGTGCCGCAAGGTGCCATCCGCCAGCGCCTCAAGCGCCAGAACGCTCTCGCCCGCGGCCACATCCCAAAGCCAGGTCAGCCGCATCGGCCCGCCGCAAGCCAGCGCATCGCTTGCATCGAGCGAGAGCGCATGAAACGCCATGCCCTGCCGCTGCATCACCGAAACCTGCCCATCCGCCGTGAAGCCAAGCGAGAAGAACCGCGCCTGCACCCCGCGCCCGGTTACATGGGCCAGCGGCAGGATATCGGCCTCGCCCGGGATCAGCGTGAACTCGACCATCAGGCTGCCGCGTGTAACCGAAGCCGGTAATGGGTGCTGGTCGAACACGATCCGCCCCCGTCCCGGAAGATGCGCCGCAATCCAACCCGCATGTGCTTGCATGACCGCCTCGTGCCTATTGCGCACCGATGGCGGAAAACACGCGCGCCGCCGACCCTTGCGGGGTGGCGGTCTGGTCTTGGGATGGGACGTTGCCCTGCTCGTGTCGCCCTGCCTCGGGGCTTGTTTTCTATCCCTCCAGTATGCCGCAGTTCGGCACAATTGAAAGCCCGATCTTCGCCGACCTCGGCTCGGGCGTTGTGCTTGCCCGCGCCCACGGCTAAGCCTTGAGCAATTCGAGAAAGGAGCCCGCCATGTCGCTCGATCCCGTCAAACTCACTGCGGATCTGATCCGCTGCCCCTCCGTCACCCCGTTCGAAGGCGGCGCGCTGCAACTGCTTGAGGGCGTTCTTGGCGCGGCGGGCTTCGCCTGCACCCGCGTCGATCGCAACGGAATCCCCAACCTTTTCGCTCGCTGGGGCGAGAAAGGCGCGAAAACCTTCGGCTTCAACGGTCATACCGATGTGGTGCCGGTGGGCGATGCGGCGGCCTGGACGCATGACCCATTCGGCGGCGAGATCCATGACGGCGTGCTCTGGGGGCGCGGCGCGACCGACATGAAATCGGGCGTCGCAGCCTTCGTGGCGGCCGCGGTCGATTTCGTGCTACAGACCCCGCCCGAAGGCGCCATCGTGCTGACGATTACCGGTGACGAAGAAGGCGTCGGCCATGACGGCACCCGCGCGCTGCTCGACTGGATGGCCACCGAGGGAGAGGCGATGTCGGTCTGCCTGGTCGGCGAACCCACTTGCCCCAACAGCATGGGCGAGATGATGAAGATCGGCCGCCGCGGCTCGATGACCTTCTATATCGAAGCCGAGGGCGTGCAGGGCCACTCCGCCTATCCGCACCGCGCCAAGAACCCGCTGCACGCGCTGGTGGACCTGTTGCACCGCATGACGGCGAACCCGCTCGACAATGGCACCGAGCATTTCGACGCCTCCACTCTCCAGATCACCACCATCGACTGCGGTAACCCGGCCAATAACGTCATCCCCGCCAAGGCCCGCACTACCGTCAATATCCGTTTCAACGACTCCCATTCCGGCGCATCGCTGACCCAATGGGGCGAAGGGCTGGCGCGCGTGGTCGAGGCAGAAACCGGCGTGCGCCTGAGCATCCGGACCGAGATTTCAGGCGAAAGCTTCCTCACCCCGCCCGGCCCCTTCGTCGAACTGGTCGCTCGCGCGGTCGAGGCAGAAACCGGCCTCAAACCCGAACTTTCGACCTCGGGCGGCACCTCGGACGCGCGTTTCGTCAAGGATCACTGCCCTGTGCTCGAATTCGGTCTGGTCGGCCAGACCATGCATCAGGTCGATGAACGCATCGAGGTCGCCCAGATCTCCCAGCTCAAGGCGATCTATACCCGCTGTCTGCGGGACTACTTCGCATGAAAATCGTCGTGACCGACGACCTCGCGGCCTGCCACGCGCTGCGCCGGACGGTTTTCATCGAGGAGCAGAACGTCCCGGAGGAACTCGAGATCGACGATCTCGACGACATTGCGATCCACCTTCTGGCCTTCGTGGATGACCGCCCGGTGGGCACCGCTAGGCTCTTCGCCAAGGGCGAAGCCGGCAAGATCGGCCGCGTCTGCGTCTTGCCCGAAGCGCGCGGTACCGGCCTTGGCGCGGCACTCATCCACGCGGCCTGTCAGCACCTGAAAGACCGCGGCTGCACCACGGCACGGCTTGGCTCGCAAATCCATGCGCTGCCCTTCTACGAAAAGCTTGGATTTGCGGCTTTCGGTCCCATCTATGACGATGCGGGCATCCCGCACCGGGACATGATGAAACGCCTCTGATTTTCAATGTGGCGAAAATATCCCGGGGTGCGGGGCAGCGCCCCGCTTCGCGCGTGACGCCCGCACAGGCCCATGATAGGCAAAGCCATGAACCAGTTGCCCACCAAAGAACAGATACTCGCATGGCTTGCCGACCACCCCGGCGCCGGTGCGAAACGTGACATCGCCAAGGCCTTCGGGATCAAGGGCGCCGCCAAGATCGAGCTCAAGCGCATCCTGCGCGAGATGACCGACGAAGGCCTGCTCGAACGCCGCCGCAAGTCCTACCATGACAGCGCCAAGCTGCCGCCGGTGTCGGTGCTCGAAATCCGCCCGGCCGACAGTTCCGGCGACCTCTGGGCACGCGCGATCGAGTGGGAGGGCGAGGGCCCCGAACCGGTCATCCTGTTCATCGCCAAGTCGGGCGACCCGGCTCTGGCTGCGGGCGACCGCATTCTGGCCCGCATCGCCGAGGTCTCGGGGCAGGGCTATGACTACGAGGCCCGCCTGATCCGCAAGATCGGCGAGGCCCAGCACCGCGTCGTCGGCATCTTCCGCAAGGGCGCCGAGGGCGGGCGCATAGTGCCCATCGACAAGGGCGAGCAAAAGGAATGGGTCGTGGGCGTGGGCGCCACACAGGACGCCCGCGATGGCGAATTGGTCGAGGCCGAGCAGATCGGCCCACGCGGCCGCATGGGCCTGCCGCGCGCCCGCGTGATCGAGCGCCTGGGTGACCCGACCGCGCCGCGCGCCGTCTCGCTGATCGCGATCCACCAGCATGGCATTCCAGACGACTTCCCCGATGCGGTGATCGCCGAGGTCGATGCCGCGCGCCCCGCCGACCTGGAGGGCCGCGAGGATCTGAGCGAGTTGCCCTTCGTCACCATCGACCCGGCCGATGCGCGCGACCGCGATGACGCCTGCCTTGCAATGCCCGACGATGATCCCAATAACGAGGGCGGCCATATCCTCTGGGTCGCCATCGCAGATGTCGCGCATTACGTCCGCCCCGGCTCGGCGCTGAACCGCGAGGCCCGCAAGCGCGGGAACTCGACCTATTTCCCCGACCGCGTCGTGCCGATGCTGCCCGACCGGCTTTCGGGCGATCTGTGCAGCTTGCACGAACATGTGCCGCGCGCGGTTCTGGCCGTGCGCATGAAGATCGACAGCGCGGGCCACAAGCTCAGCCATCGCTTCACGCGTGGCATGATCCGCTCGGTCGGCTCGCTCGAATATGCCCAAGTGCAGGCAGCGCGCGAAGGACGCCCGGACGAAAAGACCGCCCCGCTTGTCGATGAGGTCATCGCGCCGCTTTATGAATGCTACAATGCGCTGGTGCGCGCCCGCGCGGCGCGCCAGCCGCTCGATCTCGATCTGCCCGAGCGCCAGATCGTTATCGACGAGGCGGGCAAGGTCGCCTCGGTGCGCTTCAAGGAACGTCTCGACGCGCATAAGCTGATCGAGGAATTCATGGTGCTGGCCAATGTGGCAGCCGCCGAGGAACTCGAACGGCTGCGCCGCCCGCTGCTTTACCGCGTGCACGAGGAACCCTCCCCCGACAAGATCGAGGCGCTGCGCGAGGTTGCGCAGGCCTCGGGCTTCAACCTTGCAAAGGGTCAGGTGCTGAAGACCGCGCATCTCAACCGGCTTCTGGCGCAGGCCGAAGGCTCCGAGTTCGACGAGTTGGTGAACATCTCGACGCTGCGGGCCATGACGCAGGCCTATTACGCGCCGCAGAACCTTGGCCATTTCGGGCTGGCGCTGCGGTCCTACGCGCATTTCACCTCGCCGATCCGGCGCTATTCCGACCTGATCGTGCATCGTGCGCTGATCCTTGGCCACGGTTGGGGCAAGGACGGGCTGAGCGCGCAGGATATTGAAATCCTCGATGAGACCGCGCAGCATATCTCGGAGACCGAGCGCCGCTCGATGGCCGCTGAACGCGACACGACCGACCGCTACCTCGCGGCCTATCTGTCGGATCGCGTCGGCAGCGAGTTCACCGGGCGCATCTCGGGCGTGCAGAAATTCGGCGCATTTGTGAAGCTCGACGAGACAGGCGCCGATGGCCTGATCCCGGTGCGCGAGATCGGGCGTGAGTTCTTCCACTATGACCGTGACGCGCAGCAATTGACCGGTGCCGACAGCGGCACGGTGATCGGCATCGGCCAGCGGGTGCTCGTGCGCCTGCGCGAAGCGATCCCGATGACCGGGGGGCTGGAGCTGGAGCTGCTGGAGCTGGAAGGCACAACCCTTCCCGGCCCCGGCAAGGGCGGCAAGAAGCCCTTCCGGCGCGGCCGCAAGGTTGCCGCGATCAAGGCCAAGGAGCGCGGCATCGCCCGCAAGGTCAAGCGCACGCGCAAGAAGGGCTAAAGCAGGCCCTTGATTGGCAGCCAGGCAAGAATGGCGATCAGCCCGCGCTGCCACCATTGCGCGCCGGGTTCATGGCGGATGGCTTCCTCGCTGCCGTCCTCGGCCCGCCGGATCCAGATCAGATGGCCGCGGCGCAGCCCCACCCGCCACGCCAGATGCGGCACGGCCTGATCGAAGGTGCGGTGCAATTCCTCGGCCCAGGCGGGGTCATCGACGACCACGCCCATCTCGGTGTTGAGAAACAGCGAGCGCGGGTCGAAGTTGAACGTGCCGATGAAGACGCGCTTGCGATCGACCGAGAAGATCTTGGCATGCAGCTTGCTGCGCGCGAAAGGGGCGGTGCCGTGGCGGTTGCGCACGATCAGCCCGCGGCGCAACTGCACCTTGCCGTCGCCGGAATATTCGTAAATGCCGACGCCCGCGCGGATCAGCGCATGGCGCTGCCAGGCGTAGCCCGTATGCACGATGGGCGCGTCCGAGGCCGCCAGCGAATTGGTCAGCACCCGCACCCGGATGCCGCGTTTCGCCATCGCCCGCATTTCCTTGCCGTCGCGCCGCCGGGGCACGAAATAGGGCGAGATCAGATCGTAATTCTCCTGCGGACGGCCAAGCGCCATGCGCAGCGATGGAAAGAGGTGCTGTCGTTTGTGAGCGCGCCCCAGAACCTTCTCGGGCGGGTCGGTGATCAGGCGTACGGGCGCCTCGTGCAAGGACAGCGCCGAGGTGCCCAGATCCGCGGACGAAAGGCTTTCGGCAAGCAGGGCCGAGAACCGGGTCTCGCGCGCCGCCTGTAGCGCGGTTTCCTGCTCAGCGCGGCCTTTGGCCAGCCGCTCGGGCGTTTGCCGGAGAAGACCTGCGGCAGGCCAAGCGGGCTCGGAGGCCCAGTAGGTTTCAAACGCCTCCTGAGCGGCGCGCACCGCATGGCCTGCCACGAAGATATCCATATCCATGAACAGCCCGATCGAGGACAGGTCGTTGAAATACTCGTCCCCGATGTTGCGCCCGCCAAGGATCGCGGCCGCTCCGTCGGCGATCAGCATCTTGTTGTGCATCCGGCGATTGAGGCGAGGGAAGTCGAAGAGGTATCCCAGAAGACGCGGGAACCGCAGCGGGAAGGGGTTGAAAAGGCGCAGCTCGATATTCGGATGGGCGTCGAGAAACGCCAGCCGCGCATCGAGCCCCGCCGTTGCATTGTCGTCCAGCAGCAGCCGCACGCGCACGCCGCGATCTGCCGCGCGCAAGAGTGCCTCGAACAGGAGCGTGCCGGAATGATCGCCGCGCCAGAGATAATACTGCGCGCAGATCTCGGAACGGGCGGCATCGCAAAGCGCCAAACGCGCCGCGAAAGCCTCGAGCGCCTCGGGCAGCGGGGCGATGCCGGTGCTGTCCAGATCGGGCCAAAGCGACGCGAGAGGCCCCGAGGGAATAGGCGGCGCGCCGGGCAGATCCGCCGCGCGCGCCGGAAGGCGCGTCAACCGCCAGCCCAGAAGAGCTGCGCAAAAGAGGGCGATGAGAATTGCGGGTATCATGGGCGGACTATGGCACCTGCGGGCACAAACGCGAAGGGGCCGGGAATGATCCCGGCCCCTTCTGGGTTCACTGTCCGTTATCTATCAGCCGATGGCTGCGGCCTTCACGTCTTCGTCGATATAGGGGACGTATTGCGCGAAGTTGTCCGAGAACATCTTGACCAGTTTCGAGGCCTGCGCGTCGAAGGCGCCCTTGTCGGCCCAAGTGTCGCGCGGGTTGAGCAGCGTGGCATCCACGCCCGGGACCGAGACCGGAACCTCGAAGCCGAAGTTCGGATCCTTGCGGAACTCGACCGCGTTCAGCGAGCCGTCGAGCGCGGCGGTCAGCAGCGCGCGGGTCGCCTTGATCGGCATGCGTTTGCCGGTGCCGAAGGCGCCACCGGTCCAGCCGGTGTTCACCAGCCAGCACGAAGCGCCAAACTCGTGGATCTTTTCCTGCAGCAGCTTGCCGTAAACCTCGGGGCGGCGCGGCATGAAGGGCGCGCCGAAGCAGGTCGAGAAGGTCGGGGTCGGCTCGACCACACCCACCTCGGTGCCCGGGGTCTTCGAGGTGAAGCCCGACAGGAAGTGATACATGGCTTGCGCCGGGGTCAGACGCGCGATCGGCGGCAGGACGCCGTAAGCGTCGCAGGTCAGCATGATCACGTTCTTCGGATGACCGCCGAGGGCCGATTCCGACGCGTTCGAGATGTAGTGCAGCGGGTAGGCGCAGCGCATGTTGTCGGTGATCGAGTTGTCGAAGAAGTCCAGCTCAAGGGTTTCTTCGTCGAAGACCATGTTCTCGACCACGGTGCCGAACATCGAGCAGGTCGCGTAGATCTCCGGCTCGGCTTCTTTCGACAGGTTGATCGTTTTCGCGTAGCAGCCGCCTTCGAAGTTGAAGGTGCCCTTTTCCGACCAGCCGTGCTCGTCGTCACCGATCAGGATGCGCGACGGATCGGCCGAGAGCGTGGTCTTGCCGGTGCCCGACAGGCCGAAGAAGACGGCGGTGTCGTCGGGGTTGCCGATCGCGTGGTTGGCCGAGCAGTGCATCGCCATCACGCCCTTGCCGGGCAGGATGTAGTTCAGCAGCGTGAAGACCGATTTCTTGTTCTCGCCAGCATAGGCGGTGTTCGCGATCAGGATGAGCTTCTTGTCGAAGTTCAGCGCGATGACCGTTTCCGAACGGCAGCCGTGGCGTTCCGGGTTGGCCTTGAACGACGGGCAGTTGATGATGGTGAACTCGGGCGCGAAAGTGTCGAGCTCGGCGCGCTCGGGGCGGCGCAGCATGGTGCGGATGAAGAGGCCGTGCCAGGCCAGTTCGGTCACGACGCGCACATCCAGGCGGTGCTCGGCGTCGGCGCCGCCGAAGAGATCCTGCACGTAGTAATCCTTGCCCTTCATATGCTCGAGCATGTCGGCATAGAGGGTGTCGAAATTGGCGGGATCCATCGGTTTGTTGTTTTCCCACCAGATCGTGTCTTCGACGTCGGGGGTGCGGACAACGAACTTGTCCTTGGGCGAACGACCCGTGTGGGCGCCGGTCGTGCAGTAGAAAGCGCCACCCTTGCCAAGCGTGCCTTCGCCGCGCTTGAGCGCGCTTTCGATCAGCGCCGGCTCGAGCAGGTTGTAATAGACATTGCCCAGACCAGTGATGCCTTGATCTTCCAGGCGTTTCGCCGGGTTCACACGTCCAGTGATCATCTGTAGCTCCCGATGCCGTCGCGCGGCGTTCATTGGGTTCCTCCCGGCATCCCCGGCCAAAAGGGATACCGATCCGTCGCGGGTGGTCGCGTCGAATGCGGCCCCTATAGCATGACGGTTCTGCGAAGGAACAGAACGCTTTGCCGCAGTTAGCGCAACCATTGGCGTTTTAGCGCAACCAAGAACGCGAGGTGCGGCAATTTAGTCAATCGTAGGAATTTTTCGTCACGAATGATTCGGCTTGGGTGCCCGATTCGCACAAGCCGGTTGATTCCGTGAAACGGAAAGCAGAGAATGTTTCCAAAGTATAATGAATAGGCAGATATGAGGGCATGAGCATGTCGAGGATCGCGCTCGTCGACGATGATCGCAACATTCTTACCTCCGTTTCGATGACGCTTGAGGCTGAAGGATACGAGGTCGAAACTTTCAACGATGGCCAGGCGGCGCTTGAAGCCTTTGGCAAGCGGCTGCCGGACATGGCCGTGCTGGATATCAAGATGCCGCGGATGGACGGGATGGAGCTGTTGCAGCGCATCCGGCAGAAGTCCTCCATGCCGGTGATCTTCCTGACCTCGAAAGATGATGAGATCGACGAGGTTCTGGGGCTGCGCATGGGCGCCGACGACTACGTCAAGAAGCCTTTCAGCCAACGCCTGTTGGTCGAGCGCATCCGCGCGCTGCTGCGCCGACAGGAGGCGATCAGCACCGGCGAGGTCGCGGTGACCGAAGATACGAAGGTCATCGTGCGTGGCAATCTGACGATGGACCCGCTGCGCCACTCGGTCAGCTGGAAGGGCAAGGAAGTCACGCTGACGGTGACTGAATTCCTGCTGCTGCAGGCCTTGGCGCTGCGTCCGGGTTTCGTGAAATCGCGCGATCAGTTGATGGACGTCGCCTACGACGATCAGGTCTATGTGGACGACCGCACCATCGACAGCCACATCAAGCGCCTGCGCAAGAAGATGCGCGCGGCCGACGATGATTTCTCTGCTATCGAAACGCTCTACGGGATCGGTTATCGTTACAACGAAGAATGAGCATTTCGGGACGGATAGGGTTGGGCCAGGCCAGAGGCGGTGATACGGATGTCGTCCTCGGCGAGGACTGGACCGGTGCCGAAAGCACCGTCCATGACGACCTGTCCATGGGGCGGGCGCAGCGTGGTGTTGTATCGCTGAACCGCTCGCCGCTGGCGCGCAAGATCATCACCTTCAACCTCATGGCCATGGTCATGATGGTGGCCGGTGTGCTCTACCTCAACCCGTTCCGCGACAGCCTTGTTTATCAGCGTGAAAGCGCCATCGTGAATGAGGCCGGCCTGATCGCCGATGTCTTCGAGGCGCGGATGCCGAAAGAGGCGCCCGTCAACCTCGCGGCGGGTGACGGGATCGACCTGACCGACACGCTGGCCGGGATCACACTGCCCGAAGGCACGCAGCTTTACCTTTTCGACACCCGCGGCAACCTGCTGATTTCCTCGGAATCAGCTCAGACTGCCAGCCGCGGAACGGTCGAGGGGCTGGAACCCAACCAGCGCACCACGCTGATCACCGATCTGCTCAATCGCGGGTGGGATTTGCTGACGGGGCTCATGCGGCCGACGCAAAGCACCAATCCGTCGTTTGACATCGAGAAGATGCTCGGCGCGCTGGTGCCCAAGGTGGAGCCCGGCAAGACCCAGATCTCGACCAGCCGCGATCCGGCAGGTTCGACGATTTTCTCGGTCGCGACGGGGCTTTACCAGAATGACCGGATGGTGGGCCTGCTGGCGATCACCTCGGCTGCGGGCGAGATCGACGAGTTGGTGCGGGTCGAGCGTGAGCAGGTGCTGCAAATGTTCGTCGTGGCGATCATCGTCTCGATCGGGCTGAGCCTCGTTCTGGCCTCGACCATCGCCAACCCGCTGGCCGATCTGGCCGCTGCCGCCGAGATCGGCAGCGATCGCGGCGCGCGCAAGATGAGCCCGGCCCGCGTCCGCATCCCCGACCTGACCGCGCGGCCCGACGAACTCGGGCGGCTTTCGGCGGCGCTGCGGGGGATGGTGGCCGCGCTTTACGACCGGATCGACGCGAACGAGCAGTTCGCTGCCGATGTCGCGCATGAGATCAAGAACCCGCTGGCCAGCTTGCGCTCGGCGGTGGCCTCGCTGCATATGGTCAAGCGCGACGATCAGCGCACCAAGTTGCTTGATGTGATCGACCATGACGTGCGCCGCCTCGATCGTCTCGTCAGCGATATCTCCAACGCCTCGCGCCTCGATTCGGAGCTTGTGAAGGAAGAAGAGCAGCCCTTCGATCTGATGAAGATGGTGGGCAGCGTCAGCAAGCACCTGGGCGAACAGGCGGCCGAGAAGGGGATCGATTTCATCATCGACCTGCCGCGCGATCCCATCGTGATCAGCGGGCTTGAGGGGCGCCTCGCGCAGGTCTTCGTCAACCTGATCGGCAATGCGATCTCGTTCTGTGAGGATGGCGATGCGGTCCGTATCTGGGCGCGGCGCCGAGATAATCGTGTGCTGGTCGTCGTAGAAGATACCGGCCCCGGCATACCCGACGAGGCACTGACCAAGGTCTTCAAACGGTTCTACTCGCAGCGCCCGGTGGGTCAGTTCGGCGACCATTCGGGCCTTGGGCTTGCAATCTCGAAGCAAATCGTCGAGGCGCATGGCGGCGTGATCTGGGCCGAGAATATCCGGCCGACCGACGCCGATATCACCTCGGAGCCGCTAGGCGCGCGGTTCGTCGTCGGCCTGCCGCTCTGACCCCGGAGGTTCTGGGTGGAGGACGCGGGGCTGATCATTCTCCACGCCAGTTGCGTCGCGCTTGATGACCGCAATGCCGTTCTGATCTTGGGCCCCTCGGGTGCGGGGAAATCCACCTTGGCCTTGCAACTGATGGCCTACGGCGCGCATCTGGTGGCGGATGACCGCGTCGTTCTGCATAAGGACGGGCCCGATGTGATCGCCAGCGCGCCCGAGTCGATTGCCGGGCTGATCGAGGCACGCGGGGTCGGCATCCTACGTGCGCAGCCCCTCCCATCCGCCAGAATTCGCCTTGTGGTTGATCTGTCGCGCGAGGAAACCGAGAGACTGCCGCCGATGCGGGAAACAAACGTTTTAGACAGGTTTCTGCCCCTTGTGCTGCGACTGCAACATGGTCATCTTGATCTCGCTGTTCTGCAATGGCTGAAGGGTGGGAGACACGCGTGAGTGACGAGGGCAAGGCCACGAGGGAGGCTGCCAGCCGGGTTGTGCTGGTGACCGGTCCGTCAGGGGCAGGCCGCTCGACCGCGATCGCGGCGCTCGAGGATCTTGGCTACGAGACCATCGACAACCTGCCGCTCAGCCTTGTGCCGCGCCTGCTGGACGGGGCGCTTTCGCAGCCCATGGCGCTTGGCATCGACGTGCGCAACCGTGAGTTCTCGGCCATTGCGCTGATTGAGCTGATCGACCGGCTGACCCGCACGCCGACTGTGCGGCTTGAGGTTCTTTTCATGGATGCCCGGGCCGATGTGCTGCTGCGGCGCTATTCAGAGACCCGCCGCCGCCATCCGCTAGCGCCCGGCGATGCGCCCGAGGTCGGCATCGCGCAGGAGATCGACCTTCTGGCCCCCATCCGCGCGCGGGCCGATGTGCTGATCGACAGCTCCGACATGACGATCCACGATTGCCGCGCCGAGATCGCACGCCTTTTCGATATGGGGCAGCGCGACCGGCTGGCGGTCACCGTCCATTCGTTCAGCTACAAGCGCGGCGTGCCGCGCGGGCTTGATATGATGTTTGATTGTCGGTTCCTGGCCAACCCGCATTGGGTGCCGGAACTGCGCCCGCTGAACGGGCTTGATGCCGCGGTGGCCGGGCATGTCGCGGCCGATCCGCGTTATGAGGAATTCGTGAGCCGGGTGCGGGATCTCTTGCTTTTCCTGCTTCCGGCCCATGTTGAAGAGGGCAAGAGTCACCTGTCCGTGGGCTTTGGGTGTACCGGCGGGCAACACCGGTCGGTTGCCGTAACGGAAAGCATGGCCAAGATGCTTGCGGAAGCAGGGTGGCATGTGTCTAAACGACACAGGGAATTGGAGCGGCAGGCACAGGTTCTGCCCGGGATGAAAGAGGCTAGCGGCGCGTGATCGGGATCGTGATCGTGGCACATGGAGGTCTGGCACGCGAGTATCTCGCGGCGGTCGAGCATGTCGTCGGCCCTCAGGAAGGCATTCGCGCCATCACCATCGAAGACGACCATGACCGGGGCGCCAAGCAGGCTGAGATCCGGGCTGCTGCCGATGCGGTCGATGCGGGCGACGGGGTTGTCGTGGTCACCGATATGTTCGGCGGCTCGCCTTCGAACCTCAGCCTTCTGGCCTGTGAGGCCTGCGAGCGGGAAATCATCTACGGTGCCAACCTGCCGCTGTTGATCAAGCTGGCGAAATCGCGCAGTCTCGGCGTCCATGCGGCGGTTGAGGCGGCTCTCGATGCCGGTCGCAAATATATCAACAGCTACACGGCATACGGGACAGACGCGAAGTAATGGTTTCCAAGATCTTGAAGATCGTCAACGAAAAGGGGCTGCACGCCCGTGCCTCGGCGCGGTTCGTCGAGGTGGTCGAGTCCCATGACGCGCGCGCCGAGGTCGAGAAAGACGGCATGCGCGTGTCTGGCGATTCGATCATGGGGCTTCTGATGCTGGCGGCGTCGCGCGGAACCACCATCGCGGTCACCACCCACGGGCTTGAGGCCGAGCAGCTGGCCGATGCGCTTGAGGCGCTGGTCGCCAACCGCTTCGGCGAAGAAAACTAACCCTGCCAGAGCGGCAATGCAAAAGGCGCGCGAAATCGCGCGCCTTTGTCGTTTGTCGCGTATCGCTTAGCGCGTCGGAACGGGCTTTTCGCCACGATAATCGTAGAAGCCACGGCCTGATTTGCGGCCAAGCCAGCCAGCCTCGACATATTTCGTCAGCAGCGGGCAGGGGCGATACTTGGTGTCCGCCAGCCCGTCATGCAGCACGTTCATGATCGCAAGGCAGGTGTCGAGGCCGATGAAATCGCCCAGTTCAAGCGGCCCCATCGGGTGGTTCGCGCCCAGCTTCATCGCCTGGTCAATCGACTCGACGTCCCCTACGCCCTCGTAAAGCGTATAGACCGCCTCGTTGATCATCGGCACCAGGATGCGGTTCACGATGAAGGCGGGGAAGTCCTCGGCCGAGGCGGTGGTCTTTTTCAGCGAATGCACCACGGCAAGCATGGTGTTGTAGGTCTCGTCGTCCGTTGCGATGCCGCGGATCAGTTCGACCAGTTTCATGACCGGAACAGGGTTCATGAAGTGCAGGCCGATGAAACGCTCGGGGCGGTCGGTGCGCGAGGCAAGACGCGTGATCGAGATCGACGAGGTGTTCGTTGCCAGGATCGTCTCGGGCTTCAGATGCGGCAGGAGCGCGGCAAAGATCTGGTCCTTGACGGCTTCACGCTCGGTCGCGGCCTCGATGATAAGGTCGGTCTGGCCAAGGTCGGTCAGCGTCAGCGTCGTCTTGATGCGGCTGAGGGCGGCGATCTTGTCGGCCTCGGTGATCTTCTCGCGCGAGACCTGACGGTCGAGGTTCTTGGTGATCGTCGCGATGGCCCGGTCCAGGCCTTCCTGCGCGATGTCGTTCAGCAGCACCTCATAGCCCGACTGGGCAAAGACATGTGCGATCCCGTTGCCCATCTGGCCAGCGCCGACGATTCCGACTGATTGAATACCCATTTTCGCCTCTCGTTTGCGGTTGCAGAATGATAGCTTCGCTGCACCGCAGCGCAAGCGCAATCAGCCAGTTTCGCCGCGTAAAAGCGCGACATTTTCCCTTTAGCCCTTTGGCAAGGGTTGGCTGCGAACATGCCCTTGGGTGAGTCGAAACTTGGGTGGGAAAATGGCTTTCGAATATCCGGGCGAAGGTGCCCTTGATTACTTTCCGTGCCGCTACGGCCCGTCGAAACTGCTGTTTCGGGGGCCAAGGCGGGACCTTACCGAACCCTATCTGGCGGCCTTCGGTGGCGGCGAGACCTATGGAAAATTCGTCGAAAACCCCTGGCCGAGCCTAGTCGAGGCCAAGTTGGGCCTGCCGGTCATCAACTTCGGCTATCTGAATGCCGGGATCGACGTATTCTTCAACGAACCCGCCGTACTGGGGGCCTCGCGCCGCGCCAAGCTGACGGTGATCCAGCTGATGGGCGCGCATAACATGTCGAACCGCTTCTACTCGGTGCATCCACGGCGAAACGACCGTTTTCTGAAAGCGTCAAACCAGTTGCGCAGTCTTTTCCCCGAGGTCGATTTCGCCGAATTCAACTTTACCCGCCACCTGCTGAGCGTGCTGTATGAGTGCGCGCCGGAGCGTTTCAGCGCCGTTGCGACGGAATTGCGCACGGCCTGGGTTGCGCGCATGTCTTCGTTTCTCGAACGGATGGGCGGGCGCAAGGTGTTGCTCTGGCTGGGAGAGTATCGTGACCCGTCGGTGCACGATCCGCTAGGGCCAGAGCCGCTGCTGCTTGACGAAGGCCTTGTCGCCCTGATCAGCGGTTTCGCCGATGTTCTGGTGAAGGTTCAGCCATCGGTCGCGGCGCGGACCACAGGGGTTGAAGGCATGGTCTTCGGGCCGATGGAGGAGCTTGCGGCCAGCACCATGCCGGGGCCTGCCGTCCATCGCGAAATCGCCGAGGCGATCACGCCGGTTCTGGCGCGGATGCTCTGAGATAAGAAAAAGCCCCGCCATTGGCGGGGCTTTTGGTTCATATCGCTCGCGATCAGAGCTTCCCGGTGAGTTCCGGGACAGCCGCGAACAAATCCGCGACGAGGCCGAAGTCTGCGACCTGGAAGATCGGGGCTTCTTCGTCCTTGTTGATGGCGACGATGATTTTGCTGTCCTTCATACCCGCGAGGTGCTGGATCGCGCCCGAGATGCC
>NZ_JAJUOS010000041.1 GCF_021378075.1 Rhodobacter flavimaris | reverse complement strand
ACGACAGACCCTCGAATATCGGCGCTTGCAGCACCACAAGCTCGCCGCATAACATCATCCCACAGACGAGGCCCGCTCTCCGCTAATCTACGCCACGAGTTGCGCCAAATGTTCTGACGACGGACACTTGTCGAGCGCGTCGAAGCAAACGGAAAACTCCTCCAGATCACGCCGCTTCGCCAAGCCAGGCACCGAGACCTCTTGCTCTCCCTCTATTGCTAGGTAGACGGCTTGCCCATCGGGTATGCCGCGGCGCTTTCGGATGGCCTCGACCTCTTTCGCAACCCGCTCTTCCGGCGAACCGTCCTTATTGGGTGAGAAAAGCCCCTCAAATAGGAGCGCTGCAGTGGCGCTCGAGGTATCGATGTGGGAAAAATAGGGTTCTGGGTCGGAAGTCAGTGTGGCAGTGACCCGAGGTGCAGTGGATGAGACCAGGGCAGGATTTGGGGACTCTGACACCAGTTTGTTCGCCCCATGGACCCTCCAAATGGCGACGTATCGTGCGATCACGGGTGGTTGACTCCTTTCGTGTTGGCTGCATGGCGGACGACTTCGGCGCCCTGTCCCCCGTCAGCGCCTATGGCACAGATTTGAGGTTGTGATTTAAGGAGGATTTGGGCTTCGTCGTAGTGACGAAGGAACGAAGATGAAGCCCAAATCCTCCAATTCAAAATCGCCGACCAAGC
>NZ_JAJUOS010000039.1 GCF_021378075.1 Rhodobacter flavimaris | reverse complement strand
ACCCGCGCCGGCCAGAAGATCCGCGAGCAGTATGCCGATACCGGCGGCTTCACGGACCACGTCTTCGCTGTCACCGCCCTGCTCGGATTCCAGTTCATCCCCCGCATCCGCGACCTGCCATCCAAGCGCCTCTACCTCTTCGATCCGGCCGCTTGCCCGAAAGAGCTGAAGGGGCTGATCGGCGGCAAGATCAGAGACCGTCTCATCGCCGCGAACTGGCCGGATATCCTGCGCAGCGTGGCAACCATGGCGTCAGGGGCCATGCCGCCGAGCCAACTCCTGCGGAAGTTTGCCTCCTATCCCAGACAGCACGAGCTGGCGGTCACCTTGCGAGAAATCGGACGGGTCGAACGGACGCTCTTCATCATCGATTGGCTGCTCGATGCCGACATGCAGCGCCGCGCACAGATCGGGCTCAACAAAGGTGAGGCCCATCATGCCCTGAAGAACGCCCTTCGCATCGGCCGCCAGGGCGAAATCCGCGATCGCACCTCCGAAGGCCAGCACTTCCGCATGGCCGGGCTGAACCTCCTCGCCGCAATCGTCATCTACTGGAATACCAAGCATCTCGGCCAGGCCGTCGCCAGCCGCCGACGCGAAGGCCTGGACTGCTCGCCCAACCTCCTGGCGCACATCTCGCCCCTCGGATGGGCCCATCTCCTGCTCACGGGGGAGTACAGGTGGCCGAAAAAAGCTTAGCGTAGGATTCTGCCCCCTCCGGCATCAGACCCC
>NZ_JAJUOS010000004.1 GCF_021378075.1 Rhodobacter flavimaris | reverse complement strand
TCACAAACAGTGAAGCTGACAATCACATCATCGGCCGAAACCTAGTGACCCGATATGCTACGGTTAAACGTCGAAACCGACCAAACCGCCCGCATATCTCTTCAGATATCCATCAATGTCAAAGAGCCAGGAAACAAAATCAACCAGTTGCGCCTCATCACTTGCGGCGCCGCTAGCCAACCCATCTCCAATTTTTCGTTGCTTTCCAGTGTCTTGCGACCCCTTCCGGCGTCCCGTTGCAGCGTCTGCCGCGTCGGTGAGGGGCTATTTACGGATCACCGCCAAACTCCGCAAGGCCCTTTTTCAAAAATCTCAAACTTTTCTCACTCAATCACTCAAATCCCCTTGTTTCGTTGGGAAAAGAAAATGCCTGCTAGACCCGTCCAGCCATCCGCAGACGGCATGCCCCTCTCCCCCAAGGGGCCTGAGTGCAGGAATCGGGGTATCAGCGGCGAGTTGGGAAGGCCCGGGCGGTGACTCGCACCGCCATCAGCGCCGTGAAGGCCGCCGCCCAAGCCCATCCTTCGGTGGAGACCACCTTCATCTGCATCAAGTAGTGAATCACTCCGAACCCCACGGCCGGGTAAACCAGCCAATGCAGCCGCCGCCAGTTCCGCCCGAGCTTGCGCACCGAAGCGTTGTTCGAAGTTGCCGCGAGCGGGATCAGTGACACGAACCCCGCGAGGCCAAGATAGAGATAGGGGCGCTTGACCAGATCGCGCAGGGCCTGCTCCCACAGCAGGGTCATGTCGAGAACGACCCAAGCGGCCAGGTGCAGGCACAGATAGAAGAAGGCAATCAGACCGATCGCGCGACGGTAGCGGATCAGGTTCAAACCGAAAAACCGGCGCGCGGGCGTAATGGCCAGCCCGCCCATCAGGAACCATAGGGCCACCTTGCCCAAACGGTGCTCGATCTCTTTGACCGGATCGACGCCGAGCCCGTTAGAGACCGCAAGCCAGACGATCCATGCCAACGGGATCAATCCCGCAAGATAGATCCAGCCGGGCGAGACCCGGCGCAGGCTGCCATTCACCGTCGACACCAGCATCAATATTTCACCCGCAGATCCATCCCTGCGTAGAGACCCGTGACCTCATCGGCATAGCCGTTGAACATCAGTGTCGGTTCACGCTTGGCGAAGAGGCCCGCACCGATCCGGCGCTCGGTCGCCTGGGACCAGCGGGGGTGATCCACTTCCGGGTTCACATTGGCGTAGAACCCGTATTCGCGCGGCTGGAGTGATTTCCAAGTCGTGCGTGGCTCGGCTTCGGTAAGGGTGATCTTGACGATGCTCTTGATCGACTTGAAGCCATATTTCCACGGCACGACCAGCCGCAGCGGGGCGCCGTTCTGCTTGGGCAGTTCTTCACCGTAAAGACCCGAGGCGAGAATGGTCAGCGGATGCATCGCCTCATCGAGGCGCAGCCCCTCGACATAGGGCCAGTCGATTCCACCGCCGCGCTGGCCCGGCATTTCCTCG
The DNA here is from genome assembly GCF_021378075.1 of Rhodobacter flavimaris. Lineage (GTDB taxonomy): Bacteria > Pseudomonadota > Alphaproteobacteria > Rhodobacterales > Rhodobacteraceae > Rhodobacter > Rhodobacter flavimaris. Next base: position 257,056 of record NZ_JAJUOS010000004.1, on the reverse strand, counting down.
GGGCGCAGGAGGGTTTCGAACGCCACGTATTTCGCACCGGGCTGAACGCCCGCGCGGTTCAGCAGATCGGCCAAGGGGAAGCCGATCCAAGGGATCACCATCGCCCAGGCCTCGACGCAGCGCAGCCGGTAGATCCTCTCCTCCAGCGTCACGTTCTTGAGAATGTCTTCCAGCGCATAGCTACCAGGGCGTTCGACCAGACCGCCGATCTCGACCGACCAGGGATCGGTGCGCAGCTTGCCCGCATGGCGCGCCGGGTCAGACTTGTCCCAACCGAATTCATAGAAGTTGTTATAGGTGGTGATCTCTTCAAAAGTATTGGGCTTGGCATCGGTCGAATAGGCCGAGGGCCGCGCCGCGATCTTGGCCTGCACGGGCAGCGCACCAAGGGCGGCACTTGCGCCGATCCCGACCAGCAGCGAGCGGCGCTGCAGGAATTGGGCCTTGGGGGTCACGTCGGACCAGTTCAGTTTCGCGCATTCATGTGCCATCGGGGCTCCTCCTGTCGGGACTATAAAGGGAATACGTTCTGAACAGGCCCGCCGTTACACAGCTAGCGCGATTGTTACCCCTTCCCAGACCGCATAAATATATTAAAAATGGAATACGAAGGCCGCTCCGGCGGCAGGGAGAAGGGAGAAATCATGAAACACCCGATACTGGCCGCCATCGCGGCCTGTGCCTTCGCGGGCGCCGCGCAAGCGCAAGAGGCCCATAGTTGGGAGGTCGAGGACGATTTCGCCAGCGTCACCTTCGCGGTCGAGAACGCGATCATCGGCGCGGGCCTTGTTGTCGATCACATCAGCCATACCGGCGACATGCTGGAGCGCACACGCGAAGATGTCGGCTCGGACAAGGTGATCTTCACCGGGGCCGATGTCTTCTCATTCTGCTCGGCCAAAGTGTCGCGCGCGGTGATGGAGATCGACCCGACGAACGTGCAGTTCTGCCCCTACAACATCTTCGTCTATGAGACGCCCGAGCGGCCCGGCTTGATCACCGTGGGGTTCCGCGACTACCCCGAGGGCGCGATGGACATGGTCGAGGAGATGCTCGGCGGTATCGTCGCCGAGGCGCTGATGCTCGATCCGTAAGCTCAGCCGTCGCCGCGTTTAAGGTGCGCCTGCAACTGGCTCAGGCGCACCTGGCGCAGCGCCTCGACCAGAAGCGCGGTCAGCAGGCCGATGTTCAGCAGACCGTTGGCCGCCGCCATCCCCCCGAGGATACGCCATTCATGCGTCAGCAGGATGTCGCCGTAGCCAAGCGTAGTGTAGGACACGAGCGCGAAATAGACCGCCGCCTCCATGGTAATGAAGATCCCGAGCGCGCGGAAACAGAAGGCCCAAAGCCAGACCCCCGCCGTGACCATCATCAAAGCCCAGAGCGCGGTGATCAGCACCACCAGCATCAGCTTGGGCCGATGCGGCTCGCGCAGCAGCCAGAAGCGCGAACGCGACAGCGCCCACTCCATCCCCCAGGCACTGAGGGCGGCGATGACCACGGTCATCATCATCATGACCGACCCGATGAACACCTGTAGAAACATGCGATCTCTCCCTGAATCGCGCCTATACGCTGCGGGGCGCGCCGGTCAAGACCCACGCTGTCGCACTGGACAGATGCCCTGCCCTGCCCTATCTCGGTGCGACCATGGCCCAGAAGTCCGATCCCAATTCCAAGCTGATCGCCGAAAACCGGCAGGCGCGTTACCATTATGCCGTCGAGGACACGCTCGAGGCGGGCATCGTGCTGACCGGCTCCGAGGTGAAATCGCTGCGCACCGGGCAGTCGAACATCGCCGAAAGCTATGCCTCGGTCGAGAATGGCGAGCTGTGGCTGATCAACTCCTACATCGCCGCCTATAAAGAGGCGGGCGTATTCGGGCACGAGGAACGCCGTCACCGCAAGCTGCTGGTCTCCAAGCGCGAGCTGTCGCGCCTGTGGCAGGCGATCGGGCGCGAGGGCATGACGATCGTGCCGCTCAAGATGTATTTCAACGACAAGGGTCGGGTGAAGCTGCTTCTGGGCATCGCCAAGGGCAAGAAGATGGCCGACAAGCGCGAAACCGAGGCCAAGCGCGACTGGAACCGCCAGAAACAGCGTCTGCTCAAGCAGCACAGCTGATCCTGAGACAGTTCCGGGCCGCTTTTCGTTCCTGCAGCCCCCAGAACTCTTGCCTCCCTCGGCCCTCTGAGGCTAAGGACGTTGAAGCAAACGGAGGGCGCGCAATGGCGATGGATGATCCTAAAACCCTTGTTTCCACGGACTGGCTCGAGGCGCATCTGCACGACCCGGATCTGCGGATTATTGACGCCACATGGTTCCTGCCGACCGACCCGCGCAACGCCAAGGCCGGCTATGATGCCGCGCATATCCCCGGCGCGCGGTTCTTCGATATCGACGAGATCGCGGATTCGCGTTCGGAACTGCCGCATATGGCGCCCCCGGTCGAGAAATTCGTCTCGCGGATGCGGGCCATGGGCATCGGCGACGGCCATCAGGTCGTTATCTACGATCAGGTGGGCGTGTTCTCGGCGCCGCGCGTGTGGTGGACCTTCCGCCTGATGGGCAAGACCGATGTCGCCGTGCTCGACGGCGGTCTGCCGAAATGGCAGGCCGAGGGCCGCGAGATCGAGGATCTGCCCCCGGTCATGCGCGACCGCCACATCACCGTCCAGCGTCAGGCCAGCCTGATCAAGGACGTCACGCAGGTCGCCCATGCATCGAAGCTGGGCGATTACGAGATCATCGACGCGCGCGCCCATGGCCGCTTTATCGGCATCGATCCCGAACCCCGCCCCGGCCTGCGCCAGGGCCATATTCCCGGCTCGAAGAACGTCCAGTGGATGGATCTGCTGACCCCGGCGAATACGCTCAAATCCCCCGAAGATCTGCGCGCGGTCTTCGAGGCCGCCAAGGTGGATCTGTCGAAGCCCGCGATATGCAGCTGCGGCTCGGGCGTCAACGCCGCGATCCTTGCGCTGGCGCTGGAACGTCTGGGCCATCGCGACTGGTCGGTCTATGACGGGGCCTGGGCCGAATGGGGCATGTATAACGACCTCAAGGTCGCAACCGGAGAAGCATGATGTTCAACTCTCTCAAGCCGCAGGCGCCGGATAAGATCCTGGCGCTGATGGGCATGTTCCGCGCCGACCCCCGGACGGACAAGGTCGATCTCGGCGTCGGTGTCTACAAGGACGCCGAGGGCCGCACGCCCGTGATGCGTGCGATCAAGGCCGCCGAGAAGCAGCTTTGGGACAAGGAAACCACCAAGACCTATACCGCGCTGGCCGGTGAGCCTGAATTCCACGCTGCTATGGCGGGCATGGTGCTTGGCGCCGACTATCCGAAGGATCGTCTTTCGGCCCTGCAAACCGTGGGCGGCACCGGCGCCTGCCGCATGGGCTTTGAGCTCGCGCGCATGGCCAACCCGGATGTCACCATTTGGGTGTCGGACCCGACCTGGCCGAACCATCTGTCGATCCTGTCCTTCATGAAGCAGGACTACAAACTCTATCGCTATTTCGACGCGGCCTCGCGCTCGGTCGATTTCGACGCGATGATGGCGGATCTTGAGGGCGTGAAGGCGGGCGACGTGGTTCTGCTGCACGGCTGCTGCCACAACCCGACCGGCGCCAACCTGACGATCGAGCAATGGGGCACCGTCGCCGATCTGCTTGAGGCCAAGGGCGCGATCCCGATGATCGACCTTGCCTATCAGGGCTTCGGCGACGGGCTCGAGGCCGATGCCGCGGGCACCCGCCTGATCGCGTCGCGCCTGCCCGAGGTGATGATCGCGGCCTCCTGCTCGAAGAACTTCGGTATCTACCGCGAGCGCACCGGCTGCCTGATGGTGCTGTCCGACGCGGCCTCGAAAGAGGTCACGCAGGGCACGCTGGCCTATCTGAACCGCCAGACCTATTCCTTCGCACCCGATCACGGCGCGCGCCTGGTGACCATGGTGCTGGCCGACCCGGCGCTGCGCGCCGATTGGGAGGCTGAACTGGAAGAGGTTCGCAACGGTATGCTCGGCCTGCGCGAGGCGCTTGCGGCCGAACTGCGCCAGCTGTCGAACTCGGACCGGTTCGACTTCGTGGCCAAGCACCGCGGCATGTTCTCGCGCATCGGTGCCAGCCCCGAGCAGGTCGAGAAGATGCGCGTCGATAACGCGATCTACATGGTCGGCGATTCGCGCCTGAACATCGCGGGCCTCAACGCCAAAACCGTGCCGCTGCTGGCCCGCGCCATCATTGACGCCGGCGTCTGATCCGCCAACACATTGAAACGACTTGAAACGCGGGGGCCGCAACGCCCCCGCGTTTTTCATTGCCGTCGCGTCATTCTTGATTTTATAAGCCTGCTTATAATATCGCTGCTCATCTTCCGTGAGGCCGCAATGAACTGCTCCGAGATCCAGAAGGAAAGCCTTGGCTTTCTGATGCACGACGCCACCCGCCTGATCCGGCGCGAGTTCGAACGTCTGGCCGCAGATCACGGCCTGACCTCTGCCCAGTGGCGGCTTTTGGTGCATCTGCTGCGCAATGGCCCGCTGCCCCAGGCCCGCTTGGCCGAACTGCTGGAGATCGAGCCGATCTCAGTCTCGCGCATGGTGGACCGGATGGAGGACGCAGGCTGGGTCACCCGCAGCCCGGACCCGAACGACCGCCGCATCCGCATCGTGGAACTGACCGAGAAGGCGCAAGAAATCCTGCCGCAGGCCCGCATCATCGCCGATGACCTCTATGCCCGCACCCTGAGCGGCTTCTCCCAATCCGAAACCGAGGCGCTGTTCTCCTCCCTCCGCCGCCTCATTGCCAACCTGTCCGAGAATGACCATGTCCGCTGAGATCTCCCCCAAGAAACCGAAGAAACTCCTTATGGCCGCGCTGCCGCTTGCCCTTGTGCTGGGCGGGGGCTGGATGTGGCTTGACGCCGGGCGCTATGAGACGACCGAGAACGCCAATATCCAGATCGCGCGCATCTCGGTGGCCTCCGAACTGTCGGGCCGCGTGACCGAGGTCTTCGTGCATGACAATGCCCGCGTGACAGCGGGCGAGGCGCTGTTCACCGTGGACCCGCAGCCCTACCAGCTTGCCCTGGCGCAGGCCGAGGCCGCGCTGGCCCAAGCCCGCCTGGGCGTCGAGCAGTTGCGCGCCGCCTACCAGGTCGCACTGGCGCAAGAGAAAGTGGCGCAGGACACGGCCGATTACCTGGCGATGGAACTCAAGCGGCAGGAAGAGATCACCGGTCGCGGCGCGGGCACCGGCTCGGCGCTGGATGCTGCGCGCCATGCCGCGAGTGCCGCCAACGAAACCCTGTCCGCCGCGCAGCAATCCGTGCAGGCCGCGCTAGCTGCGCTTGGCGGCGATGCGGGGATTGAGACCGACGCGCACCCGACCGTGCGCGCGGCCCTCGTGGCGCGCGACAAGGCGGCCTATGACCTTGGCTTGACCACGGTGAAGGCGCCCGCAGATGGCGTCATTTACAAGGCCGCCTCGTTCAAGCCGGGTCAGTTCGTCTCGGAAGGGTCATCGCTTTTCACGCTGGTCGAGACCGGCGACATCTGGGTCGAGGCGAATTTCAAGGAAACCCAGATCGAGAACCTCGGCCCCGGCCAGACGGCTCAAATCGAGTTCGATACTTTCCCGGGCCGCGAATATGACGCCGTGGTCGAGGCCGTGGGTGCAGGCACCGGGGCCGAGTTCGCCCTGCTCCCTGCGCAGAACGCGACCGGCAACTGGGTGAAGGTCACGCAGCGCGTGCCGGTGCGACTGCGCCTGACCGAGACCGCCGAAACCGCCGATCTGCGTGCGGGCCTTTCGGCCAGCGTCACCGTCGATACCCATGCCGAGACGCGGCTCGACGCGATCCTCGCCCATGCCGGAACGGTTTCGGAGCACTGATCCATGTCCGCAACCCCTGCGCACGCAGCCCATGGTGAAATCAAGCACCATGGGCTGATCACTCTTTCGCTGATGCTGGCGACGATCATGCAGGTGCTCGACACCACGATCGCCAACGTCGCCCTGCCCTCGATGCGCGCCGACCTTGGCGCCTCGTCGGATACGATCAACTGGGTGCTGACCTCCTATATCGTGGCCGCCGCCATCGTGACGCCGCTCTCGGGCTGGCTGTCGGAACGCTTTGGCCGCAAGGAGGTCTTCGTTGCCTCGGTCGCGGGTTTCGTGCTGACCTCGATGCTCTGCGGTATCGCCTGGAGCCTCGAGACGATGGTGCTGTTTCGCATGGCGCAGGGCGTTTTCGGCGCGGCCATCGTGCCGCTGTCGCAGACCTTCCTGCTGGATATCAACCCGCGCGAAAAGCACGGGCAGGCGATGGCGCTTTGGGGGGCGGGCATCATGGTGGGGCCGATCATCGGCCCGACGCTCGGCGGCTATCTGACCGAAACGCTGAACTGGCGGTGGGTTTTCTACATCAACGTGCCACTTGGCGCGATCGCGCTGGCAGGCTGCATGGCCTATCTGCCAAACATGGCGCGCCGCATCCGCCGCTTCGACTTCGCGGGCTTTGCCTTCCTTGCGCTTGGCGTCGGCGCGCTGCAGCTGATGCTCGACCGCGGCGCCGAGGTGGACTGGTTCGAATCGACCGAGGTCTGGATCGAGACCGCCGTCGCGCTGACCGGCTTCTGGTGCTTCGTCATCTGGATCATGGGCAAGGAGCATCCGTTCCTCGACCCGCGCATGTTTGCCGACCGCAACTTTGTCACGGGCCTTGTCTTCATCTTCATCGTGGGGATCATCCTCCTGGCCTCGCTGGCGCTGCTGCCGCCGATGCTGTCCACGATCTTCGGCTATCCGGTGATCACGACCGGCATGGTGATGGCCCCGCGTGGGGTGGGCACGATGGTCTCAATGATCCTTGCGGGCAAGCTGGTACGCGTGGTCGACCCGCGCAAGCTGGTCGCGGCGGGGCTGCTGCTGACGGTGCTGTCGCTTGACATCATGACCCGCTTCACGCCGCAGATGGATGCCACGCTGATCGTGGTTTCCGGCCTCGTTCAGGGTCTGGGGTTGGGGCTTGTTTTTGTGCCGCTCTCTACGGTCGCCTTCGCCACCATCCCCGCGCAGTTCCGCGGCGATGCCACCGCGCTCTTCAGCCTCGTGCGCAATATCGGCTCGTCCATCGGAATCTCGCTGGTGACGGTGCTGCTGACGCACAACACCTCGATCAACCATTCGGAGCTTGCCTCGGCACTGACGACCGAGAATCTCAACGCGCTCGGCTCGGGCGGGCTTGCGGGATACGCGCCGGGAACGGCCGCCTACCTGCTTGAGCGGATGGTAACGGTGCAGGCGCTGATGATTTCCTATGTCGATGACTTCAAGGCGATGATGTGGGTGACGCTGGCCGCCCTGCCGCTGACCTTCGTTCTGCGCCGCCCCGATCCTCATGCCGCCGCAGAGGCCGCCGTGATTGAATGAAAAAGGCCCGGGGGAACCCCCGAGCCTTTCGATGTCCAATCCCGCAGGGATTACATGTGGTAGGCGCTTTCGCCGTGCGAGGTCTGGTCGAGGCCCTGACGCTCTTCGTCGGTCGAGACGCGCAGGCCGATCAGCATGTCCACCAGCTTGAAGAGGATGAACGAAACCACACCCGACCACACGATGGTCACAGCGACAGCCTTGATCTGCACGAACACCTGATCAACGATCGAGCCCGATTCCACGAACAGGCCGGTGCCACCGAAGGACGGGTCCGACAGGATACCCACGAGGATCGCGCCGGTGATGCCGCCGATACCGTGGATGCCGAACACGTCGAGGCTGTCATCGTAGCCGAACTTGTTCTTCACAACGGCGACGAAGAAGTAGCAGATCAGCGAAGCAATCACACCCAGGACAATCGCGCCCATCGGGCCGACGGTACCACAGGCCGGGGTGATGGCGACGAGACCGGCGACGATGCCCGAGGCAGCGCCCAGCATCGAGGCCTTACCACGTGCAACGGCTTCGATCGCGCTCCAGGCCAGGGCCGCGGCGGCGGTGGCGATGAAGGTGTTGATCATGGCCAGCGTCGCGCCAGCGTTGGCTTCGAGGTTCGAACCGACGTTGAAACCGAACCAGCCAACCCACAGCATGCCGGTACCAACCAGCGTGAGGGTCATCGAGTGCGGAGCCATCATGTCCTTGCCCAGGCCGACGCGCGGGCCGATCACGATGCAGCCGACCAGAGCGGCGATACCGGCGTTGATGTGCACAACGGTGCCGCCAGCGAAGTCAATGGCGCCCCAGTTGAAGATCAGGCCAGCGCCGTCCCAGACCATGTGAGCGACCGGGAAATAGACCAGCGTGCCCCAGAGTGCGCAGAACAGCAGCACGGCCGAGAACTTGATGCGCTCGGCGAAGGCGCCGATGATCAGTGCCGGGGTGATCGCGGCGAAGGTCATCTGGAAGGCGAGGAACAGGAACTCGGGGATCACGATGCCTTCCGAGAAGGTGGCGGACATTGAGTCAACCGAAACGCCCGAAAGGAAGAGCTTGCCAAGGCCGCCCCAGAACGGCGAGGTGCCGCCACCGAAGGCGAACGAATAGCCGTAGATCACCCAGATGATCATCATCATGGCGGCGATCACGGTGGTCTGCATCAGGATCGACAGCATGTTCTTGGCGCGCACGAGGCCACCGTAGAACAGCGCGAGGCCCGGAATGGTCATGAACAGAACGAGGACCGTCGAGGTCATCATCCAGGCCACGTCACCCTTGTCCATTACGTCGGCGGCAGCTTCTGCGGCGACCGCGGTTTCCTGGGCGAAGGCGGGCAGGGCAGCCAGCAGCGCCGCTGCCGTCAAGCCCGTGATTTTCGAGAGGTTTTTCATTGATTCACTTCCCCTGAGCGTTACTTAGAGCGCGTCGTCGCCGGCTTCGCCGGTGCGGACGCGGACCGCCTGGTTGACGTCGAGAATGAAGATTTTGCCGTCGCCGATCTTGTCGGTCTTCGCCGACTTGAGGATGGTATCGACGACTTCGTCAGCCAGAGCGTCGGCCACGACGATCTCGAGCTTCACCTTCGGCACGAAGTTCACAGCGTATTCCGCACCGCGATAGATCTCGGTGTGGCCCGACTGCGCCCCAAAGCCCTTGATTTCGGTCACCATCATTCCGCGCACGCCGATCGAAGTGAGCGCCTCGCGCACCTCCTCGAGCTTGAACGGCTTGATTGCTGCAATGATCAGTTTCACTGGTTAGCCCTTCCCTTTGTCAGCAACTTTCGATGCCACGCAGGACATCCACGCCCTTCAAAAGCGCCAATATGCATCTGCAGCACAAGAAATCGCGCTTTCAGAAAGCGGCTGGAACGGCGTGAAGAAACCTCAATTTGCATAATTTGTGCGCATTGCCTTCTTTTTAATCATTCAGCAAACCGAATCGTGATCGCTTGTCGCTCCACAAGCCGGGGCAGAGCGTGTACTGTCCCGAAAAACGACAGGCATCGGATCACGGCAATGGCAGGAACAGGCGGGCGGCAGGGGCCGCTGGTGGCAGACAAGCGCTACAGTGCGGCGGCGAAACCCGCAGCGCCTAAAAAAACCGCTAAGCGCCGCAAGGCCCCGCGCGCACCGCGCAAGCGCGGCCCGATCATGGCGCTTTTGCATCTGATCTGGCGCGCGATTTGGGGCGTTGCCTGGCGCGCCGGGGCCGTCGTCGCGATGATCGTGGGCCTTGCCACCTTCTATTTCTACGCGGGCCTGCCCGAGGTTTCGGCGCTGCTCGACGGGCGTTATCGCGGCTCGGTCACGATGCTTGACCGCAACAACCAGGTCTTTGCCTGGCGGGGGGAAACCTTCGGCGGCCAGATCACGGCAGAGAATGTCTCGCCGCATCTCAAAAACGCCGTCATCGCGACCGAGGATCGCCGCTTCTATCGCCATTTCGGCGTCAGCCCGCGCGGCATCGCCTCGGCGATCAAAATCAACCTGTCCGAGGGGCGTGGCCCGCTGGAGGGCAACGGCGGCTCGACCATCACGCAGCAGGTGGCGAAGCTGCTTTGCCTCGGCGTCGAATACGATCCCAAGGTCTGGAAGACCGAAGCCGCCTATGAGGACGATTGCCGCTCGGGCGGGGTCAAGCGCAAGATCAAGGAGATCCCCTACGCGCTCGCGATGGAGGTCAAGTATTCCAAGGAGGAGATCCTGACGATCTACCTCAACCGCGCCTATCTGGGTGCGGGTGCGCGCGGCTTCGAGGCGGCGGCGCAGCGCTATTTCGGCATCTCGGCGGCCAATGTGAACCCGCAGCAGGCGGCGATGCTGGCGGGGCTGCTCAAGGCCCCCTCGCGCTATGCGCCGACGACCAACCTGACCCGCTCGCAGGAACGCGCGGGCATGGTTCTGGCGCTGATGCATGAGCAGGATTACCTGGATGACCGCGAGTGGCAGGCGGCCCGCTCCAATCCCGCGACGCTGTCCGAGGCCGCGCAGGCCCGCGCGGGCGGTTATTTCGCCGATTGGGTGATGGATACCACGCCCGACTTCCTGTCGCAGGAAACGACCGAGGACGTGATCATCCACACCACGCTTGACCAGCGCATCCAGCGCGCGGCCGAGGAGGCGCTGAAATCCGTCTTCGAGACCAAGGTCAAGGAAGGCTCCGAGGCCGAGGCCGCGATTGTCGTCATGTCCGCCGACGGTGCGGTGCGCGCGATGATCGGCGGGCGCGCGACCAAGGTGTCGGGCGCCTTCAACCGCGCCACGCAGGCCAAACGGCAGACCGGCTCGACCTTCAAGCCCTTCGTCTATGCGGCCGGGCTCGACACTGGCATGACGCCCGACACAACCGTTCTGGACGGACCGCTGACGGTGAACGTGCGCGGCTCGGGGCCGTGGACGCCGCAGAATTACACCAAGGAATTCCTGGGGCCGATCCCGCTGTGGATGGCGCTCGCGCAGTCGATCAACACCGCGACCGTGCGCGTTGGGCTTGAGGTCGGCTTCGACGGGGTGCGCAAGGTCGCCTCGGATTTCGGCTTTGCCTCGGAACTGGCCAGCGGCCCTGCCGTCGTGCTGGGCGTCTCCGAATCGACGCTGGTTGAAATGACCGGCGCCTTCGCGGGCATCCTGAACGGCGGTAGCTCGGTCAAACCCTTCGGCATGAACGAGTTGCGCATCAAGGGCGACGCCGAGCCGCTTTTCGGCGCAGGGGGCGGCATGGGCGAGCGGGTGATCTCGGAGAAAGCCGCGCGCGAGCTGATGTGGATGATGTATCAGGGCGTCGAGCAGGGCACCGGCCGCCGCGCCCGGATCGAGGGGCGCCAGATCGCGGGCAAGACCGGCACCACGCAAGCCGCCCGCGACGCCTGGTTCATCGGCTTCACCGCCGATTATGTGACCGGCGTCTGGATGGGCTATGACGACAACCGCCCGCTGTCGGGCGTGACCGGCGGCGGGTTGCCCGCCGATATCTGGCGCGAGGTGATGCTGCGCGTCGAAGACGGTCTGCCCGCGCGGCCGCTGCCCATGGCAACCCCGTCCGAATGGCGCAACAGCGGCGGTCAGACCTGGTCCTCGGGCGACCCGATCCCCGAGGGCGGCGTGCCCGTCGTCAACGGCGAGCTTGTGCTCCCCGGCACCGAGGCCGACCGCAACGAAACCCTCGGCCAGGCGATCGAGAACCTGCTGCGCTCGCTGTACTAGGCAGGCTCAGCCGGCGGTCTTCAGATCCGCGATCAGCGCATCGATGTTGCCCCGGCGCCGATCCAGCATGGCGCCGATCTCGGTGCGCTCGGAGGCCAGCATGTTCACCCCCTCGATGATGAGGTTGAAGAACAGATCGCGCCCGGATTTGTCCGAGACATGCCAGAGCACCTCGAACGGCGCCTGACCGGACATATAGGCGGTGGTCTTGACCTCGTAGAAGGTCTTGACCGGGCGCGCACCCTGCACCTCGAACCGGGTGCCGATGAATTCGCGGAAGCGTTTACCGTATTTGCGCGACAGGTAGCCCCGGAAGGCGGTGGTGAAGACCGACATCTGCGCCGAGCTGGCCGAACGCGCTGCCGTGCCAAGCGCCGAGCGGGCAATGACCGGCACATCGGCGTAACGAGTGAAGATCCTCTCGAAATCCGCATAAAGCGCCGAGCCGCTCTTGCCCGACGCGATGGCCGCATTCACATCGTTGACCGCGCGCTGGATCAGCGCACTCGCCTCGGCATCGTTCAGCGCAAGCGCCGGGGCGGGGAGCGCAAGGGCGGCAGCCCCAGCAACGCCAAGGGCCAGCAGGGTGCGACGGGTCGGTTCATTCCGCATAGGGATCCTCGTAGGGGTCAAAGGCGTCTGCATCGTTTTCCTGCCTGCCGGAAAGCTGGTAGCGGCGGCTTTGCAGGTAAAGCAGCCGGGTCTGGGCATAGCTGTCGGCGCTTTCATGAAGCACCGAATCGACCGTGTCGCCAAAGCGCTTGCGGTCCGCGATCTTGCCCGCGATCCGCACGCCGGTGACGGCAACGGCATCCTGCCCTTCGAACATCACATTCACCGGGTCGAGCGCGAGATCGACCAGCCAGCCGACGGCATCGCGCTCGGTCGAGGGGCCGACAACGGGCAGCACGATATAGGCCCCCTCACTCCAGCCCCAGACGTAGAGCGTCTCGCCGAAATCGGTGTCGGTCTCGTGCAGACCGAAGACGGAACCAGCCGGATCGAACAGGCCGCCGATCCCGATGGTGGAGTTGATCACGAAGCGCAGCGTATTCTCGACCGCTGGCTCCGCCCGCCCTTGAAGCACGGAATTGACGACCTTGCTGGGCAGGCCGAGGTTGCTTGAGGCATTCGAGAAGCCCACGAAGACCGGATCTGGCAGCACAATGGGCTTGATTGCGGTGGCGAAAACCTGATCGAGATTCTTGTTGAACTCATGCGTCGAGCGGTTCTGCTCCTCATGGGGATCCCAGAACTGCTCCTCCTGCGGCGGGGCCCCGCCACAGCCCGCCAGCACCGCACAGACGGCCAAAGCCCCGGTTTGCAAGGTCAGCGACTGCATCTTACCCCCCAATCCGACCGCTGGCGGTCAATGTCCAAATGCCGAGATTCCAATTCACTACATCTATTCAAATTAGTCCCGCGCGCAGGCGGAAACAAGGCAAGCGCGCGTCACAACCGGGACAACAGTGCCGCAGTCGGCCAGGCATCCGCGGGCAGGCCCAGACGCATCTGCTCGCGCTGGACCGCATCGCGGGTGCGCGCCCCCAGGATGCCGTCGACCGCGCCCACATCGTAGCCGCGTGCCGACAGCTTCTGCTGCAAGGCCTTCATCTGCTCGGCGCTCAGCCCGGCCTCGGGGCGGCCCGGATCGAAGCGCGCGGCGCCCTCCAGCCGCGTCGCGAAATACGCCGCGGTGGTGACGTAGACAAAGCTTTTGTTCCACTCGAACAGAACCTGGAAATTCGGATAGACCATGAAGGCCGGGCCCTTGCGCCCCATCGGCAACAGGACCGAGCCCTTGCCCGAGGCCAGCGCCCCCTCGCGCGCGCTGACCCCCATGCGCGCCCAGTCTGCAGTATCGAGCGCCACCCCCATTCCCGTCTTCGACCAGTCGAGCCCCTCGGGCACCACGATCTCTTGCATCCAGGGCTCGCCCTTGCGCCACCCCAGATCGCGCAGCATCTTTGCCCCCGACATCAGCGCATCGGGCGCCGAGGTCTTGAGCGTGACATGCCCGTCGCCATCGCCATCGACCCCGTTGCGCAGGATATCGTCGGGCAGCATCTGCACCTGCCCGATCTCGCCTGCCCAGGCCCCAGCGGTGCGTTGCGGGTCGAAATCGCCGCGCCGGTATAGCTCGGCGGCAGCCAGAACCTGCGGGCGGAACAGTTCGGGGCGGCGGCAATCATGGGCGAGCGTGACCAGCGCGTCGCGCGTGTTGAAATCGCCCTGCACCGCGCCGTAATCGGTCTCAAGCGCCCAGAAGGCCAGCAGCACCCCGCGCGACACGCCGTATTCGCGCTCAATCCGGTCGAAGACCGCCTTGTATTTCTGGCTGTTCCTGGCGCCATTGGTCAGCCGGTTCTGACTGATCAGGGATTGTGAGAACTCGATGAAATTCTTGCGAAAAACGCCCTGCGCGCGGTCGGCCTTCAGCACCCGCGCATCCTGACGCACACCACGCAGGAAGGCGTCCGCCTGCACCTCGCTCAACCCCTGCCCCCGGATCTCGGCCTTCAGGTCTTGAACAAAGGCCCCGAAATCGCCCCCGCATTGCGCAGCGGCGGCCAAGGGCAGGCAAAGACCCCAGATGAGGGCGGCAATAAAGGGGCGCATGAAATCCTCCGGCACTCGAATAGACCAAGGCTAGTCGCTGCGCGGCAGCATCGCAACAGCGTTGCGAAGGCCGCCCGGAGCGCTCCGAACCCACCGTCATACTTTTGATAAACTTGATTTTTATTCTTTCAGGCGCAGGATATCCCCTAGGGGGATTCGTTGCAGGAGGGGGAGATGGAGATTCTGCCGAAAGATCTCGTGGCGGCTCTGCGTGCCGCCTATCGGCCCGAGGGAGGCCGCAAGTCACGTCTGCGCATTCACACCGGCGACGAGGTGTTGCCGGTGCTGCGCCGCTGGCGCGGTGGCTTCGCGCTGGACGCCAGCCAGGTGAGCCATCTGCGCGGACATGTGGAGCTTTACGAGGGCGGGCGGCATATCGCCAGCGCGCTGATCGTGGCCTCGGACATCGACGGGGATGAGCTGATCTGCTCCGTCAAGCGCGAAACCCCGGTGGCTGATCGCGCGCCGCTGGATTTCGTGCGCCCCGACGATGCGCCGGTCGGATACCTGCCCTCGGCCTGAGGCTCAGGGCAGGATATCAACGCGCGCACCAAGGGGCGTGGCCGCGAACAACTCCTCGATCTCGGCATCTGCAAGCGCGATGCATCCGGCCGTCCAGTCATGGCCAAGCGTCACACCAGCCGGCAGGATGTTGGGCTGGCCGTGAAAGAAGATATCACCGCCCGGATCGACCCCGGCCGCCGCCGCACGGGCGCTGTCTTCTTTCTGCGGGTAGTCGATGCCCAAAGACAGGTGATAGGCGCTGGAGGCATTGCGCCGGTCGATGCGGAAGGTGCCCTCGGGCGTGCGCCCGTCGCCTTGGCGCAGCTTGTCGCCCTCGGGTGCGAAGCCCAGCCTGACGCGATAGACGCGTGCTACCTGATCGCCGGTGTAAACAGTCATCCGCCGCGCGGCCTTTTCAACGACAATGCGGCTGACCGGCCCGGCAAGCGGCGGCAAAGGCGGCTGCGGGCGCGGCAGCACGATCGCCACCACGCCCGCGATTAACACGGCCAGCGTAAGACCCGAGAAAATCCGCGCCAGCCGCCGGAGCATCACTGCAAATCGGCGAAGGCGTTTTGCAAGCGGGTCACGGCTTCCTCGACCCGCGCGCGCGGCGTCGCGAGGTTGAAGCGCAGGAAGTCCTCGCCCCCCAGACCGAAGGTGGCGCCATGATTGACGGCAATCTTCGCGTCCTTCTCGACCCGCGCAAGGAACTCCTCGCGCGCCATTCCCGTGCCTTCGAAATCGACCCAGGCAAGATAGGTCGCCTCAAGCGGCATCGATCGCAGTCCGGGGATCGCATTCACGCCCGCATCGAAAATCTTCCGGTTCCCGTCGAGATAGGCCAGCAGCGCATCGACCCAGGCCGCCCCTTCGGGCGAATAGGCCGCCGTCGCCATCGTCAGGCCAAAGCTATTGGGCGAAATGCCCATCGCCGCCATGCGCGCACCGAACCGCTTGCGCAGCTCGGGGTCGGCGATGATGACATTGCCCGTCAGCCCGCCCGCGACGTTGAAGGTCTTGGTGGTGGCAGTCATCATCACCAGCGGCATATCGGGCTCGGCCACCGCCATCGGGATATGCTTGCGCCCGCCGGGCATCACCAGGTCATGGTGGATCTCGTCCGAGACCAGAACAAGGTTGTGGCGGCGCGCGAATTCGGCGGCGGCGCGCAGTTCGTCCGCAGTCCAGACGCGGCCACCGGGGTTATGCGGCGAGCACAGGATCATCATCCTGGCCGAGCCGTCCATCTGCGCGTCCCAGGCGTCGAAATCCATCTCGTAGCGGCCATCGACACGCTTGAGCGGGCATTCGACCACGGTGCGGCCCGCAGCGCGGATCACCCGTGCAAAGGCGTGATAGACCGGGGTCATCAGCACCACCCCGTCGCCCGGCGCGGTGAAGGCATCGACGCAAAGCGCGGTGCCGTTCACGAGGCCATGGGTGGTAAAGATCCACTCGGGCTCGACCTGCCAGCCGTGACGGGTGGCCATCCACCACTGGATCGCGGCGTGAT
Source organism: Rhodobacter flavimaris (assembly GCF_021378075.1). Lineage (GTDB taxonomy): Bacteria > Pseudomonadota > Alphaproteobacteria > Rhodobacterales > Rhodobacteraceae > Rhodobacter > Rhodobacter flavimaris. The sequence goes on along the minus strand of NZ_JAJUOS010000004.1, from coordinate 240,767 downwards.
AATCGCGGTTGTCGCCCCAGTAGCCATAGACCCCGTGCTGGGTCATGCCCTCAAGCGCGCGCTGCACGCAGGCCGGGGGGCGAAAGTCCATATCGGCGACCCACATCGCGATCCCCTCGCGCGGGCTGACGCCGTAGATGCCTTGCATTCCGTCCCATTTGGACGAATGGGTGCCCACCCGGTCGATCACTTCGTCGAAGTTCGGGGCGGCCGTTAGGGCGGCACGATTCGGGGCCTGGTTCATGTCTCCACCCTTCCAGAGGCAAGATTTTCCTGATTTGCTAGGTAATATAGCACGACCTCCCAATGCATTATAAATTATTGGAACATGGTTCCTATATTGCGAAGCACGATGGAAAATCGTTCCATCCGAACCCGACCATTGCGCCACAAGCCTCCATCGCCTACATCACGGGCTATGACCATTCGCCCGATCCTGATCCATCCCGACCCGAGGCTCAAGAAGCTTTGCGACCCCGTCGTCACCGTTGACGACGAAGTGCGCAAGCTTGCCGACGACATGCTGGCCACCATGTATGACGCGCCCGGCGTGGGCCTTGCCGCGCCGCAGGTGGGCGTGCTCAAGCGGGTTTTCGTTATGGATTGCGTCAAGGACAACACCGCCGCGCCGCAGCCCATGGTGCTGATCAACCCCGAGGTCACCTGGACCTCGGAAGAGACCAACGTCTATGAAGAAGGCTGCCTCTCGATCCCCGAGCAATATGCCGAGGTCACCCGCCCGAAAGAGGTGCGGATGCGCTGGCTGGGCCTTGACGGGCAGATGCACGAGGAACAGTTCGACGGCCTCTGGGCGACCTGCGCGCAGCATGAAAACGACCACCTGAACGGCAAGCTCTTCATCGACTATCTGGGCGCGATGAAGCGCTCGATGATCACGCGCAAGATGGAAAAGCTCAAGCGCGAGCGGGCGCGCGGCGTGAAGGAAGCCTGATGGCCGTCCGCCCCTTCATCCCCTACGAAGACAAGCGCCTGCACACTGCCGCCGAGCCGGTCGAGCAGATCACCGAGACCGTGCGGATGATCTGGGACGACATGATCGAGACGATGGAGGCGATGCCCGGCGTGGGCCTTGCTGCGCCGCAAATCGGCATCATGATGCGTCTGGCCGTGGTCGATGCCTCGGACAAGCGCGGTCAGGCCGTGCGCATGGCCAACCCCGAGGTGCTGCACGCCTCGGTGCAGATGCGCCGCCACGATGAGGCCAGCCCCAACCTGCCCGGCGTCTTCGCCACGATCGAGCGCCCGCGCGCCGTCACCGTGCGTTTCCTCAACGATCAGGGCGAGATGGAAGACCGCGATTTCGTCGGCCTCTGGGCGACCTCGGTGCAGCACCAGATCGACCACCTGAACGGCAAGACCTATGTCGATCACCTCTCGCCCCTGCGGCGCAAGATGCTGGTGCAGAAGTCGGCCAAACTTTCGAAAAGGTAAGCCATGCGCGTCATCTTCATGGGCACTCCCGATTTCTCGGTCCCGGTGCTGGAGGCGCTGGCGGCTGAACATGATGTAGTTGCCATCTACTCGCAGCCCCCGCGCCCGGCGGGCCGGGGCAAGAAGGAACGCCCCTCTCCCCTCCATGCCCGCGCCGAGGCGCTTGGCATCGAGGTGCGCACGCCGCTGAACTTCAAGGCCGTGGAAGACCGCGCCGCTTTCGCCGCGCTGAACGCCGATGTGGCCGTGGTCGTGGCCTATGGCCTGATCCTGCCGCAGGCGGTGCTGGACGCGCCGCGTCATGGCTGCCTGAATATCCATGCCTCGCTCTTGCCGCGTTGGCGCGGGGCCGCGCCCATTCACCGCGCGATCATGGCGGGCGACGCCGAGACCGGCATCTGCATCATGCAGATGGAGGCGGGTCTCGACACCGGCCCGGTCCTGCTGCACGAAGCCACGCCGATTGGCGAGACCGAAACCACCGGCGCGCTGCATGATCGCCTCTCGACCATGGGCGCGCGGATGATCCTTGAGGCGCTGGATCGCCTTGAGACCCTTACGCCCGATCCGCAACCCGAGGCGGGTGTGACCTATGCCTCCAAGATCGACAAGGCCGAGGCGCGGATAGACTGGTCCCGCCCCGCGCCCGAACTGGTGCGGCAGATCAACGGCCTCTCGCCCTTCCCCGGCGCCTGGTGCGAGATTGCGGGCGAGCGGGTCAAGATCCTGCGCGCCGCCCCGGCTTCGGGCCAAGGCGCACCGGGCGAGGTTCTGGGCGGCTTCACCGTCGCCTGCGGCGAAGGCGCGCTTGAGGTGCTGGATGCGCAGCGCGAGGGCAAGCGCCCGATGCCCGCAGCCGAGGTGCTCAAGGGCCTGAGCCTGCCCGCGCGGCTCTGAGCGGCCCGCAACGGGGGAAATCCTGACCCCGGCTCCCCTTTTCGCGCCGCACTCCCTCCCCCATATTGATCGGACCAACGGAGGCGCCCATGAACATCATTGCCCTCATCATCATCGGCGCGGCGGCGGGTTTTATCGCCACGCGCGCCATGAAAATGGAAACCGATATTCCGACAACCATCGCGATCGGCATCTTTGGCGCGCTGATTGGCGGTCTGACGCTGCGCTTTTTTCCTGACGATCACCGGCTGGATGTCGGGCTTTGTCGGCGCTGTGCTGGGGGCAATGGCGCTGATCTGGCTCTGGCGCCGCTACGGTAGCCGCTGATGCCCGCGCTGCTTGCGTTCCTCGGGCTTGGCGCATCGCGCCTCGTGCTCTGGATCGTCGCGATTTCCATCTGGTTGATCAGCCGCCCCGGTGGTTGGGCCGTTCTGGCCGTTCTGGCGCTGGTCGGGGTGAAGCTGCTACCCGCGAAATAAGCCTTTTCAGAGTTTCGCTGCGCCCGCATAATCCCGGGCGAATTTTGAGGGAGACATCGTCCATGCCACTTGAGACCATCAGCGGCGGCAATATCGTGCTTCTGGCGCTTGCCGGTTTTTTTGCCCTCTCGGTATTTCTGGGCGTCCGCATCGTTCCGCAATCCGAAAAACACGTGGTCGAGCGGTTCGGCCGCCTGCGCGCCGTTCTGGGGCCGGGCATCAACTTCATCGTGCCCTTCCTTGATCGGGTCGCGCATCGCATCTCGATCCTTGAGCGTCAGCTGCCCTCGACCCGGCAGGATGCGATCACCGCCGACAACGTGCTGGTGCAGGTCGAGACCTCGGTCTTCTACCGCATCACCGAGCCGGAAAAGACCGTCTACCGCATCCGCGACGTGGACGCGGCCATCGCCACCACCGTGGCGGGCATCGTGCGTTCCGAGATCGGCAAGATGGAGCTGGACACCGTCCAGTCGAACCGCGCGGGGCTGATCGGCACGATTCAGGACAACCTGGCGAATGTGGTCGATGACTGGGGGATCGAGGTCACCCGCGCCGAGATCCTCGACGTGAACCTCGACGAGGCCACCCGCGCCGCGATGCTGCAACAGCTCAATGCCGAGCGCGCCCGCCGAGCGCAGGTGACCGAGGCCGAGGGCCGCAAGCGCGCCGTCGAACTGCAAGCGGATGGCGAGCTTTACGCCGCCGAGCAGGAGGCCAAGGCCAAGCGCGTTCTGGCCGAAGCCGAGGCCTTCGCCACCGGCGTCATCGCTGAAGCCATCGCCAAGAACGGGCTTGAGGCCGCGCAGTATCAGGTCGCGCTGAAACAGGTCGAGGCGATTTCCGAGGTCGCCAGCGGTAATGGCAAGCAGACCGTGATCCTGCCGGCCGCCGCGCTTGAGGCCTTCACCAATGCGTTCACGCTGCTCAAGGGGAAATCGTGATGCTGTGGCAACAAGCCTGGTTCTGGGTCGCCGCAGGGGTGGTTCTGGGCGCGCTGGAAATGCTGATCCCCGGCTTCTTCCTGCTCGGGTTCGCCATCGGCGCGCTGGTCGTGGGGTTTCTAGTGTGGCTTGGCCTCATGGGGGCCAGCCTGCCGCCGCTGCTGCTCGTGATGGCGGCCACTGCCGTGCCCGCCTGGCTGATCGCACGGCGCATTGCCGGGGTGCGCAGCGGCCAGAACAAGATCTGGGATCGCGACATCAACGAGAACTGATGCAGCGGAAAAAGAAACGGCGGCCCTCGGGCCGCCGTTCTTGATTTACACGGCGCGGATCTCGGACAGGATCGCCTGCGCCGCGGCCACCGGATCGGGCGCGGCCCAGATCGGGCGCCCCACGACCAGATGATCGGCCCCGGCGGCCAGCGCGGTCGCGGGGGTCTCGACCCGCTTCTGGTCACCCAGTGCCGCGCCTGCGGGGCGCACGCCCGGCGTCACGATCAGCTTGCCCGCCGCCTGCGGCAGCGCCCGGATCACCGCCGCCTCACGCGGGCTGGCGATTACACCATCCGCCCCGGCCTCAAAGGCGCGCGCGGCGCGCTCGATCACCAGATCGGCGATCTCGCCCTCTTTGATCAGCGCCCCGTCCAGATCGCCCCGATCAAGCGAGGTCAGGATCGTCACCGCCAAAATCTTGAGGTTCTTGCCCGAGGCGCCCTCCTTGGCGGCCTTCACCACATAGGGGTCGCCATGCACCGTCAGGAAATCCAGATCGTATTGCGCGATGCCCTTCACGGCCTTTTCCACCGTCGCGCCGATGTCGAAGAATTTCATGTCGAGGAATATCTTCTTGCCGAACTCGAGCTTGAGCTCATTGGCCAGCGCAAGCCCGCCGCCCGTCAGCATCCCCAACCCGATCTTGTAGAACGACACGCTGTCGCCCAGCGCCTTGGCCAACTCCAGCCCGGCAAGGGCGTTCGGCACATCGAGGGCGACGATCAGCCGGTCGTCGGCGGGCAGCATCTGGGTCATGGCAATTCTCCGGGGGAAGGGCAAACGGAGGCCTTTTGCGCCCGAACCGCCCGCCGGTCAAGGAAAAGCCGCCTGCGCGCGGGGCCAACTTTTTGCCGCGCACCCTGTCGCACCCCCTTGAACCTGTGCCACGCAAAAACCAACTCAGTCCCAAGACCCGGAGCGGGGCGCGCCAAATTTGGGCGCCTCAAGGACCGGGGGCTTTAGCAAAGGAGATACCCGATGAACATGGAAAAGTTCACGGAACGGTCGCGCGGTTTCCTTCAGGCAGCCCAGACCATCGCGATGCGCGAGGGGCACCAGCGCGTGGTTCCCGAGCATCTGCTCAAAGCACTCATGGATGACGAAGAGGGGCTGTCGGCCAACCTCATCCGCCGCGCCGGGGGCGAACCCAAGCGCGTGCAGGAGAGCGTCGATCTGTTCGTATCGAAGCTGCCCAAGGTCTCGGGCGGCGACGGTCAGGTCTATGTCGAGCAATCGCTGGTGCGCGTGCTTGATGAGGCCGAGAAGATCGCCAAGAAGGCGGGCGACAGCTTCGTTCCGGTCGAGCGCGTGCTGATGGCGCTGGCCGTGGTCAACACCAAGGCCAAGGACGCGCTGGATGCGGGCGCCGTCACCGCGCAAAAGCTCAACACCGCGATCAATGACCTGCGCAGGGGCCGCACGGCCGACTCGGCCTCGGCCGAAGAGGGCTATGAGGCGCTCAAGAAATATGCCCGCGACCTGACCGAGGCCGCCGAAGAGGGCAAGATCGACCCGATCATCGGCCGCGACGACGAGATCCGCCGCACCATGCAGGTGCTGTCGCGCCGCACCAAGAACAACCCCGTCCTGATCGGCGAACCCGGTGTCGGTAAAACCGCCATCGCCGAGGGCCTTGCCCTGCGCATCATCAACGGCGACGTGCCCGAAAGCCTGCGCAACAAGAAGCTGCTGGCCCTCGACATGGGCGCGCTGATCGCCGGGGCGAAATACCGCGGTGAATTCGAGGAACGCCTCAAGGCGATCCTGAAGGAGATCGAAGCCGCCGCAGGCGAGATCATCCTCTTCATCGACGAGATGCACACGCTGGTGGGCGCGGGCAAATCGGATGGCGCGATGGACGCCGCGAACCTGATCAAACCGGCGCTCGCGCGCGGTGAGTTGCATTGCGTCGGCGCGACCACGCTCGACGAATACCGCAAATATGTCGAGAAGGATGCGGCCCTTGCCCGCCGCTTCCAGCCGGTGATGGTCGAAGAACCGACCGTCGAGGACACGATCTCGATCCTGCGCGGCATCAAGGAGAAATACGAACTCCACCACGGCGTGCGCATCTCGGACTCGGCGCTGGTGGCGGCCGCGACGCTCTCGCATCGCTACATCACCGACCGCTTCCTGCCCGACAAGGCGATCGACCTCGTGGACGAGGCCGCTAGCCGCCTGCGCATGGAAGTGGACAGCAAGCCCGAAGAGCTGGACGCCCTCGACCGCCAGATCCTGCAAATGCAGATCGAGGCCGAGGCCCTCAAGCGCGAGGATGACGCAGCCTCCAAAGACCGTCTCGAAAAGCTCGAGAAGGATCTGGCGGAGTTGCAGCAGCGTGCCGCCGCGATGACCGCCAAATGGCAGGCCGAGCGTGACGCGCTCGAAGCCTCGCGCGATGTGAAGGAAAAGCTCGATCACGCCCGCGCGCAGCTTGACCAGGCCAAACGCGAAGGCAACTTCGCCAAGGCGGGCGAGCTGCAATACGGCACCATCCCCGAGCTGGAAAAACGCCTCTCGGAAGCCGAGGGCAAGGAAGACGGCCAGATGGTCGAAGAGGCCGTGCGCCCCGAACAGATCGCCGAGGTGGTGGAGCGCTGGACCGGCATCCCGACCTCGAAAATGCTCGAGGGCGAGCGTGAAAAGCTGCTGAAGATGGAAGAGGAGCTGCACAAGCGCGTCATCGGCCAGGATGCGGCGATCACCGCCGTGTCGAACGCCGTGCGCCGTGCCCGCGCAGGCCTGAACGACGAGAACCGCCCGCTTGGCTCCTTCCTGTTCCTCGGCCCGACCGGCGTCGGCAAGACCGAACTGACCAAGGCGGTCGCCGAATACCTCTTCGACGACGACACCGCGATGGTGCGCATCGACATGTCCGAGTTCATGGAGAAACACTCCGTCGCCCGGCTGATCGGCGCCCCGCCCGGCTATGTCGGTTACGATGAGGGCGGCGTCCTGACCGAGGCCGTGCGCCGCCGTCCCTACCAGGTCGTGCTCTTCGACGAGGTCGAAAAGGCCCATCCCGACGTCTTCAACGTGCTCCTCCAGGTGCTCGACGATGGCGTGTTGACCGATGGCCAGGGCCGCACGGTGGACTTCAAGCAGACGTTGATCGTCCTGACGTCGAACCTCGGCAGCCATGCGCTCAGCATCCTGCCCGAGGGGTCGTCGAGCGAACAAGCCAAGACCGAGGTGATGGAGGCGGTGCGGGCACACTTCCGCCCCGAGTTCCTGAACCGCCTCGACGAGATGGTGATCTTCGACCGCCTGACCCGTGGCAACATGGACGGCATCGTCGCGATCCAGCTCGCCCGGCTCGAAAAGCGCCTCGCGCAACGCAAGATCGCGCTCGCGCTCGACGAGGCCGCCAAGATGTGGCTCGCCGACGAAGGCTACGACCCGGTCTATGGTGCGCGCCCGCTCAAGCGCGTGATCCAGCGCTCGCTGCAAGACCCGCTGGCCGAACTCATCCTCGGCGGTGAAATTCTTGACGGCGCCACCGTCACGATCACCGCCAATGAAAACGGCCTCGTGGTCGGCGGCAAGGTCTCGGCCTCGTCCCGCCGCGCCCCGGTCGATGCCATCCTGAACTGATCCGGCGAAGGGGGCTCCGGCCCCCTTCCCTTCTTCTTGGGTCCAATACCTCGGGGGTGAATTTCGCCCGGCCGGGCGAAAGAGGGGGCAGCGCCCCCTCGCCCCGCCTCCCGCGAGACGCTAGAATGGGGCAAACCCCGGTGCCCCATGCCCGCCCTTTGCCGCGATTGCCTTGCCACCTTCGACACCGCCCCCGCACGCTGCCCGCGCTGCGGCCGCCCGCGCATTCTGGCCCACCCCGAGCTCTTCTCGCTCCCCATCGCCCATATCGACTGCGACAGCTTCTATGCCTCGGTCGAGAAACGCGACAACCCCGCGCTTTCCTCCCGCCCGGTCATCGTCGGCGGCGGCACGCGCGGCGTCGTCTCCACCTGCTGCTATGTCGCCCGCATCTCGGGGGTGCGCTCGGCCATGCCTATGTTCCAGGCGCTCAAGCTTTGCCCCGAGGCCGTCGTCATCCGCCCCCGCATGGCGCATTACGCCGAGGTCTCGGCCCGCATCCGCGCGCTGATGGCCGCCCTCACCCCGCTCGTTGAACCGCTCTCGCTCGACGAGGCCTTCCTCGACCTCACCGGCACCGAGCGCCTCCACAACGCCCCACCCGCGCTCCTGATGGCCCGCCTCGCCCGGCAGATCGAGACCGAGATCGGCGTTACCGCCTCGGTGGGCCTGTCGCACAACAAGTTCCTCGCCAAGATCGCCTCCGACCTCGACAAGCCGCGCGGCTTTTCCGTGATCGGCCGCGCCGAAACGGAAGGCTTCCTGCGCGACAAACCCGTCTCGCTCCTCTGGGGCGTTGGCGCGTCCACCCGTGCAGCGCTCGGCCGCGCAGGCCTGCGCACTCTGGCCGACATCCGCCGCACCGACCGCGACGAGATGCTGCGCCGCTTCGGCACCCAAGGGACCCGCCTGTGGCACCTCGCCCATGGCGAGGACCACCGCCGCGTGAACCCCAATGAGCCGATCAAATCCGTCTCGAACGAAACCACTTTCGCGCAGGACATCGAGGACCGCGAGGAACTCAAGACACAACTCTGGATCATGGCTGAAAAAGCCGCCGCGCGGATGAAGGCCAAGGGGCTCGAGGGCCGCACCGTCACGCTCAAACTGCGCCGCGCCGATTTCTCGGCCCTCTCGCGTCAGATGCAACTCGAGGAACCCTCGCAACTCGCCGACACGCTCTATCGCGAAGGCACACGCCTCCTCGACGCGCTGCCCGAACACGGCCCCTTCCGGCTGATCGGCATCGGCTACTCGGATCTCACCCCCGCCAGCGGCCGCGACCCGGTAGGAGACCTTCTGGACCCGCAGGCCCGCGCCCGAGCGGGCGCTGAGCGCGCGGCCGACAAGATCCGCGCGAAATTCGGCAGCGACGCGATCCGCACGGGCCGCGGCCTGCGCCGAGAGGAATGATCACTCGGCGGCGATGCGCCCCTGCGCCCGGCCCAGTTCGGCAATCTGCGCAACCGCACGGGCCATCACTTCGGCAAAGGCGCCAAATTGCGGCGCGGGCCGCACCTGCCGCTCATCCATGTAAAGACCGCGGCAAATCTCTAGCTGGATGACCTCGACGCCCTCAGCGGGCCGCCCATAGCGCTGTGCGATATAGGCCCCGGCGAAGGGGCTATTACGCGCCACCCGCAGCCCGAGCCCGCGCAACACGCCCTCAACCGCCGCCACTGTGCCCGCCCGCGCCGAGTTGCCGTGACGATCGCCCAGAACGATATCGGGTCGCTGTGCCCCGAAGGCGTCCAGCGCCTCGCTCGGCATCGAGTGCATGTCGATCAGGATCGCGCGCCCGAACTGGCCGCGCACCTCCTCGATCAGGCCCGCCAGCGCGGCATGGTAGGGGCGCCAGACCGCATCGATTCGCGCCTCCGCCTCGGCGCGCGAAATCTTGCCCGCATAGATCGCTCGCCCGCTCGCGACGACGCGCGGAATCACCCCCAGCCCCGCTGCCACCCGCGGCGAGACCGGCGCGCGCCGCCCCAGCCCCTCGATCAGCGCGGGGTCCAACTCATCCGCAGCGCGGTTCAGATCGACCCAGGCGCGCGGCATACACGCCGCCAGAAGCGCCGCGCCCTCTTGCGGCACGCGCACCAGCAAATCCTCGACAAACGCATCCTCGGACGAACGCAGCCTGGCCTCGTCCAACCCGGTGCGCTCCAACAACGCCCGCGGATAGTCGCGCCCCGAATGCGGCGAGGCGAAGATCACAGAGGTCGTCAGCCGCGCGGGCCGTGTCAGCCGATAGGGCAGGGTTTCTGGCATCGTCTCTCCTGATTACACGCCCAGCCTACACCGAATTGATTTCCCGCCAAAACCCTCTTGCAAGCCGCTCCGACTCCTTTTATAGACCCGCAGACCGACGCGGTTCCGCCCCGCGTCCTTTTCATCTGGAAGGGATGCAGCGGCAGAATCACTTAGGCTGTGGGCGGTTAGCTCAGCGGTAGAGCACTACGTTGACATCGTAGTGGTCACTGGTTCGATCCCAGTACCGCCCACCATTCACCGCTCCCTCGGGGGTAAAAGCTTAAGGCGCACGCGCGCCGCGAAAAGGAGATGACCCATGAAGGTCCGTAACTCGCTCCGCTCGCTCAAGCAGCGTCACCGCGATTGCCAGATCGTGCGCCGCAAAGGCCGCGTCTACGTGATCAACAAGACGCAGAAGCGCTTCAAAGCCCGTCAGGGCTGAGGCGCAGAGCCACGGAATTTCAAGGCCGCGCAGGGGCAACCCGCGCGGCCTTTTCCATTCCGGGCGCGAACACCGAACGCACCCTGCTCCTTCTTCTTGGCCAAAATACCTCGGGGGTGAGCGGCAAGGCCGCGAGGGGGCCGCGCCCCCTCCCCTCAGTCGTATTTACGCAGATCGTCGATCACCTTGCCATCGTTCGGCAGGCTGCCCGGCGCGACCAGCTCGATCACGCCCTTCATCTTCAGCGCCTCGACGACACCGCCATTGAACCGCGCCGGATCCGAGGCCTCGGTCTCGATCTGCACGGTCATCACATCCATCTCGCCGTCGCGCGTGGCGATAACCCGCGCACGCCCGACCTCGGGATGGGCGGCGACAAAAGCGGCCACCTGCTCGGGGCGCACGAACATGCCCTTGATCTTGGTGGTCTGATCGGCCCGGCCCATCCAGCCTTTGATACGCTGGTTGGTGCGCCCGCAGGGCGAAGTCCCCGCCATAATCGCACTCAGATCGCCGGTGGCGAAACGCACAAGCGGGTAATCGGGGTTGAGCGTGGTCACGACCACCTCGCCCACCTCGCCATCGGGCACCGGATCGCCAGTGCCGGGACGCACGATCTCGACGATGACACCCTCGTCCAGGATCATTCCCTCCATCGCCTCGGATTCGTAGGCGATATTGCCCAGATCCGCCGTGGCGTAGCATTGCAGGCACTGAATGCCGCGATCGGCATATTCCTTGCGCAGGCTCGGGAACAGCGCCCCGCCGCCCACTGCCGCTCGAGTAATCCCCAGCCGCTCACCCATCTCCTCGGCCTTGTCGAGGATGATCTTGAGGTAATCCGGCGTGCCCGAATAGACCGTGGTGCCGATATCGACCGCCGCGCGCACCTGCAACTCGGTCTGGCCGGTGCCGGCGGGCAGAACTGCCGCGCCAACAGCTCGCGCCCCGGATTCGAAAATCATCCCGGCGGGCGTCAGGTGATAGCCAAAACAGTTCTGCACGATATCGCCCTGACCCACGCCGCAGGCGTGCAGGAAGCGCCCCATGCGCCACCAGTCATGGCTGATGTCTCCGGGCTCGTAGATCGGGCCGGGGCTTTGGAAGATATGGGCGAAGGCGTGTGCGGGCTTGCTGGTCAGCCCGCCAAAGGGCGCCTGAGCTTTCTGCGCGGCCCCCAGGTCCGACTTGCGCAGCACGGGCAGCCTGGCCAGCGCCGCGCGCGAGTTGATCTGTCCCGCCTCGACCGCCCCCAGATGCGCCGCCATGCCCGGTGCGCTCAGCGCCCGCGCGATCACCTGCGGCAGATCCCGAGCCAGCGCCGCCGCGCGTCCATCGGCCGAGCGGGTTTCGAGATCGTCGTAGTAGCGGCTCATGTCGAACCCTCCATCAGGGTATAAATCGTCTTCCTGCACAGCAGCATTCTGCGCAGCAATCGTTTGAATTCAGTCGGTTGCGTTACGCCAGCCAGCGCTTGCGACGGCGATAGCTGCGTACCTCACGGAAGCTCTTGCGCCCCTCGTCCGAGACGCCCAGGTAGAATTCCTTCACATCCGGGTTCTCGCGCAGCGCCTTGGCAGGGCCGTCCATCACGACACGACCGGATTCGAGGATGTAGCCGTAATGCGCATAGCGCAGCGCGACGTTGGTGTTCTGCTCGGCCAGCAGGAAGGTCACGCCCTCGCCCTCGTTCACCGCTTTGACGATCTCGAAGATCTGCTCGACCAGCTGCGGTGCCAAACCCATCGAGGGTTCGTCGAGCAGGATCGTCTCGGGGCGCGACATCAGCGCGCGGCCCATCGCGACCATCTGCTGCTCGCCGCCCGAGGTATAGCCCGCCTGGCTCTTGCGGCGCTCTTTCAGACGCGGGAAGTAGTTATAGACCATTTCGAGATCCTTCTGGATCTCGGCACGCCCATCGGTGCGGGTATAGGCGCCGGTCAGCAGGTTTTCCTCGACGGTGAGGTGCTCGAAGCAGTGGCGGCCCTCCATCACCTGGATCACGCCCTTGCGCACCAGATCGGCGGGCGACATGTCCTGCACGCGCTCGCTGCGATAGACGATCGAGCCCTTGGTGACCTCGCCGCGCTCGGACTTGAGCAGGTTCGAGATGGCCTTGAGCGTGGTCGTCTTGCCCGCGCCGTTGCCGCCCAGAAGCGCGGTGATACCGCCCTTGGGCACGCTCAGGCTCACGCCTTTCAGCACGAGGATGACGTGGTTATAGATCACCTCGATGTTGTTGACCTCGAGAAGGGTCTCGGTTTTCCCGGCGTCGAGCATGGCGTTCTCCGTGAATGGGGCCCCCGGCCGCGAACGGCCGGGGGGAGGTCAGCTTAGTTGCAGCGCTCGGTGATACCGGCTTCGGCCGCGAAGGCTGCCGAGTCTTCGGCGACCAGCGGGTCAAGCACCTCGGCATCCGAGACGATCCAGTCCGACACCGAGTTCCAGGTCTTTCCACCGGCATCCCACTGGTAGATGCGGGCCGAGCCCGGGCCACCGTGATCGGCGCAGCTCGCTGCGATCGGCTGGGCAAAGTCGGGCAGGCCAAGCTCGGTCAGACGCTCTTCGGTCAGGTTGAGGTTCTCGAAGCCCTCGCGCACCTGCGCCGCGTTGACCGCCGAGGTGCCGGCGATTTCCTGTGCCTTGCGGATCGCTTCCGAGATGGTCATCGCCGCATACATGCCGCGCGAGTACAGCACGGTGCCGACCTGATCGGCCGCGCCCGAGCCCTTGCCCGCGTCGAGAACGTACTTCTTCAGATCGTCGTTGATCGGGAAGTTCGCGCCCGTGCCGTGGAAGCTGATGGTCTTGTAGCCATTGGCGCCATCGCCCGCCGGACCCACGTCGTTTTCCGAACCCGACCACCAGATGCCGATGAAGTTCTCCATCGGATATTTGATGTTCACGGCTTCCTGGATGGCGACCTGGTTCATGACGCCCCAGCCCCACATCAGGACATAATCGGGCTTGTCACGGCGGATCTGCAGCCACTGCGACTTCTGCTCCTGGCCGGGGTGATCAACCGGCAGCTCGACCAGCGTGAAGCCGTGCTTCTTCGACAGCTCGGTCAGGGTGCGGATCGGTTCCTTGCCATAGGCCGAGTTGTGATAGACCAGCGCGATCTTCTTGCCGTTCAGGTCGCCGCCGTTGACTTCAAGCAGGTGCTTGACCGCAACCGAGGCGCCATCCCAGTAGTTCGCCGGGTAGTTGAACACCCATTCGAACACCTTGCCATTGGCGGCCGAGGTGCGGCCGTAGCCCGGGGTGTAAAGCGTGATGCCGTCGGCCGAGACCTTCGGGATCAGCTGATAGGTGATGCCGGTCGAGAGCGGGTTATAGACCAGCGCGCCCATGCCCTTGGTCGACTCGTAGCACTCCACACCTTTCTCGGTGTTGTAGGCGGTCTCGCATTCCGGCACGACGACCTTCTCGCCGCCGATGCCGCCGTCACGCTCGTTGAGCAGCGTGAAATAGTCGTTGAAGCCATCCGCGTAGGGAATGCCGTTGGCGGCATAGGCGCCGGTACGGTAGCTCAGGTTCGGCACCACCAGATCGGCCATCGCCGGAGCGGCGGTGGCAGCGATGGTCGCGGCCGCAAGTGCTGCAAAGGTCTTCTTCATACGTCAATCCTCCCAGAACGTATTCAGGTGTTGGTTGCCGGTTGCCCGGTTCTTGGCTGGCCCCTCAGTGCGGGAAGGGCCAGAGTCTCAGTTTCTCCTTGGCCAGGCGCCATAGTTGCGCCAGACCATGCGGTTCCGCGATCAGGAAGACCACGATCAACCCGCCCACGATCATCAGCTCGATATGCGCGGCCAGGTCGGTCGGCCAACCCAGCGTGCCCACGAGCACGTTCTTCAGAAGCACCGGCAGCAGGACCAGGAAGGCCGCGCCCGCGAAGCTGCCGAAGATCGACCCCAGCCCCCCGATGATCACCATGAAGAGGATCAGGAAGGACTTCTGGATGCCGAAAGCCTCACCCACCTCGGCCGCGCCCAGATAGACCGCGAAGAACAGCGCCCCGGCGATGCCGATGAAGAACGAGCTGACGGCAAAGGCGGTGATCTTGGTGGTCAGCGGGTTCACCCCGATGATCTCGGCGGCGATGTCCATGTCGCGGATCGCCATCCACTTGCGCCCCACCGTGCCGCGCGTCAGGTTGCGCGCAATCACCGCGACGATCGTCAGCATCACCAGGCAGAACATGTATTTCGCCGTGGCCGAAGTCTGCGCGCCGGTGACGAACACACCGAAAATCGTGCGGTCGGGCGCGTTGATCTGCCCCGAGGCCGAGTAGTTGTAGAACCACGGCACCTTGTTGAAGAGCCACACGAGAAAGAACTGCGCCGCCAGCGTCGCCACAGCAAGGTAGAAGCCCTTGATGCGCAGCGACGGCAGACCAAACAGCACGCCCACGCCAGCGGTGATGCCGCCCGCGATCAGCACGTGAAAGAAGACCGATACCTCGGGGAAGGCGGTCATCAGCTTGTAGACGGCATAGGCGCCCACAGCCATGAAACCGCCGGTGCCTAGGCTGACCTGCCCGGCAAAGCCCACCAGAATGTTCAGCCCGATCGCCGCGATCGAATAGATCAGGAACGGCACGAAGACCGCGTTTGCCCAGTAGTCATTGATGAACAGCGGGATCACGCCAAAGGCGACTGCCAGAACCGCATAGTAGCGCAGGCGGTCGAACTTGATCGGGAAGGTTTGGCTGTCCTCCCGATAGGACGTTTTGAAATCACCGGCCTCGCGGTAGAACATCAGAGCCTCCCCCCGTCATTGTTGCGGGGGAAGGACGTTCCGCCCCCGATCAGCAGCCCCGGCGCAACCGCAGCCAGGACCAGAGCCCGACGCCCGCTCCGGCGGACGCAAGCAGCATGTTGAGCGTTTGCAATCCACCCGGCTCGCCCACCGGGGCGGCAAGTGCGATCCAGCCGAAGGCCAGTGCGGCGCCCCAACCAATTGTGCAAACAGTAGCGCAGGTTTTCATGACCGAAGGACCTCCCAATCCTTGTCGCGGCCATACGGGGCCGCTTGTGGCTCCCTTCCCTTCGACACAGGCCTCCCCGCCCGTTCACTGCCGAATCTGCGGCAGGATGTCGCAGCGCGCCATCCAGATCAACAGATTTCTTTTCGTGAATGTTAGCCATATCAATTACACCCGCTCGATGATCTTTTCGCCGAACAGGCCCTGCGGCCGGAACACGAGGAAGATCAGCGCCAGCACATAGGCAAACCAGTTCTCGGTCGCGCCGCCGATCATCGGACCGATGGCGAACTCGAACAGCTTCTCGCCCACGCCGATGATCAGACCGCCCACGATGGCGCCCGGGATCGAGGTGAAACCGCCCAGCATCAGCACCGGGAGCGCCTTGAGCGCGATCAGCGAGAGCGAGAACTGCACGCCCGACTTCGAACCCCACATGATCCCCGCGACAAGCGCCACAAAGCCCGCGATCGACCAGACCAGGATCCAGATGAAGCGCAGCGAGATGCCCACCGACAGCGCGGCCTGGTGGTCATCGGCCACGGCGCGCAACGCGCGGCCCTGCTTGGAATACTGGCTGAAGAGTGTCAGCGCGGTCACCAGCAGCACGGCCACCACGGTCGCCACGATATCGAGATTGTCGATGAAGAAGCCGTAGCCGAAGATGCTGTCGGTCACGCTTTCCACGGTTTCCGAAATACCCTGCGGCAGGCCCACGTCGAGCTTCTTGATATCGGCGCCCCACATGACGTCGCCGAAACCTTCCAGGAAATAGGCAAGCCCGATGGTCGCCATGAACAGGATGATCGGCGCCTGGTTGACGAGGTGCTTGAGCACCAGTTTCTCGATGATGACCGCAAGACCGACCATCACGCCCGCCGTCAGGATGATCGCAAGCACCGAGGGCACGGTCCAGCCGAAGTGGCTGACATGCATCCCGGTCATCGCGTTGATCAGATGGGCGAAGGGCACCTGCCCCTGCTGGATACCTACCAGCGTCAGCGCGGCGAACAGCGCCAGCACGCCCTGCGCGTAGTTGAAGATGCCCGAGGCCTTGTAGATCAGCACGAAGCCAAGGGCGACCAGCGCATACATGACGCCAGCCATCAGGCCGTTCAGCGTCACTTCCATCGCAAAGAGAAGTTGATCAGGCATGGTGCCCTCCCGTCGGCGTCGTCTGCAGGATGTCTGCATCAAGGATGCAGGGCGTGTGCATAGGCGTTTCGCGGCCCCGAAGCTCAGTCATGGGCCACCCCCAGATAGGCGTCGATGACGTCCTGGTTGTTGCGCACCTCATCGGGCGGGCCATCGCCGATCTTGCGGCCGTAATCCATGACGACCACGCGGTCGGACAGGTCCATCACGACGCCCATGTCATGCTCGATCAGCACGATGGTGGTGCCGAACTCGTCGTTCACATCGAGGATGAAGCGGCACATATCCTCTTTTTCCTCGACGTTCATGCCAGCCATCGGTTCGTCCAGAAGCAGGATCTTGGGCTCGGCGGCCAGCGCGCGCGCCAGTTCCACCCGCTTCTTCAAACCATAGGGCAGTCGGCCCACGGGCGTCTTGCGGATCGGCTGGATCTCAAGGAAGTCGATGATCTTCTCGACCTTCTCGCGGTGCTCGTCCTCTTCCTTCGAGGCACTGCCCCACCACATCGCCTGGCTCAGCAGACCCGATTTCATCAGGGTCAGGCGCCCGGTCATGATGTTGTCCAGCACCGACATGCCGTCGAACAGCGCGATGTTCTGGAAGGTACGCGCGATGCCCAACTGGGCGACCTGGTAGGGGCGCATCGGCCCGCGCTTGTAGCCCTTGAACCAGACCTCGCCCTCGGTCGGGATGTAGAAGCCCGAGATGACGTTCAGCATCGAGGACTTGCCCGCCCCGTTGGGGCCGATGATCGCGCGGATCTCGCCCTGACGGATGTCGAACGAGATATCGCTGATTGCCGTGACGCCGCCGAACTTCAGGGTGATGTTCTTCAGCTCCATCAGAACGCCACCGATCTGGCGGCCGTCTGCGGTGATGTAACCGTCGCTCATGTCGTTCATTCCGCGGCCATCCTCTGTTCGGGGGCGACATCGGCATCGGCGATGCTCAGCGTCGCCTTGATCGCGCCCTTGCGGCCATCCTCGTAGGTGACCTCGGTCTCGGTGTAGACGCTGGTGCGTCCGTCATAGAGCGCCTCGATAAGGTCGGCGAATTTCTCGGCCACGATATTGCGGCGCACCTTGCGGGTCCGGGTCATCTCGCCATCGTCGGCATCCAGTTCCTTGTGCAGGATCAGGAAGCGGTGAATCTGGCAGCCCGACAGCATCGGATCGAGCGCGACCGAGGCGTTTACCTCGTTCACATGACTCTTGATCATCTCATAGACCTTCGGGTGACCTGCCAGTTCCTGATACGAGGCATAGGCGATGTTGTTGCGCTCGGCCCAGTTGCCGACCGCGTTCAGGTCGATGTTGATGAAGGCCGTGCAGCGGTCCTTGCCCGCGCCAAAGACGACAGCCTCGAGGATGTTGGGGTAGAACTTCAGCTTGTTTTCAACGTATTTGGGTGCGAACAGCCGCCCGTCGGCCATCTTTCCCACGTCCTTGGCGCGGTCGATGATACGCAGGTGGCCCGAGCCTTCCTCGAAGAAGCCTGCGTCCCCCGTTGCCACCCAGCCCTCGGGATCTTTCGTCGAGGCGGTGCTATCGGGGTTGTTGTAATATTCGACGAAGGTACCGGGGCTGCGGTAGAACACCTCCCCGTTGTCGCCGATCTTCACCTCGACGCCGGGCGAGGGCACGCCGACCGTATCGGAGCGCACTTCGCCATCGGGCTGCTGGGTGATGAAAACGCTGGCCTCGGTCTGGCCATAGAGCTGCTTGAGGTTGATCCCCAGCGAGCGGTAGAAATCGAAGATCTCGGGGCCGATGGCCTCGCCCGCAGTATAGCCCACGCGGATATTCGTGAAGCCAAGTGTGTTCTTCAGCGGGCCGTAGATGAAGAGGTTGCCAAGCGCATAGCCCAGACGCTCCGCGCCGCTCACGGGCTTGCCGTCCAGGATCGCCGGACCCACCTTGCGCGCCAGCGCCATGTAGCGGTCAAACAGCCATTTCTTGAACTTGCCCGCGTCTTCCATACGGATCATGACGTTGGTCAGCTGACCTTCGAACACGCGCGGCGGGGCGAAGAAATAGGTCGGCCCGATCTCGCGCAGGTCGGTCATCATGGTCGAGGCGTTCTCGGGGCAGTTCACAGTGAAACCCGCCCAATAGGCCTGCCCGACCGAGAAGATGAAGTCGCCGACCCAAGCCATCGGCAGGTAGGCCAGGACTTCCTCGTTCCGGGTCAGCTTGTCGAAGGCGCAAGAGTTCTTGGCCGTCTCGATGATGTTGCGGTTCGAGAGCACCACGCCCTTGGGCTTTCCGGTGGTGCCCGAGGTATAAAGCATCACGCAGGTCGAGTCGTAGGTCAGCTCGGCGATGCGGCGGTTTAGCTCTTCCTCGTAGCGGTAGTGGCCCGCGCGGCCCTCGGCCACGACATCGCCCAGCGCGTTCATACGGCTATGGTCGTATTTCCGCATACCGCGCTTGTCGGTATACATGACATGCTGGATCGAGTGGATCTGGTCTTCGATCTCGACGACCTTGTCGACCTGTTCCTGATCGCCGCAGACGACGAAGCGCGCACCGCAATGGCCCAGCACATAGGCCATCTCTTCGGCCACGGCATCCTGATAGAGCGGCACCGGCACAGCGCCGCACATCTGCGCCGCGACCATCGCCCAGTAATGCGCCGGGCGGTTGCGCCCGATGATGGCGATGTGGTCGCCACGATTGACGCCAAGGCTCAGGAAGCCCATCGCCATGGCGCGGATTTCCTCGGAAGCCTGCGCCCAGGTCCAGCTCTGCCAGATGCCGAATTCTTTTTCACGATAGGCGGGATAACCGCCGTATCGCTGCACGTTCCGCGCCAAGAGCGCAGGAATCGAATGCGCAGATCCCTCTGCCGCAACTGCGTCAGCCATTGTTCCTCCCTCGCGCCGGTTACCCGGCGTTCTCGCCGCAGGGGCGATTCCTCCTGCGCCCCATAGCGGCACAGCGTCACCCTCGCGGTCAAAGTTTTCCTGATTTTTACCCGAATCTAACGAATTCTTACCGGAGCAACAGGCCCCTTTTTCATTCCCCCCCGGAATGTTAGCGATGAGCGGGGAGGAACCGATGAGCGCAGAAGACCCACGCGAGCGTCTGACACAGGCGGGGCTGAACCTGATCGGGCAGGCCCTGTCGATCTTCGACAGCGACCTGCGGCTGGCCGTCTCGAACCGCCAGTATCAGCGCATGTTCGACCTGCCGGACGAATTCACCCGCGTCGGCACCTCGTTCGAGGATACGATCCGCCTGCTGGTGCTGCGCGGCGAATACGGCCCTGTCAACGACATCGAGGAAGCGGTGCATGTGCGCGTCGAGCAGGCCCGCGCCTTTCAGCCGCATTACCTTGAGCGCACCCGCACCAACGGCCGCACCATCGCGGTCGAGGGCGCGCCCCTGCCGCAGGGCGGCTGGGTCACCGTCTATACCGACATTACCGAGATCAAGCGCCAGGAGGCCCTGCTGCGAGCGCACTCGGCCGAGCTGTCCGAGCAGGTGCTGGAAAATGCCGAGCGGCTGGCGGGCGCGAACCGCGCGCTGGCGGCCACCAACGCCGCGCTGGAAGAAGCGCAGCGTGAGCTGACTGCGATCGAGGCGCGCACCCGGCAGGTGACCGAGATGATGCCCGCCCATATCGCGCATATGGGGCGGGACTTCATCTATACCTTCTCGAACCGGCGGCTGACGGCGGTGATGCCCGGATCGCTCGACGATCCGGTGGGCAAACACGCCAATGACGTTCTGGGGCTGGATACTTTCGCGCGGATCGAGCCCGGTTTCGTCAAGGCGCTGGCCGGTCAGGGCAATGTGCTTGAGATCACGCACGAACCCTCGGGGCGGCGCATCCGCATCGCGCTGACCCCCGACCGCGCGGCCTCGGGACAGGTGAAGGGCGTCTATATCCTTTCGACCGACGTAACGCATGAAACGCAGGCCCGCGCGGCGCTGGCGCAATCCTCCAAGCGCGAGCTGGCGGCACAGCTGACCTCGGGGCTGGCGCATGATTTCGCCAACCTTTTGACGATCATCCTGGGTCTTCAGGGGCGACTTGAGCGGATGCCCGGCCTGTCGCCCGATGCGCAAGGGGCCGTGCGTGCGACGCTCGCGGCAGCGCGCCGGGGTGGCGCCCTGCTCGACCGGATCGCCGCGATCTCGGGCAAGCGCGAGCTGCGCCCCCAGGCGGTCGAACTGCGCCCGATGATCGAGGATATCGCCGCGATGGCCCGCCCGACCCTTGGCGACGCGGTGCAACTGGAAACCTTCGTCGGCGGGATCGAGGGGCCGGTTCTGCTCGACCCCGGTCAACTGCAGGACAGCGTGTTGAACCTGCTTCTGAATGCCCGCGATGCGATGGGGCCGCAGGGCGGCACGATCCGGGTCGAGGTGCATCCGGTGCGCGACACCTGGGTCGAGATCTCGGTCAGCGACACTGGCCCCGGCTTCTCGGAAGAGGCGCTGAGCCGCGCGCTCGATCCCTTCTTCACCACCAAGGGCGGCGAGGGCTCGGGGCTCGGGCTGTCGATGGTCTATGACCAGACCAAGCTTGCGGGCGGCACCGTGCGTCTGGAAAACACCCCCGAAGGCGCGCTCGTGGCGCTGCGCCTGCCGCTGCGCCCTGCCCAGGCCGAGACCGCGCCGATGCTGGTTCTGCTGGTCGAGGACAACGAGGAAATCCGCGCCCATACCCGCGAAATGCTGCGCGGCATGGATCACACGGTGATCGAGGCCGGCAGCGTCGCCGAGGCCGAGGCGCTGTTGGCGTTGCCCGATATCGGCTTGGTTCTGTCGGATATCCAGCTGCCCGGAGATGGCACCGGCGTGGACCTTGCCAACCGCATTGCCGAACGTCTGCCCGTCGTGCTGATGACCTCGCTGCCGCCGGGCGATGCGCTGCGCGCCTCCGCTCCCTGCCCGGTGCTGCAAAAACCCTTCAACGCGGCTACCCTTGCCGCCACACTTGCCGGAGCCCGCCGATGACCGCCCCGCATGTCGCCATCCTCGACGATGAACCCGAGATCCGCCGGATGCTCGCCGATACGCTCGAAGAGGCCGGGTTTCGCACCACCTCCTATTCCCGCGCGACCGAGTTCGAGGCGGCCCTGAAGCGCACGGCCTTCGATGTCTGCCTCGTGGATCTCGGCCTGCCCGACCGCGACGGACTGGCGCTGGTGCATCGGCTCGCGCTCGAATCCGGGGCGGCGATCATCATCATCTCGGGGCGCGCGCAGGTGCAGGACCGGGTGACCGGGCTGGAGCTTGGCGCCGACGATTACATCATCAAGCCCTTCGACCCGGCCGAGGTTGTGGCGCGCATCCGCGCCCGCCTGCGCAAGTCCCGCACCGAGGCCAGCGCAAGCGCCCAGATCGCGCATTTCGCGGGCTGGCGCGCCCATTTCGATCGTTACGTTCTGGTCGATACCGAAGGACGCGAGACCCCCTTTTCCCATGCCGAGGGCGAGGTGTTACGGCTGTTCCTCGACAGCCCCAACCGGCTGCTGACCCGCGCGCAGATGCAAGAACATCTTGGCGGCGTGGCAGGCGAAAGCTTTGATCGCGCGATGGACGTGCGCATCTCGCGGCTGCGCACCAAGCTGGGCGAAGACCCCAAGAACCCGCGCCTGATCAAGACGATCTACGGCGCGGGCTACATCTTCCTGGGCGAGGTCCGGTGGGAGTGATTTTGCGCTGGCATCAGCCGCTCGGTTCTGATTCCCTGAAGGGACAAGACCAACCCAAGGCCCCGCCATGCTCAGCCTTCTGCTGCACCGCCCCACCGCTCGCGCCTTCTACCGCGTCGAAATCGCCGACAATCTCTTTGGCGAATATTCGGTGCTGCGCGAATGGGGCCGCCAGGGGCGCCGCGCGGGGATGCGGGTGAACTGGTTTTCCAACCTGCGCGAGGCTGCTCAGGCCGCCGACCGCTGGCGCGGACGCGCGATCCGGCGCGGCTATCGGCTGACCGAACGCCGCGCCGCGCAAGGCTGAGGGGCTGCGATGGGGCGTATTCACTGGTGCGGAACGGGTCTGAGTTCGGGGCCGGGCCTGCGGCGCCTGATCGACGTCGGGCACGCGGTGACGGTCTGGACCATCGACGAACCCGCCGCCTATGCGCTTCTGGCCGGGCGCGAGGCGCAGATCAGCGGCTTCTCGCAACAGGCGCTTGAGGCCACCGTGCAGCCGGGCGAGGTGATCGTCTCGATGCTGCCGCCCGACCTGCATGGCGATCTGGCGCAGATCGCGCTGCGCCGAGGGGCGCATTTCGCCTGCTCATCTTACCTGTCGCAGCCGTTGCGCGATCTGGATGGCCCCGCGCGCGAGGCAGGCGTGGCGATCCTGGCCGAGGTCGGGCTTGACCCCGGCATCGACCACCTGATGGCGCATGATCTTGTGGCGGGCTACCGCGTCTCGGGGAAGGTGGCGGCGGGCAATACCCTGTCGTTTCACAGCTATTGTGGCGGCATCCCCGCCCACCCGAACGCATTTCGCTACAAGTTCAGCTGGTCGCCGCTTGGCGTGTTGCGCGCGCTGCGCACGCCCGCACGCTCGATCCGGCATTTCACCGAACTTAAGGTGCGTCACCCGTGGGAGGCGGTCTCGCGCTTCGACGCGCCCCTGCCGCACCCCGAGACCTTCGAGGTCTACCCGAACCGCGACAGCTTGCCCTTCATCGAGGAATACCGCTTCGATCCGTCCTGGCGGATCGAGGATTTCGTGCGCGGCACGATCCGCCTTCTGGGCTGGTCCGATGCCTGGGCGCCGGTGTTCGCCGCGCTCGAACGCGATGGCCCTGAGGCCGAGGAGCGCCTTGCCGATCTTGCCGACACGCTCTGGCGAGAGAACCCCTATCTGAAGGATGAGCCCGACCGCGTGGTGCTGGTTGTCTCGCTTGAGGCGAAGCATGAAGGGCGAGCGGTCTGGCATCAAAGCTGGGTGCTGGATGCGCAGGGCGATGCGCGCGGCTCGGCCATGGCGCGGCTGGTGTCGGGGACCGTTTCGCTGGCGGTTGAATCCATCCTGACACACGACATCCCCGTGGGCGTGCACTCAGCACCGCACGACCCCAAGCTGGTCAAGGGCTGGCTCAAGGCGCTCGAAAGCCAGGTGCAATACCTTGCCCGGATCGACCATCTGGCCTGACGCTTAGAACGGGCAGGGAGCGGTAAAGGTCATGTGTTTGCCGCCGTCGGGGTGGCGGATGCGCAGGCTCTCGGCGTGCAGCATAAGGCGCGGGAAATCCCGTGCGGCGCCTTCGGCGTAAAGCGGATCGCCGAGGATCGGGTGGCCAAGCTCCATCATATGCACACGCAGCTGATGGCTGCGCCCGGTCAGCGGGTTGAGGCGCACGCGCGTCGTGCCATCGGGATCATGCCGCAACACGCGCCAGCCGGTCTGAGCGGGCTTGCCGGTTTCATGGTTCACATGCTGCTTGGGGCGGTTCGGCCAATCGACAATCAGCGGCAGATCGACGGTGCCCTCTTTCGGCTCCAGATGCCCCCAGAGCCGCGCGAGGTAGTGCTTCTTCGTCTGACGGTTCTCGAATTGCAGACCGAGGTGGCGCTGCGCATGGGGCGTCAGGCCAAAGATCATCACCCCCGAGGTATCCATATCCAGCCGGTGCACCAGCAAGATCGTGGGGAAGGCCGCGCGCAGGCGATTGATCAGGCAATCGGCGCGGTCCTCGCCCTTGCCCGGCACAGACAGAAGGCCCGCGGGCTTGTCAACCACCAGGATCTCGTGATCGGCGTGGAGCACGCGGGGCTGCTCGGCGGTCGGGGTATAGACGAAATCGCTCATCGTGCGGAGATGGCCCGGCGGGGCGGCGAAATCAAGCTCAGTCGAGGACGAGTTTGGCGGCAAGGCCCCCGAACATGACCGCCGCGACACGGTTAAGCACCCCCATCCGCTGCGCGAGCCGCGCCCCAAGCCAGCCTGCGGTCGCCCCGTAGCCCGCCGTGACGATGGTGCCGGTGGTCATCACGAGGGTGCCGAGGATCAGGATCTGCTGCCAGATCGGGCCAACCGAGGGGCTGGTGAATTGCGGCAGGTAGGCCAGCATGAACAGCATGACCTTGGGGTTGAGCAGGTTGGTGATGATCGCGCGTCGGAACGCCACCGAGGGCAGCAACGCGCCCTGCACCGAGCTGGTCGAGGGCGCGGGCGCGCGCCAGCAGCGCCACGCGACCCACAGCAGGTAACCCGCGCCGAACCAGCGCACGATATCAAGCACACCAGGATGCGCCGCGACCAGCGCTCCCAGCCCGAAAGCCGTGGCCAGCACATGGGCGATGCCCCCGATACCGACGCCAAGACCCGCCGCCGCGCCCGCCTTGGGCCCGCCCTGAATGCCCGAGGCGGTGGCAAAAAGCACATCCGATCCAGGGGTGAAGTTCAGCACCAGCGCGCCCACCATGAAGGCCGCCAAGGTTCCGGCCGGGAAGGCCATAAACGTATCCCACATAGCGCGCTCCGGGCTTTGCTTTGGGGCACGCTAGATCAGCGCCGCGGCGCCGTCACGCGGGATTTTTCAAATCGTTGCAAAGGTGGCGGCGAGGATCCGTTCGAGGCGCTCGGCATCCTTGGTCGTGAAGGCTTCGGGCTGGTTGCTGTCGATATCGAGTACGCCGATCAGCCGCCCGCCCTTGCCGAAGACCGGCAGGACAATCTCGGACCGGGTCGCGGAGGAGCAAGCGATATGGCCGGGGAAAGCCTCGACATCGGGCACAAGTTGGGTTTCACGCGTGCGCGCCGCGGCGCCGCAGACGCCTTTCGAGAAGGGGATGACCAGGCAGCCGTGCCCGCCCTGGTATGGACCGATCTTGAGGAGTTCCGGCGCCGTGACACGGTAAAATCCGGTCCAGTCGAAGCGATCATCGGCGTGGTGGATCTCA
Source organism: Rhodobacter flavimaris (assembly GCF_021378075.1). Classification (GTDB taxonomy): domain Bacteria; phylum Pseudomonadota; class Alphaproteobacteria; order Rhodobacterales; family Rhodobacteraceae; genus Rhodobacter; species Rhodobacter flavimaris. The sequence goes on along the minus strand of NZ_JAJUOS010000004.1, from coordinate 215,414 downwards.
CAGGCCAAGGTCGCCATCAGCGCGACCTCGTCGGTCTCGCCATGGCTGAGGGCGGCTATCTGTTGTTCGAGCTGATCGTAATCGACGCGCATCTTGTCCTCGGGTGGAGAAGGCCGGGGGTTTCACACCCCCGGACCCCCGTGGGATATTTCGACCACGTTGAAGAGGTCAAGGGCGCTCGATGGCGATGGCCGTACCTTCGCCGCCGCCGATACAGATCGCGGCGATACCACGCTTGAGGCCGCGTGCTTCGAGCGCGTGCAGGAGCGTGACGATGATCCGCGCGCCCGAGGCGCCGATCGGGTGGCCAAGCGCGCAAGCGCCGCCGTTCACGTTAACCTTATCATGCGGCAGGCCCATGCGGCGCATGAACGCCATGGGTACGACGGCGAAGGCCTCGTTCACCTCCCACAGGTCCACGTCCTCGACCGTCCAGCCGAGGCGCTTGAGCAGCTTTTCGGCGGCGGGCACGGGGGCGGTGGGGAACTCGGCCGGGGCCTGGGCGTGGCTTGCGTGGCCCAGGATGCGCGCCCGCACGGGCAGGCCTTCGGCGGCGGCCAGTTCGGCCGAGGCAAGTACCAGCGCGGCCGCTCCGTCCGAGATCGAAGAGGAGTTGGCGGCTGTCACCGTACCGTCCCTGCGGAAGGCGGGTTTGAGATGCGGGATCTTGTCGGGGCGCGCATTGCCGGGCTGTTCGTCGATGCCAACATCGGTTGCACCGCCTTTTCCGGGAACCGAGACCGAGACGATCTCGGCGTCGAAGGCACCCGATTTCTGCGCCTCTAGCGCGCGGGTCAGCGAGGCGAGCGCGTAGCCGTCCTGCTCTTCGCGGGTGAACTGGAAGGCCTGCGCGCAATCCTCGGCGAAGGTGCCCATCAGGCGGCCCTTGTCATAGGCATCCTCGAGCCCGTCGAGGAACATATGGTCGATCACCTGCGTATGGCCGAGCCGCGCGCCGCCGCGCATCTTGGGCAGCAGGTAGGGCGCATTGGTCATGCTTTCCATGCCGCCCGCGACCATCAGCCCCGCCCCGCCCGCGCGAATCTGGTCATAGCCCATCATCGCGGCCTTCATCCCCGAGCCGCACATCTTGTTCAGCGTCGTTGCCGGAACGTCCTGCGGCAGTCCTGCGGCAAAGCCCGCCTGGCGCGCCGGGGCCTGCCCCTGCCCCGCAGGCAGCACGCAACCCATCAGCAGCTCTTCGACCCGCTCGGTCGCGACGCCTGCACGGGAGAGCGCGGCAGCGATTGCCGCCCCGCCGAGTTCTGGTGCTGTCAGGCCCGAAAATGCCCCCTGCATCCCACCCATGGGTGTCCGCGCGGCCCCGACGATCACGACTTCGGTCATTCTTTCCTCCCTCAAGAAAGCCATCCCTCGAATACGGAATGGTAAGTATTCGCCGATAGTGTTGCCACAACTGCACCTGCGCCGGAGGCCCAAATGAACCTGACCGCAAAGTTACGTAGCGACACTTTGATCATTCGGGTCGAGGAAGACCGGTTGGATGCCGCCGTGGCGATCCGTTTCAAGGACCGGATGCGCGAGGAAACCGCCCCCGCCTCGGCCCGGGTCGTGCTGGATCTTTCGCGCGTGGTGTTCCTGGACAGCTCGGGGCTTGGCGCGGTGGTCGCGGTGATGAAATCGCTTGCGCCCGAGCGGCGGCTGGAACTGGCGGGCCTGACCCCCAATGTCGAGAAAGTGTTCCACCTGACGCGGATGGATACCGTTTTCCCGATCCATGCCGATGTCGATGCCGCGCTGGCCGAGGGGCTGCGGGATGCTGGCTGAACGTCGAAGCCTGACCGAGACGCGGTCGAAACGCGGCACCGCGCAGGTCTTTCACCTGAGTTTTCTGGCTGACCCGCTCTCGGTCCGTGCGGCGCTTTGCGCGACACGCGCGCGCTTTGCCCGGCAGATGAGCGAGGATGAGGCGGGCACGCTGGAACTGGTTCTTGCAGAGGTGCTCAACAATATCGTCGAGCATGGCTATGGCGCCGATGAGACCGGAACGATCACGCTGTCGATGGTGCGCGACCGGTGCAGCATGATCTGTTCGGTCAGCGACGATGGCGTTGAATTGCCCGCGCGGTGCCTTGATCATCTGTGGGACGGCGGGCCGTCGCGCCCGGCGCCCGAGGATCTGCCCGAGGGCGGTTTTGGCTGGTTTCTGATCCGGGATCTGGCGGAGGATCTGGGCTACCACCGTGAGGGCGGGCGCAACCTTCTGACCTTCCGCCTGCCGCTTCAGGCGCTCAGTTCAGATGAAACTGGAGCGGATAGCGACCATCCGTGAAGTCGCCGAAAAGGTCGGGCAGATCGGGATGCTCGACCGGCTCCCCCGAGTAATCCGCCATCAGGTTCTGCTCGGAAACATAGGCGACATAGTAGCTGTCGTCATTCTCGGCCAGAAGGTGGTAAAAGGGCTGTTCCTTGGACGGGCGGCTTTCTTCGGGAATGGCATCATACCATTCCTGCGTGTTCGAGAACATCGCGTCCACATCGAAGATCACACCCCGGAACGGATGCTTCCGGTGACGGACGATCTGGCCGATATGATACTTGGCGTGAGTCTTGTACATGATGGCACCCATAGATCCACCTAACGCCTAACTCCATCTTATGTCCACAATTTCGCCACAATTTGGCTGGAAACAATCTGTGGCCTTCTGCCCGACAGTCCGCTTTTGCGGCCCCTTCGGCGCTTTGTGATTTCCCCTTTCGACGAAATCCCGTAAAATATCGACAAATAAGCCAAACGGCAAAAGAGCAGTCATGAAGAACATCCTGAAACTGGCCATCGTGCTGCTTGTTGCGGCATGTGGTGGTGGCGACTCGCGGGCACCGCGAAATCTGGACAACGCCTGCCTTCTGGCGCGCGAGAAGCCTTCGTATTACGCGGCCATGCGTAAGACCGAGTCCCGCTGGGGCGTGCCGATTCATGTGCAGATGGCAACGATCCACCAGGAATCGAAGTTCATTGGCAACGCCAAGACACCGCATCGCTTTGCCCTGGGGATCATCCCGCTCGGGCGCCAAAGTTCGGCCTATGGTTACAGCCAGGCGATCGACAGCACCTGGGACGATTACCGCGAGGCCACGAACCGCCGCAGCGCCAGACGCAACAAGTTCCAGGACGCGAGCGATTTCATGGGCTGGTACATGGACGGCACCAGCGCGCGTCTCGGGATCTCGAAATACGATGCGCGCAACCAGTATCTGGCCTATCACGAAGGGCGCTCGGGTTATGCCAATGGCAGCCACAATTCCAAGGGCTGGCTGCTCGCGGTGGCCGATCAGGTCGAGGCCCGCGCGCAGATGTACCGCGCGCAACTGGACGCCTGCGGCAAGTAAGGCTTACTTCCGGCGGTTGCTTTCGACGACGATGTTGAACATCGCCGAGCCCAGATCGACGCCCTTGGTCAGATCGCCAAGGATGACCGTGGTCTGAGCGCCGCTGTCATCGGTGATGATCCACTGACGCAGCTCGGTCGGCTTTTCGGTAAAGACCAGCGTGATCGAGCCATATTCCGGGTGCTCGGGGTCCTGAGCCACGACGCGCGTGGTCTTGTCGTCGGCGCTGTGGCCCACCACCATCTTTTCACGCGCCATATCTACGTTCTCTGCCAGGATCAGGTTCAGCGGGGTTTTCGACAGCGGGTATTGCTCGGGGCCCGAGTTCGACTTGGGGTCGAAGATCGCCACCTGCCCCGCGCTCGCCAAAACCAGCGTCTTGTCCGAGGTATATTCGAACCGCACCCGCCCCGGTCGCTTGATGAAGATCTTACCGGTCGAGATCGAGCCATCCGCGTTCACCTGCGTGAAATCGGCCTGCGCGGTCTGCAAGTCGTTCAGGTAGCGCGAGATCTCATTCAGCGGGATTTTCTCGGCAAACGCGGGAACCGCGAATGCGAGGGCGAGAACGGGCGCGAGGGCGAAGCGAAGCATGTTCATACGCCCGAATTTATCCGCGCTGCGGAAAATGAAAAAGCCCCGCCGGATCACGATCGGCGGGGCTTTCATCACGTTCCTGCGGGCTTACTGCTCGGGCACAAGGATCTCGCGCTTGCCGACGTGGTTGGCTGAGCTGACAACGCCTTGGTCCTCCATCTGCTCCACCAGGCGCGCGGCCTTGTTGTAGCCGATGCCCAGCTTGCGCTGGATATAGGAGGTCGAGCATTTGCGATCCTTGATCACGATCGCCACGGCCTGATCATAGAGCGCATCCTCGCCATCGGTATTACCGCCAAGGCCCAGGACCTGGTCGATATCGCTGGCGACCTCGTCATCCGGCCCATCGACCACGCCCGACATATATTCCGGCGGCCCGAAGGACTTGAGGTGGTTCACGATCTCCTCGACCTCTTCGTCGCTGACGAACGGCCCGTGGATACGGGTGATGCGCGACCCGGCACCCATGTAAAGCATATCGCCCATGCCCAGAAGCTGCTCGGCGCCCTGCTCGCCCAGAATGGTGCGGCTGTCGATTTTCGAGGTCACCTGGAACGAGATCCGGGTGGGGAAGTTGGCCTTGATCGTGCCGGTGATGACGTCGACCGAGGGGCGCTGCGTGGCCATGATCAGGTGGATGCCCGAGGCACGCGCCATCTGCGCCAGACGCTGGATACAGGCCTCGATTTCCTTGCCCGCAACCATCATCAGGTCGGCCATCTCGTCGACGATGACGACGATATAGGGGAAGGGCTGCGGCTGGAACTCGTCGGTCTCGAAGATCGGCTCGCCGGTTTCCTCGTCAAAGCCGGTCTGGACGGTGCGCTTGAACAGCTCGCCCTTGGCCAGTGCCTCTTTGACGCGACCGTTGTAGCCCTCAATGTTGCGCACGCCCATCTTGGACATCTTGCGATAGCGCTCTTCCATCTCGCCCACGACCCATTTCAGCGCGACGACGGCTTTCTTTGGGTCGGTCACAACGGGGCTCAGCAGATGCGGGATGCCGTCATAGACAGAGAGTTCCAGCATCTTGGGGTCGATCATGATCAACCGGCATTCGTCGGGCGAAAGCTTGTAGAGCAAGCTCAGGATCATCGTGTTGATCGCCACCGACTTGCCCGAGCCGGTCGTCCCGGCGATCAACAGGTGGGGCATCTTGGCGAGGTTGGCGACGACCGCCTCACCGCCAATATCCTTGCCGAGCGCGAGCGGCAGGCGCAGGTTCGAGTCGCCGAAGTCGCGCGCGGCGAGGATCTCGCGCAGCACGACCTTTTCACGGTGGGCGTTGGGCAGTTCGATGCCAATGACCGAGCGGCCCGGCACGGTCGAGACACGCGCCGACAGCGCCGACATCGAGCGTGCGATATCATCGGCCAGGCCGATCACGCGGCTGGCCTTCAGACCCGGCGCGGGTTCGAGTTCGTACATCGTGACCACGGGGCCGGGGCGAACCGAGACGATCTCGCCCTTCACGCCGTAATCGTCGAGCACGTTTTCCAGCATCCGCGCGTTTTCTTCCAACGCCTCGTCGGACAGCGAGTGGCGCTGGATCGTCGTCGGGTTGGTCAGCAGCGACAGCGGCGGCACCTCATAGGCGGGGTGCTGGGGCGCCTCGAAGCGCAGCGTGGGCTGAGCCTCGGCCATCGCCTGTTTCGAGGGCGCGGGCGCCTTCTTGACCGGCATCACCACGCGGCGTTCGGGCGCTTGCGGGATCACCTGGCGGTTCAGTTCCATGCGCGGCGCGGGCGGGATTTCATCGTCGATCTCGGCAAAACCGTCGTCGTAATCTGCGGTATCGTCCCAATCCTGGCTTTCGGCATCCATCTCGGGCGCCGAGAAATGCGCCTCGTCCATGTCGAGGTCGATATCGAAGGGCTCGAACTGCGGCGCGGCGGGCGTATCGAACGTCAGGATCGGGCTGTCACCCTGCTCGAAATGCGGCTGAGGCACCTGCACCTTGCCCGGCATGAAGCGGGGCTTGGCTTGCAGCGGGGGTTCTGCGCGCAGGGCGTGCGCCGACGGGCGGTTTGCGGCAACCAGCGGCTTCGGCCCGCGCGCAAGGCGCGCGGCCACCGCAGCCAGAACCGAGGCGGGCGCGGGAGGCGCGGCGGGCGCCTCTTCGATACGCGCTTCGGCGCGCAGCGGTGCCGCGGGCGCGGCAGGGATGGGCGCGGCGGTCGCCGCGCGGGTCTTCACCGCCTCGGCGATGCGGGCGCGAATACGGTCTTCCGAAGGTGCGGCCCCGGCGCCTTGCCAGTCGCGCTGGCGCTCGAAAAGTTCGGGCTCCAGATCATCCGGGTCGATCAGCGGCTCATTGTCCTGCGCGCGACGGATGCGCGACAGAAGCGATCCGCGCTCGGGCGTCGCGGCCAGCGGCGGCTCGGCCGCCCAGGCCTGTTGCGCGGACCAAGTGGCGTAATCGTCGGCGCGCTCGGCAGCAGCAGCGCGGCGCTGGCGCGCGCGTTCGCTTGCCGTTTGCGCGGCACGGACCGAGGCCGAAGCGCCCTTGCCCAGCATGGTCATCAGCCCGGCATAGGCCGCCACCGTGCCCAGCATCAGGAAGCGCGCGATCATGCCCCATTCGGCGCGATCAAAGCCCAGCACGAAGGACGACACAGCGATGGTCAGCACCGCGAGCACCAGCGAAAGCAGTTTCAGCCCGACTGTCCCCGACACCGGCGAGATCCCCAGAAGCGAGCCTGCGATCATGTCGCCGAAATGCCCGCCCAGACCGAATGCTTGGCCCCAGTCGGCAGGCGGCACCAGCAGCGCCGCATAGACAGAGGCCACGGCCACAGCGATCGGCAGAAGAACCGCGCGTTGGCTCAGGCGTTCCTCGCCGCGATGGCTGACGAACCGTGCGCCCCAGACCCAAAGGCCAAGCGGCAACAGCCACGCCCCGCGCCCGACGATCACCACCAGCGGCGAGGCGATACCCGCGCCGATCCGGCCAAGCCAGTTCTGCACCGGCTCTTCCGAGGCGGCCATCCAGCTCGGGTCTTCGGGGGAGTAGCTGCCCAGCAGCATCGCCACGAGAACCCCGGCAAAAATCAGCACCGCGCCGACCAGTTCCTTGCCGCGGCGTTCAAGGATCGCCTGCGTGTTCTGGTCCAGAAGGGGGTCGCGCTGTCTCACCTGATAGGATGCCATCTTTACCTGTCCTCACGCATAGAGGCAGTCGCGCAGCTTGATCAGCCCGCGCCGCGTTTCTTCTTTTGGGGCGACCAAGGCCACCCGGATATATCCCTTGCCGGGGTTGAACCCCTCGACCTCGCGCGAGAGGTATGCACCGGGCAGCACCCGCACCCCCGTCTCGCGCCACAGTTTCAGCGCCGCTTCCTCGCCATCCTCGACGGGCAGCCACAGGAAGAACCCGCCATCGGGCAGGCGGAAGCTGTTCACTCCCTGAAAGATCTCTTCGGCAAGCGCGTATTTCTCGGCGTAAAGCGCGCGGTTCTCGATCACATGCGCCTCATCGGCCCAGGCGGCCTCGGAGACGCGCTGGATCGGCAACGGCAGCGGCGCACCGGCATAGGCGCGCAACTGGCGGATGCGGCGGATGCACTCCACCCCGCCCGCGCAAAAGCCAGACCGCAGCCCGGGCAGATTCGAGCGTTTCGAGAGCGAGTGGAAGACCACCACGCGCTCGGGGTCGGAACCCTCGTCATTGGCCACTTCGAGCGCGCCGGGCGGCGGCTCGGTCCGCCACAGTTCCGAATAGCATTCGTCGGCGAAGATGCGGAAATCGTGCTTCTCGGCCAGCGCGAGCAGGGTCTTGAGATAGTCGCGCGATGCAACCGCGCCCTGCGGATTGGCGGGCGAGCACAGATAGGCGATGGCGGTGCGGTCCAGCACCTCGGCGGGCAGGCCCGCGTAATCGGGCAGGAAACCCGTGGCCTCGGTCGCGGGCACGAACACCGCCTCGGCGCCCACAGTGGCGGCGGCCACGGCATAGACCTGATAGAACGGGTTTGGGATCAGCACGATGGGTTTCGCGCCGTTCTTGGTTTCGGGGCACAGCGCCACGGCCGCGTTGAACAGCCCCTCGCGCGTGCCGTTCAGCGCCATGATCCGCTCGGGCGCGACATCGGCGCGGTAGCGGTTCTTGAGCCAGGCCGAGATCGTCGAAAGCAACTCGGGCGTGCCGTCATTGGCGGGGTATTTGCCAAATTCCGCAAGGTTTTGCGCAAGGATCGGCCCGACGAAATCGGGCATGGCGTGGCGCGGCTCGCCAATGGTCATGGCAATGGGTTCGCCGCCCGGAGCGTGCGAATCGAGAAGCGTCCGCAAACGCGGAAACGCATATTCGGGCAGGTTCGAGAACCGCTCGGGAAACGCCATAATTGCCTCATGTATCGGGGTCGTTTCGCCCCGTTTGATCAACAGGTTACAAAACCGCGCCCGATCCGTCCAGAAAAAGCGCGGGGTTCGCGCGGGCGGGGATTCGCAATTGTGTCTTTTCAGCCAAGCGCGGCTTCGGCAGCGGCGCCAAGCCGCAGCAGGCGCTCCTCGGCCATGGGCGCGGCCATCAGCGAGAGGCCGCACATCGGCTCGCCCGTGGGCAGGGTCAGCGCACAAAGGCCGAAGATATTGCCGATGCGCGTGTTGCGCAGCGCCAGAAGGTTCTCGGCGGCGAAATAGGCGGGATCGGTGAGCAAGCGTTTCGCATCGGGCGGCAGGATCGGCGCGGTCGGCACCAGAACCGCGTCATATTCCGCGGTCTCGGCCAGATAGGCGGCACGATAGGCATCAAGCGCCTCCCACGCAGCGATGTAATCCGCCGCCAGAGCCGCAGCCCCGGTGCGGAAACGCTCAAGGATGACCGGATACATCTTTGCGGGGGCGGCCTCGATCACGTCCTTCCAGATGCCGTAAGCCTCGGGCGCGAAAAGGATCCCCGACAGGTCCATGGCGGGCTTCACCATCGGCAGCGCGCGCCGCTCGATCCGCGCGCCCGCGCGGGCCAGACGATCCACTGCCGCCTCAAATCCGCGCACCGGCGCCTCGCGCGCGGCATCGAAAGGCAGCCCCTCCAGCACCAGAAGCCGCGCACCTTTCAGATCGGCGCCGCGCAAATCGGCGGCCTTGCCTCCCTCGATCAGCGCCAGCAGCGCCGCGCAATCGGCCACCGTGCGCGCCAAGGGCCCGACGGTATCGAACCGGCGGCAGAGCGGCACCACCCCGCGGGCTGAAACCCGGCCATGCGTCGTCTTGAGGCCAACAAGATCGTTCCACGCGGAGGGAATACGCACTGAGCCCCCGGTATCCGAGCCGATCGCCCCTGCCGCCAGCCCGAGTTTCACCGACACCGCCGCTCCCGAGCTTGAGCCCCCCGGCGCGAGTTCGGGGCGGATCGCATTGGGCGGCGTCGCCGTCATCGGGTTCACGCCAAGGCCGGAAAAAGCCAATTCGGTCATATGCGTCTTGCCCAGACAGACCGAGCCCGCCAGCGTCGCGCGGGCCAGCACCTCGGCGTCTTCCTCGGGGATGCGGCCTTCCAGCAGACGCGAGCCCGCCTCGGTCGCCACGCCCGCACTGTCGAAAAGATCCTTCCAGCTCAGGCTGACCCCATCGAGCGGCCCGCGCCGTGTGCCGTTCTTGGCGCGCGAGCGCGCGGCCATCGCCTCAGCCCGGGCGCGCTTGGGGGTGAGCCGCGCATAGACATCGGGCGCGCCGGCAGCAGCCTCCAGATAGGCCTCGGCCAGATCGACGGGGCAAAGCTTGCCCGCTCCGATGGCCTGCCCCTGCTCAACTGCGCTTGCGAACCGATCCATGCCGACCTCCGTTTTCGGTGAGGCTAGCGACAAGGCTGCGCATGGACAATCCCGCGCGTCACGCCATAGTAGCGGGCATGAAATACGATTCAGATATCATCGTCGCGGGCGGCGGGCTGAACGGCCCCGCGCTTGCCCTTGCGCTGGCCCAGGCCGGCCTTCGTGTCACCGTGATTGACGCCGCCCCCGCGCGCCAGCGCGCCGAGGACGCCTTCGACGGGCGCGCCTATGCGCTGGCGCTGGCCTCGCAGAGACTTTTGCGCGCGATTGGCGTCTGGCCTGCGGTCGCGGCGCAAGCGCAGCCGATGATGGAGGTCAAGGCCGCCGACGGGCGCCCCGGCGAGGGTGCCGCGCCGCTCTTCTTGCATTTCGACGCGCGTGAGCTTGATCAGTCCCCCGTGGGCTACATGCTTGAGGATCGCTTTCTCTACCGCGCCTTCTTGGATGCGATGGAGGCCGCGCCGCAAATCACGCTGATCCCGGCCACCTCTGTCACCGCGCAAGAGGTGCAGCCCGGCGGCATCGCTGTCACGCTGTCCGACGGCCGCGTCATGACCGCACGGCTGCTGGTCGGCGCGGATGGGCGCCGTTCGGGCGTGGCCGAGCGCGCGGGCATCACCCGCGAGGGTTGGGGTTACGGGCAGACCGCGCTGGTTGCCGCCATCGCGCATGAAAAACCGCATCATGGCATCGCCCATCAGTTCTTCATGACGTCCGGACCGCTCGCGATCCTGCCGCTGACGGGCAACCGCTCGTCCATCGTCTGGAGCGAAACGGATGAGAACGCGCGCACCATCGCCGCGCTCTCGGACGAGGATTTCCTCGCGGTGCTGCGCCCGCGTTTCGGCGATTTCCTGGGCAAGATCGAACTGGCCGGGCCGCGCTTCAGCTATCCGCTGAACCTGACGCTGGCGCGCGCCTATGTGGCGCCGCGCGTGGCGCTGATCGGGGATGCGGCGCATGGGGTGCACCCGATCGCCGGGCAGGGCCTGAACCTTGGGCTGCGCGATGTGGGCGCCCTGGCCGAGGTGCTGGTCGAGGCGATGCGGCGCGGCGAGGATATCGGAGCCATCGACGTGCTTGAGCGTTACCAGGGCTGGCGGCGGTTTGACTCGACTGCGCTCGCGCTTGGCATGGATGCGGTGAACAAGCTTTTCTCGAACGATAACCTGATCCTGCGCGCGGGGCGTGACCTTGGCATGGGGATCGTTCAGGCCATTCCCGGCCTGCGTCAGGGCTTCATGCGGCAGGCCGCCGGGCTATCGGGGCCGCTGCCACGCCTGCTACAGGGACGCGCGCTTTAGTCGAGCGCGCGCGCCTCATCCACCAGCATGATCGGGATGCCGCCGCGGATCGGGAAGGCCAGCCGCGCGGATTTCGAGACCAGTTCCTGCCGCTCGGCATCGTAATGCAGGGTAGTGTGGGTCACGGGGCAGACCAGCGCCTCAAGCATCCGGCGTTCGAACAGGGATTTTGCATCGCTCATTGCAGGCCCTCCTCGCCGCAACCACGCAGCGAAAATTCCATCAGGGTCACCAAGGTTTCGCGCCGTGTGGTCAGGTCGGGCGCCTCAAGCAACGCCTGCTTGTCCTCGGGGTCGAGCGGCAGCAGCATCGAGAGCGTGTTGAGCAACAGCTCATCCTCGGCGTCCTTCAGCGTGTCCCAGTCGGTATCCAGCCCCTGCGCGGTGAAATAGCGGCACAGCAGATCCATGAATGGCGGGCGGTCGAAGCCCGGATCATGTTCGGCCAGGCCGATGTCGCGCGCAAACGGCGCCCAGTTCACCCGTGCGCGGATATAGGGGGTAAATCCCTCCAGTTCCTCGCAAACCTTGAAGCGCGAGATCCCTGACAGGGTGATCATGTAGCGCCCGTCCTCGGTCTCGGAAAAACCCGTCAGGCGCCCGGCACAGCCAATGGTGCTAAGCCGCTTGGCCCCGCCGGGGCAACGGCAAGGCTGGATCATGCCGATCAGCCGCTCGCGCGTTTTCATGCAATCTTCGAGCATTTGCAGGTAGCGCGGCTCGAAGATATGCAGCGGCAGGCGGCCCCGGGGCAGCAAAAGCGCCCCGGTCAGCGGGAAAAGGGGAATGGTTTCGGGCAGGTCGCCGGGCTTGATCATGCGCATCACATAGCCCGCCGTTCCGTTCAGGCAAATATCATCGACGAGAGCCGACGACGACCCTTGACCGCGATCGGATCGTTGGCCTTGAGCGCGTCGAAAATGGTGAAAAGCTGCGTCTTTGCAGCGCCCTCGTTCCATTCGCGGTCGCGACGGAACAGATCAAGCAGCTGATCGACGGCCTCTTCGACCTGCCCTGCCGCATGGAGCGCCTGCGCATAGTCGAAACGCGCCTGATGATCGTTGGGATCGGCCTCAACCGCCGCCTTGAGGATATCGAGCGGCCCGGCTTTCTCCGCCTGACGCGTCAGCGCGATTTGCGCGCGCACGGCTTCGACCGGGGCGGCGGTGGCGATCTTTGCGGGCACGGCGGCCAGCAGTTGTTCGGCCTGCTCAAGATTGCCAAGCGCCAGATGCGCGCGCATCAGTCCGCCATAGGCCTCGGCATTCTCGGGGTCTTCCTCAAGGATTGCGGCGAAGGTCTCGGCGGCATCGACGGCAGCACCCTCGGCCAGCATCTCCTCGGCGGCGGCAACGGCATCGGCCAGACCGCCATCCCCGGCCATGGCCGACAGCTTCTCGACAAACTTCTTCAATTCCGAGGCAGGCAGCGCGCCCTGGAAACCATCGACCGGCTGGCCCTGCCAGAAGGCATAAACCGTCGGGATCGATTGGACCCGCATCTGGCCTGCAATCATCTGGTTTTCGTCGACATTGACCTTGACCATGACGACCTTGCCCTTGGCGTCGTTCACCGCCGCCTCAAGCGCCGGGCCAAGCTGGCGGCAGGGGCCGCACCAAGGCGCCCAGAAATCGACGATCACCGGGACGGCCATCGACTTGTCGACGACCTCGGCCATGAAGTTGGCTTCGGTCACGTCCTTGACGAACTCGGAATGGGCGGGTTTCGCGTCGGTACCAAACATGTGCTTATCCTCTCGGATTCGGTTGTCCCCTATATGCGCGCGCAAGGGCGCCGCGCCAAGGGGCCGGGCGGAAATGTCTCACAGATCGAAGGTCGCGAAGACCGGCGCGTGGTCCGAGGGCTGCTCCCACCCGCGGGCGGCGCGCAGCACGCGGCTGCCATGCGAAGCATTGGCGACATCGGGCGTGGCCCAGACGTGATCGAGCCTGCGGCCCTTGTCCGCCGCGTCCCAATCGGCCGCGCGATAGGACCACCAGGAATACAAAAGCCCCTCGGGGATGTCCTTGCGGGTCACATCGACCCACGCGCCCGCATCCTGCGTTTGCGCCAAGTGTTCGATCTCGATCGGCGTGTGCGAGACGATCTTGAGCAGTTGCTTGTGGTTCCAGACGTCATCCTCGCGCGGGGCGATGTTCAGATCGCCCACAAGGATCGACTTCTGCGGCCTGGCGGCATGAAAATCGTCACGCATGTGGGTCAGAAAATCGAGCTTCTGGCCGAATTTCTCGTTCTGCGCGCGATCGGGAATGTCACCACCCGCCGGAACGTAGAAGTTGTGGATCGTCACGCCATTCTCAAGCCGACCTGCGACATGGCGGGCATGACCCAGATTGGCGTAATCCTCGCCGCCCGCCTCGGTCAGGGGCAGCTTCGACAGGATCGCCACACCGTTGTAGCCCTTTTGCCCGCGCGCCACGATCCAGTTGTAGCCAAGCGCACGGAACCGCTCGAGCGGGATCTTCTCGACCGGGCTCTTGCATTCCTGAAGGCAAAGGACGTCGGGCGCCTCCTCTTCCATCAGCTTGCACACCAGCGACTCGCGCAGGCGGACCGAGTTGATGTTCCAGGTGGCGAGGGTGAAGGTCATGGGCGTCTCCTTTGATCGGCGCGATACTGGCCCGGCCCCGGCCAAAGGGCAACCCGAAGCCTGCCCGAAACGAAAACGGCGGCGGAGCCTGCCACCGCCGTTTCAAGTGCTCGGGCCTGCTTACTCGGCCCAACCGCCGATCGACTTGACGCAGCAGAACTCTTCGATGCCCCAGCGGCCACCCTCGCGCGCAAGGCCCGAGGCGCCGATGCCGCCGAAGGGCGCGCCCGCGCCACGGCTTTGCCCGTTCATCTGCACCATCCCGGCATTGAGCGCCCGCGCCAGTCGGTTGCGGCGCGCACCGTCCATGCTCTGGACATAGTTCGTCAGGCCGTAGGGCGTGTCATTGGCCAGCGCGACGGCCTCTTCCTCGGTGTCGAAGGGCATGATCGACAGCACCGGGCCGAAGATTTCCTCGCGCACGATGGTCATCTCGGGGGTGCAATCGGCGAACATCGTCGGGCGGACATAGTAGCCCTTGTTCAGCCCCTCGGGGCGGCCAAGACCACCCGCGATCAGCCGCGCGCCTTCCTTGATACCGGACTCGATCAGGCCCTGGATCTTCTCGAACTGCGCCTTGTTGATGACCGGGCCGATGTGGCGGCCTTCCTCGCGCGGGTTGGCCACGCGGGTTTCGGCGGCGGTCTGCGCGGCAATTTCCAGCGCCTTCTCGTAATAGCTGCGCTCGACCAGCATCCGGCTTGGGGCGTTGCACGACTGCCCGGTGTTCTCGAACATGTGGCGCACCCCGCGCTTGACGGCCTTCTCATCGCAATCGGCGAAAATCAGGTTCGCGCCCTTGCCCCCCAGCTCAAGGCAGACGCGCTTGAGCGTCTCGGCGGCGGCGATCGAGATCGCCTTGCCCGCGCGGGTCGAGCCGGTGAAGGAGATCATCGCGATATCCGGGTGCGACGAAAGCTGCGAGCCCACGCCAACGCCATCGCCGTTCACCAGGTTAAACACGCCCGCAGGCACACCCGCCTGATCAATGAACTCGGCAAAGAGCATCGAGGACAGCGGCGCCTCTTCCGAGGGTTTGAGCACCATCGTGCAGCCCGCGATCAACGCCGGAATGACCTTGAGCGTGACCTGGTTCATCGGCCAGTTCCACGGCGTGATCAGTCCGACAACACCGATCGGCTCATAGGCGATCATCGCGCCGGGGGTGCCATCGCCAAGCGGGTGGACCCATTCGAAACCCTTCGCCGCCTTGATGAAGTTCGAAATATGCCAGGTGCCGGACGAGGCCTGCTCCTTGCGGGCCAGATCAATGGGGGCGCCCATCTCGAGGCTGATGGCCTGCGCCATTTCCTCGAACCGCTCCTCGTAGATCGCCAGGATCTTCTCGACATAGGCCAGACGAGTCTCGGGCGCGGTGGCGCGCCATGCGGGAAGGGCGGCCTTGGCCGCGGCAACCGCCGCCTCGGTGTCGGCGCGCGCACCAAGCGAGATCACCGCGCAGGGATCCTCGGTAGCCGGGTCGATGACGTGATAGTCACGTGCCTCAGCCGGGGCGACCCATGCGCCGTTGATGTAGAAATCGCGCTTTTCGATCATGGAAACCTCCTGTTGGCGCGCAGCGTGGCATCGTGTCGCGGTAAGGGCAAGGTGACGCATTGGAAAAGCCCTGCGCAAAATGGCGCACCCGTCTGGCAGGCCTTGCCCAAAGCGCCTATATGGCTGCTCGACATACTTACCGACCGGAGAATGAAATGGCCCTGCGTATCAACGATGTTGCCCCAAACTTTACCGCTGACTCCACCGCCGGCGAGATCAATTTCCACGACTGGATCGGGGACAGCTACGCCATCCTGTTCTCGCACCCGAAAGATTTCACGCCGGTCTGCACTACCGAATTCGGCGCCGTCGCGCAGCTTGCCTCCGAGTTCGAGAAGCGCAACACCAAGGTCATCGGCGTGTCGGTGGACTCGGTCGAAGAGCATGTGAAATGGAAGGCCGATATCGAGGCCTTCGCGGGCGCACCGGCCAACTTCCCGATCATCGACGACACCTCGCTTGCCGTGTCGAAAGCCTATGACATGCTGCCCGCAGACGCCTATCTGCCCGATGGCCGCACGCCGGCGCACTCGGCCACCGTGCGCACCGTGTTCATCGTCGGCCCCGACAAGAAGGTCCGCCTGATGATGATCTACCCGATGTCGGTGGGCCGCAACTTCGCCGAGATCCTGCGCGCGCTCGACGCCGTTCAGGCGACCGACGGCGTGCCCTTCGCCACCCCGGCCAACTGGAAGCCTGGTCAGGACGTCATCGTCGCGCTCTCGGTCTCGACCGACGATGCCAAGGCGAAATTCGGTGAGGTGGACGTCAAGCTGCCCTACCTGCGCTTTGTGAAAAAGCCCGCCTGATCGCAAGGGCTGTCAGCCAGGCAAGGCCCCGCAGTCATACGCCGGGGCCTTGAAATGTCATTAGCCTGAGCACGGCTAATCGCATGGCCTTGCCCTCGCAATTTAGCCCGCGCTTGCGAAGGTCTCTAACGGTTTTGCGCTGAATTCGCTTCGGCAGGCGGTCCCGTTCACCAATGCAAAACGCCCCCTCGTTCCCAAAGGCAGCAACTTCAAGGCACTGAAGGCGCATGATCTGGTTGCCATCCCGGCCTTCGTGGCCATCGAGGCGGCGCAGAGTTCCGCCAGTAGACCGGGAGACCGCGCCAACTCTTTTAGACCGACGTTACCCACCTGAAGGTTATCGGCAGTGGTTGATTCTATCTCTAGACCATCCTCGACAACTAGAGCCGCCACGTCATCTCCTAGCGGATCAACACCACGACGACGGCGTGAGATACAACCGCGAGGCCGGTAAATGCTCTGGCCACTTCGCGCTGCAATCAGGCTTCGACTGCTCAGCAATAATGACGGTGGTACATCTCAGGATAACTGGCAGGCTGGCTTTCTGACGAAGGAATGGATCACGTCGTGGAATCTTCCTAGCCGGGGCGCTGGAGGAAACCGTAGTGGCCTTCCTGGATCACCGCCACAGGTGACACCATTGCTTGCTTCCCAAATCATTTGGCGAGGCCGACAATAAGAAAGTCCCGGGGCGATTGCCCGGGACTTTCAGTTCGTTCAAACTTTAGCCGAAGGTTACTCTGCCTTCTCGTCTTTCTTCTCGGGCGCGATTTCTTCGCCCGTTTCCTGATCGACCATCTTCATGCCGAGGCGCACCTTGCCGCGGTCGTCGAAGCCGAGCAGCTTGACCTTCACTTCCTGGCCTTCCTTGAGCACCTCGTTGGGGTGGTTCAGGCGCTTGTTGGCGATCTGGGACACGTGGACCAGACCGTCACGCTTGCCGAAGAAGTTCACGAAGGCGCCAAAGTCGACCAGCTTCACGACCTTGCCGGTGTAGATCTTGCCTTCTTCCGGTTCGGCCACGATCGAGTAGATCATGTCATAGGCCTTCTTGATCGAGTCGCCATTGGCCGACGCGATCTTGATGATGCCGTCGTCATTGATATCGACCTTGGCACCCGAGACCTCGACGATCTCGCGGATGACCTTGCCGCCCGAACCGATCACTTCACGGATCTTGTCGGTCGGAATCTGCATGGTCTCGATGCGCGGGGCATGGGCCGAGAACTCCTGACGGCCGGCCGAGAGGGCCTTGGCCATTTCGCCCAGGATGTGCATCCGGCCGTCCTTGGCTTGCGCCAGGGCCTGCTCCATGATCGCGGGCGTGATGCCGGCAACCTTGATGTCCATCTGCAGCGAGGTGATGCCCGCTTCGGTGCCCGCAACCTTGAAGTCCATGTCGCCGAGGTGATCCTCGTCGCCCAGGATGTCGGTCAGAACGGCGTATTTGCCGTCGTCTTCCAGGATCAGACCCATGGCAACACCCGCCACCGGAGCCTTCAGCGGAACGCCCGCATCCATCATCGACAGCGAACCGCCGCAGACCGAGGCCATCGAGGACGAGCCGTTCGACTCGGTGATCTCCGACACGACACGGATCGTGTAGGGGAAGTCGGTCGCCGCCGGCAGCACCGCCTGCAGCGCGCGCCATGCCAGCTTGCCGTGGCCGATCTCGCGACGGCCGGGCGAACCCACGCGGCCCACTTCGCCGACCGAGTAGGGCGGGAAGTTGTAGTGCAGCAGGAAGTTCGAGCGGTAGTTGCCGTTCAGCGCGTCGATGATCTGTTCGTCATCGCCGGTGCCGAGCGTGGTGACCACAAGGCCCTGGGTCTCGCCACGAGTGAACAGCGCCGAGCCGTGGGTGCGCGGCAGCAGACCCACTTCCGAGATGATCGGACGCACGGTCTTGGTGTCGCGGCCGTCGATCCGGGCGCCACCGTTGATGATGTCGCCGCGCAGGATGCTCGATTCAAGCTTCTTGAACGCCGAACCGAGGTTGGCATCGGCCAGATCTTCTTCGGTCAGCTTCGACTTGATCAGGTCACGGGCAGCCGAGATCGCGTTGGTGCGCTCTTGCTTGTCCTTGATCGCGAAGGCGGCGCGCATTTCGGTCTCGCCCGCGGCTTTGACCTTGCCATACAACTCCGAGTAATCGGGGGCCGAGAAGTCGAAGGGCTCTTTGGCGGCGTCTTCGGCCAGCGCGATGATCAGGTCGATGACCGGCTGCATCTGCTCGTGACCGAATTTCACGGCGCCCAGCATCTCGGCCTCGGTCAGCTCGTAGGCTTCCGATTCCACCATCATCACGGCGTCCTTGGTGCCGGCGATGACCAGATCGAGGCGCTGCTCGGGGTTGTCGCGCAGCTTGGTCATGTCATCCATGGCCGGGTTCAGCACATATTCGCCATCGACGAAGCCGACGCGCGCCGCACCGATCGGACCCATGAACGGAACGCCCGAGATGGTCAGCGCCGCCGAGGCCGCGATCATCGCGACGACATCGGGGTCATTGACCAGGTCGCACGACAGCACGGTCGCCATGACCAGAACTTCATGCTTGAAGCCCGGAACGAAGAGCGGACGGCACGGGCGGTCGATCAGACGCGAGGTCAGCGTCTCTTTTTCCGACGGGCGCGCCTCGCGCTTGAAGAAGCCGCCCGGGATCTTGCCGGCGGCGTAGTATTTTTCCTGGTAGTGCACGGTCAGCGGGAAGAAGTCCTGCCCCGGCTTCGCTTCCTTGGCGAAGGTCACGTTGGCCATGACCGAGGTCTCGCCCAGAGTGGCGATGACCGAGCCGTCAGCCTGGCGGGCAACCTTGCCCGTTTCCAGGGTCAGCGTCTCTTCGCCCCACTGGATCGATTTTTTCGTAACGTTGAACATCAGCGTATCCTATCTGGGAGCACCCACGGGCCCTTCCCGTGTCTCCCGTTTGCGTGGCGGCCCCATTGCCGCCGCCCCTATCCTTTGCATGTGGCCCGGGGCACGGCCTCACGTCGCAGATTGGCGGGCCATACAGGAAACGCGCCCATTTGGAAAGCGTTCTGTGCAAGGCCAAACCCCGCCCGAAAGCGTTTCGGGCGGGGTTTCACTGCCTCGTGACGCGGATCAGCGCGCGATATGCACAAATCCGCCGGTTTCGCCCTCAAGCGGGCCATGTTCGGCGGAGGTGGGCTTGAGCATCGCCTCAAGCAGGACAGGCGTCGGCGTCCAGTAGGGCACATACCATTCCTGATCGACCTCAAGGATCAGAACGCGATCCTGCGCCGCGTCATAGGCCCCGATCAGCGAGACATGCGGGCCGTCCCAATCGCCGGTGACCACACCCTGATTGAAGTAGAGCAAAAGCGCGTCCGAGGCGCTTTCCTCATTTGCCGCAAGCATCTGGCGCACCGCATCAAGCGATGCGGCGGAGTTGTCGGCGGGCTTGAACGTCTCGACCGTCGCGCCCTCAAGCCCCGCCGCGGTAACGGCGGCCTGCGTGAACTCGGTCAGTTGATCGAACTTGACCCCGTCCCCGCCCTCGGCCGAAAGCGCCGACCAGTCCGCGCGCGCGACAAGTTCGAGCATCTCGGGCTGCGTGGTCACGGTATCTTCCGAATTCGCCGGAAGCCCGCGCAGCCCGTTCGCCGCGGCTGTCACCGCTGCGATCGAACAGGCCGAGGTGGTAAACTGCGGCTTCACGAAGGGCGCAAAGGCCCAGTAGTCGGGCGCAGGGGCGGTGCGCAGAAAGGCGTAATCCTCGGTCACCGAGACTGCGTTAGGGCCAAGCTTGGGAAGCGGCGCCTCATCCGCAAGGACGGGACCAGCCAAGGTGAAGGCCGAGCCGAGAACCGCCGCCGCCGAGACAACAATACGTGTGGGTGTCATTTGAATACCTGAATGGATGATATCCAGCCACGCTACCTAGCGGCATCCATCTGTCAATCGTGACACGAGGGCAGCCAAAACAAAACGCCCGCCTCTTGCGAGACGGGCGTCTTCATCCCTTTCGGGAATTCTTAGCGGCGGATGCCGAGGCGCTGGATCAGCGACTGGTAACGCGCTTCTTCTTTCTTCTTCAGGTAGTCCAGCAGCTTGCGGCGCTGAGCGACCAGCATCAGAAGGCCACGACGCGAGTGGTTGTCCTTCTTGTGCTCTTTGAAGTGCTCGGTGAGGTTCGAGATACGCTTGGTCAGGATCGCAACCTGGACTTCCGGCGAACCGGTGTCGCCTTCCTTGGTCGCGTATTCCTTGATCAGGGCGTTCTTGTCTTCAACGGTGATCGACATCGGGATCTCCTTCGGTCAAAGGGTTGGGGCCGTAGCCGGGATGTCGTCCAGCAAGGTCCATAGGTCTCCGCCAGATTCGGCGGATGCGCGCATATACGGAAAATCGGCCCTGAAGGAAAGCCAAAACTGGCCGCGCAAGCCGCGCGAGGCCCTTTAAAGATTGGCGAATTCCTCGGGGCTGAGCAGCAAGATATCCTCGGGCGAGAGGCCTTCGGCATTCAGCACCTCGGCCAGTCGCCGCGCGCCCAGATAGATCGCAACCGCGCCGGGCGTGTCTTGCGAGGGTTCGATGCGCAGCGCGGCCTCGTCGTCTTCGGGGTCGCGCAACAGGGCGATCCGGTCGAGGCCGGGTTCGAAATCCGCCAGCACGGCGGGGTTCTCCGGGTCGATCCAGTCGCCAAGCGCGAAGAGATCGCCCTCCTCATTGCCCGACACCCAATCGCCCGAGCCCGCCAGCAGCCGGTCCTGCCCGGTGCCGCCATTCAGATAGTCGGTCTCCGCGTCGCGCCCGTCGAGCAGGTCGTTGCCCGCCCCGCCAAACATCTCGTCCAGACCCGCGCCGCCGATCAACACATCGTCGCCATCGCAGCCCTCAAGCGCATCATCCCCTGCACCGCCAAGCAGCAGGTCCTGCCCGGGGCCACCGATCAGCCGGTCGGCGCCCTCTGCGCCCGCAAGCCTGTCGTCCCCGAAACCGCCCATCAGCACATCGTCCCCCGCGCCACCGTCAAGCCGGTCATCGCCATCCTCGCCCGCCAGCACGTCTTTCCCCGCACCGCCCTCCAGCTGGTCGGCGCCCATGCCGCCGGTCAGGCGGTCGTCGCCTTCACCGCCAATGATCAGGTCGTCGCCCTCATAGCCGTTGATCTGATCGTTGCCGCTCTGCCCGTCGATGACATCATCCCCGGCATCGCCCCACAGGATATCGTTGCCCTCCGTGGCCTCGGGCGAGGCCGCGCGCTCGGGCGTCTCGACACCGGGCATCGTGGTGACGGTGTCGCCACCCTCCAGCAGATCGGCCCCGGCCTCGTCCTCGGCCCCTTCGGGCGTCTCGTCCTCATCCGAGCTCACGTCGTCGGGCAGCAGCGCAAGGGACGCGCCCGCCATCAAAAGCCCCATGATTCCGGTCAGAAACAACATACCGCACCCCCTTCTTCCACGGGGATTGCTTAGCGCAGAATTCCCTGCAAAAGACCGAACGCGCGCGGCTTTTTTATCAATTGGTTAACGCGGCGGTTACAGCGCCCAGGGCTCGGGCTGGCGGTCGTACCCGATGTAAAGCGGGTGCTTGGGCGCGCCAGATTTGGTCAGCCCAAGGTGGTGCAAATCGCGCCCCGTGGCGCGCAGCAGGCGCTCAACCGCCGCGCCGCGTTCCAGATGCGCGCCATGGCTGCCCCAGGCACAGATCACCCGATCTCCCGCCCCCGAGGCCCAATCGAGGCTCTCGCGGATGGCAGCGTCATTGCCCGGCCCCACCGGATCGGGTTGCGCGCGCATCACCTTCGGGTCGGTCGCGCGATAGGCAAAGATATTGGTCACCCGGAAGCCGCCAAAGCCAAGCGCCCGCGCGCGGCGCTCGCATCGCTCGACGGTGGGGTCGTTCTGCACCTCGGTCGCGGTCGAGGGGTTGAGCATGATGAACAGCGCCTTCGGCGCGCCCTCCTGCCAGATGCGGGTCAGCTGGTAGCGGTATCTCTCGCAATCGGAATAGACCGCGACGGATTGGGCATCGCCCTTGAGATGCGAACGACTGATCATGACCCCTCCCCCCGACAGGCGCAGAGTAGCGGCAGGCCTACAGATTGAACACCCGACTCGGGTGCAACTCGCTGCCCATCAGGCGGCCAACGGCGACGGGCTGGCCGTCAAAACTCGCCCAGACCTCGCTGCCATACTCGGCGCTGCCGATAACCATGCCGGGGTTGCCATGGCGCAGACGCACCGCGCCCTCAGCCGTCGCGCGCACCTCGGGCAGATCGGCCAGCCCCATCTCGAGCGGCTTGATGCAGACCTCAAGCTCGGGCGTGCGGGCCATGCGGTCGATATCCTC
The DNA here is from genome assembly GCF_021378075.1 of Rhodobacter flavimaris. GTDB lineage: Bacteria > Pseudomonadota > Alphaproteobacteria > Rhodobacterales > Rhodobacteraceae > Rhodobacter > Rhodobacter flavimaris. The sequence continues at coordinate 193,094 of NZ_JAJUOS010000004.1, read as the reverse complement.
AAGGCTAAGCCCCTCGCCCGCCTCGAACGGACCCGACCATTCCCGCCGCAGCCAGAGCACATGCCCAAGGCAACCCAGCTTCTCGCCCAGATCCCGCGCGATCGAGCGCACATAGCCGCCCTTGCCGCAGACCATCTCCAGCTCGACCGTATCAGCATCAGGGCGCGCGATCAGCGTCAGGCTTTCGACAAACAGCGGGCGCGCGGCCAGATCCATCACCTCGCCCTCGCGCGCCAGATCATAGGCGCGCTCACCCTCGACCTTCACGGCGGAAAACTGCGGCGGCACCTGCATGATGTCACCCTCAAAGGCGGTCAGCGCGGCGGCGATCTCGGCGTCGGCCGGGCGTGTATCGCGGGTGGCGATCACCTCGCCCTCGGCATCATCAGTATTGGTCGCCGCCCCCAGACGCACCTGGAAGCGATAGCACTTCATCGCATCGGTGATGTAGGGCACGGTTTTCGTGGCCTCGCCTAGCGCAATCGCCAGCACCCCCGTCGCCGCCGGATCAAGCGTACCCGCGTGGCCCGCCTTCTTCGCATCCAGCGCCCAACGGACCTTGCCCACCACGGCGGTCGAGGTCACGCCCGCGGGCTTGTCCACGATGATCCAGCCGGAAATGTCGCGTCCCTTCTTGCGGGCCATGCCTGCCTCCTTCGTGCGAGAGCGCGCCTGCTAGCAAAGCCGCGCGGACAGGTCAACGCGCGCTTACGCTTCGTCGTCTTCGCCGTCGTCGCGATGCGCGATGTCGCGCTGGACGGTTTCGTCCGAGAACATCCGCCGCGTCTCGTCGAGACGGTCGAAGGTCTCGTCGATGCGGAAGCGCAGCTCGGGCGCGAATTTCAGCGTCAGCTCACGCGAGACCAGATGGCGCAGCTCGGCCGTATTGCGGCGCAGCGCCTTCAGCATGACTTCGGCATCCTCGCCACCCAGCGTCCCGCCGAGGGGCGCGACATAGACGGTAGCGACCTTCAGGTCGGGCGAGGTGCGCACTTCGCCCACGGTGATATACATCCGGCCCAGGTCCGGATCATGCACATCTCCCCGGATCAGCACATCCGAAAGGGTGCGCCGGATCAGCTCGCCGACGCGCAGCTGACGTTGCGAAGGGCCATCGCCCGAATGAAAGCGGTTCTTTGCCATGGCCCGCACATAGTGCTTTGCCGCGCGCCGCGCAACCGAGGCTTTGCCAAGCCGCCCGTCCCGCTGTAAGAAACCGCAACTAAAGATTGGGAGCGATGACATGACCGACCTGCCGGGGATCGTGATTACCGGGGCCTCGGGCCGCATGGGCCAGATGCTGTGCGCAACCGTGGCGGCCTCCGAGAAGGCACGTCTGGTCGGCGCGGTCGAGCGCTCGGGCCACCCCTGGATCGGCCGCGATCTGGGCGAGGTCTCGGGCGGCCAACCCAACGGCGTCATCGTCACCGACGACCCGCTTGAGGCGTTTTCCAAGGCCCAGGCAGTGATCGACTTCACCGCGCCCTCGGCCACCGTTGAATTCGCCCGCATCGCCGCGCAGGCCCGCTGCGTGCATGTGATCGGCACGACCGGCTTCGAGAAGGCGCATCTCGACGCGCTCGAACCCTGCGCCCGCCATGCGGTGATCGTGCGCGCCGGCAACATGAGCCTCGGCGTCAACCTGCTCACCCAACTCACCCGCAAGGTCGCCCAGGCACTCGATGCCGACTGGGACATCGAGGTGATCGAGGCCCATCACAACAAGAAAGTCGATGCCCCCTCTGGCACTGCGCTCATGCTTGGCCGCGCCGCCGCCGAGGGCCGCGGGATTGATCTTGAGGAAAACACCGAATCGGGCCGCGACGGCATCACCGGCGCGCGCAAGCACGGCGCCATCGGTTTCTCGGCCATTCGCGGTGGCGACATCGTGGGCGAACATGACGTGCTCTTCGCCACGGCGGGCGAGCGGATCGTGCTGCGCCACATCGCCACCGACCGCGCTATCTTCGCCCGCGGCGCACTCAAGGCCGCGCTCTGGGGTCAGGACAAGAAGCCCGGCCAATATGACATGATGGACGTGCTCGGGCTCTGAACCCGCCTTTTCTTCTTGGCGAAAATACCTCGGGGGCCCGGGGGCAGCGCCCCCGGCTTCGCTCAGAAGTCGATGGCGATGCCCTTTTTCTCCCAATCGCCGAAACGCACGGGCTCGGGGCCATCGCGACCACCCAGTTCTACCGGCAGTTCTTCCGCTTTAGCGGCGCGGCGGCGCTCCTCGGCCTCGGCCAGCGCACGTTGCGCGGCGGGGGGCAGGTCTTTGCGGATCTCTTCGGACATGGCGCTTTCCTTGTCTCGGGTCAGGGCATGATATAGGCCGCAAGAGAATTCGGAACAAGACGAAGGGCCGCAGGCATGAGCAACCCCGATCCGGCACGGCGAGCAGCCCTCGGGCTGATCACCGGCGTTACCGAGGCGCGCGAGTCGCTCGCCGACCAGATCAACGCCGGGGCACTGGCCGAACTGCCCCCGTCAGACCGCGCCCGCGCGCAACGTCTGGCCACGCAAACTCTGCGCCACCTTGCCCGCGCCGATGCGATGCTCAAACCCCACCTGCGCAAGCGCCCGCCGGGGGATGTGCTGGCACTCCTGCGCCTTGCCTCGGTCGAGCTTTGCGAAGATCACGGCGCCGCGCATGGCGTGGTCAATGCCGCCGTCACCCTGATCCGCTCGGGCGGTCGCAAGACCGAGACCTTCGCCGGACTCGTCAATGCCGTGCTGCGCAAGGTCGCGGCCGAAACCGAACGCTGGCCCACCCTCCCCGCGCCCGAACTGCCGGGCTGGCTGCGCGGGAGGCTGATGTCGGCCTGGGGCAAGGCCGCGGTGCAGAAAATGGAGGCCGCGCATCTCGCAGGCGCCCCCATCGACCTCTCGATCAAGGGCGATGCCACGGACTGGGCCGCACCGCTTGGCGCGGAATTGCTCCCCACCGGCTCTTTACGCCTGCCCACCGGCGCCCATGTCTCGGAACTGGCAGGTTTCACTGACGGCGCATGGTGGGTGCAGGATGCCGCCGCCGCACTGGCGGCCCGCCTGCTGGCCCCGACGCCGGGTGAACACATTCTCGACCTCTGCGCCGCACCCGGCGGCAAGACGCTGCAACTCGCGGCTGCGGGCGCTGATGTGACCGCGCTCGACATCTCGGAAAGCCGCGCGGCACGGATCGAGGAAAACCTCGCTCGCACCGGGCTGAAGGCGCGAATCGTTGTGGCCGATACGCTCGAATGGCAACCCGAGGCACCCTTCGACGCGATCCTGCTTGATGCGCCCTGCTCGGCCACTGGCACGATCCGGCGTCACCCCGACCTTCCGCTAATCAAGGATGCCCAAAGCATCAAGGAGCTGTTCGGCCTGCAAGCCGCGCTGCTCGACCGCGCGCTTGGCTGGCTCAAACCCGGCGGGCGGCTGGTGTTCTGCACCTGCTCGCTGCTGCCTGACGAAGGCGAGGCGCAGATCCGCGCCGCCCTCGAACGCCACCCCGGCCTCCGCACTATCCCACCGGAATTGAGCGGCATCGATTCGGCCTGGATTACCCCCGAGGGCGGGCTGCGCCTGCGCCCCGATTACTGGCCTGAGCGCGGCGGAATGGACGGGTTCTACATGGCCACCCTGACCGCCTGAGCCGAAATCGGGCGGTGACAGAGACGCCCCCCTTCACTATGTTGCCCGCAAAACCGGGCGGGCGGGTCGGTGACCCGAAAATCGGGCAGGCAGATGACAGGACGAGCGGCAAAAGGCCAGAAACGGGCTCGGTTGGGCGTTGCGCTCAATCGTCTCGCGGCCCTGCGCGCCGCCCGCGCCCGCCCCGCCACCGGATTCGTCAGCCAGCCCGAGCCGCGCACCATCGGATCCTTCGCTCGCGGCCGTCAGTTGATCGCCGGGAACTTCCTGTTCGCGGGCTTCCTGATCGAGGGCCCCGGCGTCGCGATCTGGGATCTGCCGATGCCCGACCCGGCCTTCGAAGAGGCGCTGCACGGCTGCATCTGGCTTGATGATCTTGCCGCCGTAGGCGACCGCGCCGCGCGCGAGCGGGCGCAAGACTGGGTCTTTGGCTGGATCGCGCGTTACGGCGCGGGCTCGGGGCCGGGCTGGACGCCCGATCTGACCGGACGCCGCCTGATCCGCTGGATCAACCACGCGATCTTGCTGCTCAACGGGCAGGAGCGCGCCGCAGCCGACGGGTTCTTCCGCTCGCTCGGGCAGCAGACGCTGTTCCTGTCGAAACGCTGGCGCTCGGCCTCGCCGGGGTTGCCCCGCTTCGAGGCACTTACCGGGCTGATCTACGCGGGCCTCTCGCTGACCGGGATGGAGCGGCTGGCCAGCGGCGCGACCGAGGCCCTGGCGCGCGAATGCGCCGAGCAGATCGACGCCGAGGGCGGCATTCCCACCCGCAACCCCGAAGAGCTGCTGGACGTTCTGACCCTGCTGACCTGGGCCAAGGCCGCGCTGGAGGCCGCCGGGCGCAAGGCCGCCCCCGAACATATCGCCGCGATCGAGCGTATCGTGCCCACCCTGCGCGCGCTGCGCCATTCCGACGGCGGCCTGGCGCGCTTTCACGGCGGCGGGCGCGGGCTTGAGGGGCGGCTCGATCAGGCGCTGGCGGCCTCGGCGGTGCGCGGCCCGATGCCCGCGGGGCTGGCGATGGGCTTTGCACGGATGCATGGCGGCCGCACCAGCCTGATCCTTGACGCCGCGCGCCCGCCGCTTGGCCCGGCCTCGGCCAATGGCCATGCCGCGACGCTGGCGTTCGAGCTGACCTCGGGCCGCCGCCCCCTGGTGGTCAGCTGCGGCTCGGGCGCGATCTTCGGGCGCGAATGGCACCGCGCCGGGCGCGCCACCGCCAGCCACTCGACCCTCGCGATCGAGGGGTTCTCCTCCTCGCGCCTTGCACCCGCGCCGGTTCTGGGCCGCGCGCCCTCGCTCTGGCTTGACGAAACCCCGGCCGAGGTCTGGGCGCGCCGCGACGGCGACGAGGGCGATCAGGTCATGGCCGGGCACAATGGCTATGCGCCGACCCATGGCATGACCCATGTGCGCGAGCTGACCCTCTCGCCCGATGGTGCGGTGCTGACGGGGCAGGACACGCTTGGCGCGATGACCCCGGAAGACCGCCGCCGCTTCGAGACGATCTTCGCCCGCGTCGGCCTGCGCGGAATCCCGTTCCAGATCCGCTTCCACCTGCACCCCGAGGCCGATGCCACGCTCGATCTGGGCGGCACCGCCGTGTCGGTCGCGCTGAAATCGGGCGAGATATGGATCTTCCGCCATGACGGGGTCGCGGAAATGACGCTGGAACCCTCGGTCTATCTGGAATCGGGCCGTTTGCGCCCGCGCCCAAGCCAGCAAATCGTGCTTTCTGCCCGTGTTCTTGACTATGCGTGCCAGATTGGCTGGACCTTCGCCAAAGCACACGATACCCCCGCGTCAATCCGAGACACCGACCCGGACCGCCCCGAATCCGACCTCTGACAAAGGACTGCCAGCCGTGACCAGACCCGTCCCCCTCCTCCGCGCCCTGATCTCTGTTTCCGACAAGACCGGGCTGATCGACTTTGCCCGCTCGCTTTCCGCACGCGGTGTCGAGCTGCTCTCGACGGGCGGCACGGCGAAGGCGCTGCGCGAGGCCGGGCTGAGCGTGCGCGACGTGGCCGACGTGACCGGCTTCCCCGAGATGATGGACGGCCGCGTCAAGACGCTGCACCCCAAGGTGCATGGCGGCCTGCTGGCACTGCGCGACAATGACGAGCATCTGGTGGCCATGGCCGCCCACGGGATCGAACCGATCGACCTGCTGGTGGTGAACCTCTACCCGTTCGAGGCCACCGTCGCGAAAGGCGCCGATTACGAGGATTGCATCGAGAATATCGACATCGGCGGCCCGGCGATGATCCGCGCGGCCTCGAAGAACCACGCCTTTGTGGCGACGGTTGTGGATGTCGAGGATTACAGCGCGGTTCTGGCCGAGCTTGACGCCAATGACGGCGCCACCACCTATCCCTTCCGCCAGCGCCTGGCGCAGATCGCCTATGCCCGCACCGCCGCCTATGACGCGGCTGTCAGCACCTGGATGGCGCAGGCGATCGGCGAGCAAACCCCGCGCCGCCGCGCCTTCGCCGGCACGCTTGCCCAAACCCTGCGCTATGGCGAGAACCCGCACCAGTCGGCGGCCTTCTACCTTGACGGCTCGAACCGCCCCGGCGTTTCGACGGCCAAGCAGCATCAGGGCAAGGAACTGTCCTACAACAACATCAACGACACCGACGCGGCGTTCGAGCTGGTGGCCGAGTTTGGCACCGACAAGCCCGCCTGCGCGATCATCAAGCACGCCAACCCCTGCGGCGTGGCCTCGGGCGCCAGCCTGACCGAAGCCTATAGCCGCGCCTTCGATTGCGACCGCACCTCGGCCTTCGGCGGCATCATCGCGCTGAACCAGACCCTCGACGGTGCCACCGCCGAAGAGATCTGCAAGATCTTCACCGAGGTTGTCATCGCCCCCGAGGCGACCGACGAGGCCAAGGCGATCTTCGCGGCGAAAAAGAACCTGCGCCTGCTGACCACCGGCGCGCTGCCTGACCCGAAATCGACGATCACCACCTATCGTCAGGTTGCTGGCGGCTTCCTCGTGCAGGGCAAGGACAATGGCGCGATCTCGATGGACGACCTCAAGGTGGTGACCGAGCGCCAGCCGACCGAGCAGGAACTGCGCGATCTGCTGTTTGCCTGGAAGGTCGCCAAGCACGTCAAGTCGAACGCGATCATCTACGTCAAGGATGGCGCCACCGTCGGCGTCGGCGCGGGCCAGATGAGCCGTGTCGATTCGACCCGCATCGCCGCGCGCAAGGCGCAGGACATGGCCGAGGTCATGGGGCTGGCCGAGCCGCTGACCAAGGGCTCGGTCGTCGCCTCGGACGCCTTCTTCCCCTTCGCGGACGGGCTGATCACCGCAGCCGAAGCCGGTGCCACGGCGATCATCCAGCCAGGCGGCTCGATGCGCGATCAGGAAGTTATCGACGCGGCGAATGAACGCGGCCTCGCAATGGTCTTTACGGGGATGCGTCACTTCCGTCATTAATACCTCAGCGGCCCGTGCCAAGGGCGTGGGCCGCACCGTTTTTTTGTTTAAGTTTGTTTAGGGGTTGGGATGCGGCTGACCGTCAAGATCGCGGCAATCATCCTGATGCTCGACCAGATGACCAAATACCTGGTCGTGCATTATCTCGAACTCGACCGCGTCGGCGCGATCGATGTTCTGCCGCCATGGCTGAACCTGCGCATGGCCTGGAACCAGGGCATCAACTTCGGCCTGTTCGCGGGCGATGCAAGCTGGTCACGGTGGGTGCTGATCGCCGTGGCGCTGGCGATCTCGGCCTGGGTCTGGGTCTGGATCGCACGCGACAGGCATTCGGCGCTGGTCAAGGTGTCGGCCGGCCTTCTGATCGGCGGGGCGCTTGGCAACGTGATCGACCGCGTGGCCTATGGCGCGGTGGCCGACTTTTTGAACATGTCGCTGCCGATCTGGACGAATCCCTATTCGTTCAACGTCGCCGATATCGCGATCTTCCTGGGCGCGGCCGGTCTTATGCTGTTCGCAGGCAACGACTCCGCTCAGCAAAAGCCCTGACGCCTTTCTGGCGTGACGCGGCCAAAGCGATAGGCTAAGAGAATGGGGAAACAGGTGAGGGAGTGGCCCATGCAGGCAACGATCGGCAAGCTCGGGATCGCATTTGCGACCGTCCTCGTGCTGTCGGCCTGTGGCGGCGGCGATGATGAGCCCCGGCTGATGCATCTGCGCTCGGCCACGCAGGGTCCGGATGAATTCGGCATCCTGCCGACCAAGCCGTTGCAAATGCCCGAAGATCTTGCCGCGCTGCCGGCGCCCACGCCGGGCGGAACCAATATCACCGACCCGACGCCCGAAGCGGACGCCGTAGCGGCCCTTGGCGGCAACCCCGCGCGCCTCAAGGCAGGCGGTATCCCGGCCTCGGACAGCGCGCTTGTCGCGCAGGTCGCGCGCTTTGGCACCTCGGCCAATATCCGCGAGCAGCTGGCCGCCGAAGACCTCGAATACCGCCGCGCCAATGACGGTCGCCTGCTGGAGCGTCTGTTCAGCGTGAACGTCTACTACAACGCCTACGAGCCGATGAGCCTCGATCAGGAGGCCGAGTTGGAGCGTTGGCGCAAGCTGGGCCTGCGCACCCCGGCAGCCCCGCCCGGCGGCGCCGCCCAAGCGGCCACGGGCAACTGATCAATATCGCGTCAGGCGGGTTGCCACCGGCCACCCAGCCCGTAAGTTGATCCCGAATAACGGAGGGATCATTGGTGCGCGCCTTTTTCGCTGCGGCTGTTGCATGGCTGGCTGCCTGGCCCGTTTGGGCCGAAAACGTCACCCATTTTACACTCGACAATGGCCTTGAGGCCGTGGTGATCGAGGATCACCGCGCCCCGGTCGTGGTCCACATGGTCTGGTACAAGGCGGGCTCGGCCGACGAACGGCGCGGCAAGTCTGGAATCGCCCATTACCTTGAGCACCTGATGTTCAAGGGCACCGACTCGATGGCAGCGGGGGAGTTGTCGAAAACCGTCTCAGCCAATGGCGGGTCGGACAATGCCTTCACCTCCTATGACTACACCGCCTATTACCAGCGTATCGCCGCCGACCGGCTGGAACTGGTGATGAAGATGGAAGCCGACCGGATGCGGCACCTGCAGATCTCGCCCGACGACTGGCAGACCGAGCGCGACGTGATCCTTGAGGAACGCGCGCAACGCACCGACAGCGACCCCGGCGCCCTGTTCGGCGAGCAGCGCAACGCCGCGCAATACCTCAACCATCCCTATGGCACGCCGGTCATCGGCTGGCGCCAAGAGATGGAGGCCCTGACCCGCGACGACGCGCTGGAGTGGTATCGCCGCTACTACGCGCCCAACAACGCCGTGCTTGTTGTGGCGGGCGATGTGACCCCCGATCAGGTCAAGGCGCTCGCGCAGAGCTATTACGGGCCGCTTGAGCCGTCGGCTGACATTCCGCCCCGCGCCCGCCCGCAAGAGCCCCCGCAACTGGCCGAACGCCGCCTCGTCTTCCCCGATCCGCGCGTCGCGCAGCCCTATGTCGCACGCAGCTACCTCGCGCCCGAGCGTGACCCCGGCGATCAGAAACAGGCCGCCGCCCTGACCATCCTGGCCGAGGTTCTGGGCGGCAATCCGCAAACCTCGGTTCTGGCGCGCAAGCTGGTCTATGGCAGCGGCACGGCGATCTATGTCTCGGCCTTCTACGACGGCATGGCGATCGACGACACGACCTTTGGTCTTGCCGCGATTCCCGCCGCGGATGTCTCGCTTGAGGAAGCCGAGGCCGCGATCGACACCGCACTGGCCGAGTTCCTGCGCGAGGGCATCGACCAGGCGCAATTCGAACGCATCCGCACCCAGATCCGCGCCTCGGAGATCTACGCGCAGGACAACACGCAGGCGCTCGCCCGCCGCTACGGCGAGGCGCTGGCCTCGGGCTTTTCGGTGGCGGATGTCCAAAGCTGGCCCGACGTGCTGATGTCGGTCACCGAGGACGAGGTGATGCAGGCCGCCCGCACGGTCTTTGACCGCCGCCAGGCCGTGACCGGATACCTGACCCGCCCCGCCGAGGAGGCCACCCAATGATCCGCTTCGTTCTGGCCACCCTGACCGTGCTTTGCCTGACGCTTCCCGCCCGCGCGCTGGATATCCAGGAGGTCACCTCACCCGGCGGGCTCAAGGCCTGGCTGGTCGAGGCGCATGACATCCCCTTTACCGCGCTCGAGATCCGCTTTCGCGGCGGCGCCAGCCTCGATGCGCCCGACAAGCGCGGCGCGATCACCCTGATGGCCGCAACGCTTGAAGAAGGCGCGGGCCAGATGGACGCGCAGGCCTTCGCCGAAGCGACCGAGTCGCTCGCCGCGCAGTTCAGCTTCGACGTGGATGACGACACGCTTAACATCTCGGCGCGGATGCTGACCGAGAATCGCGACAAGGCGGTGGATCTGCTGCGCGAAGCGCTGACCAACCCGCGCTTCGATCAGGTAGCAGTGGATCGCGTGCGCGGGCAGGTGTTGTCGATCATCGCCTCGGATGAGGAAGACCCCAATGCCATCGCCGGGCGCAGCTTCCGCAAGCTGGCCTATGGCGATCACCCCTATGGCTCCTCGCTCAACGGCACGGCGGAAAGCGTCAAGGCCCTGACGCGTGAGGATATCTTCGACGCGAAGGCCCGCGTGATGGCGCGCGACCGGCTGGTGATCTCGGCGGTGGGCGATATCACGCCTGAAGAACTCGGCGTGCTGCTTGACGACCTGCTGGGGGCGCTGCCGGAAACGGGCGCGCCGATGCCGCCGCGCGCCGAACTTCGCCTGTCCGGCGGTGTGACCGTGGTCGATTACGACACGCCGCAATCGGTGGTGATCTTCGGCCAGCAGGGTCTGGCGATGGACGACCCGGATTTCTTCGCGGCCTATGTGATCAACCAGATCCTCGGCGAGGGCGGCTTTGCCTCGCGGCTGATGGAAGAAGTGCGCGAAAAGCGCGGCCTGACCTACGGGATCTATACCTACCTCGCGCCCAAGGATTTGGCCGAGACCTGGCAGGGCTCGTTCGCCTCGGCCAATGGCAAGGTCGCCGAGGCCATCGCCGTGACCCGCGCCGAATGGGCGCGCATGGCGACGGGCGAGGTTACCGATCAGGAGCTGAACGACGCCAAGACCTACCTGACGGGCGCCTATCCGCTGCGCTTCGACGGCAACGGGCAGATCGCCGGGATTCTGGCGGGGATGCAGCTTAACCACATGCCGATCGACTATGTGAACACCCGCAACGCCAAGGTCGAGGCGGTCACCAAGGAAGACGTCAAGCGCGTCGCGCAGCGGTTGCTCAATGCCGATGCGCTGCGCTTTGTCGTGGTTGGCAAGCCCGAGGGGCTGTCCACGGGCGCCTCGAACTAAGCGATCCCGAATCTGTTGGGCTTGGCCAAGGGCTGTGCTATCCCTTGTAGGATGAATGCACAGCCCCCCAATATAGGCACCAATCGCCCCGTCATCCGGCAGCTTGACGATGCCGCCGCCAACCGCATTGCGGCGGGCGAGGTGGTGGAGCGTCCGGCCTCGGCCGTGAAAGAGCTGATCGAGAACGCGCTTGACGCCGGGGCCTCGCGCATCGAGGTCGCCTATGCCGATGGCGGCAAGACCCTGATCCGCATCACCGACGACGGCTGCGGCATGACCGCCGAAGATCTGCCGCTGGCGATGAGCCGCCATGCCACCTCGAAGATCGACGGATCGGACCTGCTCAACATCCACACCTTCGGCTTTCGCGGCGAGGCGCTGCCCTCGCTTGGCGCCGTCGGACGGCTGAGCATTACCTCGCGCGCCGAGGGGTTCGACGCCGCACAGATCACCGTCGCAGGCGGGCAGATTGGGCCGGTCAAACCCGCCGCGCTGAACCGGGGCACCGTGGTCGAGTTGCGCGACCTGTTCTACGCCACGCCCGCACGGCTCAAGTTCCTGCGCACCGACCGGGCCGAGGCGCAGGCCATCGCCGATGTGGTCAAGCGCCTCGCCATGGCCGAACCCTATGTCAGTTTTCGCCTGATCGACACCTCGGGCGGCAATGAGCGTGAGATCTTCCGCGCCGATGCCGAACAGGGCGAATTGTTCGGCGCGCTCTCGGGGCGGCTGGCGCGTGTGCTTGGCCGCGAGTTCGCCGACAACGCCCTGCCCATCGACGCAGAGCGCGAGGGCATCCGCCTGACCGGATACGCCGCCCTGCCCACCTATTCGCGTGGTGCGGCGGTTGAGCAGTTCCTGTTCGTCAACGGCCGCCCGGTGCGCGACAAGATGCTGATCGGCGCCCTGCGCGCGGCCTATATGGATTTCCTCTCGCGCGACCGGCACCCGGCGGCGGTGCTGTTCCTGAGCTGCGAGCCCGAGCGCGTGGACGTCAACGTCCACCCCGCCAAGGCCGAGGTGCGCTTTCGCGAGTCCGGCGTGGCGCGCGGGCTGATCGTGGGCGGGCTGCGCCATGCGCTGTCGCAGGCGGGGCATCGGGCCTCAAGCACCGTGGCCAGCGCGACGCTTGGCGCGATGCGCCCCGAGGAACCCGTGTCCCCGCGCATCTACCAGATGGACCGCCCCAGCCTTGGCGCGATCCGCAGCGCCTATAGTGCGCAGGCCCCGCTGAACCAGCCAAGCTTCGCCGAGGCCTCGCCGGTGTTCGATGCACCCATTGCCCCCTCGGCCCGCGTGGCAGACCCCGCGCCGCAGCCCGAGCTGACCAGTAAGCCCCTCGGCGCCGCCCGCGCGCAGGTGCATGAGAATTACATCATCGCCCAGACCGAGACCGGCATCGTCATCGTCGATCAGCACGCGGCGCATGAACGGCTGGTCTATGAACGCCTCAAGCGCCAGATGGCGGAAAAGGGCGTCGCCGCGCAGGCCCTTCTGATCCCCGAGATCGTCGAGCTGTCCTCGGGCGATGCCGCGCGGCTGCTGGATCTGGCCGAAGACCTGGCGCGCCTCGGCCTTGGCATCGAGCCCTTCGGCGGCGGCGCGGTGGCGGTGCGCGAAACCCCCGCGATATTGGGTGAGATTAACGCCGCCGCGCTACTGCGCGATGTGCTCGATGAGCTATCCGATCTTGGCGACAGCCAGCTTGTGCAGGCCCGCATCGAGGCGGTGCTGAGCCGCATGGCCTGCCATGGCTCGATCCGCTCGGGCCGCCAGATGCGCGTCGAAGAGATGAACGCCCTCCTGCGCGAGATGGAGGCCACCCCCCATTCCGGCCAGTGCAACCACGGCCGCCCCACCTATGTCGAGCTGCGGCTTGGCGATATCGAACGGCTTTTCGGACGGACATGATTACCATCGGCACCCATCAGATCGACCTTGGCGACCCGCTTGTTCTGGCGCTGCTGTTCGGCGGCGGGCTGATCGTGATTTTGCTGGTCATGGTGCTGCGCGCGGCGGGGCGCTCGGCCCAGGCTATCGACCCGCTGGCGGGCCATATGGCGCAGCTGTCGCAGCGGGTGCAGGCGCTCTCGGACGGGCAACACCAACTTGCCGGGGGGCTGCACCACGTCTCCGAGGCGCAGGCCATGAGCCAGACCAAGGTGCTGGCCCTGATGGAACAACGCCTGGCCGATGTGAACCGCGCCATGACCGAAAGCCTGCATGGCACCGCCACGCGGACCGCGCGCTCGCTTGGCGATCTGCACCAGCGGCTTGAGGCCATCGACAAGGCGCAGGCCAATATCGAGAAACTCTCGGGCGATGTGCTAGGGCTTCAGGACATCCTGTCGAACAAGCAGACCCGCGGCGCCTTTGGCGAGATCCAGCTTAATGACATCGTCCACAAGGCGCTGCCCTCGGACAGCTACACGATGCAGGCGACGCTTTCCAACGGGCGGCGCGCGGATTGCCTGATCCACCTGCCGAACCCGCCCGGCCCGATCGTGATCGACTCGAAATTCCCACTGGAGGCCTACGAGGCCCTGCGCCGCGCCGAGAACCAGAGTCAGCTGATCGAGGCGCAGCGGATGATGCGCATCGCCGTGCGCAGCCATATCAAGGCGATCTGCGAGAAATACATCCTTGAGGGCGAAACCGCCGATGGCGCGCTGATGTTCCTGCCCTCGGAAGCCGTCTATGCCGAGTTGCACGCGAACTTCCCCGAGCTGGTGCGCGAGGGTTTCACTGCCAAGGTGTGGATCGTCAGCCCCACGACCTGCATGGCCACGCTCAACACCATGCGCGCGGTGCTGAAAGACGCGCGCATGCGCGAGCAGGCCGGGGCGATCCGCAAGGAGCTGGCCGCGCTGTACCAGGACGTTGATCGTCTGGGGACCCGTGTGGGCAACCTTGACCGGCATTTCGCGCAGGCCGCCAAGGACATCGAGGAAATCAAGATCTCGGCCGAGAAGGCCGGTAAGCGAGCGCACCGCCTTGATAATTTCGATTTCGAGGAACTGGCGCCCGAACCCGACACCACCCGCATCGTCCAGATCAAACCCTGAGCGATTGCGCTTGCGCAGGGCGGTAACTGGCGCGAAACTGGCGCCATACGGAGGACGTTATGCTACCGATCAGCCCCGCCAAAGTCGCCCATGTCATCGTTCGCGCCCGCAAGTTCGACGCCGATCTGCCCGGTTCGGGCCAAGGCCGTGAATTGCGCGCTTTCATTGCCGCGCTGAACGAGGAAGAGCAGGCCGCGCTGACCGCGATCATGTGGATCGGGCGCGAAACCTTCGACGCCAGCGAATTCGACGAGGCTTTCAATACCGCCCGCGCCGAAGCGACGGCCCCGACCGAGGATTACCTCATGGGCGTGCCGATGCTGGCAGATTACCTCGAAGACGGGCTGAGTGCGCTTGGCATAGACCCCGAAGACGCCGAGGAGGAAGCCTACCCCACGGTTTGAAGAAGGCGGCCCGCGGGCCGCCTTTCCAATTTACGCCACCAGCCGGTAGCCGCCGGATTCGGTCACCAGAAGCCGCGCGTTTGAGGGATCGGGCTCGATCTTCTGGCGCAGCCGGTAGATGTGGGTTTCCAGCGTATGCGTGGTGACACCCGCATTATAGCCCCAGACCTCATGCAGCAGCACGTCGCGCGGCACCACGCCATCGGTCGCGCGGTAGAGGAACTTGAGGATATTGGTCTCCTTCTCGGTCAGCCGGATCTTGCGCTCTTTCGCGTCGATCAGCATCTTCATCGCCGGCTTGAACGTATACGGCCCAAGCTGGAACACCGCGTCCTCGGATTGCTCATGAGTGCGCAGCTGCGCGCGCAGACGCGCCAGCAGGACCGGGAACTTGAACGGCTTCGTGATGTAGTCGTTCGCGCCCGAGTCGAGGCCCAGGATCGTGTCGGCATCGGTATCATGGCCGGTCAGCATGACGACGGGGCATTTCACGCCCTGCTTGCGCAGCTTCTTGCACAGCTCGCGCCCGTCGGTATCGGGCAGGCCCACGTCCAGCACGACCAGATCGTAAAGCGCCGCCTTGGCCTTCTCGACCCCTTCCGCGCCCGAGCCTGCCTCGAACACTTCGAAATCCTCGGTGGCGATCAGTTGCTCGGCCAGCGCCTCGCGAAGATCGGTATCGTCGTCAACCAGAAGGATCTTTTTCAGACCTGCCATGGGTGCCTCCTTTTCGTCAGCTCTGTTCGTTGAAGCCAAGCTGAGGCCCGATCACGTTCACGGCAAGGGGTGTGAAATCTATATCACGCGGAGGTGACGCCAGCGCGGGATATGTTTCAATTTGTTGCACGAACGATTATGTCACGAGCTATGGATACCGCCCTTTCCCTTGGCCCGACCCCTGCCGAACGGCTCAACCGCGCCCGCGCCGATCTGCGCATGGGGCTGCCTATCGTGCTGTCGGGCAGCTGCCTCGCGGTCGCTGTCGAAACGCTCAGCCCGGCGCGGCTTGCGGCGCTGCGCGCGCTCGGGCCGCTGGTGCTGGTGCTGACCGCGCGCCGGGCCGAGACGCTGAAGGCGCGGATCTACGATACCGATCTGGCCCGCATCCGCGTGCCCATTGATGCGGAACTTGACTGGCTTCAGGCATTGGCCGACCCGGCAGACGATCTTGCCATACCGATGAAGGGCCCGCTCAGCGCCGAGCGCGGGGGTGACGCAACCCTTGCCCGCGCGGCCATCGCGCTTGCGAAGTCCGCGCATCTACTGCCCGCCGCGATTCTCGCGCCGCTGCCCTCGCCCCGGACCGAGGGGCTGACCGCGCTTGACGCCTCCGATGCGCTGCGCGAGATCGCCGCCGAGACGGTCCTCGCCCCCGTCGCCGCCGCTCGCGTGCCGATGCGCGCCGCCGAGAAAGGTCGCCTCCATATCTTCCGCCCCGACGACGGCGGCGAGGAACATTACGCCATCGAGATCGGCGCCCCCGCCCGCGACAAGCCCGTGCTGGCGCGGCTGCATTCGGCCTGCTTCACCGGCGATGTGCTGGGATCGCTGAAATGCGACTGTGGCCCGCAACTTGACGCCGCGCTGTCGCAGATGGGGCATGACGGTGCAGGCATCCTGCTCTACCTCAACCAGGAAGGGCGCGGCATCGGCCTCGCCAACAAGATGCGCGCCTATTCGCTGCAAGATCAGGGCTTCGACACGGTCGAGGCGAACCACCGCCTCGGCTTCGAGGATGACGAGCGCGACTTCCGCATCGGCGCGGCCCTGCTGAAAAAACTGGGCTTCCATTCAGTGCGGCTGCTGACCAACAACCCCGCCAAGGTGCGCATGCTGGAAGCCAACGGGATCGAGGTCGTCGAACGCGTACCGCTGCGTGTCGGTGTCAGCCGTCACAATGCGGCCTACCTAGCCACCAAGGCGGAAAAATCGGGGCATATCCTGTGATGCGCCTCACGCCCTCCGGGCTGCGCGTCGGCAACCGGATCCTTCCGGTCGAGATCGGCCGCGGCGGCCTACGGCACGACAAGCGCGAAGGCGACGGCGCCACCCCGATTGGTCGCCTGCGCATCCTCGAAATGCTCTGGCGCGCCGACCGCCTGCCCCGCCCCGCGCCTTGGGCCCGGCCCATCGGCCCGCGGGATCTGTGGTGCGATGCAGCTGAACACCCCCGCTACAACCAACGCGTCCGCGCACCGTTCAGAGCCAGCCACGAAACCCTGCGTCGCGCCGACCCGCTTTACGACATCGTCCTCGTCACCGACTGGAACTACCCCAAGGCGGTGCCCGGCAATGGCTCGGCCATCTTCCTGCATCAGCGCCGCCGTGCGGGCTACCCGACCGCGGGCTGCCTTGCCTTCAAACGCAAGGACCTTTTCTGGCTCGCCCGCCACCTCGAACCCGGCGCCGTGATCGAGATCCCGCCGCTCGCCTGCTTTCTCCTGGAGCAAAATACCTCGGGGTCCGGGGCAGCGCCCCGGGGCCTGCCGCATGACAAAGCCTAGACCCTATCGCGCGCCGTAGTCCCGTGCCCCGAAAATGGCCGAGCCCACGCGGACATGCGTGGCCCCGGCGGCAATCGCCGCCTCGAAATCGCCGCTCATCCCCATCGACAGGCCGCGCAGGCCATTTCGCGCCGCCATCTGCGCAAGCATCCGAAAATGCGGCGCCGCGTCCTCTTCCTCCGGGGGAATGCACATCAGGCCCACGACCGGCAGATCCATCGCACGCGCCTCAGCGACAAACGCATCCACCACCTCGGGCATCACGCCCGCCTTTTGCGGCTCGGCCCCAGTGTTGACCTGTACGAACAGCTCGGGGCTCGCGCCCCGCGCCTGCGCCAGGTTGGCCAGCTTGGTGGCAAGAGACGGCCTGTCGAGCGTATGGATCGCCTCGAACAGCTCCACCGCCAGCTTGGCCTTGTTGGTCTGCAAGGGGCCGATCATATGCACCTGCGCGCCCGGGAAAGCCTCACGCCAGGCAGGCCACTTGCCCGCAGCCTCCTGCACGTAATTCTCGCCAAAGAGGCGATGACCCTCGCGCAGGACAGCTTCGACCCGCTCGGGCGGCTGCACCTTGGAGACGGCAATCAGCGCGACAGCCCCCGCAGCGCGGCCCGCTGCCGCCTCTGCCTGCGCAATCCGCGCCGCGATCTCACCCAGTCCCATCGCATCCTCCTTTTGGCGCAAGACACCACGTTGGCGCTCAAAAGAAAAGAGCGGGCCCAAGGCCCGCTCTCGCATCACATTGTCCGACGGGATCAGAACGAGAAGGTCACACCGAGATCGGCGACCATATCGCTGTCGACCGAACCGAGACCGCCCGCCAGCTTAGCGCCGCCGCCGAGGTCGTATTTCGCGCCGATACCGTAAGCATCCACGCCCGGCGCCGTGATCGAGTCGTCATCCGCCTTGGCATAGGCGGCTTCAAACAGCCACGGGCCGGTCACATAGGAACCATAGATGCCGTAGGAGGTGCCGTTATCCGTCGCATCGGTGACGTAGATATGGCCAGCAAAGCCATTTGCCTCGTAGCCAAGCAGCAGCGAGGTGGTGTTCACGTCGTCCGAGCCGCCCTCGAAGTGATCGTAGGTCAGGGCAGCGTTGAACGCGCCTTGGTCGTAGCCAATGCCCAGACCGTAATCTTCATAGATGGTGTGCATCGAGACACCGAAGGTGAAATCGCCGGTGGCGTAATCCCAACGAATATCTGCCTCGCCGATGTAACCCGCGTCCTCGGCGATGTCATCGATGCCGATGCCGTCAAAACCGATGTCCTGCAGGCCGTAGTCTTCGGCGATCGGGTCGATCGCGCCGACGGTGATCGTGCCGAAAGAACCCGACACGAAGACAGAAGCGGACAGCGTTTCGTTGCTACCTACGGCGCATTCGTCCGAAAAACCTTCGACAAGGTAGCACTCGTAGACGTCCGCAAGCGATTGACGGTCAGTCAGCGCAGCATAGTCCGAGTCGAGCTCGATGTTCGCGCCGAAGGTCAGGCCCGAATCAGCCTCCATCGTGCCGGTGACATCCATATCGATTTCGTACCAGCCAGCGGCATCCTTGCCGTCCGCATATCCAAGACCGGCTTCGTTATACTTGAAACCCATATTGGCCGAACCCGTCACGGTGACTTCAGCGGCCGCAAAGCCCGCCGAGAAGACCAATGCGGTGGTCGCGAGAAGAACGTTTTTCATAATCATCTGTCCCTTCATGCATAGCACGGTCGCATGACGTTCACCGCGCGTTGAAAATACCATGCAACCCCATTCGGGTTGGTTCAATCACAGCCTAGTCAAAGCTCGTGGATTTCCACGCAACTGCGGCATTGCCGCTACAAAAAAGGCCCAGAAAACGCAAAGAGCGGGCCGAAGCCCGCTCTTCCGTCATTCAGATCCGCAAGGATTAGAACGAGAAGGTCACGCCGAGGTCAGCAACGGTGTCGCCGCCAACCGAGCCGACGCCGCCAGCCAGCTTGGCGCCGCCGCCGAGGGCGTACTTGGCGCCGATGCCGTAGGCTTCGTCTTCGTTGTCGTCGTAGTCAGCGTACGAAGCTTCGAGGGTCAGAGCGCCGGTGGTGTAAGCGCCGTAGACGCCCCACGAGGTGCCGGTGGTGTCGTCGTCAGCAACATAAAGCTCGCCAGCGATGCCAGCAACGGTGCCCTTCACGAGCAGACCGACCGAGTCGTTGTCGCCAGCTTCGTCGTGGTCGAACGACAGAGCAACCTTACCGGCGCCGAAGTCGTACGCGCCGAGCAGGCCGTAGTCTTCCGAGATGGTGTTGACCGAAGCGCCGAGGGTGACGGCACCAACGGTGTAGTCCCAACGAGCGTCAGCCGAACCCGAGTAGGCCGACATTTCGGCGACGTTGTCGGTGCCGATGCCGTCGAAGCCGATGTCGGTCAGGCCGATGTCGTCCGCAACCGGGTCAACCGAACCAACGGTGAAGGTGCCGAAGGCGCCCGAAACGAAGACCGAACCAGCCAGGGTCTCGTTGGAGCCGACAGCGCACTCGTCCGAGAAGCCTTCGTCGAGGTAGCAGTCGTAGAGGTCAGCGAGCGACTGGCCAGCGGCCAGCGAAGCGTAGTCCGAGTCGAGCTCGATGGTGGCGCCGAAGGTCAGGCCCGAGTCCGATTCCATGGTGCCGGTGACATCCATGTCGATCTCATACCAGCCAGCAGCTTTCTTGCCAGCGTACGCGAGATCGCCCTCGTCGTATTTGAAGCCCATGTTGGCCGAGCCCGAGATGGTGACTTCAGCGGCGGCGAAGCCAGCCGAGAACACCAGAGCGGTCGTCGCGAGAAGAACCTTTTTCATCGTTTTCCCTCATTGTGTCAAAGGTAAACCCCAAGTCGGGTCACTCCGAGTTGGGTATGCTGCTATTTCACGCCTTGGCCCCATCAATGCAACGCAAACCTCCCCTTTTGCCGAATTGGCGCCGGGCATGGTGCACTCTTGCCACAGTCAGCGAGCCGGCCAAGCTGGCGAAGCACAATGAAATACGCGGGAAAATCCTTGTCGGGCTTGGGGCCTTGGGCTAGAGACAGGCTAAGTACGGGCACAAGTCTGAAACCAAGGCGGACGGAGGCAGTAGCCGATGAACATGCGTGAACTTCTGCGCGCCAGCGCGATCTGCGGCCTCATGCTTGCGGTTTCGGGCTGCGGCGGCATCAGCAGCGGCAACCTGTTCGGCGACAACACCGGACCCGACCGTCAGGTCGCCCCGCAAGTTCGCGAGGGCCGGGACAAGACCAACACGATCTGGGATCTGTTCACGAATGTCGACGACCCGAACGTGACGGTCGAGGTCAACAAGTATCTCTGGCAAGCCTCGCTTGAAGTGCTGAACTTCCTGCCGATCCAGTCGGTCGATCCTTTCTCGGGCGTGATCGTCACCGGCTACGGCACCCCGCCCGGCGGTGGCCGCGCCTACAAGGCCACGATCTACATTACCGACCCGGCGCTGGATGCGCGCAGCCTCAAGGTCTCGCTGGAAAGCCGTGGCGGCGCCGTCCCGGCCGAAACCGTGCGCGCGGTCGAGGATGCGATTCTTACCCGCGCCCGCCAGATCCGGATCCGCGACGCCAACCTCTAAGGCCCGCAAACAGGCATAATCCGCTCCCGCCCCGGTCTCCGCGGCGGGAGTATTTTTTGCCTTGTTCTCTTGGCAGTCTGGACCTCCGCTCCCCTCACGGTGTAGCTACGGCACGCAGAATTCCGCATGAGGGGCCGAAATGTCGCGCTACGAACCGAGCCAGACCGAACAGAAATGGCAAGCCGCCTGGGATGAGGCGGGCGTTTTTACCGCCAAGCGCGACCCGGCCAAGCCGAAATACTACGTGCTCGAGATGTTCCCCTACCCCTCGGGACGCATCCACATGGGGCATGTGCGCAACTACACGATGGGCGACGTGGTCGCGCGCTACAAGATGGCGCAGGGCTTCTCGGTTCTGCACCCGATGGGCTGGGACGCCTTCGGGATGCCCGCCGAAAACGCGGCGATGGAGCGGGGCGGCCACCCCAAGGACTGGACCTACGGCAATATCGCCGACATGCGCGGGCAGATGAAACCGCTTGGCCTGTCGATCGACTGGAGCCGCGAATTCGCCACCTGCGACCCGGAGTATTACGGCCAGCAGCAGGCGATGTTCATCGACATGCTCGACGCGGGCCTCGTGTATCGCAAGAACGCCGTGGTGAACTGGGACCCGATCGACATGACGGTGCTGGCCAACGAGCAGGTGATCGACGGGCGCGGCTGGCGCTCGGGCGCGCTGGTCGAGCGCAAGGAACTCACGCAGTGGTTCTTCCGCATCTCGGATTTCGCTGGCGAGCTGTTGGGCGCCCTCGACGGCCTCAAGGACTGGCCCGAGAAGGTGCGCCTGATGCAGGCCAACTGGATCGGTCAATCGCGCGGCCTGCAATTCGCCTTCTCGACCATCGACGCGCCCGAAGGCTTCGACCGAATCGAGGTCTATACCACCCGCCCCGACACGCTGATGGGCGCAAGCTTTGCCGCGATCTCACCCGATCACCCGCTGGCCAAGCATCTTGAGCGTCACAACCCCGAGATCGCCGCCTTCGTCGCCGAATGCCGCAAGGGTGGCACCACCGAGGAGGCCATCGAGACCGCCGAGAAGCTGGGCATGGACACCGGCATCCGCGTGCGTCACCCGCTTGATGAGGCATGGGAGCTGCCGGTCTATATCGCCAACTTCATCCTGATGGATTACGGAACGGGCGCGATCTTCGGTTGCCCGGCCCATGACGCGCGCGACTTTGAATTCGCCACCAAATACGAGCTGCCTATCCACTCGGTCTTCCGCCCTGAAGCGGACGACACCGCCGAGGCCGACCTTGTGCCGACCGAGGAATTCGTGCCGCTGAAATCCGAGCGTGTGCGCTACATCCGCGGCTTCGCGGGTGAAGCGGTTCAAACCGGCGAAGAGGCCGTCGCCGCCGCCATCGCATTCTGCGAGGAGAACGGCATCGGCCGGGGCGTGACGAACTACCGCCTGCGCGACTGGGGCCTGTCGCGCCAGCGCTATTGGGGCTGCCCGATTCCGGTCGTGCATTGCGCGACCTGCGGCGTGGTGCCCGAGAAAAAGGAAAACCTGCCCGTCCAGCTGCCCGATGACGTGTCCTTCGACAAGCCGGGCAACCCGCTCGACCGGCACCCGACCTGGCGCGAGTGCTCCTGCCCCAGCTGCGGCGCGCCCGCCAAGCGCGAAACCGACACGATGGATACGTTCGTCGATTCGTCTTGGTATTACGCGCGCTTCACCGCGCCCCGCGCATCCACGCCGACCGTCGCCGAGGATGTGGATTACTGGATGAACGTCGATCAGTATATCGGCGGCATCGAGCACGCGATTCTGCACCTGCTCTACTCGCGCTTCTTTGCCCGCGCGATGCACCGCACCGGTCACCTGCCCGCCAAGGCGATCGAGCCGTTCAACGCGCTCTTCACCCAGGGCATGGTCACGCATGAGATCTACATGACCCGCGACAGCGCGGGCCGGCCGGTCTACCACCTGCCCGAAGACATCGACCGCGAGGCCGGCGTGGTAAAGGCCTCGGGCGAAAAGCTCGAGATCATCCCCTCGGCCAAGATGTCGAAATCCAAGAAGAACGTCGTCGACCCGATGAACATCATCGCGTCCTTCGGAGCCGATACGGCGCGCTTCTTCGTGATGTCGGACAGCCCGCCCGAGCGCGACGTGGAATGGACCGCCTCGGGTGCCGAGGCGACGGCCAAATTCCTTGCCCGCGTCTGGCGCATCGCCGCCGAGATCGCGGAAGGCGCGGGCGGCGCAGGCGGGGCCGAGGATGAGGCGCTCTTGCGCGCGACTCACAAGGCCTTGGACGAGATCACCCGCTCGATCGAGGGCTTTGCCTTCAACAAGGCGGTCGCTGCACTTTACGGCCTGACCAACACGCTGTCGAAATCGGGCGCATCGAACCCGGTCAAGCGCGAGGCGATGAAGCTGATGGCGCAGCTGCTGGGGCCGATGGTGCCGCACCTGGCCGAGGACATCTGGGCCGCGCTTGGCGGCGAAGGCTTCGTTGTCACCGCGCCCTGGCCCAAGGCCGATCCCGCGCTCTTGGCCGAGGATTCGGTCACCCTGCCGATCCAGATCAACGGCAAGCGCCGCGGCGAAATCACCGTTCCCAAGGAGATGCCGAAGGAAGAGGTTGAAAAGCTGGTGCTGGCGGACGAAGCTGTGCTCAAGGCGCTGGCCGGTGGTCAGCCGAAGAAACTCATCGTCGTGCCGGGGCGCATCGTCAATGTGGTCATCTGACCGTCGGAAATTTCTTGTGCTTGCGGGGGCTCTGGCCCTCGCCGCCTGCGGTTTCACCCCGGCCTACGGGCCGCAGGGCGGTGGCGCGGCACTTCTGGGCGGGGTCGAGGCCGACGCCCCGAAAACCCGCGACGAATTCGCGCTGGTGCACCGGTTGAGCGAACGGCTTGGCCCGGCGGGCGCGGCGCGCTACCGGCTGGCCTATAAGCTGAGCGCCGAAACCATCGGTCAGGCGATCACGCCCGACAACGCCACGACGCGCTATTCGCTGACCGGCTCGGCGGAATATCGGCTGCATGATCGCGGCTCGGATGCCGTGCTGCTGACCGGGCGGGTGAGTTCCTTCACCTCGTGGTCGGCGACCGGGTCAATTGTCTCGACCCAGGCCGCCGAGGCCGACGCGCATGAACGCCTGATGCGGATGCTGGCTGACCAGATCGTGACCCGGTTGCTCGCACAGGCCGGATCGCTGCCGCAATGAAGCTGGCCGGTGTCGCAGCGACCCGTTACTTCGCGCGCCCCGAAGCTGACCGCGCCGGCCTTCTGATCTTTGGCGCCGATGCGATGCGCGTGGCCCTGCGCCGGCAAGAGGTGATCGCCGCCCTGATCGGCCCCGAAGGCGAGGCCGAAATGCGCCTGACCCGCATTCCCTCGGCCGAGCTGCGCAAGGACGGCGCGGCGCTGATGGATGCGATGAAGGCCGTGGGCTTTTTCCCCGGCCCGCGCGTGGCCTTTGTCGAGGATGCGACCGATACGCTTGCCCCGGTCATCGCCGAGGCCGTCAAGGACTGGCGCGAGGGCGATGCCCAGATCATCGTCACCGCAGGCTCGCTGACCGCGAAATCCGCGCTTCGCAAGATTTTCGAGGGCCATTCCAACGCCTATGCCATTGGCATCTATGACGATCCGCCCTCGAGCGAAGAGATCGAGGACACGCTTAAACGCGCGGGTCTGCACCATATCG
The DNA here is from genome assembly GCF_021378075.1 of Rhodobacter flavimaris. Classification (GTDB taxonomy): domain Bacteria; phylum Pseudomonadota; class Alphaproteobacteria; order Rhodobacterales; family Rhodobacteraceae; genus Rhodobacter; species Rhodobacter flavimaris. The sequence continues at coordinate 168,879 of NZ_JAJUOS010000004.1, read as the reverse complement.
CCCCCGAGGCGATGACCGATCTGCTGGCGCTGGCCAAGGCGCTCGATCCCGGCGATTTCCGCCAGACGGTCGAGAAAATCGCGCTTTACAAATTCGGCGACACGACGCCGCTTGCCCCTGCCGATGTTGCCGCCTGCGCCCCCGCCACGATCGAGGCCGAGGTGGATGACGTCCTCAACATCGTCGCCGAGGGCCGCGCGAACGAGCTTGGCCAGACCATGCGCCGGATCGAGGGGCAGGGCGTGCAACCCGTTCAGATGGCCATCGCCGCGCTGCGCCACTTCCGGGCGCTGCATTTCGCGGCCTCGGACCCCGGCGGGCCGGGCGCGGGGCTACAGCGGATGCGCCCGCCGGTCTTTGGCCCGCGCCGCGACCGGATGCAGCGGCAGGCCCAGGCGTGGGGCATGTTCCGGCTGGAAGAGGCGCTCAAGCTGCTGATCGAGACCGACCTGACGCTGCGCTCGACCTCGAAAGCGCCGCAGATGGCGCTGATGGAACGCGCGCTCTTGCGTCTGGCGATGATGGCGCGGCGCTAGGCGCGGCTTGTGATGGCGGGCCTGCCATGCGATCTGTGGCCAAACCCGACCGGATGAGATCATGGAACAGCTAAGCCCGCTTCTCGACTCGTTGCAGGACCGTCTCGCGCCCTGGCTCGCGACAGCGCAGGACTGGGCGACCAGCCCCGCCGCCTGGTCGCAATTCGTGCTGCTCGGCGTGGCCTGGGTGATGGCGCACCTGCTCGGGCGGCGGTTTCGCACGCGCCTGCGGGCACTGATCACCCCGCCCGAGGGCGCCAGCGGCCCCTTCGCGATGATCCGGCGCTGGTCGCTTTTGCTTTTGCCGCTGCTGGTGCCGCTGCTGGCCTACGGGCTGACGGCGGTGGGCGAGGCCTTCACGCGCTCGCTTTTCGGGTCAGGCGCGGTGATCGCCTTTGGCAAGCGGGTGTTCCTGTTCATGGCCGCCCGCGCCTTCGCACAAGATATCCTGCGCGAGCCCTTCCTGCGCCTGCTGGGCCGCTACGTTTTGGTGCCGGTCGCCGGGCTTTATGCGCTTGGCGCGCTTGGGCCGATCGTGGCCTGGCTGGAAAGCCTGACGATCGAGCTGGGCAATATCCATTTCTCGGTGATGGCGCTGATCCGCGGGCTGATCGCGGGCAGCCTTCTGTTCTGGATGGGCGCCTGGTCGAACCGGCAAAGCGCAAGCTACATCAAGGCCCAGAAAGACCTGCGCCCCGCCACGCGCGAGCTGGCCGCCAAGGCGACCGAGATCGCCATTTTCGGCGCGGCCTTCCTGCTTTTGATGTCGATCATGGGCATCGACCTGACCGCCGTGGCGGTTCTGGGGGGCGCGCTTGGCGTCGGCGTCGGGCTTGGCCTGCAACAGATCGCGGCCAACTTCGTCTCGGGGATCATCCTGCTGGTCGAGGGCCAGACCACCGTCGGCGACTATGTCGAGTTGGACGGCGGCGAGAAGGGCACCATCGTGCGCATGACCGCCCGGGCCTGCATTCTGGAAACCTTCGACGGCAAGTGGATCGTCGTCCCGAACGAGCATTTCATCACCTCGCGCGTGGTGAACTACTCGGATCAGGGGTCGGCCAACCGCTACGATGTCAGCTTTCAGGTCACCTATGAAACCGATCTGGAGCGCGTAGCCAAAGTCGTCGTGCCCGCCGTCGCGGCGCTACCCTTTGTGCTGCAGGCGCCCGAGGGGCCGGATTGCGAGCTTGCGGGATTTGGCGAAAGCGGGGTCGATTTCAGCCTGGAATACTGGGTGAACGGCATCGACGACGGCAAGAACAAATACGCAAGTCAGGTCCGGATGGAGGTCTGGCGCGCGCTGACCGCCGCCGGAATCGCCATGCCCTACCCGCATCGCGTGGTCGAGATCCGGGGCACGTTGCCGGCATGACCCTCGACGCGCTTGTCATCGGCGGCGGTCCGGCAGGCCTCATGGCGGCGGAACAGATCGCGCGGGCGGGCTATCGCGTGCAACTGGCCGAGGCCAAGCCGACGCTGGCGCGCAAGTTCCTGATGGCGGGCAAGTCCGGGTTGAACCTGACTAAACTCGAGCCCGATTTCACCGCCGCCTATCGCGACGATTGGATCGCAGGCTACGTCGATGCTTTCGGCCCCGGGGCGGTGCAGAACTTCGCGCGGGGCCTCGGGATCGAGCTTTTCACCGGCTCGACCGGGCGGGTGTTTCCCGTTGGCATGAAGGCCTCGCCCATGCTGCGCGCCTGGATCGGGCGCCTTGTGGGTCTGGGCGTCGAGATCCGCACCCGCTGGCGCTGGAGCGGCTTTGCGGGCGACGATTTCCTCTTCGACACGCCGCAGGGGCAGGTCAGCCTGCGCCCGCGCGTCACCGTTCTGGCGCTTGGCGGGGCAAGCTGGCCGCGCTTGGGCTCGGACGCGGCATGGGTGCCGTGGCTGGCTGACAAAAGCGTGCAGATCGCCCCGTTCCGACCCGCGAATATGGGTTTCGCGGTGAACTGGTCGCCCCATATGCAACGTCATTTCGGCACGCCCGTCAAAGGCGCCGCGCTGATCACCGACGGCGGCGTCACGCGGGGCGAGTTCGTCATCTCGGCGCGCGGGATCGAGGGCGGCGGGATCTATGCGGTCTCGGCGGAAGTGCGCGATGGCAGCCCGCTTGCGCTCGACCTCGCGCCGGATCTGGGCGCAGATCAGATCACCGAGCGTCTGGCCCGGCTGCCCGCCAAGGACAGCCTGACGAACCGGCTGCGCAAGGCCCTGCATTTTGACGCGCTGCGCATCGCGCTGCTGAACGAATGGGGACGCCCGCTGCCGCAAGACCCTGCCGCGCTGGCCGCGCTGATCAAATCGCTGCCCGTTCGCCACGCGGGGCCGCGCCCGATTGCCGAGGCGATCTCTTCCGCCGGCGGCATCGCCCGCGCCGCGCTAAGCCCCGATCTGGAACTGCGCGCCCTATCCGGCGTTTTCGCGGCAGGCGAGATGCTGGATTGGGAAGCCCCGACGGGGGGCTATCTGCTGACCGCTTGCCTGGCCACAGGGCATCACGCCGGGTTGGCGGCGGCGCGCCATCTGGCCACTTAGGCGCGTCGTCTACAGCCCAAGCCGCGTCAGTGCCGCATCAAGCGGCGCGGTGTCGGCGATCTCAAGCCGCACCGGAAGCGCCAGCACATTGGGGCGGAAGGCTGGCGGAAGGCGTACGGCGTCTTTTTCGGTCGTGACCATCTGCGCGCCAAGCAGCCGCGCCTCGGTTTCAAGACGGGTCAGCAGGCGCGGGGTGAAGGGTTGGTGATCTTCCAGCGCCTCGGCCCGGATCACCTCGGCGCCAAGGCCGCGCAGGGTGGCAAAGAATTTCTCGGGGTGGCCGATGCCTGCGAAGGCCAGAACGCGCAGCCCCTTCCAGTCCATCCCGGTCTGCAGGGGTTCGAGCGCGCCGGTCAGATGGGGCCGGTTGATCTTGCCCCCCCAAGTCGCCGCGAAAGCCGCCTGCGCGGTGGGCGCGCCGATAGACAGCAGCAGATCGGCGCGGCTCAGACCCGCCTCGACCGGCTCGCGCAGCGGGCCTGCGGGCAGGCAGCGGCCATTGCCGAAGCCCTTGACCGCATCGACCACGACGATCGACAGATCCTTGACCAGCGCCGGGTTCTGGTGCCCGTCATCCAGAACGATGGCCTGCGCCCCAGCCTCAACTGCCGCCCGCGCGCCTCCCAAGCGATCCTTGGCGACCCAGGTCGGCGCGAAGGCCGAAATCAAAAGCGGCTCATCCCCGGTTTCATCGGCGGTATGGACGCGCTCATCCACGCGCACGGGGCCGGTCAGGCTGCCGCCGTGGCCCCGGCTGACGACATGGGCGACAACCCCGCGCGCGGCGAGGTGCTGCACCAGCGCGATCACCGTGGGCGTCTTGCCGGTGCCCCCCGCGTTGATATTGCCCACGCAGATCACCGGCACGCCGACCGCCTGCCCGGTCTGCCGCAATCGCCGCGCGGTCGCGGCTGCATAGAACCGCCCAAGCGGTGCCAGCAGCTGTGCGAGCGGCGCTGGGGCCTCGGGCGGGGTGAACCAGAACAGCGGTGCGCCCATCAAACGACCCTCGCAATGGCGGCGCGGTCAAGCTCGGTCACGATCGCGCGCGCGGTTGCCTCCACGGCCCCTGCCCCGCCCGAGGTCACGGCCCAGGCGTTATGCGCCAGAATCGCGGCGCGGTCGGGGGCGATCAACTCGGCCACGGCCTCGCCAAGCTGGCCCGGCGCCATCACGGCACGGGCGGCGCGGGCCTCGCTCAGCCGGGCGAATTCGGCGGCATGGGGGGCAGTGTTCGGGCCATGCACGATGGCCGAGCCAAGCGCTGCGGGCTCCAGCGGCGAGCGCGGCGCCTGCGCCCCCTCGCCAAGCGTGCCGCCCATATAGGTGACCGGCGCGAGCCGATACCACAGCCCGTAATCGCCCGGATCGTCGGCTATGAAAATCTGCATCTCTTCGTCCGGCTCGCCCTCAAGCGAGCGGCGCCCGACCACCCAGCCCTCGGCGTTCAGTTTGTCGGCAAGCTCGGTCGCGTCCCCTGTTGCATCTGGCGCCAGGATCAACAGCATCCGATGCGCAAGGCGCAGCGCATGGGCATGGGCGGCGATGACGGTGGCGATCTCATCTTCGGGGACACTCGCCGCCAACCAGACCGGGCGCGCGCGCATCTGCTGCGCGATCGAGGAGCGCTCGGCATCGGAACAGGGCAGCGGATCGGGCGGGTCCGAGATCACCCCGCCAATCTCGACGCGCGCCTGATCGACGCCAAGCGCCAGAAGTGTCGCGGAGGTTTCCGCGTCGCGCACCAAAACCCGCCGCACCCGCCGCAAAAGTGAGCGTGCCTCGTTGCGCAGCAACGGGTTGCGGGTGGTGCCACCGGCCAGATGCACATCGACAAGCAGGATCGGCACGCTGCGCGCGGCGCAGATCAGTGCGGCGGGCAGGTCATTGCCGATCAGCACGATCAGATCGGGCCGCCAGCCATCCAGCACCATGCGCATCGACGCGGGGGTGTTTTCCGGCATCGCCTCAATCCGGGTGCGCTGCGGCCAGGTGATACTGTCCGCGATAGGGCCTCGGGTTGTGACGATCAGGTTCAACTGCGGGCGCAGGCGGTTCAGTCGGCGCGCCAGAAGCGCCGCATCGGCGGCCGCCTCGGCGCTGTCGTTCAGAACCAGCCAGATCAGCGCGCCTTCCTTGCGCGTCTCGGCGGCGATGCGGCGTGCTTCCGGCCCCGGCCGGCGCAAACCGGCCAGCGCAAGGCGTAGCCAGAGCAGGAAGGAGCGCTGCATAACCGCTGTGCGGCTCAGTTGCCGAGTTCTTCGGTCGAGGAGGCGGCGGCTTCCTCGTCGCGCAGGCGGTGCAGGTGCGCGATGAAATAGCGGGAATGGGCGTCATCGACGGTGCGCTGCGCCTCGGCCTTCCAGGCCGCATAGGCAGAGGCATAGTTCGGGAAGATGCCTACGACGTGGATCTTTTCCACATCCTTGAATTCGCTGCGCTGCGGATCGACCAATTCACCGCCGAAAACGAGGTGAAGGCGCTGAGGGCTTGCTTTGGACATGGGGCCTCCTGTCGGGTAATGCTGCGCTGCGGGACACTAGTGCAAGGGCAGCAATGCCACAAGCGCCGCGTTGCGGCGACTGGTTGCGAAATCCGCGCAAACGCCTTCTTTTCAAAGCCCGCACCACGCGATACCTAGTCCGAATGAAACAGACGCTGACCGAGATCTACGACGCGCGGGTCGCCGCGGGAACGCTCCATGCCGATGCGGCGCAGCGCGCGGTGCTGCCGATGCTCGAACAGGTACGCGAGCAACTGGAGGCCCCGGCGAAGAAGGCGGGGATCTTCGGGCTCTTTGCCAAGCCGCCCGAGGCGGTGCGCGGCCTTTATCTCTGGGGCGGGGTCGGGCGCGGCAAATCCATGCTGATGGATCTGTTTTGCGATGCGGTCGATGTGCCCAAGCGGCGCGTCCATTTCCACGCCTTCATGCAAGAGGTGCAGGCCAAGATCGACGTCGCCCGCCGCGCCAAGGTGGAAGACGCCCTGATGCCCGTCGCGAAAGAGATCGCGGGTTCGCTGCGGCTGTTGTGTTTCGACGAGATGCAGATCACCGACATTGCCGATGCGATGATCGTGGGCCGCCTGTTCGAGACGCTGTTCAACCTGGGCGTCACGGTGGTCACCACCTCGAACCGGGTGCCCGAGGATCTTTACAAGAACGGCCTCAACCGGCAGCTATTCCTGCCCTTCATCGGCGTTCTGCGCGCGCAGCTTGATGTCCATGAGATCGAGAGCGAGACTGACTATCGCCAACACCGGCTGGCAGGCGCGCAGGTCTATTTCCAGCCACTCGGCAAGGTCGCGCGCACCCAGATGGATGCGCTGTGGGACGAGCTGACCGGCCATGACGAGGCCACGCGCCTTGTGCTGACCGTGAAGGGCCGCAAGGTGGTGATCGAGCATTTCCACAACGGCGTCGGGCGCGCGTCCTTTTGGGATCTTTGCGCCGCGATGCTGGGGCCGGCCGACTACCTCGCCATCGGCGAGGCGGTCCGGGTGTTGTTGATCGACGACATCCCGCTGCTGTCCGCGTCGAACTTCAACGAGGCCAAGCGCTTCGTCATCCTGATCGACGCGCTTTACGAGGCCAAGGTGCGCCTGATCTGCTCGGCCGCCGATGTGCCCGAGCGACTTTATATCGAGGGCGAAGGCACCTTCGAATTCGAGCGCACGGCCAGCCGCCTGCGCGAGATGCAAGGCGCCGACTGGGGCGCCGAGGCCTAGGCCAGCAACTCGCGCACCATGGGCGCGACGCGGGTGCCATAAAGCTCGATCGTCTTGAGCAGGTTTTCCGGCGCCTGCGGACCTGCACTGTATTTAAGCGTGAAGCGCGCAAGGCCAAGCGTCTTGACGGTCGTGGCGATCTTGCGTGCCACCGTCTCGGGCGAGCCGACATAGAGCGAGCCATGCGCGATCTCGGATTCGAACGCCTCGCGGGTCAGCCGCGGCCAGCCGCGCGAGCGGCCGATAAGGTCATGCATCTCGGCATAGGCGGGGAAGTATTCCTCTTTCGCCTCGGTATCGGTACGGGCGACATGGCCGGGCGAATGCACGCCGATGGGCTGCACGGGCGTGCCGATCTGCGCGTGGGCACGGTGGTAAAGATCGACCAGCGGTGCGAAGCGCGCCGCATTCCCGCCGATGATCGCCATGACCAGCGGCATGTTCATCGCCGCGGCCTCGACCACCGATTGAGGGCTGCCGCCCACGCCACGCCAGACGCGCAGCGTCTGTTCGGGGCGCGGATAGACCGTCACGCCGCGCAGATCGGGCAGGTGACTGCCCTGAAAGCTGACCTTGGCCTGCGTCGTCAGCAGATGCAGAAGCTGGGATTTTTCCTCGAACAGCGTCTCGTAATCATCAAGCTTGTAGCCAAAAAGCGGGAAGCTTTCGGTGAACGAGCCGCGCCCGATGGTGATCTCGGCCCGGCCCGGCGCGATGGCGTCGAGCGTGGCAAAGCGCTGGAATAGGCGGATCGGATCGTCCGACGAGAGCACCGTCACCGAGGTGCCCGCCTTGATCCGCTCGGTTCGGGCAAGGATCGCAGCCAGGATCGGCTCGGGTGCCGAGACTGCGAAATCGGGGCGGTGATGTTCGCCTATCCCGAAATAGTCCAGACCCACCTGGTCGGCGAGGATCCCCTCGGCCACCGTGTCGCGGATGACCTGCGCGCCCGAACGGTTGCCGCCCGCATCGCGGGTGATGTCGCCAAAGGTGTCGAGGCCGAATTCAAGGCTCATGATGCGCTCCTGCTGTTGGGCGCAAGATAGGACCAGCGGGCCTGTGCGTATAGCGCACTTTACGCACAATGCTTGCTATATGGGCGCGCGGAAGGCCTAGCCGTTGTCGCGCAGAACCTGCCCGGCAAGGTAAAGCGAGCCGCAGATCAGCACGCGGGCTTGTGCGTCCTTCGCGGCGATCGCGGCCAGCGCCTCGGCCACCGACGCCGCCGTGCCGCTGCGCGCGAAACCCGCGCGGGCGGCAGCCTCGGCCGTGGTCTCGGCGGGCAGGGTGTTCGGCTCACCGGGGATGGCAACGGCGGTCAGGCTTTGCGCATGGGCCGCCAGTGGGCGCATGTAGCCCGCGACATCCTTGGTATTGAGCATCCCGCAGATCAGATGCGTGGGACGCACGGGCATACGCGCGAGCGTCGCGGCCACGGCCTCGCCCCCCGCCGGGTTGTGCCCACCGTCGAGCCAAAGCTCGATCCCCGGCGCCTGTTCGACCAGCGGACCACGGCGCAGACGTTGCATCCGCGCGGGCCATTCGGCGCGGGTTACGGCGGCCTCGCAGGCGGTCTCACCATAGCCGAGCGTTCGCAGCGCCGCGATGGCCGCGCCCGCGTTCTGGATCTGATGCGGCCCGGGCAGGTTCGGCAGCGGCAGGTCCATCAGCCCGTTCTCATCCTGATAGATCAGGCGGCCGCGTTCTTCGAAGGCGTGCCAGTGCTGGCCATAGGCGAAGATGGGCGCGCCGAGGCGCTCGGCCCGCGCCTCGATCACGGCCAGGCCTTCGGGCTCTTGCGGGCCGACCACGACGGGCACGCCGCGCTTGATGATCCCAGCTTTCTCGCCCGCGATCTCGGGCAGGGTCTCGCCCAGGAATTGCTGATGGTCGATCGAGACAGGCGTGATGATGCTGAGCGCGGGGCGGTCGATCACGTTCGTCGCGTCAAGCCGCCCGCCGAGGCCGACCTCGAGCAGGGTGTAATCGGCCGGGGTGCGGGCAAAGGCCAGGAAGGCCGCCGCCGTGGTGATCTCGAAGAAGGTGATCTGCACGCCGCCGTTCTTCGCCTCGCATTCGTCAAGCAGCGCCGCGAGCGCGGGTTCCGAGATCAGATCGCCCGCGAGCCGAATGCGTTCGTGGAAACGCGCGAGATGGGGCGAGGTATAGGCGTGGACGCGCTTGCCCTCGGCCTCAAGCCCCGCGCGGATCATCGCCTGGGTCGAGCCCTTGCCATTGGTGCCCGCGATATGGGTCGCGGGGGGGATGGCGCGCTCGGGGTGATCGAGCGCGGCCAGAATGCGGTGCATCCGGTCAAGCGTGAGGTCGATCACCTTGGGGTGCAGCGACATCAGCCGCGTCAGGATCTGGTCGGAAGGCAGGGTCATCTGGGTCACCCGTTCAAGCCGGGCCGGGGGCGCTGCCCCCGGACCCCCGGGATATTTATGCCACGTTGAAGATCAGGCCTTGGTCGCTTCGGCCGATTTGCCCGGCGCCGGAAGGTCGCCCGCAACGGCCGGCGGCAGGCCCATGAGCATCCGCAGGATCGTGATCAGCTCCTCGCGCAGTTTCATGCGATGGGTCACGCGATCGAGCATACCGTGATCGAGCAGGTACTCGGCGCGCTGGAAGCCCTCAGGGAGTTTTTCGCGGATAGTCTGCTCGATGACGCGCGGGCCGGCGAAGCAGATCAGCGCGTTGGGTTCGGCGATCTGCACATCGCCCAGCATCGCGTAGGAGGCCGTCACGCCGCCCGTCGTCGGGTGGGTCAGCACGACGATATAGGGCAGGTTGGCTTCCTTGAGCATCTGCACGGCGACCGTGGTGCGCGGCATCTGCATGAGCGACAGGATGCCTTCTTGCATCCGTGCACCGCCTGCAGCCGAGAACAGCACGAGCGGGCGCTTGAGTTTCACCGCGCGCTCGGCCGCCGCGATGATCGCGTTGCCGACATACATGCCCATCGAGCCGCCCATGAAGGAGAAGTCCTGCGCGGCGGCGACGATCGGGGTGCGGCCGATCTCGCCCTCGGCGACCAGCATGGCTTCTTTCTCGCCCGTCGACTTCTGCGCGGATTTCATCCGGTCGGGGTATTTTTTCTGATCCTTGAACTGGAGCGGGTCCGCGATCGGATCGGGCACCTTGACCTCGGAGAAGATGCCGCCGTCAAAAAGCGCGGTGAAGCGTTCGCGCGGGGTGATCGCCATGTGGTGATCGCAATTCGTGCAGACGTTCAGGTTGTCGGCCAGTTCGCGGTGGAACAGCATGGTTCCGCATTCGGGGCACTTGGTCCACAGGTTCTCGGGCACCTCGCGGCGCGAGAACAGCGAGTTGATCTTGGGTCGGACGTAGTTCGAGATCCAGTTCATCTGCCTGTGTCCTTCTGCAATGCGCCTTCCGTCACGTCCGCCCCAGATAAGCCCGTAGCGCGGGAAATGCAATCAGACGCGCAGCATAAGCCGCGCCAGAAGCCACGAGACGAGCATCCCGACGAAGTCGGTCGCAAGATAGGGTGCGAGCGAGGCCAAGTCCCGATTGTTGATCACCAGCGTATAAAGCGCCAGCCCGTCGAGATTGCCATAAAGCCCTACAAGGAAGATCGACGAGAAATTCGTGGCGAAATGCATCGCCAGCGCCGCGCCGAGGTTTCCGGTGCGCGCCGTCAGATCGGCGGCAAGGCAGCCGAACACAAAGGCCCAGAGCGCGGGCCAGATCGCATTCGCGCCGAAATCGCCTGGCGCGTAATGCAGCACACCGAAGAGGGCCGAGGGCAACGCCATCCAGACAAGCGGACGCGCGCTGCGCACACCAAGTTGTTGCAGCAGGTAGCCGCGAAAGACGACCTCTTCGGCGGTAACCTGAATCAGCAAGAGCGGCAGCGCCACAGGCAGCCAGCGCAATAGCACCGCGAAAGGCGTCGCCGCGCCGACATCGGGGTTGAGCAGCGACAGCGGCATCATCAGCAAGACCAGCAGCAGAAGGGGTGCGGAAACCTTCACGAAGTCACGCAGCGCCCCGCGCCCGGTCAGCGTGGACAGATCGCGCCCATGCAAAAGCTTGGCCACCAGAACCACCGCCATCAGCATCGGGATGAAGGTGGCCAGTGTCAGCGACAGCCCGACCGGCGTCGAGGCGCCGACCATCCCGGCTACGAGGCGCGCGAATTCGAACTCGCTCATCATCTTGGCGACGGCGCTGAGCGCACCGAAGACGAAAGCCATGTAAAGGACCGAGATCCCGACCACACCGGCGAGGGTGCGCCAGATCTCGGCGCTGTTACGTGCCGGGGCGCTGAACTGGGAAAGACGCGGATAGGGGGCCACGGCGGTCACTGCATTTGTCCGAGGAGTCTGAGATCGCCTTGATAGAGGCGCGCGATGCGGGCTTGCAGATCCGGCGTCACAAGCTGTCCGCGCGCAGCTGGCGGGGTCAGCGTCGGATTCTTGCGCGGCAACGTCTCCAGCGCCGCTAGCTGCGCCGTGCCAAAGCCCATCTCGCGCAGCGTGGGCATTAGCGCTTCGTCGAGTGTTTCAAGCATCAGCACGCGATCGTATCGAATCAGATCTTCTCCGATGATCCGGCCCTGCAGACTGAGATGCGAATTCCATTCGGAGCCGTGCCGCTCCATCCCGGCCACGAACTGCTCGAACGGGATCAGCTTGCGGATATGGCGGTTCGCCTGCTCGATATGGGGCCAGGCGCCGAGGCCGCTCAGGGCCTGGCGCAGCTTGCCCCACAGATAGGCGTGTCGGGCAAAGCGCTTGGCATAACGGTTGATCTTGCTGAAATAGCCCGACACGAAACGCTGCGTCGGATCACGCAGGACGGTCATGAAGCGATAGCCCGGGTCGCTTTTCTGCATCTGCGTCAGCTCAGTGAATCGAGCGACGCGCACCTCCAGCCCCGCAGCGAGCATCTGCGCCCTGCCCTCTTCCGAGCGAATGAAATTGCGGGTGCTCAAAGCATGTGCCCCCAGACCCGCAAGCGTCAGGAACGCCGCGATCATCGTCGTCGAGCCGCATTTGGGAACGAGAACCACCACCAGCTTGGCGGGCGCGTAGTGGATGATCGTGGTCGAGCGTTGCATTGGCCTTGGGTCCCCGCAGGTGCCGAACGGTAATACGCGCACCGCAGAGCCGCAAGCAATCGGCTCTCTTTACATTGGGCGGAGGGCAGCCGATGAAAGGCGGTCTGACCCTTTGGTGCCGCATGTTCGAAGTCTCGTTGGAGCTTGCCCTGATGCTGATCGCCGCGGCCTTTGCCGCGGGCTTCGTGGACAGTATCGCGGGCGGCGGCGGGCTGATCACCCTGCCCGTTCTACTACTAGCCGGCGCCACGCCCTTGCAGGCGCTCTCGACAAACAAGGTGCAGGGCTCGTTCGGCGCGGCCACCGCGGCGCTGTCCTATGCGGCCTCTGGGCATGTGAACCTTCGTCGCCAGATCCGCGCGGCGGGATTGGCCTTTGTCGCCGGGTTGGTGGGCGCGCTTCTGGTATCCGTCATCCCGACCGAGGGGCTGCGGCTTGCGCTGCCCGTCGTGCTGATCGGGATCGCAGCGTTCTTTGCACTAAAAAAGGGCCTTGATGACACCGATCGGACCGAACGGATCCGCCCTGCGAGTTTTACCGCCTTCGTGGTGCCGCTGATCGGGTTCTATGACGGGCTGATCGGCCCTGGCGCGGGGGCCTTTTACATGATCGGCTTCGTCACGCTGGCGGGTTACGGCGTGCTGCGCGCGACCGCGCATACCAAACTGCTGAACTTCGCCTCGAATGTCGGGGGGCTCGTGGCTTTTGCCGCCGTGGGTGCCCCCTGGTGGATCACCGGGCTTGCCATGGGGCTGGCACAGGTCGCGGGGGCGCGGCTTGGCTCGCGCCTTGCGATGCGGGTGGGGGCCAAGGTGATCAAGCCGCTTCTGGTCGTGACCTCAACCGCGCTTGCGCTGCGGCTGATCTGGCAGATGATCTAGGCGAATCCCGGAGCAAGCCGCATCTCGCCCACCACCAGCCCGCGCCGATTGGTCATGGCGCGCGGGATATACTGCTCGACCACCGGATCGGCGGCCTCAAGCGCCCCGAGCCGCACAAGGATCGCGGTGATCGCGGCCTCCGCCGCGCGGGTCGCACCATCGGCGAACTTGACGGCGATACCCCGGCTCTGTTCGGGCAGGATGGCGACGAACACGCCCTCGGCCCCGGTCTTGACCGCGCCCTTGCCGTTCAACGCACGCATGAGCGCCGTGCAGGCCCGCCCTTCGCCCGCGACCAACTCGGGGAAGGTCATCATGGCACGGGTCAGCCGCGCGGCGGCGGCCTCGCGCAGCGGGCCATCGGGGTTCGCGGCGGCGAAGAACTGCATCGCGCGCGCAAGCCCGGTGATCGTGCAGGCGAAATTCGGGGCCGAGCAGCCGTCGATCCCGAAGCGGGGTGAGGTCTCTTGCGTGACCTCTTCGAAGGCCGCCTTGACCGCGCGCTGCACGGGATGGTCGATCTCGACATATTCCGGGCCTGCGCCCAGATGGCGGCCGAGCGTCAGGAAACCCGCATGTTTGCCCGAGCAGTTGTTATGCAGCTGGCAGGGCGCAGCCTCCGAACAGATCACTTGTTTCATCTCGGCCCGGTCGCGCGGCATCTGTGGGCCGCAACGCAGGTCGGGCTCGTCCAGACCCAGGGTCGCAAGCCACGCCTGCAGGCCTTGCACATGCATGGCGCCCCCGGAATGCGAGGCACAGGCCAGCGCCAGCTGCCGCTCGCCCAGACCCGCCGCATGGGCCGCGCCGCTTTCAATCAGCGGCAGCGCCTGCACCATCTTGCACGACGAGCGCGGATAGATCACCGCGCCGGGATCGCCCCAGACCGCCTCGATCCCGCCGGGGCCATAGATCACCGCATGGCCCGCATGGGCCGATTCCAGCATCCCGCCCCGCCACAACTCGATCATCGGTGCTGCCGTCATCGCCCTCTTTCCCGTTCACGCATGCGCGAATTCCCGCCGTTGGGGCTTTCCCCGATTGGCACTTTTACGTTATCTGTGGGATATCGAGTTGAAATCCCTTCCGCCATTGGAAAAAAGGGCACAAAGCCCGCCTGGCGGGGCAGAGGCATCTGGCAGCTGGAGGCTGTAATCATGAAGAATTCCGTTCTGCGCGGCGCTGCGATCCTTGCCGCTTCGGTCCTGACCCTCGGCACGGCTCAGGCGCAAGAAACGATCAATCGCGTTGCCGCGAACACCGACTGGGGTGTGTTCGTCGGCGAAAATCCCAAAGAGTGCTGGGCCGTCTCGGCGCCGATCGAGACGGTGAACACCAAGGACGGCAAGGTCGTGGAGGTGCGCCGTAGCGACATCCGCCTGTTCGTGACTTTCCGCCCCGGCAAGCCGGGCGAGATTTCTTTCGCTGGCGGATATACCTTCAAGGACGATTCAAAAGTGGAAGTCGTGGTGAACACTGGCGCCAAATTCTCGCTCTTCACGTCTGGCGAAGGCGCCTGGACCGCTCCGGGAGAGGACACTGGCGTCATTACCGCCCTCAAGGCGGGGGGGGATGTCACGCTGACGGGCATTTCGAGCCGCGGCACGCAGACCCAAGACAAGTTCTCGCTCATGGGTTTCACCGCAGCGATGGACGAAGCCGCCAAGCGCTGCCAGTAAGCCGCGCGCACCGCGCCAGGGCCCCGGCTTGGCCGGGGCTTTTGCATTTGCACTACACGTTTGGCAGCGAATCCCCTATATGAGGCGCTTGCCCAGCCAGGACACTGCCATGAACACGCCCTCCGCACCGATCACCCAAGACGTGCACACGATCCCGCGCAAGCTGCCCGAGGGCGGCAAGGTCAACCTTGTGGGTCTGACCCGCGAGCAGTTGCGCGATGCGCTGATCGAGGCCGGCACGCCCGAAAAGCAGGCCAAGATGCGCGTGGGCCAGATCTGGCAATGGGTCTATCACTGGGGCGTGCGCGACTTCGCGCAGATGACGAACCTGGCCAAGGATTACCGCGCGCTGCTGGACGAGAAGTTCGATATCTCGGTCCCCGAGGTGGTAACCCGGCAGGTCTCGATGGACGGCACGCGCAAATACCTGCTGCGCATCGCAGGCGGGCATGAGGTCGAGGTCGTCTATATCCCCGAGGAAAACCGCGGCACGCTGTGCATCAGCTCGCAGGTGGGCTGCACGCTGACCTGCTCGTTCTGCCACACCGGCACGCAGAAGCTGGTGCGCAACCTGACGGCGGGCGAAATCGTCGGTCAGGTCATGGTCGCGCGCGACGATCTGGACGAATGGCCCCAACAGGGCGCCCCCAAGGACGAGACCCGCCTTGTGTCGAACGTCGTTCTGATGGGCATGGGCGAGCCGCTTTACAATTTCGACAACGTCCGCGACGCGATGAAAGTGGTGATGGATGGCGAGGGGATCTCGCTCTCGCGCCGCCGCATCACGCTGTCTACCTCTGGCATCGTCCCCGAGATCGCCAAGACCGCCGAAGAAATCGGCTGCCTTCTGGCGATCAGCTTCCACGCCACCACCGACGAGGTCCGCGACAAGCTGGTGCCGGTGAACAAGAAGTGGAACATCGAGACGCTGCTCAACACGCTGCGCGACTATCCGCGGCTGTCGAATTCGGAACGGATCACCTTCGAATACGTCATGCTCAAGGACGTCAATGACAGCGATGCCGACGCCAAGCGTCTGGTCAAGCTGATCCGCGGCATCCCGGCCAAGATCAACCTGATCCCGTTCAACGAATGGCCCGGCGCGCCCTATCAGCGCTCCGACTGGGAGCGGATCGAGGCTTTCGCCGACATCATCTACAAGGCGGGTTATGCCAGCCCGATCCGCACGCCGCGCGGCGAGGATATCATGGCCGCCTGCGGGCAGCTGAAATCCGCGACCGAGCGCGCGCGCAAGTCGAAGGCCCAGATCGCCTCGGAGGCGGGGCTCTAGGCCCGCCTCACCCGGCCTTGCCTTCCCACAGGCACCAATCGGCACCGTAGAAATAGACGTGCTCCGCCTTGGTGGGGTCGAGCGGGACTTTCTTGCAGATCCCGGCGAGCATCCCGCTGGGGTGCGCGGCCAGCCACTCTGCCGCCTCTTCCGCCTTGGGCAAGTCGATCGCGTTGAAGAGGCGGCCTTCAAAATCGAACTCGTCGTTGTAGCGGTCGGTGACCACCGCGACGCCATCGGCCTGATGCAGCGCAAGCTGGCGCCCGATGACCCCGGCGTCATAGGCGCGGTGCAGGCCCGTCGTGGCGATCAGCCCCACCGCCGCAAGGATCAGCCCCAGCCCCAGCGTCGCCATCCCCGCCGCGCGCGGCTGTCGCAGCGCGGCCACGGCCAAAAGGGCACAGACCAGTGCAAAACCCACCACCGGCGCAACCGGATGCAGAAGCGCGCTGAGCTTGGCATCGCCCCAAAGCCCAAGAGACACCCCAAGCGCACCACCCCCCAGCAGCACGGCCAGCACCGCGGCAGGCAGCGCCCCCCAAAGCCCCCGCACAGCCGATTTGCCGCTGACAACAAGGCCGCGCCCGAAGATCAGCGCCACTGCGGGCATTTCGGGCAGCAGGTAATGCACCTGCTTGCCCGAGATCAGCGAGAAGAGCACGAATCCCGCCCCCGCCTGCACCAGACACAGGCGCAGCGCACGATCGCTCGGGCGCAGGCTGCGCAGCCCCGACCAAAGCGCGGGCGTCCAGACCCAGGGAAAAAGCACAAGCGGCAGCGTCGCCAACAGCCAATACCACGGCCGGGCATGGGCAAAGCTTTGCACGGTGCGGCCGGCGGTCTGCTCCCACAAGATCATATGGCGATATTCGGCCCCGCCGGTGATCGCGGCGGGAACGACCCAAAGGCCAACCAGCGCCAGCGCTACACCGAAGGCAAGTCCCGCGCCCTTTGCGATATCGCGCCCCGCAGGGCGTTGCGCGGGATCGGACCAGAGCGCATAGGCCGCCAGCGCGGGGCCAAGGTGGAACAGGATCACCGGCCCCTTGGCCAGAATGCCGAAACCAAGCGCCAGACCCAGCCCCGCCCAGGCCCGCCGGTTTAGCCCCGGCGCTGCAAGGGCCGACAGCATCGCCCAAAGCCCCGCCAGCGTCGCGGTGGAGAGCATCGTGTCGAACATCGTCGCGCCCCCATAAAGGGCGAACACCGACATCCCCGCCAGCACCACAGCGGCCAGCGCGCCGCTGGCATCATCCCACAACCGGCGCCCAAGCGCCCAGGTGCCCATCAGCGTCAGCACCGCGAAGATAGGGCCGACAAGGCGCGCTGCGAACTCGCTGACGCCACCCGTCACAGTCCAGGCGAGGTTCATCAGCCAGAACAGCATCGGCGGCTTGTCGGTATAAAGCTGGAAGTTCTTGAGCGGCAGGAACCAGCTGCCGCGCTGGCGCATCTCCCATGCGACGTCGATATAACGGGTCTCGTCAATCGGGATCAGCGGGCGCAGCAACACGCCCAGAACAGCCACCGCCGCAAAACCCGCAATCATCGCCAGCCCGAGCTGGCGGGTCGAAAGACCCTTTTCAGTCACAGCCATACTCCCAACCATCGATGATCGCGATGGCTTCCTCGGCGTTGTCGACAAAGCTGATCAGATCCAGATCCTCGGGCGAGATGGTCCCGGCATTGGCCAGCGCCTGCCAGTTCACGACCTCTTCCCAGAAGGCGCGACCGAAGAGGATGAACGGGATCCGCCGCATGCGCCCGGTCTGAATCAGCGTGAGGCTTTCGAACATCTCGTCGAGCGTGCCGAAGCCGCCCGGGAAGATACAGATCGCCTTGGCGCGCATCAAGAAATGCATCTTGCGGATCGCGAAGTAGTGAAAGTTGAAACACAGGTCAGGTGTCACATAGGGGTTGGGCGCCTGCTCGTGCGGCAGCACGATATTGAGGCCGATTGAATGCCCGCCCGCCTCATGCGCACCGCGGTTCCCGGCCTCCATGATACCCGGCCCGCCACCGGTCACCACGACCTCCTCGCGGCCATAGGTTCTCATGCTGCGCTCGGTGATCAGCCGGGCCAGCTTGCGCGCCTCGTCATACCAGCTCGACAGCGCCGAGGCCTTGCCCTCACCGCCCGGCTCGGGGATGCGCGCCGAGCCCATCAGCACCACGGTCGAGTTCACGCCGCGCTCATCGAGGATCATCTGCGGCTTGAGGAGTTCCAGCTGAAGCCGCACCGGGCGCAGCTCTTCGCGCATCATGAAATCGGTGTCGCTGAAGGCCAGACGATAGGCCGGGGCGCGGGTTTGCGCGGTATCGGGGACGCGCTTGGCGGCCTTGGCGTCTTGATGGCTGTGGCGGAACGGGTGGCTGCGTGAGTCATCCATCGGAACGATCCTTTCGCGCGTTGATCCAAGCGCCGCATTGCGCGAGGCCTGCCTTCCAACTATAGGCTGTTCCCTGACAAGACCATATACAACGCGCCAATCTGCAAAGGGGACACCATGTCGAACGCCGCCCTGGAAACCGCCATCGAAGCCGCCTGGGAGGCGCGCGACACGATCACCCCGCACACCAAGGGCGAGGTCCGCGACGCTATCGAGTCGACGCTGCACGCGCTTGACCAGGGTCAGCTGCGCGTGGCCGAGCGTCAGGCCGACGGCAACTGGCACGTCAACCAATGGGCCAAGAAGGCCGTTCTGCTCGGCTTTCGCCTGAAGGACATGGAAGTGCAGACCGGCGGCCCGCAGGGCGGTTCCTGGTGGGACAAGGTCGACAGCAAGTTCGCCCATTGGGGCGAGGCGCAGTGGAAGGCCGCGGGCTTCCGCGCTGTTCCGAACTGCATCGTGCGCCGCTCGGCCTATATCGGCAAGGGCGTGGTGCTGATGCCGTCCTTCGTGAACCTCGGCGCCTTTGTCGATGAGGGCACCATGGTCGACACTTGGGCCACCGTCGGCTCCTGCGCGCAGATCGGCAAGAACGTCCACCTGTCGGGCGGCGTCGGCATCGGCGGCGTGCTTGAACCCATGCAGGCCGGCCCGACCATCATCGAGGACAACTGCTTCATCGGCGCGCGCTCCGAGGTGGTCGAGGGCTGCATCATCCGCGAAGGCTCGGTCCTGGGGATGGGCGTCTATATCGGCCAGTCCACCAAGATCGTCGACCGCGAAACCGGCGAGGTCATGTATGGCGAGGTTCCGGCCGGTTCGGTCGTCGTCTCGGGCTCGATGCCCTCGAAGAACGGCATCAACCTTTACTGCGCGGTGATCGTGAAGCGTGTCGACGCCAAGACCCGCTCGAAAACCTCGATCAACGAGCTGCTGCGCGACTGATCGCAGATCGCACCCTGTGCAAGGCCCGCCCTCGCGGCGGGCCTTTTGCGTAAGGGGCGCGGAAGAACTTGACATGACCAGCCCGACGGGTGACCCCGGACAGGCAGAACCCCGGAGATCGCCATGACCGACACGCCCGAAAAACCCGTCAAGGAAAAGCGCCCGCAGCAGGTTTACACGCTGCTGGTCGAGGTTGGCCGCAAGGCGGGCGACGGTCTGCCCAAGGGCGCGACCGGCGCGGGTATCCTGTGCTATGCCTCGGGCGTCGATGAGGCCGAGGCCGTACGCGAAACCGTGGCGATCCTCAAACTGGCCGACATGGCGCCGCTTGATGTCACCGGCTACGGCACGCTGGCCGAGCGCGAAAAACAGGGCGACGAGATCGACCCCGAGGAACGCGCCCTGATGGACCGCGCGCTTGAGGAAAACTCGGTCATCGTCGTGCAGATGACGCCCTTCTTTGGCGAGAGCGAATAGGCGGTTTGCCGCGAAGCCGATTTGCGCCTGCCACTGCATTTGCTAGACTGCAGCAAAACAACGAACAGCAGGCAGGCCATGAAACGAGCAGTCAATCTTGCCACCGTCACCGCTTTGGCCTTCAGCGGCCTGTCGGCCTGTGCCGGCCCGCTGGAGACCTCGCCCCGCCCGGCGATGCGCGCAGGAGCCCAGATGATCGACGAGATCCCCCCCGTTGACCCCGCCGTGCAGCGCGGCTTTGAAAACTGGCTGGAGGGCTTCAAGCCCCGCGCCACGGCGGCCGGCATCTCCGACGCGACCTGGGCGCGCGCCACGCAAGACATCCGCTACAACCCCAAGGTCATCGAGCGCGACCGCAACCAGGCCGAGTTCACCAAGACGATCTGGGAATATCTCGACAGCGCGGTTTCGGACACGCGCATCGAGAACGGCCGCGCGGCACTGGCTGAAAACGCGGCGCTCCTGCGCCAGATCGAAGCGCGCTACGGCGTCGAGAAAGAGGTCGTCGTCGCGGTCTGGGGGATGGAATCGAACTTCGGCAAGAACCGGGGTAGCACGTTGATCATCCCGGCGCTGGCGACGCTGGCCTATGACGGGCGGCGTGGGAACTTCTTTGCGCAGCAGTTCATCGCGGCGCTGCAGATCATCCAGGCCGGTGACACCGACGCGCGGCACATGACCGGCTCCTGGGCCGGGGCGATGGGCCATACCCAGTTCATCCCCAGCTCCTACCTTGCCTTTGCGGTTGATTTCACCGGCGACGGAAAGCGTGACATCTGGTCGGAGAACCCGGCCGATGCGCTGGCCTCGACCGCCGCCTATCTCGCCCGGTCCGGCTGGTCCAAGGGGCAACCCTGGGGGGTTGAGGTGCGCCTGCCGCAGGGTTTCAACTACAACCTCGCCGGCAAGACGGTGAAGAAATCGCCCGACGAATGGGCGGCGCTTGGGGTGCGGTCTGTGAATGGCGGGCGGGTGCCGAATTACGGCTCGGCCTCGATCCTGCTGCCTGCGGGCGCGCAGGGGCCGGCGCTGATGATCTTTGGCAATTTCACCGCGATCTCGCGCTACAACAACGCCAATGCCTATGTGATCGGCGTGGGCCATCTGTCGGACCGGCTGAAGGGTCACGGCCCCTTCGTGCAGGCCTGGCCGCGCGACGGGCGCGCGCTGAACGCGGCCGAGCGGCAAGAGCTGCAAGAGCGCCTGACCGCGCGCGGCTTCGACACGCAGGGCACCGATGGCAAGATCGGCCCCAACACCATATCGGCCATCATGGCCTGGCAGCGCGCCAATGGCCACGCGCCCGACGGCTATGCCTCGATGGAGATCCTGCTCGCCCTGCGTTAAGGCAGCGGCGAGAACCCGATGACCGGCGCGTGCAGGTGGAAGATCGCTGCCCAGAGCACCACGGCCAGACTCAGACGCAAGAGCGACGGCCCCTGCCGGGGCTGCCAACGCCCGGTGATCAGCGCCTGAAACGGCCAGTCAGAGGTGCGCCCGGACAGCCGCGCCCACTCGGCCTCGCCCCAGAGGCGGCGCTTGCGGGCCTCCATCGCGCGCATCCCCATCAGCGAGAAAGCAAAGAACACGCCAAAGAGGATGACATGCGCCAGATCGCCATTGGCGATCAGATGCGCGCCCGACCACAGGATCAGCGCCCACAAAAGCGGCTGGCGCACCACGCCCGCGATGCCGGGGTGATCGGGGTCAAAACCCTCGGCCCGCCCCTCGAAGGCGAAGGGGTTGGGCGCGGCAACACCGAATGTTCCCAGCACGACCGCAAGTGGCATAGCGATGTTGAGCAGCCAGCGCGGCCAGCCCGCCTGCGGCCAAAGCTCGACAAACGGCGCGCGACCGGCGGCGAAGATCACCCAGAACAAGAGCCCGGTCGAAAGCAGGCTGAACCCCCAGACCCAGCCGCGCTGACCCATCACCGCCACGATCCGCCCCTTGATGCGCGGATTGGCTGGCACCGCGTGGGATGCCATGAAAATAAGCCCCGCGATCAGAAACTCGGCCCAGCCTGTCATTTGCCTCTCCTTCTTGCCGTGGACCCTGCCACGAAATCATGCGAACGTGCCTTGACGAAAATCAGCCCCGGAACGCCATGACCACGCCCCTCGCCCGCGCGCTGCGCGCCATCGACGCCGCCAACTCCGCCGACCCGACGATCGAGGCCAGCCAGCCCGCCGCGCTGCTGTATGGCCAGCGCATGTCGTCTGAACTGGCGCGGCTGTTTCCCGATGCGTCCGAGCCGCTGCAAATCGCCGCGCGCGGCCAGCATATCGAACGCTGGCTGCTGCCGCGCGCAGAGTTTCCCGAGGGGCGCGAAGGCTATCTGAACTGGCGCCGCGAACAGGGCCGCCGCCATGCCGAGCGCGTGGCCGACATCATGCGCGAGTCGGGCTATGACGAAGACGCCGTCGAACAGGCCGCGAAGATGCTGCGTAAGGAGGGCATCAAGCGCGACGCCGAGGTGCAGGCGCTTGAAGACGTGATCTGCTTTGTCTTCGTGCGGCACTATTTTGCCCCCTTCGCCCCCTCGCAAGAACCCGAGGCGCTGCTGAAAATCGTGCAGAAGACCGCGCGCAAGATGTCGCCCGAGGGCCGCGCCCGCGCACTGGCCGAGTTCGACCTGCCCGAGCCCTTCGCCTCCGCCTTCCGCGACTAGGCCTGTTTCGACAGCTGCACCGCAAGAATACCGCCCGCGATCACCGCGACCCCGGCCAGATCGAGCCAGCCCAGCCGTTCGCCCAGAACGGCTGCGGCGATGGCCACGCCGAAGAACGGGTTGAGGAAGTGGAAGGTCGCCGCCTTGACCGCGCCGATCCGCCCGACAAGACGAAACCAGATCCAGGTTGCCAGAACGCCCGGCACCAGCGTCGTATAGGCGAAGGCCCCAAGTAGGCGCGGCGTCCAGTTGACCTCATAGGTCTCAAGCCCGGCGGAGGCCACGGCCAACACCGCCGAGCCCACGAACATCTGTAGCCCCACGATCATCATCACATTGCCGCCCGAGGCCGCGCCGCGCACGCTGAGCGTGGCAATCGACAGCGCCAGCGCCGCGACAAAGCACAGCGCCATGCCGACCGGATCGACGCCGCCCGACAGGCGCGCCCCCATGATGATGGCCACGCCCACAACCCCGGCCATCAGGCCCAGCACGCCCAAGGGCCGCACCCGGTCTCGGAACACGGCCCATCCAAGGCCCGCCACCATCAACGGCATGGTCGAAGCGATGATCGAAGCGACCGAGGCCTCGACCCATTGCATCGCCACGAAGTTGAGGCCTAGGTAGAGCGCGTTCTGGCACAGCCCGAAGATCAGCGTCGCGCGCCATTGCGCACGGCTCAGCCGCCAGGTTTGCCCGGCCGCAAGCGCGATCCCCACGCCGATCATCCCCGAGATCAGGAAGCGCAGCGCCAGCGAGGCCAGCGGCGGCGCATCGGCCACGATCATCCGCGCCGAGGTGAACGCCGAGGACCACATCAGCGCGAAGGCCAGCCCCATTGCGATTGCGCGAAGATCCATCGAAACCCTTTCCCGGCCAAAGAAAAAGGCCGCCCTGCTCGCAGGGCGACCCTATCGGATGGTGCAGCCCCCGCAAGGGGGTGCGAACCGATCAGGCGTTGACGCTGTCTTTCAGCGCCTTCGCGATGGTGACTTTGACCTGCTTGTCAGCTTCCTTGGTCTTGGTCTCACCGGTGGCCGGATTGCGGACCTGACGCTCGGGGCGGGCCTTGCAATAGACCTTGCCGATACCCGGCAGGGTCACGGCGCCGCCCTGGGCGACTTCCTTGGTGACGACTTCGGCAACAGCGTCCAGCGCGGCCGAGGCGGTTTTCTTGTCCGAGCCCATGACTTCGGCCAGAGCGGCCACCAGCTGGGTCTTGGTCAGCGGTTTCGACATTGCTTTTCCTCTCATGCGCCCCGTTTGTTGCGGGGTCAATTTCAGGCCGCGTTCCACGGCTTCGTGTGCCCCTAACACACGCTTTTTCAGGGCAAGGCAAGCCTTTTTCGCCTTTATCCACGGGATTTCCCGCAAAGGCGGCGTTGCGTCACAGGAATGCGGTTTCCTCGAAGCTGCGCAATTTCCGGCTGTGGATACGCTCCAGCGGCATCTGGCGCAGCTTTTCCATCGCCCTTATGCCAATCTGCAAATGGTTGGCCACCTGGGTGCGATAGAACTCGGTCGCCATGCCGGGCAGCTTCAATTCGCCATGAAGCGGCTTGTCCGAGACGCACAGTAGCGTGCCGTAAGGCACACGGAACCGAAACCCGTTCGCCGCGATCGTCGCACTTTCCATATCGAGTGCGACCGCGCGGCTCTGGCTGAGGCGATGCACCGGACCGGACTGGTCGCGCAGCTCCCAGTTGCGGTTGTCAATGGTCGCGACGGTGCCGGTGCGCATGATGCGCTTGAGCTCATATCCATCCAGCCGCGTCACCTCGGCCACGGCCTCTTGCAGGGCGATCTGGATCTCTGCCAGCGCCGGGATCGGCACCCAGACGGGCAGGTCATCGTCGAGAACGTGATCCTCGCGCAGATAGGCGTGGGCGAGGACGAAGTCGCCCAGGCTCTGCGAGTTGCGCAGCCCGGCGCAGTGCCCCACCATCAGCCAGGCATGGGGGCGCAGCACGGCGATATGGTCCGTCGCGGTCTTGGCGTTCGACGGCCCCACCCCGATATTGACGAGCGTGATCCCGTTCCCATCCGCGCGCTTGAGGTGATAGGCAGGCATCTGCGGCATCTTCGCCAGATGCGGGATGGCCCCGTCGGGCGTCGTGATTTCGGTATTTCCCGGCGCCACGAAGGCCTCGTAACCCGAGTCCGGGTCGGCGAGCATACTCCGGGCGACCTTCTCGAACTCATCGACGTAGAACTGGTAGTTCGTGAACAGCACGTGGTTCTGGAAATGCTCGGCCGCGGTCGAGGTATAGTGCTGCAACCGCGCGAGCGAGTAATCGACCCGCTGCGCGGTGAAGGGCGCCAGATGCCCCGAGCCGTCCGGGTTCGGCCCCGCCATACCGTTGACGATGTCGTCGTTCATATTGGCCAGATCCGGCACGTCGAAGACATCGCGCAGGCTGAAATCGAGAACGCCCTCCTGCGGCACGCTGACCTCGGGGTGGGCCGCCACCGCGAAATGCACCGGGATCGGCGTGGCCGAGACACCGATCTGCACCGGCACGCCGTGGTTGCGGATCAACAGCGCCAGTTGCTGCGTCAGGTAGTTGCGAAACAGGTCGGGCCGGGTGATCGTGGCCGCAAATGTTCCCGGCAGCGCGACATGGCCGAAACTCAGGCGGCTGTCGGCCTTGGTATGAGAGGCCACGGAAACCCGCACCTCGGGGTAGAAGGCGCGGAAACGCGCGCTCGGAAGTCGGGCGTTCAGCGTCTCGTTGAACTTTTGCAGCAAGAACCCGGTCGCCTCGGCATAAAGCGCCTCAAGATGCGCGACGGCCTCGGCCGCATCGGTGAACAGCTCGGGCTCATGCGCATGCGGGGTCAGGGTGGTCAGCGGTTCATTCATTCGAAAAGCTCCGTCAGTTCGAAGCGCGTCACATCGACCAGCCCGAGGTCGGAGATGCGGATTTCGGGGATCACCACCAGCGCCAGAAGCGAGTGCTGCATATAGGCGTTGTTCAGTGTGCAACCGCATTCGGCCATCGCCTCGACCATGCGCGAGGCTCGGTCTGCCACGGTGACGGCCGGATCGTCCGACATCAACCCCGCGATCGGCAGCGGAACCGAGGCAATCTCGGCCCCGTCCTTCCAGACGCTGATCCCGCCGCCCATCTCGCCCAGACGATTGGCGCAGGCCGCCATCATCTCGCGGTCGGTGCCGACGACGATCATGTGGTGGCTGTCATGCGCCACGGTCGAGCCCATGGCCATGCGGCCCTCGTAGCCAAAGCCCGAGACAAAGCCGTTGACCACGCCGCCGGTGCCGCAATGCCGCTCGACCAGCGCGATCTGCGCGATGTCCTGCGCGGGGTCGCCATTGACGCGGCCATCGAGCACCGAAAGCTCGGCAGTAAGCGCCTTGGTGGGGGCCTGGTTCTCGACCACGCCGATGACGCGGGCGGTGACGGTATTGGCGCCTTCGGGGGCAGTGATGACGAAGTCATCCGCCACAAGTTCCTTGCCCAGATGCACCGTCTGGCGCGCGGCCTCGGGCCAGTTGTAATGCGGGCAGTCAACCGTGATCTTGCCGCCCATCGCCACGGTGCGCCCGCGCGCAATAACCTGCTCGACTGGCAGAGTGACCAGATCCGAGGTCAGGATCAAATCGGCCCGCCGCCCCGGCGCGATGGAGCCCAATTCGCGCTCCAGCCCGAAATGGGTGGCGGTGTTGATCGTGCACATCTGCAACGCCACCAGCGGGTCGGCGCCGCAGTCAACCGCATGGCGATAGACGCGGTTCATATGCCCGTCATTGACCAGCGTGCCCGAGTGGCAATCGTCGGTGCAAAGGATGAAGTTGCGCGGATCGAGGCCCTTCTCGGTCACCGCCGTGATCTGCGTCTTGACGTCATACCACGCGGACCCCAGCCGCATCATCGAGCGCATCCCCATCCGCACCCGCGCAATCGCATCGGCCTCGCAGGTGCCCTCGTGGTCATCCGCCGGGCCGCCCGCGACATAGGCCCGGAACGGCCCGCCCAAATCGGGGCTGGCGTAATGCCCGCCCACGGTCTTGTGCGCGTTCTGCGTCGCCGCGATCTCGGCCAGCATCTTCGGGTCGGCATGGATCACGCCGGGGAAGTTCATCATCTCGCCCAGACCGATGATACCCGGCCAGGTCATCGCCTCGGCCACATCCTCGGGGGTGATCTCGTAGCCCGTCGTTTCCAGCCCCGGCGCCGAGGGCGCGCAGGATGGCATCTGGGTGAAAATGTTGACGGGCTGCATCAGCGCCTCGTCATGCATCATCCGCACACCGGCAAGGCCCAGCACATTTGCGATCTCATGCGGATCGGTGAACATGGTCGTGGTGCCATGCGGGATCACGGCGGCCGCGAATTCGGCGGGGGTGAGCATCCCGCTCTCGATATGCATATGCCCATCGACAAGGCCGGGGATCATGTAGCGACCATTGGCCTCGATAACCTCGGTCTGCGGGCCGATATTGACCGACAGATCAGGCGCAATCGCGGCAAAGCGCCCCTCGGCCACGGCGACATCGTAGCCCTCCAGCACCTCACGCGTGTGGACGTTTACCCATTTGCCGCCCCGGATCACGAGGTCGGCGGCCTCGCGGCCCGCGGCGACGGCGATCAGGCGCGGCGCGGCCTCGGGCCATGTTTTCAAAGTGTTTTTATGTTCCATGGCTCAGGGTGCCACCGAGTACGAAGGCTTGCAAGTGACGTTGTTATGACCGGCTTGGCGCGCTATCTGTTGGCCATGGAACATGCATCGAAACCCATCGTCACGATCACCTATTGCACCGGCTGCAACTGGCTCTTGCGCGCCGGATGGATGGCGCAGGAACTGCTCTCGACCTTCGGCGAAGACCTTGGCGGGGTGACCATTGTCCCCAGCCATGGCGGCGCCTTCGAGGTCACCGTGGACGGCACGCTGCTGTGGGAGCGTAAGCGCGACGGTGGCTTTCCCGATGCAAAAGAACTCAAGAAACGCCTGCGCGACGTGATCGAACCCGACCGCGACCTGGGCCACATCGACCGGAGCGGCACATGAAAACCCTTCTAAGCATCGGCCACGGCTATTCCGCGCAGGAACTGGCCAAGATCCTGCTGCCACAGGGCTGGCGCATCATCGGCACGACCCGCAGCGCCGAAAAGGCTGACGCCCTGCGCGCCACGGGCATCGAGGCGATCATCTGGCCGGGCGACCCCCTGCCCCTGTCCGAGGTCACGCATCTGCTGACATCGGTCGCGCCCGATGACGATGGCGACCCGGTTCTGCGCGCCCATGGCGCCGAGATCGCCGCCGCCGCGCCGCATCTGGAATGGGCGGGGTATCTCTCGACCGTGGGCGTCTATGGCGATCATGGCGGCGAGTGGGTCGATGAGGACACCGCCCTCACCCCTGCGACCAAGCGCGGTCAGGCACGCGTTCTGGCCGAGGGCCAATGGCAGGCCGTGCCCGGCCTCAACCCGCATATCTTCCGCCTCGCTGGCATCTATGGCCCGGGCCGTGGCCCCTTCGCCAAGGTGCGCGCAGGCACGGCGCGGCGCATCGTCAAGCCGGGGCAGGTCTTCTCGCGCATCCATGTGGCAGACATCGCTCGGGTGCTCGCGGCCTCGATCGCGCGGCCCGATCCGGGGCGCATCTACAACGTCTGCGACGACGAACCCGCGCCGCCCGAGGATGTGCTGAGCCTTGCCGCCGCGATGCTGAACCTGCCCGAGCCGCCCATGGTCCCCTATGACGAGGCCGCCATGAGCCCGATGGCCCGCAGCTTCTACGCGGAATCGAAGCGTTGCCGAAACGACCGGATCAAGCAGGAGCTTGGCGTCAGCCTGCTCTACCCCGATTACCGCGCCGGACTGGCGGCACTGCTTCAGACGGACTGAGCCTGCATCGGCCGCTCGCGCACCGGCAGGTGCACGATGGCCGAGAAGGCACCGACGCCCACGCCGACCCACCACACCATCGTGTAGTCGCCGTAGATGTCATACAGCTTGCCGCCAAGCCACACGCCCAGGAACGCTCCGATCTGGTGGCTGAGGAAGACAAAGCCATAGAGCGTGCCCATGTAGCGCAGCCCGTAGATATAGGCGACCAGCCCCGAGGTCAGCGGCACGGTCGCCAGCCACAGCGCGCCCATCACCAGCGAGAAGATGAGCACCGTTGCGGGCGTCATCGGCAGCAAGATGAACGCCGCCGCGGCGATTGTCCGGCCCAGATAGATCAGCGCCAGAAGGTTCTTCTTCGACCAGCGCTTGCCCGCCCAGCCGGCGTAGATCGAGCCCGCGATATTCGCCAGACCAATGACCGAAATCGCGATGGCCCCAAGGGCCGATTGCGTCTCGATCCCAAGCGCGGCCAGCATGCCGGTCGGGTCCACGGCGCCGCACATCTCGGTCACCATGGCGGGGAAGTGAGCGGTGATGAAGGCCAACTGATAGCCGCAGGAAAAGAAGCCCAGGAAGATCAGCGTATAAGAAGGGTCCTTGAAGGCGCGCTTGAGCACGGTGCCCATGCTTTCCTCAAGCTCGGCCCGGGTAGCGCGCTGCGGCGCGCGCAGCATCGGCAGCGCGAACAGGCTGGCCATGATGACAACGGCGAAGATCAGGAACACGCTCTGCCACGGGAAGTAACCCAGCAGCATCTCGGCCACCGGCGCGCCGAAGACCTGCCCCGCCGAACCCGCCGCCGTGGCGATGCCAAGCGCGAGCGAGCGGTTCTCATCGGAACTGGCGCGGCCCACGACCGCGAGGATCACGCCAAAACCCGTGCCCGCGATGCCGAAGCCCACGGCGATCTCAAGCAGGTCATGCTGCCAGGGCGCGGTGGCAAATGCCGAAAGCACCAGCCCCGCAGCATACATCAGCGCCCCCACGATGATCGCGCGGCGGTCTCCGAAGCGTTCCGCCAGCGCGCCGAAGATCGGCTGGCCGATACCCCAAGCGAGATTCTGGATAGCGATGGCCAGACTGAACTCGGCCCGCGGCCAGCCGAACTCGGAGGCAATCGGGATCTGGAAGACACCGAACGAGGCCCGCACCGAGAAGCTCAGCATCAGGATGATCGCCCCGCCGATCAGGACGGGGGTGAACAGGGGGGCTTTGGTCATGGGTGTCTCCCGTTGCGCGAAGGTCCATTTCGCCATGCTGCAACAGCAGCGTCAATCGCGCGATTGTGTCCCGAACAATCGCCTTGCACTGCCCCGCGCCCCGTGAGCCAATGGCGCAAAACGGAGGAGCCAATGTATACCGTCATCGGTCCTGTCGCCTCGCGCGCGCTGCGGGTGCTGTGGATGCTCGAAGAGCTTGGCCAGAGCTACGAACACATCAAGGCCGCGCCGCGTTCCGAGGGCGTTGTGGCCTTCAACCCGGCGGGCAAGGTGCCGGTGCTGATCGTGGATGGCACGCCGGTGACCGACTCGACCGCGATCATCCAGTTCCTTGCAGATCGCCATGGCGCGATGACCCATCCGGCGGGAACGCTGGCGCGCGCACGGCAAGACAGCCTGACGCAATTCCTGCTTGATGAATTCGACGCGGCGTTGTGGATGGCCGCGCGGCACAGCTTCATCCTGCCCGAAGAGCTGCGCCTGTCGGGCATCAAGAACACGCTGCGGTGGGAATTCGAACGCTCGCAGCACGTGCTCGTGCAGCGCATGGGCGAGGGCGATTTCGTCATGGGCGACGAGATGACCGTGCCCGACATCATCCTGAGCCATTGCCTCAGCTGGGCCTTGGCGGCCAAGTTCCCGATCGTCGAACACCGGCTGACCGACTATCTCGACCGGATGCGCGCGCGCCCGGCCTACAAGCGGGCGCTGGCAAAATAAGGGGGCCAGAGCCCCCTTATTTTGCGTTCATTTCCGCCTCGACTTCGGCCTGGTGCTGGCCAAGACGCGGAGAAGGCTTCGCAATCGACAGATCCGCCCCCGAGAAGGCGATCGGCAGGCGCACGCCGGGCACGCCTTCGGGCGCGATCTGCATCTTGCGCGCGACGATCTGCGGATCGGCGAAAACATCCGCCATCTCGTTGATCGGCCCGGCCGGAACGCCCTTGGCCTCGCAGGCCGCCAGCAGATCGGCGCGGGTAAAGCCGCGACTGCGCTCCGAGATCAGCGCAGTCAGCGCCTCGCGGTTGGCGATGCGGTCGGCGTTGGTCAGGTATTGCGGCGCCTCGGCCAGATCCTCAAGATCGAGGATTCCGCACAGCTTGCGATACTGCCCGTCATTGCCCGTCGCCAGGATCACGTAACCGTCCGAGCACGGGAAGACCGCGTAGGGCACAAGGTTCGGATGCGCATTGCCCATCCGCTTGGGCGAGGTGCCGGTGGCCAGGAAGTTCATCGCCTGGTTGGCCATGATCGAGGTCGCCACGTCCAGCAGCGACAGATCGACCATCTGCCCCTCGCCGGTGGTGTTGCGCTGATGTACGGCGGCCAGAATGCCGACCGCAGCATAGACGCCGGTGAAGACATCGGTCACCGCCACACCCACCTTCTGCGGCTCGCCATCGGCGGGGCCGGTCACGCTCATCAGGCCCGACAGGCCCTGAATGATGTAATCGTAGCCCGCCCGATGCGCATAGGGCCCGTCCTGACCAAAGCCCGTGACCGAGCAATAGATCAGCCGCGGGTTCACCTTGCGCAGGCTTTCATAATCCAGCCCGTATTTCGCCAGCCCGCCGACCTTGAAATTCTCGATCAGCACATCGGCGTCAGCGACCAGACGGCGCACGAATTCCTGCCCCTCGGGAGTGCGGAAATCCGCCGTGACCGAGCGCTTGCCGCGGTTCGCGCCGTGGAAATAGGCGGCGCTCTTCTCGCCCTCATGCTCGATGAAGGGCGGACCCCAGCGGCGGGTATCGTCACCCTCCGGGGCCTCGACCTTGATCACATCCGCGCCCAGATCGGCCAAGATCTGGCCCGCCCATGGGCCAGCCAGAATCCGCGCCAGTTCGACGACCTTCAGACCTGCAAGTGGCGTCATCTCAGAGCTTCGCGTCCAGAATGGCCTTGAGCTCGTCATAGCTCATGTTCGAGTGCTTCACGCCATCGATCACCAGCGTGGGGGTCGAGTTGATATCGTCCGCCGTGGCGTTCTTCTGATAGGTCGCGATCATGGCGCTCATCCGGGCCTGATCGGCCATGCAGGCGTCGATCTGTTCCTTGCCGAGCCCGGCCTTGAGGCCGATCTTGCGCAGGTTGTCCGCGATGGTGGCGTCCTTGCCGTCGCCGATCCACTCTTTCTGCGTCTCGTAGATCATGCCCGACAGGGCGTGATATTTCGGCGCGCCGCCGCATTGCGCGATCAGCCCGGCCCACAGACCGTATTTGTCGAAATAGACCTCGCGGTGGATGAACTTCACCTTGCCGGTGTCGATGTAGTCCGTCTTGAGCTTGCCGAAGACAGTGTCATGGAAATTCGCGCAATGCGGACAGGTGTAGGACGCGTATTCGATCAGAGTGATCGGCGCGTTCGGATCGCCCATCGGGATATCGGGCAGGATCTCGGCGCTCTCGTCGGCTGCGGCGGGCAGCGCGAAGGAGGTCTGGGTGCCCGCGTTGCGGCTTGCGATCCAGCCGCCAGTCACGGCGATCGCGGCGGCCCCGGAAATGCCCAGAAGGAGGGTGCGTCGGTTCATCAGTCAGCCTTTCTTGAGTTTGGCCCGGCTCTCGGACCTCGATAGGACGTTTTGCGCCAGCTGTTCAAGCGCGGCGCGCAATGTGGGATCGCCAAAGCCCTCGGCGGTGTCATGGGCGCGGGCGCGCAATTCGGGCGAGGGCGGCGGTTTCTCGGCCTTGGGCGCGGGGGTGAACTGCGCCTGGCCCTCGGCGAAGCCGATGGGCGCGGTCTGCGTCAGCACAATGCGCGAGATCGCGTTGTAGCCGTAACAGGCGTTCACCTTGTCGCGGATCTGCGGCAGCTGCATCTGCAACATGGGCGCCGAGGCGCCCAGCGTCAGCAGGGTCAGCGTGGCGCCAAATCCGTCCCTTGCGTAGCCGATCTTGACCGGGCGGGTCTGGGCGGCGACGTCCTCGCCCACGATCTCGGCCCAATGGGTCAGCAGACGCGACACCGCGAAGCCCCGGCTTTCGCCCGCCACGCGAATCCGCTCGCGCAAGAGCCGCCCGGCGGGTTCGAAGCCCCGCAGGCGCCGCTCTGGCGTCTCACTGATTTGCGGCGGTTTCTTCGGTGCCATACCTGTCTTTCCCGAGTTTCGCGGTTATCTTATGCGCCCTGCGAGGCATTGCCAGCACAATGGTCAAGGCGGAGGCATAAAGATTGCGTGACGGAGATGAGAGCGCAGCCGGCACGGCGCTGCTGGCGTGGTATGACCGCGCGGCCCGCGTGATGCCCTGGCGCGTCGGCCCCGCCGAGCGCGCGGCGGGCGCGCGCCCCGATCCCTACCGCGTCTGGCTCTCCGAGGTCATGCTGCAACAGACCACCGTTGCCGCCGTGCGCGACTATTTCCGCCGCTTCACCGAACGCTGGCCCCGGGTCGAGGATCTGGCCGCCGCCGAAGACGCCGAGGTCATGGCTGAATGGGCAGGGCTTGGCTATTACGCGCGGGCCCGGAACCTTCTGAAATGCGCGCGCGCGGTTGCACAAGATCACGGCGGGCGCTTCCCTGATACTGCCGAGGGGCTTCGTGCCCTGCCCGGCATCGGTCCCTATACCGCCGCCGCCATCGCCGCGATTGCCCATGACGAACCCGCGACAGTCGTCGATGGCAATGTCGAGCGCGTGGTGGCACGCCTCTGGGCAATCGAGACGCCCCTGCCCGCAGCCAAGCCCGAGCTGACCGCGCTGGCCGCGCGGTTGACGCCGCCGCAGCGCCCCGGCGATCATGCGCAGGCAATGATGGATCTGGGCGCCACGATCTGCACGCCGCGCAAACCGGTCTGCGCGCTTTGCCCGCTGCGGCTCTTTTGCGCTGCTGCCGCGCGAAGCATCGCAGACACCCTGCCGCGCAAGATCCCGAAGCCCGAGAAACCCACCCGTGCGGGCTTTGCCTATGTCGCGCTCGATCCCTCGGGCGGGGTGCTGCTGGAGCGGCGGCCCGAGAAGGGGCTTCTGGGCGGCACGCTCGGATTTCCCGGCTCGGACTGGGTCGAGGCGCCAAGCCCCACCCCGCCGCTGGCTGCCGAATGGACCGAAGCGCCCATCGAGGTGCGCCATACCTTCACCCATTTTCATCTGCGTCTACGGGTGATGGTCGCGCGCGCTGAAGGTGATGGGTTTACACCGCGCGCGGCGTTCCGGCCGGGCGATCTGCCCACGCTCATGCGCAAGGTATGGGATGCGGCGCAAAGCGTCGAATGGCCCCAGGGGCAGTGATTGCGGCGCGGGCCGCGCGCGCTATGATCGCCCCGTAAGCATGAGGCCCCGATGTCGAGCCCCAAGGAAATCCGCAAGCCCATCCGCGCGCTGCCCTTCTGGCTGTCGCTAGGCACCGTGCCTCTGGCCGTCATCGAGGCACGCTTTGGTGGCTGGACGCTGATCTTGCTGCCCGCCTATGCGTGGTGGCTGGTCAGCCTGCTCGACCAGCTTCTGGGCCGCAATACCGATCAGCCCGACGTCGCGACGCCCGAGGCGGATCTGGTCTGGTATCGGCTGATCACGCTGATCTGGTTCCCGATCCAGTTTGCGGTGATCTATGGCGCGATCTGGTATGTGAGCCATAGCGATCATCTGCGCCCCACCGAAATGGCCGGGCTGTTCTTCGGGTTGGGCGTGATCTCGGGGACAATCGGGATCGTCTATGCGCATGAGCTGATGCACCAGAGGACGCGGCTGGAGCGATGGCTGGGCGATCTGCTGCTGGCAATGGTGCTTTATTCGCATTTCCGATCCGAGCATTTGCAGGTACATCACCTCTGGGTCGGCACGCCGCGCGATGCGGTCAGCGCGCGCTATAACGAGGGGTTCTATCGCTATTTCCTGCGTGTGCTGGGCGACTGTCCCGGATCGGCCTGGCGGGCCGAGGCGCTGCGTCTGGCGAGGGCGGGGCGCCGGGTTTGGCATCGCAGCAATCCGTTTTGGCGCTATGGCGCACTGCAACTGGCGGCGTTGGCGCTGGCTTATGCGATCGGGGGTTGGATCGGGTTGGGGTTGTTCCTTTATCAGGCGTTCATCGCGGTGTGGCAGCTGGAGCTGACGAATTACGTCGAGCATTACGGGCTGACCCGCGCCTATCGCGGCGAGGGGCGCTATGAGCCGGTGCGGCCGCATCATTCCTGGAACGCCGATCACCGGGCGACGAACTGGCTCTTGATCAATTTGCAGCGTCATTCGGATCATCACACCAAGCCCGATCGCCGCTTTCCGCTGTTGCAGACCTATGCCGAGGAAGAGGCGCCGCAGCTGCCGCTTGGCTATCCGTTGATGACGCTGATGGCGATGGTTCCGCCGCTATGGCGACGGCGGATGAACCCCCGCGTGCGCGCTTGGCGGCGGCGGTACTACCCGGAGGCTACGGATTGGAAGCCTTACAACAGGGGCGCAAACCCGATGCCGCGCGGCTCGGTCTGAGCGCCGGGGGCTTCGCGCCCCCGGACCCCCGCGGGATATTTTCACCACATTGAAGGGGATCAGGTGACAACCCGCATCGTCACGTTGATGCGTCCGCCCTTGGGCAGGAGGGTCGAGGTGCCGGGCGCGATACGGTCTATGCCGTGGTAGGTGAGGCGCGCGGGCCCGCCCATCACCATCACATCGCCCGAGCGCAGCCAGAGGCTTTGGGTGGTGCCGCCGCGCATCTGATTGCCGATGCGAAAAAGCCCGTCGTCGCCGAGGCTGACCGAGACAACGGGCTGGGTGAAATCAGCCTCGTCGCGGTCCTGATGCAGGCCCATGCGCGCGCCCTCGGGGTAGAAATTGATCAGGCAGCATTCGGGTTGGCGTTCGGTGCCGGACACCGCGTTCCAGATGGCGGTCAGCATGGGCGGGATTGTCGGCCATGCCGTGCCGGAAGGATGCGTTTCGGAATAGCGGTAGCCGCGCCGGTCCGACACCCAGCCAAAGCGGCCCGCCGAGGTCATGCGCACCGACATGGGTTTGCCGTAGGGCGTCATCGACGAGAAAAGCGGGGCGTCAGTGACCACCTCGCGGATCTGCGCGACGAGTGCTGCCTGTTCGCGCGCCGTCAGCCAGCCCGGAAAATGCTGGAATCCGCGAATTTCCTGCGGATCGGGGCGTTTGGGCGCGCTTTCGGCGGAATCATTCATTTGTTGCGATCTTCCCGGGTCGCGGTTCTTGCAGGGACTTTTTACCCTCCTTATATACGCCGGGAAGCCGGAAACGGACATGCGCCGTTCGCCGACATTTGAACCGAAACCCTGGGATTGGGGTCGGGGGCCTTACGGGACCCGAGCCCACCAAATCGCCGAAAGAAGAGGTAAAGACATGGCCAAAGTGATCGGGATCGACCTCGGGACGACCAACAGCTGCGTCGCCATCATGGACGGCTCGCAACCCCGCGTGATCGAGAACTCGGAAGGGGCGCGCACCACGCCCTCGATCGTCGCATATACCGACAGCGAGCGCCTTGTGGGCCAGCCCGCGAAGCGTCAGGCTGTCACCAACCCCACCAACACCGTTTTCGCCGTCAAGCGCCTGATCGGCCGCCGCGTGACCGATGCCGAAGTCGAGAAGGACCGCAAGCTGGTTCCCTACTCGATCGTCGATGGCGGCAATGGCGACGCCTGGGTCGAAGTGAAGGGTGAGAAGTTCTCGCCCGCGCAGGTCTCGGCCGTCATTCTTCAAAAGATGAAGGAAACCGCCGAGAGCTATCTGGGCGAGACCGTGACGCAAGCCGTCATCACCGTTCCGGCCTATTTCAACGACGCGCAGCGTCAGGCCACCAAGGACGCCGGCAAGATCGCG
The DNA here is from genome assembly GCF_021378075.1 of Rhodobacter flavimaris. Classification (GTDB taxonomy): domain Bacteria; phylum Pseudomonadota; class Alphaproteobacteria; order Rhodobacterales; family Rhodobacteraceae; genus Rhodobacter; species Rhodobacter flavimaris. The sequence continues at coordinate 132,788 of NZ_JAJUOS010000004.1, read as the reverse complement.
GGCCTTGAGGTTCTGCGCATCATCAACGAGCCGACGGCGGCGGCACTTGCCTATGGTCTCGACAAGAAAGAATCGAAAACCATCGCGGTCTATGACCTTGGCGGCGGCACCTTCGACATCACCATCCTTGAGATCGACGATGGTCTTTTCGAGGTGAAATCGACGAACGGCGACACTTTCCTGGGTGGCGAAGACTTCGACATGCGCATCGTGAACTACCTCGCAGAGGAGTTCAAAAAGGAGCATGGCGCCGATCTGACCAAGGACAAGATGGCCCTCCAGCGCCTGAAAGAGGCGGCTGAAAAGGCCAAGATCGAGCTTTCGTCGAGCCAGCAGACCGAGATCAACCAGCCGTTCATCTCGATGGATGCCTCGACCGGCACGCCGCTGCATATGGTCATGAAGCTGACCCGCGCCAAGCTGGAAAGCCTTGTGGGCGACCTAATCAAGGCCTCGCTCAAGCCCTGCCAGGCGGCGCTGAAGGATGCGGGCGTCTCGAAAGACGAGATCGACGAGGTCGTTCTGGTCGGCGGTATGACCCGTATGCCGAAAGTGGTCGAGGAAGTGACCAAGTTCTTCGGCAAGGAGCCCCACAAGGGCGTGAACCCCGACGAGGTCGTGGCGCTTGGCGCGGCGATCCAGGCCGGCGTTCTGCAAGGTGACGTGAAAGACGTCGTCCTGCTCGACGTGACGCCGCTGTCGCTGGGTATCGAAACGCTCGGTGGCGTGTTCACCCGCCTGATCGACCGCAACACCACGATCCCGACCAAGAAGTCGCAGATCTTCTCGACCGCCGAGGACAACCAGAACGCGGTGACGATTCGCGTGTTCCAGGGCGAGCGTGAAATGGCGGCCGACAACAAGATCCTCGGCATGTTCAACCTCGAGGACATCCCGCCCGCACCGCGCGGCATGCCGCAGATCGAGGTGACCTTCGACATCGACGCCAACGGCATCGTCTCGGTTTCGGCCAAGGACAAGGGCACCGGCAAGTCGCAAAACATCACGATCCAGGCCTCGGGTGGCCTCTCGGATGAGGACATCGACAAGATGGTGCGCGATGCCGAGGCCAATGCCGAGGCCGACAAGAAGCGCAAGGAACTGGTCGAGACCAAGAACCAGGCCGAAAGCCTGCTGCACTCGACCCGCAAGTCGCTCGAAGAGCATGGCGACAAGGTGGATGGCTCGACCGTCGAGGCGATCGAACTGGCCGCCAACGCGCTCGAAGAGGCACTCAAGTCCGACGACGCCGGCAAGATCAAGGGTGGCATCAGCAACCTGACCGACGCCGCGATGAAGCTGGGCGAGGCGATCTACAAGGCGCAGGCTGCCGAAGGCGGCAACGCCGATGTGGACGAAGATGGCCCGCGCGGCGTGGACGACGATATCGTCGATGCCGATTTCGAGGACATGGGCGAAGACAAGCGCAAGTAAGCGCAGGAACCTGAGGAGCGGGCCCTGCGGGGCCCGTTCCCATGTTCCCCCAAGGGGGTTCTGCAATGGCAAAACGTGATTTCTACGAGGTTCTGGGCATCGCCAAAGGTGCCTCGGCCGAAGAGATCAAGAAGGCCTATCGCAAGAAGGCGAAGGAACTTCACCCCGACCGCAACCAGGACAATCCCGACGCCGAGGCCCAGTTCAAGGAAGCGAACGAGGCCTATGACGTGCTCAAGGACGCCGACAAGAAGGCGGCCTATGACCGCTTCGGTCACGCGGCCTTCGAGGGCGGCATGGGCGGCGGTGGCGGCCCGCGCGGCGGTTTCGGCCAGGGCGATTTCGGCTCGGCCTTCTCGGATGTGTTCGAGGATCTGTTCGGCGATTTCATGGGTGGGCGCGGCGGCCCCGGCGGCGGGCGTTCGCGCGCGGCGCGGGGTTCGGACCTGCGCTACAACATGCGCGTGACGCTGGAAGAGGCGTTCACGGGCGCGCAGAAGACCATCACCGTGCCCGGCTCGACCCAGTGTTCGTCGTGCAACGGCACCGGCGCCGAAGGCGGGGCTGAACCGCAGACCTGCCCGACCTGCTCGGGTATGGGCAAGGTGCGCGCGCAAAACGGCTTCTTCACGGTTGAGCGGACCTGCCCGACCTGTGGCGGTCAGGGTCAGGTGGTGAAGAACCCCTGCCGCGCCTGCCACGGCGCGGGTCGGGTCGAGAAGGAACGCACGCTTTCGGTCAACATCCCGGCAGGGGTCGAGACCGGCACCCGCATCCGTCTGGCCGGTGAGGGCGAGGCGGGCATGCGCGGCGGCCCCTCGGGCGATCTCTACATCTTCATCGAGGTGCGCGAGCACGCGATCTTCCAACGCGAGGGCGTGAACCTCTACTGCCGCGTACCGGTCAGCATGGCCTCGGCCGCGCTTGGCGGTGAGGTCGAGGTGCCGACGATCGACGGCGGGCGTTCGCGCGTGAAGATCCCGGTTGGCTCGCAATCGGGTCGCCAGATGCGCCTGCGTGCCAAGGGCATGCCCGCACTGCGTGGCGGTGGCGTCGGTGACATGGTGATCGAGCTGGCGGTGGAAACCCCGGTGAACCTGACCACCCGCCAAAAGGAACTGCTGCGCGAGTTCGAGAAGATCGAGGCCGAGAACAACCCCGAAGGGGCGAGCTTCTTCAAGAAGGTCAAGAGCTTCTGGGATGGCATGAAAGGTTGAACGGGCGCCTTCGGGCGCCCTTTCCATTTTCTTAACGCTTTCTTCACCAAGCCTGCCGCAAGATCGCGGCATGAAGCCGCCCTCTGCCTTCCACGAAATGCCCCTGCCCCTCTTCGGTGACCCCGACGAGGCCGCGCCGATTGCACTCCCCGAGGGCAAGCTGCCCTCCTACATTGCGGACCATCGTAAACGGCTCAGAGAGCGTTTTGTGGAGAGGGGCGCCGCGGCACTCGCCGATTACGAAATGCTTGAATTGGTCTTGTTCCGGGCCATCCGACGGCAAGATGTGAAACCTCTCGCCCGCCGCCTGATTGATACCTTTGGTGATTTCGGCAGGGTCTTGTCTGCCTCGGAACCCCGACTAAGGGATGTTCATGGTGTCGGCGACGCCGTGATCTTGGAACTCAAGATCGTCGAGGCCGCCGCGCATCGGCTGGCCCGCTCGAAGGTCATCCACCGGCCGGTGCTGTCCTCATGGCAGGCGCTGCTCGATTACTGCCACACCGCCATGGCGCATCGTGAGGTCGAGCAGTTCCGCGTCCTTTACCTCGACCGCAAGAACATCCTGATTGCCGATGAGGAGCAGGCGCGCGGCACGGTCGATCATGTGCCGGTCTACCCGCGCGAGGTGGTCAAGCGCGCGCTGGAGGTGAACGCCTCGGCGCTGATACTGGTGCATAACCACCCCTCGGGCGACCCGACGCCCTCAGAGGCAGATATCGCCATGACCGACCGGATCAGGATGGCCGCCGACGCATTGGGCATCGTGCTGCACGATCACCTGATCATCGGAAAGGACACAGAGCTAAGCTTCCGGTCGTCCGGGTATCTTTAGGGAGGGATCAGTTGCTCAGCGGAGCCGGGACCGACACGGGGCCGCCAAAGCCGCCGAACTGCGGGGCTGCGGGCTCACCCGGCGCCTGAAGCGCGGCGATGCCAACATCATGGGTCAGTTCGCGCGTTGCAACCTCGGGCAGAGAGGCGACGCCGCCGATGGTCTGGCCGGTCAGGGCAAGGCGCGGGCGCGCGATGATTTCCTCGGCCTGCGGGATTTCGGTCGCATAGACAAGCTGGCCATTTTGCAGGCGCGGGCGCTGTTGCGCCGTATCCGCATCCTCCATCACGTTACCGGTCGCGGCGGCCAGCATGAAGGTCGCGATCAGAATGCGCGCATTGTGCAGCTTGTTCTTTTGCTTCCGCATGGCTTTCCCCAGCCGAATCGTAACCTTTCAATCACCCTAGGATTGAAAACGGGCAAAGCCGTGACGATTGCGGGGCAATGTTGACCAAATATCAACCCTATTTCCTCTACATATCGGGCTGGTTAAAAATTCATTAACTATATATGGAAATGCGCCCGCACCGAACGGGGCGAGCGCCTCAGCTTTGCCATATTTTCGTCAAGCGATCCGACCGTGGCAGTGCTTGAACTTCTCGCCCGAGCCGCAGGGGCAGGGATCGTTGCGCGAGGGCTCGCCCCAGGTCGCCGGATCGTTCTCGTCGAAGCCCGCCTTGGCGGCGGGGGCAGCCGGGGCTGCGGGCGCTTCGGGTTCGGGCTGCGGCATGGCTTGCGCCATCATCGCGGCGCGCTCTTCCTCGGTCAGCGGGCGGATCTGGCCAAGGCGCTTGGTCACCTCGGAACGCAGCCCATCGAGCAGAGTCTCGAACAGCTGGAAGCTTTCGGTCTTGTATTCCGACAGCGGGTCGCGCTGCGCATAGCCGCGGAAACCGATGACCGACCGCAGATGCTCAAGCGTCACCAGATGCTCGCGCCACTTGGTGTCGATGGTTTGCAGCAGGATCTGCTTTTCGATCGTGCGCATGGTCTCGGCACCGAAGGCCTCGGCCTTTTGCGCCATGAACGCGTCGCTGGCCTCTTCGATACGCTCGATCAGCACGTCCTGATCGACGCCCTCTTCGGCGGCCCATGCGGCGATCGGGAGCTGCATGTTCAACCCCTCAAGCACCGCATTCGTCAGCCCCTCGACGTCCCACTGGTCGGCATAGGACTTGGGCGGCGCGTATTGATCGACCAGATCCTCGACGACCTGGTGACGCATGTCCTGCGCGATCTCGCCGATATCCTTGGATTCCATGATCTCGCGGCGCTGGCTGAAGATCGCCTTGCGCTGGTCGTTCATCACGTCGTCGAATTTCAGCAGCTGCTTGCGGATGTCGAAGTTGCGGCCCTCGACCTTCGCCTGCGCGCGTTCCAGTGACTTGTTCACCCAGGGATGGATGATCGCCTCGCCTTCCTTCATGCCCAGTTTCGACAGCACGCTGTCGAGCTTCTCCGAGCCGAAGATGCGCATCAGATCGTCTTCGAGCGACAGGAAGAACAGCGAGCGCCCCGGATCCCCCTGACGGCCAGAGCGGCCGCGCAGCTGGTTGTCGATGCGGCGGCTTTCGTGGCGCTCGGTGGCCAGAACGAACAGGCCGCCCGCTTCAAGCACCTTGCGCTTTTCTTCCGCGTGCTCAGCCTCGATGCGGGCGCGCAGCTCCTCGGGGTTGGCCTCGGGGTTCGCGGCCAGTTCTTCGAGCACCTTCATCTCGACGTTACCGCCGAGCTGAATGTCGGTGCCGCGACCGGCCATGTTGGTGGCGATGGTCACTGCGCCCAGACGGCCGGCATCGGCCACGATCTTGGCCTCCTGCTCGTGCTGGCGGGCGTTGAGGACGTTGTGCGGTATGCCTTCGGCCTTGAGCATTTCCGAGATCATCTCGGATTTCTCGATCGAGGTCGTGCCCAGAAGCACCGGCTGCCCCTTTTCATGGGCAAGCTTGAGCGCCTCGATCACGGCGGCGTATTTGTCGCGCGCGGTGCGGTAGACACGGTCGTGTTCGTCCTTGCGCTGCACCGGGCGGTTGGTGGGCACCTCAACGACGCCGAGGCTGTAGATCTCGGCGAATTCCTCGGCCTCGGTCGCGGCGGTGCCGGTCATGCCCGCAAGCTTTTCATAGAGGCGGAAGTAGTTCTGGAAGGTCACCGAGGCCAGCGTCACGTTCTCGGGCTGGACCGGCAGGCCTTCCTTGGCCTCGATCGCCTGGTGCAGGCCATCCGACAGGCGGCGGCCCTTCATCGCGCGGCCGGTGTGCTCGTCGATCAGGATCACTTCGGTCCCCATCACCACGTAATTCTGGTCCTTGTGGAACAGCTTGTGGGCGCGCAGCGCCTGGGTGACGTGGTGCACGATGGTCGTGCTTTCGGGATCGTAGAGCGACTGGCCTTCCGGCAGGATGCCGGCCTCATGCAGGCGGCGTTCCAGATATTCGTTGCCTTCCTCGGTATAGGTCGCGTTGCGGCCCTTCTCGTCGAGGGTGAAATGCTCGGCCGTCAGTTCGGGGATGAACTTGTCGAGCGTGTTGTACAGTTCCGAGCGGTCCTGCGACGGTCCCGAGATGATCAGCGGCGTGCGCGCCTCATCGACCAGGATCGAGTCGACCTCGTCCACGATGGCGTAGAAATGGCCGCGCTGCGCCATTTCCTCGACCGACCCCTTCATGTTGTCGCGCAGGTAATCGAAGCCCAGCTCGTTGTTGGTGGCATAGGTCACGTCGCAGCGATAGGCGGTGCGCTTTTCGTCATCGGGCTGGAACGGCACGACAACGCCGGTGGTCAGGCCAAGCGCGCCATAGACCTTGCTCATCCATTCGGCGTCGCGGCGGGCGAGGTAGTCGTTGACGGTCACGACATGCACGCCCTTGCCCGGCAGCGCGTTCAGATAGGCCGGGAAGGTCGCCACAAGGGTCTTGCCCTCGCCGGTCTTCATTTCCGAGATATTGCCCTGATGCAGGAAGATGCCGCCCATCAGCTGGGTGTCGAAGGCGCGCAGGCCAAGCGCGCGCTTGGCGGCCTCGCGGCAGTTGGCGAAGGCTTCGGGCAGCAGCGCATCGAGATCCTCGCCGCCCTGTGCGCGGGTCTGAAGCTCGCGCGTTTTCTCGATGATCTGGGCATCGGTGAACTTTTCGAACTCGGGTTCGAGCGCGTTGATCTTTGCGACCAGCGGACGGACCGATTTCACCTTGCGGTCATTCGGCGTGCCGAAAACCTTCTTTGCGATAGTTCCAAGGCCCAGCATGTTCTCTCCGCGGGTTCATCTGACCAAATCGTGTGACAAGCGACCTTGTCGCGCCCCTGCTTGCCGCCTAGAACGGCTAACGAAAATAGGGCGAAGCTGCCTTCACAGGACCCTAGGCGATGTAAGGGGCTGCCGTCAGAGTGTCAACGCCGCGGGGTGCCGCGGCCCTTGCAGGAGTGGCCTTGATGCCGAAACTCGCGAAATATCTTGGGTCTGTTGCCGTGATTTTGACCATGGGCGGCGCCGTCCAGGCCGAAGAGGTCAAGGCCGACACCGTTGTGGCCACCGTCAATGGCACCGAGATCACCCTGGGCCACATGGCCAGCGTGCGCGAAAGCCTGCCCGCGCAGTATCAGCAGCTTCCCGATGACGTTCTGTTCGAGGGCATCCTGGAACAGCTGATCCAGCAGACCGCTCTGGCCGAAATCGGGCAGGACATGATGACGCACCGCGACGAGATCGCGCTTGAGGTCGATCGCCGCGCCTATCTGGCCAATGCGGTGCTGGAACACACCGCGGGCGGCGCCGTGACCGATGACGCGCTCAAGGCGGCCTATGACGCGAAATACGCCAATGCCGAACCCACGCGCGAATATCACGCCGCGCATATCATCGTGGAAACCGAGGAAGAGGCCGCGAACATCAAGAAAGAGATCGAGGACGGGCTCGATTTCGGCGAGGCCGCCAAGAAATACTCGACCGATGGCGCCGCGCCCAATGGCGGCGATCTGGGCTGGTTCGGGCTTGAGGCCATGGTCAAGCCGTTCTCGGATGCGCTGGCCGAGATGAAGGATGGTGAGGTCAAGGGCCCGGTGCAGACCGAGTTCGGCTGGCATGTCGTCAAGCTGATGGAAACCCGTCTGGCCGAAGCCCCCACGATGGAAGAGGTCCGCGCCGAGCTGGAAGGCGATCTGCGTCAGACCGCTGTCGAAAAGCGCGTGACGGAAACCGTTGAAACGGCGAAGGTCGAGAAGATGACCGAGGGTGTGGACCCGGCGATCCTGAAGGACGCGGCGATCCTCGGCGAATGATCCGGCTCGGGAGGGCATGATGGCGAAGAAAAGCGAACTCAAGGCCAAGATCGACAAGCTCAAGGCCAAGGTGAAAGACCTGCGTGTCAAGCTTGAGGGCACGGCGGGCGAGGTTGTGGCCGAGGTCGGCAAGGAACTGGCCGAGGCCAAGGCGGCGGTTGAGGCCAAGGTCAAAAAGGCCAACCCGGTCTCGCCGCTGGCACCTGCGGCATTCCCCGCGCTGCCGGTGATCGACGGCGTCGAGTTCGCCGCCATCGGCGCGGGCGTACGCTATGCGGGCCGCACCGACGTGATGCTGGCGCGCGTGGCGCCGGGTGCCGCGATCGCGGGGGTGTTCACCACCTCCTCGACCCGTGCGGCCTGCATTCTGGATTGCCAGGAGAAGCTCAAGCTGAAGGTGGCCGCCGATGCAGGCGCCGCGATCATCGTGAACTCGGGCAATGCCAATGCCTTTACCGGCGCGCTTGGCCAGGAGGCCGTCGATGCGGTGACTTCCGCCGTCGCGCAGGCGACCGGCGTGCCCGCGTCGCGCGTCTTCTCCTCCTCGACCGGCGTGATCGGCGAGCCCCTGCCCTATGACCGCATCACCGCCAAGGTGGGCGATCTGGTGGCGACCCTCGACCCCAAAGGGATGGAGGCCGCGGCCCGCGCGATCATGACCACCGACACCTTCCCCAAGGGCTCGGCCGCCGAGATCGCGGGCGAAGGCGGCACGATCAAGATCGCCGGTATCGCCAAGGGCTCGGGGATGATCGCGCCGAACATGGCGACGATGCTGGTCTATATCTTCACCGATGCGAAGATCTCGGCCAAGAACCTGCAGAAGATGCTCTCGCGCAATACCGATGACACGTTCAACGCGATCACCGTGGATAGCGACACCTCGACCTCGGACGCGCTGATCCTGGCGGCCACGGGCCGCTCGACTGCCGCCGAGATCACGGATCTGCGCTCCAAGGTCGCGCGCGATTTCGAGGCCGCGCTGCGGGACGTGATGATGGATCTGGCCCATCAGGTGGTGAAGGACGGCGAAGGCGCAACCAAGTTCGTCGAGGTCCGCGTGAGCGGCGCCGAGACCGCCGAGGATGCGCATAAGGTGGCGATGGCGGTGGCGAACTCGCCGCTGGTCAAGACCGCGATCGCCGGACAGGACGCGAACTGGGGCCGCGTGGTCGCCGCCGTCGGCAAGTCCGGTGCCAAGGCCGACCGCGACAAGCTGCGCATCAGCTTTGGTGACATGGTTCTTGCCGAGAACGGCTGGCGCGTGCCGGATTACTCGGAAGAGGCCGCGAGCGCCTATATGAAGGGCCAGGAGCTGGTGATCGGCGTGGACCTTGGCATTGGCAAGGCGAAGAAGTCGGTCTGGACCTGCGATCTGACGCGTCGCTACATCGACATCAACGCGGATTATCGTTCGTGAGCGGTGGCTGTGGACCCGAGGGGGCGCCCCCGCCCCCTCCGCCCGCACGCGTGATCCTTGTCTCGGCGGTGGCGCTGATCGACCCGGACGGGCGCATCCTTCTGGCGCAGCGCCCTGAAGGGAAATCGCTGGCGGGCCTTTGGGAGTTTCCCGGCGGCAAGGTCGAAACCGGCGAAAGCCCCGAGACCGCGCTGATCCGGGAGCTGCACGAGGAGTTGGGCATCGAGACCTGGCACAGCTGCCTTGCGCCGCTGACCTTCGCCAGCCACGCCTATGACGATTTCCACCTGCTGATGCCGCTGTTCGCGTGCCGCCGATGGGAAGGCATCGTGACCCCGCGCGAGGGGCAAAAACTGGCCTGGGTGCGTGCGCGCGAGTTGCACAGCTACCCGATGCCCCCGGCGGATGAGCCCCTGATCCCGATTCTCCGCGACTGGCTTTAAGCCAGCGCCGCGCCCGATAGTTTCGCTTTGCGCTTTGCGCAAGCTGTGAGATCATTGGGTCCGCAAAGGGGATTTGGGAGGAGAACTGATGCTGCGAACCATCGTGGTGGGAAGCTGTGTTTCGGTGCAGGGCACCTTCGTGACGCAACTCGACAGCGAAAGGATTGTCGTAAGCGTAGACGGTCGACTTTACGCGGGCCGGGCCGTGACGAAACCCTGACCAGCGATAAACGGAATGCAAAAGGGGGGCCGCAAAGCCCCCCTTTTCGTTTCCGGGTCGCAGCGGCCTTAAAGGCTACGCTGCACTTCCTCGCGTTCGAAGATCTCGATGACGTCGCCCTGACGGATGTCGTCGTAGTTCTCGAAGGCCATACCGCATTCCTGGCCCGAGATGACTTCCTTGACCTCGTCCTTGAAGCGCTTGAGCGTCTTGAGGTTGCCCTCGTGGATGACGACGTCGTCGCGCAGCAGGCGCACACCAGCCGAACGGCGCGCAACGCCCTCGGTGACCACGCAGCCTGCAACCTTGCCGACGCCCGAGACCTTGAAGACTTCCTTGATCTGGGCATAGCCGATGAAGTTCTCGCGGACCTCGGCCTTGAGCAGACCCGAAGCGGCGGCTTTGATGTCGTCAACCAGATCGTAGATGATCGAGTAGTAACGGATCTCGACGCCCTTCTGGTTCGCCGCGGCACGGGCCGGGGCGTTCGCACGGACGTTGAAGCCGATGACCGGCGCACCCGAAGCTTCGGCCAGGCCGATATCGCTTTCGGTGATGGCGCCGACGCCCGAATGCAGCACGCGCACGCGCACCTCTTCGTTGCCGACCTTCTCGAGCGCCTGAACGATCGCTTCGGCCGAACCCTGCACGTCGGCTTTCACCAGAACCGGCAGTTCGGCGACACTCTCGTCCGCCTTGGCCTTGGCCATCAGCTGCTCCAGCGTGGTCGCGGCACCGGCGGCGGCGCGCTTGTCCTTGGCGGCCTGGATCCGGTAATCGGCGATCTCGCGGGCCTGCGCCTCGGTCTCGACGACGTTGAGAACGTCGCCCGCCTCGGGGGTGCCGTTGAGGCCGAGAACCTCGACCGGAACCGACGGACCGGCCTCGTCGACACGGTCGCCCTTGTCGTTGATCAGCGCGCGCACCTTGCCCCACTGCTCGCCCACGACGAAGATATCGCCGCGCTTAAGCGTGCCGTGCTGCACCAGAACGGTGGCAACCGGGCCACGGCCCACGTCGAGCTTGGCCTCGATCACCGCGCCTTGCGCCGCGCGATCGGGGTTGGCCTTGAGCTCAAGGATCTCCGCCTGAAGCGCGATCGCTTCGAGCAGGGTATCAAGGCCCTTGCGGGTCTTGGCCGAAACCTCGACCGTCTGCACCTCGCCGCCCATCTCTTCGACGACGACTTCGTGTTGCAGCAGGTCGGTGCGCACCTTCTGCGGGTTCGCAGCCGGCTTGTCGCATTTGTTGATCGCCACGATCATCGGCACACCGGCCGCTTTAGCGTGGTTGATCGCCTCGATGGTCTGCGGCATGACCGCGTCATCGGCCGCAACGACCAGAACGACGATATCGGTCACCTGCGCGCCACGGGCACGCATCGAGGTGAAGGCCGCGTGGCCGGGCGTGTCGAGGAAGGTCAGCACCGCCCCGTTCGCCGCCGTCACCTGGTAGGCGCCGATGTGCTGAGTGATGCCGCCAGCCTCGCCCGAGACCACGTTGGTCTGGCGAATGGCGTCAAGCAGCGAGGTCTTGCCGTGGTCGACGTGACCCATGATCGTGATGATCGGCGGGCGCGTGGCCAGATCTTCGGCCTTGTCCTCGACCGTGTCGATCACCTGTTCCACGTCGGCATCCGACACGCGCACGGCCTTGTGGCCGAACTCGTCGATCACCAGTTCCGCGGTATCGGCGTCGATCGGCTGGTTGGCGGTGACCATCATGCCCATCTTCATCAGCGCCTTGACGACATCGGCGGCGCGCTCGGCCATACGGTTGGCCAGCTCGGACACGACAATGGTTTCGGGCAGCTGAACTTCGCGCACCATCTTCTCGGCCTTCTGGCCGAAGCCCATGGCCTTCTGGCGCGCTTTTTCCTGCTTGCGCTTCATCGCGGCCAGCGAACGCTGACGCCCGCCTTCGCCATCGACATCCGACAGCGAGAGCTTGCCGGCGCGACGGCCCTCGTCGCCCTTGCCACGGCCACCACGGTTGTCGCGGTCAGGCGTCGCGGCGCGGTCGTCGCGGTCGCGGTCGGTCTTGCGCGGACCGGTCGCCGAAACGCCCTTGGTCGCGGCGCGCGCGGCGGCGGCCTCGGCAGCGGCGGGATCGGCCGGGGTCTCGGCCTTGGCCGGGGCCTTGCGGACCTCTTCCTTCTTCTGGGCGCGCAGTTCGGCCTCGCGGGCCTTGCGCTCCTCTTCTTCCTGCTTCAGGCGCAGCGCTTCTTCGCGCTCGCGCTCTTCGCGTTCCTTGGCCTCGATCTCGGCACGGCGACGCTCGCGCTCTTCCTCGCGGGCCTTTTCCTCGGCCTCGCGGGCGGCAGCCTCTTCGACCTCGCGCGCCTTCGCAGCCTGAAGCGCCTTCAGGCGGCGCTCCATCTCGGCATCCGAGATCCCGGCAGGACGTCTCGAGGGATCACCAAGCGCCGGCGAGCCCGAGGGTTTGGAGCCGGCCGCGCCCGGTTTCGGCACGACCACCTTCTTGCGCTTGGTCTCGACCACCACGCTCTTCGTGCGGCCATGAGAGAAGCTCTGCTTCACCTGACCGGGGCGCGCGCCGCCAAGACCCAAGGGTTTCTTTCCGTCCGTATCGCTCATGCCGTCTTCGTATCCTTCATGGCGGGTTTGCCGCCGTCCTGCTTGCGCATTCCCGCAAGCCTTGCCGCTTCGTCTATAACACGTCGGGTGAGTCCGCCAGCCGCAAGCGCGCCGTGTATGGCATGATCGCGGCCGAAAGCCAAACCCAATTCCGAACTTGTGAGGCAGCCAAACCAGCGCCCGCCTTCGGGCGTCCAAAGCTTGCCCTTGCCGCGGTCCGATCCGTCGGAGGCCTGGAACAGGACGCGGGCGCGTCCTTCGGCCAGCCAGCCCTTCACCTTCTCAAATCCTACAACAGCCCTGCCGGATTTGCGCACAAGGGAGATAAGCTCCACCACGCGATGTGCAAGGCCTGCCTCGACCATGTCGGCGAGGTTCTCGGGCACTTTCGCAGGCGCCTTGGCCGCGCGGGCGAATAGCCCCTTGGCCGCGGCCTTGTCGATGGCCGAACGCTCTGCGGTTACCCAGATGCCCCGACCCGGCAGCTTTTCCGCCAGGTCGGGATAGATCACGCCATCGGGGCCCAGCACGAAACGCACCAGCCCGGCCTTGGGCTGCACGTCACCCGTGACGATGCAGCGCCGCTCCGGCACGTCCGATGTTTTTTCCTGGCCCCCTCGGCTCATCTTATTCCTCGATCTCTTCCTCGGTGTCGTCTTCCTCGGCCTCGGCGGCCAGTTCCGACGGATCGACCCAGCCAAGCTGGATGCGCGCGGTCATGATCAGGTCTTGCGCCGCTTCAAGCGAAACGTCGAACTTCTCAAGCAGACCTTCGTCCTTCACGCGCTGGCCATCGACCGTGGTCCAGCCACCGGCCAGTTCCCAGTCGGCGCAGGTCGCGAAGTCTTCCAGCGTCTTGATGCCGTCCTTGGCCAGCGCCTCGATCATCTGCGGGGTCAGGCCCTCGAAGTCGAACAGCGACTGCTCGACGCCCAGTTCCTTGGCCGCTTCGATGGCCTTGCGGTTCTGCTCTTCGATGTAGTCGCGGGCTCGGGCTTGAAGTTCCTCGGCGGTGCCTTCGTCCACACCCTCGATCGAGAGCAGCTCGTCGATATCGACATAGGCCACTTCCTCGAGGTTGGTGAAGCCTTCGGCCACCAGCAGCTGCGCGAAGAACTCGTCCAGATCCAGCGCATCAACGAAGAGCTTGGTGCGCTCGGCGAACTCGGCCTGACGACGTGCCGATTCCTCGGCTTCGGTCAGGATGTCGATGTCGAGACCCGTCAGCTGCGAGGCCAGACGCACGTTCTGACCGCGGCGACCGATGGCGAGCGAGAGCTGCTCGTCGGGCACCACGACCTCGATCTTGCCGGCTTCCTCGTCGAAGACGACCTTCGAGACCTCGGCCGGCTGCAGCGCGTTCACGAGGAACGTCGCGGTGTCTTCGTTCCACGGAATGATGTCGATCTTCTCGCCCTGAAGCTCGCCCACCACGGCCTGCACGCGCGAGCCGCGCATACCGACGCAGGCGCCGACCGGGTCGATCGAGTTATCGTTGCTCAGCACGGCGATCTTGGCGCGCGAACCCGGATCGCGGGCGACGGCCTTGATCTGAATGATGCCGTCATAGATTTCCGGCACTTCCATCTTGAACAGTTCCGCCATGAACTGCGGATCGGTGCGTGACAGGAAGATCTGCGGGCCACGGGTCTCGCGGCGCACGTCTTTGACATAGGCGCGGATACGGTCGTTCGGGCGATAGGATTCGCGGCCGATCTTCTCGTTGCGGCGCAGGATGGCTTCGCCACGGCCAATATCGACGATGATATTGCCGTATTCCTCGCGCTTGACCACGCCGTTGATGATCGTGCCCTTGCGGTCCTTGAATTCGTCGAACTGGCGATCACGCTCGGCTTCGCGGACCTTTTGCAAGATGACCTGCTTGGCCGATTGCGCGGCGATACGACCCAGATCGACCGGGGGAACCTCGTCGATGACCTCGTCGCCCACCTTCGGGTCGGCCAGATACTGCTTGGCCTGCGCGACGGTCAGCTCTGCCTGGTAGTTCTCCAGCGCCTCGTCCTCGACCACGGTGCGCACACGCGTGAAGGTCGCGCGGCCCGACTTGCGGTCGATATGGACGCGGATGTCCATCTCGGCACCATACCGTGACTTGGCGGCACGGGCGAGGCTGTCTTCCATCGCCTGGATCACCAGATCCGGGTCGATCATCTTCTCGCGCGCGACGGCCTCGGCGGTCTGCAGAAGTTCCAGCTGGTTGGCAGAGGTAATTGCCATCTCTCAGTTCTCCTCGTCGGGGGAATTCGTGTCTTCGGTTTCGATGTCGTCGAATTGGCTCTCGTCGATGATGCCCGCATCCTTGCGTTGGCGCAGCATCTCGGCGATCAACTCGTCGGTCAGGATCAGCTTGGCATCGGCCAGCCAGTCGAATTGCAGGCCGATGGTGACCATCTCGCCCTGTTCTTCAATCTCTATCAGCACCTCGTCGCCCTCGGTGCCGCGCAGAATGCCCTTGAAGCGCTTGCGCCCGTCGATCTGCTCGAAGGTTTCGATGCGGGCCTCGTAGCCCTCCCACATGTCGAAATCCTTCAGGCGCGTCAGCGGACGGTCGATGCCGGGCGACGAGACCTCAAGCGTGTAATTCTCCTCGATCGGATCCTCGACGTCGAGCACGGCCGAAACGGCGGTCGAGATCGCGGCGCAGTCATCCACGTCGATGCCGCCCTCGGGGCGGTCGGCCATGATCTGCAACAGCGGATGGCGTCCGCCTTGCAGGCGGATGCGCACCAGCTCGAATCCCAGCCCCTCGATGGTGGGGGCGACAATTTCTGCCAGACGCCGGTCGATGGCGGTCTTGGCGATCAGGTCGGTCATCTTCCGATCCTTCAAAACAAAAAACGGGCCAGAGCGGCCCGTTGCACTTCTCCGGTGGGCGCCAGGTTTGGACCCCGGCACGCCGCTGTTGATGTGCAGATACGCTTTTACAGGGGATTCCGCAAGCAGAACTTCAGAGCGCGCGGTTGTCGCGCCAGATCCGCCAGTTCAATGCGGCCGCAAGGCTTAGCCAGATCAGGTAAGGCGCGACCAGCAGCCCCGCGACAAGATCATGCCGCAGGAAAGCCACCCCCATCGCCGCCACCGCCCACCATAGAAGCACGATTACCGCCATACCGAATCCCATGCGTCGCGCCCCGAAGAAGACCGGCGTCCAGAGGGTATTGAGCGCGATCTGAAGCGCGAAAATGACAAGCGCAAACTGACTGCCCTCGACCCCCGCGACCCGCGCGGCGGCATAGGCGACCGAGACGTAGAGATAGCTCCAGACCACCGGAAACACCCATCCGGGCGGGGTGAAGGCGGGCTTGCGCAGCGCGGCATACCAATCGCCGGGCTTGAACACCATGCCGGTCGCTGCCGCCGCGCAGGAGGCGGCCAGAAACATAAGAAAGTAGCCCAGAACGGTCATGCGCCCCCGCCCTCAGTGCCGTAGCGCGTCCATCGCGCGCACGAGGGCCGCGGTGATGCCCGGCTCGCTCAGCGCGTGGCCCGCAGCGGGCACCATGCGCAACTGCGCCTGCCGCCAGCCCTTCGTCAGCCGCCAGCTGGAGATCGGCGGGCAGATCATGTCCATCCGGCCCTGAACGACAATGGCGGGGATATGCTCGATCCGGGCGCGGTCGCGCAGGATCTGGCCATCTTCCTCAAGGAAGGCGGCGTTGCTGAAATAGTGGTTCTCCAGCCGAGCAAAGGCGCGGGCGTAATCGGCGGGCGCCTCGCCGGGAAAGCCGTCATACTCGACCGAGGCCAGCGCGTTTTCCCACATCGCCCAATGGCGGCCAAAGCGCGCCTCTTCGGCGAAGTCGCCCGAGAAGAGCCGCTTGTGATAGGCGCCGATCAGGTCGGCGCGCTCATCCTCGGGGATCGGGCGGATGAATTGCTCCCACAGGTCGGGGAAGAACTGGCCCGCGCCGCCCGCGTAGAACCACTCAAGCTCTGCCTGCGTCGCAAGGAAGACCCCACGCAGCACCAGCGCCTGCACCCGGTCAGGATGGGTCTGGGCATAGATCAGCGACAGCGTCGCGCCCCAGCTGCCGCCAAACACCATCCAGGCGTCGATGCCCAGGATCTTGCGAATCCGCTCCATATCCGAAACGAGATGCCAGGTCGTGTTGTCCTCGACCGAGGCGAAGGGCTTCGACAACCCGCAGCCACGCTGGTCGAACAGGATCACGCGGTAATGCGCCGGGTCGAAGTAGCGCCGCATCTGCGGGCTGCACCCACCCCCCGGACCGCCGTGACACACGATCACCGGCTGGCCCTGCGGATGGCCCGACTGCTCGACGTAAATGCGATGGCCGTCGCCCATGTCGAGCATCCGCTGATCGAAGGGCTCGATCGGCGGGTAAAGAAAGGCGCCCGATGTGCGCTTTTGCCCTGCGGTTCTGTCCATGATCAGACTATATAACGCGTTGAGCGCCCCCGCCATGGGGGCCGGACAAATTCGAGAGGTAGATCCATGCAAGGCGCTGCAAGCAGCATCGACCCGGCCGAAGTGGCGAAATTCGAGGCGATGGCCGCCGAATGGTGGGACCCGAATGGCAAGTTCAAGCCGCTGCATATGCTCAACCCCTGCCGCCTGGATTACATCACCACCCAGATCGCCGCGCAATTCGGGCGCGACCTGAAGGTCCCGCGCCCGTTCGAGGGGCTGCGCATCCTCGATATCGGCTGCGGCGGCGGGTTGCTGTCCGAGCCGATGGCCCGCCTTGGCGCCACCGTCGTTGGCGCCGACGCGGCCGAACGCAACATCCCCGTCGCGCGCCTCCATGCCGAGCAATCGGGCCTTGAGATCGAATACCGCCACTGCGCCGCCGAGGATCTGGCCGCCGCGGGCGAGCAGTTCGACGTGGTTCTGGCGATGGAAATCATCGAGCATGTCGCCGTGCCGCAGGATTTCGTGAACACCTGCGCGGGGCTGCTGAAATCGGGCGGGCTGATGCTGTGCTCGACCCTCAACCGCAATGCCAAAAGCTACATGGTCGCGATCGTGGGGGCCGAGCAGATCATGCGCTGGCTGCCAAAGGGCACGCATGAGTGGTCGAAATTCATCACCCCGGATGAGCTTTACGCCCTGATCCGCGCCTCGGGCCTTGATCCGGTGGATCGCAAGGGGATGGTGTTCAACCCGCTCTCCTGGCGCTGGTCGATCTCGGATCGTGACCTGTCGGTGAATTACGTCACCGCCAGCGTCAAAAGATAAGGGGCGCCCAAGGCGCCCCGTTCATACGATATCCCGCAACGGTCAGATCAGCAGCACCTGCGTGCCGACCTTGGCGTAGCCGAACAGCTCCTTGATATGCTCGTTGTAAAGGCCCACGCAGCCGTTCGACGACTTGCGCCCGATCTTGCGCGTGTCGTGGGTGCCGTGGATGCGGTAATACTGCCAGCTAAGGTAGAGCGCATGGGTGCCAAGCGGGTTATCCGGCCCGGCGGGCACGAAATCCGGCCAGTCAGGGTTGCGTTCTTTCATTGAGGGGGTCGGCGACCAGGTCGGGCCCTCGACCTTGCGGATCACCTCGGTGCGGCCACGGCGCGTCAACTCTTCCGACACCGGAACCGAGGTCGGGAAGAGGCGATAGATCGACTGATCCTCGGACCAGTAATGCAGCGCGCGCGAGACGGTATCGACCAGAATCGCGCCGTTCTTGAGGTTGCTGAAGTAGGGCTGCCACTCAAGCGCGCGGAAACTCGACATATTTCGCCGCATGTTGGTATAGGCGTTTTCCTCGTGCTGCACGACGCCCGCATCGAGCGTCTGTGCGAAGCCGGCCGGCGCCGCGAGGCTGGCACCGGCGAAGACCGCAGTGCTCAGGAAGGCCCGGCGATCGAGGGTTTTGCGCGCAATAGTCATGGTCGAACTCCGTTTCGCCCAAGAGAGGCGTCGATTCGCTGCTTCATTATTGCGCGCCGCCAGCAGAAGCAAATCAAACCGCCGTCATCACGCGGTCTCACGAAACTGTTGGTTTGCAGGGGTGCACACAAGAGTGTAAGCCTCTGCCGAAAATTCAAGGGGCTCCACCGATGAACTTTGTAAAGACGCTGCTACTGCTTGGCGCGATGGCGCTTGCGGCCTGTCAGCCGACCGAGCCCGTGCTCGGCCCCGACGGCAAGCCTTTGCCGCAGGTCTATCGGATCAGCACCAAGGACGCGGAACTTATACCTCTGCGCGTACTTGAGTCGGTCAATTCGCTGCGCGCCGTCCGGGGGACGCCCCCCATGATGCTGAACGAGCAGCTTCGGGTAGCTGCCGAAGCCCATTCGCGCGATATGGCCGCTCAGAACCGCGCCTGGCACTGGGGGTCCGATCTCTCGTCCATGCTAGATCGAGGCGTACGTGCGGGATACCCAGGGCAGGTTCTTCGTGAGAACGTCAACGAAAGCTATGAAACTGAGATCGAGACACTGTCCGCCTGGATGGGCGCTCCTGACACGCGCGACACGATCCTCGACCCGGCCGCGACCCAGATGGGCTTTGGCTGGTATCAGGAGCCTTCGGGAAAGATCTGGTGGACGATGGTCACCGGAAACTGAAAAAGGGCCCCGCGGGGCCCTTTTCGTTTACGGAAACAGGAAAACCGGTGTGCCGTTGGCGACCATGGCGTAGATCTCTTCGATCTCGGGGTCGGTGACGGCGACGCAGCCCGCCGTCCAGTCCTTGCCGCGGCCCCGGTCCTTGCCCGCGCGGCCATGGATGAAGATGTCGCCGCCGGGCTTCTTGCCCTGCGCCTCGGCAAAAGCCGTGTCCTGCGGGTTCGGATAGGAAATCCCCAGAGACAGGTGATAGGCCGAGTTCGGATTGCGCCGGTTGATGAAGTACAGCCCCTCGGGCGTCTTGCCGTCGCCTTCGAACTCCTTCTTGCCGACCGGGTTGCCACCAAGGGCAACCTTGTATTCCCTGACCAAGGTCTGTTCCGAGAACAGGTACATCACGCGCGCGGCCTTGTGGACCTGCACCTGAGTGATTGGCGGACCCGAATAGGAATGGAATTTCTGCGCGACCTGCGCGCTGTCGCCGCAAGCGGCGAGAAGGCCCAGAGAGCCAAGACCCATGAGGGCGGTACGACGGTGCATTTTCTGCCTGTTATGACTGCTCGTTTTGTCCACAACCTATCTCAAATCAGGGTGCGGCGAAAGGCTGCTAGCCTCGCCGGAACCGCGCCGCAAGCTCGATATGCGAGGACCAGCGGAACTGATCCACCACGATCAGATCGGCCAGCGCAAAGCCCGCATCGATCAGCAGCTGCGCATCGCGGGCGAAAGTGACCGGATTGCAGGAAACATAGGCAAGTTCGCGCGTTTTCGAGGCACAGATTTCACGCACCTGCGCCTCGGCCCCGGCGCGCGGCGGGTCGATCACGATCGCGTCATAACGGTCCAGTTCATCGGGCAAGAGCGGGCGGCGAAACAGGTCGCGCGCCTCATGCGTTACACGTTTGAGCCCCTGCGCCCCGCGCCATCCTCGGTCGAGCGCCTCGAGCATCGTGGCCTCACCCTCGACCGCATGGACCTCGGCGCGGTCGGCAAGGGCAAGCGCGAAGGTGCCGCAACCCGCGAAAAGATCCGCGATCCGGTCGGCGCCCGCAAGCGCCGCGCGCACGATACCGACCAGCGCGGCCTCGCCTTCTTCGGTGGCTTGCAGGAAAGCGCCGGGGGGCGGCGTGACCCGCGCACGGCCGAAGCTTTGCAGCGCGGGGCGGCGCGCGGCGACGGTCTCGCCGTTCCAAGACAGGCGTGCGAGGTCATGATCGCGCGCAAGGCCCGAGAGAGATTCGAACAGCGCAGGGTCCATCTCCTTGCCGCCCTGTGCCGCCATCTCGACACCGGCCTCCGACAAGGTCAGGGCAAAGGCCACCTCGCCCTTGCGCGAGGCCCCAAGCGCGGTCGCGGCGTGCAGCGCGGGTATCTTTTCCATCAGTTCGGGGCGCAGGATCAGGCACTCGGGCACCTCGACCAGCGTATCCGAGGCCCGCGCGTGGAAACCTACCAGCGTACCCTTCTTGGTGCGCCGCCCGGCCAGCGTCGCACGGCGGCGGGCATGGAGTGGCGAGGTCTCGACCCGCGTCACCTGCGCCGCGATCCCGCGTGCCGAGAGCGCATTCTCGACCACCTCGGCCTTCCAGCGCGCAACGAAAGCGTCCGAGGCATGTTGCAGCACGCAGCCGCCGCAGGCGCGGTAATGCGGACACGGCGCTTTCACGCGCTCGGGCGAGGGGGTGACGATCTTGGCTTGCGCGATGCGACCGCCCTCGGCCTCGCCCTCGACCTGCTCGCCCGGCAGGGCCATGGCGACATGCACGGACCCTTCCGGGCCGTGGGCAACCGCATCGGCATGCAGCGACAGGCGTTCGATGGTGAGCAACATGGCAATCCCCTTTTGCCGCCCGATTAGCAGGGGGCGGGGGCGCGCGCCAAGGCTTATTGCGCGGCTTCGGTTTGCGCGTCCTCATCCGTGCCGATGAATCCACCCGACTGGCGGTTCCAGTAGCGCGCGTAAAGCCCGCCGCGTTCGAGCAGTTCGGCATGGCTACCCTGCTCGACGATGCGGCCCTGATCCATAACCACGATCCGGTCCATCTGCGCGATGGTCGAAAGCCGGTGCGCGATGGCCAGCACGGTCTTGCCCGCCATCACCCGCGACAGCGCCTGTTGGATCGAAGCCTCGACCTCGCTGTCCAGTGCCGATGTCGCCTCATCCAGAACAAGGATCGGCGCATCCTTGAGGAAAGCGCGCGCGAGCGCGATCCGCTGACGCTGCCCGCCCGACAGCTTCACGCCACGCTCGCCCAGGGCCGCGTCATAGCCGTGCTTGCCGGTGTGATCGACAAGGCCCTCGATGAACTCATGCGCCTCGGCGGCCTTGGCGGCGGCGATCATCTCGGCCTCGGTGGCGTCGGGGCGGCCATAAAGGATATTCTCGCGTGCCGAGCGGTTGAACATCGCGGTTTCCTGCGTGACCATGGCGATCTGGCGGCGCAGGCTTTCCTGCGTGAGGCCGCGCACATCCTGCCCGTCGATCAGCACCGCGCCCTTCTCGGCATCGTAAAGCCGCAAAAGCAGCGCGACGAGCGTCGATTTCCCCGCGCCCGAGGCACCGACGATGCCGATCCGCTCGCCGGGGTGGATGGTCAGGGCGATATCCTCGACCCCGCCAGTGCGCCGCCCATAGGCAAAGCTGACATGGTCAAAGGCGATCTCGCCGCGCGAGGTGGCGATGGCGCGCGCGTCTGGTGCGTCGCTCAGCGTATGGGCGGGGGCAAGGGTGCGCATCCCGTCCTCGACCTCGCCGATATTGCCCCACATGCCCATCAGCGCCTGCGACACCCAACCCGACATCTGGGCAATGCGGATCGACACGGCACCTGCGGCGGCAATATCGCCAACCGAGGCCTGCCCGCGCTGCCACATCAGGATCGCCGCGCCGACCAGGATGACCGGCAGCAGTCCCGAAAACGCCATCTGCGTCGCGCGATACCAGGTCTGGATCACGCCGAACTCGCGCGCTTTCAGGCGGAACTTCTCCATCGCGCCAAGGGCCGCGCGGTCTTCGTGATCGGAATGGGCGAACAGCTTGACCGTCTTGATATTGGTAATCGTATCTACCACCTGCCCCGTTACCATGGCGCGGGCCGAGGCGCGCTCTTTCGAGCGGGCACGGACGCGGGGCAGGAAGGCGCGGATCAGCAGGAAGTAAAGCACCATCCAGATCGCCAGCGCCAGCGCCCCCCATTTGTCGATCCCCATGAGAAGCGCGATCGAACCAATGACCGAGGCCAGCGCGAACATCACCGTGTTGACCATCTCCGAGGCCACATCGGTCACCGCCCGCGCGGTCTGCATCTGCTTTTGCGCGATGCGCCCGGCGAAATCATTGTCGAAGAAGGTGACCGACTGGCCCATCGTCCAGCGGTGCAGCCGCGACAGCACTAGCGGCATCACATTGGGGTTGATGAGCAGGTTCGAGGTCGAGGACGACAGGCCGAAGGCCATGGGCCGCAGCACGAGGTAGAAGACAACGAAGCCGACCAGCAGCGTCCAGTGCTCGGCAAACACCGTGGCCGGATCGGCGGAGGTGGCGGTATCGACAACGCGCCCCAAGAGCCAGGCCGAGATCACCTCCATCGAGCCTGCAAGCGCGGCCATGGTTCCCGCTACGAACAGGGCGGGCCATGCCCCGGTCAGGCACCAGCGGAAAAAGGCGCCCAGGCGTTGCGGCGGTGGCCCCTCGGCGGGGCGGAAGGCGTCGATCATCAGGTTCTCACTTTCACCCGCAGGATATATGTCTGCGGCGCCAAAGGGAAAGAGCGGCCTAGCCGAGCAGATCGTCGCGGGTCGGCTGAAAATCCTCGGTGATCCAGCGGGTCTCAAGTGCGCGCAGCCGCGCACCAAGGGCCACACCTTGAAGGCCGGGCATCAGATCGGCGGCGGTGACAGGGAACACCTGCGCCGCACCGCGCAGGATCGGCGCGCGCCAGTCATCCGGCAGCGGCTGGCCAAGCGAGGCCGCGCGGATCAGCGCGGCGTCGGCTGCCGCCTCGGCCCCGAAGCGATAGCCAAGCGCGGCGGGGGCCGCGTCGCTTTGCAGTGCCGCACGAATCTGCTCCAGCCCGCGCAGCTCGGCCTTGGACAGGCGCAGCCGTTCGGCCGGGTCTTCGCCGCCAAGTGCGGCAAGCCGGCGCAGGAAAGCGGGCGCGGTGCCATCCTCAAGATGCACCAGCGGCGCAATCGCGCGGGTATCGGCGCCGGGCAGCACATGGGCCAAAACCCCCGTCGCCTCCATCGCAGCCAATGCGGGCGCGGGATCGGGTGCGGCCAGAAGCCTGCGCATCTCATGCCCCACCCGCTCACGCGAGAGACCATCGAGGCCAAGCGCGTGTTCGGCGCAGGCCGAAAGTCCGTCGGGGTCGATCCCGATCGCGGGATCGCCATACCAGGCGGTAAAACGGAAGAAGCGCAGGATCCGCAGGTAATCCTCGCGGATGCGCTGATCAGGATCGCCCACGAAGCGCAGATGCCGCGCGGCCAGATCGGCTAGCCCCTGCCCAAGCGGATCAAGCACCGTGCCATCGGCGCGGGCGTAAAGCGCGTTCATGGTGAAATCGCGCCGCGCCGCGTCTTCCTCGATCCGGCTCGAAAATTCGACCGTGGCATGACGACCATGCGTTTCGACATCGCGGCGGAACGTGGTGATCTCATGCGGTTCATGCGCCGCAACAACTGTGACGGTGCCGTGGTCGATCCCCGTGGGCACCGATTTGAGACCGGCGGCCTGCGCAAGCTCGATGACGCGCTGCGGGACGGCATCGGTGGCGATATCCATATCGGTCACGGCGGCGCCGATCAGCGCGTTGCGCACGCAGCCGCCCACGAGCAGCGCCTGATGGCCGCCCGCCTCCAGCATGGCCAGCACCTGTTGCAGATGCGCGGCCTCGATCCACTTGCCCGTCAGTTTCATTCCACCATCCGGTCGCCCAGTGCTCGCAGCATACGCGCGGTTGCGCCCCAGATGTAATAGGGCCCGAAGGGCGCCACGTAATAGCTGCGCCAGGTGCCGCGCCAGCGCCGCCGCTCGACCCGGAAATTGGCCGGGTTGGCGATATGGGCGAAGGGCACGGTGAAGACCTCTTCGACCTCGCCCGCCTCGGGGATCGGGGTGAAGGGCGTGTGGATGCGCGCGACAACCGGCGTCACGTTGAAACTGGTGACGGTTTCATGCGCCTCGAGCGTGCCAAGAATTTCCAGATTGCCGGGCGGCAGGCCGATCTCCTCCTGCGCCTCGCGCAGGGCGGCGTCGATCGGGCCGCTGTCCTCGGGCTCCTGCTTGCCGCCGGGAAAGGCGATCTGGCCGGGATGGTGTTTCAGATGCGAACTGCGCTTGGTCAGATAAAGCTGCAAGCCGTCGCGCGTGGCCTCGAAAGCCACAAGGACGGCGGCCGGGCGCAGCACCCGGTTATCCGGCAGGAAGACCCCCGGATTGAGATCGTAGTCCGACGAGGGCCGCCCCGGACGGGCCAGGGCGGCCAGGACCGGGGCAAGCGGATCACTCATCGACGCGCTCCTTCGGGCTGCCATCGGGATTGACCGTCGCCTCGAACCCAAGGCTTTGCGGGTCGAACTCGTAATGTGCGCCGCAGAACTGGCAATCGGCGGTGACGCGGCCATCTTCGGTCGTCATGTGACGGATGTCCTTGGCCGAGTAGATCGCCAGACTGTCGCGCACCCGCGATTCCGAACAGGTGCAGCCGAACTCGATGCGCTGCGGATCGAAGACGCGCGGGCCTTCCTCGTGGAAGAGCCGCACCAGCAGGTCGGTCGGATGCACGGTCGGGCCGATCAGTTCCATCTCCTCGACAGTATCGAGCAGGTGGTTGACGCGGTTCCAGTTCTCTTCCTCGTCGCCTTCAAGGATGTCGGTGTGCTGCAGCAGCCCCGCCTCGCCCGAACCTTCCTTGGCTGCGAAGGGCGACGCCTTTGGCATCACCTGCAACATCACGCCACCGGCGCGCCAATGCTCGCCCTGACCCGGCAGGGTCGAGCGGCCGTAGGACATGGCAAAGCGGGTCGGCAGCTGCTCGGACTGCGCGAAATAGGTCTGCGCGCAGGAGATCAGCGAGCCGCCCGCCAAAGGCGTGATCCCCTGATAGGGCACGGTGCCCTCGCCCTGGTCGATCAGGATGGCAAAGTAGCCGTCACCGATCTGGCTGAACGGGTCGGCCTCGGGTTCGAGCCGCTCGACGTCAAAGCTGGCCCAGCCGCGGATACGCGCGGGCTGGCCATCGGAGGTGGGGCCGTAGTAGTCGGTCGCGAGGATGCGGATCGGGCCATTGCCGCGCACCTGGATCGACAGCTTCCAGCGCAGCTTGATCGTCTGGCCGATCATCGCGGTCAGCAGCGCGACCTCGGCCACCAGGGCCTCGACGATCGCCGGATAGTCATGTTGCGCCAGAACCTGCTCCAGAACGCCATCCAGCCGCGCCACCCGGCCGCGCACGTCGGAACGGTCGAGCTGGAACGGCAGGACAGTATCGTCCCATGCGATTTGAGATAGCGTGGTCATTCGGGTTCCTTGGGGGTTTTCCATCAGCCCGAAGGCTGGCATACCGCGCCTATATAGGCACAACAGCCGAAAGACCCAAGGGGGCAAGGAGCCGGCATGATCCGCAGGTTTGGAGAGCCCGTCGTGCGCGAGCGCACATATCGCCGTCGTCCCGGCGCCTATGCCGTGCTGATGCGCGACGGCGCGCTGCTGGTCACCCATCAGGCCGAACCCACGCCCGAGTTTCAGCTGCCCGGCGGCGGCATCGACCCCGGCGAAAGCCCGGTGCGCGCCCTGCACCGCGAGGTTTACGAGGAAACCGGCTGGAGCATCGCCACCCCGCGCCGGATCGGCACCTACCGGCGCTTTGTCTACATGCCGGAATACGATCTCTGGGCCGAGAAACTCTGCATGATCTACCTTGCGCGCCCGGTCCTGCGCCTTGGCCCGCCGACCGAGACAGGCCACAGCGCAATCTGGATGGAGCCGGAGGCCGCGCTAGAGCAGCTTGCGAACTCGGGCGACCGGCATTTCCTGGCGCAGGCAATCGCCGGACTTTAGGCGAGCAGCCCGCGCATCTCGTCGAACTCGAACAGCACGCCCGAGACGTCATCGGCCAGCTCGCCCCCGGCAAAGCGGTCGATCTTTTCATAGACCGCATTCAGGAAGGCCTCGCCGCGCAGCCCGGCGGCGGCCTCGATGATTTCGGCCAAGCGCTCCTCGCCCAGCAGATTCGCGTCTGCGGCGGCGGCCTCGGTGATCCCGTCCGACATCAGGAACAGCCGATCGCCCGGATTGAGCCTCGCCGTCACGGTCTCATATTCCGCGCCCTCGATCAGCCCGACCGGCAGGCCGCCGTCGCCAAGATACTCGACCGCGCCCGAGGCCCGCTGGATCGCCGGATAGGGATGGCCCGCCTGCACCAGCTCGACCCGCCCCGAGACCAGATCGACATCGGCATAGATCAGCGTGAAATAGCTGTCGGTCTGCATCTCGGCCAACACCAGCCGGTTGAGATAGGCGGCAAGCTCGGCCGGGGGGCGGGCATCGCAATGGCCGTAGCTGGCGGGAACAAGGGCGATGTTCTGCTCGGGCGTCGCGCCCGACAGATAGCCCGCCAACCGCGCCGTCATCAGCGCCGAGGTGATCCCGTGCCCCGCCACATCCAACCCGAACAGCGCCACGCGATGCGCGTTGATCGGGAAGAACCCGACCAGATCGCCGCCAACATGACCCGAGGGCCGCAGCATCAGCGACACCTGCGCCGTCCCGAATGAGCGGTATCGCTCCCGCACAAGGCTTTGCTGCAGCTTGCAGGCCTCGGTCAGGTCGCGGTCGATGACGTCGTAAAGCCCCTGCAACTCTCCCAGCGCCGAAGACAGCAGGCGGTTCTTCTCCTGCAGCTGCCGCTCCATGGTCAGGATACGCTCGCCCGCGCTCAGCCTTGCGCGCAGCTCTTCTCCGCTGATCGGCTTGGCCAGAAAATCGTCGGCGCCGCTTTCCAGACCCTGCGCCACCTCGTTCTTGTCGGTCTTCGAGGTCAGCAGGACGAAATAGCCATAGCCTTTACGCGGCATCTCTCGGAACGCGCGGCAGAAATCGAGCCCCGACATGCCCGGCATCATCCAGTCGGAAAGCACGATATCGGGCGCGTTCACGGCACAGATCGCCAACGCCTCTTCGGCATTGCCCGCCTCGATCACCTCATAGCCCGAACGCGCCAGCTGCGCCGAGAGGATACGGCGCTGCATCCGGCTGTCATCGACCACCAGAACGCGGCGCGGGGCTGCATCCGCCGCGGGCATCCCCGGCCGGGTTGATTGTGTCGTCTGTTCAAGCACCTTGGACCCATCGCACAAATACCGTCTGCGCCGATCCTGCGCCGACGGGTTTTAAGATCGCGTGAATCCCTGCGCGCAATGGCATTAAAACTTGCGAAAGGAATGGCGCCTAACCTGAAGGTCAGTCAGGGTTTCAGTGCGTCGGAGGTCACGGTGATTGATTGGCAAAGGGTTCTCGACCTGCATAAGGAAATCGGTGCCGAAGGATTGGCCGAGGTGCTGGAACTGTTCCTCGACGAGGTCGAAACCGTCACCATGCGCCTTGGCCGCACGCCCGACCTGCTCGAGGAAGACCTGCATTTTCTGAAAGGCTCGGCCTGGAACCTCGGCTTTCGTGACTTCGGTGCGCTGTGCCAGGACGGCGAGCGAAAGGCCGCCGCCGGCCACGTAGCGGCCATCGACATCACGGCCATCCTTGCCTGCTACACCGAATCGAAGTCGATGTTCCTGGCGCGGATCGAGACGGTTCTGGCGGCCTGAGCCTCAGACCAGGAACTCGGCCAGCGTCTCGTCCTCGGTGATGTCGCGGTAGGTGAACCCAGCCGCGTCGAGCTTGCCGGTCAGCAGATCGAAATTCTGCGCCTGTTTCGTCTCGATCCCGATCAGGACCGAACCGAAGTTGCGCGCCGATTTCTTGAGGTATTCGAACCGCGCGATATCGTCGTCGGGGCCTAGCATCTGCAGGAATTCGCGCAGCGCGCCGGGGCGCTGAGGCATCCGCAGGATGAAGTATTTCTTCAGCCCCGAGTACCGCTGCGCGCGTTCCTTGACCTCGGGCAGGCGCTCGAAATCGAAGTTCCCCCCCGAAGTGACGCAGACCACGGTCTTACCGCGAATCTCCTCGGCCAGTTCGGGCAGCACATCGACCGACATCGCGCCTGCGGGTTCCAGAACGATCCCCTCGATATTGAGCATCTCGAGCATGGTGATGCAGATCCGATCCTCGGGGGCGAGCAGGATCTGTTCGGGGCGCACCCAGTCAAGCGCCGCAAAGGGCAGCGCACCGATCCGCGCCACCGCCGCGCCATCGACAAAGCTGTTGACCTGGCGCAGCGTCACCGGCACGCGCGCGGCGACGGCCGCGGTCAGGCTGGCACCGCCGAGCGGTTCGACAAAGCGGAACTCGGTCGCCGGGGCGGTCGCGCGCAGATAGCCCGTGACGCCAGCGGCAAGGCCGCCGCCGCCCACCGGCAGGATCACCAGATCGGGCGCGCGGCCCAGCTGGTCCAGTATCTCGACACCGACCGAGGCCTGCCCCTCGATCACGTCCGTATCGTCGAAGGGCGCCAGGAAATGCGCGCGCGCCTCGGCGCAGTACTCCTTCGAGGCCGCCAGCGTCTGGTCAAAATAGTCGCCCGTCAGCACGATCTCGATCGCGTCGCCGCCGAAGGTCTTGGTCTTGTCGATCTTCTGCTGCGGCGTGGTGACCGGCATGAAGATCGTCCCCTTCACGCCGAAATACCGGCAGGCGAAGGCCACGCCCTGCGCGTGGTTGCCCGCGCTCGCGCAGACGAAATGCGCGGCCTGCGCATCGCGCTCGCGCAGCTTGCGCATGGCGGTGAAGGCCCCGCGCAGCTTGTAGCTGCGCACCGGCGTCAGATCCTCGCGCTTGAGCCAGATATCGGCCTCATAGCGCTTGGACAGGTGATCGTTGCGCTGAAGCGGCGTCGGCTCGAACAACGCGCGCAGCGCACGGGTGGCAGCAAGGGCGGCAAGGGCAAATTCACTCATGCCTTCTGCTCTGGCGCGCGTTGGGCCGTTAGGCAAGAGACTTTCCCCGGCGGCATAGGAAAACTTTCGCTCAGCGATGGCTGCAAAACGGCAAGAATATGCGCAGCCTGGGCGGCAACCCTATTTCCGCCCTGCCCCCGCCCAAAAATGACCATAGTCTGCGCCGTATCTGTTTACCAAACGTCACGCCCTTAACCTGCGGAGACCGCACATGCGTATCAAGACCCCCCTCATCATCGCCGCCACGGCCGCGGCCCTCGTCATCGCCCCGGTGGCGACCAGCTCTTTCACCGGCGCCGATCTCGTCTTTGCCAAGGGCAAGGATGGCGACAACGGTGGCGGCAACGGCGGTGGCAACGGCGGTGGCAACTCCAACAAGAGCTCGGGCAGCGACGGCGGCAACGGCAAGTCCAAGGGCACCTCGTTCAGCCCGAAGGACAAGTCGAGCAAATCGACCGGCACCTCGTTCAGCGGCTCGAACGGCAAGAAGGCCGCGACCAAGACCAACCACGGCGCGATCGCATCCGAACTCAAGGGCCTGAACGCAGCCCATGCCAGCCCGACCGCGCTGGCCAATGCCGCGCCCAACAGCCAGGTCGGCCGCATCGCCACCTACAAGGCCGCGGTCGAGGCAGGGATGCTGGCGGACAAGTTGCTTGACGATGCCAATCTCGCGCTTCTGGGTCTCGACGATAAACTGGCGGGTTACAGCACCCAGCGTACGGCCGCCGAGGTCGAAGCTGATCTGACCGGACTGACTGCGCCGGTCGAGCCGACTGCACCGACACCGCCGACCGCACCCGAAGGCGAAGAGGTTTCGCTCGAAGAACAAACCGCCTATGAGACCGCGCTTTCGGAGTACAACACGGCCCTGTCGGAATACGATACGGCGCTCGAGACCTACAACGGCGAAAAAGCCGCGCTTGAGGCCGAGCTTGCCGAAGCCGCAGCCCGCGACGCGGATCTCGCGGCGAAAGCAGCGCTTGAGGCCGAGATCGTGACCCTCGAAGAGGAAGCCGCAGCCGCCGATGCCGCCGAGCAAGACGCGCTGTTGGCCGCCTCGAATGGCCGCGAACTTTCTCCCGAGGCGCTTGCAGAACTGAACCGCCTGCTCGACCCGCAAATGCCGGTCGAAGAAGCAGCGGCGACGGAAGAAGGCACCACCGAGGAAGGCGCCACTGAAGAAGGCGCGACCGAGGACGAGGTTGTGCTGACCGAAGAGGCGACCGAATAAATCGCTCACCCAGCGTCATACTGGTTTCTACAGCTTGCGGGCGGCCTTCGGGCCGCCCCAATTCGTTCCGGCCGCACCCTTGCCCGTAAGAAAAAAAACCAATAGACCGCGTGCAAACCACTAAGCATAGCAAGGGGCTTGCCATGTCCGCGCCTAAGAAAGTCGTGCTTGCCTATTCGGGCGGCCTCGATACCTCGATCATCCTCAAGTGGCTGCAAACCGAATACGGCTGCGAAGTGATCACCTTCA
This sequence comes from Rhodobacter flavimaris, assembly GCF_021378075.1. Lineage (GTDB taxonomy): Bacteria > Pseudomonadota > Alphaproteobacteria > Rhodobacterales > Rhodobacteraceae > Rhodobacter > Rhodobacter flavimaris. Next base: position 102,238 of record NZ_JAJUOS010000004.1, on the reverse strand, counting down.
CCGCCGACCTCGGCCAGGGCGAAGAACTCGAACCCGCCCGCGCCAAGGCCGAACTGCTGGGCATCAAGCCCGAGAACATCCACATCGAGGACGTGCGCGAGGAATTCGTGCGCGATTTCGTCTTCCCGATGTTCCGCGCCAACGCGGTCTATGAGGGGCTCTATCTGCTGGGCACCTCGATCGCGCGCCCGCTGATCTCCAAGCGCCTCGTCGAGATCGCGCATGAGCATGGCGCCGATGCCGTCGCCCATGGCGCCACCGGCAAGGGCAACGACCAGGTCCGCTTCGAGCTGTCGGCCTATGCGCTCGACCCGATGATCAAGGTTATCGCACCCTGGCGCGAATGGGATCTGACCTCGCGCACCAAGCTGATCGAGTTCGCCGAGCAGAACCAGATCCCGATCGCCAAGGACAAGCGCGGCGAAGCGCCCTTCTCGGTCGATGCGAACCTGCTGCACACCTCGTCCGAGGGCAAGGCGCTGGAAAACCCGGCCGATGAGGCGCCCGATTACGTCTATCAGCGCACCGTCAGCCCCGAAGAGGCCCCGGACACCCCGGAATATATCGAGGTGACCTTCGAGAAGGGCGACGCCGTGGCAATCAACGGTGAGGCCCTGTCGCCCGCCACGATCCTGACCGCGCTGAACGAATGCGGTCGCAAGCATGGCATCGGCCGCCTCGACTTCGTGGAGAACCGCTTCGTCGGCATGAAGTCGCGCGGCATCTATGAAACCCCCGGCGGCACGATCCTGCTCGAGGCCCACCGCGGCATCGAACAGATCACACTCGACGCGGGCGCGGGCCACCTGAAAGACAGCCTGATGCCGCGCTATGCGGAACTGATCTACAACGGCTTCTGGTTCTCGCCCGAGCGCGAGATGCTGCAAGCCCTGATCGACAAGAGCCAGGAAAACGTCACCGGCACTGTGCGTCTCAAGCTCTACAAGGGCTCGGTGCATTGCGTGGGCCGCTGGTCGGACTACTCGCTCTATTCCGAAAAGCACGTGACCTTCGAGGAAGACGCGGGCGCCTACGACCAGAAGGACGCCGCGGGCTTCATCCGCCTGAACGCGCTGCGCCTGAAACTGATCGCCACCCGCAACGCGCGCGTGAAGAAATGAGCGCCCGGGCCGCCATTGTCACCGTCTCTGACCGCGCCAGCCGCGGCGAGTATGAGGACAAGGGCGGCCCCGGCTGCGAAGACTGGCTGCGCGGCGTGGTGACTACTCCGCTCACCATCACCCGTCACATCATCCCCGACGGACGCGAGAGTGTCGCGACGACCCTGCGCCAACTGGTGTTCGAAGGCGCCGACCTGATCCTCGTGACCGGCGGCACCGGCCCCGCTCCACGCGACGAAACCCCCGAAGGCTGCGCAGATGTGTTCGAGAAAGAGCTTGCGGGCTTTGGCGAGGAAATGCGCCGCGCCTCCCTGCTCGAAGTGCCAACCGCCATCCTGTCGCGCCAATCGGCAGGCATCGCGGGCAAGTCGCTGATCATCACGCTTCCCGGCAAGCCCTCGGCAATCGCCACCTGCCTGAACGCGGTATTCGCGGCGGTGCCCTATTGCCTCGATCTGATCGGCGCAGGCTTCATCGACACCGATCCCGCCAAGATCAAGGCCTTCCGCCCAAAGGCGAAGTAACCCGTCTCATTTCTTCTTGGCCGAAATACCTCGGGGTGCGGGGCAGAGCCCCGCCTAAACCCCTCAAGCAATCCACCCCGCCAGGTTTTCCTCAACCACTTCCATCAGCGCCGTGATGTGCAGATCGTCATCGTTGAGGCAGGGGATATAGCTAAAGCTCTCACCACCCGCGTGCTCGAAGGCCTCGCGGATCTCGCCGTTGATCTCTTCAAGCGTCTCAATGCAGTCCGCGCTGAAGGCGGGCGAGATCACTGCGATGTTCTTCTTGCCAGCCTTGGCGAGTTCCGCCACATGCTCGACCGTGTAGGGCTTGAGCCATTCCTCGGTGCCAAAGACCGACTGGAAGGTCGTGTCGATATCCCCCTTCTGCCAGCCAAGCCGTTCCATCAGCAGACGCGAGGTTTTCTGGCACTGGCAATGGTAGGGGTCGCCTTCCATCAGGTAGCGCTTGGGCATCCCGTGATACGAGGCCACCAGCACATCGGGGCGGGTGGGCAGCGTCGCATAGACCCGCTCGACCGAAGCCGCCAGCGCCTCAATATAGCTCGGGCGGTCGAAATACTCGGGCGCCACGCGCGCCGCGGGTTGGCGCTTTTGCGTCATCAGCGCACGGAAGAATTGATCGTTCGCGGTAGCCGAGGTTGCGCCTGCGTATTGCGGGTAAAGCGGCAGGAACAGGATTTTCTCGCAGCCCTGCTTCACCATCCGGTCCACGACGTCGTGGGTCGAGGGGTTGCCGTAGCGCATGCAGTAATCCACCACGACCTCGGCGCCATAACGCGCGGCGACAGCCTCGCGCAGCTTGGCCACCTGCTGCTTGGTGATCGTCATCAGCGGGCTTTCATCGGCCTCGTTGTTCCAGATCAGCTTGTAATTCGCGCCCGAGGTAAAGGGCCGCTTCGACAGGATGATCAGCTGCAACAGCGGCTGCCACTTCCATGCCGGGTAGTCGATCACCCGCTTGTCCGAGAGGAACTCGTTCAGGTAGCGCCGCATCGACCAGTAATCCGTCGCGTCCGGCGTACCGAGGTTGGCCACCAGCAGACCGATCTTTGCCACGGGAACCGGCGGGTGGTCGGCGGGGGCATGGGCAAGGCGCGGATTGGTGCTCATCTTCCTGTCCTGTCTCTCTTTTCGGAACCTCTCCCGACTTAAAGCGTTTTCAGCGAGGGTCAATGCGACCTTTAAGAGAGGGGCGCAATGGATTACCTTTGCGCCATGTCTTCATATCCGAACCGCTCCGATAGAACGGCGCCGCCTCTCCTCGACCCCGCTCGCCACGCCCTTTTTCTCGATTTCGACGGCACATTGGTCGAGATCGCCCCGCGCCCCGATGCGATCGTCGTTCCCCCGGACCTGCCCGCAACGCTCAGCGCAATCTCTGAAGCCTGCGGCGGCGCGCTGGCCATCGTATCTGGCCGCAGCCTGCCCGAACTGGCGCAATTCCTGGCCGGGTTCGACGGGCTTCTGGTCGGCAGCCACGGCGCCGAGGCGCGCGGCATGGCCCCGCCGCTTGAGCGCGCGCCCGAAGGGCTCGGCCGCCTGCAAGCCGACCTTGCCTCGTATGCCGCAAGCCGGGGCCTGCTCTACGAACACAAGACCCACGGTGCCGCGCTACATTACCGCCACGCGCCCGAGGCTGCCGAGACGGTCGAGGCCTTCGCCCGCGCGGTGTTGGAAACCCTTCCCGGTTTCGCAATGCAACCGGCGAAAATGGCCATCGAGCTGCGCCCCGAGGGTGTCTCGAAGGATCGCGCCCTTGATTCGCTCTGGCGCTTGCCGCAGTTTGCCGGGCGCCTTCCCGTCTATCTGGGCGATGACCGCACCGATGAGCCCGCACTCGACTGGGCCGCGCGCATGGGCGGTTTCGGCATCAAGGTGGGCGAGGGCGATAGCGTTGCACACTACCGCCTGCCCGACCCCGCGGGGGTTCGTACATGGCTCGGCGCCGGACAGGAGGAATAAGCATGGGACGTCTTATCTGCCTGTCGAACCGCATTCCGCTTGGCCCCAACCCCTCGGGCGGGCTTGTCGTTGCGCTAGGCGATGCGCTGACCGAACAGGGCGGCATCTGGATTGGCACCTCGGGTGAGTTGGCCGAAAAACCCGACAACACCCTGCGTGAGGTCGAAGGCGGCGCCTTCCGCCGCATGTGCTTTGACCTGTCGCCCGATGAGCAAGCCAATTACTATGACGGCTATGCCAACTCGGTGCTCTGGCCGCTGTTTCATGGCCGAACCGACCTGCTCGACATCCGGGGCGAGTATCTGTCCTCCTACAAGGAGGTGAACCGGCGTCTGGCCAAGATGCTGATGACGCTGATCGAGCCCGACGACCGCATCTGGGTGCATGATTTCCACCTGCTGCCGCTGGCCTATGACCTGCGTCAGCTGGGGGCGACGAACCGGATCGGGTTCTTCCTGCACACGCCCTTCCCCACCGCGCTCGCACTTCAGGCGCTGCCGAACGGGTCCGAGGTCTGCCAGTGGCTTGCGCATTACGAACTGGTCGGCCTTCAGGCCGAACGCGACGTGCGCAATTGCGTCGATGCAATGGTTCAGGTAGGCGGCGCGACCGAACTGGCCGGGGGCTTTGTCCACCTAGCCCCGCGGCAAACCCGAATTGCCGCCTTCCCGATCGCCATTGACGCCACCGAATTCGCCGACCTCGCCGAGGCCGAGTTCCGCAAACTGCCACCGGGCATCGTCAAGTCGGATCGCCGCCTGATGATCGGCGTGGACCGGCTGGATTACACCAAGGGTGTGCCACAGCGCTTCCGCGCCTTCGGCGAGTTCCTCCAGCGCCACGAGGACTGGCACCGCCATGTCTCGCTCTTGCAGATTTCGCCCCCCACCCGCGAAGGTGTCGCCGCCTATGACGATATCCGCGACGAGACCGAGCATCTCTCGGGCCATATCAACGGCACATTTGCCGACATCACCTGGGTGCCGGTGCGCTTCATCAACCGCCCAGTCCCGCGCGAGACGCTGGCGGGGCTTTATCGCGCCTCGCATGTCGGGCTTGTGACGCCGCTGATGGACGGGATGAACCTGGTGGCCAAGGAATTCGTGGCGGCGCAGAACCCCGACGATCCGGGAGTGCTGATCCTGAGCCAGTTCGCCGGCGCGGCCGAGCAGATGGGCGATGCGCTGATCGTCAACCCGCATGACCCCGAGCAGATGGCGACCGCGATGATGACCGCGCTGGCCATGCCACGCTCCGAGCGCAAGCGACGTCATGCGACGCTGATGGCGGCGCTGACCCGGCAGGATGTCCACTGGTGGTCGCGCGGCTTCCTGACTGCACTCGGATAGGGTTTTACGCTGGAATAGGGTCTATTTCGGGGGTTTCTCGCCGGTCGGCAGCTCGCAGGTGTTCAGCGCATCCGCGAGCCGCTGAATGGCCGAACCGGGGCGCAGCGGCTTTTGCTGGCTTTCATGCGGCTTCCAGCCGGTCAGCCAGACCATGTCGAAAGTGGCGCGCACCCGGCCCTCGGGTTCAGCGAAATTCTCGGTGTAGCGTCGCAGCGCATCAAGCATCACCTTGCGCGGCGTGAAACGGCGCAGCCGGGCGTCAAGCGCATTGCCCTCGCCCATGGCGCGCAGATCGCGCAGCAGCCGCAGCGGGTCGGCGTAGGTCACCTTGCGCTGCACGCTGTCGGCCACCGGCAGGGCAAGACCCCCGCGTTGCAAGAGCGCCCCAAGATCGCGGATCTCGCCCATCGGTAGGATGCGCGGGCTAAGGCCGCCGGTGACGGACGCCTCGGCCTCGGCCAGCACGGCGCGCAGCTCGTGCAGCGTCTGGCCGCCGAAGGCCACGGCAATGAACAGCCCGTCGGGGCGCAGAGCGCGCGCAGCCTGCACGATCTGCCCGACCGGGTCGTTAGCCCAATGCAGGCACATCGCATGAACCACCAGATCATGACCGCCGGGCTCCAGATCCAGCATCTCGTCATCAGCCACGATCTTGGCGCCGGGCAGGACGGCACGCCACGGATCGGGAAAATTCGTCACGATGGCGGGCTGCGTAAAGGTTCTGTTAACCTCGTTCAGCCTCTCCTGAAGCTCGATCGCGGCGTCTTCGTGCAGGAACAACTCGGGTCCCTGCCTCTTGGCGCGGTCACGGTTGCGCAACAGCGCGGCTCGGTCGGTGAGTTTGGGCGGGGTGCTCATGATGGGGCGAGAGATTAGTGCGCTTCGCAGCGGGATTCTAGCGGGGATCGGCAGCATCGGGCGCGGCCTGATGCACACGGTCTTTCCGCCGCGCTGTATCGCTTGCGGCGGGACGGTGGCGAGCGACTTCGGCCTGTGCGGCACCTGCTGGGCCGAGACTCCCTTCATCACCGGATTGTGTTGCGATCACTGTGGCGCGCCGCTTCCGGGCGACGATCCGGCAGCAGTCCTCTGCGATGACTGCCTGCGCCACCCGAGGCCCTGGCAACAGGGACGCGCGGCGATGCTCTATTCCGGCGCCGCGCGGCGCATGGTTCTGGGCCTCAAACACGGTGACAGACAGGATCTGGTGCGGCCGATGGCGGCCTGGCTGGAGCGCGCCTGCCAAGGCGTCATCGAAGACGGAATGCTGATCGCACCCGTCCCGCTGCACCGCAAGAGATTGATAAAACGGCGTTTCAACCAATCCGCCCTGATCGCGAAAGCGCTGGCGCGGCGCACGGGGCAGATCTGCCTGCCCGATCTCTTCCTGCGCAGCCGCGCCACCCCCAGCCAGGAGGGCCGCAGCCGTGAGGAGCGGTTCGAAAACCTCGCGGGTGCTATCTCCATCCGCCCGCGACACATGCAGGCATTGCGTGGCAAGACGGTGCTGATCGTGGACGACGTGATGACCTCGGGCGCCACGCTCAGCGCCGCGACCGAGGCCGCCTATGCCGCAGGCGCACAAAAGGTGTGTGTTGCGGCACTGGCGCGCGTTGCGAAGCATCCCTAAATCCCTATAGTCTTCGCCCCAGATCCGAGGGAACCCATGAAACGCGTCGAGATTTACACCACCCGCACCTGCCCCTATTGCATCGCCGCTAAGGCATTGCTGACCCGCAAGGGCATCCCCTTCGAGGAAACCGATGTCGGCGCCGACCCGTCGCTGCGTATCGCCATGATGGAGCGCGCGAACGGGCGCCGCTCGGTCCCGCAGATTTTCATCGGCGGCCAGCACGTCGGCGGCTGCGACGACCTGCACGCGCTCGATGCGGCGGGCAAGCTTGACCCGATGCTGGCGGCCTGATGAAAGCGGGGCTCGTTCAGCTTTCGGTGACCGACGATCCGGCAGCGAACCTGCCGGTCACGCTCGGCTTCATCCGCGAGGCGGCGAGCGCGGGCGCAGATTTCGTTCTGACGCCCGAATGCACCAACCTGCTGTCATCGAACCGCGCGTATCAGAACGACGTGCTGCGCCATGAAGAGGATGACCTGACGCTTGCCGCCCTGCGCGCCGAGGCCGAGGCGCTTGGAATCTGGCTCTTGATCGGTTCGCTCGGGCTCAAGACCCATGATGCCGACGGGCGGTTCGCGAACCGGTCCTTCCTGATCGGGCCGCAGGGTCAGATCGTGGCGCGCTACGACAAGATCCACATGTTCGACGTGGATGTGTCCGAAACCGAGCGGTATCGCGAATCCGAAGGCTATCGCCCCGGCACCCGCGCCGTGCTGACCGAGGTTGCCGGCACGCCCCTTGGCATGGCGATCTGCTACGATCTGCGCTTCCCGCATCTGTTCCGCCGCCTGGCGCAAGCCGGCGCGCAGATCCTGTCGCTGCCCGCGGCCTTCAACGACACCACGGGTGCGTCGCATTGGGAAAGCCTGATCCGCGCCCGCGCAATCGAGAACACCTGTTTCGTGCTGGCGCCCGCGCAATGCGGCACCCACGCGGCGCATGGCGGACGCCCGCGCCGGACCTGGGGCCACAGCCTTGCCGTCGCTCCCTGGGGCGAGGTTCTGGCCGATGGCGGCACGGAACCCGGCGTCACTGTGATTGATATCGACCTTGCGCGCGTTGCGCAGGCAAGGGTAAGGGTGCCCTCGTTAACGCATGACAGGGACTTCGAGGGACCATGAACGACGCAACCGATCCCCTCGCCGCAACCCTCTTTGCCGAGGTCTTCACGGTAGACCAGCTGGCCCGCAACGTAGTCAGCCGCGCCCTGCCCAAGGGGATGGAGATCTCGCATTTCTCGGTGCTGAACCATCTGGCCCATATCGGCGAGGAACGCACCCCGGCGCAATTGGCGGCCACGTTCCACGTCACCCGTGGGGCGATGACCAACACGCTGTCCAAGCTCGAATGGGCCGGACATGTGCATATCCGCCCCGACTGGGACGACGCGCGGCGCAAGTTCGTCTCGATCTCGCCCGCCGGGCGGCAGGCGCGCGATGCGGCGCTGGCGGCCTTCATGCCGGTGATCGCGGATGTCGTGCGTTCGATCGGCACCGAGAAGGTGCGCGCCGCCCTGCCGGTGCTGCGCGAGCTGCGCAAGCAACTCGAATCCGACTCCTGAGCCCATGAAAAGGCCCCGCCGAGCGAACGGCGGGGCAAGGCTGTGACCGCGGGCGGACCACGGGCACTGGCGGTAACCTAATTTTCAGGGGGAAAGCGGGCGCCCGATCAGTTCGGGCGGCCCTCCATTTCCGCACGGATCTGCTGGCGCAGCAGGTCGATGGGCACCATCTTGCCATCGCGCTTGAAGTGCCAGTAGGTCCAGCCGTTGCACGACGGCGCACCTTCCAGATGCGCGCCGACCTGGTGGATCGAGCCCTTCACGTCATTTCCGACGAGCGTGCCATCGGCGCGGACCTTCGCCTTGTAGCGATTGCCGATGGAGAAGAGCTCTTCGCCCGGGCGCAGCATGCCGCGCTCCACGAGCTGGCCGAAGGGAACGCGCGGTTCTGCGCGCTTCGAGCCGGTGATTTCGAGGGCTTCCTTGTCGAACTTCCGCACGCGGTCGATGCGCTTCTGCGCCACCGCACGATAAGAAGCCTCACGCTCGATGCCGATGAATTCGCGGCCGAGCATCTTGGCAACGGCGCCGGTCGTGCCGGTGCCGAAGAACGGGTCAAGGATCACGTCGCCCGGGTTCGTGGTGCCCAGGATCACACGATGCAACAGGCTTTCGGGCTTTTGCGTCGGATGCGCCTTGTCGCCCTGGTCGTCTTTCAGACGCTCGTTTCCGGTGCAGATCGGCAGCACCCAGTCCGAGCGCATCTGCACGCCTTCGTTCAGCGCCTTCAGCGCCTCGTAGTTGAAGGTGTATTTCGCCGCTTCCGACTTCGAGGCCCAGATCAGCGTCTCATGCGCGTTGGTCAGGCGCTTGCCGCGGAAGTTCGGCATCGGGTTCGACTTGCGCCAGACCACATCGTTGAGAATCCAGTAGCCCTGGTTCTGCAACTCGGCGCCGAGGCGGAAGACGTTGTGATAGGAGCCGATCACCCAGATCGCGCCATTGGGCTTGAGGATGCGGCGCGCCGCGGCCAGCCAGTCGCGGGTGAACCGGTCATAGGTGGCGAAGGACGAGAACTGATCCCAGTGGTCATCGACCGCATCGACCTTGGAATTGTCCGGCCGGTGCAGATCGCCGCGCAGCTGAAGATTATAGGGCGGATCGGCAAAGATCAGATCGACGCTTGCCTCGGGCAAGCTGTTCATGACCTCGATGCAGTCACCCGCAATGATCTGGTTAAGCGGAAGCCGCGAGGCCTCCACAGGAGTCTTCGTTTTCGTCATCTGTGCCTCATTTCCCGTACTGCTCGGGGTGCCGACTTGTGTCGATCTGTGGCTCCAAAGATGAGTCAAAGACGAATCAGCGTCAAATTCTTTTTTGAATCAAGCACTTACAGATTTTGCTTGGCACAAGATATTGTGCACCGGCTTGAACGAACGTCTATGAGCGGGGGTGACCCCAAGATCTAGAAGGGCCTGCAAATGGTCCTTGGTGGGGTAGCCTGCGTTCCTTTCCCAGCCATAGCCGGGGTATTGTTGCGCCAAATCCACCATCAGCGCGTCGCGCGCCTCTTTCGCCAGGATCGAGGCCGCCGCGATCGAGACTGACCGTGCGTCACCCTTCACCAGCGCCTCTGAGGACATCTTCAGATCGCGCGGGATACGGTTGCCATCGACCAGCACATGATCAGGCGCGCCTTGCAGCCCCGCAATGGCGCGGCACATCGCCAGATGCGAGGCTTGCAGGATGTTCAGGCTGTCGATCTCCTCCACGCTGGCGTGCGCCACACACCAGTCGGCGCTGGCGGTGATCTCGGCCACCAGTTCGGCGCGACGCTTGGCGCTCAGCTTCTTCGAATCGTTCAGCCCCTGCGGAATGCGTGCGGGGTCCAGAACCACGGCCGCCGCCGTGACCGGGCCGCAAAGCGGGCCGCGCCCGACCTCGTCCACGCCAGCGATACGCATCAGACCGCGCGCCTGCGCGGCCAGCTCGAAACTGTAATCGGGTGCCTGTGCCATGCGTCAGTCCTGCCCGCTCCGCCGACGCCGTGCAATGAAAAACGCGGGGGCTGGTGGCCCCCGCGTCCTGCTCGTGCCTCATGTTCTTGTCAGCGGCGGCTGATGCGGATGCCGCGATCCTCAAGGCAATTCTTGCCGTAGACCTCTTCGCGGAAGCCGCGATCGCCGCGGATGTCGAAGGCGCAGGATTGCGGCAGGCGGATATGCTCTTTCCGGGCGACCTTTTCGAGGCAGCGACCCTCGACCATCTGGCTGCGCTGGCCGCGACGCTCAACGGTGATCAGGCAGCGCCCGGGCACATCGAGGCGCACGCGGTGGCGGTTGCGATCCTGGTAACGGTAGTCATAGCCGCGGCGCGCGTCCCAAGGCTCGTCCACACGCTCGGCATAGGGATACCAGTTCTGAGTGTTGTTCCGGGTTGCCGGGCGGTTATTGTCTTTCATGTTGTCCACGATGATGGCCGCGGCGCCGAGGCCAAGGATCAGGCCAAGCGCCTCCTTGTCGTCAAGGGCGGCGGCGGGCGTGGGGGCAATGGCGGTCAGGGCGAACGCTGCGGCGGCGGTGGCGGCGGTAATGGCCTTGAAGGAGAAGCGGATCATAGTCAGGTCCTCGTCTTGGCGGGTCGCCCCGCGATTAGGGATGCCCGACCATTGCGCCAGCCCCGTCCGACACGCAATAACAGCCCCCTGCTATCCGATAACACCGGCAATAACCCGCTTGGCTATTGCATAGCGCCGCCGCCCGTCGCAGCCTGAGGCCATGATGAAACATGCCCTCCTTGCCCTTGCCCTGTTGGTCGCCGCCGCCCCCGCGCAGGCCGCCTGCTATGCCGATTACAAGGCCAAGCAGGACAATCCCCTGCGGCTGCATTACGGCGTCGCGGAACTGCCCGACGATGCCTGCTCGAAACAGGCGGCGGGCCGCGCATTGTCCAAACGCCTCGAACGCGGGGGATGGACGCTTTTGAACATTCTCTCCATTTTCGGCCCGGAAGGGTTGGAGCAGAGGAAGGCCAGTGCCGGACAATATTTCCTCCGTTACTGAGGGCCTGCGCACAGGCAACCGCGCAGTGATCTGGGGGATCGCGGCGATCGCCACGATTCTGGCGGTCGCGGCGGCGCTCCTGTTCCTGTCGCTGCCCGATGCCAATGTCTTCAACGCGCGGGTCGAGCGGATCTTTGTCGAGAACGACGCGCTGACCTCGCCCGGTGAGATCAAGCTGCTTGAGGTGCTGGCCCAGTCCGGCACCGCCTTCGCCGAGGTGCTCTCTTCCTATCGCGTGATCATCTTCATCCTGCTGGTCTTCGCCACCGCATTGATGATCGCCGCGCTGGTGTTGCTGGTCACCATCATCAGCCTCAACCGCCGCATGTCCGAGATCCAGCGCGCCGGGATCGAGGTGCAGCGTCTGCGCATCCTGCGCGGCGAGAACGCGGTGATGCTGAACGACATGGCCTTTACCCTGACCCCCGCCGCGATCGAGACGCTGGCCGTTCTGGCCGAGGCGCGGATGGATGACGACATCCTGACCGGCGCGCAGATCGAGGCCGTGATCTCGGGCCGCCCCGAGGCCGATTGCGACGAGGCCGCCGGTGCCACCCGCATCAAGCGGCTGCGCGACGCGCTTGGAAACCAGCTTGTGGCCGAGCTTCTGGTGCGCAACATTTCACGCAAGGGTTACACTCTCACCGTAGCCAAAGAGGCGATCCGCGTGGACTGACGCACCCCCTATTTTCCTTGCAGAGGGGGGTCCGGGGCCCTATATCGCGGCTTCACTTTGCCGCCCCGGGGGGAGTTCATGATTCCGACGCCCTACTACCTGATCGACGAAGCGCGCCTTCTCGAAAACATGCACAAGATCGCGCGGCTGCGCGAGCTGTCGGGCGCCAAGGCGCTTCTGGCGCTGAAATGCTTTGCGACCTGGGGCGCGTTCGATGCGATGAAACCGCATATGGACGGCACCACCTCGTCCTCGCTGTTCGAGCTGCGTCTGGGGCGCGAGAAATTCGGCGGCGAGACCCACGCCTATTCCGTCGCTTGGTCCGATGCCGAGATCGACGAGGCGATCTCCTACGCCGACAAGATCATCTTCAACTCGCTCTCGCAGCTGGATCGTTTCGCCGACAAGGCCAGCCATATCGAGATCGGCCTGCGCCTCAACCCGCGCTTCTCGACCTCGGGCTTCGATCTGGCCGATCCGGCGCGCCCCTTCTCGCGCCTTGGCGAATGGGACATCGCGCGCCTCGAGGCCGCGCTGCCGCGCATTTCCGGCGTGATGATCCATTACAACTGCGAGAACCGCGATTTTGACCTGTTCGACCAGCAGCTGACCCGGATCGAATCCGAGTTCGGCGATTTCCTGAAAAAGCTGAAATGGGTCAGCCTGGGCGGCGGCATCCATTTCACCGGCAAGGGCTACCCGCTGGAAAAGCTGGCCACGCGACTGCGGGAGTTTTCCGAGCGCCTCGGCGTGCAGGTTTACCTGGAACCCGGCGAGGCCTCGATCACGCAATCGACCACGCTTGAGGTCAGCGTCCTCGACATCGTCGATAACGGCAAGAAGGTCGCCATCGTCGACAGCTCGATCGAGGCGCATATGCTCGATCTGCTGATCTACCGCGAAACCGCGAAACTGCCGCAAGAGGGCGACTACCCCTATCAGGTGGCGGGCAAGACCTGTCTGGCGGGCGATATCTTTGGCGAGGCGCGTTTCCCCGCGCCCTTGCAGGTCGGCGACCGGATCTCGGTTCAGGATGCGGCCGGCTATACGATGGTCAAGAAGAACTGGTTCAACGGCGTCAACATGCCGGCAATCGCCATTCGCCGCGCGTATGGCAACGGCACGGTCGAACTGATCCGCGAATTCACCTACGAGGATTACGCTTCCTCATTGTCCTGAGGCCCCGGCCTCTTTCACGGGCCTGAAAAGCCCCCTTCCCCTGTCCTGTCAGACCTAAGGAGACAGCCGAAGTGAAACGCAACGTGCTCATCATCGGTGCCGGTGGCGTGGCGCAAGTCGTCGCCCATAAATGTGCGCAGAACAATGACGTTCTGGGCGCCCTGCACATCGCCTCGCGCACGAAGGCGAAATGCGATGCGGTCATCGCAAGCGTTCATGAAAAGAACGCGATGAAAGTGCCGGGCACGTTCGAGGCACATGCGGTTGACGCGATGGACACGGCCGCCGTGGCCGCGCTGATCCGCAAGACCGGCGCGCAAATCGTGATCAACGTGGGCTCGGCCTTCGTGAACATGACCGTGCTTGATGCCTGTATCGAGACGGGCGCGGCCTATATCGACACCGCCATTCACGAAGACCCCGCCAAGATCTGCGAGGCCCCGCCGTGGTATGCCAATTACGAATGGAAGAAGCGCGACCTGTGCGCCGAGAAGGGCGTGACCGCCATCCTCGGTGCTGGCTTTGACCCGGGCGTCGTGAACGCCTTTGCGCGCTTTGCCATCGACGAATACATGGACGAGGTGAAATCCATCGACATCGTCGACATCAACGCGGGCTCGCACGGCAAGTATTTCGCCACCAACTTCGACCCCGAGATCAACTTCCGCGAATTCACCGGCACCGTCTATTACTGGGAAGACCAGCAGTGGAAGGAAACCTCGATGTTCGCCTCGGGGCGTGACTGGGATCTGCCGGTCGTGGGCACCTGCCGCGCCTATCAGTCGGGCCACGATGAGGTGCATTCGCTCGCTGCCAACTACCCGAACGCCGATGTGCGCTTCTGGATGGGCTTTGGCGAGCATTACATCAACGTCTTCACCGTGCTGAAGAACCTCGGCCTGCTGTCCGAGCAGCCCGTCAAAACCGCCGAAGGCCAGGAAGTCGTGCCGCTCAAGGTGGTCAAGGCTGTGCTGCCCGACCCGGCAAGCCTCGCGCCCGATTACACTGGCAAGACCTGCATCGGCGATCTGGTGAAAGGCACCAAGGACGGCAAGGACGTCGAGGTCTTCGTCTATAACGTCGCCGATCACAAGGAAGCCTACCTCGAGGTTGGCTCGCAGGGGATTTCCTATACCGCGGGCGTGCCCCCGGTGGCCGCCGCGATGCTGGTCGCGACCGGCGAGTGGGACGCCAAGACCATGAAGAACGTCGAAGAGCTGGACCCCAAGCCCTTCTTCACCATCCTCGACCGCATCGGCCTGCCGACCCGCGTTCTGGAAGGCGGCCTTGGCGGCAAGGACAAGGCCTGGAACGCCTGATCCTGCGCCCACGCAGACCAAAGGCCCGCTTCGGCGGGCCTTTTGATTTGCCGGGGCCGGGATCTACTTTTCGTCTTTGCCGTGCATGACCATGATGGTCTGCTGCATCACGGCGCAGAGTTTCTCGCGCCCCGCGTCGATGCCGAAGACCTCTGCCTTGGTCAGGATCAGCGTGCGGCCGGGCCGCAGCACGGTTCCACGCGCAATCAGCTTCGATCCGACCGCCGGGGCCACAAGGTTGATCTTGTATTCCACCGTCAAGACCGAGGCCCCCTGCGGCACCATCGTCATGGCGGCATAACCCGCCGCCGAATCCGCGATCATGCCGACGACCCCACCGTGGACAAAGCCATGCTGCTGCTCGACCCCCTCCCAATGCGGCAGGTGGATCTCGGTAAGGCCCGGCCCAATCACCGGCAGCTCGGCGCGGATCAAGGCCATCGCGTGCTGGCGCGCGAAACTTGCGCGGATGGCGTCGGCAATCTGGGGATCAAGGGCGTTGGTCATGCCGAACGCTAAGGGCGGCCGCCCCGCGCTGTCAATCGCAGCGGGGACGCCCGGAAACTTTGCATTGCCGCGCGGGCGAAACCCCGATCACGCCCCGAGCAGCATCCCCGCCCGCAGCGGCTTTTGCCCGGCCACAAAGAACAGGTCGGTGCCCGCGCGCACGATGCGCATCTGTTCGCGCGCATAAAGCACGCCCTCGGTGCTGGCGTGGATCGCAATGTCCTGCCCGTCGGGGAAGCTTTTCACCGTGCCCAGCAGGGTGCCCGCCTGCACCCGCGCGCCGGGCTCGACGCAGGCGTGGAACAGGCCCGGCGCCGGGGCGCTGACCACCTCGACCGCGGCCAGCGGCGTGGGCGCGGCACCGGCCTCGCGCGACTGCCCGGCGGGGCCTTCGATGCAGCCGGTCTCGGCCAGCCAGGCGATGACGGCTTCCGCATCGCGGCGGGCCTCTTCGGGGCAGGTGTCCAGCACGCCGCGCCATTCCAGCGTGACGGCGAAACAGGCAATCGGCAGGTCGATCTGGAAACGCTCGCGCAGCGCCACCCAGGGCAGGGTGCAGGCTTCGTCGAACGAGCGCCCGCCCTGCACCTCGGCATGAAGCACCGCGGCCGAGCCGGTCGCGCGGCCCAGCCGGGCGGCTTCCTCGGTCTGCTCGGCATGGCAATAGATATGCGTCACGGCCTCGGAATCGCAGTGCATGTCCAGCACGATATCGGCGTCGATGGCCATGCGTAGCAGGGCGCGCTGTAGCGCGCCGATCGGGCTGCGCGGTTGCAGCGCGTCCAGCGCCGCGGCCAGGCGGGTGCGCAGCTCGGCGACCGGGTCGTTACCCGGCGCGCGGTCGTCTGCCGCCAGCGCCAGCGCCGCCGCATCGGGGAAGTCGCGGTTGAAGTTCTGCCCGCTCGTCGCCTCGAAACGCCCGAAGCTGCCGCCAACCACGCCCTGATCCAGCCCGATGGGGTTCGCCAGCGGCACCAGCAGCACCTCGCCCTTGATCCGGCCCTCGGTCTCCAGCCGGGCCAGGCTGTCACGCAGACTGAACCCCACCAGCATCCCGGGCGCCTCATCGGCATGAAGCCCGCCCTGGATATAGACGCGCGGCCGCGCGCCGGGTGTGCCGAACCGATAGACCGTAAGATGCCTGCTCCCGCTCATCGGGCCAGGGGTGAGGGTAACCTGTTCCGTCTGCATGATACTCTCCTGTGACTTGCGTCCACTCTAGGTTCTTGACAGCGGATCGAGTAATGAGTTCGCTTGAAACACGATGAGCGGAGTTCATGAATGACCAAGCGCCGCACCCAGATGAACCTGCGCGGATTCCAGGTTTTCGATGCCGTGGCCCGGCACCTGTCGGTGACTGCGGCGGCAGAGGAGCTTGGCATCACCCAAAGCGCCGCCAGCCATCAGTTGCGCAAGCTCTCGGACCTGCTGGGCGAAGTGCTGATCGAGCGTCAGGGCCGGTCAATCAGCCTGACGGATGCCGGACTGCGGCTAGCGGATTCGCTTGATGGCGCCTTCGATCTGATCGAGCAATCTGCCGCTGCGACGATCGGCCTGAACCGGAGGATGGTGCGGCTGGCGCTCTATTCGTCCTTCGCCTCGGGCTGGATGATCCCCGCCCTGCCGCAATTCACCGAGAAGAACCCCGATATCGACCTGCGCCTGATCATGATCTCGGACCCGCCGGAGATCACCGACCGGGTCGCGGATGTTTTCGTCAGCTCCGAGCCGCAAAGGCGTGGTTATTGGTCCACCCGCCTCTTCCGCGAGTTGCTGGTGCCGGTGGCCGCACCGCAATTCCAGCAAGCCTTCGCGCGGCCGATCCCGCTGATCTCCTCGGATACCGACCCGGTCCTGACAGGCAAGGACTGGGAGGCTTTCGCCGCGCTCAACAACCTTGAAATGAGCGCGCTGCGCGCGGGTGCGTGGCGGTGCTGCTCGCATTACCTGCTGGCGCTTGAGATGGTGCGCGCGGGCATGGGCGCGGCATTGGTGCCCGACTTCATCGCCTTCCCCCTGATGGCACGGGGCGAGGTGGTGCGCCTGCCCGGCGATGCGGTGCCCACCGGGCTGACCTATGACATCCAGGTCAAATATGAGCGCCGCAACGAGCCCGATATTGCTCGGCTCGTCGCATGGCTGCGCACCGCGGCGCGCCGGAACAGGCATGAATATGGTTCATGAGTTGAGCTGATTTCTCATGCCCTGTCGCGCGGGGCCGGTGGTAGCGTTTTCGCAACGACAACCAACCGGCTACCGACAGGGGAATTCACAATGCACGGCTTGGAACCTTCGGGCGCGCTGCGCCTTGCCGTCCGGGATCTGCACAAGAGCTATGGCTCGCTCGAGGTTCTGCGCGGCATCTCGCTTGAGGCGCATCAGGGCGACGTGATCGCGCTGATCGGGGCCTCGGGGTCGGGCAAATCCACCTTCCTGCGCTGCATCAACCAGCTTGAGGATTGCTCGCAGGGCGAGATCTTCGTCAATGGCGAGCATCTGGACCTTGTGCACCGCAAGGGCCGCCGCGTGGCGCGCGACCCGCGCCAGCTGCGTCGTATCCGCTCCAAGCTGGGCTTCGTCTTTCAAAGCTTCAATCTGTGGTCGCACATGACCGTGCTGGAGAACCTGATCGAAGGGCCCACCCGGATCCACGGGATGCATCGCGACGAGGCCGTCGCCCTGGCGCAATCGCTGCTGGAGCGCGTCGGCATGAAGGGCCGCGAAGGCGCCTACCCGGCGCAGCTTTCGGGCGGCCAGCAGCAGCGCATCGCCATCGCCCGCGCGCTGGCCATGCAGCCCGAGGTGATGCTGTTCGACGAACCCACCTCGGCACTCGACCCCGAACTGGTGGCCGAGGTGCTGGCGGTGATCCGCGATCTGGCGACCGAGGGGCGCACCATGCTGCTGGTCACCCATGAGATGGCATTCGCGCGCGACGTCGCCTCGAAGGTTGTGTTCCTGCACAAGGGACTCGTCGAGGAAAGCGGCCCGCCCGCCGAGATTTTCGGCGCCCCCAAATCCGTGCGCCTGACCCAGTTCCTCAAGCACGTGCGCCTGAACTAAGGCGCGCCGCCTTACCACCCCAACAAGAAACCAACAGGAGAACAGCAAATGAAGACTATCGCGGCCATTGCGGCCCTGCTTGCCACGACCGCCGTTGCCGGCGCGGCCGAAATGAAGGTTTGCGTCGAGGGCGCCTACCCGCCCATGTCGATGATGAACGAAAAGGGCGAGATCGTCGGCATGGACATCGACCTGACCAACGCGCTCTGCGCCGAGATCGGCACGGACTGCCTGCTGGTCAAGACCGACTGGGACGCCATGATCCCCTCGCTGCTCGAAGGTAAATGCGATGCGATCATCGCCTCGATGTCGATCACGCCCGAGCGCGCGCAGGTCGTGGCCTTCACCCAGAAATACCTGCAATCGCCCAACATGTTCATCGGCAAGGCCGATGCGGGCCTGACCGACACCGCCGAGGGCCTCTCGGGCAAGCGCGTCGGCGTGCAGCGCGGCACCATCGCACATGACTTCATGGCTGGCGAATTCGCCGATGTCGAACTGGGCCTCTATGGCTCGGAAGAAGATATCTACCTCGACCTGACCGCCGGGCGGATCGACGCGGCCTTCGTCGATGCGGGCACCGGCGAGATCGCCTTCCTTTCGACCCCGGCGGGCGAGGGCTTTGCCTTCTTCGGCGCGCCGCACCGCGAGGTGAAGTATTTCGGCGAGGGTGCCGGCATCGCCCTGCGCCCCGGCGAGGACGAGCTGCGCGAAAAGCTGAACGGCGCGATCAAGGCCATCCGCGCCAATGGCAAGTACATGGAAATCAACAACCAATACTTCTCGACCGACCAGTACGGCGAGTAAGGGGAATGCCATGGACAAGATCGTCGGTTATCTGCCGATCCTGATCGGCGGCATGGGTGTCACGATTGCGGTTGCGATCCTGTCCATGGCCCTCGCGCTTACCCTCGGGGCCGGTTTCGCCACGCTTTACCTGCGTGGCGGCCGCCTCGGGCGGGCGGCGACCACAAGCTACACGACCATCGCGCGCGGGGTTCCCGATCTTGTGCTGATGCTGCTCTTTTTCTTCGGTGGCGAGCGCGCGATCAACTCGGTCCTCGCGCTGATGGGATACGAGCGCATCAGCCTGAGCCCTTTCTTCATCGGAGTGGTGACGCTTGGCTTCATCTTCGGCGCCTTCCTGGCCGAGACCTTCCGCGGCGCCTACCTGTCGGTGCCGCACGGCCAGATCGAGGCCGCACAGGCCATCGGCCTTGCGCCGCGCCGCATCCTTGGGCGGATCATCTTCCCGCAGATGCTGCGGCTTGCCCTGCCCGGTTTCACCAACACCTGGCTGGTGATGCTGAAGTCCACCGCGATCATCTCGATCGTCGGGCTTCAGGACATGGTCGGGCTGGCCGACAAGGCCGGCAAGGCCACGCGTGAGCCCTTCGTCTTCATGCTAGCGGTGATCTTGTTCTTCCTCGCGCTGACGGCGGTATCGGGCAACCTGCTCCATCGGCTCGAGCGCCGTTACAGACCGGGGTTCTGACAGATGCGTTTCGACCTGATCTTCAAACACGCGGACATGTTCCTCGACAGCATCGTGATGACGCTGGAGCTGACCGTGGCCTCGCTGGCGATCGGCATGCTGATCGCCATGCCGGTGGCGGTTTTGCGCACCATGCGCCTGCCCTATATCGACGCGGTTCTGCGCGGCTATGTCTTCGTGTTCCGCGGCACGCCGATGCTGGTGCAGACCTATCTGGTCTATTACGGCCTCTCGCAGTTCGAGTTCATCCGCGACAGCTTTCTCTGGACGGTGCTGCGCAGCCCCTTCAACTGCGCGCTGATCGCGTTTTCGCTCAATACCGGGGCCTATACCGCCGAGATCCTGCGCGGCGCCATCGAGGCCACCCCGAAAGGCGAGATCGAGGCGGCGCAGGCCATCGGGATGTCGCCCCTGCGGATGTTGCGCCGCATCGTCATCCCCGGCGCCTTCCGCCGCGCGCTGCCGCAATATGGCAATGAGGTGATCTTGATGCTGCATGGCTCGACCGTGGCGAGCATCATCACCATCCAGGATATCCTGGGCGCCGGGCGCACGCTGAACGGCAAATACTACCTCGCCTATGAAGGGCTGGTCACGGCGGCCGTGCTCTACCTGGCGCTTACGTTCCTCATCGCCGGCGCTTTTGGAATCGCCGCGCGCCACTTGCAGGCGCATCTGCGCCCTGCCTCAACCCGGTAAGACTGACATGTCCCTCAATCTCGTTCCGTTCGTCAGCGTCGATCACATGATGCGGATCGTTACCCTCACTGGCGTGGAGACCTTCCTGCGCGATCTGGCGGCCTATATCGAGGCCGACTTCCGCAGATGGGAAAGCTTTGACAAGACGCCGCGCGTCGCCGCCCATTCCGACTCGGGCGTGATCGAGCTGATGCCGACCTCGGACGGCGAAACCTACAGCTTCAAATATGTGAACGGTCACCCCGAAAACACCCGCAGCGGCCGCCAGACCGTGACCGCCTTTGGCGTACTGGCCGATGTGGCGACGGGCTATCCGGTGCTGATGTCGGAAATGACCATCCTGACCGCGCTGCGCACGGCGGCGACCTCGGCGCTGACCACCAAGGTGCTGGCGCCGCTCGGGGCCGATACCGTGGCCATCATCGGCAACGGTGCGCAGTCTGAATTCCAGGCCCTGGCGTTCCACGCGCTGATGGGGATCCGCAAATTCCGCCTTTACGACATCGACCCGAGCGCGACCGAACGCCTGATCGCGAACCTCTCGGGCAAGGGCTTTTCGATGCAGGCCTGCGCCAGCGCGCAAGAGGCGGTTCTGGGCGCGCAGATCATCACCACCGTGACCGCCGACAAGCGCTATGCGACGATCCTGTCCGACAACATGGTCGCCGAGGGCGTGCATATCAACGCGGTGGGCGGCGATTGCCCGGGCAAGACCGAGCTGGCGCGCGACGTGCTTCTGCGCTCGGAGATCTTCGTGGAATACCCGCCGCAGACCCGTATCGAGGGCGAGATCCAGCAGCTTGATCCCGACCACCCGGTGACCGAGTTCTGGCAGGTGCTGACCGGCCATGCGCCGGGCCGCGTTTCGGACCAGCAGATCACGATCTTCGACTCGGTCGGTTTCGCGACCGAGGATTTCAGCGCCTTGCGCTACCTGCGCGACCGGGTCTCGGCCACCGGGCTATGCACGCCGCTCGACATGCTGGCCGACCCGGACGAGCCGCGCGATCTTTACGGGATGATCCTGCGCTCGGCCGCGAATACCCCGGCGCGGGAGATGGCCACCGCCGCGTCTTAAGCGCAGCCCTAGGGCCTGATGTGACCGATCCGGGGCGCCACATCGCTGCGGCGCCCCGTTCTTATCTGTTGCGCCGCCCGGAATTATCGATAAACAAGAGCGCAGTCACGCAATCTTTGGATTTTATCGATAAAATGAGCGACACACAGCCGAAATGGACCCGCGAGGCCGCCACAGCCCTGCACGATCTGCCCTTCATGGAGCTGCTGTTCCGCGCCCAGACCGTGCATCGCGCACATTTCGACCCGAACAAAGTGCAGATGTCGCGACTTCTGTCGATCAAGACTGGGGGCTGCGCCGAGGATTGTTCTTACTGCTCGCAATCCGCGCGTAATGGTTCGAACCTGTCGGCCTCGAAGCTGATCGAGGTCGAGCGGGTGCTGAGCGAGGCGCGCAAGGCGCGCGAGGCGGGCGCGACGCGGTTTTGCATGGGCGCCGCCTGGCGCGAACCCAAGGAGCGCGACATGGACACGCTGGTGGCCATGGTCGAGGGCGTCAAGGCGATGGGCATGGAAAGCTGCATGACGCTGGGGATGCTCGATGACACGCAGGTCGTGCGGCTGCGCGATGCGGGGCTCGATTACTACAACCACAACATCGACACCTCGGAACGCTACTACCCAGAGGTCATCACCACCCGCACCTTCGCCGACCGCATCGCCACGCTCAACCGCGTGCAGGAGGCCGGGATCAAGGTCTGCTCGGGCGGGATCATGGGCATGGGCGAAGAGGCCACCGACCGCATCGACATGCTGGTGTCGCTGGCCAACCTGCCCAAGGCGCCGGATTCGGTGCCAATCAACATGCTGATGCCGCAGGCCGACACGCCCTTGGCCAAGGCCGAGCCGCTCGACCCGATCGCCTTCGTGCGCGTGATCGCGCTGGCGCGGATCATGATGCCGCAATCGCATGTGCGCCTCTCGGCTGGTCGCAGCGAGATGAGCGACGAGATGCAGGCGCTGTGCTTCTTCGCCGGGGCGAACTCGATCTTCGCGGGTGACACGCTGCTGACCGCCGAGAACCCCGGCGACAGCCGCGACATGGCGCTTTTCGCCAAGCTCGGGCTGCAGCCGATGGCGGCGGAGGAGCATGCCTGCACGGAAGCGGCAGAATGACCACCGCAGCCCGGCTGGCCGGCGCGCTTGAGGCGCTGGCCGCGCGGCACCGGCTGCGTCGGCTGATCCCGCAAGAGGGGCTCGATTTAGCCTCGAACGATTATCTCGGGCTGGCGGGTTCGGCCCTGTTGCGCGATGCGGCGCTTGGGGCACTTGCGCGCGGTGTGCCGCCGGGGGCCGGTGGTTCGCGCCTCTTGCGGGGCAATCACCCCGAGCATGAGGCGCTGGAGGCCGAGGCCGCTGCCTTCTTCGGCACCGAGGCCGCGCTATACATGGGCGGCGGCTTTCAGGCCAATCAGGCGATCTTCTCGACCCTGCCCGCAGCGGACGACCTGATCCTGCACGATGCGCTGGTTCACGCCAGCGCGCATGAGGGGATGCGCTTAGGTCGCGCCACCGCGCGGGCTTTTGCCCATAACGACGCCGAGGACGCACGCCGCGTTCTGGCGCAATGGCGCTCTGATGGCGGCCGTGGACAGGTCTGGATCGCGGTTGAAAGCGTCTATTCGATGGAGGGCGATCTGGCGCCCCTAACCGATCTGACCGCCCTGAGCCGCGAGGCGGGCGCTGTTCTGGTTGTCGATGAGGCCCATGCCACCGGCATCTTCGGCCCACACGGGCGCGGGCTTGCGCATGACCTCAATGCCGAGGTGCTGACGCTGCACACCTGCGGCAAGGCGCTTGGATCGTCGGGCGGGTTGATCTGCGGCGCGCGGGTGATGATCGACACGCTGATCAACCGCGCGCGGCCCTTCATTTTCGCGACCGCCCCGGCACCGCTGAATGCCGCGATCACCCGCGCCGCGCTGGACGCCTTGGCCCGGCAGCCCGACCTTGTGACCTCGGCTCAGGCGCGGATCGCCCATGCCCATGCCGAGGCGCGCCGCCTGTGCGGGATCGAGGCGCTGCGCAGCCAGATCATCCCGGTCATCCTGGGCGAGGACGCGCTGGCGATGGCCCGGGCCGAGGCGCTGCGCGCGCAGGGCTTCGACGTGCGCGGCATCCGCCCGCCGACCGTGCCGCGCGGCACGGCGCGGCTGCGAGTCTCAATCACCGGCAATGTGGACGCGGCGCAGATCACCGCTCTGTTTGAGGCCATTGCCCAGCAGGAGGCAGCATGAAACCCGTCATCGTGACCGGCACCGATACCGGCGTGGGCAAGACCGTCTTTGCCGCCGGGCTGACCGCCGCACTGGGCGCAAGCTACTGGAAACCCGTTCAGGCGGGTCTTGAGGACGCGACCGACAGTGAGGTGGTCGCCGCGCTCTCCGGCCGCCCGACCCTGCCCGAGGCCTATCGCCTCAAGCTTCCCGCCTCGCCGCATCTGGCCGCCGAGGCCGAGGGGCTGCGCATCGACCCCGCGCGCCTTGCCCTGCCGCAGGTTAAGGGCCGCCTTGTGGTCGAGGGGGCGGGCGGCGTCATGGTGCCGCTGACGCGCGAGATCTCCTACCTCGATATGTTCGCGCGTTGGGGCGCGCCGGTCATTCTGGTCGCGCGCACGGCATTGGGGACGATCAACCATACCGCGCTGTCGCTTGCCGCCCTGCGCGGCGCGGGCTGCCCGGCTCTGGGCGTGGCCTTCATGGGTGCGCCCGAACCCGAGGTCGAAGACAGCATCGCCCAAATCTGCGACGTGCGGCATCTGGGGCGGATCGGCCCGCTTGCGCCGCTTGACCCGCAAAGCTTGGCCCGCACCTTCGAGGCGATCGACCTGCCCGCCATCGAGGCCGCGCTATGACCCCGCTTGAGTTTGACGCCCGCCACCTGTGGCACCCCTATACCAATGTGGCCAAACCCGGCCCGATGCACCTGATCACCGAGGCCGAGGGCGTCTGGCTGACCCGCGACGACGGGGTGCGGATGATCGACGCGATGTCCTCGTGGTGGTGCGCGATCCATGGCCACCGCCACCCGGCGATCACCTCGGCCATGGCCGAGCAACTCGGGCGGATGCCGCATGTGATGTTCGGCGGGCTGACCCATACTCCGGCGATCGAGCTTGGCCGCAAGCTGGTGGCGATGCTGCCCGAGGGGCTCGACCGGACTTTCTATTGCGACAGCGGTTCGGTCTCGGTCGAGGTGGCGCTGAAAATGGCGGTCCAATACCACAAGGCGCGTGGGCGCGATGGCAAGGTGGGCTTCGCCACGATCCGCGGCGGCTACCACGGCGACACCTGGAAGGCGATGAGCGTGTGCGACCCGGTCAACGGGATGCACGGGCTGTTTCGCGGGGCGCTCTCGATCCAGCATTTCGTGCCGCGCCCGCCGGTGGCCTTCGGTGCGCCCTGGCCCGAAGACCCGGCGCAGAACGGGCTTGCGCCGCTGGCGCAACTGCTGGCCGAGCAGGGCGAGGCTATCGCCGCGTTGATCCTTGAGCCCGTCGTACAGGGCGCGGGGGGGATGTATTTCTACCACCCCGAATGGCTGCGCGGCGCCCGCGCGCTTTGCGAGGCGCATGACGTGCTGGTGATCTTCGACGAGATCGCGACTGGCTTTGGCCGCACGGGCGAGATGTTTGCGATGGATCATGCCGGGATCGCGCCTGATATTCTTTGCCTGGGCAAGGCGCTGACCGGCGGGCATATCTCTTTCGCGGCGACCGTCGCCACCGCCGAGGTCGCCCGCACCATCGGCGAAAGTGCTGCCGGCGTGTTCATGCACGGGCCGACCTATATGGCCAATCCGCTGGCCTGCGCGGCGGGCTGCGCAAGCCTTGGGCTGCTTGAAACCGGTGCATGGCGCGCACAGGTCGCGGCCATCGCGCAGCAGATGCAGGCCGAACTGGCACCCGCGCGTGACCTGCCCGGCGTGGCTGATGTGCGGGTTCTGGGCGCCATCGGCGTGATCGAGATGACCGCGCCTGTTGACCCCACCATCGCGCATCGGCTTGCGCCCCAAACCGGCGTCTGGCTGCGCCCCTTCGCGCGCAATATCTACGCGATGCCGCCCTTTACGATCACCCCGCAGGAACTGAGCCGCGTGACCTCGGCCATGGTCGCGCTGGCCGGAGGCGTGGCATGAGGCGGCACTGGCTGGCGCGCGCAGGCTCGGACGAGTTGACGCTGGTCTTCGCGGGCTGGGGCCTTGGCGCGGCGCCGTTTGCCGGGCTGACCGGTGCTGCCGATGTGCTGGTGGTGGATGACTACACGACCCTCGACGATCCGCTGCCCGAGGTCACAGGCTATGCCCGCCTGCGGCTGCTGGCCTATTCCTTCGGCGTGGCCTCGGCTGCGCATTGGCTTGCGCGCGCGGACGTGCGGCCCGCGCGGCTCGTGGCAGTCAACGGCACGCTGCACCCCGCCGACCCGCAGCGCGGCATCGCCCCCGAGATGATTGCCGCCACCGCCGACGGGCTGAATGCCGATAGCTTCGCGCGTTTTTGCCGCCGCGCGGGGCTGACGGGCCCCGCCCCCACCATCGACCATCGCGCCGCCGCGGCCGAACTGTGCGCCATCGCCGCACGCGGCGCCGCCCCCGAAACACCGTTTGATCGGGTCTGGATTGCGGATGCCGACCGGATCATCCCCACCGCCGCGCAGGTCGTGGCGTGGCACGATCAGGCCGAAGCCGTGCGCCGTATCCCCGGCGGCCACGTGCCCTTCCGCCCCGGCCAAAGCTGGCAGGAGTGGTTCGCATGAGCGCCATCTCCGCCGAGCGTGTCGCGCGCAGTTTTCGCCGCAGCTTTGCCAGCTATCATGCGGCGACCGGGCCTCAGGCGCGGATTGCCGAGCATCTGGCCGCGCGACTGGCCGCGCTTGGTGCGCCCGCTCGCTTCGCGCAGGGGTTTGAGATCGGCTGCGGCACCGGCCATCTGACGCAGGCGCTGAAGGAGCGGTTCGAGTTCGACCGGCTGACGCTGAACGATCTGACCGAGGGCGCCTGCGCGACGGCGAAGCTTCACGGCGCAGAGTTCACTCCGGGCGACGCACGCGACTGTGGCTGGCCCCCGCAGCCCGATCTGATCGCCTCGGCCTCGATGATCCAGTGGCTGGAGGCGCCCGGCGCGCTGGTTGCCCAAGCGGCGCGGGCGCTGGCGCCGGGCGGGTGGCTGGCGATCTCGGGGTTTGGCCCGGCGCAATTTCATGAACTTGCCCGGCTTGGCTCGGACGCCCGCGCGCCGGGGTTGATCGCCGCGCAGCACCTGGCAGACGCCCTGCCCCAAGGCGTCGAGATCCTCGACCTTGGCGAGCGGCAGGAGGTCTTGTGGTTCGACACCCCGCGCGACGTGCTGCGCCACCTGCGCGAGACCGGCGTGAATGGCGCGGCCTCGCAGGTATGGACGCGGGCGCGGCTGGCGCGCTTCGATTCGGAGTATCGCGCGCTCTTCGGCATCGCGCGGGGCGTGCCGCTCACCTATCACCCGATCTGGATGATCGCGCGCCGTTAACTGAGCCGCGCGAGGTGGCGCTGCATGACCGCGCTGGCGCGTGCCGCGTCGCGCTCGCGGATGGCGGACATGATCGCCTGATGATCGGGGTCGCTGCGCGGCTTCCAGCGGCTGGCGTGCTTGGCCAGAAAATGGCGCGCATAGAGCAGTTGCAGATTGTCGATCTCTTCGCTCAGCCGAGCCATGCCGCAACCGGCGATGATCGCCATGTGGAACTGGCGGTTGGCCTCTTCCCAATCGACGGCGGTCTGCGCGGCGTCACACGCCAGACGCATTGCCTCAGCATGGGCGATCTGGGCGGGGGTCAGATGCGGAACCGAATGCAGCAGGGCCATGGGTTCCAGCGCTTGACGCATCAGGCGCAACTCCTCGACCGCGCTGCGATCGAGCGGCGCCACGCAGATCCCACGACGCGGCAGACGCAGCGCCAGCCCGCGCCCAGCAAGATACAAAAACGCCTCGCGCACGGTGACGTGGCTCACGCCGTATTCGCGGGCGATATGGTCCTGCAACAGCTTCTCGCCCGGAGCGAACTCACCGCGAACGATGCGCGTGGTCAGCAACAGTGCGATCTGCTCCGATTTGATGTTCTGTTGATCGGTCACGGCAGGAAACTGGTTAGGGGCAATCCCACCTAACCAGTTTCCGCGCTCCAGAGAAGCCGAAAGCGTTGGGTTGGGGCGTTTCAGCCCCTCAGGAACGTCCCAAAGGCGTCCCGCGGAGGCACGCAGCGGTGTTCGAGCCTTCACCGGGTGCGCGCAGATAACCGCACGGCTGCGCTTGACAGCGGGCACCTTCGTCCAAAACACTATGAGGGTGTTTCATCCGTTTCTTGGCGCCCTCTTATTCATTTACAGGATCAAGCTTGACCGATCCCCTCGCCCCCCTCCTTTCGGCGATCGCGGCGCATGACAAGGCCGCGCTGGCGGCGCTGTATCGGCAGCTGGAGCGGCCGGTCTACAGATTTATCCTCTCGCGATTGAACGATCCGCATGAAGCAGCCGACATACTTCATGACGTG
This sequence comes from Rhodobacter flavimaris, assembly GCF_021378075.1. Classification (GTDB taxonomy): domain Bacteria; phylum Pseudomonadota; class Alphaproteobacteria; order Rhodobacterales; family Rhodobacteraceae; genus Rhodobacter; species Rhodobacter flavimaris. The sequence goes on along the minus strand of NZ_JAJUOS010000004.1, from coordinate 74,544 downwards.
TTCATGGAGGTCTGGCGTAGCGCGGGCCGTTTCGAGGGGAAATCGAAAGTGCAGACATGGATCTTTGGAATCGCCTGGCGCAAGGTCATCGACCTGCGGCGCAAGACCGGGCGGATGGATATGCCGGGCGAGACGCCCGAGATGGCCGATGAAAGCGCCGATACCGAGGCCGCGCTGCTGGCAGGGCAAGAGGCCGCGCATCTGCGCCACTGCCTTGATGAGCTGGGCGACGAACACCGGATGGCGATCACGCTCGCCTTCTACGAGGACATGACCTACGCCGAAGTTGCCGAGGTCGCCCGTGTCCCCGAAGGGACGATCAAGACGCGGATCTTTCATGCGAAGAAATTGCTGCTGCGCTGCCTTTCGGGGCGCGTGACGCGGGAGGTGGCCGGATGACGGATCGCGAAGACATCGAGGCGCTGCTGCCCTTCTATGCCAATGGCACCCTGTCGGACCCCGAGCGCGCCGCCGTCGAGGCCGCGCTGGCCGAAGACCCTGCGCTGGAGCTGGAGCTTGCCGCCCTGCGCGCGATGCGTGACACATTGCAGGCCGAGGCGCCGCGCAGCCCCGGCGAATTCGGTCTCGCCCGCCTGATGCGCGATGTCGAGCGCGAGGCACGACCCGCGCGTCCGCGCTCGCATTTCTGGCAGATCGCCGCGGCGGTCGCGCTCGCGGCGTTCCTGGGTCAGAGCCTTTACCTGCTAAGCCAGCGCGATGCGGGTTATGAGCTGGCGGGCGAGGCGCGCGATACGATCAGCGTGGCCTTCGCCCCGGCGGCCTCCGAGGCCGAAATGCGGAACCTGTTGCAATCGCTTGGTCTTGAGATCGTCGGCGGGCCGAGTGCGCTTGGGCTTTATGACGTCGCGGCGCCCGGGCGCGCAGTGTCTGCTCAGGATGTCGAGGCCCTGCGCGCCTCGCATCTGGTCGAGGCGGCTGACCGTGCGGAGTAAGCGCAGACATATGCTCGGGGCGACGATCGCCCTGATCGCGGCGCTGGCGCTTGCGCCTGCGGCCCATGCCCAGACCAGCCCGACCGGCGCGCCTTCGGGTGCAGGTAGTGACAGAGTCTCCGACGACAGCCCGCGCCCGGATCGGCGCGCTGTGTCCGGGCAGGTCGCCCGCACGCGCGGCCAGCCGGAATTCATCGCCCTCGGCCCGGCGGCTGAGGCCGCCCCGGCTGCCGAGGCCCTGCTGGCTGCCGGGGCCACGCAGATCCGCCGCCGCGACTATCCCGGCCTTGGCCGCGTAGGGCAGGTGTTCTTGTTGCCGCGCGGGCTGTCGCTCGCGCAAGCGCAGGCACTGCTAAGCACCGCCGCGCCGCGCACCCGTTTCGATGCCCATCACCTTTATGGCTATGCGGAGGGCGCGCCGCGCGTTTACGCGCCCGCGCTGGTGTCGGGCGGGACGGGTTGCCGCCTGACCGCCGGGCGCGCGGTGGGGATCATTGACGGGCCGGTCGACCGGGGCCACCCGGCGCTTGCGGGTGCGCGGATCGATTCCGTGGCGCTGATGGGCGATGCACGTGGTGAGTCGCCCGATCACGGCACAGCGGTGGCCGCCCTGATCGTGGGCGAGGATAGCGGCGGCGCTTTGGGCGGTTTTGCCCCCGGCGCACGGTTGATCGCGGTGGATGCATTTTCCGGGATGGGCACGCGCGGGCGCACCGATGTGGAACTGATCGGCGCCGGACTCGATCTGCTGTTGCGCAGCGATGTGCGGCTGGTGAACCTGTCGATCTCGGGTCCGGCCAATGCGGCACTGGCCGACCTGCTTGGCGCCGCTTCGACGCAGGGCATGGTGATGATTGCCGCCGCCGGGAATGAGGCAGGCGGCGTTGGCTGGCCCGCCGCCGCGCCCGAGGTGATCGCGGTCACCGCCGTTGATGCAGCACTTCGGCCCTATCGGCGCGCCAACTCCGGCCCCGAGGTCGAGTTCGCGGCGCCCGGTGTCGATCTGTGGGCAGCACGGAAAGGCGGCGGCGCCTATGTCAGCGGAACCTCCTATGCCGCGCCGATTGCCACGGCGCTGGCGGCCCGTCTGGGCGCGGGCCGCAACCTCACGACCGATCAGCTGCGCCGCGCGTTGCGCGCCTCGGCCCGCGATCTGGGGCCCGCGGGGCGCGATACGCAAACCGGCTGGGGCCTTGTGCAGGGTTCTGGCTGCTAAATTTCTTCAATTAATTTCCCTCAATAACAATGAACTAAAAGAATTCTGAATTTTCCTTCGGAAATCTTTGAACCCTTCGTCTCCGCCGCACGACACACGAATGTAACCCGGACAACACCGGCACACATTCAACCCAGGAGACGACAAATGACCTTCACCACCAAGACCGCTTTCGCCGCCCTCGCCCTGATCGCCGCTTCGGTCGGCACGCAAGCCAGCGCCAAGGGCAATGCCGGTGCCAGCATGGCAGCCTGCGCCTCGCATGTGATCAGCGCCTGCAACCAGAACTCCAAGCACCCCGAGGCCTGCACCTCGGCCGGCCTCGATGCCTGCGAGGAACTGCACGGCAGCGCCTCGCAATCCGCCCCCGCGATCGGCCGCATTCGCATCATCGAACGCCCCGATGGCACCTACCGCGTCGTGCTTGAAGGCAAGCCGGTGCCGCGCCCGGGCCGCAACAACGACAGCGGAAACGGCGGCAGCAATGACGACGGCGACACGAACGACACGCCGGACCGCTCGCCGAGCGACTCGGCCGCCGACTCGATCAGCCGCTGATCGGCAGGGATAATCCAGCGCGGGGCGGGGCAGGCAACTGCTCCGCTCGTTCTTTTGTTGCCGCGCTTGCAGCATCGGACACAGGGGACTAGAGAGGCGCCAACATTGAAGCAAAGGCGTTATCGACATGAACAGACGGACGATCCTGAAGCTCGGCGTAGCGGCCTCGGCCGTTGCGATGCTGCCGCGCATGGCTGCGGCCTCGTTCGCACCCAAGCCCGCGGGCTGGCGCGAGTTCGAGGTGATCACGCGCATCGACCTGCCCGCGGGCGACGTGGCCCAGGCCTGGGTGCCGCTACCCTCGGTGGATCAGGAGGGTTGGATGAAACCCGGCGCGCTGAGCTGGACGACCAGCGCCGAAAGCGCCGAGATCAAGACCGATCCGGTCAGCGGCGCGCGCTTCCTACATGTGCAGTGGGAAGCCGCCGATGCGCCGCGCTCGCTTGAGATCGTCGCCACCGTCGCGACCCGAGATCGCGCCACCGATTTAACGCAGGCAGGCACCGCCCCGGCCCTGTCCGAGGAAGATCGCGCGCTTTACACCGCGCCGACCGCGCTGATCCCCACCGACGGGATCGTGCGCCAGACCACCGATCAGATCGTGGTCGGCGCGCGCAGCGACCTCGACAAGGCCCGCCTGATCTACGAATGGATCGTCGAAAGTACCGCGCGCAACCCCGAGACCCGTGGCTGTGGCCTGGGTGACGTAGCCTCGATGCTGGAAATGGGCGACCTGACCGGCAAATGCGCCGACCTGAACGCGCTGTTCGTCGGGCTGGCCCGTGCGGCCGGTCTGCCCGCGCGCGATGTCTATGGGCTGCGCGTGGCGCCCTCGGCCTTCGGCTACAAGAGCCTTGGCGCCAACAAGCCCGATGTGACCAAGTCGCAGCACTGCCGCGCAGAGGTCTATCTGGAGGGCTTCGGCTGGGTCGCCGCCGATCCCGCCGATGTGCGCAAGGTGATGCTGGAAGAGCCTCCGGGCAATCTTGGCTTTGACGATCCGAAGGTGGCCGATGCCCGCGCCGCGCTGTTTGGCGCCTGGGAGGGCAACTGGATCGGCTACAACTTCGGCCATGATATCGCGCTGCCGGGCTCGAAGAACGACCCCGTCGCCTTCCTCATGTATCCCGAGGCCGAGATAGGCGGGGAACGCCTCGATCCGCTCGATGCGGCGGCCTTCGCCTACTCGATCACCGCGCGCGAACTGACCGCGTGATCATCTGCGGCAGCCCGCGAGGGCTGCCGCGCTCAAATCGGCGCCAGTTCGCCGTATCCCCACCCTGAACCAACCGGGTTGCGTTGGCAAAGCCCGCACAAAGGGATTATATCTGCGCCGACAAGACGAAGAGGATCCGGCGTGGCCATTTACCTGCATCAGAACGACCTGCCCGAGGGGCTGACCCTTGGGCCCGTGGTTGCCATCGACACCGAAACTATGGGGCTCGACCCGCGCCGCGACCGGTTGTGCCTTGTGCAGCTTTCCTCAGGCGACGGTAACGCGCATTTGGTGCAGATCGCAAAGGGCCAGAGCGAGGCACCGCGCCTCTGCGCGATGCTGGCCGATCCGGGCGTCGAGAAACTGTTCCACTTCGCGCGATTCGACATCGCCGCGCTGTATAATGCCTTTGGCGTCGTCACCGCCCCGGTGTTCTGCACCAAGATCGCGTCCAAGATGGTGCGCACCTTCACCGACCGTCATGGGCTGAAATACCTGCTGCAAGAACTGGCGGGCGTGGATATCTCGAAGCAGCAGCAGACCTCGGACTGGGGTGCGGCGGAGCTGACGCCGGCGCAGCTCGAATACGCGGCCTCGGACGTGCTCTACCTGCACCGTCTGCGCGAAGTCCTGGTCGAGCGCCTGGCACGCGAGGGCCGCACCGGGTTGGCGAAAGCGTGCTTCGATTTCCTGCCCGCCCGCGCGCAGCTGGACCTGATGGGGTGGGAGGAGCCCAATGACATCTTCCACCACTGATTACATCGCCACTGCCCGCCGCGTGATCGAGATCGAGGCCGAGGGGCTGGCGCAATTGGCGGCGGGCCTGAACGGCACCTTCGTCGCGGCGGTTGAGACGATCCTGAAGGCGCGCGGCCGGGTCATCGTGTCGGGCATGGGCAAATCAGGCCATGTCGGGCGCAAGATCGCGGCGACGCTGGCGTCGACCGGCACGCCCGCGCAATTCGTCCACCCGGCCGAGGCGAGCCACGGCGATCTGGGCATGGTCACGCGCGACGATGTGGCGCTGGTCTTGTCGAACTCGGGCGAGACGCCCGAACTGGCCGACCTGATCGCCCATACCCGGCGCTTCCAGATCCCGCTGATCGGTGTTGCCAGTCGTCCCGACTCGACCCTGCTCAAACAGGCCGATGTCGCGCTGGTGCTGCCGCGCGCGACCGAGGCCTGCGGCACGGGCAATGTGCCCACCACCTCGACCACCATGACGCTCGCACTTGGCGATGCGCTGGCCGTCGCGCTGATGGATCATCGCAAGTTCACGCCCGAGCATTTCCGCACTTTCCATCCGGGCGGCAAGCTGGGGGCAAAGCTTTCCAAGGTCGCCGACCTCATGCATGGCGACATGCCGTTGGTCCCCGAGGCCACGCCAATGTCCGAGGCGCTGCTGGTCATCAGCCAGAAGGGCTTTGGCGTTGTCGGCGTCACCGACTCCGAGGGGCGGCTGTCGGGCATCATCACCGATGGCGACCTGCGGCGTCACATGGAGGGCCTGCTAGGCCACGCCGCCGCCGAGGTGATGACGCGCAACCCGCGCACCATCGCGCCCGGCGTGCTGGCCGAATCCGCCGTGGCCGTGATGAACGAGAAAAAGATCACCTGCCTCTTCGCGGTCGATCAGGGGCGCCCGGTCGGCATCCTGCATATCCACGACTGCCTGCGCGCCGGGGTGGTCTGATGCGCTATGACAACAGCCATTCGCTGATCGTGGCATGGGCCAAGATTGCCCTGCCGCTGGCCGCGCTGACACTGTTGTCCACGCTGTTCTTGTTCTCGGACAAGGTCGATCCGCAGCTTGCGCAATTCTACGCCAAGGTCGATGTGGCCGAACTTGCGCGCGAGCAGCGCATGACCTCGCCGACCTATGCGGGCATGACCGAGGATGGCGCCGCCCTGACGGTGCGCGCCAGCGCCGCGCGGCCCGACCCGAATGGCGGATCTGGCGCCTCGGCCGAGGGCCTCGTTGCGAAGGTTGAGACCCGAGAGGGCCTCGTGACCGATCTGACGGCCTCGGCCGGGCTGCTTGATCCGGGCGGCGCGGGGATCCAGTTGTCCGACGGGGTGAGCGTGCAGACCTCTACGGGCTATCGCATGGCCACGCCCATCGTGCAGATCGCCACCGACCGCTCGCGCCTCGAAGCGCCGCAACCGGTAATGGCAGACGGCCCCTTTGGTTCCATCAATGCCGATTCGATGCTGATGACGACCAATGCTGCGGGTTCGCAGGATCTGATTTTCAATGGGCATGTAAAGCTGATATATCAGCCGCAAGAGTGAGGTTTTCATGTTCTCCCGTTCGCGCATTCTTGCCCTGATTTTTCTGCTCGCACCGGTGGCCGTATCGGCGCAGGAGGTGGCCTTCGCCGGGCTGCGCGCCGATACCGCAGCCCCCGTCGAGGTGACCGCCGACAGCCTCTCGATCAACCAGGCGGATGGCACGGCGGTGTTTTCGGGCAATGTCGTGATCGGCCAGGGCGAGATGCGCCTGCAGGCCGCGACGGTGCAGGTCGAGTATGGCGCGGACACTACCAAGATCGCGCGGCTGCATGCCTCGGGCGGGGTCACGCTAGCCTCGCCGACCGAGGCCGCCGAGGCCAGCGATGCGGTCTATGACGTGACCACCGGGCGGCTCGTGATGACCGGCGATGTGCTGCTGACGCAAGGCGCCAGCGTGATGTCGGGGCAAAAGCTCGACGTCGATCTGAAAACCGGCGTCGGCCGGATGGACGGGCGTGTGCGCACGATCCTGCAACCGGGAGGCAACTGATGGCCACCCCTGAACTCAGCCTGGCCGAGGGTGCGGGCGGTCTGCGCGTCACCAACCTGCGCAAAAGCTATCGCAAGCGGCTGGTGATCCGCGATGTCTCGCTTGAGCTGAACCGCGGCGAGGTCGTGGCGCTTCTGGGCCCGAACGGCTCGGGCAAGACCACCTGCTTTTACAACGTCGCCGGGCTGATCACCCCCGATGCGGGACAGGTCACGATCGACGGGCGCGACGTGACCACCCTGCCGATGTATCGCCGCGCCAAGCTGGGCATCGGCTACCTGCCGCAGGAAGCCTCCATCTTCCGCGGCCTGTCGGTCGAGAAGAACATCATGGCGGTGCTTGAGATCGCCGAGCACGACCCGCACAAGCGTCGGGAACGGCTGGAAGAATTGCTGGGCGAGTTCTCGGTCGAGCATCTGCGCCACGCCTCTGCGCTGGCGCTATCGGGGGGCGAGCGGCGGCGGGTTGAAATCGCGCGCTGTCTGGCTGCCGACCCCAAGTATCTGCTGCTTGACGAGCCCTTCGCCGGCGTCGATCCGATAGCCGTGGGCGAGATCCGCGCGCTGGTCTCGCAGCTCAAGCAACGTGGTATCGGCGTGCTCATCACCGACCATAACGTGCGCGAAACGCTCGAAATCGTGGACCGCGCCTATATCCTGCATGACGGCAAGGTGCTGATGTCGGGCACCACCGATGAGGTGGTGCGCGACGAAAACGTGCGCCGCGTCTACCTTGGGCAGAACTTCCGCATCCTCTGAGTGCTGCGGTGCAGCGAATGTCACCCGTTGACACCCCTCGCGATCCGTTCCCAAATGAGACAAATGCGTGAACATGGCCCCATTGCCCGAGCACCCTTTTCGACCGATTCCGGTCCGTCTCGGCCATTGCCATGCGCACAGCGATTCCCCAGATTTAACCGGCCCGCATCCCCGACAATTCCGTCCGGGTTCGGGCCACTGACGTGAAGGAGAAGCCATGCGGTACCAGATCAGCGGCAAACAGCTTGACGTGGGCGAAGCACTGCAAACCCATGTGAAGTCCGAACTGGGCGAGACTGTGGACAAGTATATGCAGCGCCCCACGGATGCGACCGTGGTGTTTTCGCGCGATGCGCATGAATATATCTGCGAAGCGACGGTTCACCTGTCGACCGGCCTGACCGCCTCGGCGAAGGGCCACGCGACCGAGGTCTATGCTGCCTTCGAATCCTGCCGTGAAAAGATGGACAAACAGCTGCGCCGCCACAAGCGCCGGCTGAAGGATCACCACAAGGAACGCTCGCAGCCTGTTGAATTCGGCGCTGCCGGGCTGTATGTGCTCGCCGCGGATGAAGAAGAGTCGCACGAGGACGGCGGTGGCCTTGCTCCCGTGATCGTGGCCGAGATGGAGACCAAGGTCCCCACGCTCTCGGTCGGCGAGGCGGTGATGCAGATGGAACTGTCCAACACCTCGATGCTCGTCTTCCGCAACGAGAAACATGGCGGGGTCAACGTCGTGCATCGCCGCGACGACGGCAATGTGGGCTGGATCGACCCTCGCAACAGCAAATGAGCGCCTGACGATGGCAGGCGCGGAAAAAGGACAGATGGATCTATCCTCGCTGCTCAAGCCGGGCGCCGTTAAGGCGCTCGTCAACGTCACGAGCAAGAAGCGCCTGTTTCAGGATCTCTCGGAAATCGCGCATTCAGCCTACGGGCTGGATGCCTCTCAGGCGATCGACGCGCTGCAAGAACGCGAAAGCCTTGGCCCGACGGGCGTGGGGCATGGCGTTGCCCTGCCGCATGCACGCCTGCACGGCCTGAAATCGGTCGTGGGCGTGTTCCTACGCCTTGAAAAGCCGCTCGATTTCGATGCGGTGGACCGGCTGCCGGTCGATCTGGTCTTCGCACTGTTCGCGCCGAAGGATTCGGGCGTCGATCATCTCAAGGCCCTCGCCCTCGTGTCGCGCACCATGCGCAACGCCGAGGTTTGCGCCAAGCTGCGCGCCAATACCGATCCGGCGGCGCTGCATGCCGTTCTGACGGCCGGGCCGGGTGCGCAAGCCGCCTGATCAGGCGCGCCAATCCCCAAAACCGAATTGCAGGAAGTCGCGCGGATAAGCCTCTCGCGCGGCTTTTTCCATTTCGGGCTGCCAGATATCGGCCAGCTTGACTGGCCCGGTTTCCGGGTCGGGCGCGGTGAAGGCGGGCGCGTCCAACCCCATCGCGCGGGCGAGATAGGCCAGATCCTCGGCCAGCCGATCTTCGCGCGCGAGCAAGTCGGGCGCACCGATCTGCGAAATCGACTGAACCATGTTCGACTGGCTCGCCCAAAGCGGCTGCACCGGCAGGCTGGTCTGCCCGCCCAGATGCGGTTTGAGCCAACGCAGCCATGCCAGAAACCCCGCTGCGTGATCGTCGAGCGTCAACTTGTAGCTTTTTGTCAGAACCCTGCGCGTTTCGTCAAAGCCCGGGGCCTCCAGCAGCGTGCAGAAGGCCAGATGGGCGCGCAACAACGGGTGGCGCAGCACGGTAAAGCTGCGGTGGCCGGGGTGGCGGCGCTTCCACTGCCGCAGGGTCTTTTGTGAGAACCCGTCCTCGACCTCACCCGACTGCTCAAGCCACGAGCGGATCGCCGCGTCCGGAGCCGGGCGGATCGGCATGAACAACAGCCCGGACTCGCGCAGCGCCATGAAGCCGGGCACGTTCGGCCCGCGACGGGGCTCAAAATTCGGCGTGCGTGCCAGATTGAAGCGATCTAGGCGCGCAAGCCCAGCCTCCATCGCCGCCGGGTCAAAGACCTTTTCTTCCAGCGGCTCGGGGTTCTGCGGCACGAGCTTTCCGGGAAGGGCATCCAGACGCGCCTCGACCCCAAGCCATTGCGCCAGGCCGTTCAGCACGGCCAGATCGGGCACATCCTCATAATCGAGATAGAAGGCCGTCTGCCCCGAGGCCTGAAGCGCGTGCAGCACATGCAGCTGAAACTGCTGCAAGGCCTTCACATGGGCGGCGAACTCGGCCGCGTCGAACTCGGCCCGCACGGCCTTGCGGTGGCGCGCGTCGGCAAGCCGCCACTGGCCGGTCGCCCGCGCGATCTTGAGGCTGACATAGCTTTCCAGAGGATTGCGGCTGAGCACGATCTTGGCGCAGCGCGGATCGTCAAGCATCGCGCCAAGCACGCGCGGATCGTGATCGGGGAAATAGCGGCAGCCGCTCAGGCCGGGTTCGGCGCAAATCTTGTTCCACAGCACCAGCGGGTCGGCATCGCGCTCGGCCAAACTCATGCCCAGAAGCGTCTCGCGCTTTGGGTAGCCGATCAGCACGGGATTGAAGGCCTCGCCATGGCAGGTCACACCCGCCAGCGCGTTCAGCGCGGTTTCAAGCAGGTTGGAGCCTGTCCGCATCGCCGCAAGGATGACGAAGCTGTCGAAGCGCGCCATCGGTCACTTCACCACGACATAGGGCCGTGACAGCGCGGGCGCGTTGGGGCGCTTGTCGGCCTCGGTCGGGAAATGGCCGGCCAGCCGCAACTGCATCCCCTGGTTCTTCAGCGCCTGCAAGAAGCCGCCAAAGCCGGTCAGATCGACGATATGCGGCGCCTCGGTCAGGCGTCGGGCATTTCGCGGGGCGATCTCATCGACGATGGCCTGCAGGTTCTCCATTGGGTGTTCGAGGAATTCCGACATGCTCCAGACCCGGATGCGGGCCTTGGCCAGCACGGATTTCAGAATCTCGACCTGATCGAATTCGATCTGTTGCAGACGCGCGGCCTCGTGCCGGATCTCGGCAAAGGTCAGGTTGGAGCGGAAGAGCGGCACCGCCCAAGCCCCCGTCACAACCGAGATCTGCGCATTGGGATCGGCCGCGGTGAAGGCGTTCAGGCTTTGCGTGTCGCGCGGGCCGAACATGAAACATTGCCGCTCGCCGCGCGAGTTCCAGATCAGGCTGGCCAGAAAAGACTGGGGATCGTAGTCGCGCAGGGTGGCGGAGTCGGACAGGCAGCCGTTGAACACAGTCTCTGCGCCAGCGAATTCGGCCCGTTCAGGCCCGAAAAGATGCCCATGCACCCGCGCGCCAACCTGCCGCCCGAGCCAGTCGTCGAAATCCTCGAACAGCTCGGTGAAGCCCTGAAAGATCGAATAGGGCGCCGAGGTCTTGCCATTCTCGCGGCCGCGCAGCGGGTAGCGCGATTGCATATACAGCCCCGCACGCCCCTTGGTGCGCCGCTCCACCGCCTGAGCAAAGAGGCGATCGACCTTCGAAGGGTTCGGCTCGGCTAGGCTCGCGGCCATGCGATTGGGGGCCAGGAAGGTCGCATAAAGCTGGTCGGCCTTGGGCCAGACCTTGCGCGCCACGAAGCAATCCGAGCGGCGCAGCAGCTCGAGGTGGTCATCGTAGAAGATATGCGGCTTACCCTGGAAATCGAACTTCGAGAGCGTCAGCGAACGGCTTTCCAGCGCCCCCGAGTAGCGCCGCACGAGCGTCTGGAAATAGGCCTCATCCGGGATCCAGACCTTCTTGAAATAGCGCTCGTAAAGCTTGCGTCTGGGGTCTTGCAGGATCGCGCTCAGCGTGCGGCGGGTCAGGCACCACCACTGGCTGCCCAGATGCGGATCAAGCCCCTCGGGGATGGTGCGCTTGAAGCCGAGGCGACGTTGCAGCGCGACGTAGCGGTCAAAGGCCTTGCGCTGCGATTTCCACGAGAACGGGAAGCGCAGGGTGAATCGCTCCATATCCACGCCACCCATCGACCAGCCGACATCGGTCGTGGTCACGCTTTCGATAAAGTCGGTGTTGGGCCGCGCGTCGAGATAGTCGACCAGTTCTTGCAACGGGCGCAGCGGCAGGCAGGCCCCCGAGGCGAGATAGACATGCCGCACCTCGGGGTGGCGGGCCAGCATCTGCTCGGCCCCGGCCTGCGAGGCCGCCACCAGCGACCAGGTGCCCCAGTCGCATTTGAACCGCTTGCAGAACGAAACGTTGTCGAGATCTGAGACCGCAGACGTCAGTTGCCCGTAGTCGGCATCGCCCACCCGATGATCGACATGGATAACCACCGGCGCGCCGTGCTCGGCCCAGTGCCGCGCGATCTGCGCGGTCCGGTGAAGCGCCGTATGGCACAGGATGATGAAGCCGACGGTCGTGCCCATGTCCTAAGCCCAGTTCCCCTTCGACATCAGGCCAAGGATTTCAAGCTGTCGCCAGTTGATATATTTCTCGGACCATTTGCACCAGAGGTCCGGCTCTATCGCCAGCGTCTCGGAATAGGCGCGGTATTCGCGCGAACCGTCGAAATGCTCGCCCCGTTGAATTTCCTCCGCGACCTTCTCATTCAGCGGCGAGATGAACTTGGCGTGCAAGAGGCAGCCCGAGACCTTCTCTCCGCCCCATTCGTCATAGACGGTGTTCAGCCCGCGCGGCAGCATCATATGGGTCGAGGAGATGAAGGCAAATCCGCGCTCCCATCGCACGAGCGGCACCTTGTTGAGCGAGGGCGCCTCGGTCGGGCGGTCGGCAAAGAACATCCGCGCACGCGGCCCACCCTGAATCCAGAGGTTATGATACTCGGGGTTCTTCGAGATCGTGTAATTGCCGCCATCGAACCAGCAGGCCGTCTCGAAAGGGTCGTCGCCCGCGCGATAGGGCACCGCGTCGATCGGCCCCTTGGGATACATGTCCAGCATCATCGCCGGGAAGGCGCGGATGTCATATGTATCCAGCCAGTCGGTCAGCGCGTCTATGGGCCGCGTGTCGCAGAAGGGATAGACGAAGAACTCATCAGGATCGACCGTCAGCGTCCAGTGCCCCGTGCCATATTTGCGCAGGAGCCAGTTGATCCAGTCGATGCCGTAACGCGCGCGCCGGTAGCTGGCCTCGGTGCGCCAGAGCGACACATCGGGCTGGGCCAGCAGATACTCGGTCGAGCCGTCATCCGAGCCGTTATCCACGATCAGGAAATGCCGCACGCCCAGTTCGCGGTAGTAGCGCAGGAAATAGGGCAGACGGATCTGTTCGTTGCGCAGCGTGGTGAAGACCAGGATATCCGACGCGGTGATCGCGCCGGTCCGGTCGGCGAGGCAGCTCAGTTCATGCCGTTTGCGGAAGGCGCGGAATAGCAAGCGCTTGCGTTTGTAACGCAGGCGCAGGGTCTCCCGTATGCTCATCTAGCCGCTCCGTCCGCTTCAGGCGCTGTTTCGCGAAGGCTTTCACACCGCGCTTAACACGAGGTTGAAATGCACCTCCCAGCTTGGCAGGGCCGGATGATCCTTGCCCGAAGGGTCCGCCCGTTCCTGCCCGCGCCTGTCGCCTGTCAGGTTTAATATCTTGTTAACCCAGTCATAGCTGTCGGTCGGGTCTGCGTAAATGACACTGTTGCCCAGGAATTCCTCATAGACCGGCAAGGGCGCCGCGATGACGCGGGTGCCAAGCGCCATCGCCTCAAGCGGGGGCAATCCGAACCCTTCGGCGAAGGAGGGCATAAGCAGCGCGTGCGCCCCGGCCAGCAGCGCGGAAACCGCCGCGTCGTTCAGTTCGGACAACTCATGCACCACCTTTCCCATGTAGGGCGCGCTGTCGAGCCGCTGGAACACCGCCTCGTTCTTCCAGCCGCGGCGGCCGATGATCAACAGGCGCGGCGCGCCCTCGGGGCCCATGCGGGCGATGATCTCCTCCCAGGCATCCAGCAGCACGGCGTGGTTCTTGCGCGGCTCGATCGTGCCGAGGGCTACGAAATAGTCGGGCATCAGGTCCAGATCGGGCGGGATTGCATGCGGATCGGGGCGCGGCAGATCGACGCCCAGATGGGCGACAAGGCAGGGCGGGAGCTGCGCCCCGGCGTGGCGCCGAACATCCGCCATGGTCGCGGCCGAGTTGCACAGGATCAGGTCGGCACTGCGGATGACCGCGTCGAAAGTGGCGCGAAACCGCTCGGGCTCTCCGACCCCGGCATAGTCGGGAAGATCGAGCGGGATCGTGTCATGCAACATGACGGTGATGCGCAGCCCCGGCACCCGGCGCAGTCGTTGCAGGTTCTTTTGCTTGAGCGAGCTTTGCCCGACGTTGATATAGCTGATCGGGCGCGGCAGGCGGCGCGCAAGCATCCAGGTCAGCCCGCCACCCGGCACCCGCGCCAATGCGCGCGTCCGCAGACCGGCCTCAAGGCGCAGGCGCGGACTGGTGCGGCCGCGCAGCCGGTCGATCAGGCTGGGTGGGGGCAGGGTCTCGGGGGCGGCCAAGGCTGCGAAAACATACTCGGCCTCGGAGCCGCGCAGCAGCAAGAACCCATAGGAAGTGCGGCAGAGCAGGAACAGCGGCACGTCCTCATGACGCAGCCGGTCGAGATAGGCGGCCTCGACCCGGTCGATCCCGGTCATCGGCCCGCGCCCCACTCGCGACACGAGCCGCGTGATATCCAGAAGTCGGCAGGCGGGCCTATCGCTCATAATGGCCGCTTTGATGCCAGCGCCAGGCATCGGCGATCATGGTGGACAGATCGGCGCGCTTTGGCGTCCAGCCAAGCACACGCGTGGCCTTGGTCGAACCCGAGACCAGCATCGCCGCATCACCGGGCCTCCGCGCGCCTTCCACAATTGGCACCTCGCGGTTGGTCACGGCCCGCGACTGCGCGATCACCTCGCGTACGGAAAAGCCCTGCCCGGTGCCCAGACAGAACACCTCCGATCCCTTCCCGGCCTCAAGCCATTGCAGCCCCAGCACATGCGCATCCACCAGATCGCAGACATGAACGTAGTCACGGATGCAGGTGCCATCGGGCGTGGGGTAGTCCGAGCCGAAAACCGTCAGCGCCGGACGTTTGCCGTCGATAGCATCAAGCATCAGCGGGATCAGATGCGTCTCGGGGCGGTGGAACTCGCCCACCTCGCCCTCGGGGTCCGAGCCCGCGACGTTGAAATAGCGGAAGATGACCGAGCGCAGACCGTGGCTCAGCCCGAAGTCGCGCAGCATGTCCTCGATCGCGCGTTTTGATCCGCCATAGGCGTTGATCGGGCGTTGCGGCGTTGTCTCGTCCAGCACGACGCCGTCCTGATCGCCATAGGTTGCGCAGGTCGAGGAGAAAACGAAATCGAGGCAACCCGCCGCGCAGGCCGCCTCGATCAGGTTCAGCGACGAAATCACGTTGGCGCGCCAGTATTTGCCGGGGTCCTGCATCGACTCGCCGACAAGGCTGAGGGCGGCAAAATGCATCACCGCCACCGGCTGCCATTTCGCAAAGACTGCATCGAGGCGCGCCCGGTCGGCCAGATCGCCCTCTTCGAGCGGACCGAACCGGACCGCATCGCACCATCCGGTGACAAAGCTGTCGTAGGTGACGGGCACATAGCCCGCGGCCCGCAGGGCCTTGCAAGCGTGGGAGCCGATATACCCGCCCCCACCCGTCACCAGAACATGCTTGGCCATCGGTTATTCGGCAGCCGTGCGCATCGCCATGAGATCGGTCAGGTAGTCCGAGAACTCATCGCGCAGATCCTCGCGCGCGAGGCCGAAGGCCACCGTCGCCTGCAGGAAGCCCGCCTTCGACCCGCAGTCGTAACGCTGGCCGCGGAAGCGGTAGCCATAGACCGGGTTGCCCTTGCTGATTTCCTCAGCGATTGCGTCGGTCAGCTGGATCTCGCCACCGGCGCCCTGCTTCTTGGCGTTGAGGTTGTTCATGATCTCGGGCGTCAGGATGTAGCGACCGATCACGGCGAGGTTCGAGGGCGCGACTTCCGGCTTGGGCTTTTCGACCATGCCCTTGACCTTCACGACCGCGCCGTTCTCTTCGGCGATGTCGAGCACGCCGTAGGACGAGGTGCGCTCATGCGGGACCTCCATCGCGGCGACGATATTGCCGCCGGTTTCCTCATAGGCCTCCATCATCTGCTGCAGACAGGGCTTGTCGGCGGCGATGACGTCGTCGGTCAGGATGACCGCGAAAGGCTCGTCGCCCACCAGTCGGCGGGCGCACCACACGGCATGGCCCAGGCCAAGCGCGCGGTTCTGGCGCACATAGGCGATGGCGCCCGAATCCATGTTGGTCGATTCAAGGATATCCAGCAGCTGCGTCTTGCCCGACTTGCGCAGCTGGTTCTCCAGCTCGGGCGCGTCGTCGAAGTAATCCTCAAGCGCGGATTTGCCGCGCGAGGTGACGAAGATGAATTCGGTGATGCCGGCGGCGCGGGCTTCGTCGATGGCGTATTGGATCAGCGGCCGATCGACGAGCGTCAGGATCTCTTTCGGGATCGACTTGGTGGCGGGAAGAAAGCGCGTTCCGAGACCTGCTACCGGAAAAATCGCTTTGGTGACCTTACGTTTCATTACTCACCCGATATTTGCAGACGGCGTCATGCCGCCTTTTAGGTTGCGGAGATATTAGGCGTTTTCACATGCAGAAAACAAGAAGTGCTCCCGGCGGCCGAAACATGCCTCGCGGAAACTTGCTTGGACTGAAAGATTTGCGCGAGCGGATCAGCGGGCGCGGAAAGGGGCGATCCTCGCGATCTCGCGGCGCAGTCGCGCAGCGAAGCGCCACGGAAAGAAGGCGGGCTGGCCTCGATCTGATTTCCCCCACAGCCCGCCGCTTTGCTCCCAGTAGCCGTCGGGGTGAAACCGGACCCGGTGGCGGCGGATCGAGGGAGCGAAGAGAAAGAGCGAGACGACCGCGCCTTGGGTGACCGCGCCTGCGGCCTCGGCGCGTTTGGCACGCGCCTGCCAGATGCGGCCTGCAACGATGCGGCGTGGGCGCGGCCCTACGGGGAACGGCAGGAAGGCATCGGGTGACGGGCCGATCGCGGGCAGCGGTTCGATTGCGCGGGCCTCGCCTGCGTCCAGCCCCTCGGTCAGGCTGTGCAGGAGCGGCCCTACTTCGCTTCGCGACATTCTCCCATCAGCGACATAGTTCTCAAGCCGCGCGCGTTGGGCCTCCATCAGGGCTGCGCGCGCTTCGGGGATGGCTTTGGCTGGGGCGTGCTTGCGCCAGAACACAGCCGAAGAGGCCCCGATCTCGTGCAGGTCCGTCGGCGTCCTGTCGGCCTTGCGCCGGGCCGAGGCGGCAAAACCGTGATGCACCTGCGCGCCCGGCACGATGGCCGTCAGCCCGCCGGTCTCGGCCAAGCGCAGGTTCAACTCGGTCTCATCAAGGAAGAAACGGAGCGCCGTATCGAAGCCGCCAATCGTCGCCACCGCGTCTCGGCGAAAGGCGCAATTAGTGCCCTCGGTCCGGATCGCGCCATTGGGCGGCGGCGGTAGCAATGTCGCTTGCACCTCATCCACGCTCAGCGCGTGGCTGATGCCAAGCCGGTCGGTCTGCGAGGCCTTCCATTGATAGGAGATCCCGTTACGCCCGCGCACGAACCCGCCTGCGGCCACCACGCGCGGATCTGCGAAAGGCGCGGTCAGGCGGCAGAGCCATGCCGGCTCGGGCACGGCATCGTCGTCGATGAAGGCAATCACCGGCGCTGCGGCCGTCGCGATCCCTGCATTGCGCGCGACCGAGATATTGGCCTCGTCAAACGCCACGCGCTTGACTGGCAGCCCCTCGGCAATCGCCAGCCCCTCCGGGTCGGCGACCACGATCACTTCGAACTCCGGGTGATCGAGCTGAGCAAGGCCGCGAAGGCAGATCGCCAGATGATCGGGTCGGTGGCGCGAGACGACAATGACACTCGCGCGCACCGGGGTAGGCGTCATTCGAGGCCCATACCCGCCATCATCGCCTCGATCCGGGCGACATCCGAGGGGTTGTTCAGCTCCCAGAACTCGCGCCCGCGGGCCTCGACCTCGGTGCACAGAACCGCGCGGCCGTTTTCGAGGAAGCGCAGTTGTTCCAGCCCTTCAAGCGTTTCCAGCGGGCCGATGGGCCAGTCGGAGTAGGCCAGAAGCGTCTCGGGACGGTAGGCATAGACGCCGACGTGATGGAAGACCGGCGTGGGGGCGGTGGGCATGTAGCTTTCCGAGGTGTAGGGAATGACCTCTTTCGAGAAGTAGATGCCGCGATTGCCCGCGCCGAAGACGGCGGTGGTGCCGCCGACGCGGCCATGATGGCGGTCCTCGCGCAGGCTGGCCAGCATCGCGCCCTCGCAGCGCAGAACGGGAGTTGCCAGCTCGGCCCAGGGGTTTGCCTCAAGCCCCGCGATCAGATCCTCGATGAACCAGGCCGGGGTCAGAGGCGCGTCGCCTTGCAGGTTCACCACGATGTCGTAACCGCCGCCAATGTTGCTGTAGGCCTCGGCGCAGCGCTCGGTCCCGTTGCGGCACTCGGTCGAGGTCATCACGACCTCGGCGCCATGACGCTCGGCCTCTGCCTTGATGCGCTCGTCATCGGTGGCGACGACGACGCGGTCAACACCCTTCACGGCCATCGCGGCCTCCCAGCTACGCTGGATCAGGGTCTTGGACACGCCGCTTGCCCCGGTCAGCGCGACGAGCGGCTTGGCGGGATAGCGGGTCGAGGCGTAGCGGGCGGGGATGACGATCAGGACGGACATTATTTCACCAGAAGAACGCCGGGGGCATAGGCGATGAAGAAGGGGTTTTCGAAGCCGGGCTTGCCATAGGTAAAGGGCGTGTGGTCGTCGAAGCGCACCATCTCGCCGCCCGCGCCGCGCAGCACCGCGTCGCCCGCCGCCGTGTCCCATTCCATCGTGCGGCCAAGACGCGGGTAAAGATCGGCCTCACCGGTGGCGACCAGACAGAATTTCAGCGACGAGCCCGCCGAGGTCATGTCTTTAAGGCCATATTGCGCGATGTAATCGTCGGTCGCCTGATCGCGGTGCGATTTCGACGCCACCACCATCAGCCCGCGATTGTCGGGAACCGAAACCGTGATCGGCGTCTGCGTTCCGGGGGCTTCCTTGTCGAACTCCGGGCCCACCTCTTCGACCGAGCGGCCGTCGGCCAGTGTGTAAAACAGCCGTCCCTTGGCGGGTGCATAGACGACGCCGCGCACCGGAACGCCATCGAGCACATAGGCGATGTTGACGGTGAAATCGCCGCGACGCTGGACGAATTCCTTGGTGCCATCGAGCGGATCGACGATCAGGAAGGTGCTGACCTGCTGGCTGTGGCTTGCCGCCTGCTCCTCGGTCACTTGCGCCACCTGCGGAAAAGCCTCGGCCAGACCTTCCGAAATCAGCGCATCGGCGGCCTCGTCGGCCTCGGTCACGGGCGAGGCGTCTGACTTCGACTTCACCTCGAACTCGGGCGAGTTGTAGATTTCCATGATCTTGTCGCCCGCTTCCAACGCCAGGCGGCGCATCACGCTGACGAGTCGTTCATAATCCATCTTGCACTCCATTCCAGATCGCCCGAGGCCCGATTGCTACGCGGCAACACCCACCTTATGATGCGCCATCAACGGAACGGCAAGTTTTCCCGGCCATGATCGGGGCACGGAAAGGCCAGGATCGCAGGGAATGTTCAAGGCAAAGCGCAGCAATTCAACGCTCGGCTCGACCTTCAGCCTGCTGGAACTGGTGTTTCACCTGACCGCGCGGCGCATCCGCGGATCAAGCGGGAATGCCATCGTCGGTTTGCTGTCGAACATGACCCAGGCCATCATGATGGTCGCCATCTTCTATCTGCTCATGAACATCATGGGGATGCGCCGCGCCGCAGTGCGCGGCGATTTCATTCTCTACCTGATGAGCGGCGTGTTCCTCTTCATGACCTACAACAAGACCATGTCGGCGGTGTCCGGGTCAGGCGGACCGACATCGGCGATGATGAAACACGCGCCGATGACCACGGCGGTGGCGATCCTCTCCTCGGCGCTGTCGGTGCTTTACAACCAGGTCCTGACGATGGTGATCGTGCTCTACCTCTACCACGCGGCCATCACCCCGATCGAGATCGAGAACTGGGTCGGCACCCTTGGGATGCTGATGCTGGCGTGGTTCGTGGGTATCGGGATCGGTTTGGTGTTTCTTGCGGCCACGCCCTGGGCGCCCGGACTGATCGGGATCATCCGGCTGGTCTATACCCGCGCCAATGTCATCGCCTCGGGCAAGATGTTTCTGGCCAACACCCTGCCCCCGAAGATGCTTGCGATGTTCAGCTGGAACCCGCTTTTCCACCTGATCGACCAGTCGCGCGGCTTCACCTTCATCAACTACAACCCGCATTTCACCGACTGGCATTACCCGCTTTATGTCGGGCTGACGTTGCTGATGCTGGGCTTGCTGGGCGAGTTCTACACCCGCCAGCATGCCTCGGCCAGTTGGGGTAAGGGCGGCGTCCTTTAAGCGCGGCGGATCGTGTCGCCGTATTGGATAACCGGCTCCAGCTCGACCACCTCGCCGCCGATCAGCCCCTGATGCGGACGTCCGGCGATGATCTGCGCGGCTGTACGGCCAATCTCGCGGCGGCAGGCGTCCATCGTGGCCAGACGCACCGGCAGACCGTCGAGCAGATCGACCCCGTTGAAGCCCGCAAGCCCCAGCTTGCCGGGCACGTCATAGCCGTTCTCAAGGCACCACAGCAGGCCGCCCGCGCCGATCATGTCATTCGAGTAATAGAGGAAGTCGATGTCCGGGGTGCGTTTCAGCATCGCCTCGGTCATCTCGCGGCCCTTCAGCAGCGCAGACCCGCCCGAGTAGAACTCGGTATCGGCCAGCGTGATACCCGCCTTCGCCAGACCTTCCTCGAAACCCTCAAGGCGTTTGCGCGCGCGGTGGTCCTCGGGCATCTTCGTGCCAAGGAAACCGATGCGCCGGTAACCCGCCGCCAGGATCGCCTCGGCCATGTGCAGGCCCGCGCGGCGATGCGAGATGCCGACGACCGAATCGACGCCGCGCCCATCCACATCCATGATCTCGACCACCGGCGCGCCAGCGTTCTCAAGCATGGCGCGCGCGGCGGGGGTGTGTTCGATCCCCGCGATGATCAGCCCGGAAGGCCGCCACGAGAGCATCTCGTAAAGCACGCTTTCCTCTTTCTCGGGGGAGTAGTTCGTGACGCCGAAGACCGGTTGCAGCCCGGTGTCCTCCAGCTCCTGGGAAATGCCCGAGAGCACCTCGGGGAATACCAGGTTCGACAGCGAGGGCACGATCACGCCCACAAGGTTCACCCGCTGCGAGGCCAGCGCCCCCGCGATCTTGTTGGGCACGTAGCCAAGCTCTTTGGCGGCCTCGAGCACCTTCTCGCGCGTCGCGTCGGACACATCTCCTCGGTTTCGCAAGACCCTGCTGACCGTCATTTCCGATACGCCGGAAGCCTCGGAGACATCGCGCAGAGTCAGCGGGCGGCGGGGTTCGACAGGAGGTCTGGACACGCAATTGGCCTTTCGTTGGGAATATACCTTGTTAGCGCCAAATATTTCTCTTGCGCAAGCGTCTCGCGCTGGCTATGTTAGCGATAACGGCGGAGGGCTAGAAACCGAACAATCCGACGCCGGCGATACCAGCAAGCGTGTAGACTCCGATCGCTGAGCTGGGTTGAAAAGGGGGAGCGGTGGGCCAATACGCTCCCCCTTTTTGCATCTTCGATCCCTTGCACGATGAACGATTGCCCGCGATAAGGGGGCAACGGCCCCGTGGCTCAACTGGATAGAGCAGCCCCCTCCTAAGGGGCAGGTTACAGGTTCAAATCCTGTCGGGGTCACCACACCTACAACATCAATGACTTACGCCTTTGACGAGGTCGTTTTCCGTGAGGGCCTGATCGGGGCGCTGCCGATTTCCGCACAGTTCTGTTTAGCCGCCACATAACTCCAAGCCGGATGACTCCGCGCGCGGCGGCGCGGACAAGCAGTCCCCGCCTCCAACACCGAATCACGGCAAGGATGTTTGACGGTCGCGCGCGCCGGGTTACTGTCGATGGCGAAAAACACACGGCTCGCGGTGCAGAATTCGAGCGGATGACCCGGATAACCCGCGTCGCCATCGTCACACCGGGCGGCACCGCGCTTACCCGCCAGACAGGAGAAAGCTTGATCGCGAATTTCGGCCAGCGGAGCCGAGAGTACCTCGATCCGACACGAACCGTCGCTTTTTGTCCTGCAAACGCCGGTTGGATCATAGCGACGATCCCCTCCGTGCAAAGACTGAACACAGCCCTCTAGAACAACTGGAATCACTCATGTCTTCGTTTCCTGAACGCGCAAAAGTCGTCATTGTCGGCCTCGGCGGCATCGTCGGCGCCTCTGTCGCGCATCACCTGATCGAGCGCGGCTGGGACGATATCGTCGGTATCGACAAGTCCGGCATCCCCACCGATATCGGCTCGACCGGCCATGCCTCGGACTTCTGCTACTGCACCAGCCACGATCTGCTGAGCACCTGGACCACCATGTACTCGGTCGATTTCTACGAGAAGATGGGCCACTACTCCCGGATCGGCGGGCTTGAAGTGGCGCGCGTCGGCGACGATGCCCGAATGGAAGAGCTCAAGCGTCGCTGCGACTCGGGCCGCGCTTTCGGCACCCGCGTCAAGATCATCTCCGCGGCCGAGGCCAAGGAGAAATTCCCGCTTCTGGAAGAAGACCAGATCCAGGGCGCCATGTGGGACCCGGATGCGGGCCTCGTGATCCCGCGCTCACAGACGGTTGCGGGCAAGCTGGTGGATGCGGCCGAGAAGTCGGGCAAGCTGAAGGCTTTCGCCAACACCCCCGCGCTGTCTCTGATCACCGAGGATGGCCGCATCAAGGGCGTGAAAACGGCCCGCGGCACCATCATGGCCGATTACGTCGTTGTCTGTGCCGGTCTCTGGGGCCGCCTGATCGCCGAGATGGCGGGCGAAGACCTGCCGGTCATGCCGGTCGACCACCCGCTGACCTTCTTCGGGCCCTATGACGAGTTCGCCGGCACCGGCCTCGAAATCGGCCGTCCGCTGCTCCGCGACCAAGGCAACTCTGCCTATATGCGCGACACGGGCGACCCGGCCACGACCGAGGGCGGCCAGATGGAATGGGGCTATTACTATGAGAAGGACGTGCGGATGGTTCACCCGCGCGACATTCTCGAAAAGGAACAGTCGCGCCTGTCGCCCTCGATGCGCGATCTTGTCCTTGATGACGTGATCGAGCCGCTGGAACGCGCCATGGAACTGACGCCGATCCTGGCCGAGCTTGGCTTCAACGAAAGCCACTCGTTCAACGGCTTGCTGCAAACCACCACTGACGGCGGCCCCTCGATGGGCGAAAGCCGCAAGCTGCGCGGTCTGTGGTATGCCGTGGCGATCTGGGTCAAGGACGGCCCCGGCATGGGCAAGCTGATCGCCGACTGGATGACCGATGGCCGCACCCATATCGACCACAACCGCATCGACTATGCGCGCTTCGCCGACTTCCAGCTGAAAGAGGATTTCATCTGGGGCCGCTGCCTGGAAACCGCCGCCAAGATCTACAATCCGCCGGTCCACCCGCGCGAGCCCTTCGGCAACGCGCGTGACATCCGCCGCTCGCCCTTCTACGAGCGTGAAGTCGAACTGGGCGGCTATTTCATGGAACTCGGCGGTTGGGAGCGGGCGCATGGCTACGCCGCCAACGAGCACCTGCTGGAGAAATACGCCGATCAGGTTCCGGTGCGTGAAAACGAGTGGGACAACCGTCACTTCTGGCGCGTGTCGAACGCCGAGCAGCTGGAGATGAGCGCGGATTGCGCGATCATCAACCTGTCGCACTTCCACATGACCGACATCTCAGGCCCCGATCATGTCGCACTGATGGAATACCTTTGTGCGGCCAAGATCGGTGGCGACGGCAACATCGGCAAGGGGATCTATACCCACATGCTCGATGACGAGGGCAATGTCCGCGCCGACTTCACCGTGTTCCGCATGGAAGACCGCTGCCGTCTGGTGAACGGCGCCGATGCCGGCCCGCGCGACCAGATCTATATGAAGCGCATGGCGCAGGACATGGGCCTTGACGTCACCATCACCGATGTGACCGAGGATTTCACCACGATCGGTATCTGGGGCCCGAACGCCCGCGAGAACCTGAAAAAGGTGGTCGCGGATCCGGACATGCTCGAGAAAGAGAACTTCCCCTTCGCGGCGATCAAGACCATCGAGATCGCAGGCAAGAAGGTCTCGGCCTTCCGCATCTCCTATGTCGGCGAGCAGGGGTGGGAACTCCACATGCGCTACGAGGACGGCCTCGCCGTCTGGGACGCGCTGCGGGGCGTGGGCGTGATGGCCATGGGTGTCGAGACCTATGCGAACTCGCGCCGTCTGGAAAAATCGCTTCGCCTGCAAAACGCGGACCTGCATACGCAGTACAACCTGCTGGAGGGCGACCTGGCGCGCCCGAAGGTCAAGGAGGCCGACTTCCGCGGCAAGGCGAAGCACCTCGAGTATCGTGAGCGCGACCACCAGCCCGCCATGCTCTGCACGCTGGTCATGACGGACAATACCGACAGCAAGGGTGTCGCGCGCTACCCGGTCAACACCATGCCTGTCATGGACCCGGAGACCGGCGAGGTTCTGATCGACGAACTGGGCCGCCGCTCCTACACCACCTCGCAGGCCTATGGTCCGACGATCGGTAAGAACATCATGCTGGCCTATCTGCCCTGGGATTACTGCCAGGTCGGTCGCAAGCTGAGCGTCACCTATTTCGACGAGACCTTCCCGGTCGAGGTTGCAGGTGTGGGCTATGCGCCGCTCTATGACCCCGAGAACCTCAAGCCGCGCAGCTGAGGCTTTTTGGTATCGCTTCGCTTAATCAACTCCGGCGGCCTCCGCCGGAGTTTTCTATTGTGATGCAGCGCGGGCTTAGCCGGTGGTTGCCAAGGCCCGTGCGACCGCAGGCCGTTCCATCATGCGCTGCATGTAGCCTTGCAATGTGTCGTTCAGCTCCACCCCGATCCGAGCGTGCCAGTTGAGCAGGTAGAACGCGGCGGCATCCGCGATGGAATAGTCCCCCATGATATAGTCGGCACCTGCCAGCCGGACCGCCAGCGCCTCGTAGCCTGCCTGCACCACCGTCTGGCCATGCAGGCGCAGCTCGGTCTGCGCGCCCGGGTCTGAGACGAACTTCTGCGGAAGCATGGCCAGCGTCGCCCCACGCATGTGCAAGGTGGCCACGATCTGGTCGATCAGTTCCAGCGCGCGGACCTCGGCCTCCAACCCTTCCGGCAGCAGGCCCGCCTGCGGAAAGCTGCGCGCGAGCCATAGCGCGATCGCGGGGAACTCGGTCAGCAGGGTTCCATCCGGGCGCAGCAATGCGGGCACCTTACCCTTGGGGTTGATCCGCAGGTAATCGGGATGCCTTTGGGCGCCGGTCTTCACGTCGATGATGCGCGTCGCATACGGCTGGCCGATCTCTTCGAGAATGAGCCTGATCCCGAGCGAGCACGCCCCCGGCGAGTGAAACAAAATCACGCGATGCCTCCTGTTCTGGCCCGTCGCCGCAGATTGACCGGTTCCTCGGTGCAGTCGCAATATGGTCACGCCGGGGTCGTGAGATCTGTCCACCTGATGGACGGAACACAGGGTATTCTTGTCGCGCCGCGGCTGCCCGGTGTCTTGGATTCAGCCTGCGACGAGAGGACGTGATGAGCGACACACCCAACTCCGCCTGCCCACCCCTGTCCGATGCGGACTGGCCCGAGTCCATCGCCGATCTGCGCGACGGCTTTGCCGGGGCGCTCAATGTCTATCGCACCATGGCCCATCACCCCGCGCTTCTGCGGGCCTGGGCCCCGTTGCGCCAGCATGTCGTCAAGGACAGCGCATTAGGCACCGACCGGTCCGAGGTCGTGATCCTGCGCGCGGCCTATCGCATGGGATCGGCCTATGAATGGGCGCATCACGTCAGCCGGGCACGCGCGCTTGGATTTGACGACGCGCGCATCGCGGCGCTGCGCGACACGCCTGCGGGCGAGGATGCGCTGATTGCCCGCGCGGTGGACGCGCTTTTCGACCTGCGCCGCCTGCCACCAGAGCTGGAGGCCAAATTGGCGGACGCAATCGGTCGCCCTGCCGTCATCGACCTTATCGCCACGGTCGGGTTCTACTCGGTCCTCGGTTACCTGCTGATGACCTACGACACGCCGATTGACGCCGATATCGCCGCGCAGATGGCGCGCGCGCCGCTTTAATCCGGCAAGGCCTGCGCGATCTTTTCCGCGATCTCGGTGAGCGGCTCGGCGAAGCTCTCCAAGGCCTTGCGGCCCGACATGGCAGTGCGGATCCAGATCATGGAGACGCAGCCCAGCACCCCGCCCTGCGACAGGATCGGCACCGCGATCGAGGCCGTCTGCGCCCGGAACTCGCCCGCATCGCGCAGCGCGACACCGCGTTTGCGCGTTTCCTCGATCATCCGCGTCAGACGCGCCGGCTCCAGAAACGGCTGGTCCGCCGGATCGCCAAGGCGTCGCAGATGGCCGATGATCAACTCGCGCTCCTCCTGTCCGCAGAAGGACAGGTAGGCACGCCCCGCCGAGGTGCGCAGCACCGGCAGCCGGTAACCGATCATCGCGCGGTCGATCGACAGCGGCGAACGCCCGTGCGTGGTTTCCTGAATGACCATCGCCGCATTGTCGTACACCGTCAGGTCAAGCGGCCAGACAAGCCGCGCGCCGTAATCGGCAAAAAGCGGCACCGCCGCCTGGCACAGCTCGGAGGTCAGCGCGTAGCCATCCCCCAGCGAGGCCGCAAGGCGCGTCACCCGCACAAGGTTCGAACTGCCAGAATAGACAACGTAGCCCGCCTCTTCGAGGGTTTCGAGAAGCCGATAGACGGTCGGGCGCGGCAGGTTCAGCGCGCGGGCGATCTCGCCGGGGCGCGCCTCTCCGGCGGTGTTGACATGGCGCAGGATCGCAAGCCCGCGCGTCAGGGCGCGGACGGAGTCTGGTTTCGATTTTGGCCGGGCGCTGTCGGACATGGGTGTCACTCTGTCACGCCCGGCCATCCGGTGAAAGCTCAGCCTTCGTTGCGCACCGGGTTCGACAGGATACCGATGCCCGAGACCTCGACCTCGCAGATATCGCCATCGCGCATCCACAGTTGCGGGGTGCGGCGCGCACCGACGCCACCGGGCGTGCCCGACACGATCACGTCGCCCGGCAGAAGCGGCAGGATCGTCGAGCAATAGGCGATCAGGCGCGGGATCGAGGTCACCAGCATCGAGACATCGGTGTCCTGCACGACCTGCCCGTTGAGACGGGTTTGCAGATGCATCTTGGTCGGATCGGGGATCTCGTCGGCGGTCACCATCCAGGGGCCGAAGGCACCCGTGCCCGCGAAGGTCTTGCCCGGCATGAACTGATGCGTGTGCTTTTGCCAGTCGCGCACCGAGCCGTCGTTGTAGCAGGCGTACCCCGCGACATAGTCAAGCGCGTCGGCCTCGGAAATCCGGCGGCCTTCCTTGCCGATGATCACGGCGACCTCGCCCTCGTAGTCGAACTCGTCCGACTCGAGCGGTTTGATCAGCGCCTCGTCATGGCCGATCTGGCTACCCGCGTAGCGCGCGAACAGGACCGGGTTCGGCGTTTCCTCGCGCCCGGTTTCCTCGATATGCGCGTGGTAGTTGAGGCCCACGCAGATGATCTTGTCGGGGTTCGGAATGACCGGGGCATGGGTCACCGCGTCAAAGGCGTAATCCGCAGGCTCGCCCGCAAGCGCCGATGCGCGCGACAGATCGCCCGCCGCAAGGAAGTTGCGCAGCGTGGCTTCGGCAAAGCGCTTGCCCAGATCGACGATCCCGGCCTCGGTCACCAGCCCGTAGCTGGCCGTGCCGTTGTGAATGAAGGAACAAAGTTTCATGGTTCAGACCATCTCCGGTTCTTGAATGGTGACAGGGTTGGGACGGCACAGCGCGATCAGCGCGGCCAGTTCTTCTTGGGTATCCGCCGCGCCAAGCGTGTGGCGGTCGGGGCGCAGGACCGTTGCGCGGGCGCCAAGCCGGGCGAGATGCTCAGCCGCGTTCGAGTTGGCCGTGGTGACCAGTCCGACACCGTCAGGCAGATCCAGCCCCTCGGCCAACGCGGCCTCGGCAACGACAACGAACTGGTGCATGAAGATCGCGTCCATCCGCTGGCCATCCGCGAGCCGGGGCTGCCCGAAGAGCCGCCCGGCCTTCTCGCCGATCCCGATCCCCGCCCCAAGCGGCGGCGCGATGCTTTCCATCCGGGCCGAGCCATCGCTTGAGGGCAGCGCCGCGCGCAGAGCCGTCTCGGTGCCGCAAGTATTGATCAGCCCGCCAAGCCGCACGGCCGTCTGGATATATTCGCGGGCATTCGGCTTGCGCTCGCTTTCATAGCTGTCAAGCAGCGCTTCGGCCTCAGCCCCCGACACCGCGCCCTGGCAGACCAAAGCGAGCTTCCAGTAGAGGTTCGAGACATCCCGCGTGCCCGCGCACATGCCTTGACCCATGAAGGGCGGGGTCTGGTGACAGGCGTCGCCCGCCAGGATCAGCCGCCCCTTGCGCCAGTCCTCGGCGACAAGCGAGTGGAAGACATAGACCGCCGTGCGCTCCAGTTCCGCCTCTTCCGGCGTCAGCCAGTCCTTCAGCAAGTCCCAGACGCGCTCGGGCTTCGAGATCTCCGCCGCATCCTCGCCGGGCTGGACCGTGATCTCCCACCGGCGGCGCATTCCGGGGCCGCGCACATAGGTTGCCGGGCGTTCGGGCACGCAATACTGGATAGAGTGATCGCCCAGTTCGGGCTTGTCCTGTTTCAGGATCACGTCGACGACCAGCCAGCGTTCGTGGAAGCCGTAATCCTCCATCCCGGTTTCGATGTAGCGACGGATGATCGAGCGCGCGCCGTCACACCCGACGACATACTTGGCCGAGACCCGGTTGATCTTGCCGCAGGACATGTCCTCGTAGCGCAGTTCGACGCGGTCGCCGTGATCCTGCACAAAGAAGACGTCGCAGCGGGTGCGGACGGTGACCGTCGGACGATCGGCCAGCGTGTCGCGCAGGATCTTCTCCAGATCCGGCTGGTGAAAGCGGTAATTCGCGCGCCAGCCCTGCGGGCCTTCGCCCTGTGGGCGCGGCCAGTCGAGCAGCAGCTTGCCCTGAGGGTCGACGAAACGCATGCCGGGATGCAGGGCGGTCAGCGGCTCCATCTTCTCGGCGATGCCGATCCACTGGAACACGCGCATCACCTCGGCGTCGAAATGCACCGCGCGCGGCAGGTGGTAGGCGGCGCTCTCACGCTCCAGCACCAGGGTTTTCAGCCCGCACTGCCCCAGCAGATGTGCCAGAGTGGCACCGGCAGGGCCATAGCCCACGATGGCGACGTCAAACTCTTCCATCTCTCAGATTCCTTGTTTCGCAAGTTCGCCGAACAGCCAGGGGCAGTCGGCCATCGGCGGCGAGCGCTTGCCGCGCGCGGCCGCATCGAGGCGCATGTCGCGCAGGCGTTTGCGCCCGCCCTCTTCGGTCAGGTAAAGCCGCTCGTGCCCCCAGAAGCTGGGGCCGTCATGGGTCTCGTGCGGCTCCCATGTGGCGGGGTCGATCAGCCGCCCGCCCCAGCCGTTCTCGACAAAGAACCCCGAGGGCGAGTTTGCGTAATAGCTGGTCATGTAGTCGTTGGTGTGGCGGCCCAGAGTGTAGGCGACGCGCCCCTCTTCCTGCTGTGCAAGGTCAAATCCCTGCCCCACATCGTCGAGGCTCTGGAACTCCACCATGAAGTGATGGAACCCCGCCTTGCCCGAGCCGACCATGGCGAAGGAATGGTGCCGGTCATTCAGGTGGAAGAAGTAAAGCCCGTAGGGTTTCAGCCCGTAGTCCGAGACATGGAAATCAAGCAGATCGCGGTAGAAGGGCATCATCACCTCGATGTCCTTCACATGCAGCACCGCATGGCCCATGCCGAGCGGACCGGTCTTGAACCCGTCGATCGGACGCCCCGGCACGAAGGGGTCAGAGGCGATCATCGGCGCGTGGAACAGCTCCACCCGGTTGCCCGCCGGATCCTCGAACCAAATCAGGTCGCCGACAAAGCGCCGATCCGCCAGTTCGCGCGATCCCAGGTGAACCCGCACCCCGGCCGCATCGAGACGCGCGGCATAGGATTGCAGATCGTCCTTGAAAGCCACCTCGAAGCCCAGGAAGGCCAGCGTCTCGCCCGGTTCATCCGAGACCAGCAACCGCTGCACCCGGTCATCCATGCGGAAGGCCAGCGCCTTGCCGCCCCGGTCGATCTTCTGCATCCCGAGGAGCTTGCCGGCGAAATCGCTCCAGTCGTCGAGCTTGTCGGAACGCACACCAAGATAACCCAGAGCATTGATTGCCATGGTCGTCTCCATTCGTTGAAGAGGAATTCGATCATTCTAGACGGGGCGAAAGCGCACCCCGAGGCGGTATCCCCGCCCGTCCGTCAGACGGACGGGGACATGATCATTTGCCGCCCAGCTCACCCGCGCGGATCAGAACGGCCTCGGCCACGGCCGGGTCGGCCTGCTCGGCCAGCCATTTCGCCGGGGCATCGGCCAGCGCCGCATCCCACTTGGCCTGCGTGTCGGCATCCAGATCGGTGAAGGTCACCTTGCCATCGGCGCGGAAGGCTGCCTCGATCTCGGCATCGGTGGCATCGACCACACCGGCAATCCACTCCGCCGTCGCGCGGCCCGTCATGTCATCCAGAACGGCGCGGTCAGCGTCGGACAGGCTCTCATAGGCGGCCTTGTTCATCAGGATCGCCATCGGCTGCGCGGTAAAGCGCGTGTCGGTCACATAGGGCGCAACCTCGTTCAGGCGGAAGGTGCGATAGGCATCCATCACCCAGACCGCACCCTGCACCACGCCGCGTTCAAGGTTTTCATATACCTGCGGCGCGGGAACCGAGACGCCCGAAGCACCCACCAGATCGAACAGGGTCGAGCCGAATTTCGACGGCGAGCGCAGCTTCAGCCCTGACAGATCGCCGGGCGCCGTCACCGCCTTGCCGGTCATGAAGAAGCGATAGCCCGGCGTCGTGAACAGCGCGACGATCTTGTAATCGGCATATTCCTTGTCGAGCGCCCCTTCCTCCGCCAGCGTGTTGAGGATGTTGGTGCCGCCAGCCGAGGTGGTCACCATTCCGGGCAGTTCAACCACACCGCTGTTGGGGAACAGGCCGGGCGTATAGGTCGGCACCACCAGCGCCACATCGGCGACACCGGCCTTCACCAGTTCGGCCTGCGCGGGCGGCGCACCGAGCATCGAACCGGGATAGAGCTTGAACGCATTGCCCTCGGACAGTTTCGGGTTGATCTCGTCGATCCAGGCCTGAAGGATCTTGGACGAGTAGAACCCCTGCGGCGGCTCGAAGGACGAGACGCGCATCTCGCGGGCCTCGACGGCGGGGGCCGCAAGCACAAGGGCCAGAGCGGCCGTTTTCAGGAACGTGTTGAGCATGGTATCCCTCCCTTGGATATCCTGTTCGGTCAGATTGCGATGCGCGGCAGCCAGGTCACGATTGCGGGGATGGCGATGATGATCGCTACCCGGACCAGGTCGGCCATGACGAAAGGGGTCACTCCGCGCCACAGATCCATCATCTGCAACTCGGGGTTGGTGGTCTTGAGCACGAAGAGGTTCATGCCCACCGGCGGGGTGATGAGGCCCATCTCGACCACCATCACGGCGAAGATGCCAAACCAGATCAGGTCGATCCCCGCGGCTTGCGCGACCGGCACGAACAGCGGCACCGTCAGCAAGAGCATCGCCAGGCTGTCCATCAGCGTGCCGAGGATCAGGTAGATCGCCAGCATCAGCAGGATCACCAGAAGCGGCTGGTCGAGGATGCCTGCGAACAGGCCGGTCAGCGAGAAGGGCAGCCCCGACAGCGCGAGGAAGAAGTTGAAGAGGTTCGCACCGATCAGCACCAGGTAAAGCGCGCCGCAGGTGAGGGCCGTGTCCATCGAGGCGTCGAAAAAGCCCTTCCACGACAGCCGGCGCGAGAACACGCCATAGGCCAGCACCACTGCAGCCCCGATCGCCGCCGTTTCATTCGCGGTGAACAACCCGGAATAAAGGCCGCCCATGATCAGCCCGAAGATCCCCAGCGGCGGCACCAGCTCGCGGATAGCGGCGCGGCGCTCGGCACCATTGGCGCGGCTACGGCTCGGGGCGGACGAAATCCCCAGCCAGATCGGCACCCAGATCGCCAGGCAATAGAGGCTGACAGCAAGAACGATCGGCCCGGCGGTGGCCAACAGCAGCGAGCGGATCGACTGCTCGGCGATGAAGGCATAGATCACCAGCACGGTCGAGGGCGGGATCAGGATCCCAAGCGTGCCACCCGCCGCGACCGACCCTGCCGACAGCGCCCGCGAATAGCCGGCCACCTGCATCTCGGGCAGGGCGATGCGCCCCATGGTAGCGGTCGTCGCCAGCGACGAGCCCGAGATCATCCCGAAGCCCGCCGAGGCCCCGATGGTCGCCAGCGCGAGCCCCCCGCGACGATGGCCGATCAACACCGACATCGACTGGTAAAGCTTGGTCGAAAGCCCGCATTGCGCAGCCATGTTACCCATCATTACGAAGAGCGGCAGCATCGTCAGCGTGTAGTTCGTCAGGCTGTCCCAGATCGTCGTGGCGCCAATCGTCATCGCACCGGACACGCCGATGATCATCGCGGCCCCGCCCAGACCCACAAGGCCAAGCGCAACGGCAACCGGGATCTCGAGAAAGATCATCAGGATCGCGGCGACAAACCCGATCCCGCCAAGGGCCAGACCGCTCATTCCCAGCCCCCCGCGCGGCGCCACTCGAGCCAGAGCCCGACACAGGCCGCGAAGAAGGCCGCCCCCAGCGTGATCGCCGTCACCGACAAAAGCACCGGCATCGGCAGGCCAAGATCCGCCGAGGTCTGGGGCGAGCCGAATTTCGAGATCGCATTTTCGCCCATGATCCAGACCAGCACGGCGGCAAAGATCACCGAGGTCACCGCCCCGACCCGCCCGAGCGGCTTGAGGAACAGGCCGGGCTTGAGTTCGGAGAGCAACTTGGCGGTCACATGGCTGCGCAGCGCATAACAGACCGGCATCGACAAAAGCGCCCCGAAGCCGATCGAAAACGAGGTCAGCTCGATCGCGCCCGGCACGTTGATGCCCGCCACCTTGCGCAGCACGACATCGGTCACGGTCACCCCGATACCCAGCAGGAAACACCCCGCCGCGGCGCTCAAGAGCGCGATGGAGATCAATGGGTTAGTCTTGAGCATCATCGCTCACGCCCTCCCAAGCGCGCAGGCCGCGTCGCGCGGCATCATCGTCCCGATGTCTATATGTTCGGCCACGCAT
This sequence comes from Rhodobacter flavimaris, assembly GCF_021378075.1. Classification (GTDB taxonomy): domain Bacteria; phylum Pseudomonadota; class Alphaproteobacteria; order Rhodobacterales; family Rhodobacteraceae; genus Rhodobacter; species Rhodobacter flavimaris. The sequence goes on along the minus strand of NZ_JAJUOS010000004.1, from coordinate 41,666 downwards.
TCTCCCAAACGGCGGCCGTAACTCCCGCCTTCGAGATAACGTAGTCGGTGCGTCAAAACGAAGCGGGTCGCATGGAGTGTCCACCAGACGGACATAGCCTCAGGCAAGGACGCGGCGCAAACCCGCCTGCACCCGCAGCAGCGAGGGAAGGTAAAGCCGGACAAGCTCTGCCGCATCGCCCTGCACTGCGGCAACGCCGGTGTTCAGCGCCGCGACCACCCGGCCGCGTGAGGATATCAATGGCACGGCAAGCGAGCGCAGACCCATCTCGACCTCTTGGTCGATCAGCGCATAGCCCTGTGCGCGCACCTGTGCGAGGCGCTCCATCAGTTCCCCCGGATCGGTGATGCTGTGGGCCGTGCGCGGGCTGAGGTCAGATCGCTCGATCAGCGCGCGCGCCTCATCCTCGGGCAGGGCCGCCAGCAGAACCCGCCCCATCGAGGTGCAATGCGCAGGCAGGCGCGAGCCGGGCATCAACCCGATCGACATCACCCGGCGCTGTGCGGCGCGGGCAAGATAGACGATCTCGGTTTCATCGAGGATCGAGACCGAGGTCGATTGCCCGATCTGTTCCGACAGCTGGTCGAGCCAAGGCTGCACCAGTTGCGCCAGCGGCAGCGCGGCAAGCGCGCCCATGCCCAGGCGCAAGACACGCGGTGTCAGGGTAAAGAACTTGCCGTCGTAATCGGCGTAACCGCCCTCGTGCAGCGTCAGCAGGCAGCGCCGCGCGGTGGCACGATCAAGCCCGGTGATCTCACTGACCTCGGCGATACTGAGTCGTGGCCGCTCGGCCCGGAAGGCCTCGATCACGCTCAGCCCCTTCAACATCGAGGCGATAATGTCGGTTCTGTTCACCATGCGCACGACAATTTGCGCATTCCGAACAAATGTCAACATGCGCACAAATTGCCTTTGTCCACCGAGGCGCCGCCCCTAGGGTCGCGCCAATCCAAACCCGGAGGAGACAATGGACAAACGTATCGCGTCACTGGCCGAGGCCGTGGCGGACATCCCCGATGGCGCCACGGTGATGATCGGCGGTTTCGGCGGCTCGGGCGCGCCGATCGAGTTGATCCACGCGCTGATCGACCGCTTCCTTGCCACCGGCAGCCCGAAGAACCTGACGGTGATCAACAACAACGCTGGCAATGGCCATGTCGGCATCGCCGCGCTGATCGAACAGGGCATGGTCGCCAAGATGATCTGCTCGTTCCCGCGCTCGGCCGATCCGCGCGTCTTCACCGAGCTGTATCTGGCGGGCAAGATCGAGCTGGAGCTGGTGCCGCAGGGCACGCTGGCCGAACGCATCCGCGCGGGCGGCGCCGGCATTCCGGCCTTCTACACGCCCACAAGCTACGGCACCGATCTGGCCAAGGGCAAACCGGTCGCCGAATTCGAGGGCCGCGCCTATGTGCAGGAGCGCTGGCTCAAGGCCGATTTCGCGCTGATCAAGGCCGAGTTGGGCGATCACTACGGCAACCTGACCTACCGGATGGCCGCGCGGAACTTCAACCCGCTGATGGCCAGCGCCGCCGCGCGCACCATCGTGCAGGTCTCGCGCGCCGTCGAACCCGGCGGAATCGACCCCGAACAGGTCATCACCCCCGGCATCTTCGTGCAGGGCATCGTCGAGGTACCAAACCCGCAGCAGGAAGAAGTGCTCAACCGCGCCAACGCCTATTACCCGGAGGTCTCGGCATGACGACCAAGCTTTCCAACGCCCAGATCGCCTGGCGCGCCGCGCAGGACATTGCGGACGGCGCCTATGTCAACCTCGGCATCGGCTTCCCCGAGATGGTGGCCAAGTTCCAGCCGCCCGGACGGCAGGCGGTGTTTCATACCGAAAACGGTGTCCTTGGCTTTGGCGAGGCCCCTGCCCCCGGCACAGAGGACTGGGACCTGATCAACGCCGGCAAGAAGGCGATCACGCTGAAGCCCGGCGCGGCCTTCTTCCACCATGCCGACAGCTTCGCGATGGTGCGCGGCGGGCATCTCGACGTCGCCATTCTTGGTGCCTACGAAGTGGCCGAGAACGGCGATCTGGCGAACTGGTCCACCGGCCCCAAGGGCGTGCCCGCCGTGGGTGGCGCGATGGATCTGGTGCATGGCGCGCGGCGCGTCGCGGTCATCACCGATCACGTCACCAAGGACGGCAAGCCCAAACTGCTTGAGCGTTGCACCCTGCCGCTGACCGGGGTGGGCTGTGTGACCCGCATCTATACCTCGCTCGCGGTGATCGACATCGACAACGGCCGCTTCGTGCTGCGCGAAAAGCTGCCCTCGCTGTCCTTCGACGAGTTGCAGGCCGTGACCGGCGCCAAGCTGCACCTCGACGGCCCGGTGGCCGACCTCATCGTTCCGGAGATCTGAGATGACCGAAGTCTATATCTGCGACTATATCCGCTCCCCCATCGGGCGCTTTGGCGGGTCGCTGTCGATGGTGCGCGCCGATGACCTCGGCGCGGTGCCGCTGCGCGCACTGATGGCGCGCAATGCGGGCGTCGATTGGGCCGCCGTCGATGACGTGATCATTGGCTGCGCCAACCAGGCGGGCGAGGATAACCGCAACGTCGCGCGCATGTCTCTGCTCCTCGCCGGGATGCCCGTCGAGGTGTCGGGCACCACGATCAACCGGCTCTGCGGTTCGGGGATGGATGCGATTATCGCGGGGGCACGGGCCATCAAGGCCGGAGAGGCTGATCTGATCGTCGCGGGCGGCGTCGAGAGCATGTCGCGCGCGCCCTTCGTCATGCCCAAGGCTGAAAGCGCCTTCTCGCGCTCGAACGAAGTGCATGACACCACCATCGGCTGGCGCTTCGTCAACCCGTTGATGAAGGCGCAATACGGTGTCGATTCAATGCCCGAAACCGCCGAGAACGTGGCCGAGGATTTCGCCATCTCGCGCGAGGATCAGGACGCCTTCGCGCTGCGCAGCCAGGCCAAGGCCGCCGCGGCGCAGGAAAACGGGCGTCTCGCCTCGGAAATCACCCCGGTCGAGATCCCCAGCCGCAAGGGCGATCCGAAGATCGTGGACCGCGACGAGCATCCACGCGCGACCACGATTGAGGCGCTGTCCAGTCTCAAGGCCTTCGTCAAGAAGGGTGGCACGATCACGGCAGGCAATGCGTCGGGCGTGAACGATGGTGCCGCGGCGCTGATCCTGGCCTCCGAGGCGGCGATCAAGCGCCATGGCCTGACCCCGATTGCCCGTGTGCTGGGTGGTGCGGCGGCAGGTGTCGCGCCGCGGATCATGGGCTTCGGCCCGGCGCCGGCCTCGAAGAAGCTGATGGCGCGGCTTGGTCTGACCCAGGCGGATTTCGACGTGATCGAGCTGAACGAGGCTTTCGCATCGCAGGGCCTTGCCACGCTGCGCGACCTTGGCATCGCCGATGACGACCCGCGCGTGAACCCGAACGGTGGTGCGATCGCGCTTGGCCACCCGCTTGGCATGTCCGGCGCCCGGATCACCGGCACGGCGGCGCTTGAACTGGTGAAGATCGGCGGCAAGCGCTCGCTCTCGACCATGTGCATTGGCGTGGGTCAGGGTATCTCCATCGCGCTTGAGCGCGTCTGATCCCCGAATATCGGATGGCGGCCCCGACACCTGGGCCGCCTTTCTTCATTTGCCAAGCGGCAGCGTGACGTTCACCCAGAGCCGATCGCCCGCGACCGTGTTCTTGTGCTCGATGTCCTTGGTGAAGTTGACGTTCAGCTCAGCCGCACCGATCCGGCGCGTAACACCGAGACCAAGGCCCAGTTGCTCGGCCTTGCCAGCCGTGCCGCCGCCAAAGGCGCTGCCGTTGTTGTCATCCTCGGTGATCTGCTTGCGCCAGTAACCGACGGGGCCGATGCTCCACCCCCCGACATCCTTCAGCGCGGTCATGTTCACCACCAGTTCGTCGCCCGACTTGTAGTCGTTGTCGTTGTTGCGCGTGTTGGTGAAATAGATCGCGTGGAGCGAGGCGTTCCAGCCATCGCGCAGGTAGCTGAAGCCCACGCTCGGCGCGACGGTCCAGAAATTGCCCTGCGTGTTGACCGCCTCCGAGGCGCTCCAGTTCCCGGTGGGCGCGAAGACGCTGACGCCGGTGCTGACGAAGATGCCCGGCTCGACCTGCCAGGAGACGTCCAGCGGGCGTACCTCGATCTGACCGAAGGACAGGCGATCCGCCTGCCCGCCGCCAAGCCCCGCCGACAGCGTCTGGTCGATGCTGAGCAGCGGAATAGTCGTCAGCGCCTTGTAGTCGCCGCCCCAGAGCTTGGTGCCCGGCACCCAGATGAACTGAAACGCGGTGTCGCGAACCGACAGGTCCACCCCAACCTCATCGCTGTTCTCGTCATATAGGCTGAACTCGGCAAAGCCGGTGCGGCTGCTCAGGTAAAGGCCGGGCGGCGGCGAGGCGCCCACCGGGACGCCCATCGTGCCGCCCACCGGCATCGAGGTCGGCACGCCGGGTTCGCGCGCCAGCGCAGGGCCAGCGAGCCCAAGCGCCAGCACCCCGGCGGCCGTCATTAGTTTCGCAGATTGCATGGTTTCCTCCCTTTTCATGCAGATCGAAGGATGCGGCGGCGCATGGGCGAGCCGACACCGTTGGTCGCGGCCGTTGGATGGCCGAGACCCTCTGCGCCCGACGTCTGCCGGGCACATGGTTGCGACTGGCCCTGCTGGGCCTGCCGACGAATTTCGGATTTACTTCAGCGCGACGTAGGTCACGGGATCGAGCGTCGTGTAGCGCACCGCCACCCGCGCCCCGCCGCTTGCCGGAGCGATCCTCCCGCGAAGGGTCTCGCCCAAGGCGCGCAGTTTTTCGGGCGTGCGTTCGGGACGCGGCAGGATTGCCAGCTCGATATTCACCTGCGGCTGGTCCGCCAACCCGATCACCGGAACGATGGCCAGCTGGCAGGCCTCGACCGACACGGCCAATTCAACGCAGAGCAGTTCGCGCAGCGGCTGCAAACTCGCGCGCAGCGTCTCTGCATGTGCAGGCCAGACCGTGTCATCGACATAGAGTTTCACATTGGGCATTCGCGCAGCTCCTGTCAGGGGGCGGCGCCCGAAGGCTCCGGGCGCCGGAGGCCATATCAGACCGGGGTCAGGACGAAATCGAAGGGCGAGCGCCACATCTGCGGCCCTTCCACGGTGCGCTCGAAAGGCGCAACCAGCGTGGCCTTGACGCCGAAGACCGTGTCGCTCTCGATGTAATCGTCGTCGCCCACGAAGGTATGCGTCACCAGCTTCTGGAAGCCGGGCGCAGTGACCAGATAATGGACATGCGCCGGACGGTAGGGATGGCGCCCAAGCTGCCCCAGCATCTTGCCCACCGGGCCGTCATCGGGGATCGGGTAGCAGACGGGCTTGATGCCGACGAAGCTGTACTTGCCATCGGCCCCAGTGACGAAGATGCCGCGATTGTTCCACTTCGGCTGGATGCCGGGCTGCTGGACGTCATAGAAGCCCTCGGCATTGTCCGACCAGACATCAACGCGCGCGCCCTCGATCGGGTTGCCGTGCAGGTCGATCACGCGACCCTCGAACAGACAACTATCGCCCTTGCCATCCAGGCAGATGGTATCGCCCATCTTGCGCTCGGGGGCGCCGGCGACGTGGAACGGGCCGAAGACGGTGTTCTCGGTCGCGCCCGGCGGGCGGCGGTTGTTGATCGCATCGACCAGCATCGAGAAGCCGAGCGTATCCGAGAGCAGGATGAACTCCTGCCGTTCGTCCGAGCAGATCTGGCCCGTCTTGGTCAGGAAGTCGATGCCCAGATCCCATTCGTCCTGGGTCAGGTGGATTTCCTTGGCGAAGGCATGCAGATGCTTGATCAGGCAGGCCATGACCTCGCGCAGGCGGGGGTTGATGTCCTCGCCCATCCGGGCGTTGACGGTCTCGACAGAGCTTTCTTCGGTGAAGTACTTGGTCATGTCAGGTCCTTTCGGGGACGGGTTGGCGCGTTTCGGAAAGGGGGGCGGGCGGCGCATGGCCGAGCGGCAGCAGATCAAAGCCCGTGCGATCGGTGATCAGGCCCCAGAGGCCGCGGCGGGCAAACAGCATCACCGCGATCCCCAGCAGCCCAAGAGCGATCAGATAGACCGTGCCATAATCAGCGAGCAGCCGCTCAAGCGCGTAGAAGACCAGCGCACCCAGGATCGGCCCCGGCAGCGTGCCGATACCGCCGATCACCACGATGAAGATCACGAAGGCGGTCCAGTCGATCACGGCAAACGCCGCTTGCGGGGTGACGCGGGTGATCTGGATGAAGATCAACGCCCCGGTCAGCCCAGTGCCAAAGGCGCAAAGCGTGAAGACCAGCGCCTTGAGCCGCGTGGGGTTGATGCCGACCGAGCGCGCAGCCTCAAGGTTGTCGCGCACGGCTTGCAGCCCCAGCCCCATCTTGGAGCGCAGGAAGACATAGCTGATCGTCAGCATCGCCAGTGCCAGCGCCAGTGCCAGCCAATAGGTCACCGCATCCGCGGCCGCCGCGCTTGAGACATCCAGCAGATCCTTGACGAAGGGCACGCCGAACATGTCCTTCGTCGTGCCCTTTGGCAGAGAGGTGCCGGTGCCGCCGCCAAGCGCCGTCCACTGGCTTGCGACCAGCCTCGCGATGTCGGCCACAGCCCAGGTGCCGATGGCGAAATAGGCGCCATTCAGGCGGAAGGCGAAGAAGGCCATCGGGATCGAGAACAGCATCGCGGCGACCCCGCCCACCAGCACCCCGACCAGCGGATCAAGCCCCCACAGGATGGTGCAGGCGAACATCACATAGGCGCCGATCCCGACGAATGCCTGCTGCCCGACCGAGACGAGCCCGGCGAAACCGGCCAGCATGTTCCAGTTCAACGCCAGTACCAGAAGCGTCAGCACCGAGAACAGATCCTGCACCAGCGCGCGCGAGCCGATCACCGGCACCGCGATCATGCCCAGGACCAGTACCACGGCAATCGCGATCCCCAGGCTGCGTGCGGACCCTTTCGAGAATGAAGAAGACATGTCCGCTCCTCAGTCGTTGGCGCGCGGGAAGAGGCCGCGCGGGCGCACGAGCAGCACGGCCACGAAGGCCAGATGCCCGGCAAGAATCTGCCATTCCGGGTTGATCGCCGCACCGAAAGCCTGCGCGACGCCGATCACGAGTCCTCCGGCGAGTGTACCCCAGAGGCTGCCAAGCCCGCCGATAATCACGGCCTCGAAGGCATAAAGCAGGCGCGCCGGACCGATGGTCGGGTCGAAGTTCGCGCGAGCGCCCAGGTAAAGCGCCGCCAGCGTCGCCACCATCAGCGCGATGCCGGTGGCGATCGCGAAGACCTTCTGCGGGTAGATCCCCATCAGCTGCACCGTCACCCGGTCATCCGAGGTCGCCCGGAAGGCGCGGCCAAGCGCGGTGCGGTAGAACAGCTGGTTGAGCGCGAAGATCACCGCGAAGGCCGAGCCGAGCGTGGCCAGCGGGATCAACCCCAGCGTGAAGGGGCCAAGCGTGACCGATTGCGCCTCGACCGCGCCCATGGCCAGCTTGCGGCTGTCGGCGCTGAAGAATTCCAGCAGCAGGTTTTGCGTGACCACCGAAAGGCCGAAGGTGACCAGCAGCGGCGGCAGGATATCCTCTCCCAGAACGCGGTTGAAGAGATGCGTCTGCAACAGCCAGCCGAAGACGAACATCACCGGCAGCGCCAGCGTCGCGGCGATAAACGGGTTCATCCCCGTGGCCGAGCAGATCCCGAGGATCACATAGGCGGCCAAAACGATCAGGTCGCCATGCGCAAGGTTCACCAGACGCATGATGCCGAAGACGAGGCTGAGCCCCGCGGCGAAAAGTGCATAGAGGCCGCCCAGAAGCACCCCCTGCACCAGCGTATCAAGCCAGATCATGGGACACTCCGAAATAGGCGTCGTGGATGGCCTCGCGGCTCAGGTCGGACGGGCGGCCCGACAGCGTGACGCGGCCCTCCATCATGCAATAGACGTAATCGGCGATCTTGAGCGCCTGCCCGATGTCCTGTTCGACCACCACGATGGCGGTGCCGCTTTCGCGGATGCGCGGAACGGCGGCGTAGATGTCGCGGATCACCACCGGCGCAAGGCCAAGGCTGATCTCGTCACAGAGCAGAACGCGCGGGTTTGACATCAGTGCGCGCCCGATCGCAACCATCTGCTGCTGCCCGCCCGAAAGCGCGGTGCCCGGGTTGCGGCGGCGCTCGCGCAGGATCGGGAAGAGGTCGTAGATGGTTTCGAGGTTCCAGCGCCCGTCACCCTTGCGCTCATGCGCGCCGATCAGCAGGTTTTCCTCGACTGAGAGCGAGGGGAAGAGCTTGCGCCCCTCGGGCACCATTGCAACGCCGTGGCGCAACACCTCGGGGGCGGCAAGGCGCTGGATCTCGGCGCCGTCCAGAAGGACACGCCCGGCACCCGCCCGCAGGATGCCCGCGATAGTGCGCATCAGCGTGGTCTTGCCTGCGCCATTCGCCCCGATGATGGCCACACAGCCGCCCGGATCGAGATGCAGATCGACGCCGAACAGCGCCTGGAAGTCGCCGTAATGGGCAGTCAGGGCCTCAACGGCCAGAAGCGGTTCACCTTCGCTCATACCTCGATCCCCAGATAGATTTCCTTGACCTCGGGCGAGGCCATCACCTCGTCCGGGGCGCCGATCATCAGCATCTTGCCGAAATTGAGCACCATCAGCCGCTCGACCACCGAGGTCAGCGCATGCAGGACATGCTCGATCCAGATGATCGCGATACCCTCGCCGTGGATGCCGCGGATCGTGGCGACCAGCTCGACGCATTCGCCATCGGTCAGCCCGCCCGCGATCTCATCAAGCAGGATGACGCGCGGGCGGGTGGCCATCGCGCGGGCCAGCTCAAGCCGCTTGCGGCTGAGCAGCGAGAGGCTGCCGGCAGGTTTTGCGGCGCTCTCGGCAAGACCCGTGCGGCGCAGGATGTCCATGCACAGGGCCGGGGCATCGTGCCCCGAGACCCCGCCGCCGAAGCGTGCCGCGACAAGCAGGTTTTCATAGACCGACAGATGCCCGAACGGCTGCGGGATCTGGAACGAGCGCCCAACGCCGCTGGCACAGCGCTGCATCGGGCTTTCGCCGGTCACGTCGCGCCCGCTCAGGGTGATGACGCCCTCATCGGGGCGCAGATTGCCCGCAATCAGGTTGAACAGGGTCGATTTGCCCGCGCCATTGGGACCGATGATGCCCAGGGCCTCACCCTCGGCCAGCTCGAAGCGGACGTCGTCGGTAACCTTGAGCGCGCCGAAACTTTTCGACACGTTTTGCAATGAGAGTATGGCCATGGTTGTGTCCATGGCACCCCGGCGAACCGGGGTGCCAATTCCTCAGGCCAGCAGCTCGAGCGTGCCGCCAAGCGGGATCTCGGGTGCGTTGCCATTCTCGACGATGACCAGATCGAAGCTGCCATCTTCCTTCCGGCGCCACTGACCGCCCACAAGCGGGGTCTTGGCGACGTTGCGGCGCGCGAACTCGGGGACGTTCTCCTTGCCCCAGCCGATGTTGCCGACGACCGTATCGAGCCTGGTCGCCGCAATCGCCTCGGCCAGCGCATCGCCATCGGTCGGGTCCTCGGCGCGCTTGAGCGCATCGGCCGCCACTTCGAACAGAGCATGGGTGAAGCCCACGGGCTGGGTCCACTGACGCTTGGCGGCCTCCTGGAACTTGCCCGCCAGATCCGCCGAACTGTCGCCGGTGAGCGAGGATTTGTAGGGGAACGCGGGCGACCAATACAGCTCGCAGCTCAGGTTGTGGCCCAGATCGCCGAGCGCCACGACGCTTTCGGGGAACAAGAGCGCCTTGGCGATCGAGACCACCTTGGGGTTGAAGCCTTGCTGCATGGCCTGGGTCCAGAAGGTGGTGAAGTCGGGCGGGATCGGGATACCCGTCATGATCTCGCACTCGGCGCGTTTGAAGGCGTTGATCTGGGCCGAGAAGTCGTCGGTCAGGTTCTGGTAGCGGCCCGCATCGGTCAGCTCGAACCCCGCAGCAGCGGCGGCGGGCGGCATCCCCACCTCCGAGGCCCAGGCGTTGCCGTCACCGTCGTTCGGCCACAGCGCGCCCACCTTGCGGTTGGTCTGCACGCTGTCCCACATCCGCAGGAAGGCGCCGATGTTATCCTCAAGCCCCCAGAAGAAGTGATAGACATAGTCGAAGGGCTGCCAGCTGCCCGGATCGCTGGGGTTGCCCTGCTGGCCGATGAACCACGGCTGCCACGGGGCGACGGACGAGATCACCGGGATCTCCTCGGCCTCTGCGATGGTGCAGACCGGGTTGGTGGTTTCTGGCGTCGAGGCCACGAGGATCAGGTTGACCTGATCGCGGGTGATCAGCTCGCGCGCCACTTCGGCGGCACGGTTCGGGTTAGACTGGCTGTCCTTGACGATGACCTCGACATCCAGGCCCTGCGCCTTGGCGACTTCGAGGAACTGCGCGACCATGAAGTTGTCGGCCTCGGAAAAGGCGCTCAGTGGGCCCGATTGCGGGCTGACATAGCCGATGCGGATCTTCGCATTCCCGCCCAGAGCGGGCAGCGCGAAGGAACTTGCGGCAAGTGCTGCGCCGCTCTTGAGTAGATTGCGTCTGGTGAACATGGCGTTTCTCCCTGTTGCCTGTTCGAGTGAGTTATTCGGGTCTGGCTCCCTCCCAGGCCCGCTGCAGGAGCGCGCGGATGCCGTCACGCTCGACGGGCCGCGGGTTCCAGTAGGGGTTCTTCACCGCGATATCGGCGGCGCGATCCAGGTCCGTCTCCAGCAGACCCAGATCGCGCAGCGCCTTGGGCGCACCGATGGATGAAGCAAAGTCGTAAAGCCCGGCGCCGATCGCGCCACCGAACAGCGCCGCTGCCGGGGCAAGCGCATCGGCCGCGGCCGCGGCGTTGAAAGCAGCCGTATGCGGCAGCATGATCGCGTGGGTCTCGGCATGGGGCAGATCGAAGCTGCCGCCGAGGACGTGGCAAAGCTTGTGGTGCAGCGACATGCCGACCGTGCCCAGAACCGTGCCGCAGAGCCAGGCACCATAAAGCGCCTCGCCCCGCGCCGCACGGTTGGACGGATCGCGCACGATCACCGGCAGCGCCGCGCGCAGGGCACGGATGCCCTCGGTGGCCTGAAGGCTCGAGACCGGGTTGCGGTCCTGCGCGTAAAGCCCCTCGACCGCGTGGGCCATGGCGTTGAGCCCGGAGGCCACGCTCATCGCCACCGGCAGGCCCAGCGTCAGCTCCGGGTCATAGATCACCGTTTTCGGCAGGACCTTGGGGTCGCGGAGCGTGGTCTTGAGACCCTTCTCGGTCTGGCCAAGGATCGGCGTCACCTCCGACCCGGCATAGGTCGTGGCCACGACGATCTGCGGCGCATCATTGCGCCACGCAATCGCCTTGCCTAGGCCGATTGTCGAGCCACCGCCATAGGTCAGCACACCGTCGGCGCCCGCCGCGGCATAGGCAGCCATGGCCTTCTCGGTGACCTCGACGGGCGTGTGCATCGCGGCTTCGGCAAAGACCCCGGCTGCCTGCGGACCAAGGGCTTCAGCCAGCGCCTCGGCATCATTTTTCTGGAAGGCCGTCGCCACGATCAGCACGCGCTTGCAGCCAAGGCGTTCGATCTCGGTGGCGGCCTGGGCCAGGCTCCCCGGGCCGAAGACAATCCGGCCCGGGTTGATTGAGAATTGAAACGGGGCGATGCCGGTCATGACCTGCTCACGCCACCGCCGCTTCGGCCTGCGCGGGCAGCGCCAGCGTTGCGATCACCGTATCGAAGCCACGGCGCAGCTCATCCGCCGAGGCGGCCGTTGCGGCAACGTAGAAGTCGGGGCGCAGCAGCACGTATTTCGCACCGATCCCGCCAAGCCATTTGGCATAGGTGCCCTCAGCATCGACAGCATCGCAATGCGTGCCTTTCTTGCCAAGACGCAAGGTCCGGCCTTCGATCCGGGCAAGCTGCGATAGCCGCTCGGCACCGAGCGCCTCGGCCGGATCGGCCTCCAGCCCCAGTACCATCCAGCCCGCACCGACCGCCTGATCGAAGCGGTCGCGCAGGCCGTTCGACTCGACCACACCCTGCACCGAAAGCTCGCCCGCATGGGCCGCCTCGGCCACCCAGGCGCCCGGCCCAAGCTGACAGATATCGGTTGGGACCGGCTTGTTGCCACGCGCTGCCAGGTCAGCCTTCATCGCCGCATCGCGCTCGGCGGCCTGCTCCGGGTCCGAGATACAGATGATCTTGCCCAGATCCTGGCTGAAGTTGATGTAGTGTTTGGCGTGTTCCTTGCGCTCGGTCGTGTAGCTGTCGAGCACCTCGACGCCGTATTTGCCCTCAAGGATCCCGTTTAGGCGCCAGCTCAGCGCGAAGGCGTCGCGCAGACCCGCACACATCCCCTCGCCGGCGAAGGGCGGCATCAGGTGGGCAGCGTCACCGGCGATGGCACAGCGGCCCTTGTTCCATTCCTTGGCCCAACGGGCCTGGAAACGATAGACGGCGGAGCGTTCAAGCTCGGCGTTCTCGGGGGTCAGACCCCAGGGCGCGAGCAGCTTCCAGGCATGCGCCTCGGTTTGCAGCACCGCCGGGTCTTCGTGCGGTAGCACCATGTATTCCCAGCGGCGACGCGCGGGGCCGCCCGGAACCGGACCCGGGCCACCCGGAACGATCGTCGTCGGACGCTTCGGGTCGCAGAGCTGCCACTGCGCGGGTTCGCCCGGGCGCGAGGCCACGTAGTCGAACTTGGGCAGCATATCGAGGATGAGCCAGTCGAAGAAATAGCCCTTGTCCTCGTTCTCGATGCCAAGCGCCTCACGCACGAAGCTGTTGGCGCCATCGGCCCCCACCACGAATTTCGCACGGATCGTCTGGGTCTCGGAGCTGGCCGGATCCTCGATCGGATTGCGCTTGATGGTCAGCGTCACGCCATTGGCGTCCTGCTCCATGCCGCTCGCCTCGAAGCCGCGGATCTGCGTCACGGTCGGGCACTTGTCGGCGATGCCGGTCAGGCGCAGTTCAAGCTCCGGCTGGTTGAACCAGTAGCGCACCCGCCACCCCGAGGCCGAGGTCGATTGCCAATCGACGATCTGGAGGTTCTCGCGGTTCGCGTCCTTCCAGTAATACAGTTCGTCGTGGTAGTTGATCGCGCTGTCGTTTTCGCTGTCGATCCCCAGCAGCGCGAGGATGCGCGCGATCTCGTGGTCATAGGTCACGGCGCGCGGGCGGCCATAGGCCTCGGTCCAGCGCTCGATCAGCGTCACCTTCTTGCCGCGCTTGCCCAGCATGATGGCAAGGAACGTGCCCACGGGGCCTCCGCCCACGATGGCCACATCGGTATCGTAAGGCGCCGCCGCCGAGGGCGCGCCAGCCATTTTGACTGTCATGTCGATCTCTCCCTGAACCGCCGAGCGGTCGTATCTCTCCCATCCGGACAAGCCATTCCCTGTGGCTATGGCCGGTATGTCTAAACGGTAAGGCACAACGTGAATAATCGTCAAGTTTGATCATTCGGCAATTACGAACCATATTCGCATCCGCAGAAGCCGCGTTATCTAGCTCAATTTACTAAGAAATGTCGCCCCGAACCCGGCGACGCAATTTGCAGCCGCAGCGAAGGTCTGCGGCCTAAGGGCGTCGTTCCTGGAGGCAATTCCGAATCGGCTTGCAATCAAAGATGAATGCATTCACTTCTGAATGCGGGCGCGAGGCACGTTTGCGCGCACCCTGTCCTGCCGGAGCCTGAACCGATGAACACAGCAGAACCGCCCGCCGAAGGCCGCGTTGCCCGCCGTCAACGGCTTGTACGCGAGGCCCTGATCCGCGCCGCCCGCGCGATCATGAGCGAGAAGGGCGTGGACGGCGCCACGATGCTTGAGATCGCCGAGCGTGCCGACGTGGGCGCCGGCACCGTCTACAACTACTTCAAGTCGAAGGATGAGCTGGCGGTTGCGGTGCTCGAGGAGATGATGTCCTCGCTTGCGGTGCGGATCGAGCGGGTCACCGATACGTTCGACGACCCCGCGCAGGTCTATGCCTACGGTATTCGGACCGTGCTTGAGGCGGCCACGCGCGACATCCGCTGGCGACAGCTGCTGAACCGCTCGGAGGTGCTTGCCGATGCGATGTATCGCCGGATGGGTCCCTATGCGATCCGCGACTTGCAGCAGGCGACCGCGGCCGGGCGGTTCCACGCCGACGATGCCGAGCTGATCTGGCGCATGGCCTGCCACGCGATCATTGGCGTAAGCCTTGCGATCACGCTTGGCGAAATGTCGGAAGAGGAAATCTCGAGTACGGTCGTGCGCCTGCTCTGCACCACCGGGATCGGGATCGACGCGGCGCGCGAACTTGCACATCGGCACCGGCCGGATCTTTCGCCTGAAGGCGACGACTGAACAACCCGCCGGTCATCGCGAGCGGCATCCCGCGCTGAGCAGACGACGCAACGGCGCAAAACAGGCCGCGGTCGGATCTGAACGGCACCCAATCGGAACCTCGGTCAGGCTCGCGTCCATGTCCGGATCAGGAAACCCGATGTGCCGGCGCGGCGCCCTTCGCTGCAACCTTCATGCTTACGCCCGGTAGGACGCGGCACTCATGCGATGCGGGTTGCGCGGCGAGGCGCCCGCATCGAGAGGCCGCTCCTATCCTGATTACCGCCTATGCGTCTCGGCCGAGACCGCGCCTTCCAGCCCGGTCGAGCCATAGAGCCAGTCGACGATATCATACCAGTTCTCGGGCGACTTGGCGCTCATCACTGCGTTACGCAGCTGCGCATGTGCGCCCGCCGGGTGATAGACATGCTGGCCGATCTCGCGCGATTGCAGCTGCACGCGGGCGGTGCGCAGGCGGCGCAGATCCTGGTATTGCGCCAGCGCCGCATCGTGATCCGCGTTCGTGTCGAGGCAATGGGCCAGCGCAACCGCGTCCTCCATCGCCATGCAGGCGCCCTGGGCGAAGTATTGCAGCATGGGGTGCGCGGCATCGCCCAACAGGGCCACGCGGCCATCGACCCAGTTGCTCACCGGGTCGCGATCACACAGCACCCAACGTTTCCAGTTCTGGCCGCGGTCGATGATCTGGCGCGCGACGGGGGCGACATGCTCGAAGCCCTTCTTGACCTCGTCATGGGTCACGCTGACGCCAGCCTCGGGGCTGGGGGCGTCGTTGTGATAGGTGACCACGAGGTTGAACAGCTTCCAGCCCTTGAGCGGGTAGTGAACGATGTGACACCTCGGCCCGGCCCAGAGCGTGGCGGCGTTCCAGCGCAGATCCTCGGGCATGTCCTCGGTCGGGATCACCGAGCGGTAGGTGGTATGACCCGAGACGCGCGGCATTCCGTCCCCGACGAGGCGCTTGCGGATGTTCGACCACAGGCCATCGGCGCCGATCAGGATGCGCCCGGTCACGCGCTCGCCCGAGGCAAGAAGCGCGGTGACCGAGGTGCCATCTTGCTCATAGTCAGCAACCTCGGAGTTCGTGCGCAGGTCGACCAGCGGATGCTCGCGGCAGGCGCGCAGGAAGACGCCATGCAGATCGCCGCGATGGATCACCGCATAGGGGTTCTTGAAACGGGCGCGGAAGGCCTCATCCAGCGGGATACGGGTGATCTCGGTCCCGGCGATCGCGTCCATCAGGCGCAGGTTGTCGACATAGACGGCCATCTCGCGGGCCTCGTCGCCGACGCCGAGATAGTCGAAGGCATGGAAGGCGTTCGGGCCAAGCTGGATGCCGGCGCCGATCTCGCCCAGTTCAGGGGCCTTTTCCAGCACCAGTGAGCGGATGCCCTTTTGCGCAAGGCCGATAGCGGTTGCGAGGCCGCCGATGCCGCCTCCGGCGATCAGGATGGGTAGTTCTTGGGTCATGACAATTCTCCTCCGTTGACCCGGGCGAGGGGCCGGGCCGTGTTTCAGTTTTCAGGAAAGCGGAAGGCGCCTCAGAACGGGCGCACCATCCAGGGCAGGAAGACCACCATCAGAATGACGACCAGGGTCGCCAGCACATAAGGGACGAGCAGCCGCGAGAGCCGCAGGATCGAGACATTCGAAAGGGCCGCCGCGATATAGAGGCCCGTTCCGACCGGCGGGGTCAGCAGGCCAAGGACCAGCGTAAGCCCCATGACGACGCCGAACTGGATCGGGTCGATGCCATAGTTCGAAACAGCGACGGGCAGCAGGATCGGCGTCAGGATGATCAGCGCCGCGATCCCGTCGAGGAACATGCCCACGAGGGACAGGAACGCAACGATCAGCAGCAGGAAGATCGTCGGGTTGTCGGTCAGCGAGACAATTAAATCCGCGACGTGCTGCGGGATCTGGTTGAACGTCAAAACCCAGCCGAAGATCTTGGCCGCGAGGATCAGGAACAGCACCACGGCCGAGTTGGTCACGGTGCGGTCGATGATCGCGGGCAGGCGGTTCAGCGGCAGTTCGCGGAAGATGACCGCGCCGAAGATCAGCGCAACAACGATGGCGGCGGCGGCGGACTCGGTGGGCGTGAAGATGCCAAACGAGATGCCCCCCACGATGACCGCCGGTATGGCCATGGTCGCAACGCCCGGCAATGTCGCACGCAGCTTCGAGCCGGTCGGCATCCCCGCGCCCGAAGCCGAGGGGTCGTGGTTCTTGCGCGCCTGCATCAACGCCAGCGCCAGGATGAACACGAAGAGCGTCACGCCAGGCACGATCCCCGCAGTGAACATG
Source organism: Rhodobacter flavimaris (assembly GCF_021378075.1). GTDB lineage: Bacteria > Pseudomonadota > Alphaproteobacteria > Rhodobacterales > Rhodobacteraceae > Rhodobacter > Rhodobacter flavimaris. Next base: position 24,983 of record NZ_JAJUOS010000004.1, on the reverse strand, counting down.
TCGGCGATCGAGACCTGCGCGATGACGCCGAAGATGATGAAGATCATCGAGGGCGGAATGATTGGCCCCAGAAGGCCCGCGGCGGCGGTCAGGCCCGCGGCATAGCCCCGGTTGTAGCCGTCCTTTTCCATCTCGGGGACGACGACGCGGCTCATCACCGCCATCTGCGCCGTGGCCGAGCCCATGATCGCGGCCAGCGCCAGGTTGGAGACAAGGTTCACGATGACAAGGTTATGCGGCACGCGCGTCAGCCAGACGCGCACCGCGATGATGATGCGCCGCGTCAGGCCGCTTTCGTTCATGATCTCGCCCAACAGGACGAACAGCGGGATCGCCAGCAGGTCGAAATTCTCGACCGAGCCGAAGGCGATTTGCGGGATGGCCGTCAGCAATTGCATCCGATCGGCCACGAACATGAAGACCAGCGTTGCGCCGATCAGCACGAAGGCGACCGGCATACCGCTCAGCATCAGCAGAAGGAAGGAAAGACCCGTCATTTGAGATGCTCCCACAAGACGCCGGTCGCGCGCGACAGATGCGCCAGCGCATGGACCAGGGCCGAGGCACAGAAGATCGGGAAGATGGTGAAGAACGGGGTTTTCGACCAGCCCGTGGTGATCACCTGCTCGAACGAAACCGCGGGCGAGCGGACCCAGGTCACACCGGCCTTCAGCAAGGAGCCAAGCATCAGGGCGACCAACGCCCAGACCACGATGTCCAGCACGCGCCGCGCCTGTGCGGGCAGTGCATCGGACAAAAGCGTGACCCCAATCTGGGCCTTGTCGTGGATCGAAATCGATACCGCGACCAGCGTCAGCCAGACCAGCAGGATCGCCGCCAGTTCCTCGGCAAAGACGATGGGCCGCCCGGCAAGGTAGCGCATCCCCACATTGGCCACGATCAGCCCGACAAAGCCGATCACCAGGAGTCTGCTGGCCCAGCGTTCAAGCCGGACCAGCCCCCCCGAAAGAACCGGGAAAAGGTTCACTTCGCCTGCCCCGCGACTTCGGCCTGGAACTGCGCGATCAGCGGATAAGCGGCAAAGCTGGCCTGAACCGCGTCATTGGCGGCCGTGAAAGCCTCTTTGCCGTTTTCGAGGGTCACGACATCCATCTGCGCCTCTAGGGTGGCAAGGTTGGCCTTCTCGGCTTCGATCTGCTGGGCCGAACCCCAGGCCAGCGCCTCGTTCACCACGGTGGTGAAGGCGGCCTGTTCTTCGGCCGACATGCCCGACCAGGCCATGTCCGACACGACCATGACAGCGGGGAAGGCCATGTGGTCGGTGATGGTCAGGCCCTTGGCCACCTCTCCGAACTTGAGGCCGACGAGCGCGTCGAGGTCAATGTCGATGCCGTCCAGAAGCCCGGTTTGCAGCGCCTGGTAGACCTCGGTCAGGTTGACCGGCGTCGGCACGGCGCCGACCGATTCCCACCAGGTCTTCATCGCCGGGAAGGGCACGATGCGGATCTTCTTGTTGGCGAGATCAGCGGCCGAGGTCGCGGGCGCATCCTTCATCAGGATGTGGCGCATACCGGCGAAGGTGTAGCCCAGACCGTGCAGGCCAGCGGCATCAAGCTCCTTGAGCATCTCGCCCGCCGCCGGCGTTTCCGAAGCCTTGATCGCGGCCGAGACATCCTCGAACAGGTAGGGCGTGAACCAACCCTGCATCGAGGGCGCGCGCAGCGAGGTGATGGCCGCGGTCATGAGACCCGCATCGAGCAGGCCCGTGGACATCTGCTGATACATTTCCTGCTCAGATCCAAGCTGGCCCGCCGGGAAGACAGCCACGCTCAGCTCACCCCCGGTGGCCTCGGGCAGCTTCTCGGCGATACGGTTGGCTACCTTGGTCCAGACATGGCTGGGCGGGGTGATGACGCCCATGCGCAGCTCGCGCGCCTCGGCGGCCATGGCGGCGGCCGTGGTCATCAGTGCCGCCAGAACCGCGCGGCTGGTGAAGTTTGCAATGGTCATGACTGATCCTCCCTGAGCATGACTATACAGAGTGTGAACTGGGTGCCCTCCCTCAGGCCTCCCAGTCCGGTTGATTCTTGGGATGCGCGTCGGCAAAGGCCGGCAGCGCCTCGCAGGCGGCGGCGATGGCGCGCAGGCGCGGCATCGCGGTCAGATCGGTGCCGAAGCGCGCGGCGGAAAAGACCTGCGGCACAAGGCAGATATCGGCCAGGCTCGGCGCCTCGCCAAAGCAGAAGGTCGAGGGCGCGCGTTCGGCCAGAAGCGCCTCGCAGGCTGCCAGGCCATCCGCGATCCAGCGGCCGCACCAGGCATCAAGCGCCGCCTGATCGGCGCCGAAAATTCCCTTGAGATAATCGAGCACCCGCAGGTTTTGCAGCGGATGGATGTCGCAGGCGATGACCTGCGAAAAGGCACGCACCTGTGCACGCAGATTGGCATCCTCGGGCAGCAGTTTCGGGCCAGGGTGGGTTTCGTCGAGCCACTCGATGATTGCCAGCGACTGGGTCAGACGGAACTCGCCCGCCTCCAGCGTCGGCACCAGTGCCTGCGGGTTCTTCGCACGATACTCCGGCGTCTTCTGCTGGCCACCGTCCCGGCGCAGATGCACCGAGACGAAATCGTAGCCGACCCCCTTCAGGTTGAAGGCGATCCGGCAGCGATAGGCCGAAGAGCTGCGGAAATATCCGTGAAAGCGGATCATTCGGCCGCCCCGACGTTCAGCGAGACCGGCGCGAGACCGTCGATACCCCCGGTGATCACGTCACCCGCCACGACCGCGCCGACGCCCGCCGGCGTGCCGGTCATGATCAGATCGCCCGGCACGAGGTGGTAGTAATGCGACAGGTGGCTGACGATTTCCTCGACCTTCCAGATCAGGTCCTCAAGCTTGGCGTCCTGACGGATCTCGCCGTTCACTTCCAGATGGATGCGCTGCGGGCCGATGGCGGCATAATCGGCGACCTTGGTGATCGGCGCGATGACGGCGGATTGCTCGACATCCTTGCCCAGATCCCAGGGGCGCTGCTTGGCGCGGGCCGCAAGTTGCAGATCACGGCGGGTCATGTCGAGGCCGCTCGCGTAGCCGTAGATCGCCTTGGCGGCGGCCTCCGTGTCGCCCTTGAAGATCGGTGCGCCGATGGCGATGACCAGTTCCATCTCGTAGTGGAAATTCGTGGTGCCCGGCGGGTAGGGCACAGTCGCGCCGCTCTGCTCGGTCATCAGGGCCGACTTGGTGAAGTAGAACGGCGCCTCGCGGTCCACCGCCACGCCCATCTCGGCGGCATGGGCGGCGTAGTTGCGGCCCACGCAGAAGATGCGATGCACCGGGTATTCGGCGGCTTCGCCTTTCACCGGCACGCTCGGCCATTCGGGGTTGGGGAACAGGGTGGCTTTGGTCATCGACGTTTCCTTGTTGAGTGTCAGTGCGCAGTCTGCGGGCGCAGTTGCACGGGCACGTCGCGCAGACGCGCCCCGTTATCGAGGTCGAGCGCGGCCTGCCAAAGCAGCCTTGTGCGCTCGGTCGCGGTGTCGCTCATGGCGCGGTCGGCGCCTTGCGCGTCGCTGGCCCGCGCAGACCAGCACGCACCCGGAAGATCGCGCCAGACGACATCCAGATGCACCGCCGAGTGGTCGGCAAGGTGGCGCAGGGCGCGCGGGGGCAGCGTCGCGCCCAGATCGATCGCCTCAAGACGCGCAGCCTCGCTTTCGTAGAACGGCGGGGCCGGAGAGCCCGCAGTCAGCGCCTCGGCCTGCGCGGCAATCGCGCGGGCCTGATAGGCGACATCGCAGATCACATGCGCCCGCGTCCAACCCGTCACGCGGGAAGGGCCGTAAAGCTCGACGTCGCTCAGCTCATTGAGCTTGCGCGCGAAATAGGCGGTCCCGCTGCGGGCAAGCGCCAGGGCCTGGGCCGGAGCCTCAGGCGCGTCGTAGCGCGCGCCAAGGCCCTGAAGCAGGCGCAGGGCTTCCCGCGCCTCGTCCAGCGTGCTCATTGCTCGCGGTCTTCGATCAGGGTGCGGTTGAAGTTCAGCCGCTCGATGATCGGCGCATCCGAGAAGCGGAACAGGTCGAACTGCGTCTCGGCCTGAAGCGACCACGGGATCCAGGAGGGGATGACGAAGATATCGCCCTTCTCGACCTTGTGGGTCACACCGCCCATCACAACCGCGCCCCGGCCCTCGAAGACCTGGAAGACGGTCGAGCCGACGTCGCGGCGCATCGGTGTTTCGCAGCCCGCGCGCAGGCGGTGGAACTCGGCCCGGATCGTCGGCATCACGTCGCCGCCGGTCGTCGGGTTGATATAGCGCACTGCGGCGTGGCCCTGTTCGACCGTCGCGGGGTGGCCCTCGTCCTCCAGCAGCAGTTGCTGGGTCAGGGCGGCATCGGTGCATTCCCAACGATAGGCGCCAATCGGCGAGGAGACGGTGTTTTGCAGCCCTGACAGAGGGCGCAGGCCCGGATGGCACCACAGCCGCTCGCCGCGCGAGTAGTTCGGCGTCGCGTAGTCGGTCACCCGATCCGAGCCGAATTCGAAGAAGCCCACGTCATTCTGGAACGAGAAGGGGATGTCGAGCCCGTCGATCCAGGCCATCGGCTTGTCGGTCTCGTTATGGTGGCCATGGAAGTTCCAACCCGGCGTCAGCAGGAAGTCGCCACGCGACATACGCACGGGGTCGCCGTTGACCACTGTCCAGACGCCTTCGCCCTCGACGACAAAGCGGAAGGCGTTTTGCGAGTGACGGTGTTCCGGCGCGGTTTCCTTAGGGCCGAGATACTGGATCGCGCACCACAGAGTGGGGGTGATATAGGCCTCGCCGCCAAGGCCGGGGTTGGCCAAACCGATCGCGCGGCGCTCGCCGCCGCGACCCACCGGCACCAGTTCGCCCGAGGTCTGGGCCAGCGGATGGAGGTCTGCCCATTTCCAGACATGCGCCTTGGCCAGCGGCCGCGGATGACGCGGCATCAGGTCGCCCAGCTGGGTCCAGAGCGGGTTGAGGTGCTGTGCCTTGAAGTCGGCATAAAGCTTCCGCAGCTCAGGCGTATCCTCGGGTTGCATCGCGTTTTCCATCGGCACTCCTCCCTAAAGCGACTCGAATTAATAGGTAGTATGCGTATTATTAGTATGCGTGTCAAATATGATGAGTGCACATATCATCTTTTTCAGGGGGGCGGCGGTGGATCAATCTCTTGCCCAAGAGACAAAGTTGGACTAGCGACCAAGACATGACCGTCATCTATGATCTTCCCGGGCACCTCATTCGCCGACTGCACCAGATCTCTGTTTCGGCATTCACGGCAGAGACGGCGGCAGCGGGTTTTGATCTGACGCCGGTGCAATTCGCTGCACTGAGCATGCTTGAAGAAAACCCCGGCATCGACCAGGCAACGCTTGCGGGATTGATCGCCTATGACCGGGTAACCATCGGCGGGGTCATCTCGCGCCTTGAAGCGCGCGGTCTGATCGAGCGCACGGTTTGCGAAAGCGACCGCCGCGCGAGGACGCTGAGGTTGACCGAGCGCGGCGCCTCGGTGCTGCGGACGATCTGGCCCGCAGTGCGCCGCACGCAGGAAGTCATCTTTGCTGATCTTAGCGACGATGAGCGCGCAACTCTGCTTTCCCTGATGCGCAAGATTGCGGATGCAAACAACGATCTGAGCCGTGCCCCCCTCAGGGCGGCAACCGGGCGCCCGGATCAGGACACCAGCGGAAGCTGAGCGCGTAGATATTTCACGCTGCGTGAACAACTGCGCGTTCAACATCGGGCCCTCATGATCGGTCGATCATTGCGCGACCATGGCGCGGCTGATGAGAGACCCATCCTTGGATCGCCCAAGGTCAGAGATTGCGCGCTTGAAGGCGACGACGGACCGATGCTCCGTCGAACCCGGCGGCTGAACCAGTACACACCCGTGTGAATCGGTGGGGCCAATGCCTCATCGCGAAGCACTCCGAGCGCCGGGTCACCAAGATCCACGCCCGCCTCGCAACTCGCCGGTTACATAGCCCTACGAAAGGCCTAAGGGTAAGTCGGCCCGCGGAAAGAGATAGTGCGTTTTGGATAGGATCGGCGCAATGGCGCCGCGTAGGCCGCGGCGGTGACTTTGCATCTTGATCGACGTTGAACAAAGTCTAGCCGGCCGGTCCGGAGCAGCGCCCTCCGGACCGGCCACGCATTACATCAGGTTTGGCAAGAACAGCGCGATTGAGGGGAGGGCCAGAAGCACGCCCCAACGGATGACGTCGATTAGAATGAAGGGCACAAGGCCGCGGTAGATGGTCGCCAGACCGATATCGCACTCGACCGAGTTGATGACAAAGGCGTTCATCCCGATAGGTGGTATGATCAGCCCCAGCTCGATCGCGACAACCACCAGCACGCCGAACCAGATCGGATCAAACCCGAGACCGGTCACGACCGGGAACAGGATCGGCACGGTCAGAACCACCATGGCCATCGAGTCAAGCACGCAGCCCAGGAGCAGGTAGAGCACCAGGATCAGCACCATGATCACGTAGCGGTTGACCGGCAGCGGACCCCTGGGGCTGCCAATCCAAGTCTCTCATGACTGCGTGTCAGGTCAGCGACGATACCGGCCCTGCCGCGCTGCCGAAGAGCCGTCCATAAGGGGACTGGCTGCGCTCCGAGGGGTTCTATCATGCTGATTGGTTCCGCGACGCGCTGAAAGAAAAGGGGGATACATCCCAGCATTCCGGACCGAGGGGTTCCGCGACAACCCCATCCAATACGACCAGTGCCGCCGGAGCCGGATCGAATTCATGTTCGGTAGGCAAAGGGATTTTCTTCACGTTAGGACGAGTGGCCGAAGATCGCCCTCTCCGCCGTCGCTCTGACCACGACTGTGATGGCCTGCTTATGTGTCCCAGGCCCAGCGCCCTAACATTGAGGACGTACTCCGTTGCCGCTGGACGCCCGCGAAACGGACCTTCCTTCACAAAGCGACATTCACTCCGCAGTTCGCGTGCTGCTTTTCCTGCGCACGTAAAGTTCAAGCCGATGGTGCACGATCTCATAACCCATCGCTTCCGCGATCTCGGCCTGAAGGCGCTCGATCCGGTCGTTGGCGAATTCCACCACCTCGCCGGTATCCACGTCGATCATATGGTCATGGTGCGTCGTCTCGGTGTGCTCGAACCGGGCAGGCGTGCCCGCGAACTGATGGCGCAGGATAACACCTTGGGACTCCAGCTCTGTCAGTGTTCGATAAACGGTCGAGAGCGAGATGCCGGGCACGACGCCTTCCGCACGACGTTGTAACTCGATCGCTTCGGGGTGGTCCTCGGCCTCAGCCAGAACCGACAGCAGAGCGGCCCTTTGACGCGTAATGCGCACCCCTGCGTCACGCAGTGCGCTGGTGAGTTTCTCGGTTCGGCGGTCGATTTCGTTCATGGTTTTTTTTCGCGCATTTCATGGGAAGCATGCAAGTGCCAGATGCAAATGATTTGCATTCTCCTTGACAGTTGCAAATCATTCCGAGATGCATTTAGGGCGAACAGGAATAGGAGATGGCGATGACCGGCAGAACGGCAGTTCTGGGATTGATTGCGAGTCTGGCACTATCGGCAGTTGCCGGACCTGCCTGCGCCGAAGGCAAGCTCAAGGTCGTCACGACCTTCACGGTCATTGCGGATATGGCGCAGAATGTGGCGGGCGACGCGGCCGAGGTCGTTTCGATCACGAGGCCCGGCGCCGAGATTCACGATTATTCGCCCACTCCGCGCGACCTGGTGAAGGCGCAGGACGCAGACCTGATCCTTTGGAACGGGCTGTTTCTTGAACGCTGGTTCGAGCAGTTCTTCTCGAACCTGCGTGACGTTCCCGACGCGACAATTTCCGATGGCGTGGTGCCGATCGCGATCTCTGGCGGGGATTATGCCGGCAAGCCCAACCCGCATGCCTGGATGGCGCTGGATTCCGCCGAGATCTATGTCGACAATATTCGTGACGCCCTGAGCAAGGCGGATCCGTCCAATGCCGAGACTTATGCGGCGAATGCCGAAGCCTACAAGCGACAGATCGCAGAGGTCATAGGGCCACTGCGCGCGACCGCGCGCGCGCTGCCCCCGGAGCGTCGCTGGCTCGTGACATCCGAGGGCGCGTTTTCATACCTCGCCCGCGATTTCGATCTGCAGGAAGTGTACCTCTGGCCGATCAACGCCGATGCGCAGGGGACGCCGCAGCAGGTGCGCGCGGTGATCGATACAGTGCGCGCACATAATATCCCCGTGGTTTTTTCTGAAAGCACGGTTTCAGACAAACCGGCGCGCCAAGTTGCGCGTGAGACCGGTGCGGAATATGGCGGCGTACTCTACGTCGACAGTATTTCGGAACCCGACGGCCCGGTGCCGACCTATCTGGACCTGTTGCGGGTCACATCCGAAACGATCGTGGGTGGGTTGCAGGAATGACTGACGTCGGCATCCGCGCCCAAGGCCTGACAGTCACCTACCGCAATGGCCACACCGCGCTGCGCGACACCAGCTTTACGATTCCGCGCGGAACGATCACGGCCCTGGTCGGAGTGAATGGAGCCGGCAAGTCGACTCTGTTCAAGGCTCTCATGGGGTTCGTCCCGGTCTCGACGGGCAAGATCGAAATCCTTGGCGAACCGGTCCGTACGATGATGAAGCGCCAGGCCATTGCCTATGTCCCGCAGGCCGAAGAGGTCGACTGGACTTTCCCCGTGCTGGTCGAGGACGTGGTGATGATGGGGCGTTACGGTCATATGGGCTTTCTGCGCAGGCCACGGCCTGCCGATCACGAAGCCGTCGCCGCAGCGCTCGCACGGGTGGACATAAGCGAATTGCGCCGCCGCCAGATTGGCGAGCTGTCCGGAGGGCAGAAAAAGCGCGTCTTCCTCGCGCGGGCACTTGCGCAGGATGCTCAGGTCATCCTGCTGGACGAGCCCTTCACGGGTGTAGACGTGACGACCGAAGAACAGATCATCGCCCTCTTGCGTGACCTGCGCGAGGAAGGGCGGGTCATGCTGGTCGCCACGCACAACCTCGGATCAGTTCCCGAGTTTTGTGACCATGTTGTCCTGGTGAAGGGAACCGTGCTGGCCCACGGACGCACGGCGGAGGTATTTACCCCCGAGAACCTGAAGGAAGCCTTCGGTGGCGTTTTGCGGCACTTCCTGCTGGAGGGACAGCGGCTGCACGAGGATGAGGACCCACGCAAGCTCAACATCTTCACAGACGATGAACGGCCACTGGTTATCTACGATGATCGCGCCCGAACGGTTAAGGGGCACTCTACATGACTTGGTTGGAGCCATTTCAGTATGGCTACATGACAACCGCTATCTGGGTCTCGGCACTGGTTGGGGCTGTCTGCGCCTTTCTGTCGGCGTATTTGATGCTCAAGGGCTGGTCGCTGATCGGTGACGCCCTTTCCCATTCGGTGGTCCCCGGCGTGGTGGGGGCCTACATGCTCGGACTGCCCTTCGCGCTCGGTGCCTTCCTGTCCGGGGGACTCGCTGCGCTGTCGATGCTATTTTTGCGCCAAAGGTCCGGCCTGAAAGAGGATGTGGTCATCGGCCTGATCTTCACCGCGTTCTTCGGCCTCGGACTCTTCATGGCGTCCCTGAACCCGATGGCCGTGTCGATCCAGACGATCATCATGGGGAATATCCTTGCGATCACACCCGGCGACACGCTGCAGCTTGCGATCATTGGGGGCGTGTCACTGGTCGTATTGCTTGCGAAATGGCGCGATCTTCTGGCGGTGTTCTTCGACGAGGCCCATGCCCGGTCGATCGGGCTGAACGTCACCGCGCTGAAGCTGGTGTTCTTCACGCTGCTGTCGGCAGTCACCGTTGCGGCGATGCAGACGGTCGGCGCATTCCTGGTCATAGCGCTTGTCGTTACCCCTGGGGCTACCGCCTATCTGCTGACTGACCGCTTCCTGTCGCTGCTGATACTGTCGGTGGCGATCGGATCGATCACCTCGGCGTTCGGAGCCTATGTCAGCTATTTCCTTGATGGAGCGACGGGCGGCGTCATCGTCTGCTTGCAGACCGCCCTCTTTGCCATCGCGCTGGTCCTGGCGCCCAAACACGGGCTTTTGGCGGCGCGAGCACGGGCGAAAGCCGCCTTGAGGAGGCCAGCTCAATGAGCGATCTGCTCCTGCCATTTCAGTTTCCCTTCATGCAGAACGCGCTGCTGGTCGTGGTGCTGATCGCTCCCGCGGCGGCGATGCTGAGTGCCTTCCTCGTGCTGAAGGGGTGGTCGCTGATGGGGGATGCCATGAGCCACGCGGTTCTGCCCGGTGTCGTGCTGGCCTATATCGCGGGGATACCCTTGATAATCGGGGCGTTTCTGGCAGGGCTTTTCTGTGCCCTCATCACGGGATTTATCAAGGACCACTCTCGGATCAAGCAGGACACCGTGATGGGAATTGTATTCTCGGGGATGTTCGGCGCAGGCATCGTGATCTACACGCAGATCGAGTCATCGATCCACCTTGACCACATTCTGTTCGGCAACATGCTCGGAGTGGACGCGGGTGAACTCTGGGCTGCCGGGTTGATCTCTGGCGGGGTGACCCTGATCCTCGCGATCAAGTGGCGTGATTTTCTGGCCCATAGCTTTGACCCGGTGCAGGCGCAGATGATCGGGCTGCCGGTCGGCTGGATACATTACGGCCTGCTCGCGATCCTTTCCGCAACGATCGTGTCGATGCTGTCGTCGGTGGGCATCATCCTGTCGATTGCCTACCTGATTGCTCCGGGCGCCGTTGCCTTCCTGCTGACACGGCGTTTCGCCTCCATGCTTGTGGCCTCTGTGGTTGTAGCCGTATTTGCAGGCATCACCGGGACCTATGCGTCCTTCTGGCTAGACGCGGCACCTGCGCCGACGATCGTGTTGATCCTGACGGCGCTGTTCCTGGTCGCGCTTGCATTGCGTAACTTGCGCCCGCGTCGCGACAGGGCGTTCGAATGATGTGCAAGAGCGGATCCTGTTAACGCGCGGCAAGGGGATCCAAACCGCAACGAGCTCTAGACGGCCCAGCAGAACTGCGCCCTCGTTTATGTGGCTCAACCGACAGCGATCAGTTTGGTCAGGCGGAAAATCCAGCACCATGGATGATGCGGCCACCGCAAATCGTCAGGATCACTCCCAGATCGGAAATCTTGTCTGGGGCCGTGGCTTCTATGTCCCCGCCCAGCATTACGAGGTCTGCGGCAAGTCCTGGACGCAGGCTTCCCGTCACGTGGTCGCGATGTGCCGCCCAGGCTGCGCCCGAGGTATAGGCGCGCAACGTCTCCATCTGGGACAGCCGTTCGTCGCGGGCGCCATCGTAGGGCGCGCGTGTCAGTGCCGCCGTAATGCCGCGCAGCACCGAAACGTCTGCCACTGGCCAATCACTTGAGAAAGCGACGGGGGCACCCGCCTCGGCGAGGCTGCGCCACTGGTAGGCATCCACCCAACGCTCCTCCCGGATCAGCGACAGCGTCGGTTGCAGCGGGAAATCCATCGCTCCGGGCGCATGGGGCGGTTGCAGGCTGCCAGTGATACCAAGCGCGCCCATCCGCGGGACATCGGCTGGGTCGATCAGCTCTATATGCTCGATACGGTGCCGGCTATCGCGGGGGCCGTTGGCTGCGCGGGCGGCCTGATAACCGTCAATCACCGTTCGAACCGCACCGTCTCCGATGGCATGAACTGCAATCTGCAAGCCGCGCCGGTCGATCTCGGTGGCGATTTCCTTGAAAAGCTCGGGCGCGAAAAGCGGCTCTGACCGGTGGCCTGGCTGGCTGGGATAGTCCTGGAGCATGTAAGCGGTGCTGCTGTCGATCACACCGTCCATGAACATCTTGACGAAGCCGGAACTGATCCAGTCATCGTCGAAGTCCGAGGCCATCGCCGAGGCGCGATCAAGCGCGCTCAGCTCCATGTGCGGTTTGAAATGGAAGGGCACCTTGACCCGTAGTGCCAACGTACCCTCGGCTTGCATCTCAGACAGCAGTTCTAGCGTGTAGCGGTTGCCGTCCATGTTGACGAGGCTGGTCACGCCATGCGCCGCGCAATGCTCCATCCCTTTCAGCAGCAGCGCCTTGTCGGCGGCGCGCTCGGTCTCCGTGGGCCAGGGATCGGGCTCTTCGCCCGTGGCGATGCCAAGGTTGATGCGCCCCTCACCCGAATAGGCGATCAACGGACCGAAGGCCTCGAACTCGCGCAATTCGCCAGTGGCAAGGCCGTCTTCCCCCATCACGACCTCGTGGCCATGCGGCATCTCGGCGCCATGCAGCAGCCCGGCGGCCTCGAGCGCGGCGGTGTTGGCCCAGACCGTGTGCAGATCGGGCGCCATCATCGCGATGGGACGATCCGCGATCATCGCGTCGAGGTCGTGGCGCGTGGTGGGTTTGTCGAGGATACCGTAATGCGCCTCCTGCGCCATAAGCAGCGGCGCGTCGGGGTTCTCAGCGGCAAAGTCGCGGAAAGCGGTGGCGACCGCCTCGGCGCCGTGCAGATGGCCGATGTGAAGATGCGTGAGGTCTGCACCGCCAAGCCCCAGATGCACATGCCCCTCGAAAAAACCGGGCAACACCGTTTGCCCACCCGCATCGATGATCCGGGTTCTGGGCCCCGCCAGCGCCGCGATCTCTGCCGCACCACCCACAGCGAGGATGCGCTCACCCGCAACTGCAACCGCCTCGGCGCGGGGGCGGTCCGGGTCCATGGTCAGGACGCGAGCATGGGTCAGGATCAGATCGGCGGTGGTCATGTGGGGCATATCCCGAGAATTCCGGCTGCCGTCCTGCCCCCGTCATGGGCGCGAAAGGATCACCGGAACAGCGGCATCACTTACTTCAACTTGATGGCGAAGTGCTTGCGCACCGGCTCCTCAATAGTCCAGGTACCCCTGAAAGACGGCTCGACCACGAAGGCGTCGCCAGGCATCAGTGTCACCGGTTCACCGCCGTCGGGGGTGATGGTGATGCGGCCCTCGATCAGGTGAACGAACTCGTAGAACTGGTAGCTCGCGCGCCAGGTGCCGGTCGTGGCCTCCCAAGTGCCCGAGATCATGCTGCCGTCGAGCGAGCTATGCTGCACCCAGTAGCGCATTGTCGGGTTGCCCTCGATCTTCGTCCAGCCGTCCAGATCGGCGGTGATGGGCTCCGGGCCGGGTGCGGGGAAGCGGAAAACCGTATCGCTCATTTCTATCCTCGTGAGGCGCCTCGTTGGTCAAAGCATTTGGTAGGCGGCGCCTGCGCGTAGCGCAAGCCAGATGATATGATCGATTGCATGATAGCCGAGGGGACTGGCCAGTGGACGCCAAATCGGTCAAATACCGGAACAGGCAGGGACGAGGAATGACTATGGAAATCCGCAAGGCGACGGCATCGGATGCCCCCCATCTGGTGCGCTTCATCAACATGGCGGCCGATGACCTGCCGCTGCATTTCTGGCGAAAGACAGTCGGCCCTGAGGGCGACCCTTGGGCGCTCGGACAGGAACGCGCGGCGCGCGATAGCGGGAACTTCTCCTACAGCAACGCCTGGCTGGCCGAAGTCGATGGCGCAGTCGGCGCCTGCCTGCTCGGATATGCCGCCGAGGACGAACCCGGGCCGATCGCCCCGGACACGCCGCCGATTTTCGTGCCACTGCTGGAACTGGAGGCTCTCGCACCGGGGTCATGGTATCTGAACGTTCTGGCCACCTACGAGGCCTTTCGCGGCAAGGGTTTGGGCAGCGCCCTGTTGGCCCACGCTGAAGAAATCGCCGCTGCCGCCGGTCACGACACCATTAGCCTGATCGCCGAGGATACGCATAAAGATGCGCTCCGCCTCTATTCGGCAAAGGGTTACCGACCGGTTGCCCGCCGTCCAGTTGTCAAAGGCGACTGGGATGTCGATGCCAGCGAATGGATCTTGTTCACGAAGCCTGTCGGCGACGCGGGAGCGCATCCGGAGTGATCCGGGTCAGTTAACCAACTGACGTGATTCCAAATCGCGCCCCGGCCAAGCCGCCACGTGCAAACGGGAAAAGCTGATCATTTCCCCCAAAATGAGTTGTATCGGCGGCGGCATTCACAGATCGGTTCGGCATTGCGAACTCTTCCGGCGGCTTTGCATAGGGGCCGATTTCTGCGGATTTTGGCTGGCGCGCTTCCGCACCTGCGACGGACGGTTGTCCGCTCAGGCTGCATGAAAGCCTGCGAACGCTCCAAGTGCCCCGCGCGACATGCTTGTTTTCGAAAGATGCAAACGAGTAAGTGGCCTTTTCAGTTCAGAGCGTCACGTCCCCACGCTCGATCGTCTCACATCGTGTGTCTAGCGAACGCCAGGAAACGGGCAGCCCATAGGCACAATCGGGTCGCGGCTTGCCGGAGTTTTCCTAGCTGTCGTCGCAATGACAGGATATTCTGTATGAAGCGGTCTGGAGCGGAGACAAAGTTCCATGGAGCGTGAAGTTCGAACATTGATCTTCGATATCGGCGGCACCGTCTTCGACTGGAACACCGCTATCGTCGAAGCACTCACCGAGGTGCTTCCGGAGGAACTTGCACCGCAAGTCGACAAGGCAGCATTTTCGATGACCTGTCGCGCGAAGTTCCTCGAGTTGAACACTGCCGTAATGCGAGGAACCGAACCCTGGCACACATCGGACCAAATGCTGACTCGGGTCGTTGCGGCGGCTTGGCGTGAAGCGGGTCTGGGCGAACTGCCCATGGACGCGTCAGGCACACTTGGTCGCGCTTGGCGCAACATGCCGGCTTGGTCCGGAGCAAGGGAGGCTCTCGCCTTGCTCCGGACGAAATACGTAGTAGCTCCGCTGACTATTCTCAGTTGCACCATGGCTGTCGGATCGTCGCGAAGGAACGGGATTGATTGGGACTTGATCCTGTCATGTGACGTTCTCGGCGTCTACAAACCCGATCCCCGCTGTTACATCCGTGCGGCCGAGGTCCTCGACAACTCACCGAATGAAATCATGATGGTCGCGGCCCATCCAAGCGATCTCCGCGCAGCAATCGCGAGCGGATATCGGTCAGCATACATCCTCCCGCGACTGGAAGATCCGGGCGAAGATTACTCGGGCACCGATTTTGATGAAGAGTTCGATATCGTAGCGCGTGATTTTGGCGATCTCGCAGAGCAACTCATCTGAAAAGCAAGTGTAGCCCGAAGGCGGTGGGTCTTTCGGTGTGACACGCTTCAACCAATGATAACGTCCAGCCGGTTGAGATAAAGGTAACTCAATCAGTTCGCCCGCACGCTGAACCCCCTGTTTTGAGTAAATTCAGCTGTTCACCCGAGTATTTCATGACTTCGCGTCAAGTCAGCGCCGATACCGGTGCTGCTGAGCCGTCCGCCCTACGCCGTTTGGCTGCGTATCACCACATGCTGGCAACGGGTGCTCGTCAAGGACCAAGCCAGTATGCGTGAATGAGGGTCCAAACCGACAGAAGCGTAACCGTGATAAGAAAGTAGCTTCGGTTCCACACCCAACCAACATCTATCGTTCTGATCGCGCCAAATCGGCCGATCAGCAGGTTAGTCGCAGTGAACGGCGAGGTCAAGCCAGTCATCGCCCAGCCACAGAGCAAGGCAACAGCAAGGGCGGCCGGCTCAATACCGATCTCCGCCGCCGGAGGCAGAAGTGGCGCCACGAGTGACATGGTAAGGATTGGGTTCGCTCCCATTTGTCCCATGACGGGCATGATCCAAAGAAGGCCAAGCAGAAGTAACCAAGCGGGGATCACGGCCAGATCGAGTCCGGCCCGCGACAGCGCCGGTCCAAGGATTGCCGCCCCGACGACCCCTATGTAGCCTGCGCTCATGATCAGCAGTAATGGGCAAATTCACGGCAGCGTCATTGTCCGTTGCATCTTCGCCACACCCCCAAATGCCTTCACTTGCTTCCGGAGTGCTTCCAGCTCGCCAGTTCAAATGCAAAAAGCCCCGCGAGTTTCGAGACTAAGTGATTGTCTTTATGTAGAATATTTGGTTGCGGGAGCTCGCAGCCACAGGATCCGACCGCAGCTGTCCTGTCGCTTCTGAAAACTGCCATCCGCCCCCCAAGTCAACTCAACCGCCTGACGAGGATCCCTTCAATCATATTTCCATTTTGAGGGGACTACCCAAAGGTGCAGCCGGACAAATTCGAACTAGACTCCGAATGGAAAGTGAGCCTGAACTTTATGCCACTCCAAGCTTGCGCCACTCTGCGAGAGCGGCGGCGCGGTTCAGCTTGAAGAGAGGTTTACTTTAGCGGCTGTGTTCCTGGTTGAAGTGGTTCAGAACCGATGCGTGGATGACGACGAATTTCTGTCGACTTTTAATCCGACGGAAGCGGAGCATTGCCCGCTCGCGCCGTCGGAACGGAAGGTGCCAATTTTCGGCCCGATTGTTGAGCCGACGCCCCGTCTCCTAATTGTCCTCGACGCCGAGATCCTTGAAGGCCGCACCATTCGACCGAGGCTTGTCCGTCACAAAGAGGTCAGCGCGACCATGCCTTTTCTTTGCTTTCTATAGGAATTTCAGTGCAGCTTTCTTGTCCCGCCTCATCGTAGTCGTGAAGCTTACCAGCACCTCGCCTTCGTGATCAACGGCCCGCCAAAGGTAAGATAGTGGCGTTCGCCGATGATCTTCACGAACATCTCGTCGGGTGCCTCAGATCTGGTAGGCTCAGCACGGGGACACTCAAAACCAAGGGCGAGTGTATGCGCCCGGCCCTCACAAACATTTTATTTTCTTTCGAGAATTTCTCGGGTATCCGTCCATCATGGCAGCGCGTTGGTTACGATTCCTCGCTAAGGCGACCAGACGGATGGTGGGGCTGATGCTCTTCCTGGGTTTGATTGCGCCCCAGTCGTTGATCTACGCAGGGGCCGCCGCTGTCGAGCATGATGAGCTTCGGACCCAAACGGCCCATCACTCTGGCCACTCGATGATGCCCTCAGAGCTTGCTGCCTCTGGTGTTGGCGAGTCATGCCCCGATTATGACGCCATGGCTCATTGTTCTGGCGCCCCATGCTGCTTTCATGGCGCTGAGAGCCTGACAAACACCAACCTCTACGGCGCTCCGACTGCCCAGAGCTATCTTTTCAAGAATGATAGCGCAGTCTTGTCGCGTCCTTCGATACCCCAAGACCGCCCACCACGCCTCGTCTGATCATCCACTCGAGCGGTTGATGCGATTCATGCATCGGCTCCGTTGTTTGATTGGACGCGACCTGCCGCCGATGCAGGTCCAGACAGAGGTAACTCATGCGTGGACGATATGCGGCCCTGAGTATGCTCGCGCTTGCCGCGGGCGTGGGTGGGGGCATCTCTTTGGAGCGGCTCTATTTTAACCCGGCGGAAAAGGCTGGCGGCGCGGGGCCGGAAATCCTTTACTGGGTGGCTCCGATGGACCCGAATTTCCGGCAACCAGGGCCTGGGAAGTCGCCCATGGGGATGGACCTGATCCCGGTCTACGCGGGGCAAGAACCTACGGGAGATCCCGCCGAGGTGACGCTCTCGGCCGCTGAGATCAATGCCATCGGGGTCCGGACTGCGCTAGCGCAAATGTCGGAGACTTCTCACCGGATCGAGACGGTCGGGTTCGTGGGATATGACGAACATTCGACAAGTCATGTCCACACGCGGGTTGATGGGTGGATTGAAGTCCTCAATGTGCGTGCCGTCGGCGATCAGGTTCGGAAGGGTGACGTACTGTTCGAGTTGTTCTCCCCCGAGTTTGGCATCGCGAGCTTTGACTTTCTTAGAGCGAGCGAGGCGGGCGTCGGGCTGTCGGGGGAAGCGGCGCGCAACAAATTGCGCAGCCATGGCGCAACAGAGCACCAGATCGCAGAGATCGAAAAAACCGGCGAAGTCGCGCGACGCATTCGGGTCGAGGCTCCACGGGATGGCGTCGTGATCGGCCTCGCCGCCGCCGATGGCATGTTCCTGCAACCCGGCACACAAGCCGTATCTATCGCCGACCTCAGTAGCGTTTGGCTGATCGTGGATGTTTTCGAACGCGATATCGCGCGCATCACGGATGACATGCGTGCCATCGCGCGTTTCGAGCATCTGCCTGGCCGGACGTTCGAGGGCACGATCGACTACATTTATCCCGAACTGGACCCGCAGACCCGCACATTGCCGGTTCGCCTGCGTTTCGACAACGCAGAGGGTCTTTTGCGGCCCAACATGTTTGGCACTGTCAGCCTGGTCTCCCCCGATGCGCGAATGGCGTTGACCGTTCCCTCCGAGGCGATCATCCGCACAGGCACGGCCGAGCGGGTGATCCTGAGAACCGGCGAAGGCACTTTCGTGCCCCGGCTGATCACGGCCGGTCTGCGCGACAATTTTGGCGAGGGCGGGCGTACTGAGGTGCTTCAAGGCCTTGCTCCGGGCGAAGAAGTCGTGGCCTCGGCGCAGTTTCTCATCGACAGCGAGAGCGCGCTTAGCGCCGGCCTTATGCGCATGGCACCAACCGATGAAGCCCCAGCGCAGGGCTCGGGAGAGTTGATCGCGCTGGACCGGGAGGCGCGCGTGGCGACGATACGGCACGGAGCGCTTGAGAGCCTGGACTGGCCCGCAATGACGTCGCGCTTTCCGGTCCGCGCGAATGTTGCTCTGGATCGGCTCGAGCCGGGCACCCAGGTTACCTTTCGTGCGGCCCGCGGCGCAGACGGGCTTCTTGGTCTGATGGAACTTGGGATGGATGATGGCATCGCGGCGACCGGAACCGGAACCGTGATCGCCGTAACGGCTGAGGGCAAGCTGACGCTGTCGCACGATCCGATTGCAGAACTCGGCTGGCCGGCGATGCAGATGGACATGCCCGTTGCGGGCTTTGATCCGGAATCGGTGCCGGTGAACGCGCCGATCGAATTCGACCTGAGCAAGGGCGACGACGGCCTCTTCACCATAGTTGCAGTGCGCGCGGACGGGGTTGAGCCGTCGCCCGTCATGCCGAAAACAACCGCGTCAGAACCGACAGCGGCTTCAGCGCCGGCAATTGTCGTGATGGGAACCATAGAAGCAATTGATGAAGCGACCCGAAAGGCAACCATAACCCACGGCCCGATCATCGAAATCGGTATGCCCGGGATGACGATGGAATTCGCGACGGAAGCGTCGCTCGACCTGACACTGGTGCCCATCGGTGTCGAGGCTGAACTGACCTTCGCTCGTCCGGACGGGATGACGATGATCCTCCAGGCGCTCGAGCCGTCTGCGCCCCCGCTGGAAGTCAGCGGAACAATCAACTCGATCGACCCTGATGCGGGCATGGCCAATATCACTCACGGGCCCCTGATCGAGATCGGCATGCCGGGGATGACGATGGACTTTCCCGTCCATGACAGTGTCGACACCGCATGGCTTCCGGTCGGGAGCGAGATCACGCTGCTTCTGCAGCGTAACCCGGACCTCTCGATGAGTTTGATCGGCACCCGCGAACATGAGGTTCAGCAATGATCGCGGCCATCATCCGAGCCTCTATCGCCAATCGCGTGATCATTCTGGCGCTAGCGCTCATGATGGGTATCGCGGGCATCTGGGCGATCCGCGAAACCCCGGTGGACGCGATCCCCGATCTGTCAGACGTGCAGGTGATCGTGAGGACACCCTTTGCCGGGCAGGCCCCGCAGGTGGTGGAAGATCAGGTCACCTATCCCATCGCGACCGCGATGCTGGCGGTGCCCGGTGCCAGCACTGTGCGCGGGTTTTCGTTTTTCGGTGACAGCTACGTTTATGTCGTCTTCGAGGATGGCACGGACCTTTACTGGGCGCGCACGCGAGTGTTGGAGTATCTTGGCCAGATTACGGCCAACCTGCCCGAAGGTGTGGCGCCACAGCTTGGCCCGGATGCGACCGGGGTGGGTTGGGTCTATCAATATGCGTTGATTGACCGCACAGGCGGGCATGATCTGGCACAACTGCGCACGATTCAGGACTGGTTCCTGAAATACGAATTGCAGACCGTCGACGGTGTTTCCGAAGTCGCGACCATCGGCGGCATGGTCAAGCAGTATCAGGTCGTCGTCGATCCCAACAAACTGCGGGCCTATGACGTGACCTTGGCGCAGATCCGCAATGCGATCCAAAACGCCAACCGCGAGACCGGCGGATCGGTGATCGAGATGGGCGAGGCCGAATACATGGTCCGCTCCACCGGCTATGTGGACGACCTGGATGATCTGGCGAAGGCGCCCCTGATGGTGAACCAGAGAGGTGCGGCGCTGACGCTTGGTGACGTCGCAGACATTCGGCTTGGACCCGAGATGCGGCGGGGCGTGGGCGAGCTGGATGGCGAAGGTGACGCTGTCGGCGGCGTCGTCATCCTGCGCTGGGGTGGCAATGCGCTGGCCACCATCAAGGCGGTCGAGGCGCGGATAGAGGAGCTGCGCTCGTCGCTGCCCGAGGGCGTCGAGATCGTCACAACCTACAATCGCGCCGGTGTGATCGAACGCGCGATCGAGAACCTGCAAAGCAAGCTGACCGAGGAATTCATCGTCGTCGTTTTGGTTTGTGCCGCCTTCCTGCTGCACGTTCGCTCGTCACTGGTGATCCTGTTGTCGCTACCCTTGGGCATATTCGCGGCTTTCATCATCATGAAAGTGCAGGGCGTGAACGCCAACATCATGAGCCTCGGCGGGATCGCCATCGCGATCGGCGCGATGGTGGATGCAGCGATTGTGATGATCGAGGCGATGCACAGGCGGCTTGAGAAGGAAAAGCTGACCTATGAAAACCGATGGCGCATCGTTACGGAATGCGCCATCGAAGTCGGTCCCGCCCTTTTCTTCTCTCTGGCGATCATCACCGTCAGTTTCCTTCCAGTTTTCGTTCTCGAAAGCCAGGAAGGACGTCTCTTCAAGCCGCTGGCCTTCACAAAGACTTACGCCATGGCGGCTGCAGCGATCTTGTCGATCACGTTGGTCCCGGTGCTTATGGGGTATTTCGTGCGCGGGCGGATTCTGCCGGAACACAAAAACCCCCTGAACCGGATCGTAATCTGGATCTACCGCCCCTTTCTGGATGCGGCCATCGCTTGGCCTTGGGTCACGACAGTGCTGGCGGGTGTCCTGGTGGTCTCCATGTGGTGGCCGCTGCAACGGATCGGGACCGAGTTCATGCCGGAGCTGAGCGAGGGCGACTTCCTCTATATGCCGACGCTCTATCCGGGTGTGTCCATCGGCAAGGCGCGCGAAGTCCTGCAGCAATCCGATCGACTGATCGCGACCGTACCGGAGGTTCTGACCGTCCATGGCAAGCTCGGGCGCGCTGAGACGGCCACTGATCCGGCCCCGCTGACGATGATCGAGACCACCATCCAGTTGCGACCGCAGAACGAATGGCGCGTCGGCATGACCATGGAAAAGATCCGCGACGAGCTTGATCGCGTCGTGCAAATCCCCGGCGTCACCAATGTCTGGATTCAGCCGATCAAGAACCGTATCGACATGCTGGCGACCGGGATAAAGACGCCTGTGGGCGTCAAGATCTCGGGTGCCGAACTGAGCGTAATCGAACAGATCGGCATCGAGATCGAGCGCGTCGTGGCGGGAATTGCGGGCACGGCCTCCGCCTATGCCGAGCGCCCCATCGGTGGCCGCTTTGTCGAGATCGACGTGAATCGCGATGCCGCTGCCCGCTACATGATGAGCGTGCGCGACGTGCAAGACGTGGTTCAGACAGCGATCGGTGGCATGCAGGTCTCGGAATCCGTCGAGCGGCTGGAACGCTTCCCGATCAATCTGCGCTATCCGCAGGAATGGCGTAACAGCCCCGAACGGCTGCGTGACCTGCCTGTAGTCACCCCCTCTGGCGCGCATATCCCACTGGGTGCCATGGCCGAGATCAGGGTGGTGGACGGTCCGGGCATGATCCGGTCGGAAAATGCGCGCCGTACCGGATTCGTGTTCATCGACATCGCGGGGCGTGATCTGGGCGGCTATGTCGCCGAGGCGCGGCAGCTGGTCGCGGACCAGGTGACCCTGCCGCCCGGCTATTCTGTCACCTGGTCCGGCCAGTACGAGTATATCGAGCGGATGCAGGAGCGCCTGAAGCTGGTCGCTCCAGCTACCTTGCTGATCATCACCTTGATGCTCTTCATGGCCTTCAATCGGGTTATCGAGGTGGGAATCATCCTCGCCGCCCTGCCGGTCGCACTGGCGGGGGGCGTCTGGTTCCTGTGGTATCTCGGCTTTGAAATCTCGGTCGCAGTTCTGGTCGGCTTTATCGCGCTGGCTGGCGTTGCCGTCGAGACTGCCATCGTCATGTTGCTATACCTCAATCTGGCCTGGGAAAAGCGTAAGAAGGCCGCGATCGAGCAGGCGCGCAGGTTGACCTCCGCCGATGTAGAGGATGTCGTCTTCGAAGGCGCGCTCCTGCGTGTACGGCCCAAGGTAATGACCGTGGCGACCATCTTCGCCGGGCTGATCCCGATCATGTATGGCAGCGGTACCGGGTCCGAGATCATGCAGCGGATTGCGGCGCCGATGGTCGGCGGCATGGCGACAGCAACGCTTCTGACGCTCCTCGTGATCCCCTCGATCTTCGTGATCTGGAAGCGGCTCGCCCTGAACCGGGTCAATAGCGAGCTTGAGAATAGCGCCCGGACAGCGCCGGCTGCGGATGCAGCGCATGTCCTGGCGGAATGACCCCGAAGCCTAAACCTTAACGCGAAAGGAACCTCATGAAACGCCTTACCCTTGTGCTCATCTCCACTCTTCTCGCCGCGCCCGCGGCCTTCGCACAAATGAACCATAGCAGCATGGATCATTCCAACATGCCCATGTCGGACACACAGATGCAGAGTGCTGTCCACGCCAGAGCCGTCGTTAACTCGATCGCCGACGGTAAGGCAAACGTAAGCCATGAACCGATCCCGGAAATCGGGTGGCCGGCAATGACCATGGACATCGCCATGACAGAAGACGCGCAAATGATGGGCGATGTCGTGCCTGGCGATACGGTGACCCTGATGCTGATCAAGGGCAATGACGGCATGTACGCGATCGGCGCGATGCTGCCCGAGTAACCCTGGACGCAGCAGGCGGCACCACCGCGCGCCAGCCTGCTGCCACCCACGCGACGGATGGCGGCCATGAAATACGTTTTCTGGACCGGACTGCCGGGGCCGCAATTTCAGGAGGGCACTATTGTTCTTTAGTCATATGCCCGCCCGAGAGGGGCTGACAACGGCAGACGCGGACGCCATGGTCCAATGCGCGGGACTGGCACGACGTGCCAAAGCTATCAAATGATCGAAACAAACAAGGACAATCGCATGACTTATCTCATCCGGGCAGCCCTCGGAGCCTTACTGGCGGTCGGCGCGGCATCGCAGGCAGCCCTTGCGCATGCAGAGAAGGAAGGCACACGTCCGGCCGATGGCGCGGTGTTGACGGCCCCACCCGAAACGCTCGGGATGAACTTCGATATGCCCATGAGGGTGACGCTGATCGCACTGACCGATCAAGATGGCAACGAGCACGCGCTGACGCGGCACGACGGCATGCAGCCCGTTACAGCGTTCGATGCGGTCCCTCCCGCGTTACCTTCAGGAATCTACACGGTGGAATGGCGTGGGCTGGCGGATGACGGCCACCCGATGCAGGGCAGATTTTCTTTTGAAGTGACCGACTGAGCGGCCATGCTGGAGACACTTGCATCTGCGGATGGGATCACGTGGCTGTCGATCTGCGTAAAGGCGTTGGTCTATGCGTCGACTCTGCTTGCTGCGGGTGCCGCTTTGGCGGTTCTGTTCTTGAAGCAAATTCCAGAAGCTGAACAGAGGCCCCTCAGGAAAACCGCGGGCGTGATGGCTATTGCTGCCGCAGTCTTGTCGCTCCTGCGCTTGCCGATCCGCGCCAGCTTCCTGATGGGGGGCACATGGGCAGGCGCGATGGAGCCGATGATGATGAATATGGTCATCCAGAGTCCCCTTGGCTTTGCGATTGTCCTGCGTCTAATCGGGCTCGCCCTGGTCTGCACGATCATGATTCCGACTCGATCGGGGCAGATCGCGGCGGCGTTTGGGACACTGCTCGTTGCGGCCTCCTTTGCCATGCGGGGGCATGCGCTGGAAGAACCGCGACTGGCTTTGGGACTTCTGATTACCGCGCATATTCTCGGACTGGCGTTCTGGATCGGGGCATTCATCCCCCTGCATCGTCTTTCGGCTCAGTACGTACCCAAAACTGCGGGCGCCCTTGCCGAGGAGTTCGGACGGAAGGCGCTCTGGGTCGTTGCGGGCCTGATGTTCGCAGGTCTTGTGACGCTCGCCATCCTGACGGCCGGACGGCTAACCTTGAGCGGACATGCCTACAATCAGTTTTTTGCGGTCAAACTTGCGCTCTTCTCCGGCGTGCTGGGCTTGGCGGCATGGAACAAGCTCCGGCTGACCCCGGCCCTGCTTCAGGGCGCACCGGAGGCTGGCGCACAGATGTGCTTTTCTCTCAAGCTGGAGGCCGTTCTGCTCGTGATCATCCTGCTCGCTACGGCCTCGCTTACCACCGTCAGTGCGCCGTAGCGTCTTGTCATTTTTGAACGGCTCCGGTTTTGCAAGAGATTTCTAGCGTGACTGTGATCGAAACAGGTTGCGGTCATTTTCTCGACCTTTGTGCGCGGTACGAGTGATCGTTGGCCCTGATGAAACCCGCATGCCAGCATCTCCTTGGTGATTTGAGTGAGTGCCTTGTCGTCCCCCGGCGCAAGGTCACGGCCCTCGCGCAGACCCTTTCCGATCCGGCCATCCGCACAGCAGCGCTGGAGACCATCCGGGGCCTGATCAGCTCGGTGACGATTCACGTTGATGCGGAGAAGGTAACGGTCGAACTCGAAGGCGCGATCACGGCGCTCATTGGCCTTGCACAGCCGGATGCCGTTGAGGGTCTCGATGCGTGTTCGTTTGAAGTGGTTGCGGGGGTAGGATTTGAACCTACGACCTTCAGGTTATGAGCCTGACGAGCTACCGGGCTGCTCCACCCCGCGACGGTGACGCGTTTGCGTCGGGCCCCGAGGGCATTGTTATGCGATCGGGG